>NZ_PVNL01000026.1 GCF_002994635.1 Enhygromyxa salina | reverse complement strand
GGGTTGGGTTGAATGGGCGGGTTGATCTGAATGGGTATGACGAGAGCTTTTCGGGGGATCTGTTGATCAAGGTTGGGGGGCCTACGCCGCTGTCGAGCTTTGCTTATGAGCTTCATGTGGAGATTCGGAGCTTTGGTGGGGAGGATGAGTGTGAGTGTTAGGTCGGTCGGGCGGAGGGTGGGGTGGTTGTTCGCGGTGGGTGGGGTGTCCGATGTGGCAACGCGCATGGGCTGGAACCTCGTCCAGCCCGTGCGCGTTGCACCGTCGCAGACGCGGACCCCCGCGAACGAACTCGAAGCGCGGCTACACTCCGGCTCTCAATGCAAACATCAGAGTCTAGCCCTGATCGTTCACGTCAACCTCGACCTCATAGTGCCCATCTCCCGTCGGCGTCACACTCACATTGATCTCCCCCTCGACCCCCTGCGCCCGCAGATCATCAACAATCTTCTGCTCCACGGTCTCCGGGTCATCCCCAGGCTCGATCCCCACGTCACTCGGCGAGGGCGCGTCCGCGCTGCCGAGCGCCGCGACCCCAATCTCCGCGTCGGCCAGGTACGCGAACTCCTGGCGCAGCGCGTCGGCGATGTCATCGCCCGGGAGCGTGCCAGCCCACAGCTCGACCGCGAGCACTTGGCCGCCAGCGTCGTCGGCATTCACGATCACCTTGGCCTTGTGCACGTCCTGGCCCTGGGCCTCGACGAACTGCGCGATCGCGTGGAGCTGGTCCTGGGTCAGGGCGGCGCTGGTGGTGATCTGGTAGCTGGCGCCATCGACCACCGCGGCCGCGCGCGTGTCCGGCACGTCCGGGTCGTGGTCGTCGGCCATCAGGCAGGCTCCGAACAGGGTCGTGGTGGCAAACAGGGCGGTGAAGGTGAGGCGCTGAAGCTCGTGCATGGTCGCGGGGCTCTACGAGCGGCCGGGCAGAGTGTGACAGGATCAGCGTACAGCGGACGATCCTGGGCAACGCGCCAGCGGGCGAGCAGTCATGGCGGCGGCGATTTCAAGCCCCGGACCGGGGACGGTATCCTGAGCCCGCAGGGCCATGGCGACATCGGAGGACCAGGGCGTGGCGACAGGCCAGGGAGAGGGCGAGCTCGAGACGCTGCGGCGAGAGCTCGCGGCGAGTCAGGCCCGCGAGCGCGAGCTGCAGGCCGAGGTCGCGCTGTTCAAGGGGGCGCTCGACGCCATCTCCGACTCGATCAACATTCGAAATCTCGACGCCTCTCATCGCTACGCAAACCCGGTCGCGCTGGCGTGGATGAACGTCGCGCAGATCGGGGAGATCGAGCGGGCCGAGCGAAGCTGGCGGTACCTCAGCGAGGATGAGGCGTCGCAGATACAGCTGGACGACACCCCGAGTCGGCGGGTGTTGAACGGCGAGACCGATCCCGCCGCGCTCACGGCGACAGGGCTGCACATCGACGACGCCACGGGAGCTCGGCGCTGGCTCAACGGTACGGCGGCGCCGATCCGGGATCAGTCGGGGACGATGATCGCGGTCGTCAACGTGGTTCGGGACGTGACGATGCAGCGGGCCCATGAGGACGCGCTGGTCCAGCGGACCGAGCAGCTGCGCGAGCGCGACGCCGAGAAGGCGGCGCTGATCCGCGAGCTCGAGGAGCTGGTGCTCGAGCTGTCGGCCCCGGCGCTGGAGGTGTGGGACGGGGTCCTGGTCGTCCCCGTGGTCGGGGCGCTCGATGCTCGACGTGGGCTCGACCTGCTGGAGAGCACGCTGATCGCGGTCCGGCAGTATCGGAGCCGGGTGGTGATCGTGGACTTGACTGGCGCGACGGTCGACAGCGCCGTCTCGGCCCAGCAGCTGGCGCGGCTGACTCGTGCGCTGGCGCTGCTGGGCGCGGAGTGTGTGCTCGCGGGGATCCGCCCCGCGCTCGCGCAATTCCTGATCGAGCGAGACCTGGCGCCGACCGGGGTGCGGGCCTACAGCAACCTGAAGCACGCGCTGCGCGGGTTGGTCTCGACCGGCTAGACGAGCCCGCGGAACACGTCGGCGACGGCCTGCGCGACCGCGAACCAATACTTGCTGCGGATCAGCGGACCTTGCTCGAGATGTACGCCGCCGACGCCACCTGCGGTGATCCAATTGACGACGTTGTCGGGGGAGGTCCCGCCGTTTGGATCGTCGTCGGCGGCGTGCGCGACAGGGTAGTCGCCGACCGCGTGCTTGATCGCCTGTCGCAGCATCTCTTTGAGCTCGAACGGGGCGCTGCCGCCGATGCGGACGCCCGCGTCATTCATTCCATGAAACGCGACGGCATAGGCAAATCCACGATTGGCGATGGTCGCGAGCCCCGGAAAGCTGACGGGGTGGAGCTCGGTCGAGGCCACGTGCCAGCGGGTGTGGGCGCCGCCTTCGGTCGTCCAGCCCGAGCAAATCCAGCAGCTGACGTCGGCGTTGGGGAGCTCGTCCATCACCCACCTCGCCTGGAGATCGGTCTTGACCTCGATGACGCCGCCGTGGGGAGCGAGCACCACCAAGCCATGATTGTTGGGCGAGTCGGCGATCCGCTCGACGAACTCACCGGCGTTCTTGGCCTGGGTGTCGCTCATCAGCTTGGTCGCCAGCGGGGTGTGTAGCGTACCTGAGAACACGTTGGGCGTGCCCACGCGCTCGCGGGCGACGCTGCCCATGCGGACCCGATTGACGGGATCCTGGTAGCGGACGTCGGTGACGGTGTAGACCGCAAACTGATCAACGCTGCGACGCACGCGGACCTGGCTGCCCAGCCCGAATACGTTGGCGATTGCCCCAGAGACCGAGCACGACCACGGGTCGTTGCTCAGCCCCTGATACTGGTAGGGCGAGGTGACCGAGACGGGGATCGAGACGGGGATCGGGACCATCTGAATCTCGGTGGCAGCGCGCGCGGGCGGGGCGTGACCCGTTGCGACCGCAAATCCAGCGGCGCCGATCAATCTCGCACCGAACCCGCGTCGGCTGATGTGGTGAGGGGAACCTGGTAATCCGGTGTATGCTTCATCTTTCATGTCTGCGCTCACGATGCCGCGAACTCCCGCAGTCAACTCAATAGAGGGAGAGGGCACCGAGAGTGTAGGACGCTCGCCCAGTGAAAACACCCGGCCTGCAAAAACAGGGGTTCATGCGGGGTGGTCACCATGTGCATTGCGCTCTAGTGAGCAACGTACCGCGCCTGCGCCCGCGCCGCTGTTTCAGGCGTCGTTGGGGCGCAGGTGCGGCTCTCCTCGCGCCTGGGCACACTCGAGACGTCGAGGTGGCGGGCGGGGCTCGCTCAGATCAAGTCCGCGAAGACGTCGGCGACGGCTTGCGCGACCGGCTTCCAGTATTTCTCGCGGACCTGTGAGCTCTGCTCGATGTGGACACCGCCGCCGCCGCCCGCGGTGATCCAATTGACAACATTGGTCTCCGAGACGCCCGAGTTCTTGCCACCATTGACGACCGTGACCGGGTTGTTGCCGACCTCGGACTTGATCGCCTGGCGGATCAGCTGCTTGAGCTCGTTGGGGGCGCCACCACCGATCAAGACGCCGTTGGCTTTCATGCCATGAAAGGCGACGGCGTAGGCAAAGCCACGATCGGCGATGGTCGCAAGGCCAGGAAAGCTCGCCGGGCTGATGTCGGTGGTGGACACGTGCCAGCGCGAGTGGGTGTTGCCGTTGTCGGTCCGCCAGCCCGAGCAGCACCAGGTGGAGACGTCGCCCCCCGCGAGGGCCTGCGCGACCCACCGCGCCTGCAGATCCGTGTTGAACTCGATCCGACCGCCGTGGGGCGCCATCACCACCAGACCCTGGTGGTCCTTGGCGTCGGCGAGGCGCTCGACGAACGCGCCGGAGCTCTCGGCTTGCGCGTCGGTCATGAGCTTGGTCGAGAGCGGGGTGTGCAAGGTGCCGGAGAATGTGTCGGAGGTGCCAAGTCGCTGGCGGGCGATGCTGCTCATGCGCACCATGTTGGCCGGGTCCTGCTCGCGAATCTCGGCGACGGTGTAGATCGCCATTTGGTCCTTGTTACGCCGGACGCGGAGCTGAGTGCCCACCCCGAATACGTCGCCGATCGCCGCCGAGACCGAGCATGACCAGGGATCCGAGTTGAGCCCCTGAGCCTTCATTGTCGGGGACACCTCTATTGGAATCGACATTGGCAGCGGGACCATCTGAATCTCGGTGGCAGCCTGTGCCGGACTCGCGCGCATGGCCGATATGGCTGCGACACTGGCGAGACCGGCCAATCCTGCCCCGAAACCTCGTCGGCTAATGTGGTGAGCTTGGCCGGGTGATCGGAGGTACATCTTGTGATTCATCGCTGGCTCCTCGAATGCACCGATCCCCGCAATCGACGCAAGGCGGTCGATCGCTGCAAAAGAAGGGACGGTTGCGCTCGATGTTCATAGTCACGGAATCGACGTATCGTGGCAAGCTCAAAATCGCTCTTTCTTGATATGCGCAATTGGCGAGGCTCAATGGAGGCTCTCTCGATGAATCAGGTGCAATGCGCCGGGGGGCGATTTCAACGAATTAGCTCAATGCTGGCCAAACGATCAAATGCAGTGAGTGTCATGATTGCGTATAGTACGAATGCGCGGGTCTCTCGGCGCTGCGCGAATCACAACTGCGCGGATTATGACATCGACGTGGCGCGATCTCGCGCTAGGGGTATTCATATGTAGGTGTTCGGAGCCGCGAACTTCGAGCGCGCCGCGTCGCGTTGCGTCGCGTCAGAAGTTCTCGCGGACGAAGCTCCACTCGCCGAGCCCCTCGGTCGCGACTCCATACCCAAACGACCCGGTCAGCGCGGTGTCCTCACGGTTGATCAACAACCACCCCTTGCCCCGGCTGCCCAGACCATCTTGCCAGGTGAAGGTGACGCGGTTGCTGGGCACCTCGCCGCCGTCCTCCGTGTCGACGTAGGAGTGCTCGAGCAGCAGCGTGTACTCGGTCGCGTTGTCGTGGGTGACGAACGAGCCGAAGAACGAGCGGTCGTCGAGCTCGCCGATGTTGAGCGTGCCGGGGAGGCCGTCGACGTCACCGTCCCACTCGCCGGCGAACTGCGGATCGATCTCGTAGACCGAGGCCGGTGGGTAGCTGGACCGCGGCCCGTTGCTGGCGCCGCCGTTGCCGGACACGGGACAGCCGAGCGAGGGCATGACGAGCGCGCCAAGCAGGACGAGCAACGACACGCGCGCGCCGGGTTTTGACCGGCGTGGGTGGCTGGCGGTGTGCGCAGCGCTCACGGACAGGGGCATAGCATTTGTCCGCCCGACGGACACCAGCGGTGGATCCCCGCGTCGTAGCGGCGGGCTTTGCTGCGCCGCAGCGGACCGCTATTCTCCCGGCCGCATGCCCGTCGCGCCGACCGTGCTCGCCCAGATGATCGCGCTGGCGCTCGTGATCACGACCGCACCCGCGGCCGCGCCCGCGGGCGGACCAGCCGAGCTCGAGCCGGCCGAGTCCGCTGGGCCAAACGATCAGGTCGAGGGCCCGGGGGACGAGCCGGCGGGCGACCCCCCCAGTGAGACCCCCGAGCTCGAGCCCGAGGTCACCGAGGTCGAGCGCGGCGAGGCCCCGAGCGGTGGTGGCGTCGCTGGAGCGATCGTGGACCCCGACGACCCCAACGCCACACGCGCGCAGTCGGACCTCGAGGGTGAGACCCTCGACGCCAACGTCGCGGGCGTGCCCGAGCGCCTGCCCAAGCTGCAGGCCGCCGGCTGGTGGGCGACCTTCGGGGCCGTCGCGCTCGCGACCACTGGTGGGATCTTCGCTGGCGTCGCCGAGACGCGGCAGGACAGGGCCGAGCGCCTCGCCTATGGCTTCGATCTGGACACCGGTCGCACCAACCTCTACGGGCCGGTCGCCAGCGAGTACGAGCAGCTGCTGCGCCAGGGCGAGACCTACCAGTGGCTCGGCCGCGGCTTCATCATTGCCGGGGCCGCGACGCTGGTCGCGGGTGTCACCATCTTCGCGGTCGACGCCACGCGTCGCCGCCGGGCGGCGCGCTCGGGCAGCGCGCGTGCGCGCCTCGGTCCCCGGCTCGATCCCGGGCTCGGGGGCCTGGCTCTGCGGTTTTGATCTGTTTGGTTGCTCGCCATGCCGACACCACGACTCTCGCGCTATCTGCTGGTGCTGCTGCTGGGCTCTGGCCTTGGCGTCGCTGTGAGCTGCTTCGCGCCCCCGTCCGACGACGTGCTGTTCTCGTGCGAGTTCGATGGCGACGACAAGTGTCCGCCGGACTACGCGTGCGAGGCCGACGACTGCTGCCATCGGGTCGGCTCCGAGGTGAAGGTGAACGAGGGCAACTGGGGCAGTTGCGCGCTCGGCGGGAACTCTGGCGGCACCACGACCGGCCCGGGTACCACCGACGAGACCGGATCTGACACACAGACGGGCACGGACACCAGCACGGACACGGGCAGCGAGACAGACACAGGCACGGACACGGGCACAGACGGCCCGTGAGCCCGCTTGCCGCTCGCGGCACTGCGAGGTAAAAGCCCGGGAAATTCGTGGATCCGATCCACGAAGTGAGGCACGCGTGGGACTCAAAGAAATGTTGTTCGGATCTGGGGGCGGCAAAGGGCGCGGCAAGACCCGGATCGATAAGCTCATCAAGCGCGTCGTCAACCAGTACTCGCAGTCCGTGGATCGCTACGGCGCGATGGAAGATCTGTTCAAGATCGGCGCGCAGACCTGGGAGAAGGGCCAAAAGCACCCCGAGGGCTCGCCCGAGCGTCACGAACTCGAGGAGCAGAGCATCGAGGCCTACGTCGCGCTGCTCATGCGCTTCACGATGAACGCGAGCAAGAGCATCGACGACGAGGAAGAGAAGGGCTGGCTGTACAAGCGGCTCTCGGCGCTCGGCAAGCCGATCCTCGAGCCGATCAAGCGGTTCTGCAAGGACGCCGAGGGCATCGCGTGGGCGCTGCGCATCGTCGAAGACGTCGCCAACGAGACCGAAGAGTGGGACATCCTCGACTCGCTGTTGGAGATCCATCCGCCGGTCTACGAGCGGGACACCAGCGCCAAGCTGCAGATGTTGACGCACATCAAGGAGATCGAGGACCCGCGCGTGGGCCCGATCCTGATGAAGTACCTCGAAGATCCCGACGAGGGGGTCCGGTTCTTCTGCATCGAGGCGCTGATCGACAACGCCGAGGAGCAGGCCAAGGCCACGCTCGTGGGCCAGCTCGACAAGCCCGAGGAAGACTCGGTCCGGCTGCGCTCGCGGATCTTCGACGGGCTCGCGGATCTCGGCTGGGATCTGTCGGAGCACGCGGCGGTGATCCGCCAGCAGCTCGGCGACGAGCACCGCTTCGACGGCAAGCTGCTGACCCGCCGCTAGCGCGCTAGCTGCTCCCGGGGTAGGAGCGGCCGCCGAACCGGGGCGAGGCCATGATCGCGTTGGCGAGCTTGTCGCTCGCGCGGCTGCCGTCGCGCTCGTAGGCCAGCGCCTCGTCTTCGGTCAGCCGCACGCGCACCGAGGACATCGCGATGCCCCCGACCACGACCTCGATCACCAGTCCGTCGCCGTCGCGCAGGATCCGGTACATGAGCGGGCTCTGGTAGATGACCTGTTCCGTCATTGGATCGCTCGGACAGTCGCGAGGGCGACCGGGGCGTTGATGACCATCAGCTCGGGCACGCCGCCCGAAGTGTAGCCGCCGAACTTGAAGCAGTCTTTGTCGGCGTCGCTCTCGCACTTCCAGACGCCGGGATCCTCGTCGACTGGCAGGCGCACGCACGACTTGGAGGCGGTGAGGTCGAGCGTCATCATGCGCAGCGGACCCTCGAAATTCTGGGCCGGCAGCCCGAGCGCTTCGCCGAGCACCGCCGCGTCGTGGGTCTCGCCGGTCACCGCCTTCTCGACCGCCGCTTCGATCACCGAGGTCGGCGCCGCGAACAGATAGCAGCCAGCGTCGCTACACCGACCAAAGTTCGTCGCGTTGGTGTCGACCACATAGGTCTGGAACGGGGCCTCTTTCATCAGCCACGAGACCTTCATGTCGGGGAAGTTGGCCTCGAGGTGGGCGAGGATGTTCCACGGGGTGGCGCGCTCGTCGGCCTGCTTGGAGATCTGTGCTTGCTGCTCGTCGCAGTCACCGGTCGAGATCGCAGGCTCGGGCGGCTCGGGCGCGGGTGTTGGCTCGGGCGCGGGTGTTGGCGCGGGCTCGGGTGTTGGCGGCTCCGCCTGCTCGGCGGGCTCGACTTGCTTGGCGGGCTCAGCTTGCTTGGCGGAGTCGGCTTGCTCGGCCGGCTCCGAGGAGCAGGCGCACACCAGGGAAGTGATCAACAGCAGGCTTGGCAAAGTTCGATGCATGATGTTCAGTCTCGAGAAAGGTCTCTACTGTATTCTCGGCTCGTGTTGCAACCTATCAGTGGTCGGGGGCGAATTGCCTGGTCGAACTGGGGCGCGATCGAGCCTGATCCAAGGCTGATCCGAGCGAGATCGGGCATGGTAGAGCTGGGGTCGTGTTCAGCTCCCTGCTCACCCTCGCGACCGCCGTGATCTTGTTTGCGCCGCCCGAGGTGGCCCCACCGATCGAGCCGGCCGAACAGCCGATCGAGCAGGTCGCTCCACGGCCGCCAAGCGTCGAGTTCGAGACCTTCGAGGGCGACCCGATCGGCGTCGAGCAGATCGTGCTCGACAACGGCCTGACCGTGCTGCTCAGCGAGAACCACGAGCGCCCCGAGGTGTTTGGTGCGGTGGTCGTGCGAACCGGCGGCAAGAACGATCCGGCCGACAACACCGGCATGGCGCACTACCTCGAGCACATGCTGTTCAAGGGCACCAAGTCGCTGGGCACCTCCAACTGGGCCGCCGAGGAGCAACTTCAGGCCCAGATCATCGAGCTCTACGAGCAGCACGAGCGGGCCACCACCGACGCGCAGCGGGCCAGGTTGCAAGCCGACATTGGCAAGACCGTGGAGCAGACCTACGCCTACGTGATCCCCAACGAGCTCGATCGCATGCTCGAGGAGATCGGCGGCTCGGGCGTCAACGCGTTCACCACCGAGGACGAGACCGTCTACTACAACACCTTCCCGACCTCGCAGATCGACACGTGGCTGCAGATTTATGCGCATCGGTTCAGCGAGCCCGTGTTCAGGCTGTTCCCGACCGAGCTCGAGGCTGTCTATGAAGAGAAGAACATCTCGCTCGACCGATTCGAGGTCAGGCTCTACGAGACCTTCATTCGCCGGGCGTTCCCCGACCATCCCTATGGCACCCAGTCGGTGCTCGGGGAGATCGAGCACTTGAAGCAGCCCTCGCTGGTCGCGATGCGGGCCTACTTTGACGAGTACTACGTCGCCAACAACATGGCGTTGGTGCTGTCTGGTGACTTTGACGCCCAGGCGATCATGCCTGTAATCGAGGCGCAGTTTGGCGCCTGGCGCCGCGGCCCCGAGCCCGAACCGCGCGGTGGGACGGTCGCGCCGTTCGAGGGGCGCGAGCTGGTCAAGCTCCGGCTCACGCCGGTCCGGGTCGGCGCCTACGGGTTTCGAACAGTGCCCCCGCGGCACCCCGACTACGCGGCGCTGCAGGTCGTGCGCGAGCTGTTGTTCAACGATCAGGGCTCGGGCTACATCGACAATCTGGTCGACGAGGGCAAGATCCTGATCGCGCTGCCCTTCATGCAGGAGTTCGCCGATCATGGCCTCGACATCGTGTTCTTTGCGCCGCGGATCCTGGGCCAGACCTTCAAGAGCGCCGAGCGACAGATCCTCGAGCAATACCGTCGGATCGCGCGCGGTGAGTTCGACGAGCAGCGGATGCTGGCGATCCGCGACGGGCTGCGCCGGGCCGAGGATCGCAAGTGGGAAGACAACGAAGCGCGCGCGCTGGCGCTGGCCGATAGCTTCATTCGCCGGGACAGCTGGGGCGGCTATTTGGACTACCGCGAGCGCCTGGCCACGCTGACCCGGGAGGACGTGATGCGTGTGGCCGCGACCTTGTTCGGTGACGACTACCTGGCGATGCGATCGCGCCTGGGGTTTCCCAAGAAGACGCGCCTGTCCAAGCCCCACTACCCCGCGGTCTCGCCGGTCGCCGGCGCTCACTCGGCGTTCTACGAGCAGGTCATGGCGCAGACGAGCCCCGCGGCCGAGCTGCGCTACGTCGACTTCGAGGCCGACGTCACGACGACCAGCATCGGCGCGGGCGTGGTCCTGCGCACCAACGAGAACCCCTTCAACGACACCTACACGCTGGATCTCCGGTTTGGCGTGGGCACCGACGAGATCCGCGAGATCGGGGTCGCGACCGAGTACATCGATCGCGTCGGTACCCGCGATCACTCACCGACGGAGTTTCGCGAGGCGCTGTCGCTGCTCGGCACGACCTTCACGACGGGCGCGACCCTGGACGAGACGGTGGTCCGGGTGACGGGGCCCGAGCAGCAGCTTCCGGCCGCGCTCGAGCTGCTCGACGCGATGCTGCGTGAGCCAGTCGCGGATCGAAAGCGCAGCAAGGCGCTGCGGCGCGAGCGAGCGGGGTACGAGCGGGTCCAGCGGCGCGATCCGAGCTACGTCGCGGGGGCGCTGCGCGAGTACGTGATGTACGGCGAGCGCTCCGACTATCTGCGCGACTACGGCCGCAAGGGGCTGCGCAAGCTGTCGGACGAGCAGCTGCTCGCGGCGTGGCAGCGGGCCCAGAGCTACGCGCTGGAGATCCGCTACACCGGGCAGCGGGCGCCCGCCGAGGTCGCCGAGCTGCTCGGCGGCGCCCTGCAGCTAGACGGGCCGCGCGAGCCGGCGGTCGAGCATGTCGTGCGGCCGCGGGTGATGCCCGCCAACGACACGGTGTTCTTCTTGCCCCGACGCAAGGCGATCCAGACTCAGCTGGTCTTCTTGGTCGATGGCGAGGCCGTGTCGCGCGATCAGCTGGCCGCGGCCGACGCCTACGACGAGTACATGGGCGGCAGCATGGCCGGGCTGGTGTTCCAGGAGATCCGCGAATTTCGGGCCCTGGCCTACTCGGCCTCGGGTCGGTTCGCGCGCGACGACAACCCCGCGCAGGCCGGCTACTTCGTCGGCGGGATCGGCTGCCAGGCCGACAAGACCGCCGAGGCGATCGCCGTGATGATGGGGCTGATCCGCGAGATGCCGGCCAAGCCCGAGCGGGTCGAGGCGATGCGCTCGTCGCTGTGCCGCGGGCTCGAGACCCAGAGCCCGGGGTTTCGCGAGCTGCAGCGGACCTTGGTCGAGTGGCGGCGGCGCGGCTACGAGGCCGACCCACGCGAGTGGCTGCTCAAAGAGTACGCGCAGCTGAGCTTCGCCGACATCGAGGCGTTTCACGCGGCGCAGGTGGCTGATCGGCCCGTGATGCTGCTGGTGGTCGGGGATCCGCGGCGGGTCGACACGCGTGACCTCGAGCGCTACGGCGAGGTCGTCGAGGTCCACGAACGTCAGCTGTTCGCAAGGTGAGCGCCGCCCCGTCGTCCGCGTCGCCAGCGCGAGGCCGCATCGTTGCGCGGCCTCCCCCGAGCGGGTAAGTAGCGCGCCGGAGCACCCCGCCATGCCTCGCCGCGATGACATCAAGCGAATCTGTGTGTTGGGTTCCGGGCCGATCGTCATCGGTCAGGCCTGCGAATTCGACTACTCCGGCACCCAGGCGATCAAGGCCCTGCGCGAAGAGGGCTACGAGGTCGTGCTGATCAACTCCAACCCGGCGACGATCATGACCGACCCGGAGCTGGCCGACGAGACCTACGTCCGGCCGCTGACGCCCGACGATCTCGACCAGGTCCTGCGCACGTCCAAGCCCGACGCGGTGCTGCCCACGGTCGGCGGCCAGACGGCGCTGAACCTCGCGCTCGAGGCCGGGCGCCGGGGGATCTTCGAGCACCACGGCGTCGAGCTGCTCGGGGCCCCGCTCGACGTGATCGAGAAGGCCGAGGACCGCGATCGCTTCAAGGCCGCGATGCTGAAGATCGGCCTCGACGTCCCACGCTCGTTCTATGTCCACGACATGCTCGAGTCCCGCGCCGCGCTCGACGAGATCGGGTTCCCGGCGATCATTCGGCCGAGCTTCACGATGGGCGGCTCGGGGGCCGCGATCGCCTACAACCGCGAGGAGTTCGAGCACATGGCCGCGCACGCGCTCTCGGAGTCGCTGCGGTCCGAGGCGCTGATCGAGGAGTCGGTGCTGGGCTGGAAAGAGTACGAGCTCGAGGTCATGCGCGACGCGAAGGACAACTTCGTGGTCATCTGCGCGATCGAGAACCTCGACCCGATGGGCGTGCACACCGGTGACTCGATCACCATGGCCCCGGCGCTGACGCTGACCGACAAGGAGTACCAGCTCATGCGCGACGCGGCGCGGGCGGTCGTCACCGAGATCGGCGTGACCACGGGCGGGTGCAACATCCAGTTTGCGATCGATCCAGAGACCGGTCGGATGATCGTGATCGAGATGAACCCTCGGGTCAGTCGGTCGTCGGCGCTGGCGTCGAAGGCGACCGGGTTCCCGATCGCCAAGTTCGCGGCCAAGCTCGCGGTTGGCTACACCCTCGACGAGCTCGACAACGACATCACCAAGGTCACGCCGGCCAGCTTCGAGCCGAGCATCGACTACATCGTCACCAAGATCCCGCGCTTCGCGTTCGAGAAGTTCAAGGGCGCCGACGACACCCTGACGATCCAGATGAAGTCGGTCGGCGAGGCCATGGCGATCGGGCGTACGGTCCGGGAGTCGCTGGGCAAGGCCATGCGCAGCATGGAGACCGACACCTGGGGGTTTGATCTGGACCTGCCCGAGCGCGACCTGGACCGGCTCGAGGCGCTGATCAGCCGGCCGACGCCGCAGCGGCTGTGGTTGATCGCCGAGGCCTTGCGCCTGGGCATGAGCATCGAGACCGTGCACCAGCGGACCTCGATCGATCCATGGTTTCTGCATCACGTGGCCGCGATCATCGAGCTCGAGCAGCGGCTCGCTGCCGGCAAGCGCGGGCAGGTGTGCAGCGTCAGCCTGCTGCACGAGGCCAAGCGGTCGGGCCTGTCCGACCCGCGGATCGCCGCGCTGTGCAACACCTCCGAAGACGCGGTCCGCGAGCGCCGCCTGCAGGCCGGAATTGTGCCGGTCTACAAGACCATCGACACCTGCGCGGGCGAGTTCGCGACCGACACGCCTTACCTCTATTCGACCTACGAGGAAGAGGACGAGTCCAACGTCTCGGATCGCAAGAAAGTCGTGATCCTGGGCGGCGGCCCCAACCGGATCGGCCAGGGGATCGAGTTTGACTATTGCTGCTGCCACGCCTCGTTTGCGCTGCGCGAGGCCGGGTACGAGACCGTCATGGTCAACTGCAACCCGGAGACGGTCTCGACGGACTACGACACTAGCGACCGCCTATACTTCGAGCCGCTGACCCGCGAGAACGTGCTGGACATCCTCGACATCGAGGCCGCGCGCGGTGAGATCGTCGGCGTGCTCGTGCAGTTTGGCGGGCAGACCCCGCTGAAGCTGGCCTCGGCGATCGAGCGGGCCGGTCACAAGCTGCTGGGCACCGCGGCCGACTCGATTGATCGGGCCGAGGATCGCGGCCGGTTTGGTGAGCTGGTCAACCGCCTGGGCCTGCACGCGCCGCGCTGGGGCGTCGCGCGCTCGAGCGAACAGGCGTTCGAGATCGCCCACCAGATCGGGTATCCGGTCATCGTGCGGCCGAGCTACGTGCTCGGCGGCCGGGCCATGGAGATCGTCTATTCCGACGCCCAGCTGAGCAACTATATGTCGCTGGCGGTGCGGGCCTCACCGGATCACCCGGTGCTGATCGATGAATTCCTGGCCAACGCCGTCGAGTTCGACGTCGACGCGGTCGCCGACGGCAAAGACGTGGTGATCGCCGGGGTCATGGAGCACGTCGAAGAGGCGGGGATTCACTCGGGCGACTCGACCTGCTGCATGCCGCCGGTCTCGATCCCACTTGCGATCATTGATGAGATCCGCCGCACGACCACCGCGCTGGCCCGCGAGCTGGGCGTGGTGGGGCTGATGAATGTCCAGTACGCGCTCAAGGGCGAGCGGCTGTACATCATCGAGGTCAACCCTCGCGGGTCGCGAACCGTGCCGTTCGTGTCAAAGGCGACGGGCACCCCGTTCGCCAAGATCGCCGCGCTGGTCGGGGTCGGCAAGACCTTGAGCGAGCTCGGCGTGCGCGAGCGCGTGCCCGAGCATGTCTCGGTCAAGGTCCCCGTCTTTCCATTCATGAAGTTCCCCGGGATCGACGTGCTGCTGTCGCCCGAGATGCGCAGCACCGGTGAGGTCATGGGCATCGCCCGGGACTTTGGCGCGGCGTTTCATGCGGGCATGAGCGGGGCCGGGGTCGAGCTGCCGCAGTCTGGGGTCGTGTTCGTGAGCGTCAGCGACCTCGAGAAGCAGGCGGTGATCCCCGTGGCCAAGCACCTGCGCCGCATGGGCTTCTCGCTGCTGGCCACGCGCGGGACCGCGGCCACGCTGCGGGCGGCCGGGCTCACGTGTGAGACCGTCAACAAGGTGTTGGAGGGGCGGCCGCATATCGTCGATCGGATGGTCAACGGTGAGGTCGCGCTGGTGATCAACACGAGCTCGGGTGAGCAGGCGATTCGCGACTCACTGTCGATCCGGCGCACCGCATTGGTTCAGCACATTCCGTATTTCACGACGATCGCCGGGGCCCACGCGGGGGTCTACGCGATCGAGTCGGTGCGCGTGCACGGGCGGGTGCTGCCTGCGGTCTCGCTGCAAGAGTATCACAAGCGGCCGCAGTTCTCGGCCGGCGAAGAGCCGAGCGAGCGCGAGATCTACCGACCGGCGCCGGGCTCGAGCTGAGCTCCATTCACGGCCTCCTGCTCACAGCTCATGCTGATAGTGGATCGGTGCGGTCGATCCCACCCCGGGCCCTCGCGCGCAGGCGACTCGCCGCGCCCTTGGCCGCCAGACCCAGCAACACCCCCGGCGTCAGGAAGCCCTCGGGTTCCCGGCGGCGCGTGACCAGCTCGCCGAAGCGCTGGGCGTAGTCGGGGTGGGTCAGCACCCAGCGCAGGATCGTCTTGGCCACGAACGGCGGCGGCTCGTCGTAGACCTCGCGCTTGACCCGATCCATGGTCGCCTCGAACATCGGCGCGAGCGCGGCGTGGGCAGCCGCGCCGTAGCTGGCGATCGCCTGGTCCCAGCTCTGGTCCCCCGCGTGCCAGCGGCGTAGCTCCGCGGCCAGGAGCTTGGCCCCGAGCAGGGCGTCGTAAATCCCCTGGGCGTCGAGCGAGTCCTTTTGGTGGTAGGCGTCGCCGACCAGCGCCCAGCCCGGGCCGGCCGGGGCTCGAAACAAGTTGCCGACCCGCTTCATGCCGCTGAGCTCACTGGCCCGGCGGGCGCCCGCGAGCCGGCGCCAGACCGACGGTCGCGCGCGGAGCAGCCGGTCGTAGATCTGCTCGGGGGAGCCGTCGAGCGCGTCCCAGTAGTCGCTGCGGCCCTGGGCCAGGACCATGACCTGGCCGTCGGCGCTGGGCATGAACACGAACGAGAACCCATCGCAGGACGTGTGGATGTGGGCCACGGTCGGGCCGTCCTGGTAAGGCGCGACGTCGTCCCAGTGCGCGTAGTAGATGGTCGTGTCGACGTCGCGGCGCTCGGCGGTGACCTTGGCGTCGACGCTGCGGGCGACCAGGCTGTGGCGGCCGTCGGCACCGATCACGGCGCGGGCGCGGACGCTGCGGGGTTGGTCCTGGTCGGCCAGCGCGACCCGAACCCCGACCACGCGATCGGCCTCGCGGATCAGCTCGGTCACGCGGGCCCGCTCGATCGCCGTGACCCCGGGGACCCGGTCGAGCTTTCGCCACAAGCAGTGATCGAAGCGAGCCCGGTCGACCGCGTAGACGTAGTCGCGGCCCGCGAGCGGCTCAAAGCCGATCCAGGCCCGAAAGTAGCCGGCGAACTCGAGCACGAACTCGTGCATGCGGGGCGCGTCGGCGGCGTACTCGGCCTCGTCGAGCTCGAGCTCGTCGAGCAGCGCCATCGTGTGCGGCAGCACGAAGGGCGCGGACACGGGCGGGCGGCTGGGGAAGCTCGCCTTGTCGAGGACAAGCACGCGCAGGCCCTGGCTGCCGAGGCGCGCGGCCAGGCTGGCTCCCGCGGGCCGACCTCCGACGATGATGAGGTCGAAGTCTCGATCGAGCTCGCTGGCCTCGCTCACGCGGGGACGATCGCACGCCCTCGACCGCGCTGTCACTCACGCGCGAATCATGAGCCCACAGACCTTGGCGCTGCGCCGACCGCAGCACCTGCTAGATTGGGGCGATGGTGCGTCCTGACGAACGGGGAGCGCGGCTGGCGAAAGCCAGGCGAGTTTGTCGTTCACGCTGCACCGCTCCAGCGGGTTCGAGTCCCGTCTCGGAGAGGCCACTGGTAAGCCGTGTGCGGGAAAATCGCACGCACGGTTTGAACGGGGGCCCTACCGGCATCCCACATTTTTCTGTTGGAGAAAGGTAGGGTCTACCAATGCGGATCGTGGACGGGGGGTCATGGGTGTTGGGGGTGCCTCGTCGCTGCGCTGGCCTGCGGTCCCGAGGGCGTGGCGAGCTCTGGCGGTGACGATGGGAGCGCGAGCGAGACCCACAGCTCAGACGGCGAGACCGGAAAAGACGGAGACGGCGACGCAGCGGGCCCGCCCCGGATCCTGGTCGCCGTCGAGCGTCCTGTCGCGAGCTCGCCCACCCCACCGAGTCAGGTCGACATTTATGCCGTCGACTTCGACGCGCCGGACCCGACAGCGGAGCTGGTCACGGAGCTCGGTTCGGGCTACTGGGTCGGCTACGCGAAGTGGTTCGAGGGCCACGGCCAAGTCCTGCAGGCGGACTCACAGGCGAAGCTCGTGCGCTGGGATGACGGGGAGTTCGTCGCTACCCCGCTCGCGCCAGACAGCGCCTTGGGGCGTGTCAAGAACCTCGCCTTCGCGGATGATGGGAGCGCGGCGTTGATCCAGCTCTCGTCGAACTTCGAGCTCGTCCCCGAGGAGCCCGTGTCCTGCTCGCTGTTGTGGGTCGGCTACGACGACGTCCGTCAACCCGTGGCCTCGGTGGAGCTCCAGCCCGAGCTCGATACTTGCTACGAGACGCAGCGACTGCCCGAGAGCGTGCTCGCGCCGACCGGCGAGCTGGCGGCCTGGCTGGTGCGCTTCAATGATCAAGTGGAGCTTCGGGTGGCCACGATCGAAGGCAGCCCTGGCCCCGTCGAGATCCTCGCCGTCGGTACGTCGGGCGAGGGTCTGTTCCTCGACGCCGACAAGCTCGGCGTGAGCCTCGACCTCGACGACGACGGCAGCACCGAGCTGCTCATCTTCGATCCGGACAACCTCGACGCCGGGCCCACGGTCTACCCCTTCCAGGGCCCGTCGACCTACGCCCGATGGTCTGCCGCGCGAGACTGGGCCGTATACCGCCACGACGCGGGGTCGCTGTACATGGGCTTCGCGGGCGTCGTCGCTTCGGAGCCCGTCCCGCTCGTGGGTCCGGAGGTCGCCGAGGGCTACGGCGAGTGGATCACCGGTGATGGCGACGTTCGAATTGTCTACGCCGCGCCCGCCGTCGAGCCCGGCGGCGACCCGATCCCGAATCGCGGCCTCGCCGACATTGAGATCGGCCCTGACGGGCCGGGGCCCGCGACACCCGTGACCGTCCCGCTCGCCGACGACGACGCGATCCGGAGCGCGACCCACCGCGACGCGACCGCCGCCAGCATCTACGAGCTGCGGCCCGAGCCCCCGTCCACCGGACCCCTCGTCATCGCCGTACTCGACAGCGGCCCCGAGCCCCTCGACGCGCGCGTGTACGAGATCGACTCGCTCCAGCACAACTACGTCGACTGGGCCCCGGGCGCGTCGCGTCGGTTCCTCGTCATCGAGCTTCAGCCCCACTATCGCGTCTCGGTCGTCGACGTCGATGCGGCCGAGCCCTGGGGAGACGTCCTCGCCGAGCTCAGCGTCGATGGGCTCGAGATCACCGGCGCAGGCTGGAGCGCGGGTGGTGAGCATGCCCTGCTGCGGGTTCGGGGACACGCGGGTCCGGGTGGTGGCGGCGGCATGGACTCGATCGCGCGGGTTCCTGTCGGTGGTGGTGAGGCCGAGGTCGTGTTTGGGATCGAGGGGACGTACATTGATAGTTGGTGGACGGTGTACGCGGACGCGCCGTGAGGGGGCGCGCGGTAGCAAAATCCTTCCGCACGTCGTACGTCCCATGGACACGGGAAAGTGTGTTCAGAGCCCCTTCCTACGGGGCCACACATACCCCACGCACAGGGCCGACGAGCCGCACGCGGTCGCTAGCCGACGGCTGGCCCCACGCGCCAACCTGCGCGAACATCTAGGCGTGCCCAAAGCTGAGTTGGTCAAGGGTCGGCAGAACGGGTCGCGTTGAGAGCGCACTCTCGGTGCGCACGCCGAGTTGCTATGCCCACGCGAGGTAGGCTCCGAAGTCCGTCCATCGCTCGCTGCACTCGCTCACTGGCCCAGAATGGGCCGATTTTTCACACATCCCCACTGCTAGCGATCGGGAGCATCGGTTTACCTGCGACGACCATTTCGTGATATCGATGGGTAATGGCGAAGAATAATGCCGTCGTGCTCGCTTGCGGGCTCGCACTGCTGGCGCTACCAAGCCAAGCGCTGGCCGAGAACCACCGAGTCTGTGTGACGTGGGTCTGGCTTGCCGGAGAGTTCGGCTACACGGACGCTTCTCCGCGGCCCGCTGTCGTCGAAGGCAACGGAGACTTCGGTGGTTCGGACGACGGCGTGTTGGAGCCCGACTGGGAAAATTTCGGTGAGACCGAAGGCGTGGATGCCGACGATGCATATGGCCGACGTGATGCCCCCGAAGAGTTCACCGCCAGGGAGATGCTCGTTCGTGTTCGAGCGCCCGCGGGAGTGCTGTGGGGCTGGAAACCGCTAGACGAAGACGGGTGCACCGAAATATTCGATACTTCCGAGGGGACGGTCGCGCTCGACTGGGTTTCGTGGACCGTCGGAAGCGCCCACATCGTTGCGCTGGAGTGTGACACGCTGTTTTTGATTGCAGGCTTCCCACCTCCACAGAGATGCTAACTGTGGAGTTGGGAGTTACAGACATCGAGTACGCTCCAGATCCGCTTCTCCAAACCCATCGATCCGCGATCGCCATGCTCTGGGCGATGACCTTCGCGGAGGGGCGTCGTAGCTACTGGACTGGGGTCACTGCCTATGGTGCCCACTGGAACGAAGCGGTCGAGATCCCCGCCGCCATCACGAATCTCGCCATTGCGAACCGACCCACCGTCAACACCAGGGCGGAGGCTGAACTCCCAAAATACACGATGGCGCACGAGTACGGGCACGTTCAAACGCTCCTGCCGCTCCTACCAATCTGGCAGGAGATAGCTCCATTGTTCAACTACTGTGCGCCGTGCTCATGCGACCAGGAGGTCTCCACGCTCGGTCATGACCGCGATTCGGTGGAGTGGCAAGCGGCGGCGGTCATCGAGGGCTTCGCGCACTTCTACGCGATGTCCGTGTGGAATGAGTTGACCGACGTTGGTGTCCTTGCCCAGCAAGGACCTCAAATTTGGGAGGTCGTCGCTAACAAATCAACAGACACTTACACCAACAGTACGGACACGTACGATAGCCTCCTGCAATTCAAGACCACGGATTCTTGCACGATGATGAATGCGGAACCCTGCCCGGAGTGCGTCTGCGACATGGGTCTGTGGACCAACTGCGACTGTAGTAGCATGGCCATCGAACTCGACTGGAGCTTCTTCCTTTGGGATCTTCTGGGCGGCTCCCCAGCCCTCAGCATCGATACCGTGATGAAGCTTTTGAGCTTGTCGTATACTCTAGACAGTGATTGGCCTGAAGCTGGCGACCCAGACTGGTGGTCCGAGTTCCAGAGTGATGCTCAGACGCAGTTCGGGACGATGACGGAGCAGAGTCGGATCAGTGACGCGGCCGCGAACCGAGGGATCGACCAATGACTCGAGCAAGCTGCCTGGTGGCTCTCGTCCTCGTCGCGTGCGGGCCGGGTGGAGTGGATGATGCAGGTGATTCCATTCCGACGACCACGACAACTGGGGAAGACCCAACAAGCGCGGAGACGACAGCCGAGGTCGAGTGCGAGAAGGGTTGGGAATGGTGCGATGGTGAGTGTCGTGTATTGGGCTGGGATGAGCAGAACTGCGGTGAGTGTCATCACCAATGTGACACGCGAGCGGGTACCGGTGATTGTGTGCAAGGCTACTGCACACCCCTGGCGGGACCATGCCTCAGCGTCGATGATGGCTTTAAGACGTGCGGCGAGTATTGCGCGTCAATTGGCGAGCAATGTGCCGAAGCTCTGGACATCACGGGAAATCAATGCTACGGACGAATTTTGCTAGGGGAAAACTCGACGTGTTTGAATACGACCGGATATGTTCTTGATACGACGGAGATTTGTGATTGGCCGATTCCGTTCGGAGGATCTGTCTACGATGGTCTGTTTCCAGTCAACGGTGTGGTCTGTTGTTGCACACAGGATAGCGGCGGATGAATCGAATTTACAATACACACCTTTGGATTTTTAGCGTCGTATTCACAGGTTGCCAATACCCATCCCCGCCAGGAACGGGAACGGGAACGGGAGACGAAACTGGCATTGTGATCAACGATGACTGCGAGGAGCACTCGGACTGCTACCACCCCGGCTTGGCTCAGTGCATAGCTGGTGAGTGTGTCCCTTGCGATGTAGGCGAGGGTTACTGCCCCACCGGGTATACGTGTGATATGGGTTCGAGCACGTGCGCACTTGCGTGCCCCATGGATGGCGTGGACCCCGGTGACGATCCTGCTGAGGACAATGACTCACCGGGAACTGCGGCGACAATCAGTGAACTCGACGATCTTTCCCTATGGCTGTGTCCAGGTGACGTCGACTACTTCGAGTTCACGGTTCCCGGAGGCGGAGCGTCCGCGTACGTCAGCATCATCACAAATGCAGAACCATATGATGGTGACCTCGATCTCCTACTGACAGGCCCTTCAATTTTCTCGACGATTTCCGACTCCAGGTGGTACGGGCAGCATCACCCTCGGTCAGTTGAGGCGATCCACACCAAGTTGTCTGGCGGAACTTACACACTGAAGGCTCACCTGGTCAACGGAGAGGGCGGTCTTCCCTATCGAATCCAGGTTCGAATTCTCATCGGAAACTGACCTGACCTCGAGGTTGTCAACGCGAAGATCCAGGTACTCGAGAAGCGAGCCGGAATTAAGCTCGCTTTCGCAACTCGATCTTGTTCCACTGCGGCGGCCTCGATCTCTATCCGAGCTCTCTTGCCTCCGTCTGAAGCACGAATCTCGGCGGCGACTGTAGGCTTTCGGTGAGAGCAGATCTCGACAGCTCAGCAGGTCAGGCCGCGCGGTCGGCGGCTCAGCCAGCTACAGAACAGCAAGGAAGCTTGGACTGGACATGCGTCTGAGCGAGATTTTCGTCGAGTACGAGCGCTGAGCACGGGGTCGGCAGCCGTCTCCAGTATGTCTCCAAAAACAGGGCGGAACCCCGCGGACCCAAGAGGACTCCGCCCTCGCCTCAGAACCTGACTTTTCGTGTGCCTGACGAAGATCCGCCGTCATGTCGCGGTGTTGTGGTGTGGGGTCCGAAGGCCAAACGGCCCCGAGGAGCGAAGCGACCAGACGCGCCAGCGGCTGCAGTCGGCGAAGTGCCAAGGTCTCTGTGGGGGTCATTTACCTACCTACCCACGGCCACACGCCGGCGCGCGGGCTCGACATCGGGCGACTCCGCCTGCCAAACCTGCAGCGGGCGCTCGCCCTCGCGGAGCAGCTCGTCGATCGGACACGCCAGCGCCGCGGCGGCGGCCGCCAGCCCCGAGCGGGTCACGGCGTGGATCCCCGGCGCCAGCGTGCTCGAGCCGCACTGAAACAACCCCGGGATGCGGGTCTGAATCGGGAGTCGAAACGGGCCAATGTTGAACAGCGAGAGCTCGGGTCCATACACGGCGCCCCGCGTCGCGCGGGTATAGCGGGCGTTGGTCAATGGCGTGCCGACGGCGCTGAACACGATGTGATCGCGCAGCCCCGGGATCAGGCGTTCGAGCGTGTCCACGATCCGCTGACGCAGCATCTCCTTTTTGGCCTCATACGCGGCCGGCCGTTGGTCGGGGTCGGTGGTTTGCCAGCGCGAGAACGCGTCCCACGAGGCAAAGAAGATCGCCTCGCCGGTGTGCAATTTGTCCTTGCGCAGCGTTGGATCCTTGAGCGTCGTGATGCTCAGGAACAGCCCTGGCAGCGCCCCAACGTCGGCGAATTCGCGCCGCTCCCCCAGCTCATAGGTCGCGTCGATGTTGGGGGTGCGGCTGTACCAAATGTTGCCGGAGTCGAGGCCGGCCGCGCGCAGATCCATGTTGGTGGCAAAGAACAGGCAGGCCGTCGAGTGTGAGAGCGGCAGTGAGCGAATGCGCCGACGGATCAACGGGTGCACGTGCTGCGGGCGGATCATCCGGCCCCACAGCTGGACGGGATCGACGTTGCTCACCACGATGTTGGCCCGAACCTGCACGCCGTCGCTCAGCTCGACGCCGATCGCTCGCCCGTTCTCGATCAGCACCCGCTCGACGGGGGTCCGCAGGTGGACCTCGCCGCGATGAGCCTGAACCTGCTTGCGGAGCGCGTCGGGGATCGCGTGAGCACCACCGCGCGGGTACCAGCCGCCGTCCATGTAGTAGCGCTGCAGCCCCGCGTGCACGATCGCGGGCGCGCGAGACGGCGCCATGCCGTGGTCCCCGGCCTGAATCGTGAGGATCGCCCGCAGCAGCGGATTTTGGGTAAAGCGATCCAGGAAGCGCGAGAGCGGGAGCAGGCCGCAGCGCAAGGTCATGGGCATGCGCGCGACCATCGCGAGCTTGCCGACCAGCGAGTCTGGCATCGTCGGTCGCAGCTCCGCGGCCATGCGATCCACGGTGTCGAGGTAGCCGTCGATCCCCGCCGCCTCGGCCGGAAACCGACTTTTGAGGCGCTCGCGGAGCGGCTCCATGCCCTTGGGCATGTCAAAGCGCTCGTCGCCGATGACGATGTGCTCGAACCCGTCGGGGTTGAGCTCGAAGAAGCCAAGATCGCCGCCGAGGCCCAGACCCTCATACATGCGGCGCAGCCCCCCGCCGGGCCCGAGATCCCCGACATAGTGGACACCCGGGCTGAACCGAAAGCCCTCGAGCGGGAAGGTCTGGCTGTAGCCGCCGATCAGGTAGTGCTGCTCGAACACCACGACTCGCTTGCCTGCGCGGGCGAGCGCAGCGGCGGCGGTCATGCCTCCGGTACCCGAGCCAATCACGATCGCGTCGAAGTCGGACATGAGCGCAAGCTATAGCGCGGCGCATGCACTACCTCGTTCAGCGGCCGCCGATTGCGTCGGCTATGTTTGCCATAGGCCAGTGTCTCTTCGAGCGCCGGCACAATGTGCCGACGTCGCGCTCGCGATTTTTGCGGTCCAAAATGGGCATCGGCGCTGGACCACGGCGTTAAGCTGCATCCGTGGACGAAGAAGAACTCCTGCGACGGATACGTCAGCGGACCGGACTCGACATGGGGCGCGCGAGCCAGGCCGTGACCGCCACGTTTGCGGCGATCGGCCGGTGCCTCGACGCCCGCGAGCCGCTCGCGCTGGTCGACGTCGCGGCGATGCTCCCGCCGCGGTTTGCGACGCTCATCCGCGAGGGCGCCAGGGCCGGCGGCCCCGCGAGCTTTTTGCAGGCGGTCGCCGAGCACGAGCGCGTGACCGTGGGCTTTGCGAAGGAGCACGCGCAGGTCGTGTGCGAGACCTTCGCCGGGATGCTCGATGAGCGTCGGCTGATCGCGCTGCGCGAGCGACTGCCGCCCGAGGTCAGCAACCTCCTGCAGCCCGCGCCACGCCCCGTCACGCGTCCCCCGACGCCCCCGTCGCCGCCGACTGGCCACACCCTCGCCAACGGCCGGCCCGGCAGCACCCACCCGCTGAGCACCGCCGCGCCCCGAGCCGGGCAAGCGCACTCGATTGCGACGAGCGATGACCCCCACGCTGACACCAAGCTGTCGAGCACCAAGGGGCTGTCTCCCGAGCGCAAGCGCGAGACGTTGGCGGACGGCAAGCCCGGCGGTGGACGTGCTGCGAACTCGAAGCCTGGTCCAAATTAGCTGCGGCGCCGGGCCTCGAATCTTGCGCATTTTGCGGTTGCGCGTGATCATTCACCAGGTAGCGTTGGCCTCGTGCAAGCCAAGCATGCGGTATCGATCGCTGCTGTATTCGGTCTGATTGGTCTCGTAGGTTGTCAGGATGACTCGAGTAACCCAATTGGCCCAACCGCGAGTACGGCGGGCACAGACGACGGGATCGTGATCCCGGAGCCGCCGGGCGGGGATTGTCCGCTCGACGTGTTCGACCCCAATGATTCGCCGGAGGCGGCCACGCCGATCAAATCGACGGCCACCCACACCGCGACGCTGTGCGCATGGGGTGACGAGGCTGACTGGTGGACCTTCACATTGTCCGATAGGAGCTACGTTGGCGTCGAGGTGCGGTTCGCCGAGCGGGCCCAGGACGTCGCGCTGGAGCTGTGGGATCAGGGCACCAGCGCGATGATCGATCGCGCGGAAGGTGGCGCCGAAATTCAGGCGATCCATGAGCTGCTCGAGCGTGGCACCTACAGGATTTTCGTCGAGAGAATCGCGGGCGACCCCACATACACGCTCGAGACGTACGCACTCTCGACCGCGACGCCAGCTCCGCCGCAGGGGGGGGACGCCACGCGGGTGCTCTGTCCGCGCTTCGATCTCGATGGTGACTACAAGGACGCAGCCCCGCAAGCGGGCGTGTATGAAGACTTTGGCGCAGACGACTCCCCGGATCGGTGGGAGCCCAAGGCCATGCTGGTGCGCGTGCTCGATGCGGGGGGCGCTGTTCGCCTCGGCTGGGGTCCCCTCGACGCCACCGGGTGCACGCCTCCGATCTCGACGCCGTCGCCGGGCGACACCGAGTTCGTCATGCAGTACGCGCTGTGGTCTCACTTCGTGCGCCCGCCCCAGCCCGACACATTCGTGCTGGTGTACGACTGTGAGGAGCTGCAGCCCTGCACCCTGCCGCGACCCTATGTCGGCTGGACGACGGCGCAGGGCTCGGCGGTGCAAGAGACGGGGTTCATCGCGTCGGCCGACGTGGGCCAGGAGTTCCGCGAGGAGCTGCTCGTGTACTGGGCCAGCGCGTTCGCGGAGTCGCGGATCTCGATGGGGGTGGAGGCGCATGTCTATGCTCGGGTGCTGGGCGCGGCTGACCTCGGAGGAGGTCAGGTCTTGGCTTGCCCGGACGGGTATTGTCCGAATGGCACCTCGTGCGAAAAGAAGGCCGCGGCCGCCTCGTACGACCACTGCCGACCCAAGACAGGCGGCACCACCAACGTGGGCGGGCATCCGACCCTCGACATTGCAGCTAGCGCCGTCGACGGCGCCGAGTTCAGCGGTGCTCCCGAGAAGAAATTCACGATCGTTCACGAGTTGGGGCACGTGCAGACAATCTGGGTAGCTGGCTCCAACACGACGATGGTGGACACCAGCTACGACTGGTGCTCCTTCGTCAACGGGGGCAGCAGCACTCACACCGTCGACTCCCCCGAGTGGCAGAGCGCCGCGATTCTCGAGGGATTTGCGGACTTCTACGCAGTAGCTGCGTTCAACCAACTCGAGGATGGAGCCTGGTTCATCACGGAAGATGTCGAGAATGACACCATGCGCTACCAGGCGCAGTGCCAGGCCAGTCTACAAAAGCTGATGGACGCCGGAAGGTGCGCGCAACCAGGGGACGCGACGATGTGCTCAGACGCCGGCGGCAGCAATGAGATCGACTGGGCTGGGACACTCTGGGACTTCACCAAGGTCGTGGGGCAACCCCAGCTCCCAGCCGTGCTAAGGTTGCTTAGCGATGCTGGCATGTCCGGCGGCTGGGACCCGGGATCCACGACACTCAACGCGTACAACAACATCTCGCAGGTCGCTAGCCAACGGTTTCCCAACAATGGAGCAGACTTCGATGCAGCCGCACAAGCCAACGGAACGAATCGTTGATCCCACGCCTTCGCTCGGCGCAGTGACCGTGATAGGGGTGTGCATGCTCTTGTTGGGTTGTTCACGCCCGCACGCCACCGAGGACAACGCAGACTCCCAAGACCTGCCCGACCTCCCCACCGATCTTCCGATCGAGCCACCTGAGTACGCGGGCGTGCTCGTGGGGCTGGCCTACGAATTCCAGGCAACTCAATTTCAGGAGTGTGAATCGGGCGAGATGTTCGAAATATCCTATCCGGGTTGGGACAGCGTCTTGAAGGGCTCGTGCTGGGGTGTGTACACCCGCATTCGGGGTCGGCTCGATCGCAGCTTTGACCCGCCACGGCTATTTCTCGAAGAGACCCTCGAGGCGCGCTGGTGTGAGCCAGAAGGTTGCGCAGGCCCCTGCACCCCGGTGCACGACAGCTGCTACGCCGAGACAGAGACATACCCCTGCCAGCCCGTCCTCGGCGCCGGGCTCCACTGTGGCGACACCAGCTACTGCAAGCCGGTCCGGTTCGCCGCTACACAGACCGCAGGATGGATGCACCACACCTGCCGACCGCCCGTGGGCCATGGTGTCGAGGGCGACGCCTGCGACTACCCGGCCGACCCCGGCGACGTCGACACCTGCGCCTACGGCTATGGCTGCTGGAACCCACAAGGCGACATCGCCGCCCCGGGCACCTGCGTACCCTACTGCGACGTCACCGGTGAGTGGGGCCCCGCGTGCGAGGGCACCTGCGTCCGGTGCAGCTCGAGCGAGGAGTGGGGCCTGTGCATGACCGGTTGCTCCGGCGACGACTGCAACGTCGACGAGTTTTGCTGACGCCGACGGGCGCGAGGCGTCAGACCCACGAGAGCGAGGTCCGATCCCACCGCTTCCACTCCCCGCCAAAGTCCCGATAGAGCTCCCGCTCGCCCGCGTTCACGCGGAACCGCTCGGTCGCAAAGGCCCCCAGCAACGCATTGAGGTTGTCGCTGTAGTCCGTGAACAGGTAGTCGCGCCCGATCTGATGATAGGTCGCGTCGAGCTTCGCGCCGTCGAGCTCGATCATCACAAACCCATAGAGATCGCTGTTCGCGTAGCCAAAGTGTGGGTTGGTCTTCAGCGAGGCCGAGGTCAACAGACTATCGAGCGCCTCGACCAGCAGCGCGGCCTCGGCGAAGCCTGCCAGGGCGGGGTTGGTCGCCACAATACCAGCCAGGATCTCCTTGAAGCTCTGGGTGGTGACCGAGCTGGTGGTGAGCTCGATGATCCGCTGCTCGGGGTCGCCCTCGACAAACGGCGTGGTCGCGAAGAAAGCGTGAATGTCCCCGGTCACGGCGACCATGTTCTCAATGCCCGCGAGCTGGCCGAGCACCGTGTCACGCCGGTTGCGGTGGCCATCCCACAGATCCAGGCTCAAGTAGTAGAGCTGGTTGAACGGCGCGGGCGCGAGATCGCGGACGTCGATCGCAATCTGGCTGACGGAGAACTCGTTGCCCCAGACCTTCCATGTGCGATCCGAGCCGCTCAGGGTGTCGATCAGCCAGGCCTCTTGCACCTCGCCGAGCACCTGCTCACTCGCGCCGCCGCTCGCCTGGAACTGCTGCCGCGTCCACAGATCATAGGCCGGCTTGACGACCAGCGCGCGCGAGCCAAAGCTGCCGTAGAAGCTGGTCTTGCCCATGCTCACGTAGGAGACCCCGCGCGGCATCATCTGGATCTCGGCGTCGGAGATCGCCGTCAGCGTGGCCCCACCGGGATCGATGATCTCGATCAACCCATTGACGAATTCCGCGTCGAGATCACCGGTGATCCACGCGGGGTCGTAGCCAATGTCCCCGGCCGCGGCGACCAGGGCGTCGCGCAAGCTGCCGCCGTCCCAGGTGTCGACGTCGAAGTAGGGCCGGGCATAGGCCGGCAGCTCGCCGAGCTCGGCCAGGACCGTGGCCTCGTCGACCACGACCGTGGCTGGAAACGCGTCCTCGCGGATCGGGTGATCGCTGCGCCAGGTTCGCTCGTCGGTCATGGCCAAGTGCAGGTGTTGCCCCCACACGAAGTCCCGATAAATGACGAGATCACCCGGAAACGCGGCGCTCGGGTCATAGTCGAACTCGGGGTCATCCTGGACGTCGATCGGCATGTACTCGAACCACGCCTGGTTCGCAGCTTTGCGGCGCGCGACGTCGGACTCGTCGACGGTCCCCCCAAAATAGGTGCCGGTCGATCCGTGGCAGTCGTTGGAGAACTCGTGGTCGTCCCAGGTCACGATCATCGGCCCACGCTCGTGCACGCTCTGCAGGGCCCGATCGCCGCGATAGGCTCGATATAGCTGCCGGTAGTTGTCGAGCGAGGCCGCCGCGAAGTACTCGCCAGATTCGCCCACGTTGAACCCGATCGCCCCGGCCTTGTCGTCGAACTCGATCGTGCGACCGGGGATCGCGGCCTGAAAGTCGGGGTCTCCGGTGGTCTCGTAGATGTAGTCGCCAAGGTGCACGACAAAGTCGAACTCCTGCTCGGCGATCGCCAGATACACGTTGTACCAGCGGCTGAAGTCCTGGCAGGACACGACGGCGAACCGGGCGGGGACGTCGTCCTCGGGCGCGGGCGCGGTCCGGGCCTGGCCGACGCGGCTGGCCAGCCAGGTGTCGTCCTTGGCGTAGA
Organism: Enhygromyxa salina; assembly: GCF_002994635.1. Lineage (GTDB taxonomy): Bacteria > Myxococcota_A > Polyangia > Nannocystales > Nannocystaceae > Plesiocystis > Plesiocystis salina_B. The sequence goes on along the minus strand of NZ_PVNL01000026.1, from coordinate 16,507 downwards.
CGAAGCGATAATAGAATTGCTGGCCGGCGCCGAGATCGGTGAGCCGGACCTTGACGCAGTGATCGTGGGCCGCGGTCGCCGTCACGGTTGCGAGCTGGCCGATCACGTCGCTGAACTCGGGGTCGGTCGCGAGCTCGAGCTCGAGCTCGAGATCGGCATCGGGCGCGTCGGGATCTTCGACGCGGGTCCACAAGATCACGCTGCCCGGTCGCGGATCACCCGACGCGACCGACTGCGGGAAGTACTCGAAGCCATCGACGACGACCCGCGACTCGCCGCCGGTCTCGGTGCCCGTCTCGGTGTCGGTGCCCCCGCTGCCCGTGTCCTCGCCTTCGCCGGGCTTGCACGCGCCGAGCAACACGCCCGCGGCCGAGACCAGCGTGGCGCGAAGAAAGCCGCGGCGAGCGAGGCCGGCGTCAGATCGTGGGGAGCGAGGAAGGCGTGCCATGCCAAGCATGCGAAGCGAAACCGGGCCAAGTTACAAGTGATGTTTTGATGGCGTGACCGCGATCACCGGTGCGCGCTCACCGAGCAGGGGGGAGATCGGGGGGCAGGCGCCAGATCGGTCGAGATCTGGCCTTGGCAGCCCGAGGCGCCCCCGTCGCAGATGTTGGCGACGGCACCGAAGCTAGCGAGTAGGCTCTCGGTCATGCGATCGCATGGCTTGACCTCCAGCCTACTGTCGACTCTCGGTGTGGCCCTCGCGTGCAGCGTGGCCGGGTGTGGCGACGACACCTCCCGACCCGAAGCCGGCGACGAAGAGACGGGCCTGACCACGATCGGGATGACCGCGGGCACCGACGACGAGACCAGCGACGACGGCAGCAGCGACACCAACGAGGACGACACCTCGGGGCCGATGTGCACCGACGAGCAGATCGAGTGTGGCGGCGACTGCTGCGAGGGCTCGCAGGTGTGCTTCAACGACGCCTGCGCAGACGACTGCGGCGGGGTCCCGGCGTGCGGGGCCGAGCAGCTGTGCTGTGGCGGTGACGAGGTCTGCTACCTCGGCGAGTGCGTGGTCCCGGACGGCGCCTGCCAGGAGTTCTCGTGCGCGACCAAGCCCGATCAGTCGACCTGCGACCCGGGCTACACCTGCGACGGCGATCTAGGCCTGTGCGTGCCCTCGCAGGCCGACCCCAACTGCAAGTACGAGCCGCCGGCCAACCAGTTCGCGCCGCGGCCCGAGTTCACCTGGGGCGAGCGCAAGCAGGTCGCCTGCATGGACGACAGCGAGTGTCAGACCGCCGAGGTGTGCATGGGAGGGTTCTGCACGGTGACCTGGCCGCACCTCGAGCCGGCCGACGCCGCGACCAATGTCCAGGTCTCGTCGATCCCGGTCGTCGCCGATCTCGACGGCGACTGCGTGCCCGAGATCGTCTTCAATAGCTACATCAGCGGCAACATCACGTCGCAGGGGGTGGTCCGGGCGATCAACGGAGACACCGGCGTGCAGCTGTGGTCGATGACCGATCCAACCTACCAGAGCAACTCGACAGCGAACCCGGCGGTCGGCGACATCGACCAGGACGGGCTGCCCGAGGTGGTCGTGCAAGGCGCGGGCAAGGTCCTGGTCGCGATCGACAGCGACGGCTCGCCGCTGTGGGTGTCGGACGCGTTCTCGGGCGGCCACGGCAGCGGCTCGGTTGCGATCGCCAACATGGACGGCATCGGCGCGCCCGAGATCGTGTTTGGCGCGGCGGTGTACTCGAACGACGGCGCGCTGCTGTGGGAGGGCAACGGCGGGATCGGCATTGATGGTCAGGGCCCGATCTCGTGTATCGCCGATCTCGACGGCGACTTCCGGCCCGAGCTGATCGGCGGCAACACGGCCTACAAGACCTCGGGGACGGTGCAGGGCGGCGACTTCACGGGCATGACCTGGTGGACGGCGCCGATCGGTGACGGCCGCTGCGGGGTCGCCGACTTCGACGCTGACGGCATGCCCGAGGTCATCCTGGTCCGCGGCGGCCAGATCTACGCGCTCGACGGCCAGACCGGGGCGATCATCGATCAGATCAACATCCCCGGCTCCTCCGATCGCGGCGGCGCGCCCAACATCGCCGATTTCAACGGCGACGGGCAGCCCGACGTCGCAACCGCGGGCTCGACCTTCTACGTCGTCGTGGAGTTCGACGGCCTGACCTTCAGCGAGCTGTGGCGGGCCGCGACCGAGGACGACTCGTCGCGGGTGACCGGCTCCTCGGTGTTCGACTTCGACGGCGACGGCCGCAACGAGGTCATCTACGGCGACGAAAAATTCATCCGCATCTACCCCGGCGTCGAGCCCGACTGCGAGCTCGACCCGGTCGGGCCGAACTGCGACGGAATCATGGACGACACCGAGGTGCTGTTCATCGACCCGAACACCTCGCGGACCCGGACCGAGTACCCGGTCGTCGCCGACGTCGACGGCGACTTCAAGGCCGAGCTGGTGTTCTCGAACAACAACGACGTCAACTGGGGGATCGACGCAGGCATCGAGGTCTGGGGCGACGCGCTCGACAACTGGGTCAGCACCCGCCCAGTCTGGAATCAGCACAGCTATCACATCACCAATGTCGGCGTGGACGGCTCGATCCCAACCCAAGAGGAGAGCTCGTGGCTGTTCCCCATGGGCGCTCCCTTCAACTCGTATCGCCGCAATGTCCAGGGCGCCTCGGACTTCTGCGCGCCCAACCTCGTCCTGTTTGATCTGCGCCCGGACTTCATGGCGTGCCCGACCCTGGTGCTCACGGTCGACGTCGTGAACCTCGGCTGCCTGGGGGTCGGCGCGGGCGTGCAGGTCTCGTTCTACGAGGAGAACCTGGGCTACCTCGGGACCGTGCTGACCAAGAATCAGCTGCCGGCCGGCGCCAAGGAGACCGTGACCCTGGAGACCATGCAGATGCTCGAGAGCGCGAGCGTGTGGGCCGTCGTCGACGACGACGGGATGGGCAACGGCATGCTCAACGAGTGTGACGAGGCCAACGAATCCGAGAAGCAGCTGGTCTGCGTCCCGATCGGCTGAGCGCCCCCAGCAGCCCCGACTCGGCGCTCTCGGCCGCCGCGCCTGCCGCTCACCCTCGCCGCGAGAACCCCTGTACAATCCCGCGCGTGCGCTTCTTCGATCCCGAGAGCCGACCCAAGGACGGCTGGCGTGCGCGGGTTTACTCGGTCGTGTTCGAGACCGACACGCCCGCGGGGCTGCTGTTCGACGTGTTGCTGCTGATCGCGATCCTGATCAGCATCACGGTGATCAGCCTCGAGACAGTGACCTTCTTCGAGGCCCGCAACCGCTCGGCGCTGCGCGTGATCGAGTGGATCCTGACCGGCCTGTTCACGATCGAGTACATCGTGCGGCTGGTCATCGTCCGCGAGCCCAAGCGCTACATCTTCTCGTTCATGGGTCTGGTCGACCTGCTCTCGCTGCTGCCAACCTACCTGAGCGTGTTCTTTAGCGACACGCAGGCGCTGCAGATCATCCGCGCGCTGCGGCTGCTGCGGGTGTTTCGGATCTTCCAGATCGGCAAGCTGCAGTCCGAGGGCGGGAGCCTGATGCGCGCGCTCATGATGTCGCGCTACAAGATCGCGGTGTTCCTGGGCACCGTGCTGATCATCGTGGTGATCCAGGGGGCCCTGCTCTACTACCTCGAGCACGGGGTCAACGAGGGCTTCAGCAGCATCCCGCGCTCGGTGTATTGGGCGATCGTCACCCTGACCACCGTCGGCTATGGCGACATCTCGCCGGTCACGGTGGGCGGGCAGTTCATCGCGTCGCTGCTGATGTTGTTCGGCTATGGGATCATCGCGGTCCCAACCGGCATCGTCGGCGCCGAGGTTGCGATCAACGAGTTCAACGCTCGAATTGATGCGCGCCTGTCCGAGCGGGTGGTCATCCACGAGCACAACGAGGACTGCTGCGCGGGCTCGATCCCGGCGTCCTCGATCATCGAGGGGCCGCCCCACGCGGGGGCCACGACCCGCTCGGAGCGGAAGGGTTGAGCATGGACGTCACCAGTCAGGCGGTCGAGAACCTCGTCACGCAGTTCTCGTCCGCCCTCGATTTCTATCGTGAGCTGGTCCAGAACAGCATCGACGCGGGCAGCGGCGCGATCGAGATCTGGCTGGACTTCCTGCCCGACGAGGCCGGCGGCACGGGCGGCGTGATCGAGATCCACGTCGACGACGCTGGCGAGGGCATGAACGAGGCGGTGATCGACGAGCAGCTGACCACGCTGTTCTCGTCCAGCAAGGAGCACGACCAGACCAAGATCGGCAAGTTCGGGATCGGCTTCGTCTCGGTGTTCGCGCTCAACCCCAAGGGCGTGCTGGTCCAGACCGGTCGCGGCGGCGAGTACTGGGAGGTGTTCTTCGACGCGGATCGCAGCTACTTCAAGTCGCGGCTGCAGACCCCGGTCGAGGGCACGCAGATCACCTTGTTCATCGAGGGCGACCGGGCCCGCTACACCGAGCTGGTCGCGCGCAGCCTCACGACGATCGACCACTGGTGCCGCCACAGCGAGGCCGAGATCAACTTTGAAGATCGGGCCTCGGTCGGGGGCGAGTCCGTGCAGATCAACAAGCCGTTCGCGGTCAGCGGCGAGTGCCTGACCGCGGTCGAGCGCGAGGGCGCGCACATGGTGCTGGCCTACTCGGCGAGCCCAGTCTGGGGCTTCTACAACAAGGGGCTCGCGCTCGCGGTCGTCAGCGGCAAGACCGACATGGTCCCGCCCGCGCTCGCCCACGTCGCGTTTCGGATCAAGTCGCGCTACCTCGAGCACACGCTCTCGCGCGAGACGGTGATGCGTGACGAGAACTACGACAAGGCGATGGCGTGGCTGGTCGCGGCCGCCAGCGGGCCCCTGCGCGCGCGCCTGTTCGAGGAGATCGGCGCGCTGGTGGCCGCGAGCACGGCGGGCCGGCGGTGGACGGCGAGCGAGCGCACGCGCTACTTCGAGCTGATGGGCTACCTCGCGCTCGACGGCCCCGACGCGCTCGAGGGCCGCGGAGGCCTGCCGATCTTCCTGGGCCTCGACGGCCGCGCCTACTCGATCAATCAGCTGTGCGCGCGGGCGGCCGCCGATGGTCGCGTGTACGTCGAGTGCGAGGCCTCGTCCCTGGTCGAGCAGCTGATCGCCCAGGGCACACCCGTGATCCTGGTCGAGAGCCTGAGCGGGCGCGGTCGCGTCGCGGGCGGCACGCTCGATCCGGTCAGCCGGGTGCTGGCCAACGGGCTCGCCCGCGAGTTCTTCACCAGCAGGGTGCTGACGCGCATGCTCGACAAGCTGCGAGGTGAGCCGGGCCCGGGGCCGTGGGCTCAGGCGGCCGAGATGATCACCCGCCCCGTCGACGTGCTGGTTGGCGTCGAGCTCGTCACGGATCAACCCGCGGCCGCAGCCCTGGTCGCGCGGGCCTGGACGATCCTCGCGCGCGGGCTGGGTCCGGCGCCCGGGTTGCTGTCGCGCGCGGTCACCCGGCTTCGCGGGCTCGAGCAGCGGATCAGCTATGGCGCGCTGGTGCCCGCGCGCTTGCAGGGCCGTCCAGGTACGAGCCTGCCGCTGTTCGTGGTCGCCCACGAGATCGCGCCGTTGATGGCGATCCCCACCGAGGACCGCATGCTCAATCATCGAACCGAGCGGCCGGAGGCGGCCGTCAACTGCGAGCACAGCCAGTTCCGCGCGCTGCTTCGGCTCGCGGGTCAAGGCCACGACAGCGGCGACGCGCAGGACATGCACGACATCGCCGCCTACTGTCTGGCCAAGGCGCTGCTGCTCGACGCCGACCGCGGGCTCTCGCTCGATCCGCTATTGATCGGCGCCGCGCTCGAGACCCGGAGCGCGAGCTGATGGCGTCGATCGATCAGGTCATCGCGCGCGCGCGCCAGGGCGACGTCGGGTTCTCCGAGCGCAAGCAATTCAAGCTCGCCCGCCGCCGCGCGATCGAGAAGCTGCGCCGCTTCGCCCTGGCCGATCCCTACTTTTACGTGCTCGAGCTGGTCCAGGCCGCGGTCGCGGGTGGGGCCGACTATGTCGACATCTCGTGCAGCGACGACGACGTGCTGATCTCGTGGACCGGCGGCTCGCTGCGGTCCGACGAGCTCGCCCAGCTGTTCGACTTCTTGTTTGCCTCGAAGGAGCGGCTCGATCTCGCCTACGTGCGATCGCTGGCCCTGGGCGTCAACGCCTTGATGCTGTTCGAGCCCGAGCAGGTGGTGATCGAGTCCGGCGACGGGACCGAGCACGGGACCACGCGCATGGTCGTGCGTGGCGGCGCGGATCAGGTCGAGGTCGGCACCGCGCAGGGCAGCTTCGAGGGCACCTACGTGCGCGCGACCAAGCTTCGGCGGGACAAGGTCGGCAAGTCGACCGGCCGCGTCGGCGGTGAGCACGGCTCGCTCGAGTACGCGACCGTCGAGTCGCGCTGCCTCGCGGCTCCGGTCCCGCTGGTGTTCAACGGCCAGCCCCTGTTTGGTTGGGCCCGCCAGCGGGTGCCCAACCTGTTCGGCTACAAGAAGGTCAGCAGCATCGACGAGGGCGACCTCTACGGCACGATCGGCCTCAACCCGAGCGGCGGTGAGCCAGGCTTTCAGATCCTCACCCACGGGGTCTGGGTCCAGAGCTACCAGTACGATCTGATCAAGGGTCAGCGCCTGGGCGGGATCATCTGCTTCGATCGCCTGCACAAGACCGTCGATCACTCGGGCTTCGTCCGCGATGATCGCTTCGAAGAGATGTGGCTGCGGCTGCGCCCCTACGCCGAGGCGCTGGTCGGTGGCCGGGTCAGCTCGGCGCACGCGAAGATCACCAGCGCCGAGGGCCTCGCCTACACGCCGAACGAGCTGCGCGAGCTGCTGCGCAAGCAACCGCGGGTGGTGATCGCGGCGCCAGAGTCATTTCTCGGGGACGACGAAGACGCGCAGCGCGAGCGCAGCCGGCGGGGCAAGAGCATCGCGGGGATGCTCGACGCCCAGCTGCTTCGGGTCCCGCCGACGCAGGTCGACGCCGTGCGGGTGCTCGGCGGGCGCGAGGTGTTGATCTGGCGGCCGAACCTGGACAGCGACGACGAGCAGTTCTTCTACAATGATCCCGAGCTCGCGCCCCCAGCCGCGCCCCATCTGTTGCCGCCGATCGAGCTCGAGCTGCCCAGCCTCGACGCGCTCGTCGAGCAGCTCAGCGAGGCCATCCACGGCCCGGCACAGCGGGCCAAGCTCGACGCCCAGCTGCGCACCGAAGGCTTCGAGGGCACCGACGAGCGCGCGGCCGAGCTGCGAGAGCGCCTCGTCGAGCCGCTGCGGAGCATGATCGGCGAGACCGGGAGTCTCCGCGCAACGCTCTACAGCCCTGGAGATCCAGGCGCGGCCGCCCGCGGGTTGTTGGTGCGTGTCACCGCGAGCGGGCGGCTGCTCGACCAGACCCTGTTCGCGTCGGCGTACCCCGGGCGGATCGTCCACGTCGATCTGCCGACCGGGCAGGTCTCGACTCTGCGCGCGCAGCAGGTGTCCGCACGGATCGCCGAGCTGACCGCCGCGCTGGCCCTGCCGCGGCTGCGCGAGCAAGATCAGCGCGCGCTCGCGGGGCTCGGCGTCGGCAAGATCGAGCCCGGCAGCGCGGCCGCCCAGCTGGCCTTGCAGGTGCTCTCGCGGGTCACGGTGACCCGGCTGCGCGCCGCTCGACCGGGCCGCCTGGCGCCGGGTCTGAGCTTCTCGTTGGCCGGCTCGTCCGCTGGGTTCGATCCGTTCTCGCTCCCGCTGCTGCGTACCGTCAGCGGTCGGGCGCTCAGCCTGCGGGAGCTCGCGCTGCTCAGCGACGAGACCGCTGGACTGGTCTACGCCACGATCCCCGAGGTCAGCCCAGATCTCGACGGCCTCGACCTCGATCGGATCCTGGCGCTCGACGCCGGGAGCGAGCGCACATTGATCGGCATGCTCGGCGAGGCCGGCTACGTGCGGGTCGACGCCCGCGACGTGCTGACCGAGCACCAGGGCGTGCGCGTCCGCGACATGGCGCTGGGCCTGCGCAGCTATCCAGAGTTTGCGCTGCCGATCGAAGGCCACCTCGACCAGCTGCACGACCTCGATCAACCCGCTCAGGCCAAGCTGCTGCGGACCCTGCTCGAGGGCTTGCAGCGACGCATGCTCGGCCAGTCTGACGAAGCCGGCGCCGACCCCCTCGAGCTCGAAGAGCATCGCCGTCAGGCCGTGCGGCAGCTGCAGCGCTACGTCTGCCAGGCGCTCGCGCGCAGCGAGCTCGAGCTGCTCGAGGCGCTGGGCCTGCTCGACTTCCCGCTGTTCTTGGATCTCGACGGTGAAGTCTGGGGTCTGCGCCAGGTCCACGCCGCGCTGCGATCGCCCGAAGGGGTGCTGGTCCACTACGCGCACGTGCTCGGCGCGGCCGAGCTCGGCGCGCTGACCGACGCCGCCGTCACCGGTCGGGCGTCGCCGGCTGGCCGTCCGAGCTCGCTCGCGGTCTCGGCGTTCAGCTATCGGTTGTTGGTCCCGCTGGGTCGCGTGCGCCTGGCCTTCGATTTTGATCTCGACGACGTCGAGGCGGCTGGCAACCCGCTTACTGGCGGCGTGGCGTTTCTGGTCCGCGAGTCGTTCGAGCGCGGCTGGGGCACGGGCGTGCTCGGGATTCCGGCCGGGCGGCTGGCGGAGTGTCGGATCCAGCTGCGCGCGCGCGGGCGTGGCTCGGTCGCCGCGCTCGACGAGCTCGCGCACTCGTACGGGGTCGTTGGCTCGATCCAGATCGACGATCAAAGCTGGGACGCCAGCACCCCGGAGCTGGTCCACGCCGAGATCGCCGAGTGGGCCGCCGCGCTGCTCGAGCGCCTGATCGCCGAGCTGCCGGGGCTCGCCGATGACCCCAAGCGCTACGAGGCCGGCCTGCGCGTGCTGCTGCGCCACGCGGGCGAGCAGCTCACCTTGATCGCGGGGCCGGTCGGCCTGTCCGCCAGCGTGGGCACTGCGCTCGCGCAGCGGATCCTGGGCCTGCCCATGTTCGACACCGGCCGGGCCACGCTGGTGTCGGGGCACCAGATCATCGAGCTGTTTCGCCGCTACTTCGAGCAGCACCACGCCGCCGGGCGCGACATCCCGCGGCTCGACTGGTCGCGGGTGCTCGCCGCTGGCGGGGCCGCCCATGACCAGCTGCATGCCTGGCTGAACGCGCACCTGCAGCCTGCGCGGGTCGTGATGCCTGCGTCGTCCAGCCACGCCCACCCGGCCGCCGTCAGCGACGGCGCCGTCGGCCCCGTGCGCGCCAGCTGGGACCCCGCCGAGCGACTGCCGAGCGACGTGCTCGCCTGGAACCTCGAGCACTGGCTGGACCAGCTGCGGCCCGATCCGCGGACGGCCGACTCGCGCCCGCGGGCGCCCACGCGGGTGTGGGTCTCCCCCGACGAGCTCGCTGACGGCGGGCCAACCGGCATGATCGAGGGCGCCGACAGCCGGCTGGATCTCTACGCCGACCACCCGCTCGTCGTGCGCGTGTTGCTGGCGCCGACGCCGATCAATTTCGCGTGGCTGATGTTGGCGGTCTACGCTCACCTGAACTGGGCGAGCGGGGTGATCACCAATGATCACGAGTCGCGGTTTCAGTTGATCTTGGGTGACGCGCTCGCGTGTGGGCGGCTGCGGGTGCTCACGCCTGCGCGTGGGGAGCTGTTCAACACGGCCGGCCGGGCCTGACCCTGCGCGGCCGTCCAGGTGTGTACAGGGCGATTTCTTGCGCACCAGCGCCTCGCTCTGATAGCGCCGAAGACGGTGTCCAAGCAGCGTCCATCACGGCGGCCCGTGTCCCGCTCCGGTGCCTTCAAGCGCGCTGGTGCCGGGCAAAAGCCCCGCGCCAAGCCCAAGCGCGGCGGCGGCAAGCCGGCGAGCAAGCCGGCGCGGCGCTCCAACGCCAACCGCCGCGTCGATCCGACCAAGCGCGAGGGCAAGGGGCGCAAGCCTCGCTACCCCAAGGAGTTCAAGGCCCGCAACCGCACGATCTTGCTGCTGCTGGTGCTCGCGTTCATCAACGCGTGGATCTTCGTGTGGCGCGACGAGGGCGGGCTCGACTCGTTCGATGCCAAGGCCGCCGTGATCGGTGGCGCCGACTCAGGCTCCGGCTTCGCGGCCCCGCTCGAGGCTGCGTGTGGGGGTGACCCCGTCCAGATCTTCGCCAACCTCGATGATCGCCTGCGGCTCGACACCAAGCTGACCGAGGGTCGAACGCTGCGACTCGCGCTGCTCGAGCTCGGCCTCAATCCCAAGGACGTCGACGAGGTCGAGGCCGAGGTTCGCCGGACCATGGACCTGGGCATGTTGACCGGCAGCGGCGCGCCCGTGCGGATCGCAGGTGATCGAGACGGCGGGCTGCAGGCCCTGGAGATCGAGGTCTCCGAGGGGCACCTGATCCAGGCGTGCCGGACCCCAACCGGGTTGGACGTCCGCAACATCCAGCACCCGCTGCGCGTGGACGTGGCCGTGATCGCCCTCGAGCTGCCCGACAACGGAAACCTGCTCGAGGCGGTGATCGAGGCCGAGCAGACCACCGACCTCGCGCGGATGATCGCCGACACCCTGGCCAGCGACGTCGACTTCACCGCCGACTCCCGGCCGGGGGACCAGCTGCAGGTGCTGGTCGAGAAGCGCTACCTCGGTCGGAATTTTCACCGCTACGGCAAGCTGCTGGCGATTCGCTACGTCGGTCACGCCGGGCGGCTCGGCTTTTATCGGTACAAGCCCAAGGGCGGCGACGAGGGGTTCTTCGACTACGAAGGCAAGCCCATGCGCCGCGAGCTGCTGCGGACGCCCTTTGCTTGGCACCCCAGTGATCCGGATGCTCGCGCCACGATGGCGCCTGCGATTGAATTCATCGACGGGCGAATGGGTGCGGTGTATCGCCGGCCGCTCGGGGTGCCGGTGGTGGCGGTGGCGGATGGGGTGCTGCGCGAGGTTGGGCTGGCCGGGGATGATGGGCTGAGCGTCGAGCTCGAGCTGGCCGATGGTCGGCGGGTTCGCTACGCGAACTTGATGCGGACGATCGGGGACCGTGCGCCGGGCGACAGCGTGACGCAGGGCGAGGTGCTGGCGCTGGTCGGGCAGACCGGGAAGACGCCCGTGCCGCGGTTGCGGGTGGAGTTGATCGATCGCGCGGGGGAGCGGCTGGATCCGAACGTGCTCGGTGAGCGCGGGCGGCCCGAGCGGGTCGGGGAGCCGATTCCGGGGGATCAGATCGAGCGGTTTGAGCAGGACATTCAGAGCTGGCGCCGAGCGATGCGCAAGGCGGCTGAGTAGGACCCGCTGGCGCATCGGGCCGTCGATCGGCGCGTGCCTCAGCCGTCCGGGTACTCCGCCAGCTCGGGCCAGTCATACATGGCCTGGCAGCGATCCTCGAACGCGGTGATCAGCACCTTGCGCAACGTCGCGCGCACGCCCTCGTCCACGTCGGGCGCGTCGGGCTGGCCGGCGAGGGCCTTGGCCGCTTCGTCGAGGTCGCGGTCCACGACCTTGCGGGCTGCGGCCTCGACCTGGTCCCAGGTCGGCTTGACGCCGGTCGTGCTGCAGTGGTCGTTGAAGAAGTCCAGAGCGGCGTCGACCGCAAACGCTGTCTGGACCCACTCGCGGTGACCGTCGTCGAAATCGTCGTAGCTGGGCATGGGTGCTCCCGATCGTGCGCAGTGTCGAAGCTGCGTCCACCGGCTGCTCAGCCGGGCCGTGGTGCGTGTCTTGTTGTACGCCGAGCCGATCTCGAACACCACCGCGGGCTCCAGCAGCTCGCCGCCCTACCGCGCTATCGCTGCCGCAGATACTCGTCGAGCAGGCGCGGATCGTGGACGTAGGCACGGGCGACCTCGTCGGTCACCTTTCGGTCACGCAGCAATCGAGCGACCGTCAGCTCGAGCGGGACCATGCCCTCCGCCCGTCCTTTTTGGATCTCGCTGCGCAGCTGATGGCCCCGGTGCTCGCGGATCTTGGCCGCGACCGGCACGTTCACCCGCATCAGCTCGTAGGCGGCGACCCGTGGTGCTCGCACGCCGGGCAGCAACATCTGGGTCATCACGGCGCGCAGGGAGCTGGCCAGCTGCTCGCGGACCTGACGTTGCTGGTGCTCGGGGAACACGTCCACGATGCGGTTGACGGCCGATCCAGCGTCGCCGCAGTGCAAGGTCGAGAGCACCAAGTGCCCGGTCTCGGCAGCCGTGAGCGCCGCGCTGATCGTCTCGCGGTCGCGCATCTCGCCGACCAAGATGATGTCTGGTGACTCGCGCAGCGCCGCTCGCAGGCCCGCCCCGAAGCTGTCGACGTGGACCCCGAGCTCACGCTGGTGGATCAGCGCCCGGCCGCGCGGATACACGTACTCGATCGGATCTTCGATGGTGATGATATGCCGCGAGCTGGTTCGGTTGAGCCGCTCGAGCAACGCGACGAGGGTGGTTGATTTGCCCGAGCCGGCCTGGCCGGTCATCAGCACCAGGCCGGTGCGGAATTTGGTCAGCGAGTCGAGTTCCTCGTCCAGGCCGAGGCTGTGCAGCGTGGGCGGGGTCTGGCGGATCGGCCGAAAGGCGGCCGACAAGCCCGTGTACTGGCGAAATAGATTGACGCGAAAGCGGGCGGCCTGGGGCCCAGATCCGACGATTACGGCAAAGTCGACGCTGCCAGTGCGCGCGAGCTCGGGCTCGAGGCGCGGCCACATTGGCGCGAAGTAGTGGGCGAGGTTGTCCACGTCGATGCCGGTGTCGGGGAGCTCGATCAGATCCTGACCAATGCGCACGTGGGCGCCGACGCCCGGCGAGATGAACAGGTCCGACGCACCTTGCAGCACGGCCCGCTCGAGCAAGCTGTCGAGCGCGGGGTCGGTGATCGTGGTGGGCGCGGCGTCGCTCAGGCGGGATGTGGGCGCGACGACCGAGACCACGCTCGCCGCCGGCGCAGACGCCTGGGCCGCCGCCCCGGGCAGGCCTGGCGCCGGGGTGCTCACGGCGACGGGGGCGGCCGGCGTGGCCGCTGGCTTGACCGTGGCCTTGGCCATGCGAAACAGCATGCGGACACTCGCGCCCAGGCCACGGATCGAGACCGTGAACTCGACGTCGGAGCGGGTGCGGTGCTTGGTCTCGAGCTCGCCAGTCTCTTTCAACCGGGCCCGGTCGAGCTCGCTGGTGACCTCGTCGATGATGTCCTCGATCATTTGCAGGTCGAGGCCCGGCATCGACAGCGGCATCGGCTGTCCGGCCCGCGAGATCACCGGGGGCTTGCCGGGCTCGAGGATCAACGCGTCGGCGCGCTGCTGCGGGAGAAAGTCGAGGAGCGCATCGACGAGCACGTCGTCCAGCATCGCAGGGCGCGCGGCCCGGCGCCAGTCAGATGTGGTGACCATGCAGGTGTTGTCGCACGCGAGCATCTGCGCGACGTGGTTGGGCACTGTCGTCCGCGGGCGTGAGCTGGGAGGCGGGGCTTCCGCGGAAGCCTGCGGGGAGGCTTCCGCGGAAGCCTGTGGGAAGCCCCCGCGGAAGCCTGGCCGGCCTTCGCCGACTGGCCTTCCACACCAGCGCGGCCTCCTCGGGGTGTCACCTGCATCTCGATGCGGACCATCCCGCCGAGCGTCGGCGACGGCTATCAGGATATCTCTACACTGTACTTACTCAGCTGTTCGGAGCAATGCAATTGTGTGACTTCCGAGTGTGTCTTTAGGGTCGGCTTCGATTCATTGCCGCGGATAGCAACGCCACTTTGACCTCGCGGCCGACTCACCCGGCCGGCCGGCTTGTCGGCGAGACAGCCGATCACCGTGACCAGCCGAAGGAGGACATGATGCCGATTGTCCATGTCACCTATGCCGTAGACTAATCACGAGGTCGGCAGCCCAAGATGGCTGCGTTGGTCCCGACTGAAGATACGGTTGCTTCTCAGGGCGAAAATTAAATATGCAGATTTAATCGCCGGCCGACTTGAGTCGCTCGGGCCGGTCGTGGTAGGTGCCTCATGCGCGCCATCGCGCTGCCGTCGATCCGGAACCCGCTCATGGGGTGGCTGGCCGGCTGTTGGGGGCGACCCAAGCCATTGACGGCGTGGCGGTGACGCGATCAGGACCCTTGGTAGAAAGCGAGTCACACGATGTTGAATCAACCCAAAAAATCATCACTCTTTGTTCTCGCCACGTTGGCAGCATTAGCGATTCCTGCGGTCGGATGTGAGAGCTCAGGAGGCGACGACGACCTCGATGGTGCGGTCGGCGAGTCGCTCGAGCAGGACCTGAGCGCGGAGCTCGATGGCCCAAGCAGCACGGGGGACAACAACGGCGATCCGGGCTCCGGCGCGGCGGTCGAGTCCTACGGTGAGGGGGTCATGGATCTCGGTGAGGGCATGGTCGCGTTCACCCCCGAGCTGCGGATCAACGACAACCCCGAGCTCGACCCCGATCTGGTCGACCGGCCCCGCGGTCAGCACAGCCGGACCGCGCCCGAGCGCGATGCGGCCCAGGCCCGGATCAACACCGACGCGGTCCTGGCCGCGGCCGATCAACGCGGTGCGGACATGATCTACTTCATGGTCAACCTGCCCGAGCCCGGCTTCGACTTCACCAGGCTCGCGGTCGATGACGACGACGAGCGTCGGGCTCGGGCGCTGGCCGAGCGCAAGGCTCAGCTCGAGCCCGGCCAGAAGCTCGCTACCAAGCAGATCGAGGGACTGGGAGCCAGGGTCGTCGGTACCTATTGGGTGGTCAACTCGATCGGTGTCGAAGCGCGCGGCGACCAGGTCGCGGAGATCCTCGCGCTCGCCGAGGTCGAGTCTCTGAGCCTCGCGGAGATCGACGTGACCCCCGGGGCCAAGTACGACGGTACCGACACCCGAACCGCGGTTCGGTCCGAGGCCATGAACAGCCTCGGCTATGAGGGCAGCTTCAACGGCCGCACCAACTCGCCCAACTCCAACATCAAGGTCGGGGTCTACGACGTCGATCCGCTCAACGCCAACCACGTCGGCTGGCTCGACTGGGCCGGCGGGCCCTCACGGGTCGCGGCCAAGAAGCTGTGTTCGGGCTCGAGCTGCGTGGCCTCGACCACTGCGGCGACCGGCTCGTCCAACCATGGCACCCGGGTTGCGTCGGTCGCGGTTGGCAGCATCGATCAGGGACAGGACTCGAACTTTCCCGGGACCGGCACCACGGCGCAGCGCGAGCGCAGCTGGTCGGCCCAGGAAGCCGACCTCTATTACTACTGGGGCGACGCGATCAAGGGGGTCGAGACCGCGATCGCCGATGGGGTCGACGTGCTCAACATGTCGGTGGCGCTGTCGTGCAGCGGCCCCGGCAACTTCGTCTGCTCGCCGACCTACGACTGCGGCAACCTCAACAACATCCTTCGCAACGGCCTCGATGCCGGGATGTTGACCCTGGCCTGCGCCGGCAACGGAAGCCAGGGGGGGACCGGCAGCTGCGATCTGTGGTGGCCCGGGTACCGACCCGAGACCATCGCCGTCAACGCCCTCAACACCAGTAACGACGCCGTCGCCTACCACGACACGGTGTTCACCTCCTACGCGACCACCGGGCCGATCCCGATCGTCTCCGAGGGCGGAGCCTCGAGCACCACGCCCGGGGTCGACCTTCTGGCCCCCGGCGAGGTCCGCTACGCCTACGGCAACGCGACCAACACCTACTTCGACATGAACGGCTGCTCCAACGCGACCCCGGTCGCGACGGGGGCGCTCGCCGTGCTCCGCGAGGCCTTCAAGGACCTCGGCTGGCTCGGCAACGACGCCCGCGCGTTGATGGTCAACGCCTTCGTCCTGGCCGACGCATCCGATGGAACCGCCAACGGTGAGTCCAACACCAGGGTCCATGAGAGCGCCGGCTTCGGCCGGCTCCACGGGCACATTCCCTCGTCCAGCGACCTGACCGGGCCGTGGGGTTGGGGCTGGCGCGCCGTCCGGATCTACGACGGCCAGGAGCTGAGCTACTCGGTCTGGGACGCGGGCCCCGAGAGCCCCAGCGTGACCGAGTGGAAGATGGCTCTGACCTGGGACGCGCCGGACCTCCAGGACGTGCCCGACATCGTGGTCAAGGTCGTCGACACCTGCGCGGGCGGGGTGACCGTGGCCCAGGACTACAGCTATGCCCTGCGCAAGCGCCTGCACCTGAACAACAGCCAGATCGCCAACAAGTGCCTCGAGATGCGGGTCCGGGCCTGGGACGTGCCGCCCGAGGGCACCGTGGTCTACATGGCCGACTACTTCCACGGCGGTAGCACGACGATCCACTGATCCCCGTTCGGGCGTCGGGCCCGAGTCGTCGATCACGAACGCCGGGGGCCGAGCGCCCCCGGCTGCTTGCGTTCACGGCTGGGTCGAGAAATTCTGCGAGGGCCAGCACGAACCTCGGCTCAACCGGACATCCACGGGCATGACGAAACCACATATTCGCGCCGTGCTCGTGCTTTGCTGTGTGTCCATTGCGGCCGTCTCGTGCACGGCTGACCCAGCAGCGGGGGACGCACTGACCTACGTCGGTGACAATACGAGCGGCGACGGGGATGGGGATGGGGA
>NZ_PVNL01000025.1 GCF_002994635.1 Enhygromyxa salina | reverse complement strand
GAACGGTGGGGTTGATGTCGGGCTGTTCGCTTCGGTGCAGCACTCGCAACGCCCTCTTACTGTGCCCGGGCGGACCCTCACGGGTTTGTTGTGCGCGCTTGTCGTGTTCGGTCGGCGGCTACGCTCTCGAGATCGAGGGGCGCTGGGGCGGGCGGCGCTTCGTCGCTTTTCCACGGTGCTGGGTCCTGTTTGGAGGGGTGCGTGTTGAGGGGCTGCAGGGTGGCGCTCCGACCCGGCGAGGTCGCGTCCAGCCTCGGTTCGCAGCTTCCTCTCGGGTTCGTCACCCTTCTCGCGCTCGGACGGATCAGGGCGATCACGTGGTGCGATCGAGTTCTCGTGAGGCGGTACGCCGCGGCCTTGTGGCCGCTTCGTTGGTTAGCTGGGCGCCTCGATCCCGGCACGCGGAGAACTCCTTTCTCCCTCGAGATCCTGGGTGTCCCCCGAGACGTGGAGGGAGATTCGGTGATCGGCTCCTTTGTCTGGCCAGTTCCTGGCTCATCGTGGAGGACTTGCGTACCGACCGGGTGAGGGCTGCAGCCGAGCCCGACCCGCTCCCAGTCTCGGTTCGCAGCCTTCTCACCGGGTTGGATGCTTGGCCCGCTCACTTGGGGAGTGAGGGGCCCAGCTAGACATGGCCCGCCCCGCGCGCGTTTGGGTGCGGCGAACTGTCTCGTGAGAGGCCCGTCAGACCCGAGTGTCGAGTTCAGAGTGTTCCACGTGGAACATCCTGAGCCGTCGGCCGGAAGCAGCGACGATTTGGGGACCCTGCAGCCAAGCCGACGCAGCCACGGGATCGGTGGTCTCAGCCCGTCCAACCAAACGGCGTGTCGCCGCACGAACGCCAAGAAACTTCCAACCAGGACGGCGGCCGACCGTGCCTCCAAAAGAACCAAGCAATCTGCAAAACGAAGAGCCGTAGCCGCCGATCGAAACCGACAAGCGCACAACAAACCCGTGAGGGTCCGCCCGGGCACAGTAAGAGGGCGTTGCGAGTGCTCCACCGAAGCGAACAGCCCGACATCAACCCCACCGTTCCCCGACAACGCCCCACTCCCGCCTTGAGCCCTCCGTGCCCGGGCGGACCCTCACGGGTCGTGCGCGCTGTCCATCGTCACAACAGCCCCCGAGTACGACGCACAACCAGGAAGCATGAGGATCAGAGCCCGCCGCTGGACCCGATCCCGCGTATCGCCTCCACGAACTTCGTCGAAGCCTATCCGGTCAAGCCAAGATTCCCCCCGAGAGGAAGCTGCGAACCGAGACGGCAGCCGACCTGGCCGGATCGGAGTCACCTCCAACCAAGATCCGACCCGGCAGGACGTCTGCGGGAGACCAAGCAAGGCGACCAAGACTGGAGGTGACTCGGCGAGTCGTTGCCCGTGCGCGCCGGATTGGCGTCCACACGCAACCGAACCCCCAAGAGCCGACCCGGCGTCACCCCGACGGGAGTGTTCCACGTGGAACATTCTCCACGCCCACTGCCGCCCACCGCTCCCCATCCACTCGACCGACCACGCGAACGCCCTCCGGCGTCTCCCCAGCGCCGAGGTGCAGACACACGACGCCTCCGGGACGCACCCACGGACGCGCCTCCTCGAGCCACCGCTCCGGGGAGAACACCGCCCGTGCGCTCGCGGCGTCGAAGCCGGGCTCGAGCGAGCCGCCCTCGATCGGCCTCCATTTGCCGTTCTCCACGCGGCCGCGCAGGACCTGGGCGTCCTGTCGGCCGATCTTGGCGAGCGCGAGCTCGAGTCCGCTGGCTCGCTTCGCGCGGGGTTCGATCAGCACGAGCCTGACTTCGAGCCACGCGGCGAGTACCAGTCCGGGGAAGCCTCCGCCGCTGCCGACGTCGAGCCAGCGACCGGCGCCGATCTGCAATTGCTGCGCGAGCGCGACGACCTGGAGTGCCTCGACGATGTGCGAGTCCAGCGCCGCGTCGTCGGTTCGGCCGGTCAGGTTCATCGAGCGTGCATAGAACTTGAAAAAGTCTTTTAATATCAGTAGCTTATCGATGCGACCGGTCGTCGCCTGGAGCCCGAGTTGGTCACACGCGTCACGCAGTACTGCCTCGCTCACGGCGGGCATCTTGCCACGTTCGCCCGAGACCGGTTGGATCGCCGCCCGTGACTCCACGTGTTCCTCCGCCCTCGCCGGGCAACCTCGCGCTCGATGAGCGGCTCCGGGTCGCGCTCGCGGCTGAGCGTGACGCGGCGCTCGAGCGTCGGTGTCCGGCGCCGACCGAGCGACGGGGGCTTCGCTATCGGCTCGGGGATCGGGAGGTCGTCAGCTTTTGCAGCAACGATTACTTGGGCCTGGCCGAGGAGCGACCCCAGACGGCGCCGCAGCCTTCGGGGGCGGCGGCGTCGCGACTGGTGTGCGGTGATCTGCAGGTCCACCGCGACATCGAGCGCCGGTTCGCGGGGGTGATGGGGTTCGAGGACGCGGTGCTGTTTCCAAGCGGGTTTCAGGCCAACGTGGGCGTCCCGGCGTCGCTGCTGCAGCCGGGCGATGTCGCGTACAGCGACGCGCTCAACCACGCGAGCCTGATCGATGGGCTGCGACTGAGCAGCGCGACGCGGCGGATCCTGGATCACCTCGCGGCTCCCCCTCGCGGGGAGCGGGCCGGTGATTCAGCGGGCGCGCGTTGGTGGTTTGTCGAGTCGGTGTTCTCGATGGATGGCGACGGCCCGGCGTCGGCGGCTCTCGACACTCACCTGGCCGCCGGCGGCTGCGTGTACCTGGATGAGGCGCACGCGATCGGGCTGTACGCGAACGGCCGAGGCCGGGCGAGCCAGCTCGTGCACCGACCGACGGTCGTGGTTGCGCCGCTCGGCAAGGCGTTCGGCTGCGCGGGCGCGTTTGTGTGCGCGTCTTCGCTGGTGTGTGACTGGATCCGCGGCCACGCTCGCGCCTTCGTGTTCACGACCGGCGTCTCACCGGTCTTGGTCCCGCGGATCGCCCACGCGCTCGACCAGGTCTCGGGCGCCGAGGGTGACCGACGCCGCGAGCTGTTGTGGCGCAACCTCGCGACGCTGCGGTCGATCTTGGGCGATCGCGCGGGGCTGGGAGCGCACGGGACCCAGGCTTCGCCGATCCTTCCGGTGCTCGTGGGCGACAACGCGCGGGCGCTGGCGCTCTCGGCCGAGCTGCTGCAGCGAGGCTGGCATGTTCAGGCGATTCGGCCGCCGACGGTGCCCGAGCAGGGGGCCCGGCTGCGGATCACGATCAGCGCCGCGCACGAGCTCGACATGGTCGAGCGCTTCGCTCGAGATCTGTGTGAGCTGTTGGATCGCCACGGCTTGGTGAGGGGCGAGGGATGAGCGAGCGCGTGTTCCTGGTCGGGACCGACACCAACGCGGGGAAGACCACGGTCGCCTGCGCGCTGCTGCGCTCGGCGGCGCAACGGGGGATTCGCGTGGTCCCGTTCAAGCCGGCGGAGTCGGGGCCCGGGGGGCCGAACAGTGACCGCGCCCGGTTGCTGGCGGCGTCGCTGCTCGAGCCCGGCGAGCTCGATGAGCTCTCGCCGCTGAGGTGGCCCAAGCCGATCGCGCCCGGGCTCGCCGATGATCCCAACCCCTTCATGGGTCGCGGCTCGCCGGTGAGCGACGTCGAGTCGATGCTCGGGCGGGCCCGCTGGGCGCTGGCCCGGCTCGAGCAGCGTCATCGCGCGCAGGTCAGCCTGGTCGAGGGCGCCGGCGGTCTGCTGGTCCCGATGCCCGGGGGCAGCTGGCTGCCGGACTGGATCTCGGGCCTGCGCGCGCGGCCGTTGATCGTTGCGCGCGCGGGGCTGGGGACGATCAACCACACGCTGTTGACGATCGAGTCGCTGCGGATCCGCGAGCTCGAGCCGTGCGGGTTCGTGTTCACCCAGCTGCTGGCCCGCGACGATCCCTCGCGCTCACACAACGCGACGGTGATCGAGCAGCGCAGCGGGGTGCCCTGCCTGGGCAACCTGCCGTTCCTTGGCCGGCCGCCGCGCTTGCCCGAGAACGACGACTGGTTGGTCTCGGACTTTTGGTCGCGGCTGCTGGGGTCGTGGGCGGGGTTGACGTAATCTGCGAGCGTGTCGCCGCGCAGCGTGACCCTCACGTTGGCCCTCGCCGGGCTGCTCATGACCTCCGTCGCCTGCAAGGGGATCGAGCGACCCTATCCGCCGGACCAGCCGCCCGAGGTCACCGAGCTGATGATCGCGACCGCCCCGGCCCTGCAGTCGGTCCAGGTCCCGCGCGCGAAGGTGCGGCAGGGCGGCGGGCCGGCGGCGAGCTTGATGTTGGTCGCCCAGGCGCCGGCCCGGTTCACCGGCACGATCCAGATCTCGGGCAACGAGCTGGTCACGCTGGTGGTCAATGAAGATGAGTACGGCCTGCGCTGGGTCGGCGGGCGCGAGGGCGCGCAGTCGCTGGCGCCGGGCTACTACTCGGGGCCGCCGTCGCGCTGCGCGGTCGAGACCCTGCTGGGCGTGAGCCTCGAGCCGGAGGCGTTCGTGAAGATGATCCTCGGCGGCGCGCCGCTGATCGACGGGCCGCACCAGGTGATCGATCGCGGGTGGGATCGCAAGACCGGCCGGGAGCGACTGCGGATCGCCAATGATCGGTACGAGCAAGAGCTGGCGTTCGCGTGGATCCCCAAGTCCGGCGGGCGCGACGGTCACTGGCAATTCGCGGGGGCCAGCCTGTGGGCGATCGACAGCTCCGGCGCACCCGAGTGGCTGTGGACGATCAGCCACGAGGAGCTGCACGAGGTCGACGGCGCGATCCTACCAGCCAAGACTCAGATCCGTCAGCCCAAGCCGCGCGGTCGGGGTGAGGCGGTGATCAACGTGAGCTTCCAAAAGCAGGTGGCCAATCCCCAGCTCGGGGGCGAGCTGTCCGCCGATCCGCCGCTCGAACCGGGCGCGGACTCGGGCGGCAACGGGGCCAACGCTGGCGACGACTGGGATGACGACTGGGGCGACGACGCCGACACCGAGGGCAGTGATGCTGCGGACGAGCCGACCGCTCCAGAGCCGCCGCCACCAACGATCCCTCCGCAGTTCGTCGGCAACCCGACCGGCCTGACCCCCCGCGGGGATCTGTGCGCGGGGCGCTGACCATGAACGTCTCCGGGCTATACGCGATCCTCGATCTGCCGGACCCGCACCAGCTCGACCCCGAGGCTGTGCTCAATGCGTTGATCGACGGCGGGGCGGGGGTCATTCAGCTGCGCTCGAAGCATGCGCCGCTGGACGAAGACCTGGCGGTCGCGCTCGGGCGTCGCTGCGCGGCGGCCGAGCTGCCGTTGATCCTCAATGATGAGCTCGAGCTGGCGGCGCGGGGGATCGCCGGGGTCGCGGGGGTCCACCTCGGACAGGGGGATCTGGCGCGGCTCGGCTCGACCATCCACGAACGCAGCGAGCGGCGGTCGAAGCTGCGCGCGGCGGGCCTGTGGCTGGGCGTGTCGACCCACGACCTCCGCCAGCTGCGCGCGGCGATCGACGAACTGGCCCCGGACTATGTCGGCTTCGGTCCGGTGTTCTCGACGTCGAGCAAGCCCGACCATGATCCTGTTGTCGGTCTCGATGCGCTCGCCCGCGCCTGCGCGGCGTCGCCCGTGCCGGTCGTGGCGATCGGTGGCGTGCAGCTCGACAACGCCAAGCTGATCGCGCGGTGTGGCGCGGCTGCGATCGCGTCGATCGGTGCGCTGCGTGGACCGAGCGTCGCGATGATCCGCGAACGCTCATTCGCGCTGGCGCAGTCGTTCGCTCAATAGCGATTCATCAGGTGCCCCGGCTCGTGTGGGCACGACAACAATGTCGTGGGGGCGTGAAGCCACGCTAAAAAATCTCGACTCGAAAAACATCAAAAATTTGCAGCGCCGCCGATCCGGGGCCAAACCAATTGCATGGATTATGTGCGCAGCGCTGCAGGGTCACGGGTGCCCACGCTCGTCGCTGGGGCCAAACGTCGCTTGCGAACCGGCCCATTGCCCAGTGTTCCTTGGCGCGCGCTCGACCGCCGCAGCGCCAGCCTCGAGCACCACCTGCCGCTGTTACTGTTGACGGCGTTTGGGATGCTCGCTGGCATTCAATACTTGCTGCTGTACTAAAGGCCGGTCGGCCGTTCTGCCGGTCGCCAGCTCAGCCCTTGTACCCGCGCACCGCTTGCATGACCTCTTCGTCGCTGAGGATGTGGTCGGTGGCCTTGGCGGCATCGAACACGTGCTTGACCAGTCCGTCCTCGGCCGCGATCCCTCGGTGCTGCAGCCAATAGCGGACGTTGGACTCGCCGGACATGAAGCCGATCTCGATGCTCTGCTGCCTTCCGAACCAGTTGGCAGGGACGCCGCTGTAGATCCGGTCGGCGAGGTCATCGTCGCCCTTGTTGATCGCCTTGATGACGGCGGCGGCGTGGACTCCGGTCGCCGTCCGGAACGCGTCGGCGCCTACTAATGGGTATTGAGGATGGATCGGGACCTCGCAGGCCGCGGCGACGGCCTCGCACCAGGGCACGAGCTTGCTGAGGTCGCGGTCGGGCAGCTCGCCGAGCAGCTTGAGGTTCATGAGCGTGAGATCCAGCGAGGCGTTGCCGACCCGCTCGCCGATCCCGAGCGCGGTGCCATGAATGCGGTCCGCGCCAGCCTCGAGCGCGACGATGTTATTGGTGACACCCAGCCCGCGGTCATTGTGGCCGTGCCAGTCGATGCCGACGTCCGGGGCGCGGATGGTCTCGAGCAGCAGCCGGGTGAAGCTGACGAGATCCTCGACCCCGGCTGGCGTGGCGTGGCCAACGGTGTCGCACAGGCACAGGCGCTGGACCCCGTGCTCGACGGCGCAGCGAAATAGCTGGTCGAGCACGGTCGGCGTCGAGCGGGTCGTGTCTTCGGTGACGAAGCACATCGGGAGCCCGCGCTTTGCGCATAGATCCGCGGCCAGGATCGTGCGCTCGAGCAGGGTCGAGACCTCCCAGTTCTCGGTGTAGAGGCGGATCGGGCTCGAGCCCAAGAACGCGTAGACCCAGATCTCCTGGCCGGTCTTGTCGGCGATGTCGGCGACCGCGTTGATGTCTCGCTCGTGGGTTCGGGCCGCGCAGGCGTACTCGATGCCGAGCCGCTCGCGCTCGGCGAAGTTGACCAGCGCGGTCACGTCGGCGATCGCCCGCGGCCCGGCGCCCGGCAGGCCCAGGTCCGCGGCGTCGATTCCGAGCGCGGCAGTGAGCCGCAAGATCTCCTGCTTCTCTTCGAGGGAGGGATCCCGGACCGACGGCGACTGGATCCCGTCGCGAAGGGTCTCGTCGAAGAAGCTGACCTTGCGGTGGGTGAGCGGACTCAGCGGACCACGTCGGTTGCGGCTGTTCCAGTCGTAGACCAGGTCCCCGGCGCGGGGCTCGCGAAGGTCATCGTTGGTGGTCGGCTGAGTCGGGCGGTCCGGCATGGTGTTGTCCTGTTCGTTCAGCAGCGCTCGAGCACGACGGCGATCCCCTGGCCCCCGCCGATGCACGCGGAGCCAACGGCGTACTTGCCCTGGCGCCGACGCAGCTCGTGCGCGAGGTGTCCGGTGATCCGCGAGCCGGAGGCCCCGAGCGGGTGGCCCAGCGAGATCGCCCCGCCGTCGACGTTGACCTTGGCGCGATCGAGCTCGAGCTCCTTTTCACAGGCCAGGTACTGGGGGGCGAATGCCTCGTTGATCTCGATCAGGTCGAGGTCCGCGAGGCCGAGCCCAGCGCGCTCGAGGGCGCCGCGGATCGCCGGGACCGGACCGATACCCATGATCTTCGGATCGACCCCCGCGACGTGCCACTGGACCAGGCGCGCGAGCGGCTTCAAGTCGTGGGCTTTGACCGCCTCCTCACTGGCGAGCACGATCGCGCCCGCTCCGTCGCAGATCCCCGAGGCGTTGCCGGCGGTCACGACCCCGGTCTTGCCAAACGAGGTCCGCAGCTTGGCGAGGCTGGCCAGGTCGGTCTCGCGGCGCGGGTGCTCGTCGGTGTCGACGCTGACGCTGCCGCGCCGACTCTCGACGGTGACCGGGCAGATCTCGGCGTCGAAACGGCCAGCGTCCTTGGCGGCCGCCCACGCCTGCTGGCTGCGCAGCGCGTACTCGTCACATTGCTCGCGGGTGATCCCGAACTGCTCGGCCAAATTCTCGGCGGTGCGACCCATGGCGCAGCCGGCGTAGCTGTCGGTCAGGGAGCTCCACAGCGAGTCCTCGAGCTCGGGGTTGACGCCGAGCCGGGTGCCCCAGCGGAGCCCGCGGGCGACGTGCGGGGCCTGGCTCATGCTCTCGGTCCCGCCGGTCAGGACCAGCTCGGCGTCGCCCAGCAGGATCTCTTGGGCGCCGTTGACCACCGACTGAAACCCGGAGCCGCACAGCCGATTGACGGTCAGCGCGGGCGCGGGGATCGGGACGCCGCTGCGCAGGCCGACGTGGCGGGCCATGTAGATCGCGTCGACCGAGGTCTGCGCGACGTTGCCAACGATCACGTGATCGATGGTGGCAGGGTCGACGCCGCCAGCTTCGAGCGCCGCCTTTGCGGCCACGACCTGCAGATCGATCGCCGAAAGATCTTTGAACGCACCACCAAACGCCCCAAAGGGCGTGCGCTTGGCGCTGACCAGGAAGACCGCACGAGACAGAGGTTTTTTCGCCATTCAAGGCTTAGTATGCCACGCAGCCGCGCCCTCTCATTCGAGCCCCTGGGGCGCCGCTGCGGCGATCGAGCGGGGCTTACTCACGATCCAGCACCTCATGCAGGCAATCTTCGCGCTCGCGCTGATCTCGAGCACCCTCTGGGCGTCGCCCAGCGCGGCGCCCGATGTCCCGATCGTCGCGAGCACGCCGACGCCCTCGCCAGGCAGTGAGCTGCGTCGCTACTTGCGGCGCCCGGTCCCGCGCAGCGCTCGGTTCTTGGATCACGGCGTGATCTCGCTGGCTGCGGCTGGCGGGACGCCGCACATCTATCGCTTGGATCTGCGCGTGGGCTTGTTCGACCACGTGAGCGTCGGGGTCACCGGCCACTGGCTGCCGGGCCAGCGCGCGCCGCAGGTGTGGCCGGTCGGCGCGATCGCGATCTGGCGCGGGCGCGGACCCAGCGGCCTCGGCTTTGAAGTCGGCGGCCACTACCGGCCGGTGCTGTATCCGCCCGTCGACGCTGACGTGCAGTTCATTCCGCAGACGCAGCTGGCGCTCGGGACCGCGGTGGTGTCGTCGGGTTTGTTCTCGGCCGGGCTCGACGTCGGCGCCGCACACACGCGGATCCCAGTGGTCGATCCCGCGGACGGCCTGTCGTTTCATCGCCGCGCCGTGTTCGGTGGCGGCGTGTTCGCGCGGGTCGGCAACCGCCGGGTCGGCCTGACCGCCGACGCGCTGGCCGTGCTCAGCCCCGATCCCCTGCTGGTGTTCGAGCTCGCGGTCGAGCTTCGTTTCGGTGCTTTCGAGGAGCGCCCTCGCGGCGGCTGGCGAGGATCGAATGCAGTATCGTCTGGCCGTCATGCCTCGCCGCACCGCTAGCTCCGCCGAAGAGGCGTGGAAAGAGTCGTCACAGATCGACGAGGCCGAGCTCGGCTGGGATCTCGACAACCCCGTGCGCCCGGCGATCGCGGCGGACCGACCGTTCACCCTGGTCAGCGAGTTCGCGCCGGGCGGCAGCCAGCCCCAGGCGATCGCGGAGCTGACAACTGGGCTCGAGGGCGGCGACCAGGCCCAGGTGCTGCTCGGGATCACCGGCTCGGGCAAGACCTTCACGATCGCCAACGTGATCGCCAAGGTTCAGCGGCCCACGCTGATCCTCGCCCACAACAAGACCCTCGCGGCCCAGCTCTACAGCGAGTTCAAGGCGCTGTTTCCCAGCAACGCGGTCGAGTACTTCGTCTCGTACTACGACTACTACCAGCCCGAGGCCTACGTCGCGTCGACCGATACCTATATAGAGAAGGACTCGAACATCAATGAGCAGATCGATCGCATGCGGCACGCGGCGACCTACTCGCTGCTGTCACGCCGTGACGTGATCATCGTCGCCAGCGTCTCGTGCATCTTCGGTATCGGCTCGGCCGAGGCCTACTATGGAATGGTCGCGCCGATCGCCGTGGGCGAGGAGCTCGATCGTGACGTGCTGCTGCGACGCCTGGTCGCCATGCACTACGAGCGCAACGACGTCGACTTCCACCGCGGCACGTTTCGGGTCCGCGGGGACGTGGTCGAGGTGTTCCCGGCCTACGAGGACGACAGCGCGGTCCGGATCGAGTTCTTTGGCGACGAGGTCGAGGCGATCCGCGAGGTCGACCCGCTGCGGGGGACCTCGCGCGGCGAGATGAAGCGCGTGACCTTGTTTCCGGCCAGCCACTACGTGACGCCCGCCAGCAAGATGCGCCTCGCGATCGAGGGCATCAAGCAGGAGCTCAATCAGCGGCTCCCCCAATTGCGCGCGGACATGAAGCTGGTCGAGGCCCAGCGGCTCGAGCAGCGCTGCATGTTCGACATCGAGATGCTCGAGGAGATGGGCCGCTGCTCGGGCATCGAGAACTACTCGCGGCACCTGTCGGGTCGGGCCCCGGGCGATCCGCCGCCGACGCTGATCGACTACTTCCCCGACGACTTCTTGTTCGTGATCGACGAGTCCCACGCGACCATGCCCCAGGTCCGCGCGATGTTTCGGGGTGACAACGCGCGCAAGACCACGCTGGTCGAGCACGGGTTTCGCCTGCCGTCGGCGCTCGACAACCGGCCCCTGAAATTCGAGGAGTTCCAGGAGCGCGTCAAGCAAGTGATCTACGTGTCGGCGACGCCTGGCGACTACGAGCTCGAGCAGACCAGCGGCGTGGTGGTCGAGCAGATCATCCGGCCGACCGGGCTCTTGGATCCGCCGATCGAAGTCCGGCCGATCGCCGGGCAGGTCGACGATCTCCTCGATGAGATCCGCGCCCGGGTCGAGCGAGACGAGCGGGTCCTGGTGACCACCTTGACCAAGCGCATGGCCGAGGACCTGACCGAGTACTACGCCGATCTCGGGATCCGCGTCCGCTACCTCCACTCCGACGTCGACACGCTCGAGCGGGTCGAGATCCTTCGTGATCTTCGCCTCGGTGAGTTCGACGTGCTGGTCGGGATCAACCTGCTGCGCGAGGGGCTGGATCTGCCCGAGGTGTCGCTGGTTGCGATCTTGGACGCCGACAAAGAGGGGTTCTTGCGAGCCGAGCGAAGCCTGATGCAGACCTGCGGTCGCGCGGCTCGCAACCTCGACGGTCGGGTGATCATGTACGCCGATCGCGTGACCGACTCGATGAAGAAGGCGATCGCCGAGACCGAGCGACGCCGCACGATCCAAGCTCAGCACAACGCCGAGCACGGGATCACCCCGCGCAGCACCCGGGCCAAGATCTCGCCGATCGAGCAGGACAAGCCGACGCCTGGGGCCGCCCGTGGGCGGACCAAGCGGGGCGCGGGGACCAGCGAGCTTCCGGTGGGCCTCGACCGCGCGGGCGATCAGGACCTGCTGCCCAACGAGCTGTCCGAGCGGATCACCGAGCTCGAGCAGCAGATGCGGGCGCTGGCCAAGGAGCTGCGCTACGAGGAGGCCGCCCAGCTGCGCGACCGGATCCGCGTGCTCGAGGTCCGGCGCCTGGAGTTCACATAGTATGGTTGCTGGCGTGCAAGAGGGCGACAAGCAGCGGCCGCGCGGTCGGACCCGCGATGATCGAGCGTCGGTCGAGCGGCGCTACATGACCGAGCTCGGCAAGCGGATCCGCAACGCCCGAGAGACCCGCGGCATGACCCAGCGACAGGCCGCGCAGGCGGCTGGGATCGCGACCGACATGATCTCGCGGCTCGAGAACGGTCGGTATCAGAGCCCCGGGCTCAGGACCTTGCTGCGGATCGCCGAGGGGCTCGGGGCCGCCGTCTCGGAGCTGCTGCCCGACAGCGGAGCCGAGCCGCAAGCGAGCACCGCCGAGCTCTCGCAGCGGGCCCGGATGATCGCCCTGTCGCATCGCGCCGAGTCTCGGGATCTCGAGTTGATCGTCGAGATCGCGACCCTGATCGTGAACCGCTGATTAGAACCGGAGCATCAGGCTGCCGAGGCCAACGCCGGGCGTGACGCGGACGGCGGACCGGGCTTCGTGGCCGCGCGACTGCTGTACGTGCTTGGCTCGCCGCGCATGGCGAACGCTCACCAGGCCGACCACCAAGGTCGTGAGCACCAACCCCGCGCTCACGCCCCCGGCCACGCTGGCGCTCAGGGCATAGCGCTTGTAGGCCCGCTGGTGGGCGTTGGGATCGCCAAGCTCGAAGTCGTCGGGGCAGGCGTCGTCCGGGAATTGATAGCAGCTGTCGGCGTTGAAGCGTCGTTGCTCGCGCTGGGCCAACAACGCCAAGCTCAGCACGCTCACCGCACCCGCGCCGCTCAGGCCCACGCCGACCCAGGTCGTGTTGCGCAGCGCCAGCGCGAGCCGGGCGTGGGTGCGCGCGGCGTCGAGCTCGGTCTCGGTCGG
Source organism: Enhygromyxa salina (assembly GCF_002994635.1). Lineage (GTDB taxonomy): Bacteria > Myxococcota_A > Polyangia > Nannocystales > Nannocystaceae > Plesiocystis > Plesiocystis salina_B. Next base: position 6,354 of record NZ_PVNL01000025.1, on the reverse strand, counting down.
ACCGGCGTCGAGGACCGGCTTGGGGTCGGGCTTGGGTGGCGATGGAAGCAGGGCTCGTAGATCCACGACCAGCGCCTCGCCGGCCGCCAGCTGGTAGGTCTCGCGGGTGCGGACACCTCGCTCATCGACGACCTCGAGCTCGATCTCCCCCGGCAGCACCAGGATCGGGAACGCGTCGAGGTCGACGGACCGGCCTTGAACGAACAGCTGCGCGGGCGGGCGCGCGGCTGCGAACCGGATCCCCTTGAGCACCGCGACCTCTTTGCTCAGCTCGTCGATCGAGCGCTGGGCCTCGGCCGCCAGCTCCTCGCTGCGCGCAGGCTCGGTCAGCACGCGCTCGTACGTGGAGATCGCGTCGAGCGTGGCCCCGGCCTGCTCGAACGCGAACGCGGCGTTGAACAGGGCCTCCGGGGTTGGCTGCAGATCATAAGAGCGCAAGAACGCCTCGGCCGCGGCTGCGTAGTCGCCCGCGTTGCCGAGCTCGTAGCCGCGGGCGTACCACTCTATCGCGGTCTCGGGGGCCGTCTCGGATCCGGTCTCAGGGGCGGTCTCGGAGCCAGTTTCAGGCGCCGTCTCGGATCCAGCCTCGGTCTCGATCTTCGCTTCGTCAGATGCGGGGCCGACTCGCTCGGGTGGGGCCGCGCGTGCGGGGCTGGCCGACGCGCAGCTGAGGCTCACGATCACCGCGAGCGCGCGACGACTGAGCGTCCGCGCCCGCGCTCGCGACTTCGTCCAGCGGAGCCGAGACTCCGCACTTCCCTCGTCGTGACGCCTCACGCCCGGCCAGCTTACCGTGCCCGGCCCGGTTTGCGGCCCGAGGGGTCGGCGGATCCACGCGACGACTCAGCCGCCAGACTCGCGGAGGCTGTCCGGGACCGGCACAAAGCCCTTCTTGACCGGATCCGAGCCGGTCTCTCCGCCGTCGTCCGAGCCGCCCGTCGACGCGCCCTTGCCGGACTGGCGCGGGCGCTTGATCGCCTTTGTGCTCTTGCCCGACTTGCCCGTGGGCTCCGCGTCGGGCGCGAGCGCCTGCAGCTTGGTCGAGAAGCTCTGGTCGTTGGTTGGCGGCAGCTCGAGCGGGTAGGGCTCGTAGCCGTCGAGCAGCAGGCGGATGTCGACGGGCGCCTCCCCGATCGGCACGAACACGGAGACCGGGGTGAGCCCGCGGTCCTCGCCGTCGATCCACACCTGCGCGCCCTCGGGCTTGGTCGAGAAGTACCAGCGGATCATGCCCGCCGGCTTTTGAGGGAGCGGCGCGTAGTTGGCCGCGGCCAGCGAGCTCGGCGCGGGCCGAGCTGCCGGTTCGGGTGTCGGCTCGGGGGTCGACTCCGGGTGCTCCGCGGGGGCAGCCACGGGTGGTTGCGGGGACCCGCCCAGCATCAGCATCGCCGCGACCGCGATCCCGGCCCCGAGCATCGGCAGCAACAGCCACATGCTCCACTGGGCGAGCGGGTGGGTTCGACCGGAACCTGCAGCCGTGTCGAACTGCGGGTGAGAGTCGGTCGACGGGCGCTCGGTCCCGCTCGAGTCGAGCGCCGCGGCGCCAGTTGGGGTCAAGGCCAGCTCGGCGAACGGCGGGGTGACCGGGTTCGACCCCGTCGGTGGGCGACCCAGCATGGCCGCGGTCTCGCCGATCAGCTCGCGTGCGCCCGAGCTCAGCGCGTCGTGCTCACCCGTGCGCCGCAGCGCCGCGCGTGCGTAGTCGACTCGGCGCAGGAAGAACCGACGCATGAGCTGGCCCAGGTAGCTGCGCGGCTCGTCGCCAGGCAGCTCGTAGGCCAGGCGCAGCAGCAGCTTGACCTCAGCCAGCATCTCGCTGGCGTTGGCGTGCCGCTGATCCGGATCGGTCGCCAGCGCGCGGGCCAGCAGCGCCTCGAGGGCGTCGCGCAAGCCAGGGTGCCCGTCGAGCTCTGGCCGCGCGTCGCCGAGCGGTGGGATCACGCAGGCGATCACCTTCTCGAGCGTCGCCGCTTCACTTGGGCACGCGAACAACCGCTCGCCCGTGAGCAGCTCCCAGATGATGACCCCGACCGCGAACAGATCCGTGCGGTGATCGACGTGGCCGTTGCCGCGGGCCTGCTCGGGCGACATATACGCGAGCTTGCCCCGCAGCTCGCCCGTCCGCGTGTTCGAGGCCTTGCCAGCGGCCTTCATGATCCCGAAGTCGCCGACCTTGGCCCAGCCGTCGAGGTTGATCAGGATGTTGTGCGGCGAGACGTCGCGGTGGACCAGCTCGTAGGGGCGGCCGTCGACGTCCTCGACCTCGTGTGCAGCCCCGAGGCCCGCGAGGGTGTCGGCGACGATCTGCAAGGCCACGGGGATCGGGAGCAGCTCGCCCTTCAGGGCCCGCACGAGGGCGGCGAGGTTCTCACCCTCGATGAACTCCATCACCATGTAGTAGACGGAGTCGCTCTGACCGAGATCGAGGATCTCGACCACGTGTGGGTGATGGATGCGCGCGGCGATCCGGGCCTCGTCGAGGAACATGCCGACGAACTCGGCCTCGGCCGCGAGGTGCGGGTGGATGACCTTGACCGCGACGATCTTCTCGAACCCAGCCTTGCCCTTGGCCCGGCCCAGATAGACCGTCGCCATCCCGCCGTGGGCCAGGCGATGGATCAGCTCATAGCGGCCGACCCAGCGCTGCGAGAACCCCGGCTCGACCTCGGACCGTGACGGGGCCCGAGGCTGGGGGGCCGAAGGTCCACGCCCGTCGCGCGGCGGGACGGCGTCGCGCGGCGGGATGACCTGGGTGTCGGGCTCCAGCATGGGTCGAGGGTCGCCAGAGCGCGTCCAGGCGCGGTTGCACTGGGTCTGGTTCGCCGAACGACAAACATACGCCAAACCGCTGTCTGGATCACCAGCGAGGATGGACACCAGGCCGACGCCGCGGCCAGATCTGTGGCACCGACAGTGAAGAGATCTCGGAGATCTTTTCCACAGGGCAAAATATCAGTGATCAGTCTAGTCTAGTGATCGTGGATCAGTCGAGCATGCGTGGAATTCGTGACACTGAATTTATGTAATGTTATCGATCACTTGGATCACATTATCCACAGGATGTTGTGTCCGCGTTGGGTCCGCACCACAACATCTTGTGGAATGACGCTTGCGTGTCAGATCCCGTTGGCGTACAGGTCGAGTAAGGGCAGCGACAGACATGGCCAAGCGACAAACCCGCCGAAGCATCTCCGTCAAGGGCATCACCTATCAGCGTCTGAAGGACTTCTGCGACGCCACCGGGTGCAGTGTCAGCGGCTATCTCGAGGAAATCATTGCGGAAAAGCTCGACGCGGCGGGCGCCCCGGTGCCGACGGTGCTCAAGGCCCGTCCCGAGCGCAAGGCCGAGGCCGAGCCCGAAGAGATCGTGTCGCAGCACTTCACCTTCTGAGTGGAACTGACTGGAACTGGGCGGAACCGAGCGGCGTGCGCCTTGGGGCGCGCGCGAGCTGGGTGACCGACTTCCCCCCCGCGATCTAACGTTGCGCCATCGTTGCCCCGCGGTCTCACCGCTGGCTCGACGTCACTGGCATCGACGTACGATGGTCACCACCCGTGACCAAGAAGTACCTCGATTCCGTACGCAAGCTGTTGTCACGCCGCCGCGCGATGCAGGGCATGTCGGCCCTGGTCGGGGCGACGGCGATCGGCTGCGGTGATGATGTTGTCGGCGATGGCGAGACCGGTGGTTCCGAGACCGAGTCGAGCGGGGACGGGGACGGCGATGGCGATGGCGATGGCGATGGCGATGGCGACGGGGATGGCGATCCCGGCGACGGCGATGGAGATCCCGGCGACGGCGACGGCGACGGCGACGGCGACGGAGACGGCGATCCCGGCGACGCGTGTGCGGACGACGGCGGGCTGACGCTTCAGCAGGCGCTCGCCAACGTCGAGCACATCGTCGTGCTGTGCATGGAGAACCGCTCGTTCGATCACTACTTCGGCGCGCGGCAGCTGGTCGAGGGCCAGACCGACATCGAGGGGCTCAGCGGCGCCGAGAGCAACCCCAACGCCCTCGGTGAGCCCGTGTTCGTGAACAAGCTCGACAACTTCGAGCCGGAGGATCCGCCCCACCAATGGGACGAGGTCCACGCCCAGTGGAACAACGGCAACCTCGACGGTTTCGTGACCGAGCAGATCAAGATCAACGGCGAGTCACTCGAGCACGAGGTCATGGGCTACCACACCCGCGAAGATCTCCCGGTGCTGTGGTCGCTGGCCGACGACTACGCGCTGTGTGACCACTGGTATTGCTCGCTGCTCGGCGGCACGTGGGCCAACCGCTACTACCTCCACGCCGCGAGCTCGAACGGGCGCACCTCCAACGCGCCCGCGTTCCCGCTGCCGACCACGGTCCAGGACGTGTGCGACGACGCTGGGATCAGCCACAACAACTACTATGGTGACGTGCCCTGGAAGTGGGGGGCGTTCCCGATCGTCGGCTTCTCTGGCACCGACTCGATGGACGAGATGTTCGAGCGGATCGACGCGGGCACGCTCGAGCAGGTCGTGATCATCGATCCAAGCTTCACGAGCAACGACGATCACCCCGCCCACCACATCGAGCTCGGGCAGGCCTTGATTGCGACGATCTACGAGGCGCTCGCGCAGTCGTCGTACTGGGACAAGCTGCTGTTCATCATCACTTACGACGAGCACGGCGGGTTCTACGATCACGTCAGCCCCCCGATCACGCCCGACGCGGACGGCCCCGAGTTTGCCCAGCAAGGCTTCCGCGTCCCCGCCGTCGTGATCGGGCCACACGTGCGCAACGGCTGCGTCGTCCACGACGTGTTCGACCACGCCAGCTTCCCGGCCACGGTCACCCGAAAATTTGGTCTGCCCGAGCTCAACGAGCGCGCCGCCGGCGTCAACGATCTCGCCGCCTGCATCGACCCCAACAAGATCGACGCTCCAGCTCCACCCGCGCCGCTCCCCAAGCTGGTGATCGACGTGAAGAAGGTCATGGCCCGAGTCGGCGTCGAGAGCTCGCAAGAAGAGCTGATGCGCGCGACCGGCAACTGGCCGATCACCCCCGAATTTACCGCCGCCGAGCGAGCCCGGATCCTGCGGCTGCTCGAGCGCGGCCAGCGGCTGGGCGCCCTCACGCTCCGCAACGAGCCATGAGCTTGCGAACGACCGAGGTTTCTGTGGGAACCCAAACGAGCTAGCATTCGGGCTCCGTGGCCTATCTCGCTCTCGCGCGCAAGTATCGACCGCAGCGCTTCGCCGACATGATCGGCCAGGAGCACGTGACGCGGACGCTGGAGAACGCGATCCGGACCGACCGGGTTCACCACGCCTATCTGTTTTGCGGGGTTCGGGGCCTCGGCAAGACGACGGCCGCGCGGATCCTCGCCAAGGCGCTGGTCTGCGAGCAGGGCCCGACGCCCGAGCCGTGCAACCAGTGCGCGCAGTGTGTCGGCGTCAACGAGGGGCGCTCGGTCGACGTGATCGAGATCGACGGCGCCAGCAACAACTCCGTCGATGACATCCGCTCGCTGCGTGATCAGGTCAACTACCTGCCGCAGTCGGCGCGACGCAAGATCTACATCATCGACGAGGTCCACATGCTCACGCAGCAGGCCTTCAACGCCCTGCTCAAGACGCTCGAGGAGCCGCCGCCGCATGTGACGTTCATGTTTGCGACCACGGATCCGCACAAGGTGATCCCCACGATCCTCTCGCGGGTGTCACGGCTCGACTATCGGCGCGTGCGGGCAGCAACGCTGGTCCCGTATCTGCAGCAGATCCTCACGCAAGAGCAGTTCTCGGTCGAGCCCGAGGGCCTCACCGTGATCGCGCGCTGTGGCGATGGCTCGGTCCGCGACTCGCTGACGCTGCTCGACAAGGTCATCGCGTTCGCCCAGGACCCCACCCAGATCAAGACCGACGAGGTGCTCGCGGTGCTCGGTCAGGCCGGGCGCTTCTCGATCGCCCAGCTGCTTCAGGCTGTGCTCGATCGCGACGCCGCGCAGGTCTTGGCTCGGTTCGAGGCGCTGACGGCGGTCGGCAGCGACCTGATGCAGCTCGCGGTCGCGATCCTTCAGCACCTGCGTGATCTGACCGTGGTCCGGTTGACGGGCAGCCGCGCGGCGCTGCTCGACATGAGCGACGATCTCTATGATCAGCTGGTGGCTCAGGCCCAGGCCGTCGAGCCCAGCGTGATCGCCCAGCACTTCGATCGCTTCGCGCGGGTGGTCGACAACCTCGAGAACAGCCGGGTCCCGCGACTGGTGATCGAGATGGGGCTGCTCGAGCTGTGCAACGCCGAGCCGTTGATCCCGCTGGGGGATCTGGTCGCGCGGCTCGACGCGCTGGCGGCCGGACGCGGCGGTGGTGGGTTTGGCG
>NZ_PVNL01000024.1 GCF_002994635.1 Enhygromyxa salina | reverse complement strand
CGTCGAGCGCGTGCACCAAGTCCTCGACGCCCGCGAGCACGAACGTGTCCCGCCGCTCGAGCTTGGGATCCTGGTCGCGGTACTCGGGCAGCCCTTTGTCGGTCTTGCGCGAGATCGCAGGCACCCCTAGCACCAAGTCCACGCCAGCGTCTGGATGTCCAGCCATCATCACACGGGCGTGGCAGATCCCGATGCCAAGTTCGTCCCCTTCAACAGCTGCTGCACAGCCTGGTTGCCCGTGGCTGCAACACCCGACGGGGCGAAAAAAGCTGTGTGACAACGTCGGCCGCCGGACGACGAGTCGACCGCCGGACGACGAGTCGCTGCTGGATATAAACCGCTCGCTGACCTAAAGCCTGGCCAACCCGGTCGAGGCGGGGCTCGTCCAGTGGTCTTCGCAGTGGCCGCTCTTCCCCGTCGGGTGGCGTTTCGGCGAGACGCGGACCTCAGGCGGCCTAGCCTAGTTGGTTCTTCGAGGAGGCCGGGGGCATGCCCGAGGAGGCCGCCGATCTTCCCCGAAACGGGCGACGACGCGCTGTACGCGATGTTGATGGCCCCGGTCCGCGAGCGTGAGGTCGAGATCCACGAAGAGATGCGCGCGCAGAGCCGACGACTCATGGAGCCGGCGCAAGCTCGCGCGGCAGCACCTCATACTGTGCGCCGCGGCGTTTCGAGGAGCGATACACGATCACGCCAAAGCACGCGGCGTTGAGTGCGAGGAAGGTGTTGGCGGAGGTCGGGCGGGATCGAGTGTGGGAGCGGCAGTGCGTGGGCGACTGGCCGGCCAAGGAATGAGTCCGGCCCAGCCGCCGCGCTCGAGTCGCAACCACCCAATGCGGACCTGTGAACCCACGCAGCCCGGGAAACCCGGGAAATGTCACCAGCGAGCAGCAACGCCCGTCTTCAAACAAACGCTGAATTAAGCAATTTTTCACTCTCAGCCCGAGGGTCCCATTGTTTGTAGGCTACCTCCGCACCGAGCACCGCATCGACAAATGCATTTGGCGGAGCATAGCGGTGTTCCGACACGTAGTGATATACAAGGTTTGGTGCAACGAAGATGACCGAATAGTCCAGAGATGGAACCCACAATTCCGCCGCTCCCAGGAGCATCTTGGGGCCCCCATCCAGGATAAGGAATGTATCGTGCAGCTCGGAGCAAAGGGTGCACACGTGGTTCCCCCTGGCCTGGTTCACAGACCACCTCCAAGTCAGTTGAGCCAATGCTGCGAGAAACTGAGAACTAGGTGAGCCTTGGGAACGAGGGCTGGCGCTGCTCCCATTCAACCAGCCGACACAAGCTGTTCCGGCGACGAATCGCCCTTCACCAAGGCCGTACGAGTATGGAGCTAGGTCTGCGATGTACATTTTAGCCTCTGGTTCACCGAATGAGCAAGCAAGCCGCCCACTCAAGGTGCCCGGCGTTGGGTTGGAGGAGGTCCGACAACGGCGTGGCGTCCTCGACCGTAGTCGATTTCGCATGAATCCGAAGCGTGTTCGGTGCCTTTAGAGTGTAGTTGGGGATTTTTGCGCCCGGTAGATAGGATGCCGCCCCCTCAATGTCGGCCATGAGCCGCGGGTTCTGCGAGATGAGATCCCAGCGACCCTGCTCGATCAAACTGCCGGTCCGATCGTAAATGCCGCGTCCATGCCGGGTTGGCAGCGTCAGCGTGGTACCCTCGGGGATCACAACGTCGCCTGACCAGACCCGGAATTCACCGTGACCGGCGAATGCACGTCCGGTACCGCCGGGCACGACTGCTTCGGCGTACCCATCGCCAGCCCCGGCTCGTCCAGCCCCCCGTGTGGCGGAACTCAGCGTCGCCTCAGCCTCCGCCATAACGACCGCACGGCCCACGCCCCAGCCGACCCCCAGGTGGAGCCCCGCGTCGGTCCACGCACCAACACTCGCTGCGGTGTCTGCCTGAGCCCCAACAAGAATGGCAGCTCCCTCGGCGACCGTATATATACCAGTTGCGGCAGTTTTGCCCGTCCCGAGCTTCCTCAGGCCCGCTTGTAGATCGTCAAAGCCGAGGGCCATGGCGGCGACACCGAATCCGAGAGTTTCGGGCGCCGCAAGCGCCCCGCCCGCTATTTCCGCAACTCCCCCGACCGCTTGAACAGCTCCTTCAACCCGCGTTCGTACCTGTTGACGCTTCTGCTGCCTGCGGTTCTCCTGAACACTCTCGATTGCGACAAGGGTTGTCGCCGTATCGATGACGAAGTCCGCATACTTCTCCTTGTGTTGCTGTCCTGTAAAATCATGAGCGGTCCCCTGAAGCTCCTCCACATGGTCGGACGTCGTGATGACCACGCCGTTGGGGGTATGAAGGCTGACCGTCCCATCGGCGTTCTGTTCAGGCCATACCGCTGTATCAGGATCGAGAAGGGGTGCCACATCATCTGCACTCGCACGCGGCCGAGATACCGACATACCCGACGCGCCAGATGTATCCGTCATGCTTGCGGGACTACAATGTCCGTAACGATATATATTGACTCCATCTCCAAGATGCGTCGGGTCCGTCGCTGTCCATCGACCCAACCAGGGCACTAGGTAGCGGGCCGAGTGATATTCCAGCCCCGTCTCCTCGTCGCGCTCCATTCCTGTGTACCGGTAGCGCTTCGCCGAGACGTGGATGCTCGCGTCAACCGCCCGATACGCACTCGTGCCGTACGGGTGATACTCCTCGTAGGAGATGACTGCGCCGCTGCCGTCGACCTCTGTTGCGGCGGAGCCGAGTTGGTTGCTCAACTGGTAGCGCGAGATACTGGTCTGGTTTGCGACCGTTTCGCCGCCGTCGACGGTCTTGGTCTCGACGACGCAGATGCGCCCGCTTTTGTCGCTGATATGCAACGATTCGCGCTCGAGCTCGACCTCGACCTCGAGCGTACCGTTGACGCGTTTGCGGTAGATCTCGAATGGGCCGAGGTAGATCCGCTCCTCGGTCGCCTGCCCTTGCTTCTCGGTGTACTTGCGGCTCCTGATGCCGCCTGCGTATTGAAAGTAGACCTGCTCCGTGCCGGCGGTGGCGTGCTGGAGTTCGTCGTCGTGGTTCCAGGTCATCGCCGCGAGGTGCGGCATGGTCGTCATGCTGCCGTGGGCGTCGTAGCTGTAGATGTGCGTGTACGGGCCGTTGGCGGCGTCGCCGGGGGCTGAGGTGGCGAGCAGGCGGTTGCCGTCATGGGCGTATTCGTAGCGACGCGTCCAGCCGGTCCCCGCGGCGGGGATGTGCTGCATCTTCAGGATATTGCCGACGCCGTCATAGGTGTAGCGCTGCGTGTAGCGGCGCATCGCGGACGGGTCGGAGGCCATCGGCTGCGGGCCGACGGGGAGCTGCTCGTGGGTGCGCTGGGTCGTGCCTTGAGTGGCGTGCTCTCGGCCGGTCGCTTCGATCAAGCGGTAGGTGGCGTCGTAATCGTAGGAGTTGGCGGCCTCGACGACGGCGTTCTGGAAGTAGACGGTCTGCTGGGCGGTGTCGCGGATGTCGGTGATGTTGCCGGCGGGATCGTAGTGATAGTGCAGGCCCTGGAGCGATGCGTTGTCGCTGCCGCGGAACGTGGACAGCCGCGAGAGGCGGTAGGTCTTGGGGTCGTAGGTGTACGAGGTCGTCGTGGTCGGCGAATTGGCCGGGCCGTAGATGACGGTCTCACGCTGACCGCGGGCGTTGTAGGAGATGTCGCCGACCACGGTCTCGACCGTGGCGCTGCCTCGGCGTTTGAACTCCACCTTTTGCAGGGCGCCGGCTTGGTCGTAGGTGTAGAGGGCCTCGGAATTGTCCGGGGAGATGGCCTTCAGCACGCGGCCGAGGGCGTCGCGTTCGCTGGACGCCGAGAACGTCTCGGTGTCCAGCTGCGGTGCGGCGGCGGTGGCCATCGCGGGAATTGTACTTTGTCCGATCAGAGCGCTCCAGTCGGGCTGGGTGGTCTTGCTGGCGACGAGCTGGCGTCGCTCGGATGTTGGCTGCCCCTTGAAGTCGTAGGCCAGCGAGGTGGCAACTCCTGCGCCGTCGTAGACTCGGTACACGCGACCGCGGTGGTTCGTGGCCTCGGGGGACGCGAGTAGATCACCGTAGACGACGCGCCCGAGCAGTTTCTCAGCGCCACCGCCGACGCTGACGGTGCGGTCGATCGGGCGGCGCAGAGTGTCATAGCTGAAGGAAAAGCGCTGGTCTCGAGCATCCCAGCTGTGCATGGGCTGACCGAGGGCGGTGAGCAGGTGCCGGCGATCACCCGCATCAACGCTGCCGACGAACAGCGACTGACCGAGCATGCCGTAGGTGCGGGTCTCGGCCGAGTTGCCACGGGCGTCGACAACCTCGAGCACGTTGCCCTGGATGTCGAGCACCGACCTGGTCTCGAAGAACTCGTCGTTGCCGACCAGGTCCTTGTTGTGGGCGACGCTGAGGAACGGCCGACCGAGCGTGTCGAGGTGGACCTTGCTCGGGGTGTTGGCGTGCTTGGCCGCGAGCTGGGCGGCGCGAGCCTCCTTCTGCAGCGCGACGTCCGGTCCTTCGTAGCCGTCGCGCTGCACAAACCAGTCGCTGGCGAGCACGGTGTCGTTGACGTCCCAGCTGGTCTGCTCCCACGGCGTGAACTCCACGCGAGAAAATGTGCCGTTGGGCGGGTCCGTGCGGACGAGGCGACCGAGCGGGTCATAGTGATTGAGCGACGTGACGCCTTGCTCGACGAGTTCGGCTTCGTCCTCGTAGTCGGGCGTGCTGGAGAAGTAGGGCTCGTAGGCCTTGAGGACGTTGCCCTTGTTGTCCAGCACGACGCGGCCGTTGCCCACCCAGCGCACATTCGGGCTGGTGTCCTCGTACTGGAGTTCGCCGTCGACCAGGACGAGCTCGCCGTCGACGTCGCGTTGCGGCGCGAGGCCAGGTCGGGCTTGCGCCTTCACCATCACGACGCCCCCACCCCCAGAGAAGTACGTGCGCTGCTCGAGCCAGCGCGTGTTGATGTCTTGATGGATCTCGCGCACCCGCGTCTTCGCCCAGTTGGGCTTGCCGGTGTTTTGCCAGGCGAACAGGTCGTACTCGAACGTGCTCGTCGGGTCCTCGAGCGTGTCGCCGTCGGTGTCGCCCACCTTGCCCTTCACGGCGGTGGCGGTGACGAACCCGAGCACGTCGAACGCGACCTGGCTGCGGTTGCCGTTCGCGTCGGTGAGTTGCCAGGGCCCGAGCACGCGATAGTCGTACTCGGCGCTGGCCGTGTTCCCGAGCGGGTCCGTGCTGCTCACGGTCAGCAGCGCGTGCGCGTCGTAGGTCGTCGAGTAGACGTTGCCGTACGGGTCCTCGACGGACGTCACCGCGTAGAACTTGCTCGCGTCGTAGCTCGGGTGACCCGTGCGGACCCACCACGCGTCGTCGCCGAGCACGTACTTGCCCTCGTCCTCGAGCTCGGCGTTGGTGGGCGCGCCAGTCAGCCCGCCGAACACCGACTGCCGCTGGCTCTCGGTCATCGCCATCGCGTCACTGTCATACGCCAGCGCCTTGCTCTGCACCTCGCCATGAGCCAGCGGCGCGGACAGGTCATCGGCGAGATAGCGACTGCGGCTGCAGCTGAGCAGGCGCTTGTCGATGCCGTTCGACAGTTGCCCGTCATACGCCACGGGGTTGGCCGTGTCCGCGGCGTCGCGTATTGCCCGCCAGGTGAACGCGTCGTCGCCTGGCGCCGGGAGCCCGTGCAGCTCATAGCTGCGCGCCTCGACCGGAACGCCCAGCCGCAACACGTCGTCGCTCGCGTCGAGGTGCACGACGTCCGTCTCGCGGGCGTGGATTGCAGCCTGATCAGGCTACAATCCACGCCCTCCTCAAATACAGTTTTCGCGGGCTGGACCAACTGGACGCCACTCCCAGGGGCCAGACGCTCGAACCAGGGCCATATAACCGACGCATAAGTTCTCCCCCTTATGCTGGGAAACCTTGAAATCGGCGACAGCGTCCCCATCGAGATCCAGCATGAAGATGTCAATCGGTCCCAGCCCGTACGCGTTGGTATCTCCGGTCCAGACAAAGCTCTCCTCGCCGGACAGCGACCAGTCGAGTGGTCCCAGGGCCAACTCTCCGCCCTTGCCCGAGAGTGCACCATCGACGACTTCGATGGCGTAGCCCCGCTCCCCAAATTCGCACTTTGTGCCCGCGGGCAACTCTTCCACGAGGTGAACAGTAGCAAGCGCAGTGTGGGCCCCGAGTACGAGCAGGACACCCCGGTTGGAGTGGACAACTTTGTTAGACGTGAGCGGCACTAGGCAGATAACCGAATCGCTATGCTCGGCGACATAGAACAAATGGGGTATGGTTTCACTTGCGAGACGGATGGGGCCGGCCGGAGTGATAGAAACAGCCCGCGGGCACGCCGCGAGCAACAACGACAAGCTTCCAAGCCATACGATCCGGGGCATCACTTCAGGTCACCATCCCATCTGCGCAGGTGATACAACAATTTGTTGCTCGGGCATTTCGCTTTTGAGCAAATGGTGCACGATCTCCGTCGCAGCGCGCTTCCAACTTGGTCGGTCCGAAATCCTTTCCGCAACCTGCTCAATGGCGTGGTCGACTTCTGGGATGAAGACCCCGCGCTGTTGACGCAGCCATATCGTATGAGATGCTTCTGTGAGAAATAGGGCGAGTGCGCTCTCCGACATCGCCTCACCAATGAGTGGGTCGCTGTCGAGAGCCTGGAGTGCGCGAGCCTCGAACTCAGCTAGTTCGAGACCCGCTCCCACCATTGACGCAACCCAGCGGGCGGCCTGTATCGATCCCGCCCCCATCGGAACGGGTTGGCCATCTGACATGTGCGTGATCCCCTCTTCGACGAGGATGTCCGAGACGTGCCCAAGTTCGTGCTCGAGTTCGTAGGCGGCTTTAGCTATGCGCTCTCGACGGAGCGCCGTGACGATGTCCTTCTCCGTCATGCTGAAATCCCAGTTTCGTCGTTCAGCATCAAAAATTGAGACCATGCCAGCCCCAAATCGCGCATCCGTGATGACGTTCACTTTCAACGATTCACCGGACTCGGGACTGCGAAAACCTGGTTTCAACTTCGACCGTGGGCCAAACGACTCGACCTTGGTGTCGACCGGCCTACCTTTCTCGCTCGCGTCCATCGTCAACTCCATGAACTTGCCTGGCGCAAGTTCGAGTTCGGAGAGGTCTGGTGAGTCAAACCAGTTTTCCGGCAAGAGCCGGGCGAGCTCGGGGGCATTTTTCCGCAATAGACGATCAACCTCCTTAAAGTCTACGTCCTCTGATTTAACTTTGTCGTAGGCGCGCGCAAATCGTGCCTTTTCCTTGTCAGTCGCCTTGGAGAGGCCGTTGATGTCGAACGACTGAGCGGGGCTGGCGCCGGCGTACCCGTAGCGATTTACTTCATCTTCCAAGCCAATCGGATCGCTCGCCGTCCACCTCCCCAGCCAAGGCGCATAATATCGCGCCGAGTGATACCCCAACCCCGTCTCCTCATCCCGCTCCATCCCCGTGTAGCGGTAGCGTTTGGCCGAGACGGCGATGCTCGCGTTCACAGCACGGTACGCGCTCGTGCCGTAGGGGTGGTACTCTTCGTATGAGATGACCGCTCCGCTCCCGTCGACCTCGGTCGCGGCGGAGCCGAGGTGGTTGCTCAGCTGGTAGCGCCAGATGCCCGTCGGGCTCCCGACCGCTAAGCCGCTGTCGACCGACTTCGTCTCGATGATACAGATACGCCCGGTGTCGTCGCTGATGAGTAGCGACTCGCGCTCGAGGTCCAGCGTGCCGTTGATGCGCTTGCGGTAGATCTCGAACGGGCCGACGTAGATGCGCTCCTCGGTCGTCGCGCCAGACTTCTCCACGTACTTGCGGCTGCGCATGCCGCCTGCGTACTGGAAGTAGACCGTCTCCGTTCCGACGGTGACCTCGCGCAGCTCGTCGTCGTGGTTCCACACCATGCTCGACAGGTGCGGCATCGCGGTCATATTGCCGTGCGCGTCGTAGGTGTACGCGTGCGTGTACGGGCCGAGGGCCGAGTCTCCTGGGGCTGAGGTCTTGTCGAGCCGGTTGCCGTCGGCGTCGTATTCGTAGTGGCGGGTCCAGCCGGTCCCCGACGCGGGGATGTGCTGCATCTTCAGAATGTTGCCCACCTCGTCGTAGGTGAACTTTTGCGTGTACCGCCGCATCGCCGACGGGTCGCTCGTCATCGGCTGCGCGCCGATCATGATCTGCACGTCGGCGCGCTGCGTCGTGCCTTGGGTGCTGTGCTCGCGGCCGGTCGCTTCTATCAGCCGGTACGTCGCGTCATAGATGTACGAGTTCGCGGCCTCGACGACGGAATTGTTGTAGTAGACCGTCTGCTGCGCGGAGTCGCGGATGTCGGTGATGTTGCCGACCGGGTCGTAGTGGTAGTGCAGGCGCTGGAGCGTGGCGTCGTCGCTACCGCGCACGGTCGTGAGTGACGCGAGTCGGTAGGTCAGCGGGTCGTACCCGTAGGTGGTGGTCGTGGTCGGGCTGGAGGTCGAGCCGTAGACCACGGACTTACGCTGGCCGCGGGCGTTGTAGGTCATGTCGCCCACCACCGTCTCGGCCGTGGAGCTGCCGCGTTGCTTGACCTCGACGGCCTGCAACGCGCCGCCCTCGTCGTAGCTGTAGATGACCTCGCTATCGTCGGGCGAGATCGCCGTCAGCACCCGGTTCACCGCGTCACGCTCGCTACTCGCCGAGAAGGTCTCGGAGTCGAGCAGCGAGGTCGCGGCGGTGGCCATCGCGGCAATTGTACTCTGGCCGAACAGCGAGCTCCAGTCCGGCTGCGTCGTCTTACTCGTGACCAACTGTCGCTGCTCCTCGAGCGGGTTGCCCTTGAAGTCGAATTCCACCGTGGTCGCCACGCCAGCGCCGTCGTAGACCCGATACACACGACCGACATGGTTGGTGTCCTCCGGCGTACTGAGTAGGTCGCCGTACACGATGCGCCCCAGCAACTTCTCTGAGCCGCCGGACACGCTAACCGTGCGATCCACGGGCCGGCGCAGGGTGTCGTACGAGTACGAGAAGCGCTGACTGCGGCTATCCCAACTTCGCATGGACTGCCCCAGCGCGTTGAGCAGCGTGTACCGGTCGCCCGCGTCGACGCTGCTGACCACCAACGACTGCCCGAGCATCCCGTACATCCGCGACTCGGCCGTGTTGTCCCGCGCGTCGATCACCTCGAGCACGTGCCCCTGGATGTCCAGCACAGACTTCGTCGTGTAGTACTCCGAGTCGCCGACCAGGTCTTTGTTGTGGGCGACCGACAAGAACGGCCGCCCGAGCGTGTCGAGGTGCACGACGCTCGGCGTGCCGTGGTGGTCCGCCGCCAGCAACGCGGCCCGCTTCTCCGCGAGCAGGCCAACGTCGGCGCCTTGGTAGCTGATCCGCACCGTGTGCCAGTCGCTGCCGATGACGGTGTCGTTCGGGTCCTCACTGGTCTGCTCCCACGGCGTGAACTCCACGTTGGAAAATGTGCCGTTGGGCAGGTCCGTGCGGATCAGCCGCCCCAGCGGATCATAGTGCATCAGCGGCGTCACACCCTGCTCGACCAGCTCGGCTTCATCCTCGTATGCGTGGGTACTAGAAAAGTACGGCTCATACGCCTTGACGACATTCCCCTTGTTGTCCCTGATGACACGACCGTTCCCCACCCACCGCACGTCCGGGCCCGTGTCCTCGTACTGCAACACGTCGTCGACGAACACGAGCTCCCCGTTGCCATCGCGCTCGGGCGCGAGGCCGGGCCGGGCCTGTACCTTCGTCATCACGACGCCACCGCCACCACCGAAGTAGCTGTACGACTCGAGCCAGCGCGTGTTCGGGTCTTGGTGGGTCTCGCGGACACGCGTCTTCGCCCAGTTGGGCTTGCCAGCTGTTTGCCAGGCAAACAGGTCGTACTCGAACGTGCTCGTCGGGTCCTCGAGCGTGTCGCCGTCGGTGTCGCCCACCTTGCCCATCACGGCGGTGGCGGTGACGAACCCGAGCACGTCGAACGCGACCTGGCTGCGGTTGCCGTTCGCGTCGGTGAGTTGCCAGGGCCCGAGCACGCGATAGTCGTACTCGGCGCTGGCCGTGTTCCCGAGCGGGTCCGTGCTGCTCACGGTCAGCAGCGCGTGCGCGTCGTAGGTCGTCGAGTAGACGTTGCCGTACGGGTCCTCGACGGACGTCACCGCGTAGAACTTGCTCGCGTCGTAGCTCGGGTGACCCGTGCGGACCCACCACGCGTCATCGGCGAGCACGTACTTGCCCTCGTCCTCGAGCTCGGCGTTGGTGGGCGCGCCAGTCAGCCCGCCGAACACCGACTGCCGCTGGCTCTCGGTCATCGCCATCGCGTCGCTGTCGTAGGCCAGCGCCTTGCTCTGCACCTCGCCAGGAGCCAGCGGCGCGGACAGGTCATCGGCGAGATAGCGGGTACGGCTTCGAGTGAGCAGGCGCTTGTCGATCCCGTTGGACAGCTG
>NZ_PVNL01000023.1 GCF_002994635.1 Enhygromyxa salina | reverse complement strand
GGGGACCAGCTCTAGATTTTGATGAGGGGCTTCACAGCCCCTCCCCAATGCCGGCGGAGCCGTCATCGGGGCCCCTCCCCTGCGGGAGGACTTCGCCCTGCGTGTCCCCTGGGCTTCTGGAAGTCATCTCAATTCTACCAGCTCTACCAACTCGAGAATCTCAGCATGAAACCCACACTCTTCACTCCCTTCGAGCTCGCGTCGGTGACCCTGCCGAATCGAATCGTCGTCTCACCCATGTGCCAATACAGCGCCGATGATGGCGCGGTGACCGACTGGCACTTGCAACACTTGATGCAGCTAGCGATCTCCGGGGCCGGCCTGATCATGGTCGAGGCCACCGCTGTCGAGCCGATCGGTCGAATCACCCACGGCTGCCTCGGTCTGTATCGAGACTCGCAAGAGACACGCCTCGAGCGGGTCCTTCGCGCGGCCCGCAAGGTCGCGCCGTCGGGCACCCGGTTCGGCATTCAGCTCGCCCACGCAGGTCGCAAGGCATCGGTCACCCTGCCATGGCAAGGCAATGCGCCGCTCACCGCGGAGCAGCAGGGGTGGTCGACCGTCGGGCCCTCCGACCGCCCGTTCGCGGATGGCTGGCCGACCCCCCGAGCGCTCTCGGAGCGTGACATGGCGGACCTCGTCGAGGCCTTCGTCGAGGCGACAGACCGGGCCGTGCGGCTTGGGTTTGACGTGATCGAGCTCCACTTCGGCAACGGCTACCTCGGTCACCAGTTCCTCTCGCCGCTGGCGAACACGCGCAGTGACGCCTACGGGGGCTCACGTGCCGGCCGCCAGCGGTTTCCACTGCAGCTCGCCGAGGCGGTGCACGATCGACTGCCAGCGAGCGTGGCCATGGGCGTGCGGCTGAGCGCGACCGACTGGGTCGACGGTGGGGCCGACCTCGACGACGCCATCGCGTTCGCGTCACAGCTGCGGGCGATCGGCAGCAGCTACGTCTGCGTGACCTCTGGCTCCGTCGTTCCGGCCAAGATCCCGTCGGGCCCGGCCTTTCTCGCGCCCCATGCCGGGCAGATTCGTGCCGCAGCGGCGGTCCCGACGCGTGTCTCCGGGATGATCGCCACGCCCGAGCAGGCCGAGGCGATCGTCTCCTCTGGGCAGGCGGATCTGGTGGCGATCGCCCGCGGGTTTCTCGATGATCCACGCTGGGTCTGGCATGCCGCTGAGCACTTCGGCGTGACGATTGACTATCCCCCGCAGTACCAGCGCAGTCGCCCGGACGTGTGGCCGGGTGCCCAGCTCGCCCACCGCCGCTGAGCGGGTGGACACGAGCCGCCCAAGGTCTACCCCAGCGTGGTGTTTACCAACCTGAGGGAGACCCGAAGTAGCATGATTGCTGCCGAGGTGGTCGGGACATCGAAGCGGGCACCCTCGTCGAGGTCCTGCCCGGTGTCGCGCCGCCGTCGGTGCCGATCTGGATCACGCACTCCGCTGGCGGCTTGTTGCGGTCGGCGGTCCGGGCTTGGGTTGGTCACGTGCGTGAGAACTTCGCTGCGCTCGCGCGCGGAAGGTGAGCGCTCGATGCTATGGTCCACCAGCGCCGCCCGAAGCCGACGCCTCACATCACCTCACCTCACGACCCACCATGGACTGGAACGACGTCCGCTACTTTCTCGCGCTCGCCCGACTCGGCTCGATCCGTGCCGCGGGGGCATCGCTGGGCGTCAGCCACTCCACGGTCTCGCGCCGAATCGAGACGCTCGAGGAGCAGCTGTCGGCGCGGCTGTTCGATCGCAGCCGCGACGGCTACACCCTCACGGACGCCGGTCAGCAGATGCTGGCAGGCGCCACGCGCATCGAGCAGGAGATGGCGGCGCTCGAGCGAGGCGTGGTGGGCCAGGATGAGCGGCTGGCTGGATCCGTGGCGCTGACGTGTTGCGACACCTTCGTGTCCGAGTTGTTGATCCGAGCGCTCAAAGACTTCTGCCGCGACTATCCAGGCATCGAGCTGGCATTCAACACGGACAGCCGCCCCTTCGACCTGTCCAAGCGCGAGGCCGACATCGCCGTTCGGATCCTGGCGATCGGCGGGCAGCCGCCGGAGTGCCTGATCGGCCAGAAGCTCGTGCCCATCACCATCGCCAACTATGTGGCCCGGGCACACCTGCCGCGACTGGATCCGGGGCGGGGGGGGAGCGAGGCCCGCTGGCTCACCTCCGACGAGCGCAGCATCCACCAGCGGCTGATCGCCGAGTCGAGCTATCCGCAGCCTCCCCCATGGGGCACCTTCTCGTCCCTGGAGCTGTTGGTGCAGGCTGCCCGCGAGGGTCTGGGTCTCGTCATGTTGCCGACCTACGTCGGCGACAGCGACGCTGCCCTGCAGCGCCTCGAGCATCCCGACCTGCGCCACGTCGCCGACATGTGGCTCCTGTGCCACCCGGATCTGCGAGACAACGCCCGGGTCCGAGCGACCCGCCGTCGAGTGGCTGACGCGCTCGAGCGCCTCGAGCCCCTGTTTTGCGGGACCGGGTGGTCTACCAGTGCACCCGGCTGACCCGAAAACGCACCGTGCACGCATGCAGCGCGCAGCCTAGGCTGTCTTGCACATGGGCACCGACGTCGCATTTTGGAACAACCTGGCCGAGACCTACGCGCGCAAGCCAGTCGAGAACCCCAGCGCCTTCGACCGAAAGATCGAGATCACGAAGGCCCGAATGCGACCCGGCGACGTCGTGCTCGACATTGGCTGTGGGACGGGCTCGCTCGCCCTGCGCCTCGCTCCCTTTGCGGCGCAGATCTACGGTCTCGACATCTCCACCGAGATGGTGCGCATCGCCAACGACAAGGCACGCACCCAGGGCGTCGACAACGTCAGCTTTCAAGTGAGTCCGTTCGACCCGAGCTGGACCGCATTCGAGCCGGAGAGTCTCGACGGAATCTGTGCCTACAGCTTGCTGCACCTGGTCGAGGACCGCACCGCCGCCCTCGACCAGATCTATCGATTGTTGAAGCCCGGCGGCTTCTTCATCTCCTCGACCGCCTGCTTGGGCGAGACGTGGGTACCCTACAGGCCGCTCTTGACGGTCATGCGATGGCTGGGCAAGGCCCCGAGGGCCGCGGTCATCTCCAAGCAGACCCTCGCGGCCGAGGTTCAGCGGGCGGGGTTCGTGGACATTTCGCAGCCCGAGATCGGGGCGGCCGCGACGACTTGCTTCATGGTGGCAGCCAAGGGCTCATGACGTGTTCGCGCGTGGATTCACGCTTTTCCGCGGTCCGCGCCGAGCCGAACAATTTTTTCTGAGTGGCCTCAATCGTTCGCGGAGTCGCCATCACTCAGTGGGTGATGAAGAACGACGCTGCTCCTCTCCACCTCCTCTTTCCTTGCACTGGACTGCTCGCCCTGCTCGCGGGTGGGTGCGTCATCGAAGAATTGCCGGCCGATGGCGATGGCACGACCGAGACCACCGACACTGGCGATGGCGATACAGGTGACGGCGACCCTGGCGACGGCGACGGCGACGGCGACACGGGTGACGGCGACGGGGACCCCGGCGATGGCGATGGCGACGGCGATGGCGACGGCATCTGCCCCGGCTCAGAGGCGTTCTGCACCGAGGCCGAGTCCCACTGTGGCCCCGATGGCGCCCTCGAGATCTGCCAGTACGTCCCGGAGGACGACTGCATCGCCCACTTCACCGTCAGCTGTGAGGCCGAGGTCGGCCCGGGCTCGATGTGCATGGACGTCAGTCCGACGGAGGCGGGCTGCACTCAGGCTGCAGAGGCGCAGATTCGCTTCGTCAACCTCTCGGATGGCGGCGAGGAGCCCACGCGCTTCAAGATCGACGACCTCGACGGGGCCGAGCTGTCCTTCACTCAATCGGCCGACTACCAGCCGTTCCCCGTTGGGGCCCACGACGTCTCGGCCACCAACCTCAATGACGACGTGCTCTCGAACCTGATCGGCTATGAGTTCGAGGCCGGCAAGAAGTACACCGTCGCGGCGATGGGCGTGTACATGGGTCACCCCAACGTCTGGGTAAACGTCGACTCGCACGTCGACGATATTGACGTCCCCGCCGACCACTCGCGGCTGACCCTCGTCAACGCCACGCCCGACAGCGACAACGGCGTCTACGCCCAGATGGTGTACGACAACGAGTTCTTCATCGACTTCTATGAGGAGCACGACGCGAGCCTGCTCGAGTTCGTCCAGCAAGTGACCGTCGACTGTCCCTTGCCGACCAACGCCCAGGCTCCGACCACGACCTTGGCGGCGCAGTGGGGCATTCCCGCGGCCACTGCCCAGTATTGGCAGGGGGCGGCGTTCATGCAGGCCTCCAACAACGAGTCGCTCTACGTGTTCTTGACCTGCACGGGCGCCTGCGACAGCGATGAGGATCGCTTCGTGCTCGGCATGCTCGAGGACTCGTCGACCTTCACGGTCGATGTCTTGTAGTGTCTCGGGCCACAGGTCCGCGGGCGCCCGACGGTTCGTTCAGGCGCTCGCGCAGCCTCCGCGGGCGTCGGGTTTCTCGTCGCCGCGGTGACACGAGTCTGCACAGCCGGTGTTTGGGCCTCCATGCAACGAAAGCATCTTTCACAAGCCGCGCGATCGCGTCACGACCTCGTCCAAGCCCACACCATCGCCGGGATCTTGGGGCTGGCGCTGGCGAGCGGCGCCTGCGTAGGCCCGGGAGCCGACGATGGCGAGGGCGAGACCAGCACCGACACGGCCGCCGACACAGACACTGGTGAAGACGAGGGCGAGGCCTGCGAGCCGACCGCGTGGTGGGAGTTCGGACTCGCGGATCCGGTCCTCAACGAGGTCGCGCTCCACTATCTCGGCCAGGCCTGGCATCGCTCGGCGGACGTCGCCGAGGTCCTCGAGACCATCTCGCGGGTCGAGGACGGCGATCCGTGGAGCTGGAATACCGAGTGGATCAAGACCGCCGAGCGGCTCGAGCAGCTGGCCGCGGCGAGCGAGGCGGATGGGCACGAGCGCTCGGCCAGCCAGGCCTATCTGCGCGCCACGACCTACTACCGGGCCTCCCTGCACCGTCACCCCGATCCCTTCGATCCTGGCGTGGCCGAGCTCGCCGACCGCGAAGTGCTGGCGTTCGCCAAGTACCTCGCGCTCTCGGGCTCGCCCTGCGAAGCGGTCGACATTCCCTACGAGGACACCACCTTGCTCGGCTACTTGTGTGTTGCCGGCGGTGGCGAGCCGGCGCCGACGCTCATCTTCCATGAAGGTAAGGACGGCTGGGCCGAGGACGGCAAGTTCGTCGCCGACGAGGGCCTCGCTCGCGGCTATAACGTCCTGCTATTCGACGGTCCCGGAATGGGCAAGACCATTCGTCGCCAGGGTCTGCCGTTTCGGCATGACTGGGAGAATGTGATCACTCCGGTCGTCGATTACTTGGTCGCGCGGCCCGAGGTCGACCCGGACCGGATCGGCTTGTTCGCCGTCAGCATGGGTGGCTATTTCGGCCCGCGGGCTGCGGCGTTCGAAACGAGGCTCGCGGCGCTCGTCGCCAACCCCGGCGTGATCGACTGGTACGCGGTGATCTTGGGCCAGCTCGACCAGATCGACCCCAACCTCTCGGGCCTGCTCGAGAGCGACCCTGCGGCCTTCGATGCCACGATCGCGGCGATCATGGAGGTCAGCGACTTCGTCGCCTGGGGCATCGTCGACGCCATGTGGCACAACGGGCAGACCAAGCCCTCGGAGCTGATGGCGGACCTCGCCCAGTATCGCCTCGACGGCCTCGAGCAAGAGATCACCGCCCGGACGCTGGTGATCGACGCCGAGGCGGAGCCCTACGGTCAATCGCTGGCGCTCTACGAGGCGATCACGGCGCCGAAGGACTACATCATGTTCACCGCGGAGGAGGCCGCGCAGTTCCATGTCCAGCCTGGCGCGTCGGGGATCTTGACGCAGCGGGTCTACGACTGGCTCGACGACAATCTGTGAGCCTGCGCCGGGGAGGTCGGCCCCGAGCCGGGCGCGCGCTGGGTATTGTCAGCGCGGGCTGGGCTCGGGTTCAGCCATCTCAGTGAGAGGGCGAAGCTCAGGGCTGCGCGGCGTTGTGTTGAATTGCCGCGACGACGTAGGTGGCGACGCCCTCGCCGTGCTTGTCAAAGTGCGCGGCGAAGCGAGCGTCCGCAGTGTACAGCTCGGCCAGGCGGGTGTGCATGGTGTGGCTGCATGGGTAGTACCAACGATCGATGTGGAGCCGGTGCCGCTCGGCGAGCTCGCGTGCGGCCGCTGACTCGGGAGGTGTACCCGCGCTGGCGAGCGCCGCCAGGCCGCTGACGATCGCCGCTTCTTCGGCGTGGATCTGCTGCCACGCAGCCTTGTCGTACCGCTTCGTGCGACGTGCAGCTTCGGCGTATTCGGTCGTGTCGCCCCAGCGGGCCTTGGCTTCGGCTTCGAATGGCTTGGGGTCGAATCCATCAAAGAGGTTCTCTGGGTTCATGTCGATGTCTCCTGGTGTGGTCAACTGGCCCAATGCGGCGTCGATGGCGTTGATCATGCGCTTGGTATCTTCGACTCGGGCCTCGAGCTGCCTGCGCTGCTCGAGCAGTGCCCGGCGGTGATCGAAGCCGGGGTCGTCGAGCATGGCGCGGATGTCTTCCAGTGACATCCCGAGCTCGCGCCCGAGCAGAATCTGCTGTAGCCGCAACAGATCGTCGCGGGTGTAGAGCCGGTAATTGCGAGCGCTGCGGCCCGACGGCACCAACAGGCCGACCTGGTCGTAGTGATGCAGCGCGCGCACGGTGACGCCGGCCAGTTGGGCCAGCGCGCCGATCCGGTAGTGTGTCGAGGTCACGAGATCAGCGTAGCGCCTGACGTCGCGTCAGGGTCAAGGCCGCTCGTGCTAGCGCACCAATCAGTTTGAAATTCACGACGGCAGGCACATCTGGAGCTGCTCCTGCCGTCGTCGACGCGGCAGGAGCAGTATGCCGGCGGTGCCGGATCAGGAATCCCAGAAGATCTCGCGGTCGAGCACGATCACCACGCCGGCGTCGCGCATCAGCAGCACGAAGCTATCGAGGAACTGGTGGCAGTTCGGGCACGGGATCTCGTCCGCAGCCTGGCCCACGTCGTACGACTCGCCGGTGAGGCCGAGGTCGGCGATCACGTCGGTGAGCAGCGCTTGGGCGCCGGCGGCCATGCTCGGGATCGTGTCGCTGGGCTCGCGGCTGAGCCCCTGCCCGCCGTACTGACCGAACTGCAGCGGCGAGTTTGGCACGACGTCGTCCATCACGTCGCCGAGCAGCGTCGGGGCCATGCCCGGCTCGAACGTGTAGACGCGGATCCAGTAGTCGCACTCGCCGTTGCAGGCGCCCTCGAGCGCGGCGATCTGGGCGTCCCAGTCGGCGACGACGGCCGGATCGACGGCGAGCTCGCTCAGGCTCGGCGCGACGGAGAAGAACGCGTCGCACTCGGGCTGGCTGCGCGCGGCGACCCCGGCGACCCCGAGCGCGCAGACCGGCTCGGACTCGAGCTCGCACAGCAGGCTCTGGTAGCCGAGCATGGGATCGAGGTAGGCGACTGCGCCGGCGTCGGCGAAGAACGCCGTCGAGGGGTAGTCGATGTCGCTCGCGGCGAGGCAACTCGGCAGCAGGTCGGCCTTGAACGGGGCCCAGCCGATCTGGCCCTGGAGCTGGGCGGGGACCGGCGTGGCCGCGTTCTCGGTGTAGCGCAGGCACGCCGCGATGGCGTCCTCGAGCTCGGGCTCACAGCTGAGTGCGGGCAGCGGATCGGGGGTGTAGTCGTGGAGGGTCGCGTAGTTCTGGATCCTCCACAGGCTGGCCTCGCCCATCCAGTAGAGCGAGTCGAGCGTCTCGAGGTCGGGGATGAAGCGATCGTCGGGGGTGCCGAGAAGCTCGTCGTCACCAGCGCGATACTCGATGATGCTGGTCGCGGCGCGCTTGTCGAGGGGAACGTCGATGTCGAGCGCTTCGAAGTCGAGCTCGTTGACGACGCGGAGCATGCCGTAGGCGAGCGAGCTGCCTTCCTCGGGCAGGACGGGGTAGTCGCGCTCGATGGCAAATTCGCCGTCGGCGTCATCGTGCAGATCGGCGCAGCCGAGCAGCATCGAAGGGGTCAGGCACAGCGCGATGAGGGAGGCGAGATGGAC
This sequence comes from Enhygromyxa salina, assembly GCF_002994635.1. Lineage (GTDB taxonomy): Bacteria > Myxococcota_A > Polyangia > Nannocystales > Nannocystaceae > Plesiocystis > Plesiocystis salina_B. The sequence continues at coordinate 1,892 of NZ_PVNL01000023.1, read as the reverse complement.
GTGGGTACGCATGAATTTGCTCGTTGGGTCGAGAGTCGAAAAGGAGACTCCCGGGGACCGGGAGTTGTGTGACGTCGGCGGCGCTGTGTCACGGCGCGCTCGGCCGTGCTCCGGAGCCACCGGTTTCGCGTGCTGAACTAACCGGGGTTCGGACGCCATTCAAGGCGCGCGCGCGTGAGCGGAGCGACCAACCCCACGGCGAGTCCGTTCGCGCGGCTCACCCTGAGGCGGCCGCTGACAACAGCGATCACGGGGATTGCACGAGCGAGAGTCCGATCGCCACTGATATGGATCCTACCCTCTCGCCGAGCCGGTGCGACGCGCCAGCTCGGAGCCTACACTCGGGCTTCATGCGAAGCGCTCACGATCTCTTTCCGTACCCCTGTCGTCCACAACTCCTGTGTATGCCGCGAGCGCTGTGCGGTGCAGGCCTGTGCCTGGCGCTGGCCGCCTGCGACACCGAACGCGAGGCGCAGGACGAGTCGCTGCACGACCCCACGGTCCAACTGCGCGCCCAGAACCACAGCGACATGCTGCTGTTCAACCCGGACACCGACGCCTACAACATCAGCTACCACAGCTTCCGGATCCCCTCGATCGTGCGGACCACCGACGGCACGCTGATCGCCTTCGCCGAGGGTCGGCAATGCTCGGCGGCGGACTACGGCAACATCAACCTGGTCTACAAGCGCTCCTTCAATCACGGCCAGAGCTGGACCGACCTCGACGAGGTCGTCGGCGCGGGCGCGGGGACCTGGGGCAACCCCACGGCCGTGGTCGACGAAGACACCGGGCGGGTGTTCTTGTTCATGTCGTGGAACGCCGCCGACAAGAGTCAGGCGACCGGGACCAACCCCTGCACGGGCGCGCCGACCACCGCGGTCGGCGTGGGAGATCGCCCGGTCATGCTCGCGTACAGCGACGACGAGGGCGCGAACTGGTCGACGCCCGTGGATATGAGTTCGACCGTGCAGCCCGCGGGCACGGCCTGGGACGCCGTCGGTCCCGGCGTGGGGATTCAGCTGAGCGTCGGCACCAACACCGGGCGCCTGGTCGTCCCCGCGATCGAGCGCAACATCTACAGCGACAACCATGGCGTGACCTGGGACTACGAGCCGATCCCCGGCGGAACCAGCGAAGGCACGGTCGTCGAGCTCTCCGACGGCGATCTACTGCGCAATGATCGGGCCGTGGGCCCCGTGTGGAACACGGCCAAGCGGCGCTGGCTGTCGCGGGGGACCATCGAAGACGGCTTCGCGGCATTCGCCGCCCACGACACCCTCTACGATCCGCGGGTCGAGGGCTCGGCGATCCGCTACACCGGATCCTCGCCGCACCGGATCGTCTTCCTCAACCCGGCCTCGACGGTCGCGCGCTGTAAGATGCGGGTGCGGCTCAGCTATGACGACGGCGATACCTGGCCGATCAGCCGCCAGCTCCACGATACGCTCACTGCCCAGCAGACCTGCGACCAGAACCTCGGCGGCTACTCGAGCATGACCAAGACCGCGGACTATCACGTGGGCGCGCTGGTCGAGCGGATCGAGGCCGGGGGTGGGGGGCACCGGGGGATCGAATTCCACCGCTTCAACCTGGCGTGGATCCTCGACGGTACGCCCGAGCCGATCTGATCATAGTCGAGGATCGTCTCGCACCCGCCGATGTCGACCGGATCACTTGACCGGAGCGGATCGAGAAAACTACTGTGGCCTCGTGATGAACAAGCATCCGCGGTTGTCGCTTGCCTGGGTCTCGGTACTGTGTCTGGGCGGATGCACCGATCCATCGGTCGATGGTTCGTGTGACGAGATCGACACCTGCGAGACCGAGGGTGGCGCGGGAGACGGAGACGGGGATGGAGACGGCGACGGGGATGGCGACGGCGACGGCGA
>NZ_PVNL01000022.1 GCF_002994635.1 Enhygromyxa salina | reverse complement strand
TTTCCGGGGAACACCCAGGCGGACGTGCAGAGCGGGATTGGGATGTCACATAACAATCTGCTGTGGGAGCCGCTGGAGAAGACGGTGATGGATCTGCCGTTTCGGATTCAGCCGAAGCCGCCCTGGTTTGTGGATCATCGGAATCTGCCGGCGATGGGGCGGGCGTTGGTGATGATGGAATTCAAGCCTGGGTTGGGGCGGCTGTTGCCGGTGCTCGGGGGGGCGTTGAAGGGGTAATGGCGCATGCGGTGAGTCCGCCGCGTTCGCCCCGCGACATCGAGAGCATGAAACGCCAAGAAGGTTCGACTCGAAAGAGTCGATCCTTCTCGACGGCGGCGCGACGTTCACGCCTCCTCCGCTCCCGTATCGGATGGGACCGACGCTGGGATGAGTCGGGCTCGCGGCGCTAGCCCTTAGGCTTGCCCGAGACGAACACGCCGATGTGGCCGTTGGGCTGGTCGATGTACAGATCGCAGACCTTCTTCCTGGCGTGGGTCACCCAGACAGCGTGCTCGGCGATGGTGTCGTGTCCGCCGCTAAACAGCGTCGCCTGCTCGCCCTCGAACTCGAAGGTCAAGCCCACGTCACGCTCAGCCATGCTGTCGTAGCAATCCGGCGTGCAAGCGTCGATGACCACACCGACTGGGATCGTGTCAAGCCCGATGCTTTCGAACGTTGTCGCGTAGTAGAAGGCGTGCCGCCCCGCGATCGCCAGGGTCTGATCGAGATGATCGAGGCGCCAGTCGACCTCCAACCAGTCGGTGTTGTAGGCGCTCGCGGTCAGGTGCAAGGTCGCGCCGACCTCGAAGTTCGGCGTCCACGGCTCGTTGAGCATGAGGTCAATGGTGATGGTTTCGTAGGACTGACAGCCCAGCTGGACCTGGGTCGCTGAGACGCTCGACACCGTGCAGTCCTCGTCGAGTTCATACACATCTTCCTTGGGCGAAGTCGTGAATGCTACGTTCTGCATCGGGCCTGCGACCAGGTTGCAACTCATGTTCGGCGGCGGGTCCACGCACACCTCGCACCAGCCGTCGTACGGTTCGCGGTCGCCGTCACCACCTTCTCCGTTGTCGTCGCCGTCGCCGTCGCCGTCGCCGTCACCACCGTCGCCGTCGCCGTCGCCGGTCGTGTCGCCATCGCCGTCGCCGGTCGAGTCGCCGTCGCCGTCGCCATCGCCGTCGCCGGCCGTGGCGTCGCCGGTCTCATCGACTGGGTTGTTCGGTGCATCGCACGCCCCCAAGACGAAACAGGCACCTAGGGTCAGAGAAAGTACGTGTTTAGTATTCACGACTGGTGGGTGCCACGAACAAAGCGGAGCGATCATGTTCGCGTGCAGATATTGTTCAGCCTCAATTAACTGCCGACGAAGGCGCCGCTTCTGGTCAATCCTCAACCCTGCACCGCACGCTCCGTCATGCGTATAGTTGCGTAGACAGTGGCAACCTCTTCCGCTCTATGGTGGCAACTGTGGTAGCACCGCGATTGCGCCGGCCTCGAGCGCCGGCTCGCTCCTCTTCGGCCCGCAGCGCTTGATTCGCGGGCGTACTGCGAGGAGCCGCGACACTGCCATTGAGCCTCAGTGCCGTGCAAACCCGGAGCGGACTTCGGGTTCGCGGTACTAGGTGCTTGACTGGAGGTCGGCGATCGCCGCGTCGATTAGGGTTCGTGCTTGGAGTAGCTTGGTCAGCGCTTGGTCGACCGGGGATGTGGTGCTGGATTGTTGGGGTGGGCGTAGGGGTTGGCGTCGACCTTGCCTTCGGGGTTAGCCAGCGATCGTAGCTTGGGTCGCCGAGCATGTTCAGCTGCGCCTCGCTGCCCCAAAATGCGTTGATGTCGACGGCGCCGCCGTTGGGGACCCCGGGGAAATTGCTGCCCGTCAATTGTTGATAGGTGTCACCTGAGCCTCCGCCGCTCCATTGCCAGAACACCCAGCGTGACCAGGGGCTGATGTTGGGGGCTGTGCCATTGCTGTAGTGAGCGATCCAAAATGGCAGGTTGGTCAGCCATGGGTCACCCTCGAAGTCGGCGGTCCAGGTGTTGGGGCCCGAGTAGATGATGACGGATCGGCGAAGCCTGGATTGTGTGGTTGTGATCCATGCATTGACCCAGGCCCGTTGGTCGGCATGGCTCAGCGAAGGCTTTTGCTCGTAATCGAGCACCGCCGGAAGCGTCTTGCCGTCGAACATCGGTTGGCCGGGGTTTACCTGGGCCTCGGCGGCGAGCACCAGATCGCAGAAGTAGCCGGCCTCTTGCTGGGCATCTTCGGCCGGGGTCATGCCGGGGCTTACCGACTCGGGGTACGCGAAATGGTAGGCGCCGCGCAGAATTCCGCGCTGGGCCAGCGCGGCCCAGTTCTTGGCGAAATGAGTATCCTGGGTGTTGTAGCCGATCGAGTTGCGTGCGACCGCAAACTTGATGTTGCCGTCGCGAACCGCCGCGTCCCAATCGTAGTCACCCTGATTGGAGGAGACGTCGACGCCCTGGCACGGGAACATGGAGACGCCACGGTGTTGCTGGCATCAACTCCGAGGTAAGGGTCTTGTCGGTCTCGCTGCTGCATCGAGTTGCAGGGTAGCTGAATACCCCGAGCGAGGGAACCCCACGTTTCGACCCCGCCGGGGAATTGGGCAGCTCTCGGGGCTTGCGCGAATGCTATGTGCGAACAGCACACACAGCGCGCGTTTCGCTATACATCACATTCTCGATCGCTCAGTGAGTCCTATGATTCCGTCTGCACCGTCAACCATCAGGGTTATGTCGTGTCGTTCGTCACGCGCCCGCACGTGGTTGGGGACACGCAGGCTGACTTCGACGACATCCTCTACAACGTCCTCGATGTCACCTCGGTCGGGGAGGCCGAGTCGGCCCGCGAGTCGGTGACGAGCTCCGCGAGTGATCCGAGCGCGGCGTGGTCGCCCTATGTGCTGCTCGAGTTTCCGACCGAGGTCGCGCCAGCGGCCATGCGGGTGATCGCAGCTCCGGTCCCGGGCCTCGATGGTGACCGCAAGCCCAACACCACGGCGATCGCTACCCGGCCCGGCGCGGCGGTCCGGGCGGTGTCGGTCGGCGACGATCTCTTCCTGTTTCGTCAGACCAAGGGCAGCGCCAACGACACGGTCTACATTGATCGCTTCCGGTTCGACCTCGGGCAGCTGCGGCTGGTCCCCGCCCGCGAGTCTCGGTTTGCCCGCAGCCAGCGGGCCGACGTCCCGGCCAGCGATCAGGACTCGCTCGACGTGCGTGCGCCCGACGGCGGCGAGTTCGTGGCCGCGACGGTGGCCCTGAGCCTCGACGCTCCGATCGACGACGGCTTCGCGGTGGTGCTGGTGCCGAGCGCCGACGACAGCGGCAATCGCTACTGGCACCTGTTCGTGGGCGCCTGCACCTCTACTACCAGCGCAGCGACAATCGGATCGGGGCCGCGCGCCTGTCGACCGAGGTCGCTCGCGCCCAGGAAGTCCTGTGCTGGAAACCTGTTGACGACCCTTGGCCTGGGCGCGAGCCGGCTGCAGCGGCAGTACTATCACGACCTGGTAATGGTCTACGTGCAAGCGCTGCTGGCCGAGGGAACCTCGCCGACCCCGGTCTGAGCCCGACCGCGGCTCGGCTTGGGGATCGTGACCCAGATCGCGAACCAGATCCCGAACCAGATCCCGTAGTAGCTCGGACCACCGAACCAAACACGCGCCGCGTCAGGCGGCGTCGTGCAGCCCGCGGCGCACCGCGGCCTCGATCGCCGGCCCGTGCTCGGGACCCAGCGCGAACACGTTGACCCGCAGGCCCCCGTCCGCGAGCGTCTCGATCTCGGGATCCCGCACCACCGAAGACCAGTGCGAGTGCATGGCGAGCCGCTTGATCAAGGTAATCGCCACCAGCGGATCCCCGGCCGGCAGCCCCACGTCGAAGCCATACCGGTAGATCCCTTCGACCTGGGGCGTGCGCACGATCGACCCACGCGAGAGCCGGGCGTAGGGTACGAACGCCTCGGTGCCGTCGTCGCACTCCAGCGTCAAGGTCCGGTAGCCCAGCCGCCGAACCACGCCGACCCGATCCTCCACGGTCACGCGATCCCCGACCTCGCACTGCTGCCCGGCCCGGATCAACATGCCATTGACGAAGTCCCGGATCGGAAACCACAGCACGCCGAACATGCCAAAGAACAGGACGGTCAGGACCACCGCGCTCTGGGCCTTGAACACCAGCGGGACCGCGAGCAGCAGATACACGAGCGTCGCGGTGGTCTCGAACACCGGGCGCAGTCGCGCCGCCGCGCTGCGCCGGGCCTTGCTCATGGGGATCACCGCGAGCAGCCGTCGCAGCGCCCCGAGCAGCGCGAACAGGGCGAACCCAAACACCACGAACGCGACGAGGCCGAGCCCGGTGACCGTGAGCTCGTCGAGCCCGTCGAACAGCGAGATGCCGAAGCTCTCGAGCCCGAGGCCGTCGGGGTTGGCGTCGCCGCCCTCGGGCGCGAAGCTGGCGGCCAGGCTGATCACAGGTACCCCCGCGCGCGCAGGCTCGCGACCAGCAGGTGCGAGACATAGTGGTTGAGCTCGACGACCCCCTGCTTGTCCTCGCTGATCAGCCCCATCCGCGCGAGCGTGTCCAGGGCCCGATCCAGCGCCGCGGCGTCGAGCCCGGTGATCCGCACCAGTCGCGCCCGGGTCAGCCGCTTGTGCAGCACGAACTGCAACAACAGGGCGACCCACTCGAGCTTGAGCCGCTCGAGCGGCTCGAGCGTCGGGGTCTTCGGCGAGCGCATCACCAGGTCCTCGCCCTCGAGCCGATCCACGTGGGTGATCCAGCTGTGCAGGGCGACCCCGACGTAGCCGGCCGAGTAGTCGAAGTGACGGGTGAACAGCCGCGCGCGGTTCCAGGCCGGGAGCTCGTCCTCGTCGCGGCCGTCGATCACGCCCCGCAGCCCGGTCGAGCGATGCCGGCCCTCGATCACGTCCTTGAGCTGCTCGGCGGTGAACGGCTGGCACTCGACCACGGCCAGGGCCTGATCCCCAAGCGGGACCGTGCGCGAGATGTAGCGATACGCGTGGACGTTGAGCTCGAGGATGAACAGCACCCGATCACCGTAGCGATCGATCAGCTCACTGAGCTGCTCGAGCACCGCGACCCCGCCCAGCGACCGCTCCCACCACAGCTCGAGGTCGTGGATCATGACCACGCTGCCGGTCGGGATCGCGGTCATGATGTCGTCCCAGCTACGGCTCAGCTCGGGGCTCAGCTTGAGCTCCTTCTCGAGCCGCGACTTGAACAGCGCGCCGTCGGCCGAGCCGCCCCGCGGCGGCAAGATGTTGTACTTGTTGCGCTTCTCGAAGTGCTTGCGGGCGGTGTAGCGGGCCAGCGAGGTCTTGCCGCTGTGGCCCTCGCCGACGATCAGCAGCGCGCCCTTGCGACCCTGCCTCCAGTTGCGCACGGCTCCGGCGATGTCGTCTATCTCGGCCTCGCGCCCGACCCAAAACTCCATGCTGACCCGGGCCTGACCCAAGAACGGCTGCGAGTAATAAAACGGCAGGGCGTCGAGGACCTCGGGCTTGGGGCTGTTGGCGTTGACGAACTCGAGCACCTGCTCGACCACGTTGCCGCGCTCGGCGGTCTGGATCCGCCGGGCCAGGAGCACGCCCGCGCTCCAGCGATACAGCAGCCGCACCAGCACGCGCTTGGACAGCCGCTGGGCCCAGCGGGTCGCCCCCCCGACCTTGGACAGCGCGCCGCCCGACTGCTCGTGGCGCACGTAGAGCTTGAAGCTGTCCTCCGAGCCGGTGATCACGTAGGCCTCGGTCCGATCGAGGATCTTGCCGAGCTGCGCGTCGATCCGATCGCCCAGGCTCGAGGCCAGGGTGCGCAGCTGCTCGAGCTCGCCGTCGAGCCGACCCAGCCCGTTGGCGATCACCGGCCCGACCCGCTCGGCCAGGCTCAGCTCGACGTCGGCGTGGGCGGCCTCGTACTCGGACAGGTTGAACGAGACCAGGTGCAGGACGTCCTGCGCGACCCCGACCGCGCGCTGCTCGGCCAGCGCGACCCGGGCGGTGTGCTCGCGCAGCCCCCCGAGGAACTCGGCCTGGACCATGAAGTCGACCAGCCGCCGCAGCGAGACCGTCAGCACCTCGGTCTCTTCGAACGGGTGATCCTCGAGATCCGTGAGCGCGTCGTCGCCGATCACCTCGATCGCGTCGGGCAGCTCGGAGCTGGCGGCCTGGGCCTCGCGGGCCAGCTCTTCGACCATGCGCTTGTCGTCGAACTCGCCGCCGAGCTCATGGGTGAAGCGCAGCTTGGCCAGCTCGACGCCGCCCTCGACGCTGCCCTCCCCGGCCTGCTCCGGCCCCGCCTCGATCGCCTTGCGGTACTCGACCAGCGACTCGCGCAGCAGCGAGGCCCCGCGCAAGATCCCCGCCTGGATCGTCATGGTCGTCGAGTCCTTGGTGCGCTCCACGATCGCCCGCAGGCGCTGCTGGAACCCGGCGTTGTGGAGCTCGAGCGAGGCGCGGTTGAGCACCAGCTGCCGGTTCTTGCGCCACACGGCCGCGGCCTCGAGCAAGCTGGCGTCGAGGCCCTGGGCCTGCTTGGGGACCCGACGGTGGTTGCGGATCACCGCCTGGACATCGAGCCGCGCGGTGTCGTCGGCGAACGCCTGAGCCAGGCTGCGCGAGGCGTGCAGCAGCTGATCGCGGCTCTGCTCGCTGCGCTTGAGGGTCCGCGCCAGCAGCTTGTCGAGCCGCTCGAGCACCAGCTCGCGGCGCTCGGCGATCCGGGCCGCCAGCTCTTGCTTGGCCCGCTCGCGCGGCGTGAGCGGCTCGTCTGGATCGAGCGGCGTGGTCCCCGAAGGCTCGAGCGACACGGTGCCCGACGGCTCCGACTTGACGCCGCCCTTGCTCGACCGCGAGGCCGGGATCTCGACCAGGCGCAGCGCGAATTCATCGAGGGCGTGGCGCGCCTCCGACATCGAGCGTCCGATCTCGAGCAGCACCTGGTAGCCGTCGAGCGCCATGTCGTTTAGCGCCAGCGCCAGCGCCGAGCGGCTGCGATAGCGCAGGTAGTAGCCATACAGCGGCGTGGCGTTGAACCCGTAGCTCAGCTGCGGACCCTGAAACAGGTGCCGGACTCGCAGCCGACGCTTGGCCCGACGCAGACTCCCGACATCCTCGGGGCTCGGCGCGAGCACCTGCGGATCGCGGGCGACCGTCAAGGTCTTGGGCGCCTCGCGCTCGATCTCGTTGAGCTGGGTCAGCCAGCCTTCGACCCGGTGCTCGAGCGCGTCGACCTGGGCCGTGAGTCGATCGCTCTCGAACTCGGACAGGGCCCGCCGGGCCTGAAACAAGAACCCGCTCTGGATCTTGTTGAGCTGCTTGCGCTGGCGCAGCAGGACCCGCTCGCCGAGCGCCTTGCCGAGCTGATCGAAGGCCCGATCCACGACCCCGCGCAGCTGCTCGATCAGCGCCGCGTCGTGGGCGTAGATCAAGCCCAGACACTCGGTGGAAAACTCGGTGGCGAGCTCGTCGTGGGCCAGCGAGAGCTCGCGCGCGGCGGCCTTGAGCTCGCCCGGCTCCGGCGCGCGCAGGGGGATCAGCTCGACCGCGTCGAGCTCGTCGGCGGTCAGCGAGCGCTCGCTGCGATCGTCGCGGACCCGAGACCCGCTGCCGTGACCGCCCCGACTCGCGTGCCCCACCCGCTGCAGCACCGGCTCGAACTGGCTCGCGCCGCGGGTCACCAGCACGCTGCCGATGTCGTCACACAGCTGATCGAGCGCGAGCATCTGCTCGGGGTGAGCGGCCAGCGGCCCGGCCGGGAGCCCGAGCACGACCAGGTCGGCGTCGCCCGACTCTTGCCGGACCCAGTCGTACAGCGGCCGGTTGCCGATCGCGTTGTTGAACACCTTGACCGCGCCCTGGATCCGGGCGTCGGCCAGCGCCCGCTGGGCCGACTTGAACAGCGCGTCACCGCGGCTGGGGTCGTCGTTGAGCAGCAAGAAGCGCAGCTCCGAGCGCCGCCAGTCGTCGGACATGCTCAAGAACCGGATCAGCGCCATCTCGAGCTCGAAGCTGCCCTGGGTCGGCGTCCACCACAGATCCACGCGGTTGTTGGTGCCGAAGTCCCGCTTGGGATCCCGGGCCAAGAGCAACAAGCTGAAGTCGAGGGCGACGAGCTCGTCGAGGGTCTTCGCAAACCCGGCCCGATCGTGGCGCTGCTCGGCCCAGTTGATCAGCACGGTGTTGGGCTCGAGCCCCGCGAACCCGTGAAACTGGGCGATCGAGCGGACCGTCGCCCAGGGATCCTCGGTCTCGACCTCGCGCGCGAACCGACCGGCGATCGGCGTGACCTCACCGTCGTCGTCGTCCTGGGCCTGGGTCTCGCCTTGCTCACCAGCCGCGCCGCCCTGCGCGGCCTCCTCGCGTCGATCTTTCGAGGTCCGCAGGCGAAAGTCCGTGAGCACGCCACGATCGCGGATCAGCTCGTTGCCAAACGCGAGCAGCGGGCCGTGATCCTGCAGCTCGCGCCAGCTGAAGCTCAGCACGTTGGGCCGCCAGCTGCGTTGCCCGCGGCCGCCCGCGTCGAGCTGTTCGAGCCCCCAGCGAACCAGCGACGACCACACCCCCGCCCAGGTGTCGCCGGACTCGAGCGCCAGCTCGCGCCGCTTGAGCCACGCGAACAAGCCAATGAACACCAGCGACGCCGCCGCGGTCGCGGCGATGTCCAGCTGGATCATCATGAGCACACAGACCAGCGCCCCGACCACGCTGAACGTGCGGGGGATCCGAAACTCGGGGCGAAAGTCGGTGCTCGCCCAGCTCTCGATCGCGCAGCTGAGGTTCAGGAACCCGTAGGTCGCAATGAAGAAGATCGACACCACGCGGGCGATCGCGTTGAGGTCGCCGATCAGGATCCCGGCCTCGCCGATCGCAAACGCGATCAACAACGCGCGCCGCGGCTCGTTGTCCTTGCCGTGGCCCTTGGCCAGCCACACCGGGGTCACGCGATCGCGCGAGAGCGCCTGCAGGATCCGCGGCGCGCCCATGATGCTGCCCAGCCCCGAGCTCAGGGTCGCCCCCCAGATCCCCGCGATGACCAGAAACCCCCAGCGGGCGTGATCGGCCAGGGCGTTGGAGTTGGTCTGCAGCTCGTTGACGGGGATCTTCCAGGCCAGGAACAGCGCCAGCGACACGTACACGACGAGGCCCGTGGAGATCGCCGCCATCGTCCCGACGGGGATCGACTTTTTGGGGTCGCGAAGATCGCCCGACATGTTCACCCCCGCGGTGAAGCCGGTGACCGCCGGGAAGAAGATCCCAAAGATCATCGCAATCGACGCGCCGTTCTCGGGGACCTTGAGGTGCATGCCCTCGGCGGGAGGCGCCCCTGGCGACAGCGCGATCGAGATCAGCGAGAGCGCGATCGCGCCCAGGATCACGTACTGGGTCTTGATCGCGAAGCTCGTCGAGATCAGCGTGACGACCGTCAGCAAGATGATCGTGATCGTCCCGCAGATCCGAATGTTGTCGATGTTGTGGCCATCGTAGCCAAGCTGGGCCAGAAAGCTCTCGCTGAACCCGATCACATACAGCGAGATCGAGAACGAGAGCCCCACGAACAGCGCGAGGCCCAAGGTGCCGCCGATCGGCAGACCCAGGCTGCGCGAGACGATGTAGTAGGGCCCGCCCGCGCCGACTTTCTTGTCGGTTGCGATCGACGAGATCGACAGCCCGGTCATCACCGAGATCAGGTGCGCGGCGGCGATGACACCGAGGGCGACCCACAGCCCGCCGTTGCCCACGACCCACGGCAGCCGCAGGTACATGATCACGCCGAGGATCGTGAGGATCGAGGGCGTGAAGACACCGCCGAAGGTGCCGAATTTCGTGGAGCGCTTGGCCATGGAGGCTAGAGCGCCAATTTACGCGGGCAACGGCGGCGCGGGCCAGCGATGCGCCCGTCTTTTTTGGCCGAGGCCCGCGGTGTCGGCCTTCGCTCGCTTGCGCAGGCGTTCAGCACCAGCCATGGTCACCGGGCCATGCCACACGTCGTGACCACCCCCACGCCCGCCTTCCTGGGCATGTCTGGCGCCGCAGAGGTCCACCAGGTGCCCGTGTGGACCGATAATTTTTCGTGGATCCTGATCTGCAAGCAGACCGGTGAAGCGGCTGTCGTCGACGGCGCGGAGGCCAAGCCCGTGCTCGACCACGTCAGCGCACGTCTGGCCCCTGCCGCGCGGCTGACCACGATCCTCACGACCCACACCCACCCGGATCACATCGGCATTCACCGGGATCTCGACAAGCAGGGCAAGCTCGCCGCCCTGCGCGTGGTCGGCAACCGTGAGCTCGCCCGCGTGATCCCGGGCCTGAACCACGGGATCGGCGAGGGGATCGGCGAGGGCGACACCGTCACGCTCGGCGCTCTGCAGGGCCAGGCGATGCTCACCGAGGGCCACATCGACGGCCACATCACCTACCTGTTCGACGATCTGTTGTTTTGTGGCGACACGCTGTTCGCCGGGGGCTGCGGCTATCTGTTCGATGGGCCCCCAGCCAAGATGCACGCCAGCCTCGCGCGGCTGATGACGCTGCCCGATCACGTCCGGGTCTGCTGCGCCCACGAGTACACCGAAGACAACCTGCGCTTCGCGTGGTCGGTCGAGCCGGACAATCAGGCGCTCGCCGATAGGATCCGCGCGGTGTGGGCGATCCGGGCCCGCGGTGAGTCGACCGTGCCCTCGACGATCGGCGACGAGCGAGCCACCAACCCGTTCGTGCGCTGGGACTCGGTCACGATCAAGCGCAGCGTCCACGCGGCCCTGCCCGACGCGCCGCTCGACACCCCCGCGCAGGTGTTCGCCGCGACCCGCCAGCTCAAGGACAAGAAGCTCTACAAGCAGTTGGACGACTCGAGTTTGCCGCGCTGACGCGACCCCCGGCGCTGCGGTATACGACTCACGTGACCGACGTCGACCGCGAGCAGATCGAGACTGTCCTTCGCTACTGGTTTGGCGAGCTAGATGGGCCCGCCGCCATCGACCCCAGCAAGAACAAGCTGTGGTGGGCCGGCGACGTCGACACCGACGCCGAGATCCGCGCGCGCTTCGGCGAGCTCGTGGGCCAGGCCATCGACGGGTCGCTGTCGCACTGGACCGCCACGGCTCGCGGGGCCCTGGCGCTGATCATCTTGCTCGACCAGTTCACCCGAAACCTGGGTCGCGGCAGCGCCAGGGCCTACGTCGGCGACGCGATGGCGCTCGCGGTGGGTGAGCAGGCGATCGCGCGCGGGCTCGATCAGCAGCTGCGCCCGATCGAGCGGGCGTTCATGTACATGCCGATGATGCACGCCGAGGACGTCGAGGTCGCGCGGCGCAGCGTCGAGGTCTTCACCGAGCTGTCCAACGCCGTCGCCGCGCTCGGCGTCGAGGGCTACCCAGACTTTCGCTCGCACGCGATCACCCACGCCGACATCGTGCTGAAATTTGGCCGCTACCCGCACCGCAACGAGCTGCTCGGCCGGCCCTCCACGCCCGAAGAGCAGGCGTTCATGGCCGACGGCGGCCCCAACTTCGGCCAGGCGAAGCGCTAGCGCGCCGACCCGATCAGAGTCCGATCAGATACGCGCGGTTGAGCCCGTAGTCGCCGTAGCCAGCCTCGAGCGTGCTGGGATCGAGGCCGCGAGGCGCCCCGCTCAACACCGGGGACTGGCTGGCCGGCCAGTTGCTCCAATCGAAGGCGCCGTTGAACCGGTAGACCTTGCCGTCCTCGAACCCAGCCCATTGTACCGACCAGTCCGCCTGCCCGAGCAGCTCTGGATCGGCGAGCACCAGCGACCACCGACGTGCCGTGCTGCTCTGCGGCGGTCCGGGGGGCGGTTCGTCCATCATGCCAACCGTCTGGTCGTAGTTCGTCCCCCCGTCTTCGAACACCTGATAGATGTAGGCATTGGGCACCGCGGTAAAGATCAGATTGCAGCTGCTGCTGCCGTTGATCGGCGGCGTGTAGGCGACGGAGTCGATCTCGACGTCGGCGATGATCGGCCAGCGATCCGCGATCGGCTCGGGCGACTGCCAGGTGCCCCCGATCCGCCGGTAGTACATGCCGTTCACCCCCCACACCAGCAGCTGATCCCAGACCTCGAGATAGGAGGTCGCCAGCGGCTCAACGCTGCACGGCGGGGCATTCGGACCCGTCCACACCAGATCCAGCGGCTGCGTCTCCCACGTGTCATTCGTCAGGTTGTGGCGGTAGAGGTAGCGCTCGCAGACGTCGCCGTCGCCATCGCCGTCTCCGTCTCCGGTGTCGCCGTCGCCATCACCTGGATCGCCGTCGCCGTCGCCGTCTCCATCACCGTCTCCGGGGTCGCCATCGCCGTCGCCGTCTCCATCACCTGGATCACCGTCACCGGTGGTCTCATCGTCGTTGCCATCGAGGCTCGAGAAGGTGTCGCTGCTGAGGGTCGCCTGCCCGGTCGAGCAGCCCACCAGGACAAATCCGGCAAGGATCAGAGGACGGCGCATCGGCGCAATCTACAGTGCTCGGCCCCCCAAACACCAGCGCGGCGCTCGCTGCTCAGGCCAACCCAAACCCGGGCGCCTGCGAAGCGGCGAGCTTGCGGGGGCTCACCACCCCTCGCTGGAGCATCCACGCCTGCGCGTGGTCCTGCAGCTGCGCTCCCTCACTACCGCCGATCAGCTCACCTAGGGCGTAGCGAGCACACTCACGATGGAGCGCCATGTCTACCGAGTTGAACTCGCGGACCGCCGCGTCGAGCTTGATCTGCGCGTCCTCGAGCTGCCCCTGCAATTGACACACGCCAGCGCCGAGCAAGCTGCTGAGCGCCGGGGCGACGCAATTGCTGTCTCGCCTGGTGAGCTCGAGCAGCCCGGTGACGTCGGCGAGCACGCGCGCGCGGTCCCACTCGCCGCTCAGATCTGGCTGGGCCTGCAGACGCTCGCGGGTGCGCGCCGCGTCTCGATCGAACTGCTCGATCAACGCCACCCCCGCGCGAGCCCGGGCCACGCGGATCTCCAGCCCGAGCGTCCGCATGGGCATGTAGAACGCGGACTCGAGCTCATGCCACTGCCCGACCAGCGCGGCCCAGGCCGGCGTCACGTCGCCGCGATACAGGCACGCGTGGACCTCGGCCATGAGGTCTCGATACTCCTGGCGGCGATACCCGCTCTCGGGCCACGCCACGCCCGCGACCGCGCGCTGCCGGACCAGCAGATCCTGGGTGCGCGCGCGGACGTCCTCGTGGGCCTCGCGGGCGAGCCACACCAACATCGGCTGGCCGGTCAGCGCCTCGAGCAGCATCAGGGAGTCCTTGTGGCGCTCGGCCTGGAGGATCGCGGCGGCGAGGCGCTGATGCAGCTGCTCGAGCTCGCCGAGCCACGCGAGCGCGAACCAGTGCAGCGCGGCCACCCGGGCCTGCTCGTGCTCGATGTCGAGGCCCGCGTCGGCGAGCTGGGCGAAGATCTCGTTGGCGACCACGCAGGCCTCCACACAGTGGCGCCAGCGCCCGTGGCTGAATTCGTAGGTGGCGATCCCCAGCTGCCGCCAGGCCTCGTCGAGCGGCTCGTGGGTCTGCGCGGCCAGCTGGGTGCAGCGCTCGAGCAGCTTCTTGACCGAGCGATCGAGGGGCCCGCCGATCCGGGTCTGCATGGCGATCTCGCTGGCCAGCGCCCGACAGCGCTCGGAGCTGTCGCCAAACCGCGCGACCTCGGTCAGGTGGCGGGTTCGCAGCGCGTCGGCCAGCGCCGTGTTGACCATGGTCAGGCTGCGTGCGGCCTGGTCGAGCACCAGCATCCGCAGCGTGTCGGCGAGCTCGCGCCGCTCGACGTCACCGTCGAGCCCCGCGTTCTTGAGCAAGAACCGACCGCGCCGCCAGGTGGTCCCGAGCAGCGCCTTGGTCGAGGACGTCGGCGTCGGTACCCCGTGGCGCTCGAGCGCGTCGCGCAGCAAGGCCCAGCCATGACCGAGCGCGCCGCCGCGGATGTGGCAGTCGGCCGCCCGCAGGGTCAGCGCGCAGGCCTGCTCGACGCGAGCGTCGGGGGACAAGCTCGGGTCCACGAGCTTGGCCGCGTCGAGGTAGCCAGTCGCGGCGACGCGCCAGCTGCCCCGTCGCTGAGCCTGCTCGGCCTCTTCGACGACACGCGCGACGCGGGCCCCAGCGCTCACCGTGGCGGTCTCACTCACCGTGTCGACGGTCGCCCACCTGGGCCGCAACCGTCAAGCTCGGGATCCGAACTGGATCCGGTCTGGATTCATCGGGAGCGCCTGAGTGCCGCGACGGTTTCACGCCGGCTACGACGCCTCAACGGGCCAGAGCGTCGGCGCCGACCCACTGGGTGTGAAACCCAGCCGGGACCCGAGTCGGGATCGCCAGCCTCGCGAGCACCTCGAGGTCGCGCCCGGCCATCACCCATAGCTCGCTGGCGTCGCCGTCTTCCTCGCTCACGAAGGTCAGCAGCGCGACCTCGTCCTCGGCGTCTCCGAGCGGCGCGACGCTGACCTCGCCGCCGCACCAGCCCGGCGGGTAGCGACGCTCGAGCACCGCGCCCGAGTCGAGATCGACCCGCCGCACGCCGTCGAACGCGAACGCCTCGCGGGCGGCGAAGCTGCCCAGGTAGGCGACGCGGGTGGGCGACCCGAGCCGCCGATCGTCGACGCGGGGGAACTCGGCCATGCCATCGTCGAGCAGGTCTTCACGCGCGAGTCCGGTCTCGAGATCGAGGGTCCAGCGGACCAGCTGGGGCTCGAGCCGCAGGTGCCCGATCCGGGGCACCACCCGATCGCTGCGCCCGGGCTGCGGCTCGTAGACCAAGGGATCGCGCATGCGGCAGACCGTCACGACGATCTTGGTACCCAGCTCCCAGGCGTTGACGAAGTGATACACGTAGCAAGCCGGAACCTCGAACCAATGCTTCACGCCCTGGGTCCGGCGATCGAACACGCCCAGGCGCGTGGGCACGTCGGGGAAGAAGCTCATGTGGACCTTGCCGCGGGCGAGCGCCTCCGGATCCGGGAACATCGAAACGTCGATCAAGATCGTGTAGTGCTCGGTCAGCGCGAGGTCGTGCTGCGGGCGCGGGCCGGGCAGCTCGACCGGCGTGCGCGTGAGCTGGCCGTCGCACGTCAGGGTCCCGTGCGTGACCCGAGCCGAGGTCGGGGCGTAGTCGAGGAACACCAGATCACCGCTGCGCGGATCGACCTTGGCGTGCGCCGTCATGGTCCCCGCTTCGGGCCACGGACCGACCGTGCTCAGATCCGGCAAGCTCAGCGCGTAGGGCTGGCCCCCACCCAGCCACCACAGCGCCAGCAGGCGGCCGTTCCAGTACAGCAAGTCGGTGTTGGCGGTGTTCTTGTAGGGCCCGCCCGGGCGGGTCATGTCGGGCCGGGCGAGCAGGCCCGTCCACGTCGCGGCGCCAGCGGCCTCGTCCTCGGCCAACCCGGCCGTGCGAACCCAGCGGTTGCGGTAGCTCGCGCCGCCGTCCTCGAAGCTGACGGCGTGGACCATGCCGTCGCCGTCGAACCAGTGGTACGGCTCGGGCGGCGGGAATTTGGGGTTGCTCGAATTGCGGGCAAACACGCCGCGCAGCGCCGCTGGGATCTCGCCTTCGAGCAGCTCGAGGTTCGCGTGATCGTGCTCGGTCGAGACGGGCGCGTAGCCGCGGCTCGAGTAGGTGCTTCCATCGACAAAATCCCGGGCGCTGGCCATGCCATGGCTGTACCACGGACTCGCGGCGGCCTCGACTTCATGGGAGAGTTGGCCATGACGCCGCGATCTTGGGTAACGACCGCATTGACGCTGACGTTGACCCTGCTCGGATTGGCGCTCGCGTGCGTCGACGATGGCTCGCCCGCGACCCAAACGGACACGAGCGCGAACACGAGCGGCGACGAGACGGGCGATGGTGACCCCGGCGACGGCGACGGCGATCCGGGTGACGGCGATCCCGGCGACGGCGATCCTGGCGACGGCGACGGCGACGGCGACGGCGAGACCGGCGACGGCGACTGCGAGCTCGCCGACCTGCTCGACCAGGCCATGTGGGATCAGATGTTCCTCCACAAGGACGACCCAGCCTGCTCGGGGTCCAACTACACGCTCCCGGGTCTGCTCGAGGCCGCCGCCATGTTCCCCAGCTTCGCGTGCGAGGGTGACGACGCCACCCGCCGCCGTGAGCTCGCCGCGTTCTTGGGCCAGATCTCCCACGAGACCACCGGAGGCTGGCCAGCCGCGCCCGACGGCCCGTTCAGCTGGGGGCTGTGCTTCATCGAGGAGGTCGGGTGCCAGGACAACGGCTGCCCGCAGTACTGCGATCCCAACAACGTCCAGTACCCCTGCGCCCCCGGTCGCACCTACCACGGGCGCGGCGCCATTCAGCTCAGCTGGAACTACAACTACGGGCAAGCCGGCGACGCGCTCGGCGTCGACATCCTCGCCGAGCCAGACCTCGTCAAGAACGACCCCAAGCTGGCGACCCAGACCGCGCTGTGGTTTTGGATGACCGAGCAGCTGCCCAAGCCGTCGGCCCACGCGGTGATGGTCGGCAGCTGGATGCCGAGCGCCAACGACCTCGCGCTCGGCCGCGTGCCCGGGTTTGGGATGACCACCAACATCATCAATGGCGGGCTCGAGTGCAACATGCCCGGCAACGCCAAGGTCGAGGATCGGGTCGGGTTCTTCATGCGCTACGCCGACCTGCTCGGGACCGACGTCGGCGACGCGGTGTACTGCGACATGATGACCCCCTATTGATCCAGCCCGAGCCGGGTTGATCCCGAGTGATCCCCGGCTCATGCTGCGGTTCGTGAGCTCCGCGAGCAAGATCTTCGAGTCGGCCGAGGCCGCGCTGTTCGACCTGCAAGACGGGGCCAGCATCGCCGTCGGCGGCTTCGGTCTGGTCGGCAACCCCGAGGCGCTGATCCAGGCGATCGGGCGCAAGGGCAGCAAGCGGCTGACGATCGTCTCGAACAACTGCGGCAACCAAGGCCTCGGCCTCGCGATCTTGTTGCAGCAGCGGCAGGTCGCCCGGGTCGTGTGCAGCTTCGTCGGTGGCAACCCGGATCTCGAGACCCAGATGCTCGCGGGCGAGGTCGAGGTCGAGCTCAATCCCCAGGGCACCCTGGCCGAGCGGCTGCGCGCGGGCGGGGCTGGGATCGCGGCCTTCTTCACCCCAACCGGAGCCGGGACCGTGGTCGCCGAGGGCAAGGAGCAGCGCGACTTCGACGGGCGCCCTCACGTGCTCGAGACCGCGCTGCACCCCGACGTGGCGATCGTCCGCGCGGCCGTGGGCGACGCGTTTGGCAACCTGCGCTTCTACCGGACCTCCCGCAATTTCAACCCGCTGGCGGCCATGGCGGGGCGGATCACGATCGCCGAGGTCGACGAGCTGGTCCCGACCGGCGAGCTGGGGCCCGACGACATCCACCTGCCGGGGATCTTCGTGCAGCGCATCGTTCATGTGCCAGAGCACGTGAACTACATCGAATACCGGACCACGCAGCCCTGATTGGGCGCTCAATTCCGGACGTGAGGGGCATCGACGGGGGATCACCGGAGATGTTCATCGCGGCGACGGGGGCTCGTTCGCTATCTGCGCTGGTGAAACATCGTACTTGGCCTCGGACGTCCGGTCGCGCGCGGATCTGCGTGCGATTGGCCGCCGAGCAGAGCAATGTCACTGCGCGGTATTTGTGATCCTGGGAACCCTGGGAATATGCTTCCGATGTCATGTCGTTTGCGCGCACCGGTATGTTCGTTGGCCTCGCTGGCCTCGGGCTGTGGTTGTTGGCCGCGGGCCCGGCCCGCGCCGAGCAACCCGGCTCCCTGTTCACCGGTGTCCCAGGCGTGATCACGGCGACCGCCTCCGCCCTCGACATCACCCCTGCAATGGGCACGGGCAACGTCAGCGATCAGTGCACCTTCAACGGCATCAAGCTGGCCGGTAAGGTCAAGGTCGTCGACAGCTTCCCCGACGTGCGGGTCAAGGCGGTCTCGAGCTTCCCCGACGTCAAGGTCAAGAAGGTCAGCTCGTTCGCCGATGACTGCGGCGAGTGGCAGTTCGTCGACAGCTTCGCGGACTTCAAGATCCAGTACGTGGACAGCTTCCCCGACGTCGAGGTCGCCTGGGTCGACAGCTTCCCCGGGCTGCCCTGAGTCCCCTCACTCACTCACTCGCTCAGCCGGTCTCGGTTGCGCCTGTGTCGGTGCCCGCGTCCGCGTCGTCGTCAGTACCCTCGTCGGTGCTCGTATCCGTGTCGGACTCCGTGCCCGTGCCCGAGTCGGGTGCGGGCGCCGTGTAGGCCGGGCACTCGCTCGCCGTCGGCTCGTCCGCGACGCAGCCGTTGTTGTCGGCCTCGCAGGGTGAGCAATACGGCTCGTCCGAGTAGACGGCGCCGCACCACGCGTTGGCATCGAGCGCGATGTTCTGACAATGGTTGGGGTTGGGCAGCTGACACGCACCCACGCCCAGCCCCACGCCGAACGCGAGCACCAGTGAGCTTCGAAGTGACTGATAAAACGTCATATCAAAACCGAAGCCCGGTCGGGGTGAGCTGGATTCGGGCCTCGTCGGCGCGCTCTTTGTAGCCCTTGTGCGCGGCGACCAGCATCAAGACGGCCGTGAACGCGACGCCGCTGCTGACGGTCAGCATCACCAGCCCGGCTGGGCGCGTGCTGGTCACGAACACGGGCGCCTCGGGCACGACCTCGTCGCGGTTGACCAGCAGCCCGATCCCCGTGCCCACGCCGCTGAACCCCAGCACGCCGACGACGATGCCCGCGACCGTCATCTTCCGGCAGCGCTTGCTGCCGTCACAGCCCAGGCGATCGCGGACGACCGGGGCGGCTGGACTGAGCTGCTGGGCTGGCTCGGCGGTGGCGGGCTCGGGCTCAGGCGCGACGGGAGGCGCTGGCTCGACGGCAGGCGCGGGCTCGACCGGATCCGCGGTCGGCTCGGGCGCGGCGGCGACCGGCTCAGCGGGCGCCTCGGGGCTCGCGTCCTCGGCCGGCGCTTCGCCTGACTGCTCGGCCGGTTGCTCGGCCAATTGCTCGGCCGGTTGCTCGGCCTCGCTCGTGGGCGCGGGCGCGGGCGCAGCTTCAGTCACGGCCGGACCAACGGCCAAGCTGACGGCGAGAGCGAGGGCGATCGCGTGCACGGGCGATGCGTACCAGAGGTTGTCGGCGCCGACCAGAAGCCTGGTCAGCCCGCGCCCATGACGATCTGCTTGGCCACGTCGACGATCGGTCGCAGCATCAGCCGGGCGGCCGCGCGGGCCGGCGGGACGTCGCGGATCATGTTGGCGAGCACGGGGCCGTAGGCGTAGTACGCACGGACCAGATCGTTGGCGATCGGCTGGTCGATCATATAGGCGTCGCGGAACCATCGCAGCGCGCGGAGCTCAGTGGTCCAGCCTGCCCCCCAGGCCGCGGTGGCGATGAAGCAGGCGCCGTCGATCGTCTGGAACTTCTGCGCGGGCGTGGTCACGTCGGCGACGGCGATCTCACTGCGGTTGGTGCAGATGTCCTCGTAGTGGACGCCGATCGAATACGTGTAATTCCCAAACAGCTGGTCAATGTCGATCGTGACCAGATCGCCGGGCCCGGCCTCGATGCAGTCGAGCTCGCCCGGTTCGCGACAAAGCCGCGGGATCCCGGCCACGGCCTTCGACGCGCCTAGCTGAAAGTCGCTGGTCTCCGGGGTGATCCAGCCGGCGAACAGGGTCGAGGGCTCGATCCCGTCGGGGACCTCGGGCAGCCGGAACGTCGCGGTGACGGTGTCGAAGTCGGTGGCGACGAGCTGCAGATCCTCGACGGCCGGAAGATCGACGGTGGTGCAGCCACCGCCGCCGGTAGGGTCGCCGTCGCCGTCGCCGTCGCCATCGCCATCGCCGTCGCCGTCTCCCCCGCCCCCGGTGCCCCAGCCGTGCGAGTAGATGCCGAACCGCGCGGGCACCCCGAACTTGTCGTGGACCTGCAGGCGATCGGCCCCGCTGCCGCCGGACGCCGAGATCGTCGAGTCGGGCGGATGCACGGCCCCGCTCGCGCCGTCCCAGTCGGCGTAGCCCGCATACTCGGTGACCGAGGTGTAGCCGGGCTCCGCCGGGTCGAACTCCACGCGATACACGACCGCTGGCTGGCCGAAGTACTCGCGCCCGTAGGCCGGGAGCTTGGGGTCGACCCAGTGGTCGTCCTCGCGATCGAACTCCCAGTCGGGGTTCTCGTCGCGCTCGAGCGAGACCTCGATCCACGCGACCAGCGGTCCCGCGGGCACCTCGTCAAAATGGATCCGATGCGCGAACAGGTAGGCCCCCGGGCTCGGCGTGGCCCGGGAGATCATGTCGAGCTCGTTGAGGGCGCCGTACGACTTGGTGTCCTCGCTGTCGCGGTTCTCGTCGAAGTTGGTCAGATCATTGCGCGGCGGATACACGGAGGTCTGACCGCCGGGCGCGAACTGGCCCTTGTCCGACCGGAACGTCGCGGGCGAGGGGCAGGTCATCGTGTCGACGATCGCGTCGTCCTCGGTCGGGGTCAGCGGCCGACAAAAGTAGGTCTCCGCCGAGCTGCTCGACTCGTGGAAGCCCAGCGAGGTGTGGTTGTTGAGGTTGGCGTCGTGGAACAGGATCCGCGGGTAGGTCTTGCCGCGACTGTGGGCCCAGATCGGCAGCACCGACGGGCGCGGTCCGTAGGGGGCGCGCCAGCTCGACAAGAAGGTGGTCATGCCCGAGCGGTTGCCGATCCCCAGCTTGGCGGTGGCCTGGGTCACCAGCACGTCCTGCACGAAGTTGCCGCTGGTGTCCTCGAGCCAGATCGCGATCTGCAGGTTCGCGACCGGCTTGAAGTGAAACTCGAGCAGCGCCTCCGACTCTGCGGTGGGGTCACCGGGCGCCGCCTCCGGCGAGCTCGCGACGCTGTCAGTGGGAGGCGCCGCGTCGGCCGGCGTGACGGCGAGTGCCAGCCCAACGCTCAGCACCCAGGTGCCCCTGCAGATGCCCCAAGTGCGAGGACCGGCCCCGCCCGCTTCGCCTCGTCGTTCGAAACCCATGCGCGTCGCCAGTATACCCGTGGATCGCAGCGTGGTGCGGTTGCGGACTGGTTTGCGATGCGGGTGCGGCGGATCACGGAGACATTGCTCCAGAGCTCCGTATGCTGTCCGCGGATGCTCGCGCCCCTTAGCCGCTCGCAACGGCGCAACCGGCTCGCTCCCCACGACCAAGCTGGCGCTCGCTCCAGCAGTCCAGGCACGCGTCGGCGGGCGCTGTGGGGGATCGGCCTGATGGTCGGGGGCACCTGCGCGTGCGCGTTGGCGGCTGGGTTGGCGAGCGTGATCGCGTGCTCCCCCAGCCCCACGCACGGACCGGGCCCGATCGCCGCCAGTCCAGCGCCTGCCACGCTGCCCGAGGGTCCACCGCGGCCTGCCGGGGGCCTGCCGATGCCGTCTCTGGATCTGGATTGGCGCCCGCCGAGCTCGGCGGCTGGAGATCTCGACGAGCTCGCGGCCGCGCTCGGCCCCCGCGCGCGCGTCGGTCTGCTGGTCGACGGCAGCGGCAGCCGTGAGGCCAGCAAGCTCGACGCGATGCAGCTCGCGGCGCTGGTCGGTCGGATCGCGCCCGACACCGCCGTGCACGCGATCGGCCCGCACGACACCACGCGTCCGCGCCTCGCCGACGTGATCCGCGAGGATCCCCCCCTGCTCCCGGCCACCGGCCCGAGCGGTCGGACCCGCTGGTCGCTGCCCAAGCAGCTCGACGTCGACCCGGTCTGGCTGCAGCGGTGGGCCGAGCTCGGTGACCCGGCGGTGCTCGTGGTCGGTCCTGTCGAGGTCGACGCGCCGGTCTGGCGCAGCGTGGCCCCGGCCGCGGTCGGCAGCTGCGAGCCGCTGCTGAGCTCGCTCATCGCTGGTCAGACCCACAGCCTCGAGCTGCTCGAGCCGTTCTTGGACCACGCTGACGCCGTGCTCGCGGCCGCCTACGCCGTCGAGCTCGCCCAGGTCGTGCCCGGGATCGAGGCCGAGCTGGCCGAATTCCAGGCCTCCCGCACCCGCTCGGACTTCGACGCCGACGGCTGGGCCCGGTACCAGTGCGGCCAACGCTATCTCCGCTACCTGCAGCCGTTCTCGGCCTGCGTCAGCGGCAGCGACGCCCACGCCTGCCAGATGACCCCGCGGCTGTTCTTGCGGGGCTCGGCGCGGATCGGCACGGTCGAGCCGAGCGAGTACATCCCGACCGACTGCGCGCGACGGATCGATCGCGACTATGTCGAGGCCCTGCGCGCACCCGCCCGGGCCGCGGCCGAGCTCGCGCAGGACCACCTCGACGTCGGCTGGATGATCCTCGCCGAGCGGCTCGCCACCTTGTCCGAGGTCCACGGCGCCATCTCGAGCCTGTGCACGCCCGCGCGGCGGCGGTTCTCGGAGGCCGACCTCACCCAGCTCCGGGCCAGCGTGGCCGAGCTCGGGCCGCTGTTCACCAACGACGATCCGCCCGCCCACGACGCGCGCTTCTTGGCCAACGACGCGGTGTTTCATGTGCCCGGGCTGGGCACGGTCCGCCAGCTCGCGCGCTACGACGGCGGCACCGACAGCGCCTCGCGGGCGCTGATCGCCGCGGCCCAGCAGCTCGCCAACTTCAGCCGCGCCCACGCGCGCTGCGTCCCGCGGCCCGGCGAGCCGCCGCTGATGGCCCTGTTGATCGACACCCACACCGCCACGCAAGAGTTGCTGGGCTTCTTCTACGCCGAAGAGCTGTGGTGTGACGATCTTGGCCCGCTGTGAGCCGCTCGCGCTCCCGATCGACTGTCGATGAACAGATGGTGAATTAGACGTGATCGAGTCAGCGGCGCCAGGGCACATCCCCCCGAGTGCCCACGTCACCATCGCTCGGACAACACCCCCACCGGGCCCGCCGCCGGGTTCGGGTGCTCCTGCTGTTGGCGTTCGCGCTGGTGATCCTGCGCCACGGCTGGCTCGTCGACGACGCCTACATCTCGCTGCGCACCGTCGATAATTTCTGCAACGGCCACGGCCTGGTCTGGAACGTCGGCGAGCGGGTCCAGGCATTCACCCACCCGCTGTGGCTGCTCTTGTGCTGGGCGGTCTACTCGATCACCAACGAGTTCTTCTACTCACTGATCATCTTTGGCGCGCTGGTCTCGACCGGCGCCGTCGCAATTGTCTCGATTCGGCTCGCGCGCTCGGAGTGGGTCGGGATCATCGTGCTGCTCGCGGCCACGCTGTCCCACGCGTTCGTCGACTACGCGACCTCAGGGCTCGAGAACCCGCTGACCCATCTGCTGATCGCCCTGAGCGCCTGGGTCTACCTCGGGCGCGTGCCCGACGTGCGGCGGTTCACGCTGCTGTGCCTGCTGGGCGGGCTGTCGCTGCTGAGCCGGCCCGACAACGCGGTGCTGCTCGGGCCAGTCGTGCTCGCGGCTGGGATCCAGGCGTTTCGCCGGGGCGAAAAACTGACGCCGTTGCTGCGCGGGGCGGTGCTCGCCAGCGCCCCGCTGGTCGCGTGGGAGCTGTTCTCGTTGGTCTACTACGGCGCGCTGGTGCCCAACACCGCGCTCGCCAAGCTCAACTCTGGCATTGACGCGGGCCAGCTCGCGCACCAGGGCCTGCTGTACTTCGTGTCCACCCTCGACGCGGATCCGCTGACCTTGCTGATCATCGTGGCGGGCGTGGTCGCGCCGTTCATGACGCGCGATCGCAAGATGATCCCGTTTGCCGTGGGGATCATCCTGCACGCGCTGTACATGACCAAGATCGGCGGCGACTTCATGCTCGGTCGGTTCTTCACCGCGCCCATGTTCATGGCGCTGGTGTGCCTGTCGCAGATCAAGCGGATCGAGCTGACCCAGTTCCTGATCATCGCGGCGATCGTCGCCGGGATCGGGCTCAGCGCGCACCCGAACACGCTCGAGACCAACAGCACGATCCGGGTCCCCCACAACCAGGCTCGAACCGGGCGCCGGGTCACCAACGAGCACGCGCTGCTGTTCCACGCCGCCAGCCTGCTCAGCGCCAACCGCTGGGACGAGATGCCCAATCACGGCTGGACCGACCTCGGCCTGCGCGGGGCCAGGCCCGGGCGCAAGACCGTGATCGCCCGAGCGATGGGCTACCGCGGCCTCGCGGCCGGTCCCGACGTTCACCTCGTCGACGACGTCGCGCTGACCGATCCCCTGCTCGCCCGCATGCCCGCCCTCTGGCGACCCGACTGGATGACCGGCCACTTCATCCGCACGATCCCGCCTGGCTACATTCAGACCCTCGAGACCGGCGAGAACGTGATCGAAGACCCGCAGGTCCACGAGCTGTACGAGCGCATCGATCTCGTGACTCACGGCGATCTGTGGAGCTGGGACCGGTTCCGGGCGATCTGGTGGCTCAACACCGGTGGGCCCGCGGAGCTGCTCAACGAAGAGGCGTGGCGGTTCCACGGCGCGTCGCGGCGCAACGCCAGCTCGATCGCCGCCAAGCCCGTCGCCGACGGGACGCCGATCAACTCCAAGCTCGTCCGCCGGTTCACGGACGCCGGGGTGTACGTCAAGTACAAGCAGCTCAAGCGCGCCCACGAGCTCGAGGTCTCGGTCAACGACGCCGACCGGTTCGAGATCCGCTTCTACGACCACGCCGAGGAGGTCGCGCGGGTCCCCGTGCCACGCCAGCTCGAGTGGAACCAGGACGGCGTCAGCGCCCGCCACATCGAGCTGCCCGAGGTCCTGTCCGAGCGCGGGTTCACGCGCCTGCGGATCCTCCCGATGACCAGGCAGCGCAAGCGCCAGCCCTACTACGCGATCAGCCACTTGCTGTTTGACGAGGAGATCGAGGCAGGCAAGGCGACCCCGCTGTGAGGCCGTCCCGCTCGCGGGACCTGCTTGCCCGTGTCCCGGACTTGCCGTGACCGCGGCGGTGCCCGACCATCGTCCGGTGCGAGCGAGCCTCAGCCGTGCCCCTGCGAGGCTGCTCGCGCTCGGCTTCGTCGGCGCGCTGAGCCTCGCCCGCGTCGCACACGCGCAGGCGCCCGAGCCCGAGCCCGAGCCTGAGCCCGAGCTCGTTCACGAGCCCGAGCTCGTTCACGAGCCCGAGCTCGTTCACGAGCCCGTCCCACCCCCGCGCGAGTCGCCCCTGTACGGCCCGCCCTACAGACGCGGGCTCGCGCTCGACGTCGCCGTTGGCGTGGCCCTGTGTCAGCCGGCCCTGCTCTACGCGGGCACCTGCGGTCGCCGGGCCGGCGGAGTTGGACCCTCACCGGGGCTCGCGCTGCGGCTCGGCGGTGGCTGGCGCTTCAACCCCAATTGGTACCTCTCGGGCGCGTGGGTCCGCCAGGCCCATCGACCCGGCGGGTCATTCGCGACGGGGACCGCCGACGCTGGCATGCTCGCGGTTCGCGGCATCGTCCCGCTCGCCACACGAGCTGGCGCCGACAGCCGCGTGGATCTCGGCTTCGAGCTCGGGCTCGGCTGGTCGCAGCGGGTGCTGCTGCGCGACGTCGCCCCCCATCGGCTGAGCTCCACCGGCGCGCTGGTGCGCCCGGCCCTGATCGTGGATGGCTGGATCCTCGCTGACTTCTCGGTAGGGGTCGAGTTCGCGACACAGCTCAATTTCCACTGGCAACACTGCGTAGACGATGTTTGCGAGGCGGCACCGGGCGCGTGGGTCGCAAGCGAGCTCGACCGCCGCTGGGTCGATGGATTCTCGATCGCGCTGCGCATGAGCGGTTTGGTGTTTCCCCGCTTCTAGCGGCGAATCCAGCGTGCCACTGACAAAAAGCAATCGATCGTGCGCATGGTGTCACTAACTAGGGGAGCCGCTTGCTCCACCGAGTCCCATGAGTCACCTCTCCGTCGTTGAAGTCCCGGCCCTGTCCCCTCCTTACCCAGGTCTGTCGCTAGACGAAGCGCCGCCGCGGATCGATGATCTCGCCGAGCAGCTGTCGGCGCTCGGCAGGGACGTGAGCGTGGATCAGGCGGTGGAGATCGGACGCCTGGTGGTCGAGCGTCTGTATGATGGCGACCTCTCGCGCTGGCGCGGCCGCGGACCCAAGTCCCACTCGCTGCGCACGCTCTCGCGCCGCAGTGACCTGCCCGTGAGCAGCTCCGCGCTGTATCGCTCGATCGCGCTCTACGAGCTGAGCTCGCGGCTTGGTGGGCTGCAGCGCTGGGCCGACGCGGGCCTGGGGATCAGCCACCTGCGCCTGGTGTTGGGCCTGCCGGAGCTCGATCAACGCCGCTTGCTCGACGCCGCGCTCCACCAGGCCTGGACCGTCGCCGAGCTCGAGCGCGAGGCCGTCGCCGCCCGCAAGCGCAGCCCCAGGCTCGTCAGTCGCGGCGGCCGACCCCGGCTCCCGCGCTTCGTGAAGTCGGTCAACCGCCTGCGCAAGACCGCCGAGGCGGCCAATGAGATGTTTGGTGATCTCGACGCCGCGGCCGACATGAGCGAGGAAGACCTCACCGAGATCCGCGACATGCTGGCCACGATCCGCGTGCGCTGCTCGGAGCTCGACCGCGCGCTCGAGCGCGCAGCTGCGCGAGATTAGTAGACTCAAACCCGCAATTGGCGTCTCATGGGGCATGGAGACCGGACGGCCAGGCTCACGCAGGCGCGGAGCAACGGCGGGGCTCGTGGGGCTGGCCGCGCTGGCTGGCGGCTGCATCCCCGACTCCCCGCTGCCCGACGACTTCGGCGTGTGTGAGGCGAGCGAGGATCCGCTGCCCGCGTCGCCGGTCGACACGCCCACCTACCATCGAGATCTGCGCCCGATCCTCGACGCCGCGTGCACGGGCTGCCACACCGCGGGCGGCATCGGCCCGTTCGCCCTCGACGAGTACGCGTCCGTCGTCGCGTTCGCGCCACTGATGCTCGACGCGGTGCGGTCCGGCGCAATGCCACCGTGGCCGCCCTCGCGCTGCTGCACGCCGCTCCAGCACGAGCGCGAGCTGACCCCGGAGCAGCGCGCGGTGCTCGAGCGCTGGGTCGAGCAGGGCGCGCCCGAGGGCGACCCGGCCGACGCGCCGCCACCACCGACGCCGCCCGGGCTCTCGCGCGTGGACCTCGAGCTCGAGATGCCCGAGCCCTACACCCCGAGCGCGACGATCGGCAGCTCGGATGACCAGCGCTGCTTTTTGATCGACTGGCCCGCCGATCCGCTCGGGACCGGCGACGCCGAGGTGTACGTGACCGGCCTCGACTTCGAGCCGGGTCGCCGGGATCTCGTCCATCACGCGATCGTCTACGCCGTCCCCACCGACAAGCTCGCCGAGTACCAAGATCGCGACAACGCCGACGACGGCCCGGGGTGGAGCTGCCCGGGCGGCGTGGTCTCGGCCGCGGGTGGTTACCTCGGCGGCTGGGTCCCGGGCGCGGGCGTGCACGACTTCCCGGATGGGCTCGGTCGCCAGGTCCCGGCCAACAGTCACCTGTTGCTCTCGGTCCACTACGAGCTGTCCGCTGGCGCGGCGCCGGACCAGACCAAGCTGCGCTTCAAGCTAGACAATAGCGTGACGACCCCGGTCGATGGGCTCGCAGTCATGAACCCAGCGTGGCTGGTCGGCAAGACCATGAAGATCCCCGCGGGCAAGGACGACGTCAAGTACAGCTACGCCTACGATCCCGCGGTGTGGTTCAACAAGGGGCAGCCGCTGCAGGTTCACAACGTCTCGCTACACATGCACGAGCTCGGCACCTCGGCCTCGCTCGCGGTCCTGCACTTCGACGGCAGCGTCGATTGTCTGCTCCACATCGAGGACTGGGACTTCGCGTGGCAAGGTGAGTATTTCTTGACCGAGCCGGTGACCGTGAAGACCGGCGATCGCCTGTATGTCGAATGCCACTTCGACAACACCCAAGCCAACCAACCGGACGGCGCGGCTCCCCAGGATCAGTGGTGGGGGGACGACAAAGAGATGTGCATTGCGTCGGTGATGATCTCACGTTGAGCGCGCCAATTCGGCGCTCTAGTCTAGTGGCAATTTTTAAAG
Organism: Enhygromyxa salina; assembly: GCF_002994635.1. Classification (GTDB taxonomy): domain Bacteria; phylum Myxococcota_A; class Polyangia; order Nannocystales; family Nannocystaceae; genus Plesiocystis; species Plesiocystis salina_B. The sequence continues at coordinate 11,240 of NZ_PVNL01000022.1, read as the reverse complement.
CTGACCGTACCCGAGACCGAGCGCCCGTCGGCCTCACAATCGAGCTTGGCCTCGCCCATGACATTGGTGATGTCATTGACCGCCGAGCTCTGCCGCTCGACACTGAACGTCCCGCACGCGCCGAACTCGACGGTCTTGGCACCCAGCAGGATCGCGTTCGACTCGTTGGTGGGGCTCTGGACCAGGCGCAGCGTCTGGCCCGCGTCGTCGATCAGATCGACACCCGCGAAGTTGTTGAGCTGCCCCGCGCGACACGAGGTCGGCACGAAGCTCTCGCCGTCGACCTTCAGCGTGGCGGTGATCTCATTTGTGCAGGCGGTCGTGCACAGCAGCACGGCGAGCAGGCATCCCCCGGAACCCAGCCGCGAGCGTAATCCTTGGTGGCGCATCATGGCGCCGACTATACATGGGCGTCAGCCGCAGACGGAGCCCGAGAACCCGTTGAAGCCGATCATCGCGGGCATGCAGGTGCCCATCATGCAGTCGGCATCACTCTCACACTCGCCGCAGACCCCGAGCTCGATGAAGCCCATGAGATCCGCGGTGGTGCAGAAGCCCTCGCACTGCTCGTCGCCGCTGCCCTTGTCGTCACACAGCGAGTCGTTGGGCGCGGTCTTTGGCTCAATGCACGCGCGCTGGCCCGCGATGTTGGTGATGTCCATGAACTCGAGCTGCGGTGCGCACAGCTGACCGTCGGGGCAGTGCGCGTCTTCGCTGCACTCCGAGCAGAAGTTTCCGTTGAACAGCCCGCCGAGATCCACGACCTCGGCACAGAACAGCTCCTCGGCGCACGAGGCATCGCTCTCGCACATCTGCCCTTCGCTGCCGTCGCCGCACGCGAACCACCCGTTCAAGAAGGTGCAGTTGCTGCCGTCGGGGCAGTCCGAGTCGCCGCCGCACTCGGAACAGACGCCGCCGAACCCAGGCACGCCATTGCAGAACAGATCCTCGGCGCACTCCGAGTCGGACATGCACATGTCACCCAGGTTGCCGGGCGCGGCGGTGTCGTTGCCGCTGTCGGGACCCTCGTCCGACACGAAGCTGCCGTCGGTGGTGGCGGAGGTCGTCGTCGGATTCGGGTCCTCGCCCGTGGACGTGTCTGGGTCGCTCGCCGTCTCGCTGGCGGTGCCCGAGGCGGCCGTGGTCTCGCCCGCCTCTTCGTCGGCCGGAGCGTCGGGGCCACACCCCGAGGCCAGCGACAGCGACAGACACAGCGACAAGAGTGAGAACAGGCGGATCGACGGTGAGTTCACGAGTTGCATGACAGGACTCCGAGCGGACCTAATGCGGGGAGAGTCCCGCACTTGGGGGCCGGTTGTCTAGATGCTTCCCTGCTCAATCCCTAGCCGCCGCTTGTCTAGCTTGCCCGCGCTCGTGCGCGGCATTACGTCCAAGATCACGAGTGAGCGCGGCAGCTTGTACTTGGCGAGCCGCTCACCCGAGAATTGCTGCAGCGCCGCGAGCTCGAGCTGGGCTCCTGGTCGCAGCACCACGAACGCGCGACCGACCTCACCCCAGCGTGGATCGGGCACGCCGATCACCGCGACATCCACGACGTCCGGGTGACCTGCGATCGCGCTCTCGACCTCGGCCGGGTACACATTCTCGCCGCCCGAGATGAACATCTCCTTGCTGCGCCCGACGATCGTCACGCAGCCCTGCGCGTCGGTGTGGGCGAGATCTCCGGTCTTCAGCCACCCGTCGACGAAGCTCGCGGCGGTGGCCTGCGGATCGTCGTAATACCCGGGCGACACATGCGGCCCGCGGATCCACAGCTCGCCGACCTCGCCCGGACCGCACGCGTCGCCACCTGCGTCGACAATCCGGATCTCGACGTGCATCAGCGGCCACCCGACCGCACCGGGCTTGTCGCGCACGCGCTCACGCGGCAGCCAAAAATTGTTGGGCCCCGCCTCGGTCAAGCCATAGCCGGTCTTGAAGTCGACCCCGCGGGCCCAGAATTGCTCGAACACCGGCCCCGGACAGGGGGCGCCACCCGAGATGATCGTCCGGACCCGCTCGATCGGCGCGGTCGCCCAGCGCGGGTGCGCCTGCATGGCCTGGAACATCGCGGGGACCCCAAACAAGCAGCTGACGGGCCGACGCTCCAGCAGGTCGTAGAGCTGCTCGAGGTCGAATTCGCGGCACAGGATCGAGCAGCCGCCGACGTGGATCAGCGGCGCCGTGAACACGTTGAGCCCGCCCGTGTGAAACATCGGGGCGTTGAGCACGGCGACGTCGCCGTGCGACAGACCCCAGCTCGAGGCCGTGTTGATCGCGTTCCAGGTCACGGTCGCGTGGGTCGAGATCGCGGCCTTTGGCGTGCCCGTGGTCCCGCCCGTGTAGCACAGCACCCACGGGTCGCTGGGCGCGAGCTCGACAGCCGGCAGCGGCGTGTCCTGCAGCTCGCGACAGCTCGACAGACACGGATCAGGTTCGGCGTCGCTGCGGTCGAGCGCCACGAACTGGACCGACGACGCGCCCGGGCGCCCGCGTAGGTTGGCCGCCAGCGCGGAGAACTCGCGATCCCAGCACAGCAAGCGCGGCCGCGCGTGGGCGACCAGCGGCTCGAGTTCGGCCGCGGTGAGCCGCCAATTGAGCGTCTGCAAGACCGCCCCGAGCTTCCCGCACGCGAACCACAGCTGGACATATTCGATCCGGTTCTTGGCCAGGATCGCCACGCGATCGCCCAGCCCCACGCCCTGCGACGCCAACCACCGCGCGACCTGGTTGGTCTCGCGATCGAGCGTCGCATAGTCGATGTCGCGCGGCTCGGGGTTGTCTGCACGGCTGAGATCGATGATCGCCAGCGCCTCGGGCGAGAGCTGCGCTCGTCGCCCCAACCAGTCCCCTACCAAGGCCGGTCGCTGCATGCCGGGCGCCTCAGGTCCCCACGACCATGCCACCGTCGACGCTCAACACGGTGCCGCTGATGAAGCCCGAGCCGGGATCGGCCAAGAACAGGTAGGCCCGCGCGATGTCCTCCGGCTCGCCGATCCGACCGACCGGCGTGTGCGCGACCATGCCCTCGAGCACGTGCGCGGGCATCTGCTTGACCATGTCGGTGGCGATGAAGCCGGGGGCGATCGCGTTGACGGTGACACCGTAGCGGCCCAGCTCGCGCGCCCACACCTTGGTCATGCCGATCACCCCAGACTTGGCCGCCACGTAGTTGGTCTGACCAAAGTTGCCGTACAGGCCCACGACCGAAGATGCGTTGATGACCCGCCCGTAGCCCTGCGTGATCATGTGGGGGGCGACGGCCTGCGTGCAGGTGAACACACCTTTGAGGTTGACGGCGATCACAGCGTCGAACTGCGCGGCGCTGAGCTTACCGACCAGCTCGCCGGCCTTGAACTTGACCAGCTGCCCGTCACGCAGGATCCCCGCGTTGTTGACCAGCACGTCTACGCGCTGGTGCTCAGCCACGACCGCCGCGACCGCGGCTTCGACCGCCTCGGCGTCACTGACATCCACGCGGGCGAAGCTCGCTTGGCCCCCCGCTGCGGTGATCGTGCGGACCAGCTCGGCCCCCGCGTCCTCGGCCAGATCCCACGCGACCACGCGGTAACCCGCGCCCGCGAACGCCTGCGCCGTTGCCAGGCCGATGCCGTTGGCGGCACCCGTGATAATTGCGACTCGTTGCTCGTTGCTCATGATGCTGTCTCGTTCGTGTTGGGACCCCAGGCGATCACCGACGCCGACCATGCGTAGCCGATCCCGGCCGCGACCATGACCATGACGTCGCCGTCGCGCAGGAGCCCGCGCCGCTCGGCTTCGATGCACACCAGCGGCTGATCTTGCTGGCCAATGTGCCCGTAGTCTTCGAGGTAAAAGCTCTGATCTTCGCGCAGGCCAAGCTCGCCCAGCACATAGCGATGGGCGGAGCGCTTCATGTGGAGAATGTTGACAAAGCCGACGTCCGCGCGCGTCAGCGGCCCGCGACCTGGCAGCTCACTGCGCGCGAGCGCCTGGTCGACGACCGCCAGGAAGTTCGCCATCGACTTGCTGTCGAGCCGCGCGCGCATGCCCTCGGGGTCGGGCACGTCGAGCGCCCGCCTGCCCGCGCCGATCGGGCCGTCAAATCGTGGATCCACGGTCCCGCCGCTTGGCACGATCACATCGAGCGAGAAGCTCCCGTCTGTGATCACGCCGGTCCCGAGCACGCGATTGCGATGGTGGTTCTTGCGAAGGATCAGCGCCCCGCCGCCCGCGCTGAGGTTGATCAAGAACCGCGCGCGCGGGTTCTCGAGGTCGACGAAGTCGCTGTTGCGATAGCCGCCTGCGATCAACACGGTCTCGATCCCCGGCGAGCTCAGGATCATCGCCCGCGCCAGCTCGATCGCCGCCATCGTGGTTCCGCACCGCTGCTGCACGTCGATCGCCCACGCTCGCGTGGCCCCGAGATCGTGGGCCAGCTTGATGCCCGCCGTCCACAGCGGGTACTCCTTCCACTCCTCGGTCGTGCACAGCACCAGGTCGATCTCGCCTGGGTCGATGCCCGCCCGCGCGACGGCGTCTTGGGCCGCCCACAGGCCCATCGCGTTGGTGTGATCCTCGGGGCCGGGGACCGGCTTTTGATGAATGCCGAACTTCTCGCGGATCACCGCCTCGGGGATCCCCGTCCGCGCGGCGATCTCGGCCGAGCTGATCGAGCTCGCGGGCACGTACGCGCCCGCTGCCATCACGCCAACATGGGTCACCGCGCGAGCCACCCGATGATCGTGTCTTGCGCCAGCGTCTCGAACCCGAGCTCGAGGTGGTTGATGCCGTCGAGCACCTCGATGTCGCCGATCTGTCCGAGCCCGTCGGGCGCCGCGCACGACTGCACGAACACCACCCCGTCGCTGGGCCCCGAGATCTCGTTGGGGATCCCGACGATGTAGTCCGCCTGCTCGCTGACCTCACCACATAGTAGGTACGTCTGAATGCTGGCCGGGATGCCCGCGTCGACGATCTCTTCGATCAGCGAGCCCTGGGCCACGGCGTAGTCCAGACCAAGCCCGCGCGCGTAGGTGCCCTGATACATGCTCTCGCCGTAGTAGGTCGAGAGCGTGTCGACCGTCGCGTAGGCCCCCAGCCCGTTGTTGGCGGTGAAGGTCAGATCATAGGTGTCGATCCAGCTCGCCAGCATCTGAGCCTGACCGCGGTAGTAGTAGCCGCCGCCGTGGTCGTAGATTGCGTGCTCGCTGTAATCGACGGTCTGAAATCCAACCACCTGCTCGTGGTGCACCGTCGGCCCGTGGGCCATGCCGGGCGGCCACACCGTGGTGTTGTTGCCGCTGCCATAGCGAAAGCCGTAGTCCATGCCCAGGTTGGGGCCGCCGATCAAGACCAGCTTTCGCACGTCGTCGGCGTAGGGCGTGCCCCAGTCCTCGTTCACGCTCGACGCGTACATGCGGGCCGCGACCGTCCCCTTCGACCACGCGATCACGTCGACTTGCTCGGCGCAGGTTCGCTCGCGAATGACCTGAATCGCCGCGTGGATCTGCTCGGCCCACATGAAGTTGTCGCCTTGCTTGTTGGGAAACGCGATCGCCACGACCGGGATGTCGGCGGCCGCGAGACCCTGCATCAGCCCCTCGCTCGGGCAGACCATGTCGCCGCAGCCGTAGGGCCCATCGACGCCCGGGTTGGCCCACGCGCGGTCGGGCGGATCATCGGCGCCGTGGACCAACAGCACTGGATTGCCGCTCGCGGTGTCCCAGCCCGGGCCGAATTGCAGCACGAAGCTGGCCGGCGACGGGTTCGGCTCGAAGCCATAGAACTCGAGCTGTTGATCGGTCTGCTCGCTGCGCGCGTCGGGGAAGAAGGGATCGTCGGGGATGATCGGGCTGTCGATCACCCACCGCTCGGCGCGGACCCAGCCATGCTCGGCCTGGTCGTAGCCAAGCTCGAAGGTCAGGTTGGGGACCACGCCGTCGTCGCACAGGTCCCCGTCGCCGTCACCGTCCCCGTCCCCGGGGTCGCCATCGCCGTCCCCGGGATCGCCGTCCCCGTCCCCGGGGTCGCCATCGCCGTCCCCGGGATCGCCGTCGCCGGGATCACCGTCGCCGTCGCCGGTCTCGGCGGTCGCGTCGGCGCCCTCGTCCGGACCCGCGGCTGGACATCCGAGCAGCGCAAGCCCCAGGCCAACGCCCAAGCCAAGTCCCGGTTTGCACAAATGTAACATTGAGTCGTGTGGTCGCATCAGTTCGCCAAGAATCCTTGCAGCGCGGTCATGAACTCATCGTATTTCTCGATATGCGGCCCGTGTCCAGCGTCGTTGATCACGTGCTCATGGAAGCGGCCGCCAGCCGCCGCATAGCGCTCGAACACCGCGCGGGTCTGCGCCACCATTGGCTGGGCCGGGTACACGTCGGCGCCGGGCCAACCGGGCACCGCGCCCAGCTCGCCGAGCACACCAAAGTCGAACATCGAGCGGTCGGAGACGATCTGATCGTCGGTTCCGCGGATCCACAGGATCGGCGGCTTCTCGCGTAGCTGCACGATCCCGGACTGATTCAGGTACTTGGGCGACAGCGCGTTGCTCATGCCCGTCACGCCGGGCGCCACATTCGGCCAATTCGGCGAAGCGGTCGCGTCGCCCGGGTAGTTTTCAGGCCTGACCGCGACCTCGAGCATCCCCGCGAGGTAGCGCTCCTCGGCCTCCGGCTCGGGCCGAAACGGCGGCTTCCAGTAGAAGCTGTTCATCACGTTGCGCGGCGAGACCGGTTGATCGGCGCCCGTGTCCTTGGCCGCGAGCAGCTCGACGAATGTCGGGTTGGCACTCCCCCCGCCCGAGCCCGCGAAGTCCGCGTAACAGGGCGTCCCATCGACCCCCTTGGTCCCACCGTAGCCATAGGGGGAGCCTGGGTTGATCAGCGCGAGCGAGGCCACGCGCTGCCCGTGATCGATCGCCAGCTGCATCGCCACGTTGCCGCCCGCGGACCAACCGACCACGTGAAGCTTCGCGTCCGCCGCGAGACCGAGCTCGGGGCTGGCGAGCAAGCCCGCGAGGTCGTCCGAGAAGTCGCGCACGCCCCGGGTCGCGTCGACGGGCTTGGCCTGCGTGCGCCCGTAGCCGCGCATGTCCGGCGCGATCACGTAGTAGTCCGCCGCGAGCTCGGCCTGGACGCGATCGAAGAACACCGCGCTCGACAGGTTGCCGTGCAGCAGCAGCACCGCGGGCTTGTCCGGTGAGCCCGCAAGCCACAGGTGCATGTCGAGGTTGGGCGTAGATATTGTTCGAGACTCGAGTGCGCTCATGGTGGTCCGGCCGCGTTCACAGCGGGCGAGCCAACTTCACACGAGCGACGGGGTTCGGCAATCGCGAGCGGGTCGAGTTCACACTGTCGGGGGGCGATCTGGCGCACAGCGTGGTCGTTGGAACAAAGCTACTCGAACACCAGGTCGAGGTGGCGGCGCAGAATCTCGCAGGCGTGTGGTGGGTCGCCGGTCTCGGTCTCGCTGCTGGTGTCGCTGGTGTCGGCGTCGTCGCGCGCGGGCGTCGGCGTGCAGGCGACCACCGCGAGGGTGCCGAGCGAGGTTGCGATCACGATGCGCACGCGCGTCGACCATAGCCTATCCGCGGGCCCGCGAAGCTTCGAGCGCGCCCGCCGTTCATGCTTTGTCGCGCGGCCCCAAGATTCGACGAACGACCGCCAACACAGTGACCTCGGCCTGCTCGCTCGCCGCGAAGCGCATCGGCGGATGCGCAGGGTTGAGGCTCTCCAGCACCAGGACCGAGCGCACCAGCTCACCGCCGAGACCCGGAGCCCACTCGACCCTGACGATCTTGACGGTGAACCGCCCCCCGTCGTGTCCAGCGTCCGCGAGTCGCACCAGCGCCGGACGCCCAATCGCTTGCTCGATCGGCGCGGGCTTGAACAGGCACCAGTCGCCGTCATGGATCTGCGGCGTCATCGAGTCGCCGCGGACCTCGGCGACGAACTCACCAGGAAAGAAGCTCGGCGCGTCCGCCCAGGTCACCCACTGCTCGGCCTCGGCTGGATCAATGAGATCGCGCCACGCTCCGCTGAAGCCGCCCGCCGCCGCATGGAAGTCCATCACGGGCGCGCCGCTGGACCACGGCGCCGAGGGATCCGGGCTCACCTCGATCGGGCTGAATCGACGGGGCGCGGGCTCGACGATCGCGAGCCGTCGGCGGGCCGGCGGCGGCGTCGAAGCCGGGGTGTGATCGCCCGAGGCCACCGACAGCGCCTGCACCCGCGGCGCCAAGCAAGCCTGGATATGCGCCCGCGTCTCGTCGTCGAGGATGAACAGGTGGGTCGAGCGCATCCCCCGGGTCATGAGCACCCGGTAGACATTGCGCAGCTTCTGAACTGGGTCGGTACCGCTGGACCGCAGCTCCTTCTTGAACGCGTTGTCCTTGTTGCGGTCGATCTGCGCAATCCACCGATCCTCGCGCCAGACCAGATCGTCGCCCCAGATCAGGCCAACATCGTCAAACTCGAAGCCCTGCACCGAATAGATGCTGCCGACCTGCTCGTAGGCGTCGTCGAGCGTCGCCCAGCGATAGTACTGATTCTCGAGCGGCTTGGTGTGCTGGCCAGTCTTCTCGATCCACGCGCCGGACCAGCTACCAAACCGCGGATCTTGAAGATCGTGAGGCAGCTGGCCGAGGCCGTCGGGCTTCGACCAGCGCCAGCAGTAGCCCGCCAGCAGCCGGCAGCTGCGTCGCTGCTCGACCAAGCCCCGCAGGTGCGCGTCCATTGCGTGCATGTCCGACCACACCTTGGTCTCGTAGACCTGATCGGCTTGCCACTCATGATCCAGACCTGCGCGAAATTCCAGCAAGCCGTCGACCCAGTGGATGTAGCTACTTGATCCAGCGCAGCGAAACTGCGCGTCGAGATCGTGGACTTCGTGGGGAATGCCGAGCGCGGCGGTGCGCTCGAGGATCAGGCGTGAGTGGCCGATCTCGCCCGCGCGAACCGACTGATCATCATCGAGAAAGAACACGGTCACCCGGCTCGCGGCGATGACCTCATCGATCATCGACGTCTCGCTCAGCCACTCGACCTTGCCGTTGGGGTATTTCATGCGACGAAACTTCCACAGCCGATGGGCCTCGTCGCAGACCGTGAGGTCGAGCCGATCCGGGTCGCGGGCGCCGAGCTTGGCGACATCGGCGAAGGTCGTGAACAGCTCGCCGACCGGCAGCGCCTTCTTGGTCTTCACGCTGTGCATTCGCTTCATCAGGTCGCGAGAGAACGCGAGCGTCCGGCCCTGCAGCACGGTCGAGAACGCCTTCGATCCCGTCGCGTGAGCCACCCGCCAGTGCTGGCTGGCGGCGCTGGCCAACAGCTGGATCGCCAGCACGCTCTTGCCGGTCCCCGGCCCGCCGCGGACCACGAACACGCGCTTGTCCCCGGTGTCCTTGGCCAGCTGCACGGCGTGGCGAATGGAGAAGTACGCGGTCTTCTGCTCGTCGAGCAGGCGCCAGTCTTGCTGGCCCTTGATGCACGACACCACCCGATCGAGCAGCTTGGGGCTTGGCAGTGGGCCGCCCTGGCGGATGCGATCGGCGACCGGCTTGCCCGGACCCGGGACCAGGCGGTCTGCCAGCCACTTTGCAAACAAGCGGTGCTGGTGCGCGTAGAACAGCGGGAAGTCCTGGGGCGCCGAGCCAAACACGATGTCGTCGTGCAGATCAGCCTTGTCCCCGGTCTGGCGCAGGTCGTGCAGGAACGCCGCGCCCGCGAGCGAGATGGCCTCACCCGAGCCCGTGAACGCGCTATGAAAGTGGCGCAGGGTCTCCACATAGTCGCCAACCTGGACCGAGGGGTGCAGGACATTGCGGCCCCCCGCGTACACGTGCTCGGGCAGGTGCGACTTGCTCACGAATGACCACTGCTTGAGCTCGACGATCACCGCGCTGGGCCCCTCGGGTGATCGGCCGCTCAACAGGGCGTCGCAGCGTCGGCCGTTGAGCGGCATGAACAGCTCGACGAACACCTCGCCGGTCGCAAACACTGGATCACGCAGGACATCGGCCATGGCCGGCAGCGAGACCCGCCACGACTGGACCTCTCCGTCGCTCGGGGGCCGGTCGGTCAGCTCCGCGTGGCGTGTGGTCAGCGTGGAGACCAGCTCGGCCGTGTCCACTGCGGCGAGAAAGTCGGTGAGCGGGGCGAAGTACAGATACCGTGACATGCAGGGTGGGTGTGATGATACTCGCGAAGGCCGGTGTCTGTCTCGTCTACCTGGCCCGTAGGCTGGGCAGCTGTGCTCGACTAGTTTAAAGGTGCGCCGACGCGGTTGCTCGGGTCGAGTGGCTCGCCTACCATGCGAAATCCTCATACCAAAATCTCCGAAGCTTACGCTCTCATCGACTTGCTGCTTGGTCTTCACCGCGTGTGGCGATGACACGCCCGCGGGGAGCGACGAGAGCGGGACCATGGAGACGTCGGGCGATGGCGACGGCGATCCCACGGGCGACGGCGACGGTGACGGCGATGGCGATGGCGACATCTGCGGTGACGGTCAGGTGACCGGCAACGAAGTCTGCGACGACGGCAACGATGATCACCGACGACTGCCTCCCGGACATGACGACGGCCCGGTTCACCGTGACCGCCGAAGACGACTCCGAGCAGACCGCGGACCTGGTTCAAGGGGTCGACGGCGAGGCGTTCTCGTGGTTTAGCCAAGACGCCCACGCGGCCACGCCTGTGCGCGAAGACCCAGAGTTGGTGCTGAACTGCACGGACGGGGCGATTCTGGTGTATGGGTTGACCTCGATCGGCGGCATGAGCCTGTCTGACTACGGCTATACGAGTTCCTGCGACCTGCACATGCGGCTCAACGAGGACTTGTCTGCACCGTTCAGCGGCGTGTGCAGCTGCACGCAGAACCAGAACAACAACGCGTGGCACGACGACGCGGCGGACGGCCACTGTGGCAACGGCCTCGAGATCTGGCTGCGGTAGAGCACGGTTTCCCGTGCTGAGCTTGGTCTGGGCGTTCCTCGCCGCTGCGTGTTGGGCTGCGCTACCTTCGGCCGAGGTGGCGGTGGGCTCCCCCGGGTGACTTGCACGGACCTCACCTGATTTTTGTTGGGGCCCATGTGGCCGAGGTATAATGGCGGCGTGCAAGCCGTCGAAGCGCCAGCAAAGCGATCGGTTGGAAAAATGCGAGGGGTCATCGCAGCCGCGGTTGTCCTCCTCGCCGTCTCGGCTTGCGGAACCAAGCCCAAAGAGCCGGAGGAGCGAGCGGGCCCGTCGGAGCCCGCCCCC
>NZ_PVNL01000021.1 GCF_002994635.1 Enhygromyxa salina | reverse complement strand
GTCCTCGAGGTCCAGTGGTTGCGCCCGGCCGCCGCCAAAGCCCCCCTGCCCGCGGCCGCCGGGCGCAACCACTGGACCTCGAGGACCCTGGGGCGCGGGCACGCCAGACCCGGCGGGCGCGGGATCACTCGGCTTGGGCGCAGGACGGGCCGGCCCCTGCGTGATCCTGGACATGCTGGGGCCGCCCTCGCCACCGCGATGAAGCTGCTCGACCTCGCCACTGGGGGCGCCGCCGCTTGGGTTGGCCGTGCCATCGTTGCGCACCAGCGCGCGCGTGGGCTCCTCGTGATGATGACCGCCGCCGCCGTCGAGGTGGTACTCCGCGTGGGCGTCGGGGATGTCGCCCGCGCCAGCGTTGTCGAGGATGTAGGGCTGGGCGCCGAAGGTCCCGCACGCTCGCTCGTTGCGGTGAAACGCCCAGTGCATGTAGACCTTGCCGTTGCCGCTGCGGATCTCCTTGGGCGGGTTTGGATACGGTCCCGTCGCAAACACGACCTCGCGCGCGGCCGCGTCGAACGAGGAATTGCCCGAGTGATGAACGGTGCGGACCTTGTCGATCGTCCCGTCGCCGTTGAGCACGATCTCGACCTTGGTCCACAGCTCGAGGTTGTTGAGCGGGTGGCTGGCCGGGCGGCCGTCGAGCGCCTCGAGGTAGCCGAACGCCCACGCTTCATGGATGCCGCGGTGCATGGTCGCGATGAACCGCGCGAACGGGTGCTTGCGGGAGTTGAGCGCGGTCTGATTGCCGACCTGGACCTCGGGGACCATGTTCTCGAGCGGCGACTGATAGGCCTTGCGCGCGTCGTCCCACACGCCCTCGTTCTTGCTCAGCTGCAGTGACTCGACGTTCTTGGGCGCGTTGGCGTCCTTGCCGTAGAGCGCGTCGAGCTCGTTCTGCGACAGCTTGAACTGGTAGCGCGGGTCTCGGCGCATGATCTTCGCCTGCTGATCTTGGGCGAGGATGCTGGCCGACTCGCTCTGCGCGGCCGCGAGCGCGCCGTCGTCGGCCTCGATCGCGAGATCCTCGCGGGCCTCCATCGCCTCGGTGTGCTCGCGCTCGGCCAGCTCGCGCGTGGCCAGCATCGACTCCGGCTTTGGGTCGTGTTGCTCGGGCCGCAGCTCCCGCTCCTCGGGCCGGACGTCGGGGGCCTGGCGGGCCTTGGCGCTGCGCTGGGTCTGGGTCTGACGGATCTCGTCTTCGGCCGCGGTCCCGCGCTCGGGGCTGTCGCTCGGCTCGACCTGGCTGGCCTCGGCGATCCGCGCGTCCTGAGTGAGGTTGGTGATCTCGGCGCGGGTCTGCTCGGCGACCTTGCGATCGATGTTGGACAGATAGTCGGCGTCTTCGTTGGTCTGCGCGTCGTCGAACTCGTCGAGCTGCTCGACCATCTTCATGTTCTGCGGGAGCGGCTCGATCTCTTGGGGCGGCGGCTGCTCGGGCTCGGGCTCCTCCGCTGGATCGGGCTCGGGCTCGGGTTCCTCGACCTCGGGCTCGGGCTCGGGCTCTTCGACCTCGGGCTCGACGATCTCCCAGTCCGGCTCTTCTGTTTCGACCTCGGGCTCCGGCTCGGGCTGCTCGACCTCGGGCTCGGGCTTGGGCGCCGGATCGGGCTCGGTCAGCTCGATGACCAGAATCTCTTCGTCTTTGCGCTCGAACGGCTCGGTCTCGAGCAGCGTGACGGCGCCTCCGACCGCGACGAAGTTGGTCACGCCCGACCCCAATAACAATACGATCGCCGCGGCGATCGGAACGCCGCGGCGCTTGGCCGAGAGCTGTTGTGAGACCCGATGGGCCACGGCTTACTTTAGCCCCCCCACACGCGTCGTGCACTTTGCGATCACGACCGCTGCGTGGTCTGTCGCTCGAGGGGATGCGCGTCCGTGCGCGATCGCATGTCTGGTCCGCATGTCTGGCCCCCGAGGGGCTCCGATCATGACAGATCGAACCAGACCGATGCCGACCAGGCGTCTGGGGCGCGCCCGTTCGCGCAGGCCCGACCTAGTGCATGCGGCGGTAGATGCCGACGACCTTGCCGATGATGTCGATCGCGCGGAACTCCGAGCGGTGCACGACGATCGGCTTCATGGTCGAGTTGGCCGGCTGCAGACGGACGCGGTCACCCTCGTGGAAGATCCGCTTGCAGGTGGCCTCGCCGTCGATCATGGCGACGATGATCTCGCCATTCTCTGCGGTGGACTGCTTGCGGACGAAGATGTAGTCGCCGTCGTAGATCCCGTCGTCGATCATGGAGTCGCCGCGGATCACCAGCCCGAAGACCTCCTTGGAGGGCGCCTTGCCGATGAAGAAGCGGTCGATCGTGACGCGATCGCTGATGTTCTCTTGGGCCAGGATTGGCTGACCAGCGGCGACCAGGCCGACGATCGGGATCGTGACCTTGGCGTCGTCGGTGTTGACGGGCCGCAGCGCGCGACTCTTGAGTTCCTCGCGGACGAGGTAGCCCTTGCGCTCGAGGGCTTTGAGGTGGTCGTTCACACCGTTCGTGGAGCGGATCCCCATGTGCTCACCGATCTCCCGGAGGGTCGGCGGGTATCCGCGCTCATCGAGACAGTAGGAGATGTAATCGAGCGCTTCGCGCTGACGGGCAGTTAGAGGCTGTCGCACTGGTTCTCTCCAGGGGTGGTCAAGTCTCGAGGGAGACCTGAACGCTTGGCCGGTTTGGATCGAGGAGTCCCGGCCAGGGCTGGCCAAGCGCACAGGCGCTCAGCACTGAACATGTGTATGGAATGTCGCGGTCGAGGTCAAGCCGTCGAGAGATCGCGTGCCCCGTCGGACGGTGGGTCGGCCAAACTGGCCAAGAACTGGCGAAGGGCGAGGCACCCGTAGGATGCTGGATCGGTGGCCAGGTGCGCAAAAAATCACCAATTTCGAGCGGACCTCGATCCCGACCCCGAACGGGGGGTCGCGCCGGGGTCGGCCGGAGCACCCGAGGCCCCAGCGGGGGACGAGCGCCGGGCCGAGCGTGATCGGCGGGCGCGCGGGGATCTGGACCCGGCCCGTCCGTATGGCGGGCCCGAGCGCCGCCAGGGTCCGCGCCGGGCTGCCGAGCTGCCCTCGTCGATCTGGCGGCAACCGCTGGCGATCGCGCTCGCTGTCGGCTTGGGGATCGCGGCCGGGCTGGTGGTCGACGCGCTCACGCGCCAGCCGTCCACCGAGATCGCAGCTGGCGAGGCCACGAACGCGGTCCAGCCGCCCGACCACCCCGACGCCGAGGCGCTCGCGGGCGTGCAGGCGCTGCGCGATGAGGCCGAAGCGTTGACGGCGGCGCAGGTCGAGCTCGACGAGACCTCCCACGAGCGGTGGATGCCGCGCGTGGCGCTGATCGAGCGGGCTCTAGAAGATCCAGACACGCACCCGCTGCTGCGTCACGAATTGACCGCGACGATCACCGCGCTCGAGTGCGTGGGCGTGCTGGCGCCGACGCGGGCCCCGTCGGCGGGTCACCTGTGCCACACTCGCGCGGTGAACCCGAGCACGAATAGCGAGCGTCCGTCATGAGGAACCTGCTGGTCCGCGCCATCATCACTGGCTTCGGCCTGCGCATCGGCTCGGAGCTGGCCAAGTTCGTGGCCCAGCGCGTGCTGCCCCAGGACAAGAAAGAGGGCGAGGACGACGAGGACGACGCGCTGCGCTCGACGACCTCCGAGCCGCCCGAGGTCTGAGCGGCGGGCCTACTCCGGCTTGGGCTTGTCGGGCTTGGACCGATCGGGCTTGCCCTCGGCCGCGGGCTTCGAAGGCTTTGACGGTTCAGCGGGCTTCGGTGATCGGGCGTCGGGCTTGCGCTCGTCTTCGTGTCCGACCTTGGCTGGGCTGGTGCGAATGTCGGGCTCGAGCCGGCCGGTCTCGTCGCGACGAAACCGGATCTCCGTCTTCATCTCGATGACCAGGCCCGAGACGATCTCTTGAACCAGATCGGCGGCGTCCATCTTGTCGAGGAACCCGCGGACCTCCTGCGAGATCATGCGGACCAGCTCTTCTTTGGTGCCTTGCGCCACGCCCGTCACCAGGCCCTGGCCGCGCTTGATCGCCGCGCTCGAGTCACCCCAGATGCTGGAGATCAGCGAGTCCCCGAGCCGACGGAACGAGCGATCGCGCTCCCGCTCGGGGTCCTCGCGCTCCTCGGGCCGGTCCGGCCGCTCGGATGCGTCGGGAGCGCTGTCGTCATCCTGGTCCTCATGGTCCGCCACGGGCCCACGCTAGCCCTCCCGCGCGCGGGTTGCCAGGGTGTCGACGGCGCTGGCGATCCGCCGACGAGTGGGGCACAAAGGTTGGGTGCGATGGTTCGGATGCTACGGGTCGTCATGGATGCGCATGGTGGCAGTCGGCTCATGCCTGAGCGTGTGCGCGGCGGCGACCGGGTGCCTCGACTTCGGCGGGCCGCTGGTCGCCGACGACGACGACCCGGGCGACGGTGACGACGACGACACGTCCGCGGAAACAAGCAGCAACACCACGAGCGACCATCGCTGCGGTCCGACCTCGGGCGTCGTCGACCGCGTGATCGACGGCGACACGATCCTGCTCGAGTCCGGCGATCGGGTCCGCTACATCTTGGTCGACACACCAGAGATCACGGCCGGCAAGAACGAGTGCTGGGGCACAGAGGCGAGCGCGTACAACCAGCAGCTGGTCGAGGGCCACACGATCAGCATCGAGTACGACCAGGAGTGTGAGGACCAATACGGCCGGCTGCTCGCGTACGTGAGCGTCGACGGCATGGAGGTCAACCGCGCCCTGCTCGAGGGCGGGTTCGCGTGCATCCTGCACATCTCGCCCAACGGTGACGCCAAGTTCACGGCCTACCAAAACCTGGAGAACGCGGCCAAACAGGCGGGCACGGGGATGTGGAGCGCCTGCGCCAAGGTCACCTGCGAGTGGTAGTGACGAGAGATCTCGCCGGCTCCGCGCGCGCGCTCGTGACCGGGCGCCGGTGACGGTTTCGTGTCTGCGGAGCTTTTGCCCCACCTCGCGTCTGGGACGGGTACCCATCTTTTGTTATGAGCCACCCATGACCCTGGGCGGCCGCTCAGGTTGGACTGGCTCGGCACGATCATGACGACGCACTCGCTTCGCACCCTCCCCGGTTTTTCCTTCCTCATCGTTGGGCTCGCGCTCGCGGGTCCGGCTTGCACGGGCTTCATCGCTGGCGACGACAACGGTGACGCCGAGACGACCGGCGACGGCGACGGCGACGGCGACGGCGATCCCGGCGGCGACACGACCATCTACATGATCCAGCAGGGCGCCTCGGATGGCAGCTTCGCCGACAAGACCCAGGTCAGCGTCAAGGGCGTGGTCGTGACCTCGCCGGTCAACGCCGAGAAGGGCCTGGTGTTCGTCGAGGAACCGATGGGCGGCGAGTGGTCGGGGATCTCCCTGTACCTGTGGGACGAGGTCGTGATGGCCTCGCAGCTGCAGCCCGGCGACATCGTCGACCTGGTCGGCGAGTACACCGAGTTCTTCGAGACCTCGCAGATCGTGATCAAGAACCCCGGCGACATCGTGGTCGTGGGCTCGGTCGCGAGCGACGGCATGCCGGGCCCCGACATCGTCAGCGCCGCCGACGTGGCCCGCGACAACCCGGCGGCCGAGCCGTGGGAGGGCGTCCGCGTCCAGATCAACGACGCCGTGATCCAGGAGTCCAACGACGGGTTCGGCCAGTACCTGCTCGTTGGCGACGCGCTGGTCGGCAACGCGTTCGTCGACCCGCTGCCCGGGGTGGCGATCATGGGCAGCTTCGCGTCGGTCACCGGCCCGCTGCACTACTCGTTCAACGAGTTCAAGCTGCAGCCCACCGGCCCCAGCGACCTAAACGGCTACATGGGCCCGGCGACGCCCGTGGACGACACCTCGATCTACGACATCCGGGGCGGCACGGTCCCGCAGGGCATGGTGGTGCTGCTCGAGAACGTGGTCGCCAGCTCGGGCCTGACGTGGAGCAACGATCCAGACGCCGCGTTCTACGTGCAAGAGCCAGGCGGCGGGGCCAACTCGGGCATTCGTATCTACGTCTCCAACGCCGCGGGCCTGCAGGTCGCGGCCGGTGACGACGTCACGGTCGCGGGCCTGTACACGGAGTCGTTCGGGGTCAGCCAGATCGCGATCGCCGACGCGTCGGCGGTCACGATCAACAGCAGCGGCCCCAGCCCCGCGCCGGAGATCATCGCCGACCCCGCCTCGCTCAACACCGGCGGCAGCATGGCCGAGCAGTTCGAGAGCGTGCTGGTCCAGGTCGAGAACGTCACGGTCACCAACGAGAACCCCGACGCCCCCGAGGAGTACGGTGAGTTCGAGATCACCGGTGGCCTGCGCGTCAACGACGGGTTCTTTGCGATCGCCGACTGGACGAAGCCCGCGATGGGGGCCAGCTTCACGTCGATCGCAGGCGTGCTCAACTACAGCTACGAAGTCTACAAGCTCGAGCCGCGCACCAACGCCGACCTGGTCGCCAACTGAGCAGCCGTCCGCCCTGCTCGCCCCCGCCGCTGTCGGCCGCAGCGGCTCGGGGCCACGCTGAGACCTGGCCGACTCCATCGGATATCGCCATGCATCGAACGCTTCGCTCTTCTTTCGCCTCGATGTCCATGGTGATCGCGCTGGCGGCCTGCCCGGCTGGGCCCGGCTTGGACGGGAGCGAGGTGACGACGGCCGCGACCCTGGAGGGTGGGACCACCGACGAGCCGAGCAGCGACACCACGGGCGACGGCTGCCAGAGCGACGCCGAGTGCGCGGGCCACCCCAACGGGCCCGTGTGCGACGAGGCCGACGGGCAGTGCTACCCGGAGTGTGAGCCCGGTGACATCGACGACTGCTACGACGGCCCACCCGGCACGCTGGGGCTGGGCCCCTGCGCCGAGGGCACGCGCGCGTGCCAGGCCGAGGGCACCTGGGGTCCGTGCCTCAACCAGGTCCTGCCCACCGACGAGATCTGCGACGACGACATCGACCAGGACTGCAACGGCGAGCTGTTCGGCACCGACAAGGACGGCGACGGCTGGAGCACCTGCGAGGGCGACTGCTGCGACGACGAGATCGTCGGCTGCGTCGACGCGCACCTGGTCAATCCCGGCGCGTTCGAGGTCCCCGACAACGAGCTCGACGACGACTGCGACGGCATGATCGACGAGGTCGATCCAACCTGCGACGACGGGCTCAACAGCAACTCGAGCACCGGGCTGCACTACGCCCGCGCCATGGAGCTGTGCCAGACCACCAGCGAGGACGCGCCGCTGGCCGAGCGGTCGTGGGGCGTGATCTCGGCCGAGCTGACCCTCGCCAACGGCAACAGCACCCCGCTCCCGGTCCAGCGCTCGATCCGTCAGACCTTCGGCGACGCGATCGTCCCCAGCGGAGGCGAGAGCCTGGTGGTGCTGTCGAGCGGCAACGCGGCCGCGCCTGGGCACACGTCGCCCGACTTCGCCGCGTTCGAGAGCGGGCAGAACCTGGGGACCACCGTCCAGGCCCCGGCCGACTGGGTCGCCGCCAACGGGGGTCAGTTTCCGGCCTCCTGCGAGGGCCTCAACCCGACCGGCAACACCGAGGCCAACGACTCGGTGATGCTGACCCTTCGCGTGCGGGTGCCGACCAACGCCCGCTCGTTCACCACCCGCATGTTCTTCTTCTCGGCCGAGTACCCCGAGTGGGTGTGCAGCGAGTTCAACGACTTCTTCGTCGCGCTGATCGACAGCGGCTCGCCCGACAACCCCGGCGACAAGAACATCGCGGTGTTCGACGACGGCCAGGATCTGTGGCCGGTCGGGCTCAACATCCTCAAGACCGCGCCGGGGCTGTTCGGCGTGTGTGAGAGCGGCAACGTCGGCTGCCAGGGCGACCTCCCCCAGCAGGCCTACGTGTGTCCTGAAGGCCCTGATCTGCTGGCCGGGACTGGGTTCGACGCGATCGACACGGGCAACTCCTGCAACGGCGCAGGGTTTCCAGTCGGTGGCGGAACTGGCTGGCTCGAGATGTCCGGCAACGTCGAGCCCGGCGAGATCATCGATATTCGGTTTGGCCTGTGGGACGCGGGCGGGCACCTGTTTGACGCGGTGGTGCTGCTCGACAACTGGCGCTGGTCACTCGACGCGGCCTCGCCTGGCGTCAGCACGCCGTGAGCATTTGTGACAATCCGTTGAATTCGTAGGACCCCATATGCGCAAGCTCGAGTTGCCCCTCAATATCCTTGCATTGACGACGCTGGGCCTGCTGGGCGCGCCCGGCTGTCAGGGCGACGACGTGCCCATGGCGACCACCGCGATCGAGACCAGCGGCGACGGCGACGGTGACGGCGACGGCGACGGCGACGGCGACGGCGACGGCGACGGCGATGGCGATGGCGATGGCGATGGCGATCCGGGCGACGGCGACGGCGACGGCGACGGCGACGGCGACGGCGATCCACCCGTGGTCGACTGCATGGGCCAGCTCCCGCCCGCGAGCGAGGGCGTGTGCGATGCCCAGGGCCAAGCCGGCGGCTCGCTGCTGATCCTCGGCGACGTGCTGGGCCCCGAGACCATGTACATCAACGGCGGCGGCGTGCTGATCGACAGCGGCGTCATCACCTGCGTCGGCTGCGATTGCGCGGCGGACCCGGTCGCGATCGACGCGACGCTGACCTGCGCCGACGCGGTCATCACCCCAGGGCTGATCAACACCCACGACCACATCACCTACGCGCACAACTGGCCGATCGGTGACGGCCCCGACCGCTACGAGCACCGCCACGACTGGCGCGAGGGGCTCAATGGCCACGCCCCCCTGCCCTACTCTGGCGGCGCGGCGACCGACGACATCCTCGCCGCCGAGCTGCGCTTCGTGATGGGCGGCGCGACCTCGACCGCCGCCGCGGGCAGCCGTCCCGGTCTGCTGCGCAACGTCGACACCGCCGCCAACGAAGGCCTGCCGCTGCAGCCCGCCGACTCCGACACCTTCCCGCTCGACGACGCCAGCGGGATCCAGCACGACGGCAGCTGCAACTACGGCAACAACCCGACCACCCAGGCCCACGTCGCCGGGCTCGACGCGTATCTGCCCCACATCGGCGAGGGCATCGATCGCTACGCCAACACCGAGCTGGTCTGCACGGGGATCAACCCCGACGTGATCGAGGCCAACACCGCGATCGTCCACGCGACCGGGGCGACCCTGGCCGAGACCCTGACGATCAGCGCCGCCAAGGCCCAGGTGATCTGGTCGCCCCGCTCCAACGTGGTGCTCTACGGCTCGACCGCGCCGGTCACGATGATGGACACGCTCGGGGTCAACCTCGCGCTGGGGACCGACTGGCTGCCGTCGGGCAGCATGAACATGCTCCGCGAGCTGGCCTGCGCGGGCTACCTCAACGACGTCCACCTCGATCACCACTTCAGCGACAAGCAGCTGTGGGAGATGGCCACGACCAACGCCGCGTTTGCGATCGGGGCCGAGGCCGGGCTCGGCATGATCAAGCCCGGCTACGTGGCCGACCTGGCGATCTTCGCCAAGGCCGGCGAGCAGGGCCACGGCGCGGTCGTGCGCGGCCACGAGACCAAGGTCGCGCTGGTCCTGCGCGGCGGTGTGCCGCTCTACGGCGACGCCGCGCTGCTGGCCTCGGACGCGGTCGGCGGCGCCAGCTGTGAGCCGCTCGACGTCTGCGGCGTGGCCAAGCGCGCGTGTGTGGCCGACGACACCAGCTCGACGCTCGCGGCCGTGCTCGCGAGCGCCGACTACCCGCTCGGGTTTTGCCCCGACGAGGTCCCGATCGACGAGCCCACGTGCGTCCCGTCGCGCCCGATCGAGTTTCCCGACGGCCCGACCGACGACGACCTCGACGGCGATGGCATCAGCAACGATCTGGATCTGTGTCCGCTGGTGTTCAGCCCGCTGTTCACGAGCGGCGCGGTGCCGCTGTGGGACCAGCAGCCCGACGAGGATCTCGACGGGCTCGGCGACGTGTGCGACCCGTGCCCCAGCGACGAGAACGACCAATGCAGCCACGCCGCCGCCAACGACTTCGACGGCGACGGGGTCCCAAATGGCGTCGACAACTGCCCGCACGACGCCAACGCCGATCAAGCCGACGACGATCAAGACGGCCACGGCGACGCGTGTGACGCGTGCGACCTGCAAAACCCCGGGCTCGGCGCGTGCCCGACCTCGGTCGAGTCGCTGGCCGACGAGAGCCACCCCGATCACCCGGAGGACGGCTCCCCGGTCACGATCAAGAGCGTCTACGTGACCGCCCTGCGGGCCAACGACGTCGGGTTCTGGGTCGAGACCGGCACCCAGCAGCCCTTCACCGGGCTCGCGGTGTTCAGCAACGGCAACCAGCCCGCGCTCTCGGTCGGCGACGTCGTCGACGTCACGGGCACCTACACCGAGTACTTTGGCCTGGTCGAGCTCACCAACCCGAGCGTGGTCATCGTCGACAGCGGCAGCCCCCTGCCGTTCTCGCCGCTGGTCGTCGATGCGGCGGCGATCGCCACCGGTGGCCCGCAGGCCGAGCCCTACGAAGCCATGCTCTTGCAGGTCGAGGACGTTGCGATCACCGTGCAGAACGCCGACGGCGGCATGGACTTCGACGAGTTCACCGTGACCGGCGGCCTGCGGGTCAACGACACCAACTACCTCGCGCTCAACAACAACTGCCCGGTTGGCAGCATGTTCACGTCGATCGCCGGCACCTTGGACTTCAGCTTCTCGAACACCAAGCTCGAGCCGCGCGACGCAGGCGACATCGTGTGGATCGACTGCAACCCCGCGCCGTAGGCCGGCCGACCTCGACCCGCATGTCCATGGTGCCCCCGGGCGGCGGATTGTTGGCGCCAAACGGGCGGTCGCGTAGTCCGAGAAGGTCTTGGGGCCGCGCAGGGTCTCGACCGAGAAGTCGGGCGCGGGCAGATCGTAGCCAACCTCGATCGCGCTCGCGTCCCAGGCCCAGCGCTCGAGTCCGTCGAAGCACGGGCCGGTGTTGTCGCCGTCCCGTCCCCCGTCC
>NZ_PVNL01000020.1 GCF_002994635.1 Enhygromyxa salina | reverse complement strand
GGGGCGGATGATGGGGGAGGCCGTGGTGCTCGTCAAGCGGCCGGATCGAGGGCTCGAGCGCTCAGCGGCGACGACGCACCAGCGCGAGGCCGAGCAGCGACAGCGCCGTCCAGGCGGGGGCCTGACGGCCGGGCGAGGCCGGGGACTGGGCGCACGCGCAGCCGCTCGCGCCGTCGTCGTCGGCCGGGAGGCCCGTGCCCGCGGTCTCGCCACCGGAGTCGTCGTCGCCGGAGTCGCCGTCGCCGTCACCTGGGTCGCCATCGCCGTCACCTGGATCGCCGTCGCCGTCACCTGGGTCGCCGTCTCCGTCGCCCGGATCGTCGCCGATCATGGTGGTCTGGGCCGCGGAGCAGCCGATGTTGCCGGCCTGATCTTCGGCGCAGAGCTCGAACTCGATCGTGCCCGATCCGGCGCCGGGCAGCTCGACGCGGAACAGGTCACCGCCGACGAACCAACCGTTGATCTCGGTCGCGGCGCCGCTGGGATCGACGCGGGCGAACGCACGCGTGAGCCGGGGCCCCTCGTCGGTCACGGTTCGATCGCTGACGGCGAAGTGAGCGACGATCTCGGTGTCGGCGGACACCGAGCTCGGCGCGTCGACGGCGAGGATCTGCGGCGCCTGGCTGTCGACGGGCATCAACATGTTGCCCAGGTAGACCTCGTCCGACGAGCTGCACTCGCCCTGGCCCGTGACCAGGTCGATGCGGCCGTCGCCGTTCAGATCACCGAACTCGCCCCACAGGCTGCAGTCGGTCGGGCCCGGGAACGAGTCGCCGACGAGCTCGAAGTTGCCGCTGCCGTCGTTCTCGAGCAGGCGCTCGGGGGTGCCAAGCGAGATCACGACGCCGTCGAGATCGCCGTCGTCGTCGATGTCGACGCACACGACCCCGTTGTCGTCCGCGCCCGGGTTGCCGGTCACCCGCGCGCCGGTCTCGTCGCTGAAGTTCCCGGCGCCGTCGTTGATCAGCAGCTGCTCCGTGAACCCGCCGCCGATGTTGTCGATCCACAGATCGAGATCGCCGTCGCCGTCGACGTCACACGGCGCGACGTTGTAGTGATAGTTGGAGGTCGCGGGCGGGTCGATCGTGGTCTGGGCCGAGAACACGCCGCTGCCGTCGTTGAGCCACAGGGCCCCGGTGCCGCCGGTGTGGGCGTTGACGATCAGATCGAGGTCGAAGTCGCGATCGGCGTCGAAGAACTCGACGTCGTCGATGTCGCTGCCGCTGATCGAGCCCGGGATCGCGCCCATGGCCTCGTCGAACATGCCCTCGCCGTCGTTGATGAACAGGCGCCCAAACGGCGGACCGCCAGCGGCGTAGCCGTCGGCCGCGAAGATGTCGAGATCACCGTCGCCGTCGACGTCGCCCATGCGGGCCGCGGCGCCCAGCGGGTAGGTGGCGGGCAGGCGCAGATCGGCCTCGTCGGTGAACACGCCCGCGCCGTCGTTCATGAACAGCACATGGGCGTTGCCGGCCCCATCGGGCACGTAGAGATCGGGGGCGCCGTCGCCGTCGACGTCACCGACCGCGACCATGCGCACGTTGCCCGTGAAGTTGCCGAGCGCGGCCGCGGAGTTGTTGGTGAAGTTGCCGCTGCCGTCGTTGACGTAGAGCACCAGCGGCTGCGGGTTGTCGTCGCCACCGAAGAAGTCGGCGTAGTTGGCCAGCAGGATGTCGAGGTCGCCGTCGCCGTCGAGGTCGGTCACGCGCAGGTGGTTGGTCCAGCAGCCCTGACCGTTGCAGGCCTGAGGCGCGAGCGCGTCGTTGACCTGATCGACGAGCGGGACGGCGGCCGCGGTGCGGCTGAGCCCCAGCCCAGCGAGCAGCACGAGCACGGGTAGCTTAAATTTAGTGGACTCCATGCGACCGATGGTAGCGGCCGGCGCCGCGGCGTCCAGTGATCGCGAGGTTTACTCGGCCCTGACCAAAGGCAGCCGCAGCAGCCGGCGGGTGTTGTCGGCGGCCAGCTTGGCCAGCTCGCCGGCCGTCTGGTCCCGCAGCTGGGCCAGCGCGACGCAGGTGAACGCCACGTTGGCCGGCTCGTTCTTGCGGCCCCGCAGCGGCTCGGGGGCCAGGTACGGCGCGTCGGTCTCGAGCAAGATCCGATCATCGGGGACCAGCGCGGCGGCCCGGCGCAGCTCGACCGCGGTCTTGAACGTGGCGATCCCCGAGAACGAGATGTGCCAGCCAAGCTCGAGCCAGCGCTCGGCCTCGGCGGCGGTGCCCGTGAAGCAGTGCACGACGCCGGGGTTGTCTCGCGGCGGGTGGTCGGCGAGCAGCGCCCAGGCGTCGGCGTGGGCGTCACGGATATGCAGCACCAGCGGCAGATCCAGGCGCTTGGCCAGCTCGACCTGGCGGGCGAAGCCCAGCAGCTGGGCCTCGCGCGGCGAGAAGTCGTAGTGGTAGTCGAGGCCGGTCTCGCCGATCGCCACGACCTCGTCGGCGGCCGCGAGCTGCTCGATCTCGGCGAGCAGGGCGTCGTCGAGGTGGCGGGCCTCGTGCGGGTGGATCCCGACGCTGGCGAACACGTGCTGGTGCGCGCGGGCCAGCTCGACGGCGCCGGCCATGGTCTCGGGACTGCACCCGATGTGCACGCACTGCTCGACCCCGGCCGCGCGGGCGCGGGCCAGCGTGGCCGCGAGGTCGTCGCTCATTGGCGCGTAGTCGAGGTGACAGTGACTGTCGATCAGACCCGCGACGAACGGCGGTGTCGGTGCAGGCTTTTTGGATTTCTTGCCCATGGCTCGCTATCGCTTGGTCTCGCGGCCGGGCCGGGGGCCGCCGCGGGAGGTCGTGCGCGGCGCGGTTCGGACACCCCGGATCCCGGTGTCGTGGCTGCGGTCGGCAAAGCCGATCAAGCCCGAGCCAAACCGCCGGTTGGCGACCTGGCCCGACTCGACGATCGTGTACCAAGATCCGCCGCGAAAGCCGACGCCGAGGTGATCTTGACCGGGCCACGAGCTGGGCGCGTTGGGAGCCCCGGTCCTGGGGTCGAGATCGCCGGTTCCGTAGTCACCGACGAAACTGCGGCCGCGGTCGAGCCCGGCGGTGATCACGTATTCCCACAGGTTCCCGGTCAGCCCCATCACGCCGTAGAACGAGCCGCCGGTCTCCTCGCGCCAGGTGAAGCTCTCGCGGCGGCGATCGATCGGGTAGGTGGCCTCGGCCGCGGGCGCGAACCCGGTCACGCGGAACGCGTCGTCGGGCACCGGGCCCTGGCCGCCGTCACCTCCGGCGAAGTGGCGCAGCGGCCCGCCGATGTTGGCGTTGCCCTGCACGATCGGCGCGCGGCTCTCGTCTCCGACGATCACGTTGGCTTCGAACAGCGTGGTCGAGCCCCACGCGAACTCGTCGGCGATCGGGCGCTCGGTCCCGCGGCAGGCCTTCTCGAACTCGAACTCGGTCATCGGCCGCAGCCCCGACCACCACATATAGGCGGCGGCGTCGGCCCACGCGACCCAGTTGCAGGCCCGCTCGGGACGCGTGCACACGCGGGTGCGGGTGGTCGTCTTGAACACGGTGTAGCGGTAGTCGCCCTGGCCGCCGTAGGGGTAGCGGATCGTCAGCTGGTGCGACTGCAGATGGTTGAGAAACTCGCAGTACTCGCCCTGCGTGACCTGGTGCTTGAGGATGTAGAACGCTTGGTGGCCCTTGGGGTATTGCGCGGGGATGTCGTCGTGCTCACCCATCTGACGCCGGTTGTCCCAGCACAGCTCGCCGGGGCCGTGGCCGACTGGGATCGCGGCCTCGGAGCGCACGACGAAGCTCTTGTCGTCGCCGACCGTGCCGCTACGGTAGAAGCAGCCGGTCGGTCCTTCGGCTCCGTTGGGATCGCCGAGGTGAAACTCGGCCTCGGGCACCAGCACCATCTCGAGCGCGCCGACCCAGACCTTGAGCGGCACGCCGTTGCACGGCTGGGTGGTGCGCAGCCGAAGGTCGCGCAGCAGCACGGGCGGCCCGCTGCCGGCCGCGCGATCCGAGTCGAGGTGGATGAACGCCCCGAGCCCGTCCTCCGACGGAGACACGACCACGCCGCTGCGCTGAATGTGGTCTTCGGCGTGCGGCGACACCTTCATGTGCAGCCAGCGGGTGTACGAGGTCAGCGTCGCCGGGGCGTCGTCGTTGACCGTCAAGAACGCGAACTCGGTCTCGACCTCCAGCTCGGGGCCCTGCTCGATCATGCTGCGCTCGAGCCTGATCTCGCGCGACGGCGCCGCTGGCTCGACGCGATCGATGAAGCTCTGGGCCATGTCGAGGTTGAGGTCCCGGCGAGGATCGCCGGCCGAGCTGGGTGTTGGCTGACTCGACAGCAGATCGAACACCCGGCTGGCCGACGCCTTGGCCCGCGCGAGCATGCTCGCCCCTTCGTTGCCGTCGGCGCTGTCGTCGACGAGGCGCTTGACGAGCGACCGCTCGTCCGCGACGCTGGCCACCTCCGCGGGGTTGTACTTGAGAAACACCCAGGCCGCGTTCCAGTAGTCGCCGTAGCGAAACGGCTGGCGCCAGCTCAGATCGAACACGATGTCGTAGCAGGCGCCCGAGTTCGCGATGATCCGCACGTTGGACACCAGCAGGCGCCGCAGCTGCTCGGCGTCGGTCGTGGCTGCGTGGGTGGGCTTGGTGATGTGGAACGCTCGCGGGATCGGGATCGACGAGGTGCCGATCGGCACCTGCTGTGGCGCTGTCGCCACGACCTCGGCCTCGTGGGGGACGCCCCATGCTGGCTCGGGCCGCGAACGAAGCTCGACGGGCGGCGCCGAGGTCGACTCGACCACCCACTCGAGCTGCTGCGCGAACTCGATCGCCATCCCGACCCCAAGCCGGACCGGGTCGGTGGTCACGGGCCGTCCATCGACCGAGGTCCCGTTGCGGCTCTCGAGATCCCGGATCCACCACGACTCGCCGTCCCACCACACGATCGCGTGCTCGGCCGAGATGTTCGGGTTGGGGAGGTGCAGCTCGCACTTACCCGAGCGGCCGACGATGGTTCGGGCCTGAAGTGGCTGACGGAGTCCGGTCTGCGCCTGAACGAGCGTGGCCATGCGCGAATGGTAACCGGTGGGCTGGTCACGACCCCCGCAGACGCGGCTCAGAGTTGTTGCTGGTACTCGGCGACGCCGGGGCGGTCCGCGAAGCCTGCGAATGGATCGGGGGTCTCGCCGCACTTGAGGACTTGCTCGAGCACGGCGGTCGTCGCGTGGTTGACGATCGGGACCGAGATCGACGCCTCGATGAAGCTGGGGTCGCAGTCGAACAGGAAGCCGGCCAGCTCGGCCCCGCACACGCCGGCCTCGACGGCGACCTCGAGGATGTCCTGGCCATCGGCGTTGGTCAGCTCGCAGATGTCCGAGAACACCAGGTGGCCGGCGTTCTCGATCCCGACCAGGCGCTTGGGCGCGGGCGAGCCCTCGTAGCCGCTCTGGGTGTTCGAGTAGCTGACGACGCCGTCGGCGAGCCCGCCCAGCAACAGCGACGACTCGAGCTCGGGGGAGCCCTGCACGGCCTGGCCGGAGGCCATCGGGATCGACACGCGGATCCCGGGCTTGTCGGCCTGGTTGGCGGCCGCGTTGCCGCCCGCGCTGTGGCCACTGATCCCCACGCGGGACAGGTCGACGAGGCCCGAGAGGAACGCCAGCTCGCCGCTGGGGTTGGCGAGCGCGTCGAGCACAGCGTCGGTGTCGCCGCTGAGATCCTGCGGGGCCCCAGGCTGCTGGCAGACCACCGCCAGGGTGTCGCGCAGCCACAGGCCGGGGTGATCCGAGCTCACGACCACGAACCCGCGACTGGCCCAGTGGGTCGTCTGGGTCAGCGACTGGCTGCGCCACGACGCCGTGCCGTGGACGAACACGATCACGGGGAACGGGCCGTTGTCGGCGTCGATCGGCAGCTCGGGGTAGCAGTCACACAGCTGCAGCGGGCTCTTCTCGTCGGGGATCTTGCCTTGCTCGGACTCGGGCAGCGCGTAGCGGATGTCGTAGGTCACCGGGTCGACCCCCGCTTCGCTGCCCCACTTGGCCGGGTACCAGATCTCGGTGGTCAAGCCGTCGATCACGACGGTCTTGGCACCCACGGCCCACGGCCCGCGCGCGGCCGGATCCTCGGGCACTTCATAGAAGCTCGCGCCATCGCAGCCCTCGACCTGCTCGGGCGCGGGATCCCCGTCGCCATCGCCGGGATCGCCGTCGCCATCACCGGGATCGCCATCTCCGTCACCGCTGGTCTCACTCGTCGCGGTCGCGTCGCTGTCGCCATCGGCGGGGCTGTCGGTGCAGCCGCCGAGCGGCGCCAGCAGGGGAAGGACGACCACCAGGTGGGGAAGGCGTGCCATGGCGCACCGTAGCAGTCTCCATTGCCGGGCACTACGACTCGCGCAACAGGCCCTCGGCGAGGTCCCGCCAGGACGGCTCGGGCGGCCGCCGCCCGACGATCAGCACGGCGCGGTCCAGGAGCGGCTGGACCGAGTCGATCTCGCAGGCGGCGACGCCAACCTTGCGCAGCTTGGGCAGCTCGAACAGCGGGCTCAGATCATGGACGGGGGTGCCCGCGAGCTCGACGACCTGCAGCGCGCGCAGCCCCGCGAGCGGCCGCAGCTGTCGGACGCGGGTGTAGCCGATCTCGAGGCGCTCGAGCTTGGTCAGCGCGGCGATCGGCTCGAGGTTGGTCAGGTGGGTGCAGCCGCTCAGATCGAGCTCGCGCATGTCCGTCATCGCGGCGAGCGGCTCGAGGTTGCTGACGTCGGTGCTGCGCAGATCCAGGCGCTCGAGCGCGCGCAGATCAACCAGCGGCTCGAGCTGCTCCCAGCCGCCGTCGCTCAGCACCAGCTCGCGCAGGTCCGTGAGCTGGGCCAGCGGGGTCAGGGCCTCGGGGCCCAGCTGCGTGACGTTGGCCCGGGCCGACAGCTCGAGGCTGCGCAGCTGGGTGAAGCCGCGGGCGAGGCCCGCCAAATCGCCGTCGAACCGGCGCAGGCCCAGGCGCCGCAGGTGCGGCAGCTCGGCCAGCGCCTCGATCCCTCGCGCCGTGCCACCTTCGACCTCGAGCGCTTCGAGCTGGTCGAGCTCCGCGAGCTGCTCGATCGAGCCGATGCTGCTGCTGCTGCTCGGCGCCAGGCGCAGGCCCAGCGCCGCGATCGGGCGCCCGCGCAGGGCCTTGACGATCGGCGCGAGGCTGCGCGGGCCCACGCACTCGATCTTGCCCAGCAGCGCCGCGGTCGGCAGCGAGACCAGCGACTCGAGCGAGGCGAGGCTGGGCCGCGTGATCACAGCCTTGGTCACGAACCCTCGGATCCAGGTCAGCTCGATCCCGGCATCGGCGAGCGGACCGAGCCAGCGACGGTGCTCACGCTCGAACAGCTCGGCCGCGCGGTGCTCGAGCACCGATCGCTCGAACGGGCGCTCGCAGGCGGCGGCGCGCTGCTCGAGCGCGATCAGCTCGCCGCGGCTGTCGCCCTCGGCGGCCAACAGATCCCCAAACACGGACCAGGCGTGCTCGTCGTGAAGGTCGCGGCGAAGCGCAGCCTCGAGCTGTGGCCGAGCCATACCTGCGGAGCTTACTCGCGCGGCGACAGCTGCAGCCAGATGCCGTCCTTGGTGCTCATCGTCGTGGAGATCCTCATGGTTGGCTCGCGGCCGGGGATCGGCGCGAGATCCCAGCGCTGGACCAGCCGCGCGAGCGCCAGCGTGCCCTCGAGCATGGCGAGGTGCTGGCCAATGCACATGTGCTGGCCGAGCCCAAACGGCATGTACGCGTGGCGGGCACGGGGCTGATCCGATCCCTCGGCGAAGCGCTCGGGGTCGAACCGCTCGGGGTCGGTCCACGCGTGGGGATCGTGGTGAACCAGGTACGGCGAGCACAGCACCGCGGTCCCGGCCGCGATCGGGTAGCCGCCGAGCTCGCCGTCGACCGCGGCGTTGCGGGGCAGCCAGATCCCGCTGGGGTACATGCGCAGCGACTCCAGGAACACCTTGCGCGTGAACGCGAGCGCCTTGGGGTTGGCGAGCGAGGCGCCCGCGCCCAGGTTCGCGTCGGCCTCGGCGCGGACGAGCTCGAGCAGCGCGCGATCACGGGCCAGCTCGTACAGCGCCCAGGCGATCGCGTTGGCCGTGGTCTCGTAGCCGGCGACCATCAGCGCGACGCTCTCGTTGCGGATGTCGGTGGTGCTGAGCCCCGCGCCGTCGGGCATGTCCTGCATGTGCAGCAGCATCCCGAACAGATCATCGCCAAACTCACCGCTGCGCGTCCGCTCGACGACGAGCGCGTAGATCAGGTCGTCGATGACCGCGAGCTCGCGCCGAAGCCGGCGGCGCCCGGGCATCGGCAGCCAGCGGGGCAGGCGACCCGCCACCCAACCCAGGGCGATCTGGCCGATCGCGTAGTCGATCGCCGTGCCGATCCGCTCGAATTCGGGGCGGGCGAGCCCATGGCCGAACATGACCGACAGCGCCACGCTCATGCTCAGCCGTCCGCTATACCGATAGACGTCGCACGGGCCCGCGCGGAGCTCTCGCAGGACCTGCTCGATCGAGCCGTGAACCCGCTCGGCCATGGCCGCGACCGCGCGCTGACGAAACTGCGGCTGCGCGGCGTGACGTCGGCTCCGCCAGGTCGGGCCCTCGGACGACAGCATGCTGTTGTCGCCGAACAGCGGCTTCATCGGGGTGTAGAGCGGCCCTTGCCGCATGAACACGTGACCGCGCTCGATCAGCATCTCCGACGCCGCGTTGGCGTCGGCTGCGACCACGAAAGACCCGGGCCCGATCTGGAGCTGGAACACCCCGCCATACTCACGCTGCCAGCGACGCAGCGCCGCATACTGGTCGCGCAGCAGCTCGCCGACCACACCGATCGGAGAGTTACCCTGGACCCGAGGAAGGCCACCCAGGCGAGGAACTGGCTTGGTCTTCTCGAGGGCGGCCGTGGGTCGGTTTGCGTGCATGCCGGGATCTTGTGGGGAAAATTGCCCCACGTTGTTCTACCACGCCATGATCTTTGGGACAGTACAAAAACACATGCGCAACCGTGCGGCTCGGCGGTCGATCCAGGATTAGTCTGCGCGGGTGACCGTGGATGGCGGCGGACGCGACCCTCGTCTGCAGCGCAACCTGGCGCTGCTGTGTGGGCTGCGGGCCATGCAGATGGCGCTGTTCCCGATGGCGATCCTGTCGGTGTTCCTGGTTCGCCAGGTCGACTTCGGCGTCACGGAGATCATGTTGCTGCAGGGCGTGTTCGGCGTCGCCATGCTGGTGTTCGAGTTTCCCTCGGGCTACCTCGCCGATCGGATCGGCTACCGCCGCTGTCTGATCATCGCGTTCGTGCTGTGGACGATCGCGTGGCCGATCTACGGCTACGCGACGAGCTGGGCCCAAGTAGCGACCGCCGAGCTGCTGCTGGGCGTGGGCATGGCGATGATCTCGGGCTGTGACTCGGCGCTGCTCTACGAGACCCTGATCGCCGACGGACGCGAGCAGGAGTTCGCGCGCTGGTCGGGCCGCCAGACCTTCTGGGGCCAGCTCGCCGAGGGCAGCGCGGCCCTGGTTGCTGGCCTGTTGTTTGCGATCGCCGTGCACTTGCCATTCTTGGCCCAGGGGCTGGCCTCGGCGGTCGGTCTGGTCCTCGCGCTCGCGTTGGTCGAGCCGACCCGCGAGCGCCCGGGGTTTGGTGACAGCGTGGCGCAGATCAAGTCGATGCTGCGCCACGTGGCCCGCGACAACCCGGAGCTGCGCGCCGTGTTCGTTGCCACGATCGTGCTTGGGCTGGCCTCGTTCGTGCCCGTGTGGACGATCCAGCTGTACGCGGTGGGTGCTGGGATGCCGGAGCCCTGGCTCGGCCCGATGTGGGCGATCGCCAACTTCTTGGTCGCGATCGCGGCGCTGCTGAGCCATCGCCTGTTTGGCTCGCGCTCGGCCGCGCTGATCACCGCGGTCTGCACGGGGCTGCTGGTCGCGGGCTACCTCGGGCTCGGCCTGGTCCACACGCTGTGGGGCGTGGGGTTCTACTACTGCCTCACGGCCATGCGCGGGCTGCAGCACCCGGTGCTCAGCCATCGTGAGCAGCGCCTGGTGCCGAGCCGCGACCGCGCCGGCTTCATCTCGCTGCGCAGCATGGTGTTCCGGCTCGGGTTCCTGGCTGTCGGCCCGGCCGTCGGCTGGGCGGTCGACCAGCGCGGTCAACACGACGTGATGTTGGCCCTGGCGATCGGGTTTGGACTCGCCGGGCTGGTGGCCGCGTGGCTGTTGCGCCGCGCCGAGCCAGCTAGTCCGCCGACGTTGCTGGCCCCGCCAACCGGGCCGCGCGGGCCTGCTGGTGGGCCTCGTAGCGCATCGGGTTGAACAGGTTGGCCTGCTTGTGGTGGTACCCGTGATAGTAGATGCCGAACCAGATCCGGTTGCCGAGCCAGTAGTACCCGTGGTCGAGGTTGACCGGGAAGAAGCCCTGGTCCGGCTTGGCCGCGTTGTGGGTCGACCAGTTGAAGTGGATCAGGTGAAAGAACCCGATTATCGAGGCCGGCACGAAGAAGAAAAAGAACCCGATCGGCCCGAGCAGCACGTACCAGCAGGCGATCAGCACCAGGTTGGTGGCGTAGCTGGTGTAGGCCCGACGCCGCTCGAAGCGACGATTGTCCGGGGTGTCGCCGCCGTGCAGCTCGAAGAACTGCCGCTGCAGTTGGACCTCGACGTTGACGATCGTCTGGCGCAGGAACGCCCAGTAGCCCGGCGCGTCGGGGGTGATCGGGTGGGGATCCTGCTCGACGTCGTCGGAGTACTTGTGGTGGCGACGGTGGATGATCTCCCAGCTCGCGTAGCGGGTGAGCACCACGATCCCGCACAGCTCACCGACGAGCCGGTTGATCGGCTTGGGGAAGTTGCCGTGGCTGCAATTGTGGATGAACACACTGCACAGGATCTGCGCCTGGATCGCGAGCGGCAGCAGCAGCACGTACCACCAATGAAACTCCCGCACGGCGCCCTGCCAGCCAACGCTCAGCATCAGCGCCAACACCAGCGAGGTCATCACCAGATAGGCGCCGTCGTAGAGCTGATAGAACGCGCGTCGCTGGCGGAAGCGGACCGAGGGCTGCGTGGTGAGAGCTGCGGCGAATGCGGTCACGGGATCCTCTGACCTGGATATCACAGCGGTCCACACCCGTCGACAGCGCCCACACATTGGCACCAGTTCACCCGGCCGCGTCTGACAGATCGTGAGCTGGCTCGCTCCCACACCCCGTTCCAGGCCCGCGGCCATGCTCGCGGATCTGATAAGTCCCGATCGTGGCGGCCAGCGAGATCGCAGCGAGTCCCGGGACCTTCTTGGTCCGGCGCCGCGAAGAGTGGCGGCAGATCGGGATCGTCGCGGTCTACTGGGGCCTGCTCGGGGCGATGTTCTTCGTGCCCGCGGCTCGCAACGTGCTCGTGTTCGCGGGCGCCTGCTACTTCAGCTTTCTCAACTCGGTGGTGATCCACAACCACATGCACCAGGGCGTGTTTCACAGCAAGCGGCTCAACCTGGTGTGGCGCGCGATCCTCAGCTTTGGTGCGCTGTATCCGGCCTCGGCCAACATCCCGGCCCACAACCTGGTCCACCACCACTTCGACGACGACGGCGATCTCGACTGGGCGGCGCCCGACCACGTTCGGTTCCGCTGGAACCTGCTCAACTTGCTGCACTTCCCCAACGTCGCCGGGCCGCGGACCTTCGCCGGGGTCCAGCGCTGGGCCGCGAGCAGCCGCCATCCCAGCTTCGTCAACCAGTACCGGCTCGAGACCGCGTTCGCGTTTGGCCTGACCGGGCTGCTGTTCGTGATCGACTTTTGGACCGCGCTGTTCTTCGTGGTCATCCCGCAGCTCTACGGCGCCCGCTGCATCCTGCGGATCAACCTGATCCAGCACGACGGCGCGCAGGTCCACAGCGAGTGGAATCACTCGCGCAACTTCGTGGGCCGCGGCTTCAACTGGATCATGTGCAACAACGGCTATCACACGATCCACCACAACCGCGCGGGCATGCACTGGTCCGAGCTCGCCCCCGCGCATCAGCGCGAGGTCGTGCCGCGCATGGATCCGCGCCTCGATGAGCGCAGCATGGTCTGGTACCTGCTGCGGACCTACCTGCTGCGTCCGCTGCGGCCCGCGATCGAGGGTCATGGGCCCATTCCCTCTGGCGATGATCGCAGCCTCGCACCTCGCGCCCAGCGGCGCGCCGAAGCCGACGACACCGCGCTGGCCGAGTCGACGCTGGCGGTGAGCTGACCCAGTGCTCGAACTCGCTCGCCCGATCATGGCCGCGCTCGCGCTGGCGGTGTTTTGGATCCACGTGCTGCTGATCGCCGCGGCTGCGGGTCAGGACCTGATCGAGCTCGCCCGACTGCGCCGATCGCTGCGGCCGCTGACCAGCCCACGCGAAGCCTGGGTCGGTCTGCTGCGCGCGACCGTGGTTCGCGGCGACGGACCTGCGGGCGCGCTGGCATCCAACGTCGTCGAGCAGGTCGGGCGCGGCAAGGGCGACGGCAAGCTGTACTTCAGCGACGCCGCGCACCGCAGTGAGCTCCACGGCGGCGAGATCGAGCTCGCTGATGGCGTTCGCGTCGAGCTCGTGGCGACGGATGCCGCGGGGGTCTGGCCGGATCTCGCCGCGCGGGCAGCCGCCGCGGCGCCGAGCTCGAGCGCGCAGATCACCGAGGCCGAGCCGCAAGCCCGCCGGGCCAAGGGCTACCCCCGCCGCGTCGAGGTCGAGCTGGTCGAGGGCCAGCCTGTGTGGATCGCCGGCCGCTGGACCCACGCCGATCGTTGGCAGGTCGAGCCCGGGCTCGCGGGCGGACTGCTGATCTCGGCGATCGATCCGCGCCGCTGGCTGGCTCGCAAGTGCTGGATCATTGTCTCGTTCATCGTCGGCGAGATCGTGATCGCGGCCGCGTGCACGCTGGCTGCCACCTGGCCACCGCTGTTCGACTGGGTCTCGATGCTCGGCGCGGGCGCGGCGTTGGGGTTCTTCCTGGCCGTGCAGCCGGTCGGCGTGAGCCTCAACGAGTCGGTGCGCACGCCCGACCGGGCGTACCTGCGCGGGTCCTGGACTCGAACACCCTGACTCGCCGCGGCTAGTCACCGTGCGCGCGCAGCCACGAGCGAGCGGCAGCCAGCTCGCGCGCGGCCGGGGGACCCGCGCGCTCGAGCTCGGTCTGCGCCGCGCGGCCCAGCTCGCGGGCCCGCGGCTGCTGGCCGGGCTGCATCCATGTGAGCCGGGCGAGCGCCAGGTGGGCGCGACCCCGCAGTCGTGACGCCCGCGCAGACGCCTCCCACGCGAGCTCTCCCGGCCGGTCGAGCAGCTCGAGCGCGTGAGTCAGGGGTTGCTCGGCGTCGGCGAAGCGCTCGAGCTCGATGAGGCTGACGCCGATCCAGATCCAGTTCAGGGCCAGCTGCGGGTCGTCGTCGCCGAGCGCCGCTTCGCGCAGGGACAGGGCGTCGCGTTGGTGGGTGAGCGCGGACTCGAGCTCGAGTTCGTTTTGAGCGAGGTGCAGCTCGACGCTGGCGATCGCGCCCTGCAAAAAAGCCACGCGAGCCGGATCGGGCGTGGGTTCGCGCGACGACATCGCCAGCGCCAGGTGGTAGTCGACGAGCGCGTCCTGGTAGCGGCCGCCGTCGACGTGGAGATCGGCCCGCGTCATCAACACTCGTGCGTGCGCACGCGAGGCGCCGCTGGCCGTGGACGCGGTCGCGATCTGCTCGGCCGTGTCGAGCTCGGCCAGGGCCTCGTCGTCGCGGCCGAGGAGGTGCAGCAGATGACCCAGGTCGACCAGGATCGGGGCGAGCAGCTCCGCAGGGGCGAGCAGCTCCGCAGGACCGAGCAGCTCCGCAGGGGCGAGCAGCTCCGCAGGACCGAGCAGCTCCGCGGAACCGACGAGCTCGACCATGATCGCTCGGGCGATCTGAAGCTGGTCGAGGGCCTGCGCTGGCTCGCCCAGGGCCAGCTGCGTCGCCGAGATCGCGGCGTAGGTCGTGGCCACGCGGGGGTGGACCCGACCGTGGGCGAGCTCGAAGATCGCCAGTGCGTCGAGCTGCCTGGACAGGGCCTCCCGGTCAGCCCCGCGGGCCCGCTCGAGCGTGGCGTAGCCCACGTTGACGAGCCCGACTTCGGGGTGGGTGAGGCCGAGCTCGGCGGTGGTGATCTCGAGCGCGCGCTCGATGTCCGCCTGTGCCTGGGGGTAGCGCTGCAGCTGGGTCTGGATCGCGGCCAGCTCGACGAGGACCCTGGCGACCGCGACGTGGTCGCGACCGTGGAGTTGCTCGCGGATCTCGAGCACCCGTTGCTGATCCGCGAGCGCCAGCCGGAGGTCGCCGCGGGCGACGGCCAGCCGCGCGCCAGCGAAGCGCAACGCCGCCTCGAGGTAGGGATCTCCGCCGATCCGGGCGAGGGTCGCGTGTCCGAGCTGGTACCAGTCCTGCGCTGCGTCTGGCTGACCGAGCTCGACGAGAAGATCCGTGAGCGCTGCGCAGGCTTCGACGCCGACCGTGTCGTGGGCGCTGGTCTGGGCCAGCAACACCGCGCGCCGCAGGTCGTGCGCAGCGCCCGTGAGGTCGCCGGACGCGGCGAGGATCTGCCCCCGCAAGAGCGCGACCTCGGCGAGCAGCGGCTGTGAGCTCGCGCGCCCTTCGGGGGTGCGCTGAACCTGGGCTTGGGCGGCGTCGACGAGCGCGAGCGCTCGCTCGTGGTCGCCGATGTCACGCAGGCTGCGGGCTCGGGCGAGCTGCTGGCGTTGCTGCTCGAGCAGATCGTCTTGGCTGGGATCCTCGTACATCAAGGCGCCGCCGCTGATCAGCACGGAGCCCGCGCAGCGCTCGGGCGCGGGCAGCTGCAGCACGGCCGCGAGCGCACCTTCGAGCAGCTGATCTGCGTGCTGTCCGGCCCCCAACGCAGCGACAGCACCCGCGGTGTCTGGACCCAGCGAGTCACCCGCGAGGCTCGTGGTCACGGCCGCGAGCGCGTTGCGTTGGCGGTCGAGGCACGCCATGCGCACGTCGAGCAGGACTGGCGATTGCTCGCGGCGAACCTTGGTGTCTTCGCAGGCGTCGACACGGGCCTCGAGCCAGCGGGCCGACCAACGATCCAGCTCGCGCTCGATCGTGCTGCGGGTCGAGCTGGCGTGGGGCCGATCGACTCGGCCGAAGCGCGCGTGGACTTGCTCGCGCACGCTCTGATCCCACACGCCCGCGAGCGCCTGGTCCTCGCGCGGGCACAGCTGCGCGTCGTCGGGGGACAGCGCGCTCATCAGCACGGCCAACAGCCCGCCAACGGCCAGCAGCCCGCCTGCGAGCGCCGCCCGGGGCCAACTCGGGGACCAGCTCGAGGGCCGCCCAGACAGCGCCGCGAGCAGGCTGTCCATGTTGGGAAAGCGGTCTTCGGGCGCCGCGCTCAGACCTCGCTCGAGCGCGCGCCGAACCGACGCGGAGACGTCGCCGCCGCTCGGGTCCCGGCCCGGCTTGCGCCGCTGCGGGCGGACCGCGCTGGTCACCGTGGCCGGCGCGTTGGGGCGCTGGCCGAACAGCGCCTCCCACAGCGCGATGCAGAAGCTGTACTGATCTGCGCGGGCGTCAATTGCCTCGCCGCGCGCTTGCTCTGGGGCCATGTAGGCCGGCGTGCCCATGACCTTGCCGTGGGCGGTGGTCAGCGAGGGCAGCGAGCTCAGCGGCGTCACCGACTCCGCCGCCGACTCGGTCACCGACGTCGCAGCCATGGTCGGGATGTCTGCGGTGATCTGATCGTGCGAGCCGAGCGTCGCGTAGCGGCCGGTTGCGAGGGCCTCGGGGACTGGCGCGGCCAGCCCGAAGTCGAGCACACGCACGCGCTCGTCGATGCCCACCAGCACGTTGTCCGGCTTGAAGTCGCGGTGGACGATGTCGGCCTGGTGCGCGGCCGCCAGCCCGCGCCCAGCCTGCATGTACTTGTCGAGGATCTCGGTCGCGCTGCGCGGGGCACGACGCAGCCAGCGTCGCATGGTCGCGCCCTCGATGTACTCCATCGCCAGGAACACGCGATCCTCGAACATTCCGACCTCATAGACCGGCACGACGTTGGGATGAGACAGCCGCGCGAGCGCCTGGGCCTCGCGGATCAGCCGGCCGCGGCGACGCTCGAGCCTTCGGGGGCTCCGGGAGTTGGGCCGCAGCAGCTTGAGGGCGACCTTGCGACCGAGCGCGTCGTCAAAGGCTGCGTACACGACCCCAATGCCGCCGGTCCCGATCACTTCGATGATGCGATAGCGATTGACCTGCGCACCGACCGAGAGGATCGTCGCGCCGATCTCTTCTGAATCCGCCGCCGCGCCGGTTCGGGTCCTGCCATCGGGTTTGTCGTGTGAGCGGCCAGCGGGCACCGACGCCCGCTGCGATTGGGTGGCGATCACCATCAGCGCTCCCAGTATAGGCCCGAATCACGACGGGACCCCTGGCCGCCTCGATAATGTCATCAATGATCGCTCGTGATCAAACCGGGTGATGCGTTCTGCCCCGATGCCCTTTGTCGTCACTTGCCCCGCAACTGCAGCGTTTCGGCCAGCGGGTGCGGCGATATGTCGTGTCCCCAGCGAAAAACTCGCACAGGTGGGTAGGCTCGCACGTTGTGGTCGAGCGAGCGGACCATCGCTACTCTAGTGACCCAAATGAGCGAGCCATCCAAACCACCATCGAGCACCGATCGCGTCGTCAAGGACGCCGACGAGTGGCGTGAGCAGCTGACCCCGGAGCAGTACCAAGTGACACGCGAAGCCGGAACCGAGCGCGCGTTCACGGGGCGCTACTGGCAGACCAAGACCGCGGGCATCTATCGATGCGTGTGCTGCGGTGCGCCGCTGTTCTCGTCGGACCACAAGTACGACTCGGGCAGCGGGTGGCCGAGCTTCACCCAGCCCGAGTCGGACGCGCCGGTGGCCACCCGGACCGACGCCAGCCACGGCATGGTCCGCACCGAGGTCTTGTGCGGCCGCTGCGACGCCCACCTTGGTCACGCCTTCGAGGACGGCCCCGCGCCGACTGGCGTGCGGTTCTGCATCAACTCCGCCTCGCTGGAGCTCGACGAGCGCAACACGGGAAGTGCGCGCGACGACGAGGGCTGAATCAGCACACCGCAGGGCGGCGGAAGCGCGTGCGGCATACAGTGTAACTGTAACGCGCTGTCGCCGACTCGACGGTCTCGCCAGTGCGTGGCGGGTCTATTGATCTTGCTGGCACTGGTGGAACCGAGGGGGGTAGATCTGCCTGAAACTCACACAATCAGGAGATGTACCCACGAATTCGGGTGATTTGGGGTCGCTCGACCCCGGTAATGGTGTCAGGTGGTGCGATCATTGTGCGCGCGAGGGTGGATCAGAGGCGCATTGGGGCAGGTTGGGGCAAGATGCCTCAATTCCGCTCACATCAAAATTTCCTTGCATGAGGGGACTGGCCGTTGGTACAGAACGCTCGAGCGCGCAGCACCCGTGCAAGCAGCTACGGCGCGCGCTCGAGTTCTCACGACCCGACATGGAACGTCGGGGCTCCCCGCAAGACGCGAACCATTTTGCGACCCGTCGGCACGCTGCCGACGGGTCGCTGCTTTTTCGGCGAACGGGCCGCCTCGGGTACAACCGAGGTAGGTGAGCCCGACCGCGCAGGTGTTCCTCGTGCCCGGCTTCTTCGGGTTCCAGACCATCGCTGGCTTGCCCTACTTCACCGGGGTCAAGCAGCTGCTGCGCGATCGCCTGGCCGAGCTCGGCGTCGCCGCTCGGGTCCACGCCCTCGACACCCTGCCGACCGCCTCGATCGAGAGCCGCGCCCGCTACCTCGGCGAGCGGATCGGCGCGATCGTGCCGGCCGACGGATCGCCGATCCACCTGGTGGGTCACTCGACCGGTGGTCTCGACGCCCGGGTGCTGCTGAGTCCAGGCAGCCTGCCGGAGCTCGACGACCTGCGGGCCCGCGTGCGCAGCTTGACCACCGTGTCGACCCCGCATCAGGGCACGCCGCTGGCCGACTATCTCGTGCGGGTCGAGGGCCAGAAGCTCCTGCGGCTGTTCGCGCTGTTGAGCGTGCAGGGCTTGCGGCTCGCGGGCCGTCCGGTCGCCAGCGCGATGAGCCTGGGGCGGCTGGTCACCCGAATCGACGAGCTGATCATGCTGCGCGAGTCGGCGCTCGACCGCGTCTATGCGCTGCTCGCTGATCCGCTGTCGACGGAGCGGGTGCGGCCGATCGAACAATTTTTCACCGCCATGCGGGCTGATCAGAGCTTGCTGCATCAGCTCCGCCCCGAGGCGATGTCGGGGTTTGATCAGCGAGTCCGCGGCAACCCAGGCGTCCGCTACGCCAGCGCCCTGACGCGAGCCCGGCCGCCACGCTTGCGGGGGACCGTGGAGCTCGGCATGAACCCGATCGCGCAGGTCAGCCATCTGCTCTACCAGGGCCTGTACCGGCTGTGCGCGACCCAAGATCCCGACAGCTTTGGAGCGCCGAGCGACAGCCAGCGCGAGGCGCTCGAGCGGATCTACGGCAAGGTCCCCGACACCCGCGCCAACGACGGCCTGGTCCCGACCCGCTCGCAGATCCACGGCGCGGTGATCCACGTGGCCCGGGCGGATCACCACGATGTGATCGGGTACTTCGACGACCGCCAGCACGATCCGCCGCACATGGACTGGGTCGCGACTGGCTGTGGGTTTCGGCACCCCGATTTTGCGCGGCTGTGGGGCGACGTCGCGCGGTTCATGGCCGGGTGGGGCGAAACGACAACGACCAGCTAGGAGCTCCTAGCTGGTCGTTTGGGGTTGGGCGCGACAGGACTTGAACCTGTGACTTCCACCGTGTGAAGGTGGCACTCTACCAACTGAGTTACGTGCCCGTGGACGGGACCGGGCTTCTAGCAAGCTTCGCCGACGCTTGCAAGCGCGCGTGGGCCAGGCGATCCTGCGCGCGTGAGTGAGTTCAAGCGCGAAGTCATCAGTACGGAGCGGGCCCCGGCGGCGGTGGGCAACTACAACCAGGCGATCGTCGCCGCGGGCGCTGCCCGAACCCTGTATGCGTCGGGACAGATCGGGTTGGTCCCCGGCAAGCCCGAGCTGGGGATCCCTGGTGATGTCGCGCAGCAGGCTGCCCAGGTGTTGGACAACCTCGGGGCGGTGCTCGGGGCCGCGGACATGAGCTTCGCCAACGTGGTGCGAGCGACGATCTACCTGGCGGACATCGCCGACTTCGCGACCGTCGACGCGATCTACGGACAGCGCTTCACGACCGGCTCACACCCCGCCCGCGCGACGATCCAGGCCGCTGCGCTGCCCAAGGGCGCGCTGGTGGAGATCGACGTGATCGCGGTCGGGTGATCGCCGCAGGGTGATCGCGGTCGGGTGAGCTGTCGATTTCGCTCGGCGGTGTGCGCGCTGCGTTGTAGCCTCGGTGGAGTCTGAGTCCGCGAGCATGATCAAACTCGAAGCCAAGAACTGGACCGTGGTTGGCGACCTGTTGGTCTCGTTCAACCTACCCGGCCCGATCCCCAGCGAAGTCTGGACCGACTACTGCGACACGATCGCGTCGCCGCAGGTGCTGAAGGTGCTCGCCGCCTCGATCGGCGCGGTCGAGGTCGACAGCGCGCAACGCCAGCAGATCAACCGCGCGCTGCGGGTGGCACCCCAGGCGATGGCAGCGATCGTGACCGACGAGGCGATCGTGCGGGGCCTGATGACGGCGACCGCGTGGCTGGGGCGCGTCGATCTCGAGGCGTTTCCCTGGCACAGGATCGCCGACGCGTATCGCCACCTGTCACCGACGGGGGTCGGCGAGAAGCAGGCGCTCGATCTCGTCGATGAAGTCCGCGCGCGGGTTGAAGCGGGCGAGCCCCGGGTCGGCAAATGATCGCTTAAATCGCGCGAGTCGAGCGCGTAGACTGTTGATCGTGGCCGGGAGGCGAGCGGGTTGATCCGGCAGTGCACTGGCTGCGGGGCGACCTCGTGGTTCAACGGCCCCGCGCTCAGCCTGGCCTGCAGCTACTGCGACTCGCCGATGGTCGACGAGGCGCGCGCGGCCACGGCGTTTCACTCGATCGTTCCGTTTCGCGTGCCCGAGCGGGCCGCGCTCGAGCACCTGCGCGCGTACCTGAGCGGTCGCCGGTTTGCCCCGCGCGAGCTTCGTGAGGTGCGACTGCGCCGGCAGGGGCTGCGTGGGGTGCTCGTGCCGTTTTGGGTCTACGAGGGCGTGGTCCGCAGCGAGTACCGAGCCAAGGTCGGCATCCACTGGTATCGCCGCGAGTCCTACAAAGATCCCGACGGCAGCACCAAGACCCGCCAGGTCCGCGAGACCGAGTGGTTTCCGCTGCAGGGCGCGGCGGCGCGGCAGGTAGAGGATCATGTGGTCTCGGCCTCGGTCGGGCTGCCCGAGCACGAAGCCAACGCGATCGGCCCCTTCGATCTGGGCTGGGCAACTCCGTATGATCCGCGCCTGCTGTCCGGCTTCGAGGCCGAGCTACCCACGGTCGATGACCTCGACGCCGAGCACACCGCCCGCGACGAGCTGCGCGACGCCGAGGTGGTTCGAATTCAGCGCGAGCTGCTGCCAGGCGACAGCAACCGGGTCGACTGGATCTCGAGCGAGATCGAGGTCAAGTCGCGCCGCCTGGTGCTGCTGCCCGTGTGGATCGCGACGGCGCGGCATCGAGATCTCGTCCTGCGCCTGGTGGTCAACGGTCAGACTGGCCGGGTCGTCGGTCGGGTGCCGCGATCGAAGCTGAAGCTCGCGGCGCTGGTGCTGGCGATCGTGGCCGCGGTCGCCGTGCTCGCGTGGCTCGGGCGCGCGCTGGGAGGGTGGGGATGAG
Source organism: Enhygromyxa salina (assembly GCF_002994635.1). Taxonomy (GTDB): domain Bacteria; phylum Myxococcota_A; class Polyangia; order Nannocystales; family Nannocystaceae; genus Plesiocystis; species Plesiocystis salina_B. The sequence continues at coordinate 20,138 of NZ_PVNL01000020.1, read as the reverse complement.
CGACCTGCTGCGGTGTCTCGCGTGCGGCGGCGCGGTGGTCTGGGACGCCGAGCAGTCGGGCGCGGCGTGTCTGTTCTGCGCCACGATCGCGCTCGAGGTCCACGCCACCAGTGAGCCGCTGCCCGTTCCCGACGCCTACCTGCCGACGACCGTGGTCCCCGCCACGGCCGAAGCCCGATTCCGCGCGTGGGCGGCGAGCTCGTGGCTGCGACCCCGGGCGCTGCGCTCGACCGAGATCACGGTCCAGCCAGTGATGCTGCCCGTGTGGCGGTTTCACTCGCGGCTCGAGACTCACTTCGCCGGTCTGCGCCGGGCCAGCACCCGCTCGGGCAAGTCCCCGATCGCTGGCGTCGATGAGGTCGCGCTGTCGGTCATGATCCCGGCCTCGGCCGGGCTGAGCCAGCGCGAGCTGTCCGCGCTGCGACCGTTCGACGAGCGTGAGGCCGCGCCGTGGGAGCAGGCGCCAGACCCCGACGACTCCCCAACGGGGACCGCTCACACGATCTGGGAGCCGCCCGCGCTGAGCAAGCAGGGCGCGCGGGTGCAGGCCCACCGCGAGCTAGCGAGCGAGCATCGCCGGCGGATCATGCAGTCGCGCAGCCTGATCAGCGCCAAGGTCAGCGCGCTGGTCGACGACCGCGACGTCCGGCTGTTGCTGGTGCCGATCTATATTGGCGTGTTTCGGTTCCGCGACCGGCCGTGGCGGTTCCTGATCAACGGCCAGACCGGCGAGGTCGTCGGTGACGCGCCGGTCGACTGGCGGAAGCTGGTCGCGCTGATCCTCGGGCTCGCGCTCGCGGCCGCGCTGGTGATCCTGCTCGCGCGTCAGTGAGCGACGCCTCGGCCTCAGGTCTCGATCCCGAACGCGGACAGCACAGGTTCGGGAATTCGGCATGGCCGGCCGGTGTCGAGCCGGACGAACGCCCAGAGGGTGGTTCCGCGGAGCAGACGGGTGGGGCCGCGCAGGATCTCGTATTCGCGCGTGGAGCTGGCGCGCGCGGTGCTGGAGATCCACGTTCGCACCAGCAGCTCGTCGCCCTCGAGCGCCGCGCCCAAGTAGTCGAACTCATGGCGGCGAACCACAAACACCCCGCCCAGCGCCCGATAGCGGTCCCAGGTCAAGCCGACCGCGGCCGAGTGAGCCTCGGCGGCCGCGAGCAGCCACTTCAGGTACTCGAGGTTGCCCACGTGTCCGACCTGGTCGATGTCGGCGCGATCGACCGCGCGGGTGAGTTCGAAGACTGGCGTCACGGCGGCATCGTAGCCCATGGGCCGCGCAGACGAGTCGCTGAGGGGGTGGGAGGGCGCGCGGGGTTGACCGACTGCGACGATTGATTGCGAGCCAAGCCAGCTTGGGGTGCTCCGCTACAGTGGGCGAATACCCATATTTCGGCAGGTGAAAAAGCGCTGATTTTTCGTTCATGTCATTCGCTATAGTGTGAGTTCAATGTGGGGATTTTTGGGACCTCGGCGCGGCGCTGAGCGTGCGCCTCTCAGAACGCCACAATGGGGCATAAAACCACGTATTATGACGACTGTGGCCAGCTTGCGGTCCGAGCGCAGGCTTCGGTCTGACCGATCAACTGGTGTCCGAACCGCTTCGAAGGCTACAGGGAATGCTATTTGAGGGGGGCGAGAGTAAAAGTGATACTTCGACACGATTCGCGCGAGACAAGTCGGGTAAATGCCTGTAGTGTCATTCGCATGGAGCGTCGAAGGGGAGCTATCAAAGTCGCGTGGGCCGCAGTCGTCGGGCTGATCGCCGTGCTCGGTTCGCAGGCCGAGTCGAAGGCCAGCGAGTACCGCTACCTGTGCACGACAGCCCCGTTCGCGTGCGAGTACGCCCCCTCCACCGCGCCCGTTCTGAACGCAGACGTCTGCTACGACGGGACCACGATCACGTTGATGGGACCCGGGGGCTGCAGCCCCTCGGCGTTCCCGGCGTGGGTCAATACCGGCGAGGTCATCGACCCCGGCACCAACGAGGTGGTCGCGTACATCCCGCTCGACGACGCCTGCGACCGTGGCTACTGCTTGCCAAAGGTCCCCAGCGATCCACCCGGAGAGCCGGGCGCGATGTGCTGCGACCCCAGCGACGGCGGCTGCTACGAGACCTCGGCGATCTGCCCTCCCGATCAGATCGCGGTGTGGTGCCCCGACGGGCAGGTCGCCACGGAGGTCGAGAACGGCGACTGGGAGTGCTCAGAGGGCTGACTTGGCGCGGGTTGATTCGCGCCGGGCCATGAGGTCGACCTTCGAGATGTTCTTGCACGGCTTGGCGAACGAGATCGAGATGGCGTAGGCCGTGCGAGCTTCGTGGAGGCCGCCCTGTTCGGCCATCAGATCCGCGACGTCGGGGATCATGCTCCCGAAGGCGCAGAACTCCGGACCGGTCTCACCGGCCGCGGTGATCAGCTGGGCCGCATACAGCAGATCGTTGAGGGCCGACCGCGAGTCTCCGTCGGCGGCGCGCTTGCGGGCGGACTCGAGGATCGTCAGCGCAAAATCAGCGCGCGGATCCAGGCTCGAGTGGGCGTCCTCGAGCGTGGGGGCCTCGGGCATGAAGCCCCAGCCCAACAAGAACGTGGCCGCGACCGCGACCGCGGTGAGCACCGGACGGCGCCGCCGCCTGTGGTTCGCGCCCGCTGGGCGGTGGAGCGCCAGCAGCAGCTCGCTCAGGGTCGAGAAGCGCTGGGTACTGTCGAACGCCATGCCCCGCTCGAGGGCCTCGATGACGTGGCGGGGGACGTGGCGGGGAGCTTGCTGGGCGCGGCCCGGACCCCTGCGGATCGAACGGTAGCGCGCCAGCGGATCGGCGCCGGTAAACGGACTGGTGCCGGCGAGCGCCTCCCACAGGGCCACGCAGAACGAGAACTGATCGCTGCGCTCGTCATTGTCGTGGCCGGCGAGCCGCTCCGGGGCCATGTAGGCGAGGGTGCCTTCGGCGAAGCGCTGCGGCTCGTCGTCGTCGTCGAGGCTGACGAGGCTGCGGGCGAGACCAAAGTCGATCACGACCACGCGACCTTCTTTGGTCAAGAACATGTTGCTGGGCTTGAAATCACGGTGGACCAGGCCCGCCTGGTGGGCGGCGTTGAGTCCATGGCCCGCGTCGATGAAGCGCTCGATGATCTCCGTGGCGGATGGGCGCTGACTCAGCCACTCCTGAAAGTCCACGCCCTCGAGCAGCTCGAGCACCAGGTAGCGGTGCCCGCCGGACTCGCCCATGTCATGCCCGAAGTCGTGGATGGTCACGACGTTGCGGTGCGTGACCTTGGCCAGGACTTGCGCCTCGCGCTCGGCGATCGCGAAGTCACCTGGTTCCAGCAGCTTGACGGCCACATGGCGATCGAGGGTGTGGTCCAAGGCGCGGTAGACCGTGCCGGTCGCACCTCGACCCACGCGCCCGATGATCTCGTACCTGTTGGCGATCATCACGGAGCTGTCCTCGCCGCTGCCGCCGCCGCGACCGGGCGTGGAGCGCCCGGTCCGATCGTCGATAGCTCGAAGCAGTGCACCCATGAGGTCTGTTCAATACCACAACTCCACTGCAACTCTCGGCGATAGTCGTCACAGAGTCAGCGGGAAGGCGCGCCACCCGCTGGTCCAATTGGCAATTAGTGTGACCATGACGGTCTTTTAGACAGAGGGGCGCTTTGCCACGGCGGGGATTTTTGGGGCGACTCGACGTAGGGCACGCGTAGGCCTGTGATGATTCGGCCCGCGCAAATGGCTAGTGGCGGGTGTTGGAGCGCGGGGGATGCCGCCGCGTCCGGGGGTTGGTAGGGTGCGCTCGTGTCCTCCGAGCCGGAGCCGCTGGGCGGTCTCGAACCCAGCGGCGACCCACGAGATCTCGCTAAAACTGCGCGTACACGCGCCGAGCTTTCGCCTGACCCCGCGCGGTCACAGGCGCGCGGGTCTGGACCCGGCGTCAGCGTCGGCGCGGCGGTCATGGCCATTGTGTTGCTCGTGCTCTCGGCGGTGTGGACATCGAACTGTGACCGATCCGACCCGTCAATCGGGGAGATCGCGGCGGGTGAGCCAGGCCCCGAGCTCGACCAGCCGCCCGGTCAACTGGCTCCGACCACGGTGATCCGCGGCACCGTATGGCGGGAGCTCCCCCGCGATGAGGACGTGAGCGACGGCGAGACGGCGGGCGGCGCGGCCGACGACCAGCCCAAGCCGAGCGCCGCGGCGCTCGCCGATCCCAACCTGGCCGCGATGCTGGCCGAGGTTCCGGCGTGGAAACTCGAGCCGCCCGGCACGACCGACTGCCGCGTCCGCGCGTGGCAGGCCGGGGAGCTGGTCAGCGGCGAGGTGCCGTGCGCCCCGACCGGCGACTACGAGCTCGAGCTGACGGCCGGGATCACGGGGGTCGTTCACGTCGAGATCCTCGTGGCTGGCCACCTGCGCGGTCTGATCGAGGCGAACCTCGATCCCACGGACGCCGACGTGCCGGCTGATCAGGCAGCTGGTCAGGCCGCTGGTCAGGTGGTCGACGGCGTCCGTACGATCGATCTCGTCAGCGTCGCGCTGGGCCCCGGCCACGTCGTGAGCGGTCAGACCGTGGACGCGCGCGGCGAGCCGCTGGCCAACGTGCAGGTCCAGGCGCTGCCGCGACCGAGCTTGGACGAAGCGATACCGTGGCGCACCGTGAGCGACGCGCAGGGGCGGTTCGAGTTCACGACCTTGCCCTACGGTCCGCTGAGCCTGCGGGCGATCAAGCCCGGGTTCGCGCTGTCGGTGGTCGAGGCCATCTCGCCCGAGGACGAGGTGTTGATGGTGCTCGACGCGCTGATCGATCTCGAGGGTGCCGTCGTCGCCAGCCCGGATCTGCTCGCGCGCGCGGTGGTCCGGCTCGAGGGCTCGTCGGTGTGGCCGGCGGTCGAGCGCTCGCTCGCTCACGACGGCAGCTTCGTGTTCGAGCAGCTCGCCGACGGGATCTATGGGGTCGAGGTCACGGTCCCGGCGAGCGAGCCCGGTGGGCCGGAGTTTGCCTCGGTCCCGCTCGAGAACGTGACCCCGGATCTGCGGGTCAGCTTGGCGCTGGTGCCCGCGTTTCGGGTGCCTGTGCGGGTCGTCGATCCCGAGGGCGAAGCGATCGCTGGCGCCCGCGTCACGCTTGGCTACAGCCAGATCGGGATGCTGCAAAAGACCGCCGAGACCGACGCCGACGGGCGAACCCTGATCGGGCCGGTGGTGCCGGGCCCGTACTTCGTCCACGCCGACGCCGACGGCTACCTGCCGCCCGAGGCGGTCGAGGTCGACGTCGGGATGCAGGGGTTCGAGGGCCCCGAGCAGGTCGTGGTGCTGATCCGTCCGGCCAAGCTCGAGGGCATCGTCGTCGACGAGGACGACCGACCTGTCGCGGGCGCCGAGGTGGTGCTCGACAGCGAGGTCGCGTTCTCGGTCGGCGAGGGCGACACGCGGCGCCGGATGTTCGCGGCCGCGATCGGTGCCAGCGACGGCAGCCTCGGTGTGACAAAGGGCGCGGTGCTGGACATCCCGCTGTTCGCCGAGGACGAGGAAGCCGGGGGGATCGGCGTGATCGTGACCGACGAGCACGGCCGCTTCGAGATCGACTCGCTGCTGCCGGGCTCCTACCGGATCTGGGCCACGCACGGCGAGCACGCGGGCTCGGCGGTGACGACCCTCGAGCTGCGCTCGGGCGAGGTCCACACCAACCTGCGCCTGCAGCTGCGCGAGGGCGTGCCGCTGACCGGGGTGGTGCGCAGCGAGAATGGCCAGGCGCTGGTCGGGATTCAGATCGATCTGGGCGACGGGATGATCCTGACCACCGACGATCGCGGGGTGTTCGACGCGGGGTTTCGGCGCGGCGAACAGGAGCTGATCTTGCGGGGCGTGGGCATGATCCCCAAGCGCGTGGCGGTCGAGCTCGGCGACGCCCCCATGGATCTCGAGGTCGAGCTTGCCCCGGCGACCGGGCGCTTCGAGGGCCGGGTCGTCGACGGCAACCACCAGCCGATCGCCGACGTCGAGGTCGAGCTGCGCCCGCTCGACGGGCTGTCGCCCTCGCTGATCACCTGGACCGACGCGCGCGGGCTGTATGGGTTTGACGAGCTCGCGCCTGGACGGGTCAAGCTCGAGTTCAGCCACGGCGCGCACGTACCAGCCGCGTCCGACGCCGTCGTCGACGAGCGCGCTGGCCTCCGCCACGAGCTCGTGCTCGACGCCGGGTGGGCGGCGAGCGTGCTGGTCCGCTCGGCCGTGCGCGGTGATCCGATCGCCAACGTCGAGCTGCTCGCGGGTCACGCCAAGGCCACGACCGACAACCAGGGGAGCGCGAGCCTGAGCCAGCTGGTCGGTGACGCCGTGAAGCTCGAGCTGCGCGCGCCGGGCTGGGTCGACAAGACCATCGAGCTTCGCCACGACGGGACCGGGCTGGTTCGCGTGACCGTCGAGCTGACCGAGGGCGGATCGATCAGCGGGACGATCGACGACGACGTCGGCGATCCAGTTGCGAGCGCGACGATCGAAGTTCGCTCACTCCGCGGCGAGCTGCTGGGCTCGACCCGCAGCGACGGCCGCGGCGAGTGGTTTGTCGATGGGATACCCGCTGGCGACGTCGTCGTTCGCGCCGAGCCGCCGTCGTCGGGGGCCGCGGTGCTTGCGCCGGTCGAGCTGCGATCCGATATCGTTCGGGGCGAGGTAACAAAAGCAGTGCGGTTGCGGTTCGAACGGCTGTGAGGTCTACTGCGCATCTCCACTCTCGAGCTCAAGCCATGTCCAAGTCGAAGCTGTTCCGTGTTTGTTCGTCCCTCTCGCTGCTCGCTCTCGTCGGCGTCGTGCTGCCCGCATGCGCCAATAATGCCGGTGACGGGGCCGCCAAGGGCAAAGATGGCGAGGCCAAGCCAGCCGCCGGCTCCACGGACAAGCCCGCGGCGGATCCGGCGGTCGAGGGTCAGCCAGTCGACGGGGATCAAAAAGTCGGGACCGCGGCCGGCGAGGCGGGCGGCGAGAACCAGCAATACGCCCTGAAGATCGAGCCCAGCGAGGGCAAGGTCGGCGAAGAGGGCCAGGTCAGCATTCGCGTGATCCCCAGCGAGTCCTGGCACATGAACCTCGAGTACCCGACCAAGCTGCAGGTCACCGCCCCGGCCGGAGTCGTGGTCGCCAATCCCAAGCTCGGCAAGGACGACGCGGTAAAGTTCGACGAGCAAAATTGCGAGTTCGCCGTCAAGTACACCCCGTCCGAGGCGGGCGAGAAGACCTTCACGGGCGAGATCAAATTCGCCGTGTGTCAAGACACCGCCTGCGTGCCCAAGACCGAGACGCTCGAGTTCCAAGTCGCGGTCAAGTGAGGCGGTTTCAGCTCGGGCTCTGCTATGGTTGGTCGCCGTCCGGGCCTGGCCCGGGCTGGCCAAAGGTGATCCTCCTCCATGCCTGATCCGAGCCGTCCCCCTGCGTCCGAGCGCCTTGCCGAGCTCGCCGAAGTCGTCGCCAAGGACTTCGCCACGACCGGTCGGATCCTCAGCTTCGACGAGTGGTTCGAGCTGCTGCTGGCCGATCCGCGGGTCCACGCTCGCAACAGCGCCCAGTACGTCCGCGACGCCCTCGACTACTTCGGTCGCGCGCAGGTCCGGACCCCGCAGGGCATGGTCAATCGGTTTGGCCTGTTCGATCGCACCTTCGACGACGGCCCGCGCCTGGTCGGGCAAGAGCGCGGGCAAAACGAGCTCTACGAGGTCCTCGACGGCTACTGTCGGCTCGGGCGCATCGACTCGCTGGTGCTCCTGCACGGGCCCAACGGCAGCGCCAAGAGCACCTTGCTCGAGTGCCTGCAGGCCGGGCTCGAGGCCTACTCCCACACCGACGCGGGCATCGCATATCGGTTCGCGTGGGTGTTTCCGACCCGCGAGAAGGGCGGCAGCGGGATCGGGTTCGGGTCCGCGCCGCTGCGCGAGATCCTCGGCGAAGAGAGCTTCGCGCGGCTCAGCGGCGACGTGATCCAGGCCCGGCTCACCGACGAGAACAAGGACCACCCAATCTATCTGATCCCACGCGGCTCCCGCCAGCAGCTGCTGCGCGAGGTGTTCGCCGATGATCCCGAGTTCGTGGTCCCGTACACGATCCGCAACGGCGACCTCTCGGCCCGCAACCGCAAGATCTTCGACGCGCTGCTGGCCGGCTATCAAGGTGATCTGCGCAAGGTCTATCAGCACGTGCAGATCGAGCGCCTGCACCTGAGCCGCACCTACCGCTGCGGCCTGGTCGACGTCGAGCCCAAGCAGGCTGTCGACGCCCGCTCGTTTCCGGTGACCGGCGACAAGGCGTTCGCGCACCTCCCGGCGTCCGTGACCGGGCAGGTGATGTACGGGACCCAGGGCGATCTGGTCGACGCCCAGCGCGGGGTCATCAGCTTCTCGGACCTGCTCAAGCGCCCCTACGAGCACTACAAGTACCTGCTGACCGCGACCGAGAGCGCCCACGTGGTCCTGGACCACCTGCTGCTCGGGCTCGACGTGGTGTTCACGGGCTCGGCCAACGACATCAACCTGCTCGAGTTCCGCGCCCGGCGAGCGGCGGAGTACCAGAGCTTTCGGGCCCGACTGGATCTGATCTCCGTCCCGTATCTGCTCGACTACCGGGTCGAGCGAAAGATCTATCAAGAGCAGGTCGGCGATCTGCTCCGCGGCGTTCACATCGCCCCGCACGTGCCCCGGATCCTCGCGCTGTGGGGCGTGATGACGCGGCTGCGCCAGCCCGATCTCAACAAGTACTCGCGCAAGATCACCGACGCCATGAAGCGGATCGGCCCGCTCGAGAAGGCCGATCTGTACGCCTACGGCCGGGTCCCCTCGGGGCTGTCCAGTGAAGAGGCGCGCGAGCTGCTGGCCGCGGTCCCCAGCATGTACGCCGAGAAATTCGAGCACGCGATCGCCAAGAGCCAGGGCACCGAGCACATTCTGGGCGACTACGAGGGCAGCTTTGGGGCCAGCGTCCGCGACCTCAAGAACGTGCTGCTCGCCGCGGCCTCGAAGCTGGGGTCCGAGTCGGGATCCGACTCGGGCGTGGGCGCGGGCGCGGGGCTACAGCGCGGCGACAACGGGCGCACGGTGACCGTGCCAGCCCTGTTCGAGGAGCTGCGCGAGTTTCTGGGCGACGCGGTCCACCACGGCTGGATGCACCTGGCCCAGACCGAGTCCGGCTTTCACCACCTCGACGGCGAGGGCTCGATCACCGAGTTCGCGTATGAGCGCTGGCTCGATCTGTCGGATCGCGAGGTCCGCGAGGCGCTCGGTCTGGTCCACGAAGATCGCTACCTCGATCTGTTTCGCAAGTACGTCATCCACGCCAGCCACTTCGTGAAGCGCGAGCGAATGTTCGACGAGCTGACCGGCAAGCTCGCCGACCCCGACGAAAAGTTCATGCGCGAGCTCGAGAAGTCGATGGACCCCAACGCCAAAGAGGGGTTTCGCCAGGACATCCTGGCCCGGGTCGGCGCCTGGGCGCTCTCGCACCCCAACGAGGATCCCGACTATCCGGTGATCTTCGCCGACTACTTCGCGCGGATGCGTGAGGACTACTACCGGCAGCAAAAAGAGACGGTCCGCAAGGGCATCGACACGCTGCTCGAGCTGCTCAAGGAAGACAAGCTGCCCGAGTTCGACCTCGCCGCGACGGAGAAGCACAAGGCCAAGCACGCGCTCGAGGTGTTGCTGGGCGAGCACGACGGCGACGAGCGCCGCGAGCGACACACCCGAGAGTCACTCAACCAGACCCTGGTCGAGCTCAGCAAGCGCAGGTATTAGACCCCCACAGGCGGCTTCGCACTTCGCGGGTCACTCGCTTCGCTCGCTCCTGGTGGGTAGGCTGTTCGCGGTCGTGTGTGTGGCCCCCTGGAAGGGGGCTCTCGTCTGACCATCTGCTGCCACCCGAGGGGTGCCCAATTGCGTGTCGAGCTCGTGGTTGGGTGTGTGGCCCGCTGGAAGGGGGCTCTCGTCTGACCATCTGCTGCCACCCAAGGGGGTGCCCAATTGCGTGTCGAGCTCGTGGTTGGGTGTCGAGCTCGTGGTTGATCGCACGTGCGGGTCGTGTTGCTCGCGGTAGCCAATCGCGCTCGCAAAAGATGCGAGACCGCCGTCGAGCTGCTGGGCGTCCGACCGGCAGGGCCGCGCGCGGCTGAATGTGGCTGGGCGTAGGAGCGCGCGAGTCGGTCCGCGTCCGTCTTGTAATCGCAGCGCCTTGCGTGGATCGTGAACTGGCCGTGGCCGCCGTCGAACTCCCCGCTGTCGATCTCTCCGCTCGTGACAGCTACCGCCTGATGACTGATCTGGTCGCGCCGCGGCCGATCGCGTGGGTCTCGACGGTCGACGGGGAGGGGCGCCGCAACCTCGCGCCGTTCTCCTACTTTCAGGCCGTGTGCTCGAGCCCGCCGACGATCGTGCTGGGGATCAGCTGGCAGGCTGGGCGACCAAAGCACACGCTGGCCAACATCCTGGAGACGGGCGAGCTCACGATCAGCCACGTCAGCGAGCCCCTGGTGCAGGCGATGAACGCGAGCTCCGCCGACTTTCCGCCCGAGATCAGCGAGTGGGACGCGTGCGGGGTGGAGGCCGCGCCGGCGGTCGCGGTTGGCCCGGCGAGGGTCGCGGCGGCGCGAGCCGGGTTCGAGTGCCGGCTCACGCACGCGGTCCCGCTGGGGACAACGCGGCAAGGGACGCCGTCTTCGACCCTCGTGATCGCCGAGGTCGTGCACGTTTGGCTGGCCACGCACCTGGCTCAGCGTGACGAGCGCGGGCATCTGCTGCCGATCGACCCCGCGTCGCTCGCGGGCGTGGGCCGGCTCGGCGGGACCGGCTACACGACCACGGCCGGGCAGTTCGAGCTCGCGCGGCCAGTCGCGCCGAAGTGACCCCCCACACTGGACAGCGGCGTGAGGGATTGCGCTACGGCGTCCTGGATGCCATCTGAAACGTCCGGCGGCATTCGCTGTACACTCGCGAGAGCGCACGTGAGCGAGACTCAAATCCCCCCACACGCCGAGCGCGTGTCCCAGGCTCGCAGCCCGGCACAAGCCCCGGCGCAGGGCAGGGAACAGGTGGTTGACCACACCGCCGGGCCCGGCGCCGCTGCCCCGAGCGAGTGGTTCAAGCACATGTTCGACGCGCTCCCCCACGACGTCGACATCTACGAGGTCGGTCCCCGCGACGGCCTGCAGAACGAGAAGACCGTGCTCCCGGTCGAGACCAAGCTGGCGATGATCGAGAGCTTGGTCGACGCCGGCATCCGGCGGATCGAGATCACCAGCTTCGTCAATCCGCGGTGGATCCCGGCGCTCGCCGATCACATGGAGGTCGCCACCCGGCTACGTCGGCGCGAGGGGGTTCGCTACAGCGCGCTGGTCCCCAACATGCGCGGGCTCGACTCGGCCACGCGCGCGGGCATGGACGAGATCGCGATCTTCATGGCCGCGTCGGAGACCCACAACCGCAAGAACATCAACAAGTCCACCCACAAGGCGCTCGAGACTTACACGGAGGTCGTCCGCGAGGCCCGAGATCGCGGCATGGCCGTGCGTGGGTACTTGTCGTGTGTGTACGGCTGCCCCTACGAGGACCAGGTCCCGTACGAGAACGTGGAGTATGTCTCGAAGGCGCTCGTCGATCTGGGCGTGTACGAGCTCAGCCTCGGCGACACGATCGGGGTCGGGACCCCGCGGCAGGTCGCGGGGATCCTGCAGGGGCTGCTGGGCGCCGGGCTCAGCTACGATCAGCTGGCCGTGCACTTTCACGACACCCGCGGGACCGCGCTGGCCAACACGACCGTGGCCTTGCAGCTCGGGATTCGGACGATCGACAGCTCGCTCGGCGGGCTCGGTGGGTGTCCGTATGCGCCGGGGGCCTCGGGCAACGTCGCCACCGAAGACGTCGTGTACCTGCTCAATGGCATGGGCATCCGCTCGGGCGTGGAGCTCGATCGCCTACCGGCGATCTCGGTGGAGATCGGGGCCAAGCTCGGGCGCGAGCTGCCGAGCAAGTACACCAAGGCGTACGTCGGCGCCTGCGCCAAACAAGGCGTACAAGTTTAGCCCTCAGGCAGATTGGCAGCTCGCCGCTCAGCTGCGGCGGGCGGCGGAGATGATGCGGAGGATCGCCGTGCTGACGCCCGCGCTGAGCTCGTTGATCGAGCGGGGGTCGACTGGGTGGCTGGTGCCGTGGGCCCACAGCAGCAGCGGGACCTTGCTGCCCAGGGTGATCGGCAACAGCAGCACGTTGCCCTTGATGCCGCCGAGGGCCTGCGAGAAGGCCACGTCGATCTTGCTGTCGGTCGGGGTGGGGCCGAAGTAGGGCGTGCCGCGCTCGAGCACCGTGGCGAACAGTGACTGGCCGGTGCTCGGGATCCGGACCTGGCGGACGGCCTCGACCAGAAGATCCTTCCCGCGCGCGTCGAGGCCCCGGAGCTCGTTGTGGCTGTGCACGAACAAGATCACCCGGCCAAAGCCGTCACCGAGGAAGTCGAGCAACAAGGTGGTGACCTCGTCCCGATCGTTGACGGCCTCGAGGCTCGGAAGGATTCGGGCGAAGGCCTCTGGCGACAGCGGGGTCGGCTCGTTCGCCACGCCAGCCAAGGGTGGGTTCCACGGGGTGTGGGCGCGGGGCCGCCGAGGTCCACGGCTGACGGGCGGACCGCTGGCGAGGGTCTCGACCACCGTCGGTCGCTCGTGGGAGTCGTCGTGTGCAGCCTCGACTGGCGGGCCAGCGACGTAGGGCGCGACCGGTGGGCTGTGGACCTGTGGCGGCGCGACGTAGGGAGCGGGTGCCTCGGCCGGCGCCGCGAGGTACGGGGCGGCGACCGGAGGCGCGACGATCTGGGGCGCCGCGTGGGGCTGGGTCCCGTGATCTTGCTCGGGCGCGCTCGCCTGCTCGTGGGGGCCGCTGTTGACCTCTTCGGCGACGGCGTGACCGTGGTGGATCGGCACCGCGTCGTCATCGTCGTCCGGGATCACGCCGACGCTCATGTACGGCGCGGCTGGGGCCCGCTGCGCGACTGGAGCCCGCTGCGCGACTGGAACCCGCTGCGCGACTGGAGCCTGCGGCGCGGTTGGAACCTGCTGCGCGGTTGGAACCTGCTGCGCGACTGGAACCTGCTGCGCGGCTGGAACCTGCTGCGCGGCTGGAACCTGCTGCGCGGCTGGAACCTGCTGTGCGACGCTTGGCGCGTGGTGACCACGAACTGGCTCGAGCTCGAGCTCGGTCGGGCGGTCGGACTCGTTCACGTTGCCCCGGGTGGCCGCACGCTCACGAGCCTGATGCTCGGGACCGTAGTGACGGTCCAGCGCGCGGCGGAGATCCGAGGCCGAGCCGACGGCTCGGACCAGGTAGGTGCCGCTCTGCTGCGTGAGCGCCTCGATCGCGCGCTCGTCGGTCGGGTCCGACATCGCAACGGTCAAGTTGCCGATCTCGTCGAAGCTGACGGGCACGCACTTGAAGTCCCAGGCCAGGACCGGGGACAAGCGAGCGATCGTCTGGGCGTCGACGCGCTCGAGCAACGACGAGCGCACCCGCGGGATCATCAGCTTGCTGGCGAGGAACGCGACGAGCGTGTCTTCGTCCGCGAGCCCGAGCTCGAGGATCGCGTCCACGTGAGAGCTGGACCTCGCGGCCGCTTGCTGGTTTGCAGCGGCGACCTGGCTCTCCGACAGGAGGCCAGCCCTCAACATCATGGTTCCGAGCACGCTCATCTGGGCGTAGTCGAATCATCGTTCGTCGCGCGCCCCCACGTCAACGCCAACCGCGCTGGGCAAACGCGCAGTCGTGCTGGGGGTGCTCGTGCTATACGCCTCCGCCGTGATCGACTTTGACCATAACGCGACCACCCCGCTCGATCCGCGGGTCCGGGGCGCGATGATCGAGCTGCTCGGTGACCCCGCGCTCGACGGCAACCCGTCGAGTGTTCACGGACGCGGACGTGCAGCACGGGCGGTCGTCGAGCAGGCTCGGCGCGAGCTGGCGCGGGCCGTCGGCGCCGAGCCGCTGCAGGTCACCTTCACCAGCGGCGGCACCGAAGCCGACGCGCTGGCCGTGGTCGGGTCGTGTCGGGCGCTGCGCCGCGCCGGCAAACCCCACGGGCTGCTGTCGACGGTGATCGAGCATCCGGCCGTGCTCGGCGCGGGCGAGCGGCTCGAGAGCGAGGGCTCGCCGCGGGTGTTCGTGGGCGTGGATCGGCACGGTCGCGTCGATCCTGCGCGGGTCGTGGCGGCGCTGGTGGCTGGGCCGGAGCTGGGCGTGGTCTCGATCGCCGCCGCCAACCACGAGCTCGGCAATCGTTGCGACATCGCGGGCTTGGTCGCGGCGATCCGTGCGGGCGTCGACCGCCCGATCGTGATCCACAGCGACGCGGTTCAGGCCTTTGGCAAGGTCGAGGTCGACTTCGGCGCCTGGGACCTCGATCTCATGAGCGTGTCGAGCCACAAGATCCACGGGCCCAAGGGGGTCGGCGCGCTGATCCACCGCCAGCATCACGAGCTCGATCCGCTGTGGATCGGCGGCTCGCAAGAGCGGGGGCGACGGGTCGGGACCGAGCCGGTCCCCGCGATCCACGGGTTTGGGGTGGCCGCCGGGCTGGTCGCGCGCGAGCTCGATCAGCGCCGCGCGAGCTTTGTTCCGCTGCGCGAGCAGCTGCTGGTCGGGCTGCGCGAGCGGGTGCCCGACGCGGTGATCCACGGTGATCCAGAGCAGACCCTGGGCAACACTGTGTTGGCCTCGATCCCCGGCTGCAGCGGTGAGCTGTTGCTGATCAACCTGGACCTCGAGGGCATCGCCGTCTCGACCGGCTCGGCCTGCAACAGCGGAAAGCTGGCGGGCAGCAAGGTGTTGCTGGCGCTCGGCGTCGATCCGGCGCTCGCCGCCTCGGCCCTGCGCCTGTCACTCGGCAAGGACAGCAGCCGCGCGCAGGTCGAGGCGCTGCTCGATCGCCTGCCGGAGATCGTCGAGCGGGTCCGCGCGCACGGAGGCGTCAACTGATGCGGGTCGTCGTTGCGATGTCGGGTGGCGTCGACTCGTCGATCGCGGCGGCGTTGATGGTCGAGGCCGGCCACGAGGTCGTCGGCCTGACGATGGCGCTGTACGACGCAGGCGCGCAGGAGCGTCGCGGTCGCGGCGGGACCTGCTGCTCGCCAGCCGAGATCGATCTCGCTCGCCGGGCTTGTGATCAGCTGGGGATTCCCCACTACACCGTCGACGAGCGCAAGCGCTTCACCGCCGCCGTGATCGACGACTTCGCGCGGGAGTACGCCGCCGGCCGCACCCCCAACCCGTGCGCGCGCTGCAACGAGCAGGTCAAGTTCGGCCCGCTGCTGGCTCGGGCCCGGGCGCTGGGGGCCGAGCGTCTGGTGACTGGTCACTACGCACGGATCGAGTCGGGCGCGCTGCTGCGTGGCGCCGATCCCAGCAAAGATCAGAGCTACTTCTTGTTCGCCATGGACCGCGCGCTGCTCGACGTCGTCGAGTTTCCGCTGGGGACGTGGACCAAGCAGCTGGTCCGCGCCAAGGCCCGCGCGCTCGGCCTGCCCAACGCCGAGGCCCCCGACAGCCAGGAGCTGTGCTTCGTGCCCGGCGGCGACCACGGTGAGATCGTCGAGTCGCGGGCCCAGGCGCTCGGCCTCGATCTGGGCGCGCTCGAGCCCGGTGAGATCCGCGACAGCGCGGGCACCTTGCTGGGCGAGCACCGCGGCATCCATCGGGTCACCGTTGGCCAGCGGCGCGGGCTGGGGATCAGCGCAGAGCGGCCCCGCTACGTGCTGAAGGTGCTGCCCGAGTCGCGCACCGTCATCGTTGGCGAGCCCGACGAACTCGATGTGCACAGCGTGATCGTCGAGGACGTGCGTCGGCTCGCCGACATCGACGAGCCCGAGGGCATGTTCGCCAGCGTTCAGGTTCGGCATCGCGGCGTCGCCCACTCCGCGATCGTCGAGCTCGAAGGAACCCGCGCGCGAGTCCGGTTCGACACTCCCGTGCGGGCGGTCGCCCCCGGCCAGGCGGCGGTGTTCTACGCCGGCGACCAAGTGCTGGGCGGCGGCTGGATCCGCAGCACCTGATCAGCCGCGCCAGCGGCTGCAATCGGCGAAGTGCGACGGTCTATGTGGGGGTCATATACAGCCCCCTTCCAGGGGCCACACATGCGCCCGCGCACAGCTAGCCCGATGGGAGCGAGCGAAGCGAGTGACCGCGAAGTGCGAAGCCGCCTGTGGGGGTCATTTACAGCCCCCTTCCAGGGGGCCACACATGCGCCCGCGCACAGCTAGCCCGATGGGAGCGAGCGAAGCGAGTGACCGCGAAGTGCGAAGCCGCCTGTGGGGGTCATATATACAGCCCCCTTCCAGGGGGCCACACATGCGCCCGCGCACAGCTAGCCCGATGGGAGCGAGCGAAGCGAGTGACCGCGAAGTGCGAAGCCGCCTGTGGGGGTCATTTACAGCCCGAGCGTGTCGGCGAGGATGCCTTCGAGCTCGTCGACCTCTTGGAAGTCGACGACCAGATCGCGGAAGTCCTTCGCCGCCAGGCCCATGGCCTCGGCCGCCTGGCGTAGGTAGCGATCCTCCGAGAGATCGATCTCTTCGTCCGACTCGCTGACCGCGGCGATCATCTCGAGCACCTTGCGGCGATCCCCATCGAGCCCGGCCAGGTGCGCGCCGGCCTTCTCGACATCGAACGCCGCGGGCGAGAAGTCCTTGAAGCGGGCCTCGACGGCGGCGGGGAAGGTCGCGGAGCCGAGCAGCTTGGCGAGCAAGCTGCGGATCTTCGCGGTCTCGTTGCCCTCGAGCCGCTTGTCGGCGTAGGCGGCTCCGAGCAGAAGATCGGTGATGGTGAGGATGTGGTCTTGCATGGCGCGTCGGAACTCGAGCGCCACTTATAGCGCGGTCCCCGGCGGGTTGTCTGCCCGTTGTCTGCGCTGCCGCCGAGGGATCAGGCGGCTATTTGATCGCTCGTGGTAGCCTGCGGCCGTGAGTTCGGCGTTGCCGGAGGTTCTGCGCGGGCTACCCGGCTCGGACGACGGCGTGGTCGCCCAGGAGTTGGCCAACCTCGCGCCGCTCGCCGAAGCCCTGGGACACACCTTCACCCGGCCGCAGCTGCTGCGCGTGGCCCTGACGGTGGGCTCGTGGGCCAACGAAAATCGCGACGCAGGCTGGCCCAGCAACGCCTGCCTCGAATTTTTTGGCGACGCGGTGCTCGACCTGGTCGCCGCTGACGCGCTGTGGCGTCGCTTTCCCCAGCTCGAAGAGGGGCCGCTGACCCGGCTGCGCGCGTCGGTCGTGTCCGAGCGATCGCTGGCTCGGGCGGCTGGCGACATCGACCTGGGCGAGTGGCTGTTCTTGGGCCGCGGCGATGAGCAGCGCGGGGCACGAGCGCGGGCGGGGACCCTGGCCGACGCGCTCGAGGCTGTGCTCGGCGCGGTGTTTCTCGACGCGCGCGAAGCCGGCAGCGATCCCACGGCCGCCGCGGCCGCGGTGTTCGAGCAGCTGTTCGGCGCGCGGCTGCGCAAGCTCGCGCCCGAGGACGGGGTCGATCCGAAGTCGCGTCTGCAACAGCTGATTCAGGCCGAGCGCAAGCAGACGCCCGTGTACGTGGCGGTCGGCGAGCCACCGCCGCCCGAGACCCCGCACTGGCGCGCGCGCGTCGAGCTGCACGACGAGGCGAGCGGCGAGATCGAGGTGCTCGGCGAGGGGGAGGGACGAAGCTTGCGGCTCGCCGAGCGCAACGCGGCGCTCGACGCCCTGCGCGGCCGGGACTGAGCAGCTATTCGCTCGGCGCGGGGAGGGCGGTCACGGTCCGATCGTGGTCTTGATCCACACGCCGACCTGCTGGATCGTCAACAGCCCGCCGACCTTGGTCAGATCGGGCTCGCCGTCGTCGCGGACCTCGAGCCCGGCGAGCTCCATGAGCAGGCGTGGCAGGACCACGGCGGCCAGCGCCTCCGCACGATCCTCGGCGTCGATCGCCGCGAGCTTGGTCCGCAGCATCTCGGTGACCGGGGCGATCAGCCGCCCGTTCGCGTCGATCAAATTGTTCGCCGCCCAGCGCAGGTCCGACGGGCCGAGCGGTCGCAGGCCTTCCGCGGTGCTCGACCCGGGCAGCTGGGCGCACACGATCGCCGTGCGCACGAGGTCGCCGAGGTGCAGGCGATCGGGCTCGTCGACGCGGTTGATCCACACGGGGTCGATCGCCAGGCCCTGGGCCGCGAACGCCAGCTGCGCGAGCGCCCCCGCCTCACCGATCAGCGCGGTCGCGCGAGCGAGGTCGGCCAGGTTGCGCAGCGGTCGGCTGTTGGCCTTGCCGTCGACGGGAAGCTCGGGGTACCAGCGCGACAAGCTGGCGACCGCGGGTCCCCACGGGCGATCGAGCAGCGAGCCCACGCTGGCCAGCGAGACCTGGCCATCGCGGTGCAGCGCGAGCGCGGCCTTGCGCAGCTTGGCGAGCGGCGAGTAGCCGAACCGAAACAGCTTGCGAAGCCCGACCGTGGCGATCCGAGCCGCGATGAAATCCTCTGGATCGGCCTGGGGCTCCGCGGCCAACAGCAGCTCGCACGCGAGGTTGAGCGTCGCCTGGGCCTGGGCGACGGCCCGCTCTTGCAGCGCCTCGTCGCCAGGCTCGAACCGCTGGGCGGCCATGAGCTCGTTGGCGAGCAGCAGGAATTCGCGCAGGCGCAGGTCGTACTCGTCGTCGTCGAGCCGCTGCATGACCCGGCGCAGGAGGTCGCGCGTGACCCCGAGGCTCGCGGGCGGCAGGATGCTGCGGTGGCCGGCGAGCCGCTGGACCTGCTCGGGGATGTGGGCGTCGGGGCCCTGCTCGTCGTCGCGGCGGCCGCTGACGGCGTCGCGGGCGAGCGGCGTGAACAGTCGCATGGCCTCGTCCCACTCCGGGAACCCGAGGTCGGCGAGCCTGCCCTTGCGCCAGCGCAGCAGCTCTTCTTCGACCTCGGAGTGGACGCTCCACTTGATCGCGCTGATCAGCTTGCGACCTTCGGTGAGGCTGTCGTCGTAGACCGCGAACAGCACCCGCAAGGTCATGTTGCCGAGCTCGTCGTCGCGCACGCCCACCACATAGTGACCGTCGGGGGTCTCCCAGGTGCGCAGCGCGGCCATGTCCTCGAGCACCTGCTGGCGCTGCTCGTCGTTGTCGGGCTCGTCGAGATCCGCGACCGCGGTCGCGGGCGCGTTGGCCAAGATCCACATCTCGGGGTCCGTGTCGTAGATCAGATCCGTCAGCCGGCCGCGCTCGACCGAGGCGTCGCGGTAAGCCTCGACGATCCGGTCGAGCCACTCGCGGGCGCGCGCGATCGCCAGACGATCGCGCTCCCAGGCGTCGAGATCGAACAGACCCGTGATCTGCTCGGCGGTGGCGTGGGGCAACAATAGGTCGAGGCGACGCTCCTCTCGCAGCTTGCGGGCGACGGTCACGAAGCTCTGGACCGGCAGCGCTCGGACCACCTGCTCGGCGTCATCGCGGGCTTCGAGGCTGAGGGGCTCGTCGACGACGAGCTGCGTCTGCTCTTGTGCGGAGCTGAGGCGCTCGGCGGCGCGGATCTCGGGGGTGCTCACGCCCGCAGGGTACGATTTAATTATGACCCCCGCGGGCGCACTGCACTTTGCCGAAGGCGGCCGCTTCGCGTCCGGTCGGTCGCTGGCGCTCCCTCGTCGGGGCGGTCTGCTGTACGCATCCGCATGTGTGGCCCCCTAAAAGGGGGCTCTGCTTGCGTTTGGACCCCCACGGGGGCACTGCACTTTGCCGAAGGCGGCCGCTTCGCGTCCGGTCGGTCGCTGGCGCTCCCTCGTCGGGGCGGTCTGCTGTACGCAGCCGCATGTGTGGCCCCCTAAAAGGGGGGCTCTGCTTGCCCTTCCGTGGGATCTTTGAGTTTGCGGCCCGCGGTGGCTGGGTGTTTGGGACCCGCGTGGGGGCACTGCGGTCCGCTAAAAGGGAGCTCTTCTCCTTTCGGCGGGCATTGTTCGAAGTTGCCGGCGGCGGTGGCTGGTGCTCGCTCGGATTTGTCGGTTTCCTGCTAGTTTGGGGGGGTGAGCGAGCCGGACTTTTCTCCGCGTAGTCCGGAGATCGCGGCGGCGATTGGGGTTGTGCGCGGTGGGCTCCGGGGGGGGCGTCGGCTGTTGGTTGCGTGTTCGGGGG
>NZ_PVNL01000019.1 GCF_002994635.1 Enhygromyxa salina | reverse complement strand
CTCGCCCGCTTGCAGGCGCCATTCGTAGACTGGTTCACCGTGGGCAGCGGGCTGTTTTCAGCTCGGGCGAGGCTCCTCGCCCGCTTGCAGGCGCCATTCGTAGACTGGTTCACCGTGGGCAGCGGGCTGTCTTCAGCTCGGGCGAGGCTCCTCGCCCGCTTGCAGGCGCCATTCGTAGACTGGTTCACCGTGGGCAGCGGGCTGTTTTCAGCTCGGGCGAGGCTCCTCGCCCGCTTGCAGGCGCCATTCGTAGACTGGTTCACCGTGGGCAGCGGGCTGATTGTCACGCCTCGGTGTTGGTGTCGGTCTCGAGCTCGGCCTCGAGGATCGCGCGAGCGCGCTCCATCATGCTGACGACGACCTCGGCGGCTGGCTCGACGGTATCGACCCGCTTCGCGCTCATCCCCCCGGCGGGCATGTTCATCTGTTCGAAGTCGCCGATCGTATCGGGGATGGGTACGAGCGCGCTGAACTTGGGCATGGCTACAGCCAGGTCGCCGACGCCGGGGAACAACACGGTCCGGCCGATCGCCGCTGGCGATCCTGAGTCGGGGATCGTGGCTTCTCGGCCGGCAAATTGCCTGACGACATCGTTGCACAGCACCCGTTGCCGCCCGCCCGGATACTCGGGACCAAACATGGTCGTGAAGGTCGTCTCGCTCGAGCTCGTGACATCCAGGATCCTGGCCTTGTAGGTCGAGTGGGCGTAGGCCTCGTGGGTCGCGACCATCCTGGTGCCGACCCACACGCCGTCGGCTCCCGCCTGCAGTGCAGCCGCCGCCGTCGGACCATCGGCGATCCCGCCGGCCCACAGGACCAGGACGTTGGTCGGGGCGACCGCACGGATCGCTCGGAACGCGTCCTCGGACCGCACCACGCTGTTGTTGTGACCACCCGCTTCCTCACCCTGGGCGACGATCCCCGTCACGCCCAGCGCAATTGCTTGGGCTGCCTGGCTCGCGTCCCCGGTCTGAAACCAGACCTCGATGCCGGCGTCGCTCAGGTCGATCACGAACTGGATGTCCGGGAGGTTGAGGTGAAACACCACCAAGGGGACCCGCTCGGCTGCGCAGACGCCGATATGAGCCGCGGTGACAAATGGACCCATCGCCCCGACATCATGGACAAAGTCGACGCCAAACGGCTTGGGCGTGAGCGCGCGGATCTGGTGAATGCGGGCTCGCAGCGCGCAGGCGGGCTCGGGTGTCGCGCCCAGCACTCCGAGCCCGCCGACGTTGGAGACCGCCGACACCAGCTCGGGCAACGCCACAAACGCCATGCCGGCTGACACGAACGGGTAGTGCAGCCCGAACCGCTTGGTCAGCGGCGTCTCCAAGACGTCACCCGGCGAGCGGGCTCTACCTCTATTGGCTGGCTTGCCGGATTCCATGAACCTTTTGTTCATAGTCGTACCAGCGTGGTCGAGCAACCTGGTGCTCGTCACCGGCGCGCACGGCGGGTGGACACGGTGGCCGACCCCCAGCCGCGCTGTGTAGTATCGGCCCGTGGTGCTCGAACGCCGACTGTCCACGCTCCCGAGTCTGCTCGGCCTGCTCGGCCTGCTCGGCCTCGCTGCTGCGGCCGGCTGCACGCGCGAGCCCGAGCCGGCCACCTACGATCTCGAGGCGCTGCGCGACCCCGAGACCTGTGCCGAGTGCCACCCCGTCCACCACCGCGAGTGGCTGGGCAGCATGCACGCGTACGCGGCCGAAGATCCGGTGTTCCGGGCCATGAACGCCAAGGCCCAGCGCGAGACCGACGGCGAGATCGGGGATTTTTGCGTGCGCTGTCACGCTCCAGTCGCGGTCGAGCTGGGGCTCACGCAGGACGGGCTCAACCTCGACACGCTCCCGCGCGAGGTCCAGGGGGTGACCTGCTGGTTTTGCCATCAGGTCGAGGCGGTCGAGGGGACCCACAACAACCCGCTGCGCCTGGCGATGGACGCGGTCATGCGCGGCGACGTGCTCGACCCGCTGGGGCCCGACGTTCACGACGTCGGCCAGTCCGAGCTGTTCGATCGCAACCGCATGGCCTCGTCGGCGATGTGCGGGTCATGCCACGACATCGTCACGCCCGACGGCGCTCACATCGAGCGGACCTTCGCGGAGTGGCAGGCAACCTTCTACGGCGATCCTGATCCCGATGACCTCGAGCGGCCTGCCGTGTATGGCTTGACCTGCAACGACTGCCACATGAACACGAGCACGGGGGCGATCGCGGACTACCCGGGCGTGCGCGGGGATCGGTCCCGCCACTCGCACATGTTCGCGGGCGTCGACGTGGCGGTCTCGGAGTTTCCAGACGCCGAGCTGGGGCCGGTCCTGCGCGAGGAGCAGCTCGCGGAGATCGCCGAGCAGCGCAAGACCTCGCTGTGCGCGAGCCTGTGCGTGCGTGAAGAAGGAGCCGGCGCCGAGCTCACGGTCTGGCTGCACAACGAAGGCGCCGGGCATTCGTGGCCGAGCGGCGCCGGGGCGGATCGCCGGGCCTGGGTCGAGCTGGTCGCTCGCGACGGAGCCGAGGCTGTCGTCTACTCGTCGGGCGTCGTGACCGAGGATCAGCCGATCGCCGAGCTCGACGATGCTGATCTGTGGCTGCTGCGCGACCGGGTGTTCGACACGTCCGGCGCCGAGACCCACGACTTTTGGAAGGCTGCCAGCGTCGAGTCGAATTTGCTGCCGGCCCCCGAGGGGTTCGGATCGAGCAGTGACGCCGAAACCTGGAAGTTGCGCAGCTATGCGCTCGACTCGGCGCCGACGCGGGTGAACATGCGGGTGCGGCTGCGACCGATCGGGCTCGAGGTGCTCGCGGAGCTGGTCGCGAGCGGCGACCTCGATCCGGCGGTGGTCGAGCGCGCGAGCACCTTCGACGTCGCGCCAACCGTGCTCGAGTGGACGGCCGAGACCGCGGTCGCCTCCAGCGGCGAGGTCGACTACGGCTCGTGCGTGAGCTCCTCGCCCGGCTGCGGAGCGCCAGCGCTGAAGTAGCTGGTCTTTGGTCTCGGCTGGCGAGAGCTCAATCAAAGATGCTCGCGGTCTCGCGTGCCTGCTTGGCGCGTGCGGCCCAACGCTGCAGCAGGTCGGGGTCGCTGCACGCCTGGATCTTGGCCCGGGATGCCGCGTCCACCGGAAGCTCACGAAGCTCGAGGATTGTGAACACGAGCTCGGCGAGGACCTCGCGCTTGCCTTCCAGCATGCCTTCCAACTTGCCTTCCAGCTTGCCCTCCCGCTTACCGTCGTCTCGCCCGTCGTGATAGGCGATGCTGTTGAGTTCGAGTTCCGTGAGTTCGTGGCGTTCTTCCATCGTCAGGTCTCCGATCATGCGGTCACGTTCGTGCTGCGGTACGGCGCTGAGGATGATCGCAGCGTAGCGCCATCGACGTTCGTCCGCGAGCTCCCGAGCCACATCCCAGGCAATTTGCGCGATCTCGTAGTCACCGTTGATCGCGTGGAGCACCGCCGAGAGCACGACCAACGCGGGGCGCAGCCGGGCCAGCTCGAGATCGGTGATACGCGGCATGTTTTCGTGGTCGAGAACCAGCAAACCTTCACGCATTGGGATCTCCAAACGCCCGAGCCCTCGCGACCAGCGCGCCACGGACTTGGATAGCGGGACCACGAGAACCGCCGTATTTCGCTTCAGTTGCTCGGCGAGCAGCGCCCAGTACACCCACAGGCGCCAGCGCTTGGTCGAGTTGATGCGCTTTTGGACCTCGACGATCACCGCGATCCCAGCACGGCGACGTTCCGGTTGCTCGAGCTCGGCCGAGAGCGCGAGGTCCATCCGAAGCTCCCCGGTATCACCGATCAGCGGCAGATGACGATCGAGCTCCCCCTTGCGATCCATGTATTGCGTCAGTGGAGGCAGCTCGATGCCAAACACTGACCGCAGCAGGTCGAACGCGAGCCTCGGGTCATCGCGGAACAGCGAGACCACCCCTTGGTGCAGTGTGCTTGGCATCGTGACGCATCACCAAGGCAAGCGACGTGCCACGGCGATTCGCCAATGATGTTGGGCGAGGCGTGAATTTCAGGTGGCCCGCCAGCGGGCCAGTGGCCCGCCGGCGGGCCGCCCGTGTGTCCCGAAGCTTGGCCGGCTACAGCACGACGCCCCACTTGATCGACATCGAATCGCCGCTGAAGGTGGGGAACCGCGCGCGGCGGATCACCTTCGACATGCAGCCATCCACGCCGCGCGTGATGCTGGGGCTGACCGCGACCTTGCTGACCCGGCCGTTCTTGCGAATCTCGACGGCGAAGCTCAGCTCGTCGAGGTTATAGAGGTCGATATCCGCTTGCTCGGCGCACTGGCGTAGGTCGCCCACGGTCGCGTCGAGCACCTCGAGGATCTCGTCGTCCGCCAGCTGGTCGGGCAACCCGTCGGCCGCGCTGCCAAACTCTGGGCTCTCGCCGGACTCGATCGCGGCCTCGATCGCGCTGTCGCTCAAACGCCGAGCGAGCGGGACATCGCGGACCGGCCCCGGGTGGGGACCGCCGTCCGCGTCGACCGAGATCACGACCTGCGTCGGCGGAACCAGCCACCGATCCATGACCATGATCATGGGATCGACGTCGGTCAGCGTGGCCACGAACGCGCCGTCGGACACGTCGTCGTCCTCGTCCTGGGCGAACACGGGATGACCGTCCACGACGCTGCAGCTGCTGTACCCGGCCGTCCCGCCGCCGTAGATGCGCCGCGCTGGCTCGCCGCAATCAATGAACCAGCGACAGTTGAGCCCACCGTCATTCGGCTCGACCCAGACCTCACAGCGATCGCCGAGCGCGAACCCTGCGAGCTGCTCGGGGCCCGTGATCGTGCCAGTGTAGTAGTGCAACCCGCTGAGCGATGCCGCCTCGTACACCTGCGCGGGAGCGGGCTCGTCGTAGCTGGGCTCGTAGGGATCGTAGGCGGGCTCGTATGACTGCGGCACCGCGACTGGCTCCCTGGGCACCTCGACGGACTTGAAGTCGTCGTCACCATCCCCGACCGCAGCGACGCACATCCCGAACACCACGAGCGCGGCGACAAACAGTCCGACGACCTTGGTAGGGTTTTGCTGGGGCGCCTGCTGGGCCGCGATCTGAGCGAGCAGCTCGCGCTTGCGGGCGGCCTCGGCGAAGGCTGCGGCGCGGGCTGTCTGGGCGTGATGAGCTTGCGGGGGCGGTGACGACGTCGGCCGACTCGGCGCTGGCGCGAACACCTGCTCGTGGTGTTGATCGTCGTCGTCGTCGTAGACCTCTTCGAGAGCATCCTCGAAGTCGAGGGGGGCCACCGCCTGCGGCGGGCGCTCGACCTTGTCCTGGACCCACGCGGCCCCGGCCAGATCTCCGCTGCGATTCTGAACGTGCTCGACCGTTGGCCGCCAGCCGCTGCGGCCGCGCATCAACCCGTCGAAGTCCGTGACCGCGTCGACGGCCGACGTGTAGCCATCTGCGCCGGCGCCGAGCATTCGGTCGATCGCCTTGCCGATCGCGCCGGTCAGTCGCTCACGCACCCGCATGCGCTGTTGAGCGATGCCCCGATCGGCGATCCACTCGCCCGTCGCTGCGTAGTAGAGCGTGCGACCGAGCTGGTGCAGATCAGTGTCGCGGTGCGGGCCGTCGTCGGGCGTGTCCTCGGTTTCGAAGCCATCGGCGAGCTTGCGGGGGCCATCGGTCACCTGCTGGGCCCACTCGAAGCCAAACAAGACGACTTGGTCCCGGGTCAAAAATCCGATCTTGCCGGGGTGCACGTGGCCGTGCACGAGCGCGGGCATGGAGCGGTGCGCCTTGCTCAAGCCCGTGAGCAGATCCCGGCCCACCTCGAACATCAGCGCCTCGTCGAGCGGACCCCGGCTTCCGACCACGGCCTCGAGGGTGCCCTGCGCGATCCAGTCCATGACCACGTAGGGCCGGCGATCACTGCGGGAGCCGACCGCACGCAGCTTGACCAGGCCGCGGCCGCCGAGCTCGGCGAACAAGCGGTTGCCCTCGACGAAGCGATCGACCGAGCTGCTGTCCTCGGGATCCTCCACGAACACCACGGCGACCTTCTCTCCGAAGCCGTCGTCGACCGCCTCGTACAGCACGCCGCCCGAGATCGCGCCGCGAAGCGCGACCAGGCGATAGCGATACGCGATCAGGAGGTGGCCGCCGCAGCTCGAGCACAGATCGCGCGGACCTCCCTCGGCCTCGGCGTCCACCTCTCGAGCACAGTATGGACACGGGAAAGCCGCCATGGCGGGCACCATACCAGGCTGGTGCCGCTGGTGGCGCAATCCCGCAACCGGGCGGATTCGCTGGCCGCAGGGTCGGTTCTCGCTGCCGCTGGCGAGCCGGGCTGCGCTTGCCGTGCCGGTCGCTCGCAGTACCATGCCCACGTGCGCATCCTGAGCTTCAGCGGTTCCCCAGGCGAGATCGGCGAGGCCTTTGGCCAGCGGTGCCGGGCCGAGATCCCGCTGCTCTACGCCGCTCGGCTGCGCAACGCGGTCGCCCAGGCAAAGCTCCACGGGGGCCGCGACGTGGGCGAGGACGCGGTGCTGAAGATCGCGCGCGCGTGCATGGAGCCGACTCGGGCCTACGATCCAGACGGGTTCGCGGAGCTCGAGGGGATCGCCCGCGGGGCTGACCTGTCGCTCGACAAGGTGCTTGCGATGAACGGTCTGACCGACCTCCGCGACATCTTGGCGTGGGGCGGCGACCTCGAGTCGCTCGGGGGGTGCTCGTCGTTCATGCTCGCGGGCGACGTCACGCGCAGCCACAAGTCGCTGTGCGGTCAGACCTGGGACCTTGCGACCGACAACATGCCGCACGTGATCGCCGTGCATCGCCGGCCCGCCCACGGCCCGCAGACGTGGACCCTGACGACCGACGGGTGTCTGTCGCTGATCGGTCTCAACGAGGCCGGGATCGCGGTCGGAACGACCAACATTCGAACCACCGACGCGCGCCCGGGGGTCACCTATCTGAGCATGATCCACAGGGCGCTCGCGGCCGCGACCCTCGAGGACGCCGCGCTCGCCATCAGCTCCGCGCCGCGAGCTGGCGCGCACTTTTACTTCGTCGCCGACGCCGCTGGCCGCGGGCTCGCGCTCGAGTGCACACCCACCCACGTCGACGCCACGCCGGTCACGAGCGGCGCCTACGTGCACACCAATCATTGTCTGGTCCCGGCCCACCAGGCGATCGAGAGCGACACCCCGTCGACCTCCTCGCACGCGCGCCAGCGCCGGCTCGAGGCGTTGATCCAGGCTGACCGCGGCCGCGCCGATCTCGACAGCGCCAAGCGCTGGCTGGCCGATCGCGAGAGCGAACAACTCGGCATCTCGCGCGGCGGCTTCGACGGGATCAGCAGCAACGGCGCCGTGGTCATGGAGCCGCAGTCGGGCACGATCCACGTCTGCCACGGCCCCCCCAACGAGGCCGCCTGGATCGATCTACGCGCCGCTGTCTGAGGTCAGCTTCTCAGGGGGTTTGTGATATGCAGCGGCATGCTTGGCGCGCAGACGGATCCGAAGGACGTCACGCTGCCCCCGCCCGGGGAGCGGGAGTGGTTGATCGGCCAGACCGCCAAGCTGCTCGCGCACCCTCGCCACGTCAGCGCCTACCTGCGCGCGCCCTTGCTAGAAGCGACGCCCGCGTACTTCCCCGACCGCTGGGCGGGCGGCGAGGCCAGCGTGCGCCGGCTGCTGCTGCGCTTGCTTCGCTACGCGGGCCATCCGCAGCACGACGTCGTCGTCGTGATCCACGAGGAAGACCCCGCGCGCCGGGGCGAGGTCATCGCCAAGCCAGCGCCGATGCGGGGCAAGGATCCGGTCGCGTGGTTCGTGCGCCGCGACGCCGAGGTCCTGCACTTCGCCTGTGAGCTCAGCGCGCTGCGCGAGCCCGAGAACCTGGTCCCCGCGCTGGCCCGCGCCGTCGCCCATGCCCACCGGGTGATCGCTGGCGTCGAGTCCCCGGACAACCAGCGGCTGATCGACGTGACCGGCGTGGTGCTGGGGTTTGGCCTGCTGACCACCGACGCGTGCCAGCGCTTCTACGCCAGGAACGACGGGGGCTTCCGCACGACCCGGGCCGAATCTCGGCTCGGGGCCCTGTCGGTCCAGGACATGAGCTTCTTGCTGGCCATGCAGCTCGAGGCCCGCGGCATCGACCGCCGCACGCGTCGTCGACTGCTCGCCAAACAACAGCCCAATCAAGCGGGGTTCGTGCGCGAGGCCCAGGCCTGGCTGACGCAGCAGCAACCGACCGTGCGCGCGCGCCTGGGCCTGCCGCAGCCCGCTCAGTGGCCGGCGCCGCACGACCTCGAGGCGCTGACCGGGCCGCTCGAGGATCCCCGCCGCAGCGCCAGTCCCGAGCAGCTGACCTCGGGGTCGGGGGTGTTCGACAGCGAAGATCTCGACGAGCGAGACGACGACGAAGTCAGCGAACACGACCACGCTGACGACGAGCCGCGCCGCGACATCGATCTTGGGATCCGCGGGGCGAACCGCGGCAAGCCGGTGTTTCGGATCGAGCGCAGCGGGGCGCTGCGCATGGCCAAGCTGCTCGGGTTCCCGGTGCTCATGATCGGCGGTCTGCTCAGCCGGGGGAATTTCGGCGTCGATGTGCCCATGCAGATCGTCGCGCCTGTCGCGATCGGGCTGGCGGTGCTCGGGCTGGCGGTCGGGAGTCTGTTCACGGATCGGCGCTGCTCGGAGCCGAAGTGCGGCAGCGCGCTCCGTGAGGCCGATCGGGTCTGTCCGCTGTGCGGAGGCGTGGTGATGGACGTGATTCACCACCCCAGGGAGCGGCTCGGCGCCGACGAGGAGCTCGTGCGCAAGGGCAAGGTCACCGCCGAGGGCTTGGTGGTAGGCTGGGATGAGGACGCGAACGAGGATGGGGACGACGACGACGACGACGACGACGACGACGTCGAGCCTCCTCGAGCCCGAGTCTAGCTAGTAAATGACCCCCACATGGACCTTAGACTTCGCCGACTGCAGCCGCTGGCGCGTCTGGTCGCTTCGCTCCTCGGGGCTGTTTGTTCGCAGGCGCATGTGTGGCCCCCTGGGAGGGGGCTCTGAACACATTTCCTGTGTCCATGGGTCGCACGACGTGCGGAAAAATCTAGCTAGACTCGGGCGACGACATGGCATTGAGCCTCCGTCCCGTGCACCGCGGGCGACCCGCGCTCAGGGAACCGCAGGTGCCGGTGGTTCGGGAGATAGCAGTGTACGAGCCCGCCCGGGTATCGTTCGGCCGATGCTCGCGAAACGAACGATACGAAACGCCTCCATGATGGCGGGCTGTGCGGCCGCGACGCTCGGCGCGTGCCGTCCCGAGTCGTCCGCCCCTGTCGCGGACCCGACGACGGCCGCCGTCGCGGTCTCCCGCGCCGAGATCCACCGCATTGAGGCGGGCCTCGAAATCCGCTACGTCCTGGCCGTCCCGTGCACATCGACACCCCCGCTCCCGGGCGTCCTGCGCCTGACCAAGGCGCCCGACCTCGCGCTCACCCCCTGATCGAGGGACCACCTCGCCCCTACATGGGCGTGACGGAGACTCGCGCGTCGGTCGAGCGAGCGCGACTTCGTCCACTCGATGGATCTCGATCGAGATTCACCGCTTCACAAAAGCTCGACTGCTCACGCACCAACACCGCTCAACCCGTCGAGCGGCACCTTGGCGACAACAGGCGCAACGGGTCGCAAGCCCGCCGGATTGAGGGAAACCCCTCATTTACTGGCGGCGAGAAGCGAGTCTAACGTTCCCGCATGAGCGCACGAATCGCTATACTCTCCGCCCTCGTCCTCAATCTGTCGCTGGTCTGTGACACGCCTGACGAAGAAGACACCACGACCTCCGGCGACGCAGACGAGGAGTCGTGCTCGAACGACGGCTCTAGCGGGGATGGCGACGGGGATGGCGATGGCGATGGCGATGGCGATGGCGATGGCGATGGCGATGGCGATGGCGATGGCGATGGCGATGGCGATTCGCCCGACCCCCTGTGCATCGAGGACGACTGCACCGATGGCATTCAGGACGCTCGAGTCACCATCGACGATCCCGCAGCTGGCGCCGACGTCGGCCTCGCTCCCGGTGACCACGTGCGCATCTTCGGCCGCGACTTCGCCTGCGAAGATTCGCCGTGCTCGACCAGCTGGGGCGTCATGCGCGACATGGCCACGGGCGAGCTCGTCGCTGCGACCTTCGGAGACCCGGTCCCCGAAGGTCACCTCGGTGTGTACGGCGAGACCCCCAACACCTGGCTCGCGCCGCTAACCTTCGAGTGGCATGAGTACGATCTGTGCGATCCCGTCGACGCTGGCTGCGAAAATGATACGGTCTTGCAGCGCGCTGCGGTTCAGTTCGAACACGGCAACGACTTCGGCCGCGTGCTCGACCGTCGCACTGGCTGGGCACCGCTCGGCTATCACGTGGGTGTGCGGCGCTGGCAGTCCGGCGACGCCGACTGTCAGTACGAGCTGTGGGCCTACGCGGACGTGTACCTACACCGCACCAACTGCGATGGCGACTGCCCAGCACCGACGATCGCGCAAGAGTGCGAGGCGCAGATACCTTACAACGACGTTGGCTTCGTCTACTTCGCGTTCCAGAACCCGCCCGGCGACGGTGAGATAAACTTCGATTTCGATCTCGAGTGCCTGGTGCTCGGCGTCGAGGTCGAGAGCGCCAGGCGAGAGACCGTGAAACTCGACTGCGTCCCACCGTTCTGAGTGTGCCGTCGACTGTGGTTCCGTCCGACTTCACATCGTGGGTGAAGTCGGACGAGTGCACCGACCGACTCGAATGAGCAGATTCGCAAGTATATGGACGAGCCGACCGAATTCAGCCCCCGCGCGAGAGCGTCTGCTCGAGGCGCACGTAGGAAGCCTCCATCCCGTGCTCCATCCCGCTCTCGAGCATCGCCGCGCGGGTGGCCTGGTCCGGCAGGTTCATCCGCATGACCATCAACGTCCCGCCCTCGTCCGCGTGAAAGGTCGTCTCGACGCGGTTGTCCGGCGTCGGATCAGGCATGTGCATGCGCTCGACATGCACGATTCGCCGCGGCGGGTCGAGCTCGATGAACTCGCCAGTCAGACAAAAACCACCGCCCTCACCATCACTCCATTCGTAGCGGATCTTGCCGCCCGGACGGGCCTCGTTCTTCGGGCGGGGCGGCGAAGCGTCGCTTCACGATCACCACGCGGTCGCCTTCGGTTTTGAGAGATAGCTGGCTCATGGGTCGTCCTTCGTCCTGTTCCTGGGTTTGCGGGGTTGCGAGCGCGCCAGCAGTTGATCGAGACGGGTGTAGTTGGTCTCCAGGGCGCGTCGGGCTACCGCTGGACCGCTCGAGCATGCCGACTCCCTGGCCCGATTCGCTGTTCGCCGCTCCGATCCGCGATCCTCCGCGGGCTCGATGCCGCGGGGCGAGCGGCGGGACTAATCCAGCACAAACCGAGCGAGCTCCGCCACGAACGCCTCGACCGTCGGCTCCGGCCCGCCCCCCATGTTCATGTGGCTCCCCTGCGCCGTCCATTCGCCCAGCACCGTGTGCGGCGAAGGCCGGTGGCTCGAGTACTCGAGCGTGAAGTACCGCCGCCCCGGCTGATCGTCATCGGCGTCCCCCGTGTCAGGCCGCACCTCACCCTCGGGCCGTCCAAGGATCGCCAGCATGTATGCCTCGGTCGTCGCAATCGGCGGCGGCATCTCGATGATCACGCACGGGTAGCCGCCAAGCCGGAGCTTGTGCAGGCTGAGGTGCGCCGCCCGGATCTCGCCGCCCTCGCCCCGGCCCCGGCACGCGCGCACCACCTGCAGCGCGATGTCGTCGAGCAGCGGCCCGGGATCATCGAGCTCCCACAGCGCAGTCGCGAGCCGCGGCTCCTGGAACACGAGGGTCCGCAGCGCGACGTGGACGAACTGGTAGTGCACGCAGCGGGGCTCCGGCTCGGACATGCGCGGGAGTGTTACACGGCAAGCAGGACCCCGCGCCCACGTGGGTCACTTTTCCCCGGCCTCGACGCCGCACGAATCCTCACCCCGGGGCCGCGGGCGCAGCAACTTCGGCGCTAGATCCCGCCCGCCGGTCGATGCGCTGCCCGCCACCGACTCGTGGACGCGACCGCTCGGTACACTCTGGTCCCGTGGAGCCCGGCCGCACCCTCTGTCACCGCTACGTGCTCGAGCGCGAGCTCGGTCGTGGGGATCTCGGTGTGGTGTTCGCCGGGCGCGACCAGCTGCTCGAGCGCGAGGTCGCGATCAAGCTGATCAGCAACCCGCACCGCAACGAAGCGCTGGAGCTCGGGGTCCGCCGTGAGGCCAAGCTCGCCGCGAGCCTCAACCACCCGGGCCTGGTCCCGGTGTTCGACTTTGGCCGCGACGCCGAGCTGTTGTTCATCATCATGCCGATGCTGCACGGCCGCACCCTCGCCGAGCTGCTGATCAATGGGCCACTGCCGATCCCGCTGGCCGCGGAGATCGCCCGCCAGATCGCGCTGGCCCTGTCGCACTGCCACGCGCGCGAGCTGTTCCACCGGGACATCAAGCCGGCCAACATGATGCTGACGTCGGGGGGGCCACACATTCAGGTCTCGCTCATGGACTTTGGGCTGGTCGGTCTCGCGGACCGCAGGAGCAGGCGGCTGCGCGAGCCGTCGCCGCTGACGGTGCTCGGCACGCTGCGCTACCTGGCCCCGGAGCAGGTCCGCGGCGAGCCCCCGAGCGTCCGCTCGGAGCTCTATGCGCTGGGCGCGGTGCTGTACGAGTGCGTGGTCGGGCGACCGCCGTTCACGGGTGAGCACGACGCGATGCTCGAGGCGATCGTCAGCACCACGCCCGTCCGCCCCGGCCTGCTGCGCGCGGGGACCCCGAGCGAGCTCGACACGCTGATCATGTCGATG
Source organism: Enhygromyxa salina (assembly GCF_002994635.1). Lineage (GTDB taxonomy): Bacteria > Myxococcota_A > Polyangia > Nannocystales > Nannocystaceae > Plesiocystis > Plesiocystis salina_B. Next base: position 58,833 of record NZ_PVNL01000019.1, on the reverse strand, counting down.
CTGGCCAAGCAGCCGGCCCGCCGCCCCAGCAACGCCCGCGAGGTCGCCGAGCTGCTCGAACCCTACGCCGACGACACCGCCGCGGGCGCGCTGCTCGGCGCGCCAACGCTGATCTCCACGGTGATGTCGACGGGGCTCGGCTCCGGTCCGCTCACGCTGGAGACCGACGACACCCGCGCCACGCTGCTGCACGACGCCGTCGGTCGCGACGGCATCCTACGGGCGATCGACTCGCGGTTGATCGCCGCCCGCGTCGGGGCGCTGCAGCTGGTGCTGCTCGCGGGTGAAGCTGGGATCGGCAAGACGATCGTGCTCGATGAGCTGGCCGACGCGTGTCAGCAGCGTGAGATCGAGCTGCTGCGGACCAGCGCGACCGCCAACGAGACGGGCGGCTGGCTCGGCCCGTTTGGCGAGCTCCTGACCGCGGGCCTGGCCCAGCGCCCCGAGGCCGTCGAGCTGCTCACCGAAGACGCGACCAAGCTCGTCGCGCTGTTTCCCAGCCTCGCGGGCACGCGGCTGGGGCGACTCGCCAACAAGCCCAAGCGCGAGTCCTCGTGGGCTGGGCTCGAGCCGATCGCGGTCAGCCCCCGCGTCGCTCGCCAGGCCGCGGCCCGCGAGGTCGGCGAGCGGCCCATGAGCCCGAGCAAGTCCCAGCGCGAGCGGACCGAGAGCCTGGTGATCCGGGCGTTCGAGGCGCTGGTCAACGACGGGCGCGTGCTGACCCTGGCGATCGACGACGCCCACATGATCGGCCAGACGGTCGAGCTCGTCGATCTGCTGTTTCGCAGGCTCCCGCGCGCGCCGCTGGTGATCGTGATCGCCTACGAGCACGGCGAGATGCCGGTCCAGCACCCGCTCGCACGCCTGGCGGTGCGCGTCGCCCAGCACCCACGGGCGCTGTCGTTGGTGCTCCAGCCCCTCGACCAGGAGGTCTACGAGTCGCTGATGGTCCAGCTGCTCGGTGGCGGTCAGCCCGAGCCGGGGCTCGCCGTCTGGTTGTTTCGGGAGAGCGGCGGTCGCCCGCTGTTCGCCCGGGAGCTGGTCCGCGCCGCCGTCGACGCCGGCGTCTTGGTTCAACGAGACAAGATCTGGCGACTCGAGACCGGGCGCTGGCCGATCCCGCGCAACCTTCGGACCGTGATCACCAATCGGCTGCTGCGGCTGCCGTCGACCTTGCTCGCGGCGCTGCGCACTGGCTCGGTGCTGGCCGTGCACGGCGGCAACTTCGACTTTGATGAGGTCGTCGAGCTGGTCGGCAGCGGCGTCGACGAGCTCGACCACCTGCTGAGCCGGGCGATCCAGCGCGACCTGATCAACGAGCGCCGCGGGGGCGATCACGTGACGCTGACGTTCACCAGCGAGCTGCTGCGCCGCATCATCCACGCCGAGCTCACACCGATCGCCCGTCGCAAGCTGCACCTGCACTGTGCCGCTCGCCTGCGCATGTCGGCGCCGCACACCCCGGGCCACGTCGCCCGCATGACCCACCTGATCGAGGCTGACGCGATCGTCGAAGCCCGGCCCTTGGTGCTCGAGCGGGTCCAGCGGGCGCTGGATGACGGGCGCCCGAACCAGGCGCTGCCGCAGCTCCTGAGCCTGCTCGAGCGGGCTGACTCGCTGCCCACCTTCGAGCGCGCCGAGCTGTCGCTGCTGCTCGCCGAGCTCGAGCTGGCCCGCGATGAGACCCACCGGGCCCTGGCCGCGCTGCAGCGCCTGGCGGCGACGCTCGATCAGGCCGACGAGCCCCGGCTGGCGCGACTCGGGGAGCGCGGCGCCGAGCTGGCCAAGCAGCTCGACCACCGCACCCTCGCGGATCGCTTGCTCGGCCTGCGGCCCCGAGATCGACGCGCGTCCGAGCGCCAGCGGCGGGCCCGGGCCGAGCTCGCCGCGCTGCGTCCGGCGTCGAGCTCCCGGTCGATGCACATCGGCGATCTATTGCTGATGCACGGCGAGTACACGGCCGCGCGCGAGGCCTACGACAGCGCCCGCCGCCGGGCCGCGAGCGACAGCGATCCCAACGAGCAAGCCCGGCAGCTGCAGAAGCTCGCGCGGGTCGCGAGCAAGCTCGGCCACTACGAGAGCGCGATCGGGTACTGCCGCGAGGGCCTCGAGCTGCTGGCCGGCAAGCGCTCGCTCGAGCGCGTGGGCCTGTGGGCCCTGGCTGCGTACTCGCACGGGGCCGCGGGTCACTACGATCGGGTCGAGGCCGAGCTCGCGGCCGGCGGGGCCGAGCTCGCAACCTTTCCTCCGCAGCGCAGCCCCGACCGCGATCGGGTGATGGCCGAGCTCGAGCGCAGTCGCGGCAACTGGCTGCTGGCCGAGGGCCAGGCCGAGCTCGCGATCGAGGCCTACGAGCGCTGCTTGGCCATGAACCCCGCGAATGATCGCTGGAGCATCTCGATCGCCCGCTTCAACCTCGGTCGGGCCTGCGCGCTGGCGGGGCACGCGAGCCGGGCGCTGCGGGAGCTCGAGCGGGCCGCGGCTGACAAGCGGGCGATCGGGGATCGGCGCGGGCTGGCGTACGCACAGGCGGCGCGGGTGGGCGTGCTGTGTGACCTCGGTCAGATCGAGGACGCGGGGGAGACGCTGATCGAAGCGCGAGAGCTCGCCGACGAGATCGAAGAACCGCGGCTGTTTGCCCTGGTCCACACCGAGCTCGGGCGCCATGCGCTGCTGTCGGGTGATCTCGACCTGGCCGCGCAAGAGGGCCGCCGCGCCAAGGACATGGCGCGAAACAGCAACGCGGCGGCCGAGCTCAGCGCCGCCTACGAGCTGCTGGCGTCCGTCGAGTTCGCGCGCAATCAGCTCGAGGACGCCCTGCGCTACGCGGGCAAAGCCGTGGAGGTGGCCGAGCGACATGGGCTCGACGGCGCGCTGATCGCTGGGTTGTTGGTGTGTGCACAGGTCAGCCCGGCGGAGCAGCAGCGGGCGCTGCTCGATCGGGCGCGGTCGGTGAGTGAGGGGCTGGCGAATCCCTATCGGGAGCTCGATGTGTCGCTGACGAGTCTGCGGCTCGGGCTGGGCGATCCCAACCACGCGAGCGATGACTACGTCGCGCTCGAGCAGCTGTCCGAGGTCGCCGAGCGGCTGGGGGCGCGGCGGCACGTGGGGCTGTGTCTGCTCGCGCAGGCCAAGGTGTTGGCGCCGCATGATCTACGCGGGGCGCTCGACCACGCGCGACTCGGCGAGGCGCAGCTGCGGGTCCTGGGCGCCGGGCTCGAGGCTGATCGCGCGGGCGAGCTGATCGCCAGCTTGACGCTTCGCTGACCCATGCTCGTCGCGCCGCGGCTACTCGCGCCGTCGCAGCCAGTAAAACCCGAGCTCGAGCTCGGGCCGACGATCGGCGCCGAGCCGCTGGCTGATCGCCTCGTGCTGCTCGCCACGGACCACGAACTCATGCACGCGCTCGAGCGTCCACTCGTCGCGCAGGCGCAGCAGCGGCGGCCGCTCGAGGCTGTCATCGACCGCGCCCGCCTCGATCTCGTGGGGCTGAAAGCTGCGCAGGCTCGAGCCCAGGTAGAACAACACGCGGGCGCCTGGCGCTGGCGGTTGCTCGGCGAGGCGGTCGAGCTCGATGATCGGCGCTGGCTCGAGCCCGCGCTCGCGCATCGCGTGGGCATAGAACCCGGCCGGAAACACGACCTCGAGCGGATCCCATTGGGTCGGTCCGTCGGTCGTGGGCTCGAGCAGGCGTGGCGGGATCACCAGGACATCGTGCTCGGGGAGCTGGGTGAACGCGAGCTCGAGCGCGAGCAGCTCGCGCTCGAGCACCCGCTCCCCGGTCGCCAGGCGCCAGCCTTCGGACGCGCGTGGGCCCAGCACGATCGCCAGCGACGCGAGCGTGACGGGCACGACCACCGAATAGCGCAGCCGGCCCGGCCAGCGGCGCTCGAGCGCGCCCACGATCCACGCGACGCCGAGCCCAGCCCACAGCGCGGTGAAGCACAGCTCCCAGTGGTGGTTGATGAACCCGACCGGATAGCCGCTGCCGACCACCTCGCCGGCCGCGAGCCCCAAGAACGCGGCCGGCACCAGCCACGCGTAGACCAGCGGCGCCACCGTGCGCAGCGCGTGCAAGCGCCGGCCCTCGGCCTGACCCGGCCACAGCCACGCGAGGCTGCACACCAGCGGCAACACCCACACCCGAGCGGAGATCCGGCCGTCGAGCAACAGCGGGTTGAAGCGACGGCGGATCTCCGCCAGCGTGATCGAGTCGTCGAGCCCCGACTCTCCGAATGCCCGGGCATAGCCAGCGAGGTAGTCGTGGCTCGCGACCAGCGCGAACAGCAGCAGCGCTGGCCCGCCGATCGCAGCCGCTCGGATCGCCGCCGCCCGCCACGGCTGCGCAGGCTGGCCCGACCAGGCCGCCGTCCAGCACAACGGCGCCAGCACCAGGCACGTACCCAACGTCAGCAGCACGAAGTTGCCACCACACGCGATCGCCCAGCAGCCGGCCGCGACCACCCACGCGAGCCCCCCGGCGATCCGCGTGACACGAGCTCGGCTGGCGGCCGCCTGGCTCGCCCACAGCCCCGCGACCGCGCCCGCCAGCGTCCACGCCAGGGCCCACGGCCAGAACGTCGCCGAGCCCGCGAGCCGCCACGCGACCGGGTGACACGCCAGCACCGCGACCGCCGACAGCCCCGCGACCGCGCCCAGCTCCGGTCGCCCGAGCGCGCGCATCAGCGTCCGCGCCAGCGCCCACACCAGCACCAACACGACGACCGAGCAGCCCAGGCTCACGCTGCTCAGCGCGGCCGCCCGATAGGGCACCAAAGACAGCACCAGCCCGTAGACATGCAGCGTCGTCAGGTTCCACGCGCTGGCGGGATCCTCCAGGCAACGATCATCGATCGCGCAGTCCGAGCGCGCGATGAAGCTGTTGTGCTCGTGCAGCGGCAACAGCGAGGTCACGCTGACGGTCGCCCCCACGAACGCGAGCAGCAGCAGCGCCAGCGCAGCCAGCTCTGGCCAGCGGATCGCCGCCGCCGTCCGCCGATTCTCCCGCGCCCCGAACCACGCGAGCCACAGCCCCGCCAGCCCGACGAGGATCGCGGCGCCGCGATCGACCCAGGCCAGCGATCGGCGCGGCCCCACCGTTGCGCTCGAGCTCCTCGGCGTCGCGTCCTGTTCATCGAGCTGCCACACCAGGTCGGCGACGGGCGCCCGGGCATCCGCGAGCCGACCCGCCAGCGCCCGCCATGGCTCAGCCTCGGCCGGCTCGCACTCGCGTGAGCCAGGCGGCGGACCGCAGCGCAGCAGCACCCCCGACGCCGCACCCCCGCGCGCGTCCTCGGGCACCGCCTGCGGGTGAAACAGCACCAGCTGCGGGAGCTCCGGACTGGGCACACCCGCCCGCGGATGCAGGGTCACGCTGACCCGGTCGCGCTCGATGTGGATGTCGACCGTCTCATCGAGCTCGACCGGCAGCTCCCCGGCCGCGCGCGCGAGCTCGATCCCCTCGTCGACGAAGGTCCGAATCCGCTGCTCCTGGCCAGGCGGGATCATGCTGTGCTTGCCGCCGCGCACCAGCGCCGGGAGCAGCAGCACCGCCAACACCCCCAGCACTGTGCAGACTCGCAGCAGCGAGGGCGTTGACGGGATCATCCGCGCCGAGTGTAGCTAGATTTTCCCGGAGACCGTGTCGGTGACGTGCACAACGCGGGGCAACTCGTCGTGGTAAACAAGAGTTCGTGCGCTGCAGCCTCATCGCCTCGCTGTGCCTCGCCCTCGCGCTGTCAGCCGGCTGCGACAAGCAAGGAGGGTCCTCGTCCCAGGCGACAGAGCTGCGCGATGGCCAGCCCGTAGCTCACGGGCGGCCGACGCCGCTGTACTCACCCAAGTTCGTGATCCGCGGGATGGCGGCCGACGGCGAGCACCTCTACGTCAGCGGCCTGCGCTTCGCCCAGACCAAGGCGGGCGAGCCCAACCCCGACGACGCCCCGAGCGGCGTGATCGTCAAGGTCCCGCTGCTGGGCATGCCCGAGGTCATCGCCGAGGGTGCGTTCGTACCCATGACGACCCTGCGGCTGATCGACGACCGCCTGTACTGGCACGAGCGCCACGACTCCCCCGATGGGCCGGGGCTGCGCTCGCTCACGCTCGACGGCCGCAGCCTCGATCGCATCAGCGACCTCGCCGGCCACAGCTGGGTGATCCGCCCAGACGTCGTGTACTTCACCCGGCCCGATGACGAGATCGACGAGGGTGGTTTCTACGAGCTCGCGCGCGGCGGCAACGACAAGCCCAAGCTGGTCGTGCGGCGCCGCGGGGTGGTTCGCACGCTGCTCGCCGACGACTCTGGCGAGGACCTGTACTGGACCACCCGCGCCCGTAACGACGGCACCTGGGCCGTCTACCAGTGGGACGGCGGCAAGTCGGGCAAGGAGCGGCTGCGCAGCGACGAGACCTTCGCCAGCCTGACCGTCGACGGCGACGACTTCCTGTGGGTGACCTGGGCCGAAGACGACGGCGAGCCCCTGCACAGCCTCTACCGCCGACCGATCGCGGGCGGCGACACCCAGGTGCTCGCTCGCAAGCGCGGCCAGCCGGGCTTCATGGAGGTGTTCGCCGACGAGCGCCACGTGTACCTGACGACCGTGCGCGGCGGCGAGCTGCGGCGCCTGGCCAAGACCGGCGGTGAGCTCGAGGTCCTGGGGGGGTCGGGCGATCGCAACGTTGCGAGCAACCGCTTCAACCTGTTTTGGCTGGACGACAAGCAGGTCTACTGGATGAGCAAGTAGCGGGCCCGCCCGCCGTCAGCTCATCAGCTTGTTGATCTCGAGCTGAAAGTGCTGACTCGTGTCTTGCAGGCTGGCCGCCCGCAGCATGTCGAGCGCGAACACGAACTCCTGCCGCTTGTCGCGCTGGAACAGCTTGTTCTTCTCGACCTCCATCACGACCTTCAAGTTGGTCCCCAGATACTCGATATCAAAGTTGATATCCGTAATGTTGAGCTGCTTGCGCAGGTGCATGGGTGGGTTGAATTTGCCCGTGTACCTCTGCCCGAGCGGCGCCGAGTCCAGGGTGTTGACCCGGTAGTCCAATGCTCCGAGCGCGTCGCGGATCTTCTCGATGTCGCGGTTGCGCATGGTGATCGGCGCGGTGGCTTCGATGTCCAGCGCCCACGCGATGTCCACGTAGCCGCGCAGGGCCCAGTGGCAGTCTGGCCCCGAGATCGAGGTGCCCGAGGGCACCCGCAGCTGGAAGGGCATGGGCAGCACGTCGCCCTTCTTGGTCTTCCACGGGCCCTGGCGGACCAGGCAGCGGTCCCACACGTGGCCCTTCTTGTGGCCCTTCTTGTGGTACTCGACCAGCTCGATGAAGATCGACGCGACGGTCTCGCGGTCGGTGGACGTGAACTCCAAGAACCCGTCGAGGGTCGACTCGTTGGCGAAGGTGTCGCTGGCCAGCGCGATCAACAGCGTGCCGTTGTTGTTGTTGCCCTGGCGGCGGTAGGTCAGCTCGGCGGGGGTTGGGCCCACGGTCCCGCCGACCCCGACCGTCGCGCCCACGCCGACCCCGGCGTTGGTCATGGCCTGGGTGGCCTGGTGGGCAGCCGGCGAGCCGGCGGCGGCTTGATGCTGCGGGTACCCCTGATGATGTTGCGGCGACGGCTGCTGGGCATAGCCCATTGGCACGGGCGCCTGGGCGGCGACCGGCGCGTAGCCCATGGGCGCGGCCGACCCGGTCATCTGCTGTTGCTGACGCTGCGCCATCATGGCCATGAGCTCGGGCGGCAGCGCGGCCATGACCGTCGCGGCCCGGCCACCGCCAGCTTGGGCCCACTCGACGCCGAGCGGCGCGTGACCGACGTAGACGATCTGTCCGGGAGCGAGCTGGACCGGCTGGGGACCCAGCGCCTGGCCGTTGACCCAGGTCCCGTTCGACGAGCCGAGATCGCGGATGAACACGTTGCCGCCCTGGTCGAGGAAGACCTCGGCGTGGCGCCGCGAGACGCTGTCGTCGTGAAGCCACAGCTCGCAGCTGTGCTCGTCACGGCCAAGCAACACCCGCGGGTTGGTGTGGTCGACCTGCCGCGTGTTGGTCCCGAACTTCAGCGATACGTTCATCGTGCCCAGATATACCAGGCCCAGCCGTGGGTCGTCAGCAACCTGCGCGGGCCCGCAAGCTATCCCAGTTCACCCGCCCAGCGCTCACGTAGATGATGCGATCGCCGATCTGCGAGCGCAGGCCCTCGAGAACGGTGTTGCTCTGGGTCCCCCGATTCACAGCCAGCACGTTGATGGCGTGGTCGTGCAGGGACTTGGCCATGTCGATGTACGCGACGCCCGATTCGGTCACCGCGGTGCTGAACAAGGTGGTGCCGCGGCGGTTGCTGGTCAGCACCTCGACCAGCTGGGCGATGCCCGGATCGTGGACCTCCTGGACCAGCAGGTTGCCCGCGATGCTCATGCCGAGGATCACCGAGTCGCAGTTGCAGGCCTCGAACAGCGGCAAGTGCTTCTCGTCGGCGCACTCGGCCACGATGTGGACGTCTGGCTTGACTCGGTCGATCACGCTGACGGCCGCGGCCACGATCGCGTCGCTGTTGCGGTCGCCGTAGTCGGGGCTCAGCACCATCGCCATCCGACACGCCTCGATCCGCGCCCGCTGGTAGGTGTTGATGTCGTGCGAGGAGCCGCGCACGAACACCACGTCCTTGACCTCGAACGGCAGCGATTCGATCGCGGTGCTGATCACCACGATCTCGCAGCTGCCATACTCGAGGTCGCTGCGGATCTCTTCGATGACCTGCCGAACCCGCTGCTCGCTTGGAAAGTGAACAATGAGGATGTGATCGTGGACCATGGCGCGGCGGAGTCCCTTTTGTGCGTTGGACACGGCCGTGCTCGCCCAGTCGAGCATCATGCCGAAGAACAGGCTGAAGCTGGTGAGCCCGAACAAGATGATGAACACGATCGTGCCCAGCCGCCCCCCGACGGTCGTGGCCGAGTAGTCGCCGTAGCCGATCGTGGTGACCGAGACCACGCTGTGCCAGCAGGCGTCGCCCCAGGTGATCGCCGGGTTCACGGCGTGCTCGAAGCTATAAAAGCACACCGCGTTGCCGGCGATCGCAATCGTCAGCATCAGGGCGACCAGCGTCAGCCCGACCTCGCGGCGAGCGCGAACGCGGCGGGCCAGGCGTATGAGTCGGAGCAGCAAGCTTACTCAGCCAGACGTACTCAGCCGCTGGGCGTCGAGGACACCGAGCTGAGCCCGAAGCCCGTCATGTCACTGTAGGTGTACGCGCCGACCAGGCCGCTGTAGGTGTCGAACAGCGCGGTCTCGGGATCGAGCCGGTAGACCGACGAGCCAGCGAAGGTCACGCCCCAGACCATGCCCTTGAAGTCGATGCTGATCCCGTGCACGTAGTTCGGGATCACGAACTCACCGATCGGCAGCACCGTGTCGGTGTCGATCGCGACGATGACCCCCTGCGGATAGCGGCTGTGGTAGAGCGTGCCCTCGCCGTCGGTCATGCAGCCGCCGATGCCCGAGGCCGCGCCCGGGGTCGACTGCCAGGTCTCGGTCTGGGGGTCGAAGCGCGAGGCGTGGCCGCCACCGCAGGTCCACACCCGGCTCTGTGCGTCGATGGCGATGCCGTAGCCGGGACCGCCCGGCACCGGCCAGTCCTGCACGGTGAAGTCGTTGCGATCGACCCGAATGATCTTGGAGCTGTTCTGCAGACCCCAGAAGTTGCCCTCACCGTCGACGGCGCCGCCGTAGAGGTAGCCAGCGCCGACGGCTGGGATGTTGATCGTCTCTTCGATCTCGCCGGTCTCGCCGTCGAGCAGCAGCACCTCGGTCTGGCCGTTGCCCGACCCGGAGGTCCACAGCTTCTCGTTCTCGTACTCGCAGGTGCCCTCGTTGAGCTCACCGGCCGCCCAGGCCATCGGCCGGTTCGAGGTGTAGTTCTTGCCCACGAACGGCTGGTGCCACGCGCGGCACTCTTCCATGTTCCACGCCAGGATGTCGTTGGCGCCCGAAGAGGTCTGAATGCCGGGCATGCCGTTGCTCTCTTCGCAGTCGGAGAGGTCGGCCCAGAACTTCGAGACCCCGCCGCCGCTCGAGCGCGCCGAGATCGCGACGTTGCCGCTGAGCGACACCGTGGTTCGCGAGGGACTGCCGCCACCATCGGGGCGCATGTAGTAGCGGCCCTCCTCGACCATGGTGTCGGTGTTCAGCTTGGTCATCGTCCCTTGCGACGAGTTCGCGATCCAGATGTAGGAGAAGTCGCTGTTGCCGTTCCCGCCGCCGCCGTCGCCACACGCGTGGTTGCCGTCTGGGATCGAGATTACGTCCCACTTGTGGTTGCCCGTGCCGCCGTCGCCGCTGTCATCGCCGTCGCCGCTGTCATCGCCGTCGCCGTCGCCGTCGCCGTCGCCGGAGCTGGCGGTGCTGTTGCTGCTGCTGTTGCCGCTGTTGCCGTTGCCGTCGGCGGCGGTGGTCTCACCGTCGAGCGAGCCGATCGACGAGCCGTCGCCGTCTTGCCGCGCGCCGGGATCGCCTCCGCACCCAGCGAACAGAGGCAGCAAGGCGAACGAAGCTAGCGGTACCCAAAGCGTGCGCATGACGGCGCGAGTCTCCCAACTGAACCGCGGAAGATCCAGGCGTAAACCAGATCGCGCTGAGCGGTATACAGCTGCCACTGAGCGCCGTTCCTGGGCGCTCCAGCCCCGAGTCGGGCGGGATCGCCGGCCGCCGAGGGTCTCCCCTCTCAGTCAGCCGTGTTCACGTGGCACGCCGCGTCGACGATGTTCAGCAGCGCCGCAGCAGTGTACGGCTTCTCCAAAAACGTGACCCCGCGGCGCAGCTGCAGCTCCCCGAGCGTCGAGTCCGAGCAGTAGCCGCTCGAGAACACGATCCGGACATCGGGCGCGATCGCACGCAGGCGGTCGGCGAGCTCGCGCCCGCCCATGCCCTCGGGGATCGTCAGATCCGCCAGGACCAGGTCGACCTCGTCCCCCCGCTGCTCCCACACACGCAGGGCCTCCTCGCCAGAGTCAGCCTCGATCACGCCGTAGCCGCTGGCGGACAGCACCCGAATGACCGAGGTCCGGATCGCGCGCTCGTCGTCGACCACGAGCACGAGCCTGCCGGTCCCGGCCGATTTGTCTCGATCCGGCTGCGCGCTCGAGCTCGGCGCCTTGGCCATCGGGCGGGACGAGACTGGCACGTAGACCTCGAAGCTCGTGCCGACCTCCACTTTACTCTGAACCCGAATCCAGCCGCGATGCTGCTGCACGATCCCGTAGACAGTCGTCAGCCCAATACCCGTCCCCACCCCGGTGTCCTTGGTCGTGAAGAAGGGATCCCAGATCCTGTCCAGGACCCCCGGATCGATGCCTTCGCCCGTGTCCTGGACCTCGAGCACCAGGAACTCGCCCGCGTAGGCCTCGGCGTCCAGGCGCTGCGCGGCGGCGGGCGTCAGTCGCTCGTAGCGAGTCGCGAGCGTCAGCTTACCGCCACCGGGCATGGCGTCACGAGCGTTGACGGCGAGGTTGACGAGCACTTGCTCGATCATGCCCGCGTCCCCGAGGATCGGCGGCAGCTCGCTGCCGAGCCGGAGCTCGACTTTGACGGCGCCGATGATCCGGCGCAGCATCTGACTGGTCGAGACCACCACATCGTTGAGGTCGATCGGGTGGGCCTCGAGCGCCTGAGTGCGGCTGAACGCCAGCAGCTGACGGGTCAGCAGCGCGCCGCGCTCAGCCGCGCCGCAGATCTCCCGCGCGCACGCGACCGCGTCGTCGAGGTCATCACAGACCTCGATCAGCGACGCGTTGGCCTGCACGATCGTGAGTAAATTGTTGAAGTCGTGGGCGACACCACCAGCGAGCTGCCCGATCGCCTCGAACCGCTGCGACTGAAGCAGCTGGTTTTGGATCGCCTTGCGGTCGATCGCGTAGCGAACCGCCCGCTCGAGCGCGCGCCCCGTGTGCTCGCTCTTGAGCAGGTAGTCGTGGGCCCCCTCGCGCAGCGCCGCGAGCCCCATCGCCTCGTCGTCCGAGCTGGTCAGCACGATGACCGGGACCCCGCGCGCCGCCGCCTGAATTCGGCGGTAGGTCGCGAGACCCCGCGAGTCCGGCAACCCGAGATCCGTGAGCACGACATCGACGGTGGCCCCGTCGGCGATCAGTCGCTCGGCGTCCGCGAGTCGGCTGGTGTGCGTCAGCCGAAATTGGGTGCTCGGCGAACCCGCGAGCGACTCGCGGACCAGCAGCGCGTCGGTCTCGCTGTCTTCGATCAGCAGCACGTGCAGCGGCTGGGAGCCGGTGCCCCTGCGCCGAACCGGGGCAACGGGAGCCGCGACGCTCTCGAACGCGGACGCGGGCGGTCGCGTCACGACCTCGAACCAGTACTTGCCCAGCATCTCCAGCGCCGCGCTGAAGCTGGCGAAGTCGACGGGCTTGGTGATGTAGCTGTTCGCGTGCTCGCCGTAGGCCCGGATGATGTCTTCTTCGGCGCTCGAGGTCGTGAGCACCACGACCGGGATGAAGCGCAGGATCGGGTCACCCTTGAGCTGGCTGAGGACCTCCCGTCCGTCCATCTTGGGCAGGTTCAGGTCGAGCAGGATCAGGTCGGGGCGGGGCGCGCCCTCGAAGTGGCCCTGCCTGCGCAGGAACGCCATCGCGTCGACGCCGTTGTCGACGACGTGCAGCACATGATTGACCCGCGAGTGCTCGAGGGCGGAGACCGTGACCAACCTGTCCGTGGGACTGTCCTCGACCAGCAAGATCTGTACAGGTCGGCGGTTCTTCGTTGCTTGCATCATTGCTCTTCTCCAACGTCCGCGAGCGAAGTCCCCGGCAGCGTGAAGCAGAACGAACTACCCCGACCGACCACTGACTCGACCCAGATGCGACCGCCGTGGCGTTGGACGATCTTCTTGCAGAGCGCCAGCCCAATGCCGGTGCCAGGATACTCCACCCGCGTGTGCAGCCGCTGAAACAAGGTGAAGATCCGCTCGAAGTAGGCGGGCTCGATGCCGATCCCGTTGTCACTCACACGAAACACCCGCTCTTGCCCCGCTCGCTCGGTCGTGATCCGGATGTGGGGGGGATCGGCGCCGCGGTACTTCAGGGCGTTGCCGATCAGGTTCTGGAACAGCTGCGCCAGCTGCCCCGCGTCCCCGCGCACGGGCGGGAGCGGGTCATGATCGACGGTGCCCTGGGTCTCGACAATGCTCGAGTGCAGGTTTGCGAGCGCCTGATTCAGCGCGCCGTTCGTGTCGACTTCGTCAAACTCGGCGCCGCGTGACGTGATGCGCGAATATGTGAGCAGATCCGTAATCAGCGCATGCATGCGGTTGGCGCCATCCACGATATGCCCAATCAGTGTATCGGCCGACTCGTCGAGCGCACCGTGATACTGTTTTTGAAGGATCTGCGCGCACCCGGCTACGGCACGCAGCGGCTCTTGCAGGTCGTGCGACGCGGCGTATGCGAACTGCTCGAGATCTCGATTGCTGCGCTCGAGGTCATCCCGTTGCCGCTGCAGCAGCAATTCCATCTGCTTGCGCCCGGTGGTCACCTGGCTAAACAGCAGCAACCCTCCGATCTCACCGTCAGGTTGGTGCCATGGCCGCACCTCCCAGTGGAACCAGTCGACGCTGCCGTCGGCGTGCGGAAACGGGTCATCCGTGCAGCTCTCGATCGCGCCGCGCAAGGCCCGCTGGTGGGCTTGCCTCCAGCGCTCTGGAAGCTCGGGAAAGACCTCGTAGTGAGACTTGCCAACGATATCCTGCTCGTCGAGTCGATAGTCGCGAATCCATCGCGCGCTCGTCTGAATGTAGCGAAGCTCCGTATCGAACATGGCGATCGCCGCCGGGACGTATTGAACGAACTGATCGAGGAGTCGTTTGTTGCTGAGCAGCGCCAGCTCGGCCTCCCGCTTGGCGCTCACGTCGTGGTTGACGCCCAGCATCCGAACCGGCGCGCCCTCATCGTCGTAGAACACCCTCCCCAACGAATGCAGATGTCGAATGACGCCGTTGGGGCGGACAATCCGAAACTGTATCTCAAAGTCACCCGTACCCGTCAGTGCCCGGGTCACGGCGGCCTCGGCGGCGGCCCGATCGTCGGGGTGCAGCGCCGAAGCCCAGGTCGCGTATGTCGCCATTCCCTCGCCCTCCGGCACGCCGTAGAGCTTGTACATCTGAGTGTCCCACATCAGGTGATCGGCGCGCACGTCCCAGTCCCACACGCCCATCCGCGCCGCGAAGGTAGCCAGGCGCAGGCGCTCTCCAGACGCATCGCGCTCTCGCTGGGCGTGGACCAGATCGGTCACGTCTTGCAGGGTGCCCAACAGTCGAATCTGTCCATGTTCGTCGCTCACACGCTGGCCTCGGGAGATCGCAATACGATGCTCTCCGCTCGGCCGAGTGAACTCGACCTCGATCTCATAGCTCTCCCCGGTGTCGCGGCTGCGGTCCAGCGCCCGCTGGAGTCGCTCGAGGCTGTCTGGCGCAAACACTTTTCGCTGGGTGGAGGTGCTTGGCAGCGGCTGCTCGGGGGACAGGCCAAAGATTCGAAACAGCTCGTCAGACCACTCCACCTCGTCCGTGTCGGGTCGGAGCGACCAGCTGCCGACATGCGACAGACGCTGGGCGAGCTCGAGCTGTGCGTTGGCCTCCTGGAGCGCCGCCGTGCGCTCGCGGACCCGCGCCTCGAGCTCGAGGTTCACCTGCGCGAGTCGGTCCTGGGTGTCACGGAGCTCCTGCACATCCGTGTTGCTTCCCAGCCACTTCACCAGCTGTCCGTCGGCGTCGAAGATCGGCACCGCGCGGGTCGAGAAGCAGCGATACGAGCCGTCGCGGCCGCGCAGGCGGTACTCGATGGTGAAGGGCTCGTTGCGCTGGGACGCCGCCCGCCAGCCAGCGTCGGTCCGCGCGCGATCGTCGGGGTGAAGCTGGTCCAGCCAGTTCCAGCCCAGGTGCTGCTCCATCGGTGTGCCCGTGTACTCGACCCACTGTGGACTCAAGTAATCACAGGTGCCGTCTGGCAGGCACGTCCACACAAAGTGAGGCAGCGACTCGACCATCTCGCGCTGGCTGTCGGACAGGCCGATCGCGGGGGCTGGGGCGCGCGCCGCCCGGTGTCCACAGAGCAATCCAATGGGAGCACCGCCCGCTTGAATCAGTAGACCGCGGCAATGACTGTTCACCGCCGCTCCGTCTGCCAGGTACCAGCGCAATCCCGGCTCGTATTGACTTGGCGCGTCGCGACCGTGGACGCGAAAATGGGCGATCATGCGCTCGACCTCTGCTTCGTCGGGCGTTGGCGGGAGCGCCGGGTCTCCGTCTTCACGGTTGCTCAGCGCCGCTCGCAGCGAGGGGCTCAGCCAGACACACTGGGTCTCGCACGGACCCGCGAAGGTCCAGTACGCGAGTCCGTCACCGTCGGCGGTCAGCACGAAATCGAGCACGCGCGCGTCAGCCTGCGCGGCGACGCGCAAATCACGCGGAACCGCGGCGAGATCGGCGATGCTCATCATTGACCCAGCTAGGTTAGGGCGGTCTACCCCACCCGCAAAACATCCAGCCGCTCGTCACCAAGTGACATGCAAGAAACGTCTCTCGGTGTTTGGATGGGTATAGCCGATGCCTCCTTGCGATGCAGCGCCGGCCACCGCGAGTTGAGCCAATGACAGCAGCAAAGCCAACCAGTCGGGCAGACGACGCGGCCCCAGTCGCCAACTGCAACGAGTCGGTGGGCGTTCATCTAATTTGCGATGTCCCTCGGTGGCTTGCGGGGACGAGACCGCGTGACTCACGCAGTCGCGTTACCTCGGCTTCCAACACACCGTCAACCTGGTGAGCGCGTTGGTGTAGCTGGTCCCGGGGTGGCGGCTCTGCCGATATGTCGCGCCGCGCGACGCAATGCTAGGCTCGCCCCGATTCCCGACCCGGATAGACATCTAGCTGTCTTCGCGCATGGCCCAGTTCTTCAGCACTGCCGCTCTGATCCTGACGGCCAGCGTGGTCCTGGCGCCGGGCGATCCGGTCGGGATCAGCGACGACCCTGCGCAGACGGATCTCGAGCTCCGGCAGGTCTCGCTCGAGCTCGCGCGATGGGAGGCCCTGCGGGCGCTGGCGGAAACCGAACAACCGATCGTGACCGCCCCCGGACCGTGGGCGGCTGATCGACAGGTGCTGATCGAGCGGTCCGCAGCGGGCGTCCGCGTCCACGTCACCTGGAAGCTCGAGACGATCGAGGCCGGATGGTGGACGGGCCCGCTGATCGGTCCCGTCACGGGCCTGCGGGTGGAGTCGGTCACGTGGCGGGGCCGCGAGCTTGGCGTCACGCACACCCCCGCGGGTCAGGACGTCGCGCTGGAGATGACGGCCAGGAGTCGCGGGGAGCTGAAGCTCGTCGCGCTCGTGCCTGCTGATCAGCTGTCTGGCGGCGTGAACGGTAATTTCAATGTGTGGCTGATGCCCGCGGTGCGCGGTGAGCTGCGGCTGGGCACGACAGACGCGCCGGTCGGGCGGGTCCCCGAGCTCGTCGCTGATGGACAGGCGCGGCGTCTGATCAACGATCGATTCTGGGCCAGCGAAGCTCACCTGGGCCTGAGCTTTGTCGAGGCCGAGCAGGCGACCGACACGCTGCAAGGCCCGCTCGCGGTCGCGCAGGCGGCGGTGGGTCTGACCTTTGGTGATGGCGAGGTGCGTGGTCGGGCGCGCGTGAGTTGGTTGGTGCGCCGCGGCCAGCTCGACGCTGTGAGCATCAACACTGCCGGGCTCGGCCGCGATCTCGAGGTCGCGGGGCCCAACGTGCACAAGTGGGTCCGCAACGGCGAGCGCGTCGACATCGAGCTCAAGGACGCGGCGAGCGGGCGCGTCGACGTCGACCTGCGCTGGACCCAGACGGTGCCGGGCGGGGCCGAGGTCGAGTTCGCCGCCCCACGCATCACGCCGCAGCAGACCTACCGGACCGAGACCTTCATGCAGATCGCCCGCGACGGTGAGCTCGAGGTCCTACCCAAGCTCTCGGGCTGGTCAGCGGTGGCGCGCGCCGAGCTCCCGGACTGGGCGAGCGGCCACATCCAAGGCACGGCCACGGCGAGCTTCCGCAGCGACGGCGCGGATCGAGGCGCGAGCTTCGAGCTGCTCCGCTTCGTGCCGCTGTCGGGTCCACCGGTGGTCGTCGACGTGGCCGCCTACGAGATCGCCACGACCGACGAGGGTCGCAGCCTCGTCCAGGCTCGCTACGACGTGCGCAACGAGAGGGCCTCGCACCTGCGCGTTCAGCTGCCCGCGGACTCACACTTGCTCGGCGTGCGCGTGAACGGGGAGACCGCGACCCCCTCGCGCGAGCCAGGCTCGACCGCAGCGAGCACCGAGGCGTGGCGGATCCCGATCGTCCGATCGCTCGAGTCGGTCAAGGGAATCCTGTCATTCCCAGTCGAGGTCATCTTCATCAGCGAGTCCGACAGCTGGGCCAAGAAAGAGTCGCGCGAGCTGCAGCTGCCCACCCTCGATGCCCCCGTCGCGGTCTCACGCGTGCGCGTGTACCTGCCGCCTCGGTATGACAATCGGGTGGCCGTCGGCGACTTTCATCGCGTCAATGACTTCTCCGAGGGCGAGGGGATCACCTACGGGCTCGGCGTCGGGGCCGGAGCCGCCGAGCTCGGCCGCGCCGACGAGCTGTACCGCGAGGCGCTGTCCGGGTGGATGGCGAATGACTTCCAGCGCGCCCAGGCTTCGCTCGACGAGCTCGGGCTGCTCGGGGCCTCGAGCGCGAACATAGAAGGGCTGCAGGCCAACCTCGATCTGGTCCAGGGCCGCGGCGAGGACAAAGACGACGAGCCTGGCAACAGCGCTCAATCTGCCGTCGTCTCGCGCCGGATCAAGGACCAAGCCAAGATGCGGGCGGCCGACGACAAGATCGCGCTGCTCGAGAAGACGCGCGAGGCCGAGCAGCTCGAGGCCCAGGGACAATACGGCGAGGCCGAACAAAAATTGGCCGAGGCCCAGCAGCTCGGCGACCAGCTGGCCATGCTCGAGCAGAGCGAGTCGAAGGAGCAGGCGGTCTACAATCAACGGTTGAGCTCGAGCTCCGCCCGCGTCGCCAGCAAGAAGAAGCGCAAGGTCAGTCGTGAGGCCGAGGCGACCAAGAGCGCGAAGGCGGCCCCGAGCGTCCGGACCTACGACTTCGAGGACGACGACGTCGACGGGAACCTGCTCGTGATCGACAGTGAGGACGGCGGTGAGCTGACGCCACCGCCACCTCCGCCAGAGCCAGCCTCGACGCCGGAGGAGGAGGAGGAGTTGCCGCTGCTCGAGCCCGACGACTTCGACATGAGCGTTGTCGAAAACGACGCGAACGCCCCGTCGCCGGTCGCCAAGGCTCGCGGCAGCCGTCGCAGTAGCCTCCAGGAGCTCGGTGGCGGCAAGCACAAGGCCCCCAGGCCCGTCGAGAGTCGCGACGAGCGCGCGGCGTTGGTGCCTGCCTCGCCCGCGCCCGATCCCAACGCCGCGCTGGCCGGCCCCGTTGCGACCGCGTCAGCCGTCTCTGTCCATGTTCCCGCTGTCGGCGAGGCCGTGCTGTACCAGCACATGCTGTTGCCCGAGGGCACCGCCCTGACCGTGCACCTCGAGGCACGCCGACACAAACGATCCAAACGCAAGTCCAAGTGACGCAGTCAGAAAGTCAGACAATGAGCCGCCCCTACCCTATCGTTCAAACCGGACTTTGCTCGCTCGCGATCCTCGCGCTGCTCACGGCCACGCCCACCGACGCCCGGGCCAATTTCCAGGACCCGCCCGAGCGGGTGGTCATTGGCCTCGATCAATTCCTGGACATGTACGAAAAGGCCAAGGCCAAGGCCGATCAGCCCGAGGCGCCCCCGCGCACCCACGCGCTGTCGTCGGCGGCGTATGACGGTGAAGTGATCATTCAAGACGGCGAGCCCCGATTCGCGCGCTTCACCGCCACGCTGCGGGTCGAGGTGCTGAGCAAGAAGGGCTGGGCCCGCGTCCCCGTGCTGCCCGCCACGGTCGCCCTGCACGCCGCCAAGGTCAACGGCAAGGAGGCGGCGATGGTGATCGAGGACGGGTTCTATACCCTGATCACCGAGCAAAAAGGCGCCTTCAACCTCGACCTCGAGTTTGGCGCGTCGGTCTCGACGGCGAACGGGCAGAGCAACGTCGGGTTCGAGCTGGCTGGCTCGGGCGCGACCACGCTGAAGTTGAAGGTCCCCACCAACGAAGACCTGGACTTCTCGGTCGCCAACGCCCACCTGCAGTCTGACCAGGTCGTGGGCAGCTTTCGCCAGGTCGAGGCGACCCTGCCGAGCACGGGCACCTTGATGGTCACCTGGCAGCGCGAGATCCCCGAGGCCGACGCCGCCGCCAAGCAACAATCGCAGGTCTACGCCGAGATCTATACCCTGGTTGGGATCAGCGATGGTCTGATGCGCGCGACGACCACGATCGAGCACACGATCCTGTTCGCGGGTAAAGAGAAGCTCGAGTTCGACGTGCCCAAGGGCATGACCTTGGTCGACGTCCAGGGCGCCGGGCTGCGCGACTGGAACCACAAGGACGACGGCAAGCTCGAGGTCCTGCTCAACTACGCGGCCGAGGGCAACTACACGCTGACCATGACGATGGAGCGGGTCGTGGCGACCAGCGGCGAGGATCTGTTCGCCCCGATCGTGCGTCCGCTCGGGGTCGAGCGGGCCAAGGGCTGGGTCGGCGTGGAGTCGCGCGGCAACCTCGAGATCCAGAGCGGCGCGGTGGTCCAGGCCACGCCGGTCGACGTCCGCTCGCTGCCCGCGGCGATCCTGGGGATCACCGAGCAGCCAGTGCTGCTCGGCTACAAGTACCTGACCGACGACGCCAGCGTGCCGCTGAAGATCCAGCAAAACGACGATGTGGAGGTGCTCGTCACCCTGCTCGACGAGACCCGCGCCCGCACGATGTGGACCCCCGAGGGCCGGCGGCTGACCTCGGTGATCTATCAGGTACGCAACAATCGCAAGCAGTTCTTGCGCCTGGTCCTGCCCCCGCAGGCCGAGCTGTGGAGCGCGTCGGTGGGTGGTCGCGCGGTCCAGCCGGCCAGCGCGCCCGACGGCAAGATCCTGATTCCGCTGGTCCGCAGTCAGGCGACCGGCGGCGCGCTCGCGGCCTTCGAGGTCGAGGTCGTGTACGTGGAGAACGGCGAGCCCGTGCCCGAGAACGGCAAGGGGACCTTCGCGGCGACCCTGCCCACTGCCGACGTCCCGAGCACCTACGTGGCCTGGATCATCTACGCGCCCGACCAGACCAAGGTGAAGCGGCGCAGCTACGCCGGCAGCTTGGCCCACGTGGACCGGCTCTCGAACCCGATCCCGACCGGGCACGTCGCCTACATCGAGACGGTCACGCCCGAGGTCCAGCAGCAGGCCAACGTTCAAGCTGCAGGCGGCGGGATGGGCGAGGGCGCCGTACCCGTGCCGGTCAGCCTGCCGCTGCAGGGCAAGGCCGTGAACTTCGAGAAGCTGATCGCGCTGGGCGAGACCCTGGAGGTCAGCTTCGAGTACAAGGGGTTGAAGCGGAAGTAGAGTGCCCCCGCCATGCCCGGACCGCCGCGCGCCATCCCCGAGCGCACGCTGCGAGTGCTGCCCACGCGCGACCGCGTGGCCGAGCTGCTGCGCGAGCGCGTCCGGGCCCAGGGCGTCGCGCTGGCGCTGGGGGTGATCGATCTGCGATCACTCGAAGACCGGCTGATCCGCGCGGCGCGGCTCGATCCGATCGGCACGACCGAGGCCCGCCTGGTCGTCAGCGCGGTCGCCCCCGACGCAGCCCGCGGCACCACGCTGGCCGAGCTCGCAACCCAGCCGGGCTTCGCCGAGTCGTTCCTCGAGCTGTGGGACACGCTGCGCCGGGCGGGCATCGATCGGGTCGGCTTCGAGCGCCTCGCCGCGCAGCTGTCCCGCCGGCCCGACAGCCTGAGCGGCCGCCGGTTCACCGCCCTGAGTCGGATCGCCAGCGCCTATGAAGCCCGGCTCCATTCCCGGGGCGCGCGTGATGGCGTGGGTGCCCGGTTGCTGCTGCCGCGGGCGATCGCCGAGCTCGGGCGCGCCCGCCTGGCCAGCCTGGTCGATGGTGCCCGGGTGATCGAGGTCGAGCGCAACGCGGAGCTGCCGGTCGTCCGCGCGCGCATGTGGGAGGCGCTGGCCCGGGCCGGGCTCGCGATCACGATCGAGGTCCCGGTGCTACCGGCCGGCGATGACGTCGTCGCGCCCGAGCTCGTGGGCGCGCTCGAGCTGCTGCGCCGCAACCTGGTTGAGGAGGCGCCGAGCGTCGACCTGCGCCCGATGCCGCTGCTGCACGACGACGCCAAGCTCGCCGCGGCTGGGTTGATCCCGTTCGTCCCGCCGAGCCGCGGGCGCGCGCTGGTCAGCGCGACCGTCCGCAACGAGCTCGAGCTGATCGACGCCGAGGATGAGCGCGCGGCCCTGCGCGGGGTGTGTGCGGCGATTCGCGAGCTGCTCCACGAGGGGGTCGCTCCGCATCGGGTCACGATCGCGGTGCCGAGGCTGGGCCTGGCCCGGCACCGGGTGCTCGCGGCCCTCGACGCGGCCGAGCTCCCCTGTGAAGAGACCCGGGGTCAGCCGGTCTTGCAGGCGGCGCCGCTGCGGCTGACGATCGCGCTGATTGACGCCGCCGAGCGCGACCTGCCCCGCGAGGCGCTCGCGGGCGTGCTGGAGTCCGCCTACGTCGCGCGCCGCGACACGACATTGCTGCTTTCGGCCCTGCGTGAGGCGGGGTCGCGGGACAATCGAGGGATCGGGCACCTCGGTCGGCTGCGGGTCCACGCAGACAAGCTGGCCCGCCAGCCGCCCGCGCCGTTTGGCGCGCCGACGCCGACCGAGCCCGGCCGCGCGCAGCAGCGGCGCAGCGAGCAAGCGGCCCGTTACCACCAGCTCGCCGATCGCTGGGAGCACCTGTTCGCCAAGCTTCGCCTGCGCCGGATGGCCACGCTGCGCGAGCACCTCGACGCCGTGTTCGCGGCCCTGCGCGCGCTCGGGATCCCGCGTCGCTGCCTGGCGCTGCCCGAGCTCGGCGACGGCTCGCGCGAGCGTCGACTCGAGCGGGACGCCGTCGCGGCGCTGGCCCGCGATCGCGCCGCGCTCGAGGCCCTCGAGGCTGCGGGGCACGGACTCGACGATGCCGCCTCGGCGGTCGGGGTCGCCGACGCAGCGGTCTCGCTCACGGACTTCCGCGCCCACCTCGAGGCCGCGCTCGCGGGCGTGCGCGAGCGACCAGCCGGGGTCAGCGGAGCGGGCATCGCCGTGCGCGACCTCGTCGATCTGGCCCGCTCGCCGAGCGACTACGTGTTCGTGATCCATGCCGTCGAGGGCGAGCTGCCCGGGCCCGGCCGCGTGCTGCCGTTCCTGGACGACGAAGATCGCCAGGCGCTCGATCGGGCCGCCGGTCGCCCAGTGCTCGGCGCACCCACGGCGGCCGACGCTGGCACCTTCGCGCTCGCGTGCGCGGGCGTGCGCGAGCGGCTGGTCCTCGCCGCCCACCGCCATGACGCCGACGGCCGCGAGGTCATGCGCTCGCGCTACTTCGCGGCCCTGGCCGCCGCGCTCGGTCACGATCACCCGCCGCGATCCCTCGCGGCCGGCGTGGTCCCCAGCTGCGCGCAGTCCAGCACCCGCGGCCAGCTGTTGACCCGCATGAGCATGCTGGCCCGCGAAGGTCGACCGCTCGCGGGGCTGGCCGAGCTCCCCGGTCGCGGCGAGCTCGAGCGCGCGCTCAGCTGGGCCGCTGGCCACGCCCACGACCTCGCCCGCGCCAGCGTGCGGCTGCCCGACCACAGCCGCGCCCTCGCGCTCGCCCGGCTCGACTTCAGCTGGTCCGGCCAGCGCGAGGCGGCGCCGGGCTTGGTCTGGCAGGGCTCGGCGACCTCGCTCGAGGACTACGCCGCCTGCCCGTTTCGGTTCTTCGCCCAGCGGATCTTGCGAGTCCGCGCACCCGCGTCGATCCGCGACGAGCTCGACGCCGCCGAGCAAGGCAGCGTTCGCCACCTGGTCCTCGCCGAGGTCATGCAGGCGCTGCGCGACCAGGGCCTGACGCCGCTCGAGGGGGGCGATCGCACCGGCCACGAGAACCGCCTGGCCCGCGAGGTCTGCGAGGCGGTGCTCGATCGCTGGCAGCAGCACGAGCGCACCGGTCCGCTGCCGCTGTGGTACCTGCACCGCGATCTGGTCGTCCGCGATCTCAGCCGCACGCTCGAGGGTGAGCGCCGGTTTGCGATCGAGGCGTGGGAGCCGGGCGAGTTCGAGATCGGGTTTGGGGTGCCCGCGGAGGACGGCAGCGGGGCGATCGACGGCACCCCGCTGGCGATCTTGGACCGCGACGGCGCGCGCCGGTTCGAGCTGGTCGGCCGCGTCGATCGGATCGACTATCGCGGCGACGGGCGCGAGCTCGAGGGGTTGATCATCGACTACAAGTCCGGCCGGGTCAGCGACCGCCTGCGGTTTGACCAGATCGCCCGCACGCAGCTGCAGCTGCCGCTGTACGCCGCCTGGCTCGCGACCCGGCGGCCGGATCTGGGCGACGCGGACGCGGCCTACGTCTCGCTGCGCGACGGCGAGCGCTCGCAGGCCAGCTTGCTGGATCTGTGCCTGTCGAGCGTCGAGCTCGACGGGCTGCTGGCCCTCGATCCCAACGAGCGACGCGATCTGCGAGCGCGCGCCGCCAGCGAGCAAGACCAGCCGCAGCAAGTCGGCCCGCCAGACATCGCCGCCGGGGCCCTCGATCTACCCGAGATCGGCCAGCGCAACCTCGCCGACAACGTCTGGGCGCTGCTCGGCGGCGTCGCCGAGGGTCGGTTCGACGTGCGCCCCCACGATCCCGGCCGCGCGTGTCGCTATTGCTCGTTCGGTCCCGTGTGTCGGGTCGAGCGGGGTGACGAGCTCGACGAGGCCGACGCGTGAACGAGCTCGAGCCACATGAATACGAGCTCGAGCCCGAGCCCGAGCCCGAGCCCGAGCAGGGTTCGCTCGAGCTCGACGCCAACTTGGTCCTGGCCGCGGGCGCGGGCGCGGGCAAGACCCACGCGCTGGTCACCGTCGCGCTCGGGCTCTACGTCGGCGCTGGCCGTTCGCAGCGCGAGCCGCTCGAACCGGCGCAGGTCTGGGCGGTCACCTTCACCGAGAAGGCCGCCCGCGAGCTGCGTCAGCGGATCGTCGCGCGCGCGGCCGCCCTGGCCGACGACCCCGAAGCCGCGCTCGCCGACGAGCCCGAGCTGACCGAGATGCTCGGTGATCGCCAGCTCGGCCCCGGCCGCTGGCGGGCGATCCTCGACCAGCTCCCGGCCGCGCCGATCGGCACCTTCCACTCGCTGTGTGGCCAGCTGCTGCGCAGCTTCGCGGTCGAGGCCGGCGTCGATCCCAGCTTTGGCGTGCTCGATGAGAACGCCGCCACCGAGCTGTTCGCCCGCACCCTCGACGAGGTGCTGCTGCGCGAGCTCGAGGACTCCGACGACGGCGGCGACAGCGACTCGCACACCCGCGCCGCCGCCCGGGCGCTGGGCGGGCCCGACATCTTGCGCGCTGCCCTGCGTCGCCTCCATGGAAAGCTCGGTGAAGAGGGCCGGGATCCACAGTCGCTGCTGACCGACGCGACCGGCCAGCCGCAGCCGGGCTTCGATCGCAAGCTGGCCTGGGCCGCGTTCGCCGACGCCTGCCAGGCCCTGGCCGACAGCATCGCGCTGCTCGAGGAGTCCCGCGAAGATCGCCTGCGCCCGACCCTGCGCGCGCTGGCGATCGAGCGGCGCAGGATCGGCGACTGCGCGCCCCGGCAGGTCGAGCGCTGGTATCCCGCGATGGTCCGCGTCGCCAGCCAGCGGCGCGGCAAGGGCACGCTCCCCAAGCGGGCCAAGCGGGTCTGGGAGCCGTTCGCTGCCGCCTGGGAGCAGGTCCAGGACTGCGTGGCGAGCCTCGAGGAGCAGGAGCTCGCGCGCCGGATCGTCGCGCTGCTCGACGCGATCGCGCGCGCCTACGCGGCCGAGAAGCAGCGCCTGCAGGTCCTGGACTTCGTCGATCTGGTCCGCGGCGCCCACGATCTGCTGCGCGATGATCGAGTCGTGCGGCGGCAGGTCAAGCAGCGGCTCGGCGCGCTGTTGGTCGATGAATTTCAGGACACCAACGGGCTCCAGCTCGACCTCGTGCACCTGCTCGCCGAGGCCCGCGATCTCGAGCGCGCCGTGCCCCGCGGCGCCCGGGCCAGCGCCCTGCTCCCGCTCGGCGCGCGCTGCTTCGCCGCCGTCGGGGATCGCAAGCAGTCGATCTACGAGTTCCGCGGCGCCGACGTGTCGCTGTTTCAGAGCTTGGCCGCGCGTGCGCGCAGCGGCGGCGCGGGGCTGCGACTCCACGCGCTGCGGCGATCGTGGCGCTCGCGCCCGCGGCTCGTCGAGTTCTGCAATCAACTGTTCGCCCGCCTGCTGATCAGCGACGACCCCGAGGGCTTCGCCGTCGACTGGATCGAGGACGTCGATCGCCTGACCCCGGTCCGCGAAGATCACGAAGATCAAGTCGGGATCCCCGCGGTCCAGCTGCTGTGCAGCGATCCCACCGAGGACGCCCGGACCCGCCGAACCCAGGAAGCCCGGCGCATGGCCGAGCACCTGCGGCTGCTGCTCGACGCCCGGCCGCCGCTCGGTCGCACCGACGCCGACGGCCGCCCCAAGCCGCTGCGCGGGGCCGACGTGGCGATCTTGATGCGGACCCACAGCCACGTGGCCCGCTACCGCAAGGCCCTGAGCGAGCTGGGGATCGCCTCGGTCGTCGTGGGTGGGCGCGGCTTCTATGCGGCCCGCGAGGTCCGCGAGCTGGCGGTCTTGATGCTGGCGATCGCCGATCCCCGCGACTCGCTGGCCTCGGCGGGCGTGTGGCGATCACCCGTGTGGGGCATCTGCGACGCGAGCATCGTCGAGCTCGCGACCGCCGAGCAGCTGCGCCTGGCCGACCACGTGGCCGGGTGCGCCGTCGAGCTCAGCGCCCCCGAAGACGCCGCCACCGTCACCCAGGTCGCGCGCCTGGTCGACCGCCTCCACCACGAGCTCGATCGCCTCGGCCCCGCCCGGGTCCTGCGCTTCGCGGTCGATCGTCTGGGCCTGCGCCAGGTCCTGGCCTGGGACGACGCGGGCGAGCAGCGGATCGCCAACGTCGACAAGCTGATCGCGCTGCTGGGCTCGCGCGAGTTTGCCGGGCTCGGCGCGGTGGCCACCGCCCGGCGCCTGATCGAGCGCGGCGAAGATCTGCTCGATCGCGAGGCCCCCGCCGAGGTCGCGGCCGCGGCCGATCCCGACGCGGTGCGGATCATGACGGTGCACGCGGCCAAGGGGCTTGAATTCCCGGTCGTGATCGTGCCCGAGCTCGGCGCCGAGCCGCGCGGACAGGAGGGCCCGGTCGTGTTCGAGCGCGAGCTCGGGCTCGCCGTCGTCAGCCCCGACTTTGTGGGTCGCCGCCGCCCCAGTCCCCATGCGCAGGCGATCAACGAGCGCCTCGCCGCGCGCCGCGACGCCGAGAGCCGCCGGCTGCTGTACGTCGCGTGCACCCGCGCCCGCGACCTGCTGGTGCTGATCGGCGACGCCCCCGAGGGCCGCGGCAGCGAGGGCAATTGGCGCAAGCTGATCGACGCCGCGCTGCCCGAGCTCGACGAGCTGGTCGAGGTCGTCGACGCGGGCCCCGTGATCCAGACCGACGAGCACGCGCCAGCCAGCGCGATCCAGTGGCTGCTCGACCGCGTCGAGGCCGTCCGCCGCGCGGCGACCAGCGCCCCGGTGCCAGCCCCAGCTGCGAGCGACGCGAGCAGCGACACTGTCCTGGATCGTGAGTGGAAGCCGGTCGCCACGACAGCCCCGCAGCCGACGCCCGACCGCGACCCGCGAGACCCGGACGAGTCACCCGAGCAGCTGCGCCGGGCCTACCAGCGCAGCGAGGCCCTGCACCTGCGCGACTGCGAGCTCGAGGTCTCGCTCTCGGGCCTGGCCGAATTCGACAAGTGCCCGCGCCGCTACCTGCTGACCCATGTCGTCGGGCTCGAGACCCCGGAGCACGAGCAGCGAGAGGCCATGCGCGGGCTGCAGCTGCTGCCCTTCGTGCCCCGCGATCGCGGCGACGAGCACGACCCGGGAGATCGCCGACCGCCGAGCCTGGCCGAGGCCCGCGCCCGCGGCCGCCTGGTCCACTACCTGCTCGGGCGCGTGGATCTCGACCGCCTCGGTCGCAACCCCGCGCAGGCGCTCGATGGCTTCGCCGCGCAGGACCACATCCCCGACTCGCTGTGGGCCGAGCTGCGCGATGACCTGCTCCGCTTCGCCGCCCGCCCGTGGGTCCACGAGCTGATCGAGATCCAGCGCAGCGATCCGCGCCGGGTCCTGCGCTCGCTGCCGTTTGCGCTGCAGGTGCTGGGCGAGCACGCGCCGGCCCAGGAGCCCCCCGATCAGACCACCCGCCCGCAGCTGGATCTGTTCGCGCCGATCACCACCGCCGCCGCCGCGCCGCCCGAGGGCTGCGTGATCGTGCGCGGCCGCATCGACCTGGTCTGGATCGACGACGACGGTCGCCTCAACCTGGTCGACTGGCAGTACGGCCGCGCCCCGACCGACCCCAGCTCGATCCTCGATCCCGATCAGGTGGCCGGGTTTCGTCGGCTCACCCAGGCCTGGGCGCTGCGGCGGCTGTGGGGCGACGCGATCGGGCTGCGCGCCGGCGCCGTGTTCCTGCGCGAGCACGAGGCCGACCCCGGCCTGCGGGAGCTCGACGCCGCCACGCTCGCGCGCTTCGACCAGCGTCTGCGCGGGACCGCGGCGCGGCTGCTGCGTGTCGAGCTTGGCGACGACACGACCGCGCAACCCTGGCCCAAGCTCGAGCAACCGGCCGCCTGCGGCGAGTGCATCCACATCGCTCGCTGCTGGCGACCGGAGCGCGAGGCACCCGAGCCACCCCCCGAAGAGTGACGAATCTCGATTGTCGTGCAGCTTCACTTGGCATACCCTCCGCCGCCATGGAACTGCGCAGCGAATCTTTCCAAGCAGGCGGCCCAATCTCCGGAGAGTTCGCGTTTTGCGTGCCAGCCGAGCGACCCGAGGACGGCCACCTCAGCATGGCCCCCAACCGCAACCCGCAGCTGTCATGGACCGGCGCGCCCGCGGGCACCAAGTCCTTCGCCATCATCTGCCGCGACCCCGACGCCCCCGCCGTCGCCGACGACGTCAACAAGGAAGGAAAAATGGTCTCCTTCCGCGTCCCGCGGGTCGACTTCTCCCACTGGGTGCTGATCGACATCCCGCCCAGCACCACCGAGATCCCGGCCGGCTCACACAGCGACAGCGTCACGCCGCGCGGAAAGGCCCCCGGCGCCGCCCCCAATGACCAGGGCCTGCAGGGGGTCAACGACTACACCGGGTGGTTCGAAAACGACGACGACATGAAGGGTGAGTACGCCGGCTACGACGGCCCGTGTCCGCCCTGGAACGACGAGCGCCTGCACCACTACCACTTCGCCGTCTACGCACTCGACGTCGAATCTCTGGGGTTGTCGGGCAGCTTTGATGCAACCCAGGCGCTCCAGGCAATGGAGGGTCACGTGCTCGACTGGGCCGAATTGGTGGGCACGTATACGCTCAATCCAAAGGTCGCCGGAGCGATGTCGGGCGAATAGTCGCCAGCTGAGGCTCCGGGCGTTCTCGCCCGTGAAAAATATTCGCCCGACACGACGCGCTCGGTTCCGAGGAACTCGCTGCTCTTCTTGCGCTTGACCGCTCGAGTGGTGTCACGCGATGCTCGCGCAACCATGCCTCGCGCGAAAGCTTTTGATCCAGATTTGGTTCTCGACCGGGCAATTGAGCTGTTTTGGCGCCGCGGCTACGAGGGCGCGTCCATGGCCAAGCTGCTGGAATTCATGGGTATCAGCCGCCAGAGCCTCTACGACACATTTGGGGACAAACACAGACTCTTCTTGGCGGCCATCGACCGCTATTGCGTCAATCTCCGCTCCGAGTTCGAGCGCATCGTCAGCGCCCAGGCGTCCGGGACCGCGGGAATTCGTGCGGGCTTCGACTGGGTCAGGAGCGAGGTCGTCGAGCACCCCGAGCACCGCTCCTGCCTCATGGCCAATTCAGCTCTCGAGCTGGGCCAGCGCGATCCCGAGCTGCGCGCCCGCGTCGCCGAGCACCTGCTCGAGATCGAAGAGGTGTTCTTCACCGCGCTCGAGCGCGACAGCGTGACCGGCGAGCTCAATGGCAGGCGCGACAACCGAGCGCTCGCGCGATTCTTGACCAACTCCATGTACGGCCTGGGCGTGCTGTCGCGGGGCGGCGCCTCGCAGATGGCCGTGCGCGACACGATCGAGACCACGCTCTCGGTCCTGACGGTGTGACAGCTCGCTGTCGCGGCGCCCGCCCGCCCGTTGTAAAATTTCCTGCGTGCCCCCTCAAATTCTCGAGCGCGCCGCCGAGCTGCTCGCACCCGCCCAGAGCATCTTGTTCATCACCGGTGCCGGGATCTCGGCGGACTCCGGGCTGCCCACCTACCGCGGAGTCGGCGGGCTCTACGACGCCGACGACACCGAAGAGGGCCTGCCGATCGAGGTGTGTCTCTCGGGCGAGATGTTTCGCGCCCGGCCCGAGGTCACCTGGCGCTACATCCGGCAGATCGAGCAGCGCTGTCGCGGCGCCCAGCCAAACGTCGCGCATCAGCTGATCGCCACGCTCGAGCGTCGGCTCGAGCGCGTCGTCGTGCTCACCCAGAACGTCGACGGTCTCCACGCGGCGGCCGGCAGCGACAAGCTGATCGCCATTCACGGCGACACCCAGCAGCTGCGCTGCACCGCTTGCTCGTGGCGCGAGCGGGTCACCGACTACGCCGCGCTCGATCCAGTGCTCCCACGCTGCCCCGACTGCGCAGCCGTGATCCGGCCTGACGTGATCTTGTTTGGCGAGATGCTGCCGACCGACGCGGTCGACATGCTCTACCGTGAGCTCGATCTCGGGTTCGACGCGGTCGTCTCGATCGGCACCAGCGCGGTGTTCCCGTACATCTCGGGCCCCGTCCACCAGGCCAGGCAGGCCAGGCGACCGACGATCGAGATCAACCCCGGCGACACCGAGATCTCGCCGCTCGTGGATCTGCACCTGCGCCTCGGGGCCAGCGCGGCGATGACGGGCATCTACGCGGCGCTCGAGCGCCGCTGGGCTACACTCCCGCCATGCTGACCGTCCACCACCTCGATAATTCCCGCTCGCAGCGAATCCTGTGGCTGCTCGAAGAGCTGGGGGTCGAGTACGAGATCCAGCGGTATCAACGTGACAAGCTGACCAGCCTCGCGCCGCCCGAGCTGCGGGCCGTGCATCCGCTGGGCAAGTCGCCGGTCATCACCGACGGCGACCTCACGATCGCCGAGTCCGGTGCGATCACCGAGTACCTGGTCGCCAAATATGGCGATGGCCGGTTGGTCCCCCCAGCCGACACTCCCGAGCGGCTGCAATACACCTATTGGCTGCACTACGCCGAAGGCACCTTCATGCCATTCATGGTCATGACCCTGGTCTTCAATCGTCTCGAGACCGCGCCGATGCCGTTCTTCATCAGGCCGATCGCCAAGAGCATGGCCGGCAAGGTGCGGGCGAACTTCATCAACCCCAACGTGACCCGCAACCTCGAGTTCATGGAGTCGACCTTGCGCGAGACCACGTGGTTCACGGGTGACGAGATGACCGCCGCGGACATCCAGATGAGCTTCCCGGTCGAGGCCGCCGCCGTCCGGGCCAACCTGGCCACGAAGTACCCCAAGCTCAACGAGTTCTTGCAGCGGATCCACGCGCTGCCGGCCTACCAGCGCGCGCTCGAGCGCGGGGGCGCCTACCAGCTGCTCAGCTGATCGAGCCCGCTCTGGCGCTGACGCGGTTTCGGTTACACTCCGCCGATGACGCGTCCTTACTTGCTGGCTGGCTGGCTCGTCCTCCCCTTGCTCGCGTGCGGCGGTGAACCAGCCGCCGACACCGACCCCGACGCAAGCGGCACCGACACGGGCGATGGCGACGGTGACCCGGGCGACGGTGACGGCGACCCGGGCGACGGTGACGGCGACCCGATGCCGCGCCCTGGCGAGTGTGAGGTCCCGATCGAGCCCGTGATCGCCCCGCACGCCCGACTGCAGCTAGTTGGCGGTGGCGAGCTACGCGACGCGCTGGGCCGCGACGTGGTCATGCGCGGCCTCAACACCGGGAACCGCAACAAGACGCCGCCGTTTGTGCCGTTCCCGATCACCAACGACATCCCGCTCGACGAATTCCGCCTGGCCGCGGACGTCTTTTTCGCGCGCATGAACGAGTGGGGTCAGGACACCGCGCGCCTGCCCTTCTCCTGGGGCGCGCTCGAGCCCGCGCGCGACGTATGGGACGAGCAATACCTGGATCGCTATGAGGCCATGGTCGACTCCGCCTGGGCGCATGGGCTGCGCGTGATCATCGACTTTCACCAGGACGTGTGGGCCGAGAATTTTTGTGGTGACGGATTCCCAACCTGGGCCGTCGCCGATCCCAACGCGCCCTGGCACGAATGCCCCGACGCAAAGTGGGGCCTGAAGTATGTGTCCGACCCCGACGTGCGCGGGTCGTTTGATCGGTTCTGGGCCAATGAAGATCAGCTGATCGACGAATTCCACGAGATGTGGCTCGAGATGGCCGATCGCTTCGCCGATCACCCGGGCGTGGTCGCGCTCGAGGTCCTCAACGAGCCGGGCTGGGGCACCAGCAACGACGTACAGCAGTGGAAGCAGGACGTGCTCACGCCCTTTCACGACGAGATCATCCCGGTCATGCACGACGCGGCGCCGGACTTGCTCATCGCGTTTGACAATCCGGGCGTCGACGCCGTCGGCCTGTACCCGGAGCTGTTTCACCCGCGACCGCTTGGCGACTACTTGATCTACGGGCCGCACATTTATGGCGCGAGCAACTATGGGCCCGATCAGCCCGACCCCGGCGTGCTGATCTTCGAGTTCGCGGATCACGGCCGCACAGAGGACATGCACGTGTTGCTCGGCGAGTTTGGGTTTCAGCCCGGCGAGCAGGATGGACCCGCGTGGTTGACCGATGTCGCGGAGTCGCTGGACCTCGAGCGGATCTCGGCGACCATGTGGGAGTACAGCCACAACGAGCAGCTGTGGAACTACGAGAATTTCTCGATGATCGACGCAGCCGGCAATGAGCGGATCATGCTCGACGCCTGGGTCCGGCCGTGGCTGCGGGCCGTGAGCGGGCAGGCCCCGTACTTCGAGTGGGACGCCGCGCGAGGTGTCGGGTACTCGAGCTGGAACAGCGATGGCGGGGTCACGGAGATCGTGCTGCCGCGGCGGTTGTTTGGCGCGGATGGGCCGAGCGTGATCGAGGTCGGCGGCGACGGGGCTTGCTTCACGCTGGATATGGCGCGCGGGGAGCTGCGGGTCACCGGGCAGGTCGGCGCGGCGGTGACTGTCGATCTGGCGCTGTGAGGCGCTGTTGGGCTCCTCCGATCATTGCGCACCGCGTGCGAGCAACCCTCTATGTCTCGTTCGTGGGTTTGCGGGTCTGCTTCTTCTTCGCGGCTTTCTTCTTCGCAGGCTGCGTGCTCGCCGGCGGGCTGCCCCTGTCGAGTTGGTCGAGTTGGTCGAGCTGCTTGATCAATCGCTTGGGCGCCTGCGCGCGGTAGCTCTCGTCAATCCACGCCTCGAGCATCGCTAGGTCGGGCGCCGGTCCGTCCTCGAAGTTCGCCGTCACCCAGCCGCTGCGGCCCAGCCCGTACGCCGTTGGCGTGGTGTTTGGCAGCATCAGCGCGACATCTTTGGAGTGCGGCAGCTTGCACCCGATGCTCAGCGGATCGCCCTCGAGGCTGAGGTACGCGAAGGTCTTGTCGTTGACGGCGAGGTCCATGTGCCCCGGCCACGGGCTCTTGTAGTGCGTGCCGGGATACTTCAGCCCAAACGCGCGCAGCGCCTCGAGCACCTTGTCGTGCGGACCCCGTTTCTTGGTTTTGGCCATGCGCTCGCCTCTCCTCGATCATGATGGTGCGGTCAAAGCGTGGGCGAGCGCAAGCTGTAGCCTTCACCGCGGACCGTCGTATGGTGCGATCGCGTGGCCAACGGCAGCTCAACGACAGCTCGAACCCGACGCGAGGTCCTGGCCTCGCTGATCGGTCTGGGGTTGGCGGCCTGTGTCCCGCGGGAGATCAACGAAGCGATGTCGAGCGAGACGACCACCACCGAGACGCTGCCCACCATTTTCTTCCCGCACGGCGGCGGCCCGTGGCCGCTCATGGACCGGCCGCTCGGCGGCGACGAAGGGCTCGCCGAGCTGGCCGGCTACCTGCGCGGCATCAACGTAGCGCTACCCCGGCCGCCCCGAGCGGTGCTCATCATCTCGGCTCACTGGGAGGCGCCCGTGGCCACGGTGATGACGGCTGCCCAGCCGCCGATGTTGTACGACTACTACGGCTTCCCCAAGGAGACCTACGAGTTCGTGTGGCCTGCGCCCGGGGCCCCGGAGATCGCCGCCAACGTCCGCGAGCGGCTCGAGGCCGCGGGCTTCACCACCGCGGTCGACCCCGAGCGTGGGTTCGACCACGGGACCTTCGTCCCGCTGATGCTCGCGGATCCTGCCGCCAGCATCCCCACGTTTCAGCTCTCGCTGCTGCGCGGGCTCGACCCCGCCAAGCACCTCGCGCTCGGCCGGGCGCTCGCTCCCCTGCGCGAGCAAGGGGTGCTGATCGCAGGCAGCGGGATGAGCTATCACAACCTTCCTCGGTTTCAGGCTGCGTTCCGTGATCCGTCCGTGGGCGAGCAGGTCGCACGTGAGTCGCGGGTGTTTGACGAGTGGCTCGTCGAGTCGGTCCTGGCCGAGCCCGACACCCGCCACGGGCGACTGCTCGAGTGGGAGCGAGCGCCCGCAGCTCGGGCGTGTCACCCCCGGGAGGAGCACCTGTTGCCGCTCATGGTCGTGGCCGGGGCGGGCGGCGACGCTGCGGCGACGCTGCCCTATCGCGGTGCGGTCTTGGGCGCGAGCGTGAGCGCGGTGCACTTCGGTTAGCTCGATTCGGGTTTGCAGCGCTTGACGACTATCGCGACCACGCAACCCATGCGACACTGCCCGCGTGGACGGTTGGGTCGCGGTCACCGACTACCGCTGGTATGAGCGCCTGCTCGAGGACCAACTCGACGACGACGAGGTCAACTTCTGGCAGCCCTCGGCGCGCGCGCCCAAGCACATGCCGACTGGCACGCCGTTCTTCTTCAAGCTCAAGGCGCCCCACAACGCGATCTGCGGCTTCGGCTTCTTCGCGGGGTTCTCGGTCCTGCCGGACTGGCTGGCCTGGGACAGCTTTGGTCGGGCCAACGGTGTCGCGTCGTTGGTGGAGCTTCGCCAGCGACTGTCCAAGATCCGCCGTGGTGCCAAGATCGCTAGCCGACCCGAGATCGGCTGCTGCATGATCGCCGAGGCTCGAGTCTGGCCGCGCGAGCGCTGGATCCGACAACCCGACAACTGGCACCCGCGGACTGTGGTTGGCGCGACCTATGACTTGACCAAGTCGGAAGGGCTCCGGATCTGGCTCGAGGCCAAGCGCCGGGTGCCGAGTCCGCCGGTCAGGTTCGCGGCCGAGCCCGCTGTGCGCTACGGGCAACCCGCCCTCACGCGCCCACGCCTCGGCCAGGGGATCTTCCGCGTGTCCGTCCTCGATACTTATGGTCGCGCTTGCAGCGTCACGAACGAGCACTCGCTGCCGGTCCTCGACACCGCACACATCCGCCCGTTCGCCGACGGTGGTCCGCACGACATCGACAACGGCCTCGCGCTGCGGGTCGACCTGCACCGGCTGTTTGACCGCGGATACGTGACCTTTGACCGCGAGCGCCGGCTCGTGGTCAGCCGACGCCTCCACGAGGAGTTCGACAACGGCAAGACCTACTACGAGATGCACGGAAGGCCGCTCCGCGAGCCCCACGGAGCGAACCCCGATGCCGCGCTCGCGTGGCATCGTGACAACGTCTTTGTCGGGTGAGCCGTAGGGCCAAGCCTACTGCGTGCCGAAATTCTGCGTCCAATAGTGAGCGTAGTCCCCACCCGGGTAGTAGCCGACCCCGATCTCCTCGAAGTTCGGGTTCATGAGGTTGGCGCAGTGACCATCGGAGTCCATCCACGCGTTGACGACGGCCGCCGGGGTCGCCTGTCCAGCCGCGATGTTCTCGCCCGCCAGGCTCCACGGATACCCGGCCAGCGACATGCGGGTCCACGGCTGCTGGTTGTCGGGGTTCACGTGGGCGAAGAAATCACGCACCACCATGTCCCGCGAGTGCTTGCGAGCCGAGCAGCGTAGGGCCGCGTGCATGACCAGCGGCGGCGCCGGCCCAAACACGCCCTGACTGTGACAGTTGGCCCCGGCCGCACGCTTTTGATTGGTCCGGACCAGGACCTGCTGCTCCCAGCCCGCCCAGGTCGGGTCCCAGTTCGCGACCACCGCGCAGTAATTATTGTTGGGCACCTCCAACACACACGCGCCGCTGCAGCCGTCGTGGCTCTGGTTGTCGCCGTCGTCGCACTGCTCGACGCCCTGCTGCTTGAAACCGTCGCCACACGTGGCCGCGACGCAGCTGTTGAGGCACGCGTCGTTGTTCTGGTTGTTCCCGTCGTCGCAGGCCTCGACGCCCTGGTGCTTGAAACCGTCGCCACACGTGGCCGCGACGCAGCTGTTGAGGCACGCGTCGTTGTTCTTGTTGTTCCCGTCGTCGCAGGCCTCGACGCCCTGGTGCTTGAAGCCGTCGCCGCACACGTTCGCCACGCAAGCGTTGAGGCACGCGTCGTTGTTCATGTTGTTGCCGTCGTCGCAGTCCTCGCCGGGCTGGACGATCCCGTCGCCGCAGCTGGCGAGGGCGCAGCTGTTGGTGCACGCGTCGCCGTTGTTGGCGTTGCCGTCGTCGCAGGCCTCGCCAGGCCCGACGAATCCATCGCCGCACGTGGCCGCGCTGCAGTCGCTGAGGCACGCGTCCTCGTTGCTGGCGTTCTCGTCGTCGCACTCCTCGACGCCCTCTTCCACGAAGCCATCGCCGCAGCTCGCGGGTGTGCACGTGTCGAGGC
Organism: Enhygromyxa salina; assembly: GCF_002994635.1. GTDB lineage: Bacteria > Myxococcota_A > Polyangia > Nannocystales > Nannocystaceae > Plesiocystis > Plesiocystis salina_B. Next base: position 22,720 of record NZ_PVNL01000019.1, on the reverse strand, counting down.
AGGCGTCGCTGTTGTCGGCGTTGCCGTCGTCGCACAGCTCCGAGCCCTGGACCGCGCCGTCTCCACACGAGCTGAGCTTGCACTCGTTCGTGCAGTCGTCGTCGTTGATCGCGTTGCCGTCGTCGCAGCCCTCGCCAGGTCCGACGTAGCCGTCGCCGCAGACGTTGGTCGTGCACGCCTCGGTGCACGCACCCGAGCCGTTGAGGTCGCCCTCGTCACACTCTTCACCCGGCTGCAGCTCGCCATCGCCACACGAAGGATCACCGTCACCCGGATCGCCGTCGCCGTCGCCGTCGCCACCCGAATCGCCGTCGCCACCCGAATCGCCGTCGCCGTCGCCACCCGGATCACCGTCGCCAGCGCTGCCCGCATCCCAGCCGCCGTCGAAGTCGCCCTCCGACTCACTCCCGCTGGCTCCCGTGAACTGCTCGTCGAAGTCGACGCCGGAGTAGCAGCTCGACAGTGGCAGCAGCAGTCCACAGCACAGGGCGACGCGACGCAGAGCGCTCATCGCGACACTCTATGTCAGATCGCCACCGCAGATCAGGACCTGCGCGGTTACGTGAGAGACCTGCGCAGGTCAGGACCCGCGATTACTTAAAAATCAGCCGGCTCAGCTGCCGCCGTCGATCACGGTGAACGCGGCCCGACGGGTCTTCACCTCTTGCTGATCCGCCCGGGGCTCGGGCTGCGTCTCGGTCTCCGTCTCCGTCTCGGTCTCCGGCTCCTCGTCGGCCGGGCTCTGCTCGACCGCCGCGAGCTCGAACACCGCCGGTGGCTTCGCGGAGCCACGACGCTTGCGGCGAGATGTCCCCCGGCCGCGCTCCTCGTCGCGGGCCTTGGTCAGCTTCGGGTCGACGCCCGCGGGCGTCGGCGTCAGCTCAGCCCGCAGCGACGCCGGGATGTTCTGCTCGAACACGCGCCCCCGACCGGTGTCGCGCTCCGCCACGATGTAGATCGCCACCCACGGGAACGTGCAGCGAGTCACGTAGCCGCCGAACGACAGGTTGGCCTCGACGCCGATCTCCGTGAACTCGAGCTCCAGCGGATAGCTGGGATCGAGATCGATGATCAGTCGCTGGGTCCACTTCTCGCGCACGAAGTCTGGACACACGGCATCTTCGTGGGTGACGTTCACGTGCAGGCGCGGGCACTGGCCCTTGGCCTGGAGCGACTCGATTGCGCTTTGAACTGGCTGCATGCGGGGGCGAAGCGTAGCAGGGTGCACCCGCATGTGACACAGCGTCCAGCGCCACAAAACGAGCGCCAATCCGGCGATTTTCGCGATTCTGGCGCGCCCAGCTTCGGAGCCGTCCGTGCTCGCGCCCACGCCGTTGACGCCCACGTGAGCGCGTGAGTCAATGCGCTCCCGCCGACCTGCGGCGTAACGCCCGCCATGGACATCAAGAAGCTCGCCCTCGATCTCGCCACTCGTTACCGCGCCGTGATCCTCGTCGGCGTCGGCCTGCCCGTCGGGCTCGCGTTCGACACCGGTCTGCGACTGCGCGCCAAGATCTACGATCTGCTGGGGGCCGCGCCCGAGCGGCACGACGAGAAGGTCGCCGAGGTCCAGGCCCAGGTCCGCCGCTGGGCCGCGCAGCCCGCCGACCTGCGCAAGCCCATGTGCACGGATCGCAAGACCTGGATGAACCTCTCGACCCGGTTCGAGCCCAAGCACCAGTGGCATCAGATCCGCATGGGCAACCTGCGCGACATCCTGCACGTCGACGTCGACGCCAAGACGATCCGCGTCGAGCCGTTCGTGACCGTCGGCCAGGCGACCAGCTACCTGATCGACCGGGGCCACATGTTGGCCGTCAACCTCGAGATCGCCGAGGCCACGCTCGGCGGCCTCGCGATGGCCGTGGGCATGACCACGCACTCGCACAAGGTCGGGCTGCTCAGCGAGACCGTGGTCGCCTACGAGGTCGTGACCGCCGACGGCGAGCTGCTGCGCGTGACCGCCGACTCGCACCCGGATCTCTACCGCGCGCTCCCGTGGTCGCACGGCACCCTCGGGCTGCTCGTGGGCCTAGAGCTGAAGATCATCCCGGTCAAGTCGCACGTGCACATGCGCTACGAGCCCGCCCACTCGCAGGCCGACTACTGCGCGCGCATGTACGAGCTGTCGACCATGGACGACGCCCCGGACTTCATCGAGGCCACGGTCTACTCGCGCGATCAGGCCGTGATCATGAAGGGCGAGTTCGCCGATCCAGTCACGCCTGAGCAGCGCGCCAAGATCAACCCGATCGGGCGCTGGTACAAGCCGTGGTTCTACACCCACGTGCGCGAGTACCTCAACGGCGAAGGCGACGAGTACATCCCGCTTCGCCACTATCTGCTTCGCCACAATCGCAGCATCTTCTGGGTCGTCGAGCACATGATCCCCGGCGGCAACCACCCGCTGTTTCGCGCGCTGCTGGGCTGGATGATGCCGCCCAAGATCGCCTTCTTGAAATTCTCGACCACCCCCGCCGTGCGCAAGATGACCTTCACCATGCAGGTGTTCCAGGACATCACCCTGCCCATGAGCGCGATGGCCGACGCGGTCAACAAGTCCGACGAGCTGTTCGACATGTACCCGATCCTGCTGTACCCGTGCCGCGTCTATGATCGCGGCCCCGGCAGCGGCCAGCTCCGCAACCCTGCCCTCAAAGATCGGGTGCTCGGGCGCGACTACGCCATGTACTTCGATCTTGGCGTCTACGGCGTCCCGGGCCCGATCCAACGGGGCGAGCAATTCAAGACCGTCCACGCCATGCGCGAGATGGAGGCGTTCACCCAGAGCGTGCGCGGGTTCCCGTTCCTGTACGCGGACACGTTCATGACACCCAAGGAATTCGAGGAGATGTTCGACCTCACCCTGTACCGCAAGGTCCGGGCGCAGTACGCCGCCCAGGGAGCGTTTCCGCAGCTGTACGACAAGATCAAGCCCGAGGTCGACGTCCTCGCCGTGCTCGACGAAGAGGACGAGTGGGATGACGACTGGGGCACGCGTGACCCCAGCGCCATCGGGGGCTAGGCGCCCACTGGACCGCTGCCCCGGCTCGATCTAGGTTGCGCCCATGGCCAACCCAACCGCCACCCTCGAGACCTCCCTCGGCACCTTCAAGGTCGAGCTCTACACCGACAAGATGCCGGTCACCGCGGGCAACTTCGTGAACCTCGCGCGCAGCGGTTTCTACGACGGCCTGCACTTTCACCGCGTGATCAACAAGTTCATGCTGCAGTTCGGCTGCCCGCACAGCCGCGACCCGAACAGCCGCCGCGCGGGCACGGGCGACAGCCCCAACGGCACGATCCAGGACGAGCACCCCGCAGACGCCAAGCTCTCCAACGAGCCCGGCACCCTGTCCATGGCCAACACCGGCCGGCCCAACAGCGGCAGCTGTCAGTTCTTCGTCAACACCGTGCACAACGCCTACCTCGACTGGTTCACCGCTGGGCAGTCGAAGCACCCGGTGTTCGGCAAGGTGATCGAGGGCATGGACGTGGTTCACGCGATCGAGAAGACCCCGACCGACGGCAACGACCGCCCGCGCACGCCCGTGCAGATGATCCGCGTGACCGTCACCGACTGACCGCCGCGAGCTTCTGACCGCACGCCGCGGCCCAGTCGTCGAGCCGCGTGAGCGTGCTGTCGAGCACATCGGCCGAGCGCGCGATGCCGGCCATCGCGGCCTCGAGCGCGTCCCGTGCTCGGATCAGACGGCTGCGGACCGTGCCCGATGGGATCTCCAGCACCACGGCGATCTCCTCGGTGCTCATGTCCTCCCAGTAGTGCAGCTCGAGCACCACCTGGTAGTTGATTGGGATCGCGCGCAGACCCTCGAGCAGCAGCCGCTGCTCTTGGGCGTGAACGATCACCGAGGTTGGGCTCGCGTCCACGTCCTCGATCGGGACGGCGTCGAGATCGACCTCGCCCTGCTTGCGATAGTTCGCCCGCAGATGCCCGCAGAACACCCGATAGGCGATGCACAGCAGGTAGCTGCGGAACCGACTGCCATCCTCGATCCTGTCGCGGCCCTCGAGCGTGGCGGTGAACGTGTCCTGGATCAGGTCGGCGACCTGATCCGCCCCGACCTTGTTGCGGAAGAACCGAGCGACCGGGGGATAGTGGCGGACGAACAGCACCTCGCCGGCCTCCGAGTCCCCGCCGCGCCAGGCACCGAGCAGGTCGGCGTCGCTGCGCGGGTTGGCTGAGGTGGCTGGCTTGGGCGTGGTCGGGGGCATGATCGATGACGCAGCGGGAGCTGGCCTGCCGTGCCAAGGATAGTCGAGCGGCGGCTGGGTCGCACCCCCGTCTGGGCCGCTGGGTGGTTGGCGAGGCGGTCGACGCCGCGCCTTTTGCGGATGTAGACTCGAACCGTGGTTCGAGGACGATCGCTGTTGGTGCTCGCGCTGTCGCTCGCAGTGTTTGTTCCCGGCAGCGCCTTGGCCGGCTCACCGCTGGGGGGCGGCTCCTCGGTGGGGGGCGAATACGAGGAAATGCCCGAGCAGCCCACGATCGAAGAGGTGATGTCCCCACCAACCGTCGAGGTTGCGCCACCGCCGACAGGTCGCGCAATGCTAGGGCTCGGCATCGTCGGGGTCGTGACTGGCACGGCCGCCACGGTATTCGGCATGACGTTTCTCATTGCCGACCCGGACGGCGTCGGGGTTTTTGGCGTCGCACCGCTCACGTTGGGCGCAGCATTCGTGACCGTGGGTGCGCTCGGGATCCACTATGGAAGGCGACGCCACGCCGCGCTCCGGCGGTGGGAGGATGAGGCTGGCACCGACCTCGCGGGGTGGCGATCGCAGCACGGCAAGGGCCCAGTCCCCGGCACGGGGTTGGTGGTGACGGGCTCGCTGGTAGGCGCCGGAGGCCTCGCGCTGCTGGTCAGCAGCGCGGTGATCTATGATGGGTCTCGCCATGACAATCGCAGCCCGCGCCCCGTCGTCGGCCTTGGCATCCTCGCAGGCACGCTGGGGACGATTGCTGGCGCGATGATGTTGGGGTTCGGGAGCGTGCGAGTTCATCAACATCGCCGCAAGCAAAGCGCGAGGGTCCAGCTAATGCCCGTGCCCTCGTTCGGCCCACGGACCTACGGTTTCGGCGTAGCCGGTCGGTTTTGAGCGGGCGCGGCCCTCAGCTCGAATGTGGGGTCTAGAGATAGCTCCACTCGCAGATGTTGTCGACGCATTCGAACCCATCCGCGCTGGGGCAGTCGCAGTCACTGTAGAGGCCGAGGTCGCACTCGAGCAGGCTCGCCTGCTCGATGATGGCGTAGAAGCAGGTCGCATCGGCGTCGGTGCGGGCCACCCAGTCGTGGGTGCAGCCGCAGCTGGTGCCGACCAGTTGCTGGCCACACTCTGCGTCTTCGGTGCAGCTGCGGATCACCGTGGTCTCCTCCTCGAACGCGCCCTGCACGTCCTCGCAGGTCTGAAACGCGACCGCGAGGCACCCGTCACCGTCACCGTCACCATCGCCCGTGGGATCGCCGTCGCCATCGCCCATGGGATCGCCGTCACCGTCGCCCATGGGATCGCCGTCGCCGTCGCCATCGCCATCGCCGTCGCTCATGGAGTCGCCGTCGCCGTCACCATCCGGCTCGTCGCCGATGTCCTTGTATCCAATCTCGCAGGCGAACACGGACGTGGCCGCGAAGAGCAGCAGTCCGAGAGAGAGCGTGGTCGACATGTTCATGCTGGTGTTCATGCTCTGGTATTGGCCGGGTCCCAATGAATTCGTGACGCGAGATTCTAAAATGTGTCGGCCAGAGCTGGGCACGCCGCTGAGATGCGCTCGAGCAGCGGAGAGTTGGGGCGGCGGGTGGCCACCGCGTGCGCGCGCGTCGAGGCGTCGTCGAGGTCCTCGCGCGCACAGCTGGCGATCGCCCACAAGGCGTCGCGCTCGTCGCTCAGGGTGCCGCGTGGAAATTGACGCGCGTGCTCGGCCAGCTCGACGATCACGGCGCTCGGCGACGTGGCCGCGCGGGCCGCCCCGAGCAAGCGCAGCTCCGCGGCGATATCGACCGCGAGCGGGTCTGGGTCTACTTGATCCATCGACGCTGCAGCAGGCTTCGAGCCGTGTTTGGGCAGCATCGAATGGCTCGCCAATTCGGGCGGGTCTGTCGCGGACTCGCCCGACTCGGGACCCGGCTCGCTCGTGCTGTGCTCGTGCCCCAACTCGGTGTCCGGCGCGGCGACGCGCGGCTCGCCGAGCAGCTCGGTCTGCGCGACAGGCTCGACTGCTGCGGCCGCGTCCGGTGTGAGCGAAGCCAGCGTGAGCGCGCCCAACTTGAGCACCAACAGGCCACCCGCCGTCATCGCTGCGGTCGCGGCGACGACCTTGGCAGCAAACACGCCGCTCGAGTTGCTGACAGCTCCGAGCCCGCCGTCCCCGAAGCCGCCACCTTCAGCGCCACCCCCTCCAGGGCCGCCCCCAAGCCGGGCCTCGAGCAGCGCCAACACCTGCGCCTGTTTTCCCGCCGGTGGGCTGCGTTTGGCTCGCAGCGCATCAACGGCCCGCTCTAGATCGTGTGTGCGCTCGTCCATGTCACGCCCTCTCAAACTTTGTCTCGCCGGTAAGTTTTCCGAGTGCCTTGGCGACGGCTACTCGTGCCTTGCGCAAGCGCGAAGCGATTGTGTTGGGGTTGACGCCAGTGGCCTCGGCGATCTCGCGGCTGCTCATGCCCTCGAGCTCCGCCATCACGAAGGCGTCCCTCGGCCCGGGGTCGAGCCCGGCGAGGGTCTGTTCGAGCAGCGCGAGCACCTGTCGATCCGCGACCTGGCCGTCGAGCGCGGGGCCCTGATCGGGCGGGGGCAGCGCGTCGATCTTGCGTTGGTGTCGACCGTGCGCGCGCCGATGGTCCGCCGCGACACGACGACAGATCCCACAGATCCAGGGCCGCACGCTGACCGACCGATCCCACGTGTCGAGCCGCCGGTGGACCACCACGAACACGTCCTGCACGGCGTCCTCCACCTGGTGGGCGGGGACCCCGAAGTGCAGCAACATCCGCCAGGCGAACGCGAAGTTGTCGGCATATAGAGGCTCGAACTCGTCCCCGAGTCGAGCCGCGCGGGGCTCCAGGAGCATCTCCTACCAGTTTGGCCGGGTCCGCGGGTTTTCGTGACGGAGATTCATGGGAGCCGAAATTCGACGCCAGCGAAGCCCTGCACGCCGACTGGCGCGAACTCCTGCGCGACGGTGGTGCCGATCGTGAAGCCGCCGCGGGTCAGGGGCGCGAGCAGCTCGAGGTCGAGACCCAGGGCCACGTGCTCGTGCACGACCCAGCGCAGGCCCGGGCCCACGAGCAGCGCCGCCCACGGGAGCCCCGCGTCGCGCGGCGCCAGGGTGGTCCCGGTTCCGCGACCCCGCAGCGCGCCTGCCTCCACGCCCGCGCAGATCGGAAACTCCACGCGCCCCGCCCACGGCACCGCGCAGCCGCGGGCGGCGATCGAGAATCCGTCGAAGCGAGCCTGGGATCCGCTCGCCAACGTGTGCGTGCGCGGGGTGAGCCAGCGCCCGCGCAGTGCGACGCGCCACCATGGGCCGAAGCCGCTCAGCTCGATCCCCAGGGCGCCCTGGCCGAGCTGCAGCGGACCGTAGCCGCCGCCGCCGAGCGGGGCGATGCCGACGCGGATGTTCGGCGGGTGTTCGTCGGTGGCTGAAGATCCTTCAGTCTGATCCGACAGCGCGCGCCGAGGATCCTGGCGTGGGTCGGGGTTGGGATCCGACTTTGGGATTGGCTCGGGTTCGGGCTCGGGCTCGGGTTCGGGCTTGGGTTCGACCTGCTGGCGCTGCGCGAGCTGGGTCGAGACTCCGACCGGATCGACGCCGAGCGCGATCACCAGCGCAGCCGCGTCCCCCAGGGCCTGACAGTCCGGTCCTGAGAACGTCCGTTCGTCGACTCCGCGTGCGCTCTCGAACCGCAGCGACACGACCCAACGCTCGCTGTCTTGCAGATCGACCCGCCCGCTCACCTGGACGTCGGCGGGGGTATCCACACCGACAATTTCGCCCAGACTCGGCAACAGCTCGTGGACTCGGGCGTCGATCTCTGCGCGCTGCGGGCAGCTGTGGGGCGCCTGCCAGGTCAAACCGAGCGGGCTCGTCCGCGTTGGGGTCTGGACCTCGGGGGCGAGCAGCAGGGCCACGAGGGCCACGATCCCGGTCGGCGACATCGGTGGCGTGGCATAGCACAAGCGCACCATCGCCACCAACGTCGCGTACTAGAGCTTCACCAGCCGTCGTCCCAATGAGGCGCACTCGAGCTTGCGTGCCTTGCGCGATCCTGTATGTTGTTTGGCATCGAACCGACGATTGAGACCGGGCGCAATTTGCATCGTCCCGGCCGATCATAGTGACAGCATTACGAGAAAACGACATGCACGCAACCAACGCAAATAAACACCAGGACGTCATTCGAATTGTGGCCAGCTCGACCAAGAGCTTCGATGACGCTGTCAGAAACGGGATTAGCCAGATCCTCCAGGGGCCCCACCACGACAACCTTCGATTCACCAACTACGAGGTCGTCGGGTTTCAGGGCACCATCAAGCACGACGACAACAAGTGTGAGGTCATGCTGTTCCAGGTCGTGATGGAGGCCGCTGGCGATCACATCCAACAGCCGACTTGAGGCCGAGGTCCAACGCCGCTCTTCAGGAGCTCGCAGCGCCGCGGCCTCGAGGGCCGCGGCGGCTCGTTCGCAGACGTGGAGCTCGGCGCAGGGCTCTGCGAGCGGCGGCAGGGTGATCACTACTGAGTCGAGACAGCCAGCTTACGCGAGGCGGTCGTGGTTTAAGGTCGTCGACGCCACCTGCCAAACCCGTGTACTCGTCGAGGCCATCGGGCCCGAGTTCGTACGCGGAGCCTAAAGTCGCGGCGAGCACCGCAAGCGCATGAGCGCAGAAACAGCGGTGCCGCGCAGAATGTGGAGCGGATGCTCCATCAGCTTGCGCATCACGTCGTTCCCGAGCGATCGGTTGAGACTGGAGTCGATCATTCGATAGTTGAGCGGATGATCAGCGCCGCCCCGGCTCTTCGGCAGCCCGTGATCGGCGTCGAGTCCGTCGAGGTCGATGCCTTCTTTGCGAAGCTTCTTGCGGTATGCAGCTGTCGTCATGCGGGTGTGGCAAAGGTGACCGGCGTAGTCCCAGTTCGCTGCGGCGAGCAGCGTGATGGTGACCAACCTCCACCTGCGACTCGCTACTTCGTAGTCGCTGGCCGCGCGCTGGAACGCCTGCGAGCTCGCGTCACCCGAGCGTCGTGCGAGCTCATACTTGTGCTCGGCGGCCTCCAGCGTGTCGGACGCCTGCTGGTATAGATCTACCAACTCGTCAACGGTGCGCTCGAAGGCAGCAACCCGCTCGGACAGACCTACGATGATCTCGTCGTCCTCCTGCGCTTGTGTCTCGAGCTGGCTCAGTCGGGCCTGCCCCGACGCCGAACTGCAGCCGGCCAACACGACGGCGAACACTGCGGCTGTGCCGTTCATCCCTCGATGCATTCGAGCTTGATCCTGGCGGTCGCTGCCCCGGCCGACACGTCCAATGCTTCGCTGGTGTCCGCGGGAATGATACTGCGAAACACCGCGATGGTCTCCGAGCTTTGCTGGTCGGAATCTAGCAACTGGATGGAGAGCTGCTGTTGAGGCGCCACGCGGACCTCAGCCTGGGGCTGGTGACGCCACTCCAAGGTCTCGTGCACCGGTGACTCATAGAGCTTTTGGCCCTCGATGTAGATCGTGTAGCGCAGGTCGGGGACGCCCCCGCGCGCATCCCAGCTCCTCCCGTCAGCCTTGCGCGCCGGAACGACAAACTCGACCCAGGCGACCCGCTGATCCGTGCAGATGGTCCGCCGTTCGACGGGGGCGGGTCGAACCACGGTGGGCGCCGCGACTTCGCGGGGCTTGGGAGGGTCGACTCGCTCTGGTTCCGGTGGCTCGGTGCACGTCGGGATGGCCGCGAGACCCAGCCTGGTCAATACGACTCGCTCCATGCTGTTGAGCTGTGCCGCGCACCGGGGCACGTCACCGCATTTGGTCCTCGTCGCGTGAACGACGACTGCGCCACCGGCACAGCCGGCCAGGGCAATGGGTGCCGCGGCGCCGCCCGTCAAAACCGCGAAGCCGATACCAAGGACACAACCCGCGGCAGTGGCGTTCGAGCGGTTCTTTTCATTGGTAGCGACACACTCGGTGTGTTCGGAAATTTCTTGAAAACAACCTGCTCGTTGGAGAACCACCTCGGCCTCGATGCCGGCGACGAGTGCGTTGCACTCGTGGTATTTGGCGAGAGCCTTGGCATGTTTGACCCGCAGCTCCGCCGAGGTGATCTGATGCTCGAGCGTGTCGAGCTTCGCTTTTCGACGAACCTCCTCGGCTTCGAGAGTCGCCAGGCGACCTTCAAAATCAACCGGCGAGCAAGCCAACAGCGGGATGAGCCCGAGCGTGCAGAGCTTTCCTTGGCCTGCTCGTGGTTGAGGTCCGCGAGCCGGATCCAGGGGCGTTCGGGAACTCAGAGACCGTGGAGGTCTTCTCAGCCGGACTCGTGCAGGGCGGAACGATCGCATCGGCGAAGGATAGACAGCGCACCGATGGCTTGTCCACCATGCTCTCGTCTTGCCTCGGGCCCGTCCCCACCTCGACGAGCAGTCCTCGCCGAGGTGGGTGACCTTGGTTGGTCGGTCTCCTACGTGATGCGCTGCAATTTCCACCACGCGCTTTTCTCGGCGGACTTGATCGGCGGGAAGGTCTCGTTTCGCGTCAGCAGGATGACACGCTCCTCTGTGGTCGGTTGGGGTGTTGTCGTGCCGTCGACGTACGTATCGAATACGTACGATCCGCTGGTCGTGCACGACGCTCCGGTCTTGAATCGATCGCCTACGTTGTTCATCTGGCCGCTGGTCGTGTCGAGCACGAGCACGGCCGCGCGAGGGGAGCATTCTGAACACTGCAGTCGCGTGTTGGCATCTCCAGAACGGTGAGCACCCCGTCCGCCTGGATCAGCCCAAATGCAACCATGCCCCGTGAGTACTCTCTCGGATGCACAGTCGCCCGTTGTGGGGGCACCGAGAGCAGGCGGCCTCCAGCCGAGTTGCGTCTGTGCTGGGTTCAGCAGCCGGTACCAGAGCGTCAAGGCGAAGCCGCAGCAAGCGCCTTGCGCCGTGGCAAGACGCGGAGGGAAGTAGAAGTACGCTTCGCCGGTCAGGGCCGGGCCTTCACTCAGGTCGGACAGGTCGTGCGCGGCTTGAAGATGATCGTCGTCGTAGGCCCCCGCATCCCGACCGCTTGATCGGGCGAGCTATCACGCACGCACACCGAGAAGTCGACCGCCTCGCCGTTAGGATTACTAAACACCACCGTAGGGCTAGCAACACTCGGGAGCGGGTAGTTCGTCGGCGGCGTCGACTGTGGATCGCACACGACCCCCAAAATACTGTAACCCGCAGGCGCAATGAAGGTAACGGTGATCGTCGAGTTGGTCTCGAAGCTCAAGCTCTGCGGATCCACAGGACCCCCAACAGTGATGGAGTAGTTTGATTGATGACAGCTCATCTCATGACCCATTCTCGTTCACTCGCCAGCAAGCCGGCGCTCTTCGTCGGTCGCGTTGACGCTGGCAAGCAAGATCGCGAGCGTCGCCTCCCCGGAAGCCACCGTCTTCGCGTGAGCCCGGGCCGAAGCCAGCGCCGCCGCCCCAGCGGCATGGTCAGCACGGTCAGCACGGTCGCCACGCAGCGCGAGCAGCCCGCGAAACAGCTCCAGCTCCATCGCCTCCATGCCCGCGAGCTCGTGCCCGTCAAACCGCGCCAGCCGTGCGCGCGCGGCTTCGAGCTGGTGAGAAGCCAGATCAACGCTGATCAACCCAAAGCGCGCATCCACGGCCTGCGTGCTGCCGCCGTCCTTGGCCTCGATCACCACGAGCGCGGCCTCGAACTCGACGCGGGCGGCTTCGATCTGCCCGTCAGCCAGCAGCGCCCACCCCAGGCCGACCCGAAAGTAGGCCACGTAGACGTCGTCTTCCCCGTAGGCGTTGGCGTAGCCCTGAATCGCCCGACGGTAGGCCAAAACGGCAGGCCCCGCCTGGGCCAAGAAGTAGTGCGCAGCAGCGGCCAGCGACGCAGCCTCGGCCTGCTCGATCGGCATCCTGGTCGCGCGCTCGAACGCCGTCGCGGCCGCGGTCGCGTGGTCGAGCGCCGCGTCGGTCCGACCTTGGGCGAGCGCGAGCTGACCAAGCACCAGCTGCGCGCGCCCGACGTTGCGCAGCTCGAGCTCGTCGGCGAGGGCCCAGATCTGCACGGCGCGCTCGAGCATGATCTGGGCCAGCTCGGCGTCCCCGGCCTCGAGCGAGAGCTGTCCAAGGTTGTAGGCCGCGAGCGCGACGTCGGGGTGACCAGAGCCGTGAACCCGCTCGAGCAGCCCAAGCGAGCGCCCGAACAGCTCGATCGCGCGGTCCCGATCACCCTGGTTGAGCACGGCCACGCCCAGCGCCGTGGTGGTGTGAGCGGCGAACAGTAGATCCTGGTGATCGACTTCGTCCTCGAACACCGCCACCAGCGGCTCGAGCTGATCGAACGCGGCAGCAAACTGCCCCTCGAGCAGCTGAAGATTGCCGCGAACAAAGTCCAGCCGCGCCATGTCGGCGGGACCGAGCGGGCCGAGCGGAGCGACACCGACCCGCCGAGCAGCAGCATCGGCGCGCCGCAGCCACCGACGCCCGGCGTCGAGGTCCCGCTTCGTCGTCGCGGCGAAGCCCGCCATGCGCCGCCAGCTGTCTGCAACCACACGATCGTGATGGCCGGCCTCGCCGAGATCGGCGGCTTGCTCCAAAGCCTCGAGCCCGTCCGCCGTGTGCCCACCGTCGAGCAAGGCGCGGCCACGGGCGTGGGCGAGCTCGGCGCTCAGCGGCAGGTAACCCAGCGCCGCCACGCGTGGCCCGAGCTCGTCGATGCTTGCGAGCGCCGTCGCATGATGGGCGATCAGCAGATCGGCCTCGACCAACGCCAGCTCGCGCCGAACCTCCTCGACCTCAGCAGCGACCGCGCGCGGCGGATCGGGTGGGCCGCCCTGCCTGGCCTCGCTCGCGCAGGCCCGCGGATCCTCCAGCCGCACCACCGCCCGCGGGGCCTCGCGCAGGGTCGGGAGATCGGCGGCCAGCATCAGCCCGACCAAGGCCTGGGTCGAGCGGTGATGACGTTCCAGGCACGCGCCAACGCGATCGAGCACGACCGGATCGCCGCCGGCTCGCCCGCGGCACAGCTCAGCCCGGCTGTCGAGCCAGCGATCGCGCCAGCGATCCAGGCCCGCGACGATCGGCGCCTCGCTGTCGGTCAACCAAGCCGCGCCCGACGACTCGGCCGCGCTCGCCAAGGCCTGGCTCAGCCGCGCGCGCTGATCTCGATCCCACGTGTCCGCGAGCTCGCGGGCGACGTTTGTGCAGTCTTCGACGCCGGGGGCCCCACCCCACCAGGCCACGCCCACGCCGCTGAACAAGCCGACGGCGAGCGCGACGACGCCCGAGCCGATCAGCCGAGCTCGACGACGTCGCCGACCGAGCCCGCGCTCGAGCGCCGCGATCAGATCGTCGACGCTGTCCCAGCGATCATCGGGATTGACCGCGAGGCCGCGTCGGATCAGCGGCCAGATCCACTTGGGAACCCGTGCTCGCGCGGGTGGTGTGAGCGGCAGCCAGTCGACCTCCCCGTCGAGCATCTCGCCGACCGTGCGCCGGGCGAACGGCCGCTGGCCCCACAGGCCCTCGTAGATCGACACACACAGCGCGAACTGATCCGCGCGCGCGTCGGACCGGCCGCGGAACTGCTCGGGTGGCATGTAGGCCGGCGTGCCCTTGACCTCGCCTGGGCGACTGACGAACGAAGCGCTGCCGTCGTCCTTGCTGCCGGGCGTTGCATAGGTCTCGGTGACGCTGGCTTCAGCGCACGGATAGCGCGACGCGGGCCGAGGCTCGGGATCCTCGTCGTCCGCGGTCGGGGGTCGGTCGAGCGCCGCGAGCCCAAAGTCGGCGACGGCGATCCGACCCTCCGCGCCACGCAGGACGTTGTCGGGCTTGAAGTCGCGGTGGATCACGCCGGCCGAGTGAGCGGCCGCCAGCCCGCGCGCCGCCTCGAGATAGGCCGACAGCACCCGCTCCCAGCCGGGCGCCTGCGCGATCCAGTCGCGCAGGCTCTGGCCGTTGATGTACTCCATGGCCAGGAACACGCGGCCGTGCTGCTCACCAACCTCGTAGATGTGCACGACGTTGGCGTGCGCGAGCCGGGCGAGGGCCCGCGCCTCTACGCGCAGCCGCTCGGTGAAGCGGTGGTGGGCGAGGTGGGCGTGGACGAATTTGACAGCGACCGCGCGATCGAGCTGCTCGTCGATCGCGAGCTGGACCTCGCCCATGGCCCCCGCGCCGAGCCGACGCACGATCCGATAGCGACCCACTCGCAGAACCCCGCTGCGAGCGAACATCCGCGAACGGACCAACGCAAACACGCGCTGGTCCTCAATGTCGCCGGCCCAGTCGAGCTCGGGCCGCTCGCTGGCGTGAGTCACGGCGCCGCGCTCGTTCGGGCGGCCCTGGAACGTCGACTCTGCGTCCGTGAGCACCACCGGAGCGCCCGGCTCAGGTGCCCCCGTGTTCGGCATTGTCGTCAACGTCATCCGCTCCCGCCCGATGGCCCGAGCATAGCGTTGGTGGCGTCGCTGGACGACCGCTGACACGCGAGAAACCGCGCTTGCAGCCGCGATTGTGGATGACAAAGATCACCACGGTTTTTTGCAGCGGTTCGGGCTCGAACACCACGCCATCACAGCAGCCGCATGAACGCGAGCAAGGCCGCGCGCTGCTCATTGTCGAGACCCACGGCCGCACCGCTCGCGGGGCCCAGCTCGTGATCGCACGAGTCGCCGAAATCCTCGCGCAGGCGCACCCCCTCGAGCACGGCGTCCAGGCTGTCGGCGCCGCCGTTGGTGAAGTAGGGCCACTTCAGATACAGCCGTCGCAGGGCGGGCACCCGCGCCCCGTCCGGGTGCACCCACGGGACAATGCCGGTCTGGGCGTAGGCGTCGCTGGCCCAGATCAGCGGCGCGTTTGCGGCGAAGATCAACCGCCGCCACGGCTCGAGGTCACCGCCGGGCCCCAGCGCGACGCGGGTGCTGGGATCATCGGCGACGAGCCGGGCCTGGTGACAGCCCTCGCAGTAGCGCGCGAACAATGTGGCGCCCTGGGCCTCGAGCGGCTCGAACTGGTCGCGGCTACGCGTCACGGGGTTGCTGGGCATCGACCACCGGATCAAGAACCGCAGCAACGCCCGGCGCAGGGTCTCCCCGTCGACGCCCTGTTCGGGCCAACCCGGGAGCTGGGCCAACCACGGGAGGGTGTCGACGTCGAGCGCAAACCACGGCTCGCGGCCGCTGTGCCGGTTGGCCACGCCAAACTCGTTGTCGATCATCTTGGTCGTGGTTCGATCGAGCGCGCGGCTGAAGTGGGGGCGGTTGGG
Source organism: Enhygromyxa salina (assembly GCF_002994635.1). GTDB lineage: Bacteria > Myxococcota_A > Polyangia > Nannocystales > Nannocystaceae > Plesiocystis > Plesiocystis salina_B. The sequence goes on along the minus strand of NZ_PVNL01000019.1, from coordinate 7,221 downwards.
GAACAGGCCCAGCAGCGGCTTGCTGCTCGCATGGACCGGGCGGCCCTCGAACTCTCGACCCGTGAAGTGCACGCGACCGTCACCGCGCCCCTCGAAGTGGCAGGTCTCGCAGGTGAAGCGGCTGCGCTTGCCGGTCGCGGGGTTCCACGGCGCCATCGCGGCCGTGAACACCAGGGCCTCGCCAAGCCGCTCCTCGAAGCTGCGATCATCGGGCGTCGCGGCGGGGCCAGAGGCGCCTTCGGCGGTGAGGTGCAGCCAGCGATCCAGCAGCGGATCAGCGGCCCACAGCTCATTGTTTCCGAGCAGCGCGGCGTCGGTGGTCCCGGGCAGGCCAGGGCCGCGCGCGACCTCGGGGGCCGCGTCGAAGCCGTTGGCCCAGCGCAGGGTCAGCAGCTCGGGTGTCGCGTAGCCAGCCAGCCGCAAGGTCGGCGTGGGATCGGTCTGAGCGTCATCCAGCCACTGCGACCACTTGGGCGTGACCACCCCGAGCTCCGAGACATTGACGCTCGTCAGTCGCTCGACGCTGGACTCGCGCAGCGCGTAGATGAACACGAACGAGTCGATGTAGCCAAAGCCGCCGTCGCGGCGCTCGAGCGGGTGGTCCTCGACGCCCGTGAGCGCCAGCAACCGGACCCCCTGCGCATCAGCACGGCCCAGCTCGAACGACCAGATCGGCCCGTCGTGACGCGGGCCCTCGAGCGGGTGCAGCTCGCCATCAATGATCCGGTCGACGCGGATCCGATGGTCGAGCAGGCAGTTGCCAAGCAGCAGCTCGGGCTCGGCATGCAGCGCGATCGGTCCGCGACAGTAGGCCTGTCGCTCGACCACCTCGAGCTCGCCGCCGTCACCAGGGCGCAAGCGGTGCAGCTGGCCGTGCCCCTCGTCGGCGACCCACACGACGTCGGGCGTGGCCGCGATCGCCCGCGGGGCCAGGCTGTTGGGTAGCGCGACATCGCCGAGTCGCTCGAGGGTGCTCGCGTCGTAGCGCACCACTCGAGCCTCACCGGTCCCCACGACCAGGAGCTCCCCGCCCCGCGCGGCCACGTCGGTTGGATCGTGCGGCGTCGCGGCCGTGTGGAGCACCGCGCCGTGCTCGTCGAACACGACGAGCTGATCGGCGCCGCGCAGCAGGCCCGCGAACCGACGATCCGGCAGCGCGATCACCCGGTAGGGGTTGGACCCGAGCCGCTGATCCGAGGCAGGGATCGTCGCAAAGTCGAGCTGCTCCCGCTGTGCTCGCTCGAGCTCGAGCAAGCGAGCCCGGGCGTCGGCGTGGGGATCTGGAGCGTCCTCGATGACGTCGTGCTCGACGTCGGCCGCGACCGGCTCGGGCTCGCTACAGCCGAGCAGCGCCCCCGCCACACAGGCGACGACGATCACTCGCTGCGGCGCGACTACCAGCCGCCGTCTTCCTTGTCGTCGGCCTTGTCGTCGGCCTTGTCGTCGGCCTTGTCGTCGGCCTTGTCGTCGGCCTTGTCGTCACCCTTCTTGTCGTCGGCCTTGTCGGCCTTGTCGTCGGCCTTCTCATCCTTCTTGTCACAGGCGACGGCCGTGAACGCGAAGGTCAGGGCCATGGTCAGCGCGAGCGCGTACTTTTGCATGGGCCGGAGTCTACCCGACCGTCAGCTCGAAGATCACGGTGCTCGTCACATGCGGCGGCGGGTCGAGGGCGATCCACCCGGTCTTGGAGGACGTGACCGTGTGGGCTTCCGTGCTCGTCGTCGGGCCCCCCGACCAGCCTGAGGCCTGCCAGCGCAGCGTGGCCGGGCCCGCGTCGGGTCCGAGATTGACCGACGACGGCCTGTCGATCTCGCAGCGCAGGCGCTTCGCCTCGATCTGACACGCGAGGGTCACGGGGCCTTGGGTCGCCTGTAGCAGCGGACCGCGCTCGTCCGTGAGGGTGCGAAGGCCGTGACCCACGACCGTGCGCACCCCATCGCGCTCAGAGCTGCTCGCCATGCGCAGCGGACCCGTCAGCCGCACGGGTCCGAGCGCCAGCGTGCGCTCACCTGGCTTGCGCGCGAGGTCGACCCAACCCAGCCCACCGTCCGCCCAGCGAACCGTTGCGTGACTCCCCTCGAGCTCGACAACTGGCGCCGCGGCGAGCACCGCCGCCGGATCAAACGGCTCGGCCGACACGCGCTGCAAGCTCGCGAAGCAGCTCGATCGTGGAGACGCCTGATCGACGCCAAGCCCGATCCACACGGCCTCGCCACCGAGCACGTGTTGGGCTGGTCCAGTCCAGTCCAGCCGCGGCCCCGCGCGCGTCCAGCCGTGGAGCCCGGCCAGCAACACCGCGCCCGCGCCCACCCCCTCGCTGGTTTGCATGTACCACCACGGCGAGCCCGCGTCGGTCTGGCCGTGATCGATCAACCCGCGATCGATCAGCGCCAGGCTGCCCTCGTAGGCGCGCGCGGCCGAGTTCATGGCCGGGTACACGCAGCTGACCCGCACGCTCGTGTTTGGGGCCGGGTCCGCGGGGGTCGGATCCAGCGACACCGACGACGTGAGCACCGCGCTCGAGATCCAGTCGACCGGCAGCTTGGCCGACGTCTCGCCGAGGCGCTCGGGCGCGATCGCATAGCGCGACCACGCCAACCCCGGCGCCACCGCCCACGCGTTCGCGCCCGCGCGCCGCATCTCGAACCGCCGATGCAGCGCGCTGACCAGCGTCGCGTCGTAGGGCCGCGCGCCCTCGGTCTCGCTCGCAAACCATGTCGCCGCCGCGTAGCTGAGCTTCTTGTAGCGATCGTGATAGCTGGCCTTGCGGGTGCTCGAGCCGACGTTGTGGAGCACCAGCCCGGCGCCGTCTTTGTCGTGCTCGATCATCCAGCCGATCGCTGGGATCGCGCGCACGAAGTCGCCAAGATCGGCCGGCAGCGGCTGCTCGGGCGTGGTCCAAAACGCGTGCGTCGGCGGCAGGGCCAAGACCCCGAGCGCGCGGGTCATGAAGTACTGCGAACCTGGCCGGACGTAATTCTCGAGCACCAGCGGCTGCTCGCCGTGGTGGCCGCGGGTCAGGACGTGCTCGTCGTCGAACATGCCCGCCTGCACGTGAAAGCGCAGGTTGCCCGAGCTCATGCGCCGGGCGAGGCCTGGCTCGACGAAATGATCGCCGGCCACCACCGAGCTGTGCAGCGCCGCCAGCACGGCGCTGCGGTAGGCCAGCGAGCGACCCAGCGGCGGTACCCGTCCCTCGCTGTCGAACAGGTAGGGCAGCTGGCGCAGGAACGCCTCGGTCCGCGCGGCGACCCGATGCGCTCGCGCCTGCTCGCGCGCACCCTCATGCTCGATCGCCGCCCGCCAGAACGTGAGCTCCGGGTGGATGACGAACGCGTTGTACCAGTCGAACCGCTGCGGGGCGCCGTCACCGTAGAACCCGTCGCCCACGTAATCGGCCTCGAGCAGGTCGAGCTGGCGCTCGAGCGCGCCGCGGGGGACCGGCCGATCAAACGCCACGCGGGCGCTGTTGCGGGCGATCTGAAACCCGAGCCAGTTGGCCGCCAGCGGCTCGTCGGCGGCGCGCAGCCACAACATGATCCGGGCCTGCTCGAACGGGTCGAGGTTTTCCCACACGCGCGCGCGGGTGTGGACCAAGAACTCCGCCACGCTCGCGGCCTCGACCTTGCGCTGGGCCCAGCCCTTGCCGATCGGGTACCAGTAGTCGGCGCTGGCCGGGTTGGTGCCGTTGCTGACGATGTCGCGCGCGAGCGTGGCCACGTCGAACTCCTGGTCGTTCACCCGGACGCGATCGGGGTTGCAGTCGCACGCCAGCCAGGCACCCAAGGCCGGGAGCATGCGGATCGCCCCCTCCATCGACGCGGGCAGCTCGTCGCCGCCTGGGTAGCGGGTGCGGGCGCCCGCCGGGGAGCGGTGGGCGACGAAGCCCAGCAGCAAGCGAGCGAACACGGCCTCGTAGTGGGCTCGGGTCCACCCGGTGTAGGGCGCTCGCTCCCAGTCCGAGGCGGGGTCGAGCTCGAGGTTCTTCGCGGGGCGCTGGGCCTGCAGCGTTGGGTGTGGATCGGCGGCTGGCGTTGCTGGTCCGCACCCGAGCGACGCGCACAGCGAGCAGGCCGCCAACCACCGCCACGGCTTGCGATCGGTGCCGACGATCGTCGCTGCTTGCTGCGGCTCCACGCGCTCCCAGAGTAGCAGGACGAGCCCCGGTGCTCTCGACTGGGCTACGCCAACGTCAACGCGTACGCGCCAGCCGAGTGGGATCTGAAGCGCCGGTTGGCAGCGAGGTTTCAGGGCGCGAGCACGCAGGCGCCGACGTCCTCATAGCCGATCGGCGCCCGCATGAAGAACGGCTCGCACGAGTGCGCGGGGTTGAGCATCTGACACGGACCGTCGCCCGCCATCAGGCTGCAAAAGGGTGTGCAGCAGCCGTCGTCAGCGCAGCCATCGACAGCCTGGCTGTTCGCGCACAGCAGGCCGGACGCGCAGTCATTGACGAACATGCAGGCTTCCCCGGCCGCGGCCGCCTCGCCCTCGTCGATGCACGTGAACAGCGAGCCGGTCCACACGCACTCCGAGCCGGCCCCGCAATTGTCGGCGAGCGGGTCGCACTCCTGGACGCAGACTGACGGACCCTGAGCCGGGACCGAGCACACCCAGCCGTCAATACACTCGGGCATGGTGATGTCACCGGTACAAAACGGATGGCAGCGCCCGCCCGCGTTGTCTTGGTCGTAGCCAAAGCAGAAGCTGGTCGCGTCGCAGTCGTCGTTGGCCGCGACGATGCCGTCGGTCGTGCATGGCTCCCCGGGGGCGCCTGCGCCGGTGACCGGCACGCACTTGGCGTTGTCCCAGCTTGGACCGTTCTCCGCGAACGGCACACACTTCTCACCGTCGGGGCAGTCCTGCGCGAACATGTCGCACTCGGTGAAACCGGGCAGGTCTCCGTCGTCGGTGGTCTCGGGCTGCGTGCTCGTCGTGGTCTCGTCGCTCGTCTCGGAGTTGGTGCTCGTGCTGGTCGCGTCGCTCGTCTCGGGGTTGGTGCTCGCCGACTCGCCGGTGCCGCTGTCGGCCGAGCCAGACCCGCAGGCGCCGAGTAGCAAGAGGAGGCCTGCGCTCACGAACCGACGCTGCGTGGTCATCCGCGCATGGTAGCGCGCGAGCACCACCCGCGGGCACCCTGCTTGATGTGCCTGCGCGCAGGGCATAGCGTAGCGTTCGAGGCTGCCCGCCTTGCGACGCATGCGAGAGCACGAGCCAACCCCTTCGCATCACGCCGGCCCCCGCCCGCGCTTGGCGATCCCAGCGTGGATGGCTGCCTGGCCGCCGGGCGTGCGACCCGTCAGCCTGCGCGCCAACACTCGGGGCGTCGAGTTCTTGTATCGGGCGCCCAGCGACACGTGGTTTCGAGTGGAGGCTTCGATCGATCCGCATCGCCCGGCGGCGCTGCGTGTGCGGGGGCTTCCCTGCCCCGATCAGGCCACGCTCGCGCGGTTGAGCAAGGCTGTGGAGCGCTGCTTGCTGCGTTCACCACCCGCGCGGGCCTGGCTCGCCGACGCGCGGGCGTTGATCAGCGAACTCGAGGACATGCGGGTATTTGGTGGGTCGGGGGTGAGCTCGAATCATGCGATTGTGGTTGTCGACGAGTTGCTGGGTGGCGCCGCTCGTGTCCGAGACGCTGCGGAGCTCTCCGCGGATGAGATTGCGAGTATCGAGGCGGCTCTGGCCGGCGCGAGTGAGCGGCTGAGGCCATCCACGCTCGCGCAATTTGGTGTTGCGCTGTGGCTTGCGAGCGGCGCGTTCGAGCGCGCGCTCGCGTGGTGGGGGCGACATGCTGATTTGATCGAGGCCGATGACAGCCGGGGCGCGCTCGCGTGTGCCGCGATGATGGCCGCCTATCGGGGCGATGTCGCTCGTGCTCAGGCTAGCGCCGAGCGGTTGGCTGCATGTGTGCGCGATGGCAACGACGCCCGTCATGCTGGGGAGCTGCTCGAGTTGCTGGGTCAGCCCAAGCTCGCGGCGCCGCTGCTGGCGGTTGCGGCCAGCGACGCGGGCGAGGACGCGAGCGCGTTCGATGTCCACTTTCGACTTGCGTATGTCGCCGCGGCTGCTCGTGATCATGAGCTCACTCGGTCGGCCGCGACGCGCATGCTTGGGCTGGCGCGGCGGCCCGAGCAGCTGCTGGCGACGGCTCGAATGCAGCGTGAGGCGGGTGATTTTTTGCTCGCCGAGGCTACTCTGGAGCTGATCGTGCGTGAGCACCCCGGTGCTCATGAGCGCACTCGTCGGGAGGCGAGCCTGGAGCTTGCGACGTCCAGGCTGTGGCGCGGTGAGCATGAGGGCGCCGCTTCGCTGGCTCGGGGGCTGCTGGTCGATGATCCCAGTGACGCCGCGGCCTTGCGCACGCTTGGGATTGCGATGCACCTCGGTGGCCGGTCGGGTGAGGGGCTCGCGCTGCTGGTGCGCGCGCTGGAGCTCGACCCGCGCGATGACGAAGCGCGGCTGTGGCGGGCGGAGATTCTCGATCAGCAGGGTGAGTACTCGGCGGCGCGCTTTGAGGTCAATGAGGTCTCGATCGGCGACTTTCCGGCCTGGCAGCTGCTGCGCGCGCTGGTTGAGGAGCACCATACGCCGAATCGGCGGATCGATCACGATACTTGGTTTATTGTCGACACGAACATTCGTGCGCTGCTTGGTGACGATGCGCCTGGCGATACGAAGGCCGATCATCAGACAGCGGTCAACAGCATCGCGCGGGCGCTTGGGCGACTCGGGGGCAACCGCTCGAAGCGACTGACGACGGCGAGTGAGGATGGCTCGCTGCGGTGGCTGGAGATCGAGTCGCCGCGTCACCGCGCGGAGCTTCTGCAATTGCAGGCTTGTCACCGGCCGCTCGATGAGGTCATCCGTGAATTTGAGCGGCTGGCTGCTGAGTATCCGGCGGTTCCGTTTTTTGTTACTTACGCTGCCGAGTTGCTGATGTGGCGTGGTGAGTATGAGCGGGCGTTTGTGCTGTTTGAGCGGATCTGGTACGCGACCCGTACGCGGTGGGGGTATGTCGGCGCGGGAGCGGCGGCGATGCTGCTTGGGCGTGGGGACCGGGCGCTGGAGTTGTGGGAGGAGGGGAAAGCGCACTATTTGTATATTGATGCTGAGGCGACCTATTGCTATCGGGGGGAGTTGCTGCGTGAGCGCGGTGAGCTTGGGCTTGCTCGGGGGGATCTTGAGCTCGCGGTGCGGGCTCGACCGGAGCGGTTGGGGGGG
>NZ_PVNL01000018.1 GCF_002994635.1 Enhygromyxa salina | reverse complement strand
CTGGATCGCCTCGGGATCAAAGGTCACCTCCATGACGTCCAGGTGCAGCAGCACGCGATGAATGAAGATCTGCACCGACGCGATCGCCTGCTTGATCCGCGAGGTCATCATGCAGGCGCTCATCTCGACGTCGATCAGCAGGTGCTCGAACACGTCGTTGGCGGTGCGGAACGCAGGTGTACGGGCGATCGCGGCGTCGACGAGGGCGTCGCGCTGACGCTGGCGGATCACGTCGCGCAGGGGTTTGGCGATCTCGGCCCAGCGATCTTCCCCGTACTTGGCTCGGGTCGCGGCCTTGATCGCGGCGGTGGTGGCGATCGTCGGCGTCGGTGAGGCCCAGTCGCGCAGAGCGTGGACGCCGACACCGAGCTGATCGGCGGTGGCGATGAGCAGCTTCAAGCGCGGGGGGATGTCCTCCTCGGCGACGGCGGCCGCGTGGGTGTCGTCGTAGCCGAGCGAGGTGGCGAGCGCGAGCACGGCATCAGCGTCCCAGCCTGCGTGGTCGGCCAAGATCCCGATCGCTTCAGCCAACGTGACGGTCTCGCTGATCAGCGCGGGAGCGAGCTCGCCGGGACGCGAGAGATCGCGCA
>NZ_PVNL01000017.1 GCF_002994635.1 Enhygromyxa salina | reverse complement strand
CCGCAGAATTCGTCGACCAGGTCGAGGCGCTGACCAAGAGCGGCTTCTCGGTCGACGAGCTCGACTGGCTGCTGCGCCACCGCTTCACCGGCGCCGGCCCGCTCGACGACGTCGCGGTCGCGCGCACGCTCGGCGGCCTCGCCCTGGGCCTACTCACGATCGACGACGAGACCAGTCGCCTCGAGGACCCCGACGGCCAGGCGCTGACCACCAACCTCGCCGCGCTGCTCGACGCCGACGACGTCACCATCACCCGCGAGATCGTCGAGCAGACCTCGCCGCTCGAGCCCGAGGACCGCGACGAGTTCATCGACACCAGGTTTGGCGGTGTGCTCGATGTGGCCGCCGCCAAGGCCGTGCTGGACGACGAGCAAGACGTCTCGATCCGCCGAACGTGGCTCCTACAAAGGATCGTCGGACACCTGCGACGGCGCGCGCTCGTGCTCGACACGATCGTCGCACAGCTCGGCGTTCCGGCGGCGGTCGCCGAGATCCTCGCGACCACCGTGCTCAGCAACCCCGCCGGCGACGGACGATTATTCGAGGTCTACCGCCAACCTTTCGCCACCCGCGAGCAGCTCGAGATTGGCCTGAGCGCCGGCACGCACCCCACCCACTTCGCCGCGTGGACCCGCCTGGCCAAGGCCGCGTTGGTGTGCGTCCGCTTCGAGCTGCGCGCCGATCAGGCCGTCTGGTATTCGGGTCGCAACGGCTGGCTCAACCTCGATGCGCTCCCGCTCGACGTCGCCTCGGCCACCGCGAGCTTCGAGTCCTGGGCGTGCCTGTGCAACGCCCTCGCTCTGCGCGATCTCTCGCGTCCCGGCGAGCTCGCTCCCGCGCTGATCAGCGAGACCGTCACGTTGGCTGAAGCGATCGGGATCTTGGCCGACCACGCAGGCTGGGACGCTGATGCCGTGCTCGCGCTCGCGACCTCGCTCGGCTACGACGACACCCACGCGGCCGCCGTCGCCGAGGAGGACATCCCCCCGCGCCTGAAGCTGCTCATCGCCACCGCCGATCAGCTCGGTGTCGGCGTCCACGTCCTGCGCGACTGGGCCTCACCGACGCCGACGATCGCCACCACCGCCGCGATCAAGGCCGCGACCCGAGCCAAGTACGGGGAAGATCGCTGGGCCGAGATCGCCAAGCCCCTGCGCGACGTGATCCGCCAGCGCCAACGCGACGCCCTCGTCGACGCTGCGATCGCCCGCACGCCCAAGTTCCGCACCGCCAACGACGTGTTCGAGCACCTGCTGATCGACGTCGAGATGAGCGCCTGCATGATGACCTCGCGGATCAAGCAGGCGATCGCGTCGGTGCAGATCTTCATTCACCGCGTGCTGCTGCACCTGGACGTCATGGAGGTGACCTTTGATCCCGAGGCGATCCAGCGCTGGGGTTGGATGAAGAACTACCGGGTCTGGGAGGCCAACCGCAAGGTGTTCCTGTACCCCGAGAACTGGATCGAGCCCGAGCTGCGCGGCGACAAGACACCCGAGTTCGCGGAGCTCGAGGCCACGCTCATGCAGGGTGTGCTCGATCCACCTCGCGTGGAGAAGGCGTTGAGCGGATATCTCGAGCAGCTGGCCCGGGTCGCCAACCTCGAGATGATCGGCGTCGACGAGCACCCGCACACGGGCGAGCTGTGGTTGCTCGGGCGAACCCACGCGAGCCCGCATGAGTGGTTCGTGCGGCGGCGGCTTCCGATCGGCACCTGGGAGGCGTGGGAGGCGGTGCCGACCGGGATCGACAGTGACGCCGCCGCTATCGTGCTCTACAAAGGCCGGCTGCATTTGTTCTGGGCGACCGAGCATGAGCAGCAGGCGGAGGATCAGGACGCCCCGCCGAGGTATCGCTTCCGCGTCCACCACATCGAGCGTGCCCCTGATGGTTGGGGCAAGCCCACGATGTCGAAGCTCAGCGGATCACGGGAATTGCCACCGCACGACTATCGGCTGCACCTATACGTCAGCGGCCAGCGGATCTTGGCAACGGTTCTATGGCAGGACCCCGAGTCATTCCAGGGGCGCCCAGTGATCGCACCTACCTACACCTTCGATCCGGTCGAGCAACGCGCCCGCGGTCGCGGATCTTGGATGGGATGGCACGAATACGACACCCAGTTCGCTAAACTACCAAACGCCGATGAGGACGCCGACCCCGTGGAGGTCATCGCCCTCAGGAACTCGATCGCGCTTGGTGAATACGACGAATTCGAGGGACAGCGCAATGTCTCGACTCCCCACTTCTCGGAGGTCGAAGAAGGCGACGACTGGGCCGCTCACTTCGTCCAGGGCGACGTGTTCGCGGACTTGTTCAAGCGCGCCTCGAGCGGGCGCCGGGCGACGTTCGTCCATCACGCCAACATCTGGAAGCCACGGCGCGACCCGAGCAAGCTGCCGGCGATCTACGATGACCGGTCGCGCAAGTACTTGATCGAGCCCCAGTCTCGGTACTCGAGGCAGGCGAACGATCCCGGCCTCATCGGTCACTTCAACCCCGCGAGCCTCGTGCTGTGCCCGCCACCCGAGCCCGAACTCCCTGACACTCCAGAGCCCCGACAGGGCCGAGAGCAGCGACCCAAGACGCGCGGTGCTTCAGGAAAGGCACCCCCCGCGCGCAACGAGATGGTGGTGGCGAGCCGCGAGATCCCCAGTAACCAGGACGAGTACCCGCCGGCCCCGAAGGGCTTCGTGCTCGAGATGGTCGAGCTGTACCACCCGTTCGCGCGTGACCTGCAAGAGGCGCTGGCGAGCGGCGGCCTCCCGGGCTTGTACGCGCCGCCGGTCAACAGCCAGCTATTCCGCCAGCGAAAGTCGATCAACCCGTTCGGCTTCGCCGACGGCATGGGCCTCAACCTCAACGCCGTGCGCGGTGAGCTGCCGATCGAGGAATTCGACTTCTCGTTCGACAACCCCTACGCCACCTACAACTGGGAGATCTTCTATCACGTGCCCATGTTGGTCGCCGGCAAGCTCGCCACGGAGCAGCGCTGGGAGGAGGCGCAGGGCTGGTATCATCTGATGTTCAACCCGATCGATCTGGTAAAATTGAAGACCGAGACCGCGACCTCGAAGTTCTGGCGGATCAAGCCGTTCTTCGAGCAAGCGAAGATCCTGGCGACGGATCAGATCGAAGCAATGCTCGGGATCGGGGTCACGCCCGTCGAGCAGCAGATCGCGCTCAAAGCGTTCACCCAGCAAGTGGAAACGTGGGTGGCGAACCCCTTCGATCCCCACGCGGTCGCCCGCGTGCGGCCGGGCGTGTACCAACGTGCGCTCTTGCGCGAGTACTTCGACAACCTGATCGCGTGGGCGGACAACCTGTTTCGCCGCGACACGATCGAGTCGATCACCGAGG
>NZ_PVNL01000016.1 GCF_002994635.1 Enhygromyxa salina | reverse complement strand
TCGACGGCCAGTCGCTGCGGACGCCTCAGCCCGACCTCGCCGCGTGAGCGCGGCCGAACAGACGAAGCCCCGTCGGCGGTCGCCGGCGGGGCTTTCTCGCGCCTGCGAGCGGTGCGCGGAACGTCTGATCCTGGTGGGGGATCGGACGGGATCGCGGATCTGGCCTGGGTCATTTTTCCAGAGCAGAAGTGGGTCTCTTTTGGCGAGCGGTGAAGCAGCTCCCGGGTGATCGCCTCCTCGAGCGCCTGCAATCCGCGCTCGCGGGCGCCCGCGTCTCCCAGGCCGCCATGGAGGTAGAGCGCTTTGGCGCGGTGCCAGCCGTGCAGTGCTCCGAGCTCAAGCGCGTTGTCGGCCTTGGCGGCTTCCCAGCACGCCTCGAACTTGTCCGCGGCCACGGGGTAGTTCTGGCTGTCGAGTGCCGCCCACCCGAGCACCTCGTCGGCGGAGGTGTCGGTCGTCGACTTCGCCGGCCGCGGCGGAGGCACGCCGTCGGCCCGTTCAGCGAGTTCTGCATCGTAGAGGACGAAATCGCCCTGGAGGAACTGCGTGACTCGGGTGACCACGTCGCCGTCGACCATTTCGGCGACATCCTGGGCGAGATCAATTTCAGCCTGGATGTTCACTGAGATGCCTTCGCGGTTGGCTTCGGTGGATAAGTGCGTGGCGAAGCGCTGATCGGCCAGGAAGTAGAGGCCGTAGTCCTCGGGCGCGCGGTTGCAACGGCCGAGCGCCTGCACAATGCGCTGGTTCAGGCGGCGGCGCATGAACCCCGCGTCGCGCAGATAGCTGGTGATGAACTCCTCCTGCAGGTTGATGGCGCGCGGCAAGGTGGTGATGACGACGATGCGACACTCGTCGTCCTTGAAGTCCATGCCGTCGAAACGGCCGGCGACGAAGAGGTGACCCGACGAGGCACGGCGGAACTGGTCGACCTCGTCGCCGAATGAGGTCAGCAGCCACGTGGGATGTTTGGTCTTGCCCCAAAAAATCGGACACCTGGTTTTATGCGGCTTGACTCACCGCGTTCGCGGCGTAGAAGTTCCGCTCGTACTCGACCGGCGAGCAGTAGCCGATGGTCGAGTGCCTACGTTGGCCATTGTAGAAAACTTCGATCCATTCCGCAATAGACGTCATCGCGTCCTCGTGGGTGAGAAAGATCTTGCGATAGACGTGCTCGCGTTTCAGGGAGGCAAAGAAGGCCTCGGCGACGGCGTTGTCCCAGCAGTTGCCGCGGCGGCTCATGCTGCAAGTGATCCCTGCGTCGTCGAGTGTCTCGCGGACGCGCGTGGCCTTGTACTGGGAGCCCTGATCCGAATGGAAGAGCAAGCCTTGCTGTGAGGGCTCACGGCTCCCGAGCGCGGCGCTGAGAGCATCGAGGACGAGGTCAGCGCGCATATGGTCGGCGCTCGACCAGCCGACGACCCGACGCGAGAACAGGTCGATCACGACGGCGAGGTACACCCAGCCGGCGATGGTCCAGACGTAGGTGATGTCCGAGACCCAGACGCGGTCCGGCTCGTCGATGTCGAAGCGGCGCTCGAGCACGTTGGGCGCGGCCGGGTTTGTCGGCTCGGAGTCGGCATTACGGAATTTCGGCTTCAGGTCGGCGCTGAGCCCCAGTTTGGCCATCTGCCGCGCGACTCGCTTTCGATCCACGGTGAACCCTTGGGCCTCGAGCTCCTCCGTCACCCGAGGGCTGCCGTAGGTGCCGCGGCTTTGGTCGAAAATCTCGGTGATCTGCTGGTTCAACAACTCGTTGTCCTTGGCTCGGTTCGATGGCACTCGGGTTAGCGAGGCGTAGTAGCCGGACCTCGACACCTCGAGGACCCTGCACATCAGCTTGATCGGGAAGTTGGCCCTCTCCGCGTGGATCAGCTCGTAGGCCTCAGCCGCTACGAGCTTTCCTTGGCGAAGTCGGGTAGCGCGAGGGAACCTCCCCCTCACGCCCCCACAGAACCGTACGTGAATCTCTCGACTCATACGGCTCCTATCGTCCAGCCGTCACCGTGGGAAGGAGCCCAGCGATCTCCCAATGGACGAAGAGTCCGGGAGTGCGCTCGGCGATGCGTTGAAGCCAGGCCATCGCCTTCTTTGGTCGCCTCCTGAAGCGCTTGTATTTTCGCATCACCCACTGGCGAAGCGCCACATTCAAGCCCCGCAGCACCGAGACTAGCGCAGACGGTCGAAATCGACCGTAGTAGCGTATCCAGCCCCGCAACACTGGGTTGATGAACGCCGCAAGCTCTTCGAGAGTCATCCTCGTCCTCCTCGGCAACCTCCAACTCCGCCGCATGGTTTGGCGAACGCGACGCGCGGCCTTCCCACTGATCGCGGGGCTAAAGGAGACGAAGATCTGCCCCGTCCTAGCTTTCGCCAAACGAGGCTGGAACGTGAACCCCAAGAAGTCAAAACTCCTGACTTCGCTCCTCGACCACGTTCCCGGCTTGCAGCCGACGATCCGAGTTTTCCCCGGATGTAGCTCCAGTCGACAACGCTCTAGACGCTCTTGTATCCGCTGAAGCATCCACTCCGCCTGACCCTTCGACTGACAGTGCACGAGGATATCATCAGCGTACCGTTCGAACGGCACACCTGGAAAAGTCTCGAGCATCCACTGGTCGAACGCCAAATGGAGGAAGATGTTGGCCAGCAGTGGACTGATGACACCCCCCTGGGGCGTACCCCGATCTCGGGTTACGACCTGACCCTCCTGGTCCTGGAGATCCGCCTTCAACCACCGTTTGATGTACAAGAGCACCCACCGGCAGTCCGTGAACCGCCTAACCGCACGAAGCACGAGCTCGTGGTCCAGGCGATCGAAGAACGACCGAATGTCGAGATCCAAAACCCACCCATGCTTCCAGCATCGACTGCGAGCACTTTCGACAGCATCGTGTGCCGAGCGCCCGGGTCGATAACCGAAAGAGTCGGGATGGAACACAGGTTCCACAAAGGGTTCGAGATACATCTTGACGACGGCTTGAGCGATACGATCCTCGACAGTAGGAATGCCGAGGACCCTCACGCCGCCGTCCCTTTTCGGTATCTCCACCCGCATCACGGGTGGAGGGTGATAGGAGCCCGAGGACATCCTGTTCCAGAGCCGATAGAGATTTCGGCGCAGGTCACGCTCAAAGTCCTCGGTCCCCTGGCCATCGACGCCCGGAGCTCCCCGTTTGGCCCTCACTGTCTTGAAGGCCACCCAGACCATCCTCTTGGGGATGGTAAACGGCTTTGTCTGCGTCATCGGTTCTTCCCGCTTTCGGTTGACCTCTGACCCAGAACAGACGATGCACCCCATTGGCTCTGCATGCTTTCACACGCTTCATCGCTACTACGAGGTGCTCCGCCCCTGTGCCCCGCATCGGTACTTGCACCCTCACGGAGGCTTTCCGCTCGAGTTCTTTCCTTAGCATCGGGACGACAGGTTCCCACGTTCCACACCAACGCCTGATTCGAGCTCACGCCACCTTTATGCCGAGCGCCACCCAGCCAGTAAGCAGGTACCCGCTGGGTTCCTTCCCGGGCTGGCCTTCCCTCCCGGTTTCGACGCCACTGGTAAAGCTCACGACACGTCATCAGCGGTTCACTTGCGTTCGTCTTCTCGAATCGTACCTGCCGCAATGTTCCTTGCGGCTTTTCCTCGACGCTCACCACGACGGCTCTTGACCGACGCAGCTCGAGGTGGTTTGGAGCCTGATCCTGCAACCCGACTCCGAGGGGCCATCCCTCATCACTGGTGTAGTTGGCGATCGCATCACTGATCGCGCTCGTGGCACACGAAGGCCGCGGCTTTTTTTAAGAAATCCCGCTCCATCTGCAGCTCGCGATTTTGCCTGCGCAGCTGCTTGAGCTCCTCCCGCTCCTCGGTCGTCAGTGGGCCGGCATCGCTGGGCCCGCCTTCGTCGACCTTCGCCTGGTTCACCCAGTTCCTGAGCGCGCCCTCAGGAAGGTCGAGATCTCGAGCCACCTGAGAGATCGGCTTGCTTGACCGCTGGCAGATCTTGACGGCCTCGGCCTTCTGTTGCGGTGTAAATGTCCTGCGTTTCTTGCGTGGCACGGTGCTTGTCCTCCAGTTTCCTTCTTCCGGAGGTGTCCATCAAACTGGGGCAGATTTAGTAGGCGCAGGGCCTCGAGAAGCGCTGCGGCCATCCGCTTGGGGATGCCGCCTTCGTCGCTGGTGCGGTTCATGACAATGAGCCGCCGTCCCGATGTCGTTTCGCCGTGCTTCGGATCGACTGAGATCTTCTCGATCGGTCGCGTGCCGAGGCGGCGGGCAAGGTCGCCGGCATCGCCGACGGTAGCACTCATGTAGAGCGCCTGGCTCACGTTGGCGTAGTGGGGATTCGAGACGAGTGGGTAGACGTAGGGCCGCAGCCAAAGCGCGTGGCGGCTCACGTACAGGTTGACATCCCGCAGCTTTGGCCGGAGGCGCTGCCAGCGGAACTTGAGGTCGAGGTCTGCTCCCTTGGGGGTGGTGTAGGAGTCGAGCAGCTCGCGGATGCGGTCGGCGGCGGCGTCCTGGTCGATGAAGGACATGAGCTCCGCGGTGGAGCTAGGTGGCGCGTCGTCAGAGAGCGCATCGCGCAACACGCCATAGTCGGGGAACCGTACCTGCAGCTCCTCCACTAGCGACGTGAACAGCCTCTCGTGCTTGAACTTGGTGATCTCGACCGAGTAGAGAGAGTGGAGGCAGTGCTCGGCGAGGTGCGCGTCGTCCATGACGAGCAGGTCGGCGGGATCGATGACCGGGCTCTGGTTGAAGTACACCCAGTAGTTCATGATTCCAATGGCCTGTGCACGCTGGTACGCGCGCCGGTCCTTCGCGGGCAGGTCCTGGCCGCGCCCTTCCATATGGGCGAAGGAGATACCCAGCTCGCGGGCCTCGTTCGCCATTTGGCGCGCCAGGGTTTTGTTGGCCGAGAGCACCGCGACCTTCTTGCCCTCCTCTAGCCACGCGCCGGCGATGAGGAGTGCGATCGGCGTCTTGCCGGCGCCGGTCGGCAGCTCGACGGCCACGTCCTTCTTGTCGGCGAAGTTTGCCGAGTAGTCCTTCAGCACCGCTGCCTGGTGCAGAAAAAGCTTCCTGAACTTCGCCGAACTCAGGCGCGCGAGATATTGCTCGTAGTCTCGTTGAATCGTCATGTGTTGTTCCGGGTCGAGCTTGCCAGTGTGCGGGCGCCACGGCCAAGGAGGCCGTGTGGGCTGGTACTTCGAGTCGGCCGCCGAATTCTACTCCACGCTATCCACTCCCCCAACCGACCCTGCAGCCCAGGAGCGGCGCGGCAGTGATCGCATTGACTTTTGCCCATCAGTGCGCGTCGACGTCGGTGGCTGCCGGGTACTCATCATCGTGGGCCGAGGGTGCTCGCTCAACCGATCAAGCGGCCCTTGCTACATCGCCGATCGCTGTAGGGAGTCGTAGGCGTTGTTCGTGAAGCGTTGACGGCGGCCCTGGGCCCGGACCGGAGCGTTCGATGGACTTGTGGCGGGACTTACCGAACTCGGGACGGCGCTAGCGACGGCCGCGAGTGGTTGATCGACTGGCGCCGGACTACCTCGACCAGCTCTCGCTCACTCGCGCGCAACTGCTTCGCCTGGCCCTGGGACGGCTCGCTGGCCTCGCGTCAAGGCTTGGAGACCGCCGCTACGATCCGCGCGGGCCGGTCGATCGCACTCGCGATGATCAGCGCTGGTGGTCGAGCGAGTCGCGGACATGCTCGTCCGCGGGCTTCGGCAGAGCTGAGGCAATACCAGCTCGCCGTCTCGACGTTGGCCATTGCAGTTCGGCACCTACGTGCACGCGCACCAAGCGGTCTATGCTCGGCCGGTTGATCCAAAGGACAGCCATCGTCACCGCCCCAGGCACAGGCGATGTCGGGACCTGAACGCGGCCCGCGGCCCGGTGTCCGTCGTCAGCCGAGCCAGACGACGAAGCTCTGCAGCTGCACGACGCCGCCCGCCCGCTTGTCGTCGTCACTGGGCTCGTCGAGCGCCGGTCCAGCCTCGATCATGCGAGCCGGCAGCTGGGCCACCACCTCCCAAGCGCGCTGCCCCTCGGCGAAGCCGCGCAGCAACGCCCGCGCTGCGTGGACGGCTATGTTGAGATACACCGACCACAGCGGCGCGATCACGGCGCGCGCCCCGGCGGCCAGCAGGGCGCCAGCGACTCCGTCGGGTGCATGCAGCTCACCGCCGATGCGACCCGACGAGCACGCGAGCAGCACCACTGTCGCGCCCGCGAACGCGTCGTGATGCGCGGCGAGGTGCTTGCCGGTTAGCAGTGCTCCGTTGCCATCTGCGTCGACGCAGCCGAGCGCGGCCTGTTCCTCCGATCCAGCCCCGCCATGGGCGAGCACGACGACGAGGTCGTGGTTGGGCGCCTCGGCCAAGAGATCCTCGGGGCTCGCGGGGGTGTTGCGGATCGGCCTAAGTTGACGCAGACCGTTGCCAAACACGTCGGCCGCGCTAACCAGCGCCCGCGCGGGCCCGGTGTGCTTGGCCTCGTCGAGCATGATTTTGACCTTGTCCTCGAGCATACCGGCCATGCGCTCGCCGGTCGGCATCGCGGCGGCGATCAGTGACGAGCGAGGCCGGGGCTTGAGCCGGCGATGGCGAGGCAGAGCGAGCGAGTGCACGCACGCGACGGGTACGCCGGCCCACACGCTCGAAGGTGTAGCCAGGCGCAAGATCGGCCCCGGGCACCAGAGCACGGTCTTCGGCGCGCGGCCGAGGTACTCGATGACGGGCGTGGCGATCGACTCTCGCGCCCACTTCACAACCAACTCATGGACTCTCAGAGCCGCTGGATCGCCGCTGATGGCGTTCTTCAAGAGAGCGATCAGCTCGGCTTCGCCCCCCGGAGGCGTGCGCGACGGCAGGACCAAGACCCGCGTCTGTTGGCCGCCGCGATCATCGAAGTACAGCACCGCGGCAATGGACGTGTCTCGCTCGAGCAGGACCGCGATCGCCACCGCCTCAGGCTCGGCCTCGAGCCACGCCCAGGTCTCGTCGAGCACGGGCTCTCCGGTCAGGTAGTTGGGTTCCTGGCCATGGATCTCCTCGAGTTGTTTGGCGAGCGCGCGGTGGTCCCGGCGATCGAGTGTCGCTTGCCAGGTCGACCACCAAGCCACCGTGGCGGTCTCGGGCCGCTGGATCCGCGCGAGCGTGGGCCGGCGGGCGCTGGCTTGGGCACGCAACAACCATCGAATGACCAGTGCGGTGGCGTCGCCATGGATCGCGCGAACCTCACCGCCGACACCGACGATCCCATCCTCGAGGGCGAGCGCAGCGAGGCGCACAGCGATCGATCGGCAGAACTTCGCCTCCCAATCGCGCAGCTCGTCGCGAAACAGCAAGTAGGGCGCAGCGCGCCGCAGCGCGTCCCAACTGCGCTTGGCGATCTCGGTGGCGTCGCGGAGGGTTCGGACGTCGAAAGCCAAGCGACCGAGCATGATCGCCGCGTCGACGAGCTCTTCGCCCGGGCCGAGTTGCGTGGCGGCCGTCAGCGCGCGCTCGAGCCAAGACCGCGCCTGGAGGATGGCCACGGTGGCCTCCCAGGGCAGCAGCTCTGGTGTCAGGCCTTGCTCGGACTTCAGGGCTTGGACCAGCATCAGACCGGCCTCGTAGCAAGTCTCCCAGGCATGGCGGGCCGAGACCGGCTCGCGCACCTTGGCCGCTTCGTCGAACAACACCAGCGCGCGCAGGAGATGGACCGAGTCGACCTGGGGCATGCGGCGCAGGCGAATGGCGAGGTTGTGTTGAGCGATCGCGCGATCGTAAGCGCTCAGTGATGGATCGGTGAGCTTCGCTTCCAAGAGCTCGGCCTCGGCCTCCGGGCCGTGGAGGACTCGCGCGAGCGACCCTTCGCAAATGCCGCGGAGGTGGTCCAGATTCGCCGTCGACGGCGCCGCGCGGCGGTCAACTGCGTCGAAGCGCGCCATCGCCTGCTCGAGCAAGCCGCGTTGCTCGACCCCACCGACGACGTCCGCGAGCTGGGTCAGATGCCAGGCGATCGAGATCTCGATCTCGGCGATCCGTATCGGCATTCGGGCGAGGGTCCGGGCGCGCTCGAGTTTCTCGATGCCTTCTCGCAGTCGCGTCTTGCGATCGCCAACGGCCATCTCGAGCTCAGCGTCGACCTGGTGGTTGAGCGACGCGGCCGCGGTGTCACCATCGCCGGCCGCGAGGGCGCGGGCATGGAGCCGAGCGTAGATGTCTCGGGCCCGACGCAGGTGCTCGTTGCGATCGCCGGTGCGGGCGTAGCGGTAGCCTCGGGCGAGGAGGACAACCGCGTCGGAGAAGGCGTGGTCGAGACCGCCGCCAGCCTCGACGGCTTCGGCCGCAATCTCACGGGAGAGATCGATGTCGGACATCGGCTGGGCGTTGCTCTGATCGTGAGTCTGCCAGGC
Source organism: Enhygromyxa salina (assembly GCF_002994635.1). Lineage (GTDB taxonomy): Bacteria > Myxococcota_A > Polyangia > Nannocystales > Nannocystaceae > Plesiocystis > Plesiocystis salina_B. Next base: position 9,666 of record NZ_PVNL01000016.1, on the reverse strand, counting down.
CTCGGCCAGCTGGGATCCAAGCAGGACTCGCGTCGGTGTGTTCGCGTGGCGAAGAACTCGCCGGGCTTCGGCTGTGGCCTGGCGTGCCTCGGACTCGTCACCCTGGCCAAGTCGGACAAGCTGAGCGAGGACGAGGACCTGAGCAACCAAGCGCCCGGTGGCCCCCTGCGCAGCCGTCTCGCCCCGCAACCGCGCGAGCTCGGCTCGCAGCCGCTCGGGGTGGTTGCGGATGGAGTTGGCCTCGAGCTGCGCGCGCAATTGCTCGACGGGCAGGTGTTGGAGCATCTGCGCTGGCATTTGCGCGATGCTCTGTTCGACATCCATCATCCGGTGCTGAACCTCGACAATGATGCGGCCGTCGGGATCGCTCATCATGTGCTTGAAGTAATCCACAATTTCAGGGTCGGCGGATTGCCCAACTCCGCCCCGAGCCTGCTCGATAACCGGTCGATGGCCAGCATGGCGACGCTCGATCTCGTTCAAGAGATCATCTGTGCCATGGTCCTTCGGCGCGTATCGCCGCAACTCCGCGATGCGTCGGCACAGCTGGGGAACGATCGCATCCGCGAGCTCTGGACCCGCTCGCACAGCGTCGGTCATGTGCTGGACCGCTCGACGCAGTCGAGTCTCGTCGTCGAAGTCCGGGTGGCAGGCGGCGATTTGCTCGGCCGAGAGCAGGCTCTCGGCCCGCAGTCGGTCCGTGCGCGCGTCGATCGACCGAGCGATGAGTTGGTAGGCTTCGCGCAGATCGTCGTCGTCGCCGCGTTCGTACAGACAATCGCCCCAGACCTTCCACAGCTTGGCGAGGGCCTTCGGTCGCTCCACACCCAGGGCCGACGCGGCTCGATAGTGAACGAGGGCCTGCTCGAGATCGGGCTTGGCGCCCCAGCGTGCCGCGTTGCCGATGCCAACCCGTGCGTGGAAGATCATCAGCACATCGCCTACCTGCTCGGCGGCCGTGAGGGCTTCGCACCAAGCCGCGCGGGCGGCCTCGGTCTCCTGCTCACAATCGTTGCTGCGGAGCTCACGAACATACTCGGACGCCTGGCGAGCGCGGTTGAACAGCAAGCGCAGGTTCTCGCTCGCGGAGGTCGACGTGGTGGCCGTCTCGTTTGTCGGCGGCGCCTCACCGCGAGCCCGGGCGAGGGTCGCGGCGACACCGTGGAGCCAGGCGCGATCGCTGCGCGTGCACGCGTCGTTGACGGCCGCGCTCAATTCGGGCCAGGCGTTTGTGTCCGCGTAGATGGGCGTCTCGATCGCCTCGCTGATGCTTGTCTCGACCGCGGTGACCCAGTCCCCCGATGCGGCCTCCCACGCGGGGATGAGCGCGACGAGGAGGTGATCGGCGACATCGCGCCGGGCTTCGACGACATGTGGAAGCAACTCGTGGCCGATGCGCAGCTCCTCGGGCGCGACGCTGCGCTCGCTGCCGAGGGTCAGATCGATCATCCATTGGGGTGCGCGGTCGAAGTTGCCCTCGGGCCAATCGCCGGGGTCGCTCTGGACGCCGCGCTGGCGCTCCACGACCCATCGGCATCGCGCACGGACGAGTTCGCTTCGGACCGTGGCGAGGGGAGCCGCGAGCTCGGCGAGCTGATCCGCCGCGCGGAGGACTCGCGGAGGACACAGCGGGCCGGTCGCGGTCGCGGCGAAGGCTGCCCGCTCGCGAGCCTTGGCCAGCATGGCAAGCTCGACCTCCGAGATGGGCTGTGCGAGCTCTTCGGCGAGCTCCGCGAGGGCGGCCGTTGGCTGCGTCGAGCCCAGCACAATGAGCTCGCTCAGGATGTCGACGATCAACCCGTTCCCGACGCCACGCAGCTCCGGGGCGGCCCGGCGTGCATGGGCGAGCGCGCGCGCCATCAACTCCAGGTCGCGCCCGGCCTGGGCCAGATCGGCCTGAACGGCGGCGAGGTTGTGCCGCCACGCTGCGTCACCATAGCGATCGAGCAGGAGCTCGAATTCTTCGCTGTGGCGGCGCCGCTCGGGCCCGTTGGGGAGCAGGGGCAGGAGCACGTTCAGACAGGAAGCACGGACGAACTCCGTCGCGCGCTCGCATGCCGCAGTGAGCCGCGCGACCGCCTCGTCCACGCGCCCCGTCTGCGCAAGCAAGAACCCGCTGACATGCGGGGCATCCTCGCTAGTCCAGTCGATCACGCGCGAGAGCGTGGCTGCGTTCAATCGACCATGGTGATCCCACGCCAGCGCCTCCAGGGCACGGGCCACTCGCCGATGATCCGCCTCGGCAATGGCCGCGAGCACCAGCTCGTCGAGGGGGTCGCTCGCCAGGCCATGGCGAAGTTGCAAGTGTGCAAGCACGACGCGCAGCTCCAACTGTTCGGGACCAGGAGGCAGCTGTGCGGCGCCGCGACGCAGGTGGTCACACGCGGCGACTGGTGACGGAGCCAGCTGACTCTCGAGCACGATCAGCTGCTGACGCTGGGCGCGCCCGAGCCGACCGCGGCGCTCGTCGAGCCAAGCGTGGGCGTCGCGGGCGAAGGCAGCGTCTCGCAGGTCGAGCCCCAGGCGCAGCTGGCATAGTCGCGCTTGGGCTTCGAGATCAGAGTCGCCACGCACATGTTCGAAGGTCGAGCGACAGCTCCGGGCTAACTCCTGGCTCGCTAATCCCATGTCGAGAGCAGCGCGGAGCTCCACGAGTTGCAGGGCGCCGATGAGCAGCGGGTCGGCTGAGGCTGACAGCTCGGACAAGGCTGTTTGCGCGGCCGATCGGGCCTCCGCGAGGCTGCCGTCGTCGAGCAATCGTTGGGGAAGTTCGAGAGGGTCCGGGCCGGTGTCTGCCATGCGGACGCTCTGGCTTAGCGCCTCTGCGTCGGTGTGCAAGCTAGCCACGCAGATCTGCTACATCGTCCATGCAGTCAGCCGCTACGAGGCGCTCGATCGCGGTGTCGACGCTCTCGGAAGAGTCAAAGCTGGCGGTCGTCGCCTCACGAGCGGTACCATGCCGGCGCCGCAATGACCCCCAACAAGCTCAGCATCCTCGAGCATCTCGGCCGCAAGCGGTTGCTCCGCCTGCGGGACCACTTCGAGATCGACCTGCCGCCGTCAGCAGAATCGAGCGCGCTCATCGACGCCCTGACCTCGGTCGAGTCGATTTCCTTAGCGAACATCGTCGGCCGCCTCAACAGCAGAGAGCTCGCCAAGCTGTGCGAACTCCATGAGCTCCCCGGCGCGGCAAACAAGGGCCAGGATGCCGCGACCTTGTTGGACGCCCACCGCGAGCACCCCACGCCGACTGAGCAGCCCGTGCAGCCCAAAGCCCCAGCACCCACCGTAGCTCGCCCCGTCGGCCACCGCTGGCGCGACGCCGACCCCCTCGAGCCCGGACAGATCGTCCGCGTCCGCTCGCGCCAGTACCTCGTCGAGGATCTCACGGCGCCCAAGCAACACGGCGACGCGACCCTGGTCCGCCTGTCCTGCCTCGAGGATGACGCCCTCGGCGAGCCCCTCGAGGTCCTGTGGGAGTGTGAGATCGACGCCCGCATCCTCGGCAAGAGCAGCTGGGAGGCCGTCGCCGAGCGCGGATTCGACCGCCCCGAGCTGTTCTCTGCGTACCTCCACACCTTGCGCTGGAACTGCGTCACCTCGACAGACCCCAAGCTCTTCCAGGCCCCCTACCGCGCGGGCATTCAGGTCAAGGACTACCAGCTCGAGCCCCTGCGCAAGGCTCTGCTGATGCCGCGCGTCCACCTGTTCGTCGCGGACGACGTGGGCCTCGGCAAGACGATCGAGGCCGGCCTGATTCTCCGCGAGATGCTCATGCGCCAGCGCGTGCGCCGGGTGATCGTTGCCTGCCCCCCCTCTGTCGTGCAGCAGTGGCGCGACGAGATGGAGCAGCGCTTTGGCCTGACCTTCATCATCGTCGACCGGGCCTGGTTCGCCGAGATCCGCCGCGAGCGAGGCTGGGGCGCCAATCTGTGGAAGACCCACAGCCGCTTCATCATTTCCCACGCGCTCTTGCGCGACGCGACCTACGCCGGCCCCCTGCGCGATCACCTGGGCACCTTCTCGCCGAGCTCGATGTTGATCCTCGACGAGGCCCACAACGCCGCCCCCGCCAGCGGGGCCCGCTACGCCATCGACTCCAACCTGACCCGGACGGTCCGCGATCTGGCCCCCCGCTTCGAGCACAAGCTGTTCTTGTCGGCCACGCCGCACAACGGCCACTCGAACAGCTTCGCCGCGCTGCTGGAGATCCTCGACCCCCAGCGCTTTTGCCGGGGTGTCCCCGTACACCCGGATCAGCTCGCCGACGTCATGGTCCGCCGGCTCAAGGCCGACGTCCGCGAGCTCGTTCCCGGCGAGTTCGCCGAGCGCATCATCGAGCCGATCATCATCGAGGGCCTGCCCGATGACGCCCCAGAGCTCGAGCTCTCGCGCCGGCTCCAGCGCCTCCGCGAGCTTCGAAGCGAGCGCCTGGCAAACACCAACGAGAGCCGCCGAAGCGCCGCGATGCTGGTCCTGACCAGCCTGCAAAAGCGCCTGCTCTCGTCGATCGAGGCCTTCTATCGCACCCTCGATGTCCATCGCCGCGCGATCGAACGCCGCGCCAAGAAGGCCGCCAAGACTACAAAGAACAGTCCGCCCGGCGACCTGTCGTTGTTGCGAGACGGCGTCGGCAGCGACGACGAGCGTGCAGAGCTGTCCGAGGACGCGGTCTGCGTCGAAGAGCAGGCCCAGCTCGAGACCGCCAGCGCCCACGCCAACCCCGAGGGCCCCAGCGAAGACGAGGGAGCGCTCTTGTCCGGCATGCTCGAGATCGCAGCCGCCCACCGCTACAGCCCGGCCCCCCGCTTCGAGCGACTCGTAGCGTGGATCCGCGAGCACCAGTGTCCCGAGTTCGGCGTTGCGGTTCATGAGGGCGGCGCGGTAGTCGTAGTAGGTCTGGCCGGTTTGCTTGAGCGGTTGGCTGGGTTGCCAGTCTTTGGGGAAAGGAAACGTTTGGAGATCATCAAGCTCTGCGAACTCCACGCCGCCATGGATCACGCCGTCCTCGAAGCCTACGGCTGGCACGACCTCGCCGAGCGAGCCACCTGCGAGTTCCAACTCGAGTATGAGGAGGACGACGAGGACGACGGTGGCCACAAGCGCAAGAAAAAGAAGCCCTGGCGCTACAAGTGGCCGCAGGAGTTCCACGACGAGGTCCTCGCCCGCCTGCTCGAGCTCAACCAGACCTACGCCGAAGAGGAGCGCCTCGCGGGCGAGGGCCCATCGAGCAAGAAGGCCAAACCGAAGAAGAAGCGGGACAAGAAGAAGCCCGCGAAGAAGAAGTCGAGCAAGAAGAAAGCCTCCGAGCCTGAGCAGGTCCGCATGACCAAGCACAACAGCTTACGTGCGCGACTTTGACCCGACACCGATTACACGACCTGAGCCATGCCCTTCCAGCAGCCCATCACAATCCATCGCGCTCTCCAGCGCATCGAGAAGAACGAGTTTGTCCTACCCGCAATTCAGCGCGAGTTCGTCTGGGAGACGGAACAGATCGGTCGCCTGTTCGACAGCCTGATGCGCGGCTACCCCTTCGGCTCGTTCCTGTTCTGGCGGGTAGAGAAAGAGAGCACGCAGGAGTACGCTTTCTACCAATTCGTCACGAACTACCACAAACGGGACGCCCCACACTGCCCGCCCATCTCACTGTCGGGAAGCGACGCCGTCACGGCGGTACTCGATGGGCAGCAGCGCTTGACCGCCCTCAACATCGGGCTCCGTGGAAGCCACGCGGAGAAGCTACCCCGCAAGCGATGGTCAAATCCCCACGCGTTTCCCAAAAAGCAGCTCTACCTCGACATCCTCTCGGAGTCACATGACGACGAACTGGACATGAAGTATGAGTTCGAGTTTCTCACGGACAAGCGCGCAAAAGCGGAGAGCGCCGAGGCCAGGCGCCACTGGTTTCCGGTCAGTAAGATCCGCACGATGGACGCTGGCCCGGACCTGCACGCCTACCTGGTCGACCATGGGCTCATCGGGACCAAGGCGCCGTTCAAGACCCTGCATCGCCTACACGCGGTCATCCACACCGATGGACTGATCACCTACTTCGAAGAAGAGGAGCAGAACCTCGACAAGGTGCTCAACATCTTCATCCGCGTCAACAGTGGCGGGACAATTTTGTCCTACGCCGACCTCCTGCTCAGCGTCGCAACTGCCCAGTGGAAAGAGCGGGACGCCCGCGAAGAGATCCACAGCCTCGTCGATGATCTCAACAAGACAGGACTGGGCTTTCGTTTTCCCAAAGATCTGGTGTTGAAGGCGGCCCTGATGCTCACGGATATCCCGGAGGTCCAGTTCAAGGTCACCAACTTCACCGCCGACAACATGGCCAAGATCGAGAGGCGCTGGGACGAGATTGAACGCGCGCTACAGATCGCCGCGAGCCTACTCGCCAGTTTTGGCTTCTCGGACCAGAACTTGACAGCCAACAACGTCATCTTGCCCGTCAGCTACTACGTGATGGCGCGCGGGCTCGGCGAGTCCTTCTTGACAGGCAGGAGTTCGAGCGAGGATCGTGAGCGGATTCGACTGTGGGTTGTACGGACCCTCGTCAAGCGCGGGGTCTGGGGCAGCGGTCTCGATACCTTGCTCAAGGCCATCCGCGGCGCGATGCGCCGGGCGATCGACGGCGGCGCGACACAGTTCCCCACTGAAGCGATTGAGGCAGCCATGCGTGAGCGAGGCAAGCACCTGCGTTTCGACGAAGAGGAGCTCGATGCGCTGCTCGAGACTCGCTATCAAGATCGCGGTACGTTCGCGTTGCTCTCGTTGCTCTACCCTGGCGCGGACTTGCGCGCCGAGCTCCATATTGACCACGTCTTCCCCCGCAGCTTGCTCCGGGTCGCGCGGCTCAAGAAGGCCGAGGTCGAGGAGGCTCATCATGGCGAAATCTCCGGGCTCAAGGATATGCTGCCCAACTTGCAGTTGATGGATGGGAGCTTGAACGTCCAGAAGTCGGACAAACTGCCAAAGACGTGGCTGGCGTCCGTCCATCACACGGATACGGACCAGGGTTACTACCTGGCCAAGCACGACCTGGGAACGCTGCCGGCCGACGCCACGGAGTTTCTCGACTTCTTCTCGGCACGGCGGGAGCGAATGAAGGAGAAGCTGCGTGCCAAGCTCGGGGTCTAGCGTGAGCAAGCCCGAGTCAACGCAAGTCCTGGGTATCGATCCGCGCCGAGCAAAGTGACCTGGATCTGTAATGAGCGATCAACGAAAATGGCGAACGATCTATGGGCCGCAAGACCGGGGGAAGACCAGTCGCGTCGAGGACGATCTCGTGCCGCAGCAAGCGACGCTGCCGAACATCACCGCCGTAATCCAGCACCATGAGCTCCCGATCGAGCAGCTGTGTACCAAGCTGATTAGCAATAAGGGTAAGCCAGTCGCGCCCCGCATTGTTGGCTACTACCGCAGCAACGCGCGCTTGATGGGGTTCCTCGACCGACACCACATTCCAACCCCAAGCGGCAGGGCGTTGCTGCGGTTGACCGAAGATCAACAAGTTCAGCGCATGGCCTACGCGTTCGAGGCATCTGAGGTGGGGCGGGCATGGCTCACGTTTCAGGGCTGCAACCGACTCGAGCAGCTCGCCAAACAGGCCGACACGGCGAGCGTAACGGCCTTTGTTCAGCATTACTTGCACACACACGGCAAGCCCGACAAGGAGAATGATACCACGAAGCGTCGGGTCAAGACGCTGCGCAGCTGGCTGAAGAAATTCGTTGCCGCTCGTCTACAGGTTCCACTCCCGGAATTCGAGCTTCGCCCTGCCCTCGCCGAAGTCGAACTCCCCGACAACTCCATGGTGCTGTTCGACGCGGGGGTGAGCGGACGTGCTCTCGAGCACCTCGCCCAGGGCAGCCGCCGCGTGGAGATCGCGTCGGCGTACTTCAGCCTCAGTGGCTACAGCCGCGTTGCTGGCCAACTCGACGCGGCAGACATGTACCTGCTGATCGGCAACGATGAGCGCTCAGGCAACGATGTCAGATTCCTGCTCCAGCAGTTCGCAGCGAGCCTCGAGCTGCGCTACGCGGAGCAGCAGCTCACGCTGGACAGCCACCGCACGATGATCCGCCAGCTCCACGACCAGCTGGTGCGCGGCCGGGTTCGCGTTCGGCGCTTCGAGGCAAAGAGGCGCGGTGGGCTCCACGCCAAGGTCTACATCTTCGACCGCAAACGTGCGCATGTGGGCTCCGCCAACATGTCCACCAACGGGCTCGCCAAAAACGTCGAGTGCGGGCGGGTGATCCTCGACGTCGATGAGGTCGCCTATCTCGTCGATCGCTTCAAGTACTACTTCGAGCTTGGTTTGCCCTTCAGTGAGCCGCTGCTGCGGGAGATTGAGCTGTCCTGGGCGCTGTGGGAGCCGACGAACCCCGAGCTCGTGCTGCTCAAGATCCTCGACCTCCTGTTCGGACAGATCCAGCCGGTCGAGAGTCGCCGCTATCAACTCGCGCAGTTCCAGCAGGCGATCGTCGCCACGGTCCTGCGCCGGCTCGAGAGCCAAGATCGGGTCTTGCTGATCGCGCCAACGGGGACCGGCAAGACCGTAATGGGGGCCTACGTGGCCGCGGCGCTGCGCAACAACGAAGTCATCGATCGTGTTGTTTTGGTCTGTAAGAACCAGTCGATGCGCGACATGTGGATCGACGCGCTGCGCAGCTTTCGACTCCCCAGCGACGTGGTCCGCACCTACGACCTCGAGCGCACGCCGCGAGGGGTCTCGAGTAACGAGAAGCTCGCCGAGCTCTTCACCGAGCTTGGGCCCACGGACTTGGTCATCGTCGATGAGTGCCACCACTACCGGCGCGAGACGGCCCAACGTCAAACCTCACTTCGCGAGCTATTGATGGGCCCGTCCGGAACCTCGGGGCCCCCGAAGGCGCTGTTGATGACAGCCACTCCGATCAGCACCGGCGTCGAGAATCTTCAGACGCTGTTGGACATGGCCACGCCCGGCGCACCCGCGATCGAGGAGGTGTCGGAGGTCGCGCGACATCGCGGCGCCGTCAACGTCTCTTTGGGTCAGGTGCTGCGCGACTTCGGGGTGAAGAAGGGGAGCTACATCGGGCTGAACCTGCAAGACGAGCTGCGCTTTTTCCCCAAGCTCGACCTGCGGACGGTTCGGTATCGATCAGACATGGATGCGATCTACGACGCCCTCGAAGATATGGACTTCACCGTCGAAGATCAGTGGGGCGCGAGCTCCATGCTGGACGATGACGATGACGAAGCGGGCAGCGTCGAGGGACGGCATGGATTCATCCGAGCGCTCATTGCCCGCCGTGCCGAGAGCAGCGGAGCCGCGCTCGACGTAACCCTGGATCGGCTAGCCAAGAGCGTCGCGCAAGGCCGGATTCATCCTATCGATCCTGCGCGCTTCAAGAATCAGCTGGATCAGCTGTTCGTGTTGGCGACGAAGGTCAAGGGCGACCGCAAGCTGAAGGCTTTGCTCGAGATACTGCGCAAGCTCGAACCCGGCACCAAGGTCATCGTGTTCACCGAGTATCGGGCGACCGCTGACTACTGGTCTTGCCCCAAAAATTCGGACACCTGGTTTTATGCGGCTTGACTCACCGCGTTCGCGGCGTAGAAGTTCCGCTCGTACTCGACCGGCGAGCAGTAGCCGATGGTCGAGTGCCTACGTTGGCC
>NZ_PVNL01000015.1 GCF_002994635.1 Enhygromyxa salina | reverse complement strand
GTGTTCGCGCCGCCCCCCGAGCGGGTGGGGGCGGCGGCTCCGGTGGCCAAGCCGCCCCCGGCTCGAGCGCCCGGTCGGCCGCCGCCCCCACCCGCTCGGGGGGCGGCGCGAACACTTCGTCGTCGTCGTCGGTCGGAAACTCGAGGCCGTCGTCGTACGCGATGTCGGCCTGCACGAACGCGGCGCCGCTGTCGTCATCGGTCGGAAACGCGAGGCCCCCGTCGTCGCTGGGGGGCGCGACGCTCATCAGCCCCTCGTCCTCGTCCTCGTCGTCGGTTGGAAACGCGAGCCCGCCGTCGTCCTCAAAGCTGCCGTCGAAGCTCAGCCCCTGCATGCCAAACAGGGTTTTGGAGGGCTCGCCGCGGCCGGATCGGGGCGGTGGCGGCAGCGAGGCGTCTGGGCTCTCGCCGGGCATGACCCCCATCGGCGGCGGCGGCGGCAACGGTGAGCCCATCGGCGGAGGTGGTGGCAACGGCGAGTCGCCATCTTCGAAGGGCGAGTCGACGTCGCCGGTCGCCTCGCCACAACGGGGGCAAAACGGCGGCGGGGACACGCGGGCGTCATCGATCTGGTGGCCGCAATTCGAGCAGTTGAACATGTCGAGGAGGCGGAGGCCGTCACGCGGCGCCGGGAGCATATCATCGCCGAAGCTGCAGGGCTGCTTTCGGGGCTTTTTGGAGGCTGGTAGCTTCGGCGACCGTGATCCTGCGCGATCCAGTCCATGGCCTGATCTCCTTCTCGCTGCGCGATGGGCCCCGGTCGGCCGGGCACCGCTTGCTGGTCCGCCTGATCGACACCCGCGAGGTGCAGCGGCTGCGACGGATCCGGGCGCTGGGTCTGGCCTCGCTGGCGTTCCCCGGCGGGGAGCACTCACGCTTCGCCCACGCGGTCGGCTCGGCCCACGTGATGCAGCGCTACCTCGAGCGGGTCCGTTCGCTGGTCGACGAGCTGCCCAGCCACGACCGGATCGATCCGTGGTGGGAGGCGATCGCCCTGGCGGCCGCGCTGCTGCACGACCTCGGTCACGGGCCGCTCTCGCACACCTTCGAGCAGGTGGTCCCCAAGGCCCACGCCCGAGCGCACGAGGCGTGGACCACACAGATCATCATGGACCCTGACACCGAGGTCCACGCGGCCCTGCGCGAGTTCGACGAGCAGGCCCCGGCCGCGGTCGAGCGACTGATCCACGGGGTCTGTCCGATCCGCCACCTCGCCCGCGCGGTGTCGGGCACCTTCGATGTCGATCGCTGCGACTACTTGATGCGAGACAGCCACATGACCGGGGTCCGCTACGGGCTGTTGGATCTCGACTGGCTGCTGGCGTCGCTGCGCCTGTACCTGCCCGCGGGCGCGAGCGCGGCCACCTTGGCGGTCGACGGCGCCAAGGGCCTGACCGCCGTCGAGAGCTTCTTCTTGGCGCGGCTGTACATGTATCGACAGCTGTACCTGCACAAGGCCGTGCGCGCAGCCGAGGTCACGATCCGCGCGCTGTTTCGCCGGCTCGGCGAGCTGCTGCAAGATGACGCACGCGCAGCGCCGGGGACCCCGGCCGCGATCGTCGAGCTGTTTCGCGGGCGCGAGCTGTCGACCCGCGAGTACCTGGATCTCGACGACAGCGCGCTCGAGACCGCGCTGTGGCACTACGCGGGCGGCCATGACCACCGTCAGTCTGACCCGATCCTGGGCCCGCTCGCGGTCGCGGTGCGCGAGCGAAAGCTGCTCAAGAGCGTGAAGCTGCGCGACGAGATCACCGACGAACAAGTCCGCGCGCGCGTGGATCCAGTGGTCACGGCGGCGGGCTTCGACCCGCGCTACTTCGCGGCCACCGACCGGGTGAAGATCCACGCCTACGTCGAAGACGAGGCGCTCGTGGTGCTGTCGGGCCCGCGGGTCCAGAGCCTGCTCGAGGCCTCGCCGCTGATGCACGCCCTGTCCTCCCAGGTGTTCGTCTCGCATCGCGTGATGTTCCCCGCCGCTGCCCGTGAGGCCGTGAGCGCGGCCGTGGAGGAGTTTCGCTGATGGGCCAGCGACGCTTCGAGGCCCGGCGCTGCGACGGGTGTGGACTGCACGACGAGCTGTGTGTGTGCGCGCACCGGCCCCAGCTGAGCCTCGCGACTGCCCTGTTGGTGGTCCAGAACAACAAAGAGCGCCACAAGCCGACCAACACCGCGCGGATGCTGCCGCAGGTGCTGACCAACTGTGAGCTAGTCCAGTTCGGCGTGCGCGGCTGCGAGTTCGATCCGAGCGCGCTGACTCGGCCCGAGCGCGACTACGTGCTGATCTTCCCCCGCGTGCTCGACCCCGAAGGTGGCGCGCCCGAGCCCGCGCCGATCCTGGATCGCTCGCAGCTCGCCGCGCGCAGGGCCGCGCGGCCGGACGCGATCCAGACCTTCGTGCTGCTCGATGGAACCTGGGCCCAGTGCTCGCGGATGAGCCGGCGGCTGCCCGAGCTCGCGACGATGCAGGCGTTCGCGCTGCCCGAGGGCCCGCCCTCACACTGGGGCGTGCGGGTGCCGTCGGAGCCCAGCCGGATCTCGAGCTTCGAGGCCGGGGTGCGGGTGATCGAGCTGGCCGAGGGTCCCGGGCCCGCGCTCGCGCTGCAGACCTACTTTGACCACGTCGCCGCCGGGATGCTGTTCATGAAGGCCAAGCAGCGCTCGCCCGCGGTCCCCGAGCACTGGGTCGCCGAGCGCGAGCATCGGTTTGGCCGCTCGCCTGGTTGAGAGCGACCCGTGAACGCCGCTACTTGGGCTTGGGCGCCGGGCCGCCCCTGAAGCTGTGCTCGGCCACGCGGTACAGCGTCCAGAACACCTGGGCCGGGCGCCGATCCGCGAGCGCGATCGGGGCCAAGCTCTGGGCCCCCGACAGCTGGCCCAGCGCCTGGCTCAGCGCCTTGGTCCGGGCCCCGGCGACCTTGGTCGCCATCCCGAGCGGCCGCCACAGATCCCCGACCGGAAACATGTAGGCCCCGAGCACATCGCCCGGGCTCAGCTGCGCGAACGCGACGTTGTCGAGCACGGTCATCGGGGTCTCGCGCAAGATGTCGCGGCCGATCAGCTGCTTGTTGGCGTCGTTCTTGCGCTCGAGCCCGAACACCACGAAGCGCGCACGCATGCACGCGTCGAGCACCCGGCGCTGCTCACGATCGAGCTGCAGACCGTGCTGCGCGAACATGTCGAGCACCCGCAGGCCCTGCCCGTCGCGGTAGCCGTAGACGAAGTACAGCGCGAACGCCTGCTGCAGCTCGGGGTGCTTGGCCTCCTCGCCCCGGGCGACCGCGAAGAAGGCCTTGGCGACCTCGGGCATCATGCCGCCGAACCGGCGCTGGGCGAACGAGCCGATCATCAGGTCGACCTGCTTGAACGCCTCCGGGTCGAGCTGCCGGACCGCCTTGACCGCGCGCTTGGGCTTGTTGGCCTCGGCCTCGATCCTGGCCGCCTCGGCGGCTTCGGTCTCGGCCTTGTGGCCCCGACGCTTGCGCTCCCTCGTGCGCGGCGGGATCTTTTTCGTCGGTTTGTCGGGCTCAGCCATTGGAGGATGGTTCTTGGTCGACGCACACGTGCTTGACGCAGACCTGGTTGGAGCAGTCGATGTTGGCCGTGCACTCGCGGCAGCCTACCGGCGGCTCATCGTCGACGAGCACGCGCTCGAGCCCGAGCTCGGTCGAGCTGAACGGCTGGGGCGGGAGCTCGATCAGCGCGGGGGTTGCGAAGCACACCTCGGCGCCGATCCGTCCCTGGACCTCGATGTCGTAGCCGCCCCAGGTGAGCGGGACCGAGTCGATCACCGACGAGGGGCACTCGTAGCTGACCCAGCCGCCCGGCTCGTCGACGGGCGCGATCAACCCGCCGACCTCGGCGAAGCCAGTGAGCCCGAGCGCGGCGGCGTCGAGTGGCTGTGAGCCGTCGGTGATCCGGACCCACAGGCGGTCGAGCGTGATCGGCTGGTTGTCGGCGAGGTGGCCACCAAGTTCGCACCCGGGACCGGTCACCGCGTCGGGCGACAGCAGCAAGCTGGTGTTGAACGAGATCGGCGCGACGATCGGCTCGAGGAAGCGATCTTCCGTGAAGTCGAACTGGTTGACCACGTACTTGGCCTGATCCTGATCGACGTCGAACGGGAACGAGATCGTCTGGGTCACCGGGACCTGGCCCGCGTCGAGCCCGGTGATCGAGAGCTCGTACGATCCCTCGTCGAGCTCACCAGACAGGATCGGCAGGCGAAACGGCCACTGCGAGAGGTCCAGCTGGTGGTCCCCGATCACGGCGAGCTGCTCCCCGCTGATCTCGACCAGCAGCGCCTGGATCCCGACGTGGAACGGCCTGACCACGGGACGACCGAGGAACGTGACCCTCGGCTGGATCACGGTCACGCTGGCGTCGGCGGACTCTGGGCCGGTCGGATCCAAGATGCAGCCGGGATCGTGGCCATCCACGCGGCCGTCACGATCGTTGTCGATGCCGTCGTCGCACTGCGGCGGGCTCATCAGCGTGACAGAGTGGATCGGCTGGGCGTCGCCCTCGGTCACCGTCACGCTGGTGACGGCGCGCGCGATGCAGGGCGCCGAGCTCGGATCGAGCTCACACAGCGAGTGCTCGCAGGCCCACGGCTCGCCGCTGCGACGCAGGCCCTCGACCAACACGGTGTACTCGCCCGGCTCGAGCGTGGGCCCATCGACGGCGCCCGACGAAGCGGAGGCGGCGGAGCAGGGGTACTCGCGCGTGTCCACGTCAGCACCGACGAACTTGGAGTCGACGCAGGCACCCACCATCGTGGTGACGCGGACCTTCGACACGCCGACCACCGCGCACTGCTCGACGGGGCTCAGCGCGGGCTCCGGATCGGGGTTGCCCTGCCCGTCGTCGAGCTCCCAGCTGAGCAAGAAGCTGGGCGGCTCCGCGCAGGCGCCCAGCAGCGGGACCGCGAGCGCGAGCGCGAGCGCGCCGGGGGTCCAGCGGCCGCTGCGGTGGTCCGATGGCCGGCCGACGAGCACCACGCGGGTCTAGCAGGGCGCCCGAGCGCGGTCCAGAGGGCACGCCCCGTCCCCGTGCAGATCAGACACGCATCGCACTTGCCCCCGCGCAGCTCAGCCGTGTAGCCTGCGCGCGCCGTGATCTTCCCCGAATTATCAGCACTTGCGACCTCCCCGGTTCTGGCCGAGGTCGACATGATAAAGCTGCTGACCGCCTCGAAGGGCATCGTCCTCGGGGTCGTGATCATCCTGCTGACGCTGGTCGCGCTGTGTATCTTCGTGATCATCTACAAGCTGATCCAGATCAGCCAGGCGCAGTCGCAGTCGGTCAGCTTCCTCGATCGGTTTTGGGACAGCAAGCGCCTCGACGACATCTACAGGGTCGCCGAGGGCCTGAAATACAGCCCGCTAGCGGCCATGTTCCGCGCCGGGTACGTCGAGCTGTCCAAGGTCAAGAAAGGCGGCGGCGACGGCGAGTCGATGCACGCCAAGATGGAGGACACCGCGAACATCGAGCGCTCGCTGCAGCGGGCCAAGGTCAGCGAGATGACCAAGCTCGAGACGCTGCTCCCGTTCCTGGCCACGACCGGCGCCGCGGCGCCCTTCATCGGTCTGTTCGGCACGGTCTGGGGCATCATGGACGCGTTCTTGGCGATCGCGGCCAAGGGCTCCGCGGAGCTCTCGGAGATCTCTCAGCCGATCGCAGAAGCGCTGGTCACGACCGCGCTCGCGCTGCTCTCGGCGGTCCCGGCGGTGGTGGCCTTCAACTACTTCAACCGCCGGCTGAAGGTGCTCAACGCCGAGATGTCGACCTTCGGCAGCGACTACCTCAACATCATCCGACGCCACTTTTTTTGACCCCCACAGGCGCCTTCGCACTTTGCCATGCACGTCCGCTTCGCGTCCGGTCGCTCGCTGCACTCGCTCGATGGGCTGGTTCAGCTGTGCGCGACGGCATGTGTGGCCCCCTGGGAGGGGGCTTCACGTTCGCTTCGCTGGGGGCGGCTCGTGCGGTTGAATTGTGACCTTGGATCTGGAGTAGGGGGGCGTTAGGTGGGCGGAATTGTCACGCATGATGGGTCGGCGAGCGGGGATGAGCCCGTCGCTGCGATCAACGTCACGTCGCTGATCGACATCATGTTCTGCCTGCTGATCGGGTTCATGGTGGCGACGCCGCTCATGAACCAGGAGCAGGTTCCGGTCGATATCCCGTTCGCGGTCGGGGTGCCGATCACCGAAGAAGAGTTCGATCTGTCGGTGGTCTCGGTCGACGCCAACGGTCGGGTGTTCGTGGGTGCGCTTCCGCTCGACGCCGACAAGGCGCGGTGGACCGAGCAGCTGTCGGCCAACCAGAAGATCATCGATGACAAGGTCGCCTACATTCAGGGCGACCGGACGGTGCCCTTCGAGGTGATCCTCGACGTGATGATCGCGCTCAAGGAGGCCGGCGTGTCCGAGGTCGGGTTCGTGACCAATCCCAGGCGCGAATAGAGCCAGGCGGGGGCCGTCAGGGGCTTTGCTCCGAAGCCGCCGCGATGCGCTATGCTGCACCTCGGCCGTGAGTCTCCGATGAACCACCCACAGCATCCCCAGGGCCAGCACTCCCCGCACCACGGACAAGGGCCAGGACCCATCGAGCAGCTGCAGGCCGCGCCGCCGCGCGCAGCCCAGGGTCCGATCACGCCGGTCCGCACGCCGCCGGCCCTGCTCGCCCCGCTCTACTCGATGTTCCGCGAGCTGCGGGCCCTGTTCGCGGTTCCGCTCGCGCTGATCGGAGCGTTCTTCGGCACGATCGTGCTGAGCGCCTCGCTGGTGTTCGTGATGTGGTGGCTCGAGAACAGCGCCGAGGCATCGGGTGCCGACGAAGAAGAGTTTCTGCTCGAGTTCGAGCCGGGCGCGCTGACCAAGCTCGGCGTCGAGCCCACGGAGATCCCCGAGAAGGCGATCAACGAGGAGACCCGCACGCCCGAGGACGTCCAAAAAGAAGCGGTCACCGAAGAAGAGGTCCCGCCGCCCGAGGAAAAAGAGAAGAAAGAGATCGAAGAGAAGCCCAAGGACGACAAGCCGGTCAACAAGAACAAGGACGCCAAGATCTCGGACAAGAATCGCAAGGACAACAACCCTTACGAGAAGGACTTGCCGAACAACCTCGATCCTACTGGCGATCCCTTTGGTGACCCCAACGGCTGGGCTGACCTCAAGAAAGACGGCGACTCGTGGGCGACCTCGGTCATGTCTGCCCTCAACAACATGAAGGTCCCGGCCTGGGCCGCCAAGCTGCCCGCGGGCGCGCCCTACCGGTTCAAGCTCAAGGTCTGCAAGGACGGCACCGTCGAGAAGGTCTACGACAAGGGCAGCTCCGGCAACTCGGACCTCGACGGGGCGGTCCGCGGTGAGATCGAGCGCCTCAAGTTCTCACCGCCGCCCGCACACATCGCCAAGCAGATGAAGGCGAGCTGCGTCGTGCTCAACTACAACTTCGCGTGGAGCCAGGGCAAAGTTAAGTGAGGAGCCGGGGTTCTGGCCGCGGTTCTGGCCGCGGTTCTGGCCCAGGTCCGACCCGGTTCTGACCCGGTTGCGGGCGTGAGCTACCCACCACCCGGGTGACGCGGAGCCGCGTTCCTGTGGGCCCTCGCGCACAATTGCCCCGGCGAACGCCCGCGCAGGGCGGCCGAGCACCGCACTGGGTCGTACGGGCCAAAATGAACGCCTTTGATTGTGCGGGCTCGACGGGTATGCTCCCCCCGACGCCCGAGGTGTCCCAATCATGAAGCGCACGCTGTTCGGAACCTCCATCCTCGCCGCCCTGTTGGCTCTCGGTAGTCTGTGGGCCGGCACGCCCCCGGCCGAAGCCAACGCGGCTCCGCCGACTCTGCCCATGCAGCCGTTCCAGGACGCCAGCGTCCAAGGCCAGTCGCGTCTGCT
The DNA here is from genome assembly GCF_002994635.1 of Enhygromyxa salina. Lineage (GTDB taxonomy): Bacteria > Myxococcota_A > Polyangia > Nannocystales > Nannocystaceae > Plesiocystis > Plesiocystis salina_B. The sequence goes on along the minus strand of NZ_PVNL01000015.1, from coordinate 120,420 downwards.
CGGTGTGGCGATCCCCGCTGACGGAAAGCTCGGAGATCTGCTTCGCAAGAACGCCCAGATCTCCGCCGGTTTCCAGATCATCCCCCGTCGGAGCTTGCCCGGCGCGCTGATCAAGGCCCAGACCTTCGACAAGAAGGCATGGAGCGCGGTCGGCAACGTCGACGTGGTGATCCTGACCTCCGAGGCGGGCTCACAGATCCGCATGGCGATGTACGAGATCAGCAAGGGCGACAAGCCCGTGCTGAGCCGTGGCTACCCAGCTGGGGACCCGCTCACGGCCGCCAACAAGTTCATGAACGACGTGATCGAGTACTACACGAAGGAGCCCGGCGTGTTCGGCTCCCGCATCGCGTTCGTCCGAACGCGTCGTGATCCGGTCACCAGCAAGAACGTCTACACCGTGCAGATGAACGGTGAGGCCACGTCCGCGGTGACCAGCAACCGCTCGCTCAACATCCTGCCCAACATGGGTCCGGGCGGCGAGGTCGTGTTCACCAGCTACGCCAAGCGCAACCCGGATCTGTGGATCAGCAGCGGTGGCGGCCCCACCCGCGTGTCCAAGTTCCCGGGCCTCAACCTCGGCGGCGCCGTCAGCCCCGACGGCGGCACGATCGCGCTGGCGCTGTCCAAAGACGGCAACGCGGAGCTCTACACCATCGACCGCAGCGGCAACATCAAGAGCCGCCTGACCAAGAACCCCGCGATCGACGGCTCCCCGAGCTGGAGCGGCGGCGGTCAGATCGCGTTCGTCAGCGATCGCGCTGGCGGGCCCCAGGTCTATCGCATGAGCGCCTCCGGTGGCGGCGAGAGCCGCGTGACCAAGGCCGGCAACTATAACCAGTCGCCGGACTGGAGCCAGGGCGCCAGCCGTGGCGAGTGGATCGTCTACTCGGGCCGCGACGCGTCCAACCGCTACGACATCTTCAAGATCGACGTGAAGTCCGGCAGCGTGGTCCGCATGACCCAGAGCCCGGGCCGCAACCTCGATCCCACGTTCAGCCCCGACGGCCGGTGGGTCGCCTACACCCAGGGCGGCAGCATCTACGTGGCCAACGAAGACGGCAACAACAACGTCGAGATCGCCAAGGGCGCCAGCACCCCTGACTGGGGACCCAAGGCGAACTGATTTAGACCCCCACAGGCACCGTGCACTCCGCACGGGTCTGCTGTTCGCGACCGTATGAGTGGCCCCCTCCTAGGGGGCTCTCTGCGTCTTCGGCGGTCGGCCTTCACTACGCGCGGGTCTGCTGTTCGCGACCGTATGAGTGGCCTTCACTCCGCACGGGTCTGCTGTTCGCTACCGTATGAGTGGCCCCCTCCTAGGGGGCTCTCTGCGTCTTTGGCGGTCGGCCTGCACTTTGCTTGGGTCTGCTGTTCGCTACCGTATGAGTGGCCCCCTCCTAGGGGGCTCTCTCGTCTTCGGCGGTCGGCCTTCACTGCGCACGGGTCTGCTGTTCGCAGTCGTATGAGTGGCCCCCTGCCTTCACTGCGCACGGGTCTGCTGTTCGCAGTCGTATGAGTGGCCCCCTCCTAGGGGCTTTCTTCGTCTTCGGCGGTCGGCCTTCACTGCGCGCGGGTCTGCTGTTCGCTACCGTATGAGTGGCCCCCTCCTAGGGGGTCCCCAACGGGTCGGGTTCGGGCTATGCGGACCGGGTGCCGACGACTCAGGCGGTGATCGACATTGGGAGCAACAGCGTGCTGCTGCTCTTGGCTCGGCGAGGGCCGGATGGGGCGCTCTCGATCATCCGCGACGAGTCGACGGTCGCGCGGGTGTCCGAGGGCGCGGCGAGCCGGGGGACGCTCTCGGCTGAGGCGATCGAGCGCACGCTGGAGGTGCTGCGACGGTATCGCTCGCTGGCTGATGCCGAGGGCGTCACGCGGATCACGGCGGTCGCGACCGAGGGGCTGCGGATGGGCAGCAACGCGGCGGAGTTTTTGGTGCCTGCGAGCGAGCTGCTCGGGGCTGAGGTGAGGCTGATCTCGGGCGACGAGGAGGCTCGGCTGTCGTATCGCTCGGTCGCGCTCGAGCACCCCGAGGTCGATCCGCTTCGCGTGATTGACATCGGGGGTGGGTCGACGGAGCTGGTCGTGGGGCGTGGGCTCGAGGTCGAGCAGGCGGTCAGCCATCGGTTGGGGTCGGTGCGGATCTCCGAGCTGCTCTCGGACGGACACCCGCCCAGCGCGGCCGCGCTCGATCGGATGCTGGCCCACGCGCGCGAGGTGTTGTCGGCGCAGCCGCTCGCCGCGGAGCCCGAGCTCTACGGCCTGGCGGGCACGGTGACGACCGTGACCGGGCTGTTGCTGGGGCTCGACCGCTACGATCGTGAGCTCGTCGATCGTAGGCGGGTTGGGATCGGCGAGATCGCTCGGTTGCGCGGGCGACTTGCGAGCCTGAGCCTGGCCGAGCTGCAGGCCATGCCGATGCTCGGGGTTGGGCGCGCGGACGTGGTCGTGGGGGGCATCACGATCCTGCTCGCGGCGCTCGAGCACTGCGGTGCGCAGACGCTGGTCGTTCGGGATCGCGGGCTGCGCTACGCGCTGATCCAGTGAGAGGCACCGGTCGCCTGCGTGGCGACCGGCGGGGCCTTCAACGCGCTGTTCTAGTCTAGCCTCGCAGTCCGAAAATGTAGCGTTGGCAATTCCCGTGAGCACGTGAAGTCTGTGCATTGGTCAGCCATGACCAATGTACAGATCAACCAGATCGTGACGGGGGTGCCCCGCCACGATATCCACGTCACCTATCTCCAGTTTGCGCGCACGCTGCTCGCAGATACGCGCGCGTTGGTGCTGTTCGAGCGCATGGCCGCGAAGGCGCAGATCGAGCATCGCTACTCGGTCTTGGCTCCGGCCACGAGCCCCGATGCGCGCTCGGTCGACGGCGATGAGGTGTACATGCGCGGCGCGTTCCCGCCGATCTCGCGGCGCATGCAGCTGTTCGAGCGTCACGCACCGCAGCTCGCTGTCGAGACCGTTGCGAAGCTCAATCTAGGCGCCGCCGCCGAGCGCATCACCCACGTCATCGTGACCACCTGCACAGGCATGTACGCGCCGGGTCTCGACCTCGAGCTGGTGCAGCAGTGCGACCTGCGCCCCGAGGTCGAGCGGACCATGGTTGGATTCATGGGCTGCCACGCCGCGATCACGGGCCTGCGGCTGGCCCACCATATCGTGCGCTCTGAACCCGCGTCGCGGGTGCTGCTCGTCAACCTCGAGCTTTGCACCTTGCACCTTCAGCACACGACCAACATCGAGCGCATGCTCTCGTTCCTGCTGTTTGGCGACGGTTGCTCGGCCAGCCTGATCAGCGCCGATCCGGTCGGGCTCACGATCGATCGCTTCAACACCACGGTGATCCCGGGGACCCGCGATCTGATCACGTGGAAGGTGCGTGATCAGGGCTTTGACATGTTCTTGTCGGGCCGCGTCCCCGCGAACATCTGCGCGGGCCTCCAGGTCGTCGCGGACGCGATCCTCGACGACGCGTCGGCGAAGCAGCTCGAGCTGTGGGCGGTGCATCCGGGCGGGCGCTCGATCCTCGACGCCGTCGAGCGTGGCCTCGCGCTCGAGCCCACGACGCTGGCCGCGTCGAGACGCGTGCTCGCAGGCTACGGCAACATGTCCTCGGCCACGGTCATGTTCGTGCTCGAGTCGCTGCTGGCCACATCGACGCCCGGCCAGCGTGGCTGCGCGATGGCCTTTGGGCCCGGCCTGAGCGCGGAGACCATGTTCTTCCACAAGCTGTAGGCGCGCGCATGATCGACTTCACGCAGCGCTCCACGCAGGCCGAGCTGATGGATGATCCCGCGGTCGGCTACGACGAGTTTCGTGCGTGCCTCGCCGACCTCGCCCGCGTCAACGTGTGGACCCTCGCGCACCGGCCGACGCTTCGATTCTTCGATCGACTGCTGGCTTCGAGTCGCGCGCTGGGCCGTCCGCTCGAGGTCGTCGACGTCGGCAGCGGGTACGGAGACCTGCTGCGCGAGCTCGCCAAGTGGGCGCGGCGGTGTCGGGTCGAGGTCTCGCTGACTGGCGTCGATCTCAACCCGTGGTCGCGCGTAGCGGCTGCGCAGGCGAGCGCCCCCGAGCTCGGCATCGAGTGGGTGACCGCGGATATCTTCACCCACGCGCCGCCGCGTGGCGTCGACGTCGTCGTCAGCTCGCTGTTCACCCACCACCTCAGCGACGCCAAGGTCGTCGAATTCCTGCGCTGGATGGAGGCACACGCTCGGGTCGGTTGGTTCGTCAACGATTTGCATCGCCACCCCTTGCCCCACCACGTGTTTCGTCGCGTCGCTCGTTGGGCGCGGCTGCACCCCTTCGTTCAACACGACGGCCCGGTGTCGATCGCTCGCGCGTTCGTGCCCGCGGACTGGCAACGGCTGCTGAACGAGGCCGGCGTCGAAGCAGGCGCCGCCGAGGTCGAGCACGTGTTCCCGTTTCGCGTCACCGTCGCGCGCCACAGGCAAGCTCGCTCATGAGTGATGCGCTGATCGTTGGTGGCGGGCTCGCTGGCGCGGCGCTGGCGATCCGACTGGCCACGGCCGGCCGCGCGGTGACGCTGCTCGAGCGCTCCACGGGGCCTCACGACAAGGTCTGCGGGGAGTTCTTGTCGAGCGAAGGCGTGGCCATGCTCGCCTCGCTCGGTGTGGATGTTTCGGCGCTGGGCGCCGTCGCCATCCAAGCTGTGAGGCTGTGCTCGCGGCGGCAGGTCACCGCCGCGCCCCTGCCTTTTGCTGGCGCGAGCCTGTCGCGTCGGGTGCTCGACGAAGCCCTGCTCGAGCGCGCCGCTGCGGCCGGGGCAAGGATCTTGCGCGGCACCAGGGTCAGCGAGCTGACGCGCGACGGCGCAGCCTGGAGCGCACGCATCGCGGGTGGTTCACAGCTGGCAGGACGCAGCGTGTTCCTGGCCACGGGCAAGCACGACCTGCGCAGTCACAAGCGGCCCCCCGGCGTACAAGCGGATCTGGTCGCGTTCAAGCTGCACTGGCGCCTGACCCCGAGCGAGACCGCGAAGCTCGAAGGCCACGTCGAGCTCGTGCTGTTCGAAGGCGGGTACGCGGGGCTGCAGCTGATCGAGCGCGGCCGGGCGAACCTGTGCCTGGTGATCCGTCGCCAACGCTTGCTCGCGCTCGGTCAGCGCTGGGAGCGGGTGCTGCACGCGATTCGCCGCGAGTCCGCTCATCTCGACGCACGGCTCGCGGGTGCCCACGCGTACCAGCGTCGACCACTCGCCCTGTCCGCGATCCCCTACGGCTACGTCCGACGCTACACCAACGGGCTGTGGCGCCTCGGTGATCAGGCGGCGGTGATCCCCTCGTTCACCGGTGACGGCATGTCGATCGCGCTACACAGCGCGAACCTGGCGGCCTCGATCTACCTGCACGGTGGCAGCGCGCAGGACTACCAGGGGCAGCTCGCGCGTGATGTCGGACCGCGAATCGAGCTAGCGACGAGGCTGTCTCGCGCGCTGGTGCAGCGGCGAGGTCAGCGAGTGCTGGCGCTCGCCGCATGGATCTGGCCCGGGCTGATGAGCACCGTCGCCACGCACACGCGCGTGCCCGACCGCGTCCTCGCGGTCGCGGCCCGCCGACGGCCATGACCTGCATGGGCCGCGCGGCGTCGTCGGTCAGACTATCCCCTGGAGCTTCCTGATCTCGATGGCCGTGGGAAAGCTGGCGCCCGAGCGGCGGGGACAGACACGCTGGTCGAAGCGGGCGCGACGAGATTCAGGCTCGCTGTGCTACTCGAAAACTGTTCCGCCGCCACCGCTGCCACCGCCGCTACCACCACCGCTGCCGCCATCGCCGCCGCCGCCATCGGGCTCGCAGGAGCTCAAGGGTGGGTGGGGGCCGACCCCAAACGGCTTGCAGTAGTACCCGTACGAGCCGCTGGTATTACAGTTGCAGTGATCGGCACAGTCACTCGCCCCGGCGCAGGGTACATAATCGCCCGCATGGAACTCGGGAGGGTAACTACAGTACTCCGCCGGAGGTAGCGGGCTGACGCCCTGTGGTTGGCAGGTGGAACTCACGCAGCCGCATTGACTCCCCCAACATTGAGAGTCGTTCCAACAATAGCGAGGCGCGTGAACGTGGTTGCTCGCGCCGGGTTGTGTGTTCGGGTTCAGGCTGACTTCGGAGCCGCCGCTTGCCTCACCTGCGCTCGCTTCACCCGAGCTCTCTATCGGCATATCCGTGAGCTCACCATCATCGTCCAATTCTGCGCCGTCGTCCTCCGCGAAGGCGTCGACTGGAGTGGGAAGCGACACGTCTTGATCACATCCAAGCGTCAAGGCGCTCGCAGTGATCGCTAGTGTGGCGAAAAGAACTTGAAGCTTGGGAGCTGAACGATTCGACATACTCTTCAAGTCGGTTGTCGCGTGCGTTCGACTGAACGAAGCACAGTGAGGCACATCACTTCGAAACCATGACTGCGACGTCCCGACAACCTCAATCACCACGCGATGCGAGATCACGTCACCCGCCCCGACCGCAGGAATTCACCGATCTGGCGCAGCTGCCCCTCGAGCGCGAGGTCGAGCTCGTTGGTCGGCGCGGCGCCGTCCTGCATGCACGCGTGCAAGCGATTGCGGGCAGCGACCAGGCGACTACGCAGGGTTCGCTCGGGGATGCCAAAGCCCTCGGCGAGCTCGGCTGCCGTGTGATCATGCCAATAGTACAGCTCGAGCAGCTGCTTGGTCTCGACTGGAAGTTTGCGAACACACCCAAGCAGCTGCTGGTGACGCTCGATCGCCGTGACGAGGTGCGAGGGCGAGACACCGTCGACGTCCTCGACAGAGTGCAGCATGGGGTCGAACTCTCCCTTGCCCCGATAGCGTTGACGCAGAAAGTCGAGCAGCGTGAACCGGGCGATCTTGAACAGATAGGTTCGAAAGCTCGAGCGCCCCTCGAAATTGGGGACCGCCGAGACCAGCCGACGAAAGGTCTCTTGGACGAGATCCTCGCGATCCGCGTCCCCGACCGCAGTGAGAAAAAATGCCCTGAGTTGGGCGAAGTAGCGGTCCACGAGCAGGTTCCCGGCTCGGCGGTCACCCTCTCTCCAACGCTCGATCAACTGGAGATCCGTGTCGTCCCGCACCGCGGGCACTCTAACACGGATCCTTGCAGCGACGGGCCGCTGCGCCCAACTACTGTGGGAGTGGCTTGAAGTGCGTGTCTTGGGGCGGGGTCCGGGTCGGAATGAGCTTGAGGACGGTCGGTCCGACCATCCGCGGTGGCTCGGTCTCGATCGGTGTGGGTTGGGGTGGCGGCCCCTTGGTCCCCGGGTCGCTCATCGTGCACATCATGGGCGTGCTCATGACACAGATCGTCACGGCAGCAGTTCGCAGCCTCGTTCGCATGGGTACATCCTCTGGAAGGGTTGAGCGAGCCCTGTCGACGCGGTGGCTCGCTTCTCGATGGTCGTCGGGTTCACGCGAACGATTGCCGCGGAACCCCAAAAATGCGATCTGAGTCAGGCCACTCATCCACGCTCGTGATCGAGGGCGCGACCGAACTCGGCGAGCGACGGCCCCAGATCTCGAGTGAGCGAGGGATCGAGCGACAGCAAGCGTCGATGGTGTTGTCGAGCCAGCTCGACCTCACCGAATTCGAGCAGGTTCCACGCCAGCGAGAGCTCGCAGTTTACCCGCTCGGGGAGCTGCGCGAGGTGTTCGTCGAATATCGCGAGCGCCTCGGTCAGCGCCTCGAGACCTCGCCTGTCGCGGGCGTCGGCCAGAACCTGGCCCGCCCATAACAGAGCAAACGCGCGATCGTCCGCAGGTTGTTCCGGGTGTGCGCGGGCCAGCTCGAGCAGTCCGGGCGCGCGCCGACGCGCTTCGGCTGCATGTCCACGATTGGACTCGAGCTCGATCAACCCCGTGGTCGCGCGCAGTCGGACGCTTGGGTGCCGGCTGGCGATCACGAGGCTCAGAACGTCGCCAGCCGCGTCGCGGGACTGCTGGTCGGCGTGCGCGAGCGCGAGTCCATAGTTGAGGGTTGCGATGTCGATCTCGGGTGGATTCCCGGGCAGACCCGCGCCGAGCTCGCGAGCGCGCTCCCACGCCGCTCGGGCCATGTCGCGGTCCTCGAGTCCGTTGGCCGCGACCCCCAAGTTGATCAGCGCCTCGAGCTCTAGCAACGGGTGCTCGCCCAGCTGCGTGCGAACGCGCTCGAGCCGGGCAGCTGCCTTGGCGTAGTCCCCCTCGTTGAGCTCGACCACACCCTTGGTCAGCTCGTACTCGACGCGCAGGTCTTCAGGCAGATCACCGGAGCGATCCATGATCGCCTTGGCCTCGCGCAACGAACGGGCTGCGCTCACGAGCGCGCTGTCGTCAACGGCCGAGATCTTGGCCGCCCGCAAGTGGGCGGCGGCCAGCAGCGAGTCGTTCGCGCAGGCCAGCGCGTGAACGATCGATTGGTCGAGCCAACGCAGCGCCTGTTTGGCGTCGTGCCGCTCGCCATGAATGTGGCCAAGACGGTAGCTGACCGCGGCGGCCTCCTCCGAGTAGACACCGGATTGCGTGCAGCTGCTTCGGGTTTGGACACCGGCCCACAGCTGCTCCCCGCGCGCGAGCGCCTCATCGTAGTCGGCGAGCGCCTCGCTCAGCTCGACTCGGTCGAGCGCCTCGTCGGTCGCGCTGTCGAGCGGCACCGCGACCAGGTCACAGTAGGCGCGGGTGTGAAGCGGCTCGAGCAGCTCGCTGATCCTTGGCGCTGCGGCCGGATCGAGCGAGCTCAGCAGCTCGACGCGACGATCGAAGCGCCGCAGCCAGCGCTCGTGGCATCCCGGATCCACGCCCTGGCCGCACGCCGCGACTCGATCTTGGCGCCACTGGGTCGCCGCGCGATCGAGGCTGGAGATCACACGCTGGGCGGCGAGCCCGGTCTCGTCGAGGTCGAGCTCGCGCAAGCGAGCGGCGAGGGCTTGCTTGCGGGCCGGGTTCCAGACCCGTTCCAGCTCGAGGCCAGCCTGCGCGCATGGATCGGCGGCCGCCCGCCCCGGCGCTGGATCAGGTGGGGATCCGAGCTGCACCCCACCGAACACCAGCACCCCGCCCAAGCCGACGGCCCCGACGGCCCACGCATATCGGCGCCGACGCGTCGGCGTATGCTCGAGCGCGGCGACGAGCGTGGACATGTCCGCATGACGGTCGTCCATGCCCTCGGCGAGGCCGCGGCGAAGCAGCGCGTAGAGCCAGCGTGGGAGCTCTCGCGGTCGCTCGCCGACCGTCTGCGGCGTGGGTCGCTCGCCGACCAGCAGCTCCCACAGCGAGACACAAAACGCGTACTGATCACTGCGAGCGTCGACAACCTCGCCGCGTCGTTGCTCCGGCGGCATGTAGGCCGGGGTCCCCATGAAGCTCGCCTCGGTCGTGGCCCCCCTGTGCGCGGGACCGGCGGGTTGGTGTGACGAGAGCGGCGCCCCGCCAGCGAGTCCGAAGTCGGCGACCAACGCCCGTCCGTCCTGTTGCAGGAGCACGTTGTCGGGCTTGAAGTCGCGATGCACCAGGCCCTTTTCATGAGCGGCCGCCAGCCCGCGACCGGCCGCCACGAACACCGAGATCAGCTCGGCCCGCGTCGGCTTCGTCGCCTCGGCCCACTCTCGCAGGTTGTGCCCCGCCACGTATTGCATGGCGATGAAGAGCTCGCCACTGGCGGCGGTGTCGACGTCGTAGACGGACAACACGTTGGGGTGATCGAGCAGCGCCAAGGCCCACGCCTCGCGGCGAAGCCGATCCTGAGATCGGTGACGGTTGGACAGGAGCCTCGACATGACCTTGATCGCGACCGGTCGTCGGAGCACGCGGTCGTCGGCGAAGAACACGGCGCCCATGGCCCCGCGGCCGAGCAGGTGACGGATCGTGTATCGCTGGTCGCGCCCGATCGTCACCGGCTCGGGCTCGTCGAGCAACGCCAGCCCAACGAGCGCCGAGCGGAATTCGACCTCGGCCTCGAGGCTCCGCCCGCCATCCCACGAGAGCTGGGTTGGGACGGCGCGCTGGCCACCGTCGGTCGTCTGCGCGGGGGTCCCCGCGCGCGGCGAACTCAGGCCCGTCGTCATCTGCTCGTTCGCCTGCGCGGGTGCCCGCGTCGTCATTGTAGCGGTCGCTCCTGCGTCGGTGACCTCGTCATGCATCGGTGATAGTCGAGCGACGACGACGAACGATTGACCTCAGCCACACTCGACCGAGAGGCGCGCTACGGACAGATCTAGCAGAGTAGCCGGCGGATCGTCGTGATCAGGGCGTCCGGGTCCGTGGGCTTGACCAGGAACCCCGAGGCGCCGAGTCGCAGCAGCAGACGCCAGTCCCGAGCTCCACCGACGCCCGTGACCACCACGATCGGCACGTCGCAGGTGCGTGGGTTGGCCCGCAGCGCGGCGGTCAGCTCAGTGCCGTTGAGGCCGGGCATGCTCAGATCCAAGATCGCGACGCTCGGCGGGTCACGGATCGCATGCGCGAGGGCGGTGGCGCCATCCGTGACGAGATCCAGCGTGGCATTGGGAAACGACCCGCTGATGAATTTCCCGGTCCAGCGCAGACACGCATGATCGTCATCGGCGATCATGATCCGCAGCGGGGCGCTCGACTCACTCGAGCGCTCGCGCGCGAGCGCCAGCGCGGTCCGCAGCGCGTGGGCCGACTCGATCCGGTCGTTCGGGTCCTTCGCCAGCGCGCGCAGCAGCACCTCGTCGAACACATCCGAGAGCTCGGGCGCGACCTCGCTCGGCTTTGGCGGGGTCTCGTGGATGTGGGCGCGCAGCAGCTCGACGACGGTCTTGGCCTTGAACGGGTGCCGCCCCGTGAGCAGCTCATAGGCCATGACGCCGATCGCGTAGATGTCGGAGGCGTGCGCGTACTGGGGCGGGACGTGCCGCTCGGCGGCGATCTCGGGCGAGATATACGCTGGCGTCCCCGCGACTCGCTCGCGCCCGGCGGCCCATCCACCCAGATTGATCGCCAGCCCCATGTCGGTGACGACCGCCCGAAACCCGGGCCCGATCATCACGTTGCTCGGCTTGAGGTCACGATGGACAGCGCCCACGGCGTGCAGCGCCGCGACGCCGCGGCAGATCTGGTCGAGCAGCGAGAGCGCGTCGTCGAGGCCGACCCGTCGCTGATCATGGCCGGCGACCCACTCCTCGAGGGTCGTGCCCTTGATGTACTCCATCACGAAGTAGGGCGAGCCCTTGTAGTCGCCGCGAGCGTAGATCTCGACCAGGTTTGGGTGCCGAGCGCGAGCCATTGCGCGCGCCTCGCGAACAAACAGCTCGTGCAACTCCTCGGTGTCGACGTGCTTGGGGTGGATGAACTTGATCGCTACCTCGCGCTCGAGCCTCTCGTCGACGCCGTGCAGCACGATCCCCATGCCTCCCTCGCCGAGCTGCCCGAGGATTCGATAGGAGTTCTGGATCAGCGCGCCGATCGGTATCCAACCCAGATAAGGGAGGTCGCCCGTGCGTGGCGACAGCTCATCGATCGAGATTGGCTTGGTGTCCTCCATCGCCACGGGCACCGGAACCCCGGCCAGATCCATCTCGGCGTTGTCTTCGTTCACTGCTCCCATGGTGGCCCACGTGAATTACCGGGAACCAACGCACATTGCTCGCAGCAAAGCTTGCCGGCGGCGATAGCGACATGACCTAAAGTTGCCGACTACGCGGGTGTCGCTCTGCGCCTAACATGAGCGTGTGGATGAGCCAGCCGGCGAACAGCTGCGGGAGCTCGGGCGGCGAGATGCCGAGCACGCGCTCGGCCTGGCCGTTCGCGCGCTCGTCCACGAGCTGCGCAATGCCATCAATCCGATGCCCATGCAGCTCGCCGTCTTGCGCAAAGCCGTCACGCGCGGCCGGGATCTGCAAGAGGTGCTCGATGGCCTGGATCAGAGCATCCTGCGCGCTCGAGAGACGCTGCATACCGCCTCCAGGCTCGCCGACGAGTTCGCGCCGCCCGATGCCGACGATAGCTAGAAGCTAGAGCCTTGGCGTGGTTGGGCGCTGGCGGTCGGGCGGCGTTGGCGGCTGCAATTTGTCGAGCAGGAAGGACAAGCGCCGCATCTCTCCCATGATGAGCTGCAGCCGCGCGTGCTTGGTGGAGTCAACGCTGCTCCGCTCTCGCGCCAGCTGCCGTTCGAGCAGCTGCGCCTGCAGATACATGTTGTTGATCAGATTTCCGACCTCATGGGTGAAGGCGTCGGCGTCACCCTCGGTCACGGCGCGTCGCTCCTGGCCACGTGGCAATTGTAGTGGCGAATTGTCGGGCCAAACATCATCGTGGGTTTCATCGTTGTCGTTGCTGCCAGCAAGCGCCGCGGTACGCAGAGGCGCCCCGAGCGGGTCAGCGTCCTGACCCCGAGCGCGAATTATCATCGCCCTGCGCCTGACACACCGTACCACTCTATCGCATGCGGATCGCCCGAATGCGTCAACGGTGACGCGCAAATCGTGCCGGAGCAATCGCTGCCTGCACGGGTGGCAGTGAGACGCGAGCGACACCTCATCGCGCGACCAGGTCCGCGACCAGTTCCTCCGGCAGCGTCCCCGCCCGTTGAAAGCCGCGCATGTGCAGGATTGGCTCGGTGCCGAGCGCGGCCACCGTCTTACCGGCGATGAGCTCGCCATACTTGCGAGGTTCGTAGCCAGCGAGCTCGCGGCGGACAGCGAGGCGGTCGCCTGAAGCCCGCGAAGGCAGGCGCTCGAGCAGATCAATGAGCGCGTCGAGGCTGTTCATCTTCATATAGGGACAAGTCGCGCAGCCGCCCGCGGTCGAGCAGCCCTCGCCGCCAGCCACGCCTGGAATGATCGGCAGCCCGGCGTCGCCCGTGGTGGTCACGGCGTCGGCGGCGACGGGAAAGATGATCTCGATCTCCACCGCGGCTTCTCGGGCTGCGGCGAGCCGACCACGCAGCGCGCGAACGATCGCGGTGACCATGCCGGCCTCGGTGCCCAGCACGAAGCGCAGGCGCCTGGGCTGCGCCGACGCGGGCTCAGCCAGCGCGGCGTCGAGCCTCGCGGTGATGTGATCCAAGATGTTCTTGGTCGAGCCAACGACGCCCCGACCCTCGCGCTGGGCCCTGAGCGCGAGCGCGAACATCTCACCGGGGACCTCGAGATGGGCGGTGATGTCGACGTCCGCCGCCGCGTGGTCATAGTAGTCCCGCTCGACCTGGGCGGTGACGGCAGCACCAAACATGTGGTGAACCACGCAGTTGCCCTGCTCGAAGTAGTGAAAGCGCGGCAGCAGGGCGCGGATCGTCTCGGCGGTGTGGGCCGGATGCAGCGCCGCGATCACCCCATCACCCAGCTCTGCGAGCGTCGAGAACAGGCGCGCGAGGTTCTGGCCCATGTACGTGTCGGGGCCAAACCACACGTGGGCCTGGGGCGCCTGCGCGAAGGTCTGCAGCACCGTTGCGACCACGTTGCTCGAGGTGCAGGTGATCGTCGGGACCACGTGGTGCGCGTGGGCTTTGGTCCGCAAGCTGGTGTTGATGTAGACGACGTGGAGCGAGTGGGGGGTCGCCGCGGCCTGCTCGAGCCACGCCGCGTAGGCCCGAGACTCGGCGGCCTCGGCCAGTGAACAGCCGATCGCCTGCTCGGTCACCCGCCAACACCCAACGTCCTCGAACCCCGACGCGTCGAGGATCGCCCGCACGTTCTCGGACATGAAGTCGACCCCGAGCACGACGATCTCCTTGGCCCCCGCGCGGGCCATGTCGACGCCGCGATCGGCCATCACCAGCGAGTCCGAGATGTTGATGTGCGGCCAGTCGCAGGCCCACAGCACCCCCTGCAGCTCGGCGTCCATGTAGTAGTGCGCGACCACGCCGGCCTCGCGCGAGCGCAGCAGCGCTTCGAGCCGCGCGACCACGTCGGGGTCGGGATCGAGAAATTCGGCCTGGGCCTCAGCAAACGCGCCCTGGGCGACGTAGCGATCGGCGCGGATGATCAGCGAGGGGAAGGGTGCAGCGCTGGGCAAGGCGACCTCGTTAGCCCAAGCGTAACGCAAATCGTCACGCCTGGTGGTCGACGTGCGCTTTGTCTTGTCGGCTTCGCGCGCGCGGGCTGGGCGGTCGCGCTCAGCGCTCGGCGACGACGTAGACCAGCCAGCTGTCCTGCTGCTCGACCTCGTGGACCTCTTCGTACTCGCCCGTGCCCTCGAGCATCTCGTCGTCGTCGTCGTCGTCCTCGTCGTCCTCGTCGTCGTCCTCGTCGTCCTCGTCCTCGTCGTCCTCGTCGTCGTCGTCCTCGTCGTCCTCGTCCTCGTCGCCCTCGTCGTCCTCGTCCTCGTCGTCTTCCTCTTCGACCTTCTCCCAGTACACGCGGACGTTGGAGAACCCGGCCTCGTAGAGCAGGTCGCGCAGCTCGGGGATCGACCACAGGCGCCACTCGTAGGTGAACGCGCGCTCGATCCTCGACCCATCTTCGAACTCGAAGTGGATGTGACAGACGATGTCGTTGTTGATCGGGTTGAACGACTCTTGCTCCCAGATATACGTGTGCCCCTCGAGCTCGCGGATCTCTTCGTCGGTGTCGATCGCCTTGGTCCCCCCGAACAGCTCGAGGAACAAGATCCCGCGCTCGGCGAGGCCGGCGAGCGCTCGCTCGAAGTAGCGCGCCAGCTCGTGGCGCTGCTTGAACACGCAGAAGCTGAAGTTGAGCGCCGCGATGATGTCGGCGGGCTCGACCGCGCGCGCGTCGACCTCGAGCACGTCGCCCTGAACCAGGGTCAGGCGCTCGCCGAGGGCCTCGGCGTTGGGGACGATGTTGTGCGCGCGGCCCCACTCGAGGGTCGGCCCGTCGAGGTCGACACCAAACGCCCGACGCTCGGGCTCGGCCAGGCACCAGGTCGTGGACAGCAGCGCGGTGCCGCAAAAATCCTCGCGCAGCACCCTCGCAGCGGCGCCACGCAGCTCCTCGTAGATGTTGGCGAACAGCTCGCAGTCGGCGTCTGGCGACTGCACGGAGCGCTGGTACAGCTCGTGTAGATCCGCGCGCGAAGCCTGGGTCGGCGCCTTGCTCTTGCGTTTCTTGTGTTGCTTGCCGCCCATGTCCGTGCTGTCCGTCTCGCGTCGTCGTTGTGCTCAGCAGTTCTCGGCGCTGATGTAGACCCACCAGACGCCTTCGTTGTCGAGATCGTCGACCTCGGAGTAGGTGCCGAGGCCGTCGCCGTCTTCGTCCTCGTCCTCGGTCCAGATCCGCACGTTGGTGAACCCGGCCTCTTGCAGCAGCTCGCTCAGCTCGGCCAGGCTCCACACCCGCCACGAGTAGGTGAACGCGTTGTCGATCCGGGACTCGTCCTCGAACTCGAAGTGAATGGCGCAGTCCATGTGCGAGGTCAGCGGGTTGAACTCGACCTGCTCCCACACGTAGATGAACGTCTCGCCGTCGTTGATGACGCCAGTCTCGTCACGGACCTCGCGCTCGTTGACGTCGTGCATGCAGACCTCGGTGCCGCCGTAGGCGTCGAGGTACAGCACGCCGTCAGACGTGAGGCCGGCCCGCGCGGCCTCGAAGTACGTGCGCAGCGAGTCACGGGTGTCGAAGCACCAGTACGAGAAGTTGAAGCCGACCGCGACGTCGGCGAGCGGGGCGCTGGGCTCGAGCACGTTGCCGTTGCGCAGGGTCAGGCGCGACTCGTAGTCGCCGCCGGCCGGGCGGATCCGCTTGTCGAGCCCCCACATCAGCGTCTCTCGATCGAGGTCGACGCCGATCGCCGTGCGCTGCGGATGGCTCTTGACCCACGCGAGGCTGAACACCGCCGTCCCACAAAAATCTTCGCGCACGCTCAGCGCTTCGCGGCCGCGCAGCTTGCGAAAGGTCGAGGTCGTGAACGCGACCTCCGAGGGAGGATCTTGAACCGACAGCTCGTAGAGTTCGTGCCGGTCCGCGGTCGCGGCCCGGCCCTTGGGACGCTTTTGCTTGGCCATGGGGTGCCCGCGATGTAGTGGAGCGGGCGAAGGTGGTCAAGGGCCCTACTGTTCCAGCATCGGCCTGAGGCCATCGTAGGCGTGGGTGATCTTGCGCGCGACCTCGGTCGCGGCGGCATACTTGTCGGGATCGCTGGCGAACTTGTCGGGGTGGTACTGCGCGATCAAGCGCCGGTACGACTTGCGAACCGTGGCAAAGTCCGCGCCGACCGGGACCTCGAGCGTTCGGTACCAGCCGTCGATCTCGCGCTGGCTGGCGTTCGCACCTGGTCCGCGCGCGCGCGCCTCTTCGAACGCGCGCTCCCACGCGTCCTCGGCCTTGGTCGCGGCTCGGCGCGCACGTCGGCCGGCCTTGGCCCCGATCGTGTCTGCGACCTCCTGGGCGACCTCTCGCTCGACCTCGTTGTCGAGTCGCCGCCGCTCGCGGGTGTCGGTGTCGGTCGAGAACGCGCTGGCGAAGTCCGAGACGTTCGCCCGCGTCACGTCCCACAGCCGCTTGCCGATGCCCACGGATCGAAGTGTGGCGCCCTACGCTCACGAGGGCAAGGGGTCTGGGCGGCGGATCCCGGTAGGCGCGGGCCCAGCCGCAACTCACTTGGTCTTGGGCTGCCCGCGCGTTACCGCGGGAAACTGCCGCGTGCGCTCGTCGTCCGCGCCGTCGCTCCCCTGGCCTGGGATCGGCGGCGGGCGGAACACAGTCGTGGCCTCGCCACGCGCTGTGTCAGTCGGTATCCGGGGGAACGAGGTCGTCGCTGTCTCGTCCTCGTCGTCGTCGACCACCGGCTCGAAGCTGGCCTCGCCAAACTGCAGGTCCACGGGCGCGGGCCGAGCGAGGCGAGCCCGGGTGGTGTCGTCGTCGCTGATGTCGCGCTGCCGCGGCTCGAGCTGGTGCGGCTCGGGCAGGCGCAGTGGTGTCCCGCTGTCGAGCGGACGCCGCTGCTCGAGCAGCGCGTCGATCTGTCGAGCCATCTGGTCGCTCAGACTCACAAACTCCACGCCCATGCCCTGCGGCCGCCGAGAGTGACGCACGACCTTGGCGACCGCCTCGATCACCGTCAGATCCTCGACGAGGATCGTGAAGCGCAGCTCGATCAGGGATCCGACCGGCAGCAGCTCGGCGCTGTGAACGAAGACCCCACCGCGAGATAGGTCCGACACCCACGTCGAGCTGTCGCGCGAAAATTCCTCGTTGATCGGGATGCGATCGCCGCCACGGCGCTCTTCGCCTGAGTCTTCGGAGCCCGCCACTTGGTTAGTCTAGGCGATCTGGGGGTGCTGGTGCGATCGGGACGCTCGCAGACCGTGCTCGGCGTAGTTGGCCAAGTAGGGCCACGCTTCTCGCCGCATCTGCTCCCCGATCTCGAGGCGCTCACGGCCAGTGAGCGCGAGCCAGTCGTCGAGATCGATCTTCTCGGCGACCTCGAAGCTCTCAGCGATCCGCAGCACGCGCGAAGCCCCTCAAATAGGACGGAAATGCACAGGAATCGAACCTGCCCGAGACGCTCTCGCGCCCCACACCGGTTTTGAAGACCGGGGGCCGCACCAGCGGGCCATGCACTTCCACCCGCGACGATAACCCCGGATCGTAGAACTAGCCAGCCCTCTACGGCCCAGCCCTCTACGGGCCAACCCTCTACGGCCAACCCTCTACGGGAAGCACAGGGCCGAGCACTCTTCGAGGTCCGGCACGTCGTCGCCGTTGATGTCGACGTCGGTCCACACGCTGTCGGCCTTGAGCTGGAACACGTGCCTGGCGTTCTCGCCGTCGCTGTTGAACAAGCCAGTTGGCAGCGAGCTAAACTCGTAGGTCGAGGTCGAGCTGCCGAACGCCGAGACCTCGATCTCGATCGCGTCGCCAAATTCACCGCCGCCCTCGTCGGTGCCGTCGCCAGCTGGGGGCACACCCACGACCGGGGGCGTCTGGCCTGGGTCGTACTCTTGCCAGACCATCTTCGACTCCTCGAAGGTGTAGGCGAAGCACTGGCAGCTCCACGTGGAGAACTCGGCGTTGACGCAGGTCGAGGCCTTGATGTCGACGTTGGTGCCCTCTTCGTGGCAGGCGGCGGCGGCGACCAACCCACCCATGAGGTCGGGTGGCTCGATCCCGGCCGTGGGCATGAAGCGCAGCAAGAACCGGTTCTTGCGACCCTGGGTGATGTCTTCGTACGGGGTCCCGTCGAGCGAGTACTTCTCGAGGGTCCACACGCCTGTCTCGTCGAACAAGCGGTTGTCTTCCGCTTTGCAACCGCTCGAGAACGAGGTTGCGAGTGAGACGACGACGGCAGCGACGGTGGTGACAACGCGGGAGCTGGACATGACGCTTCTCTCGTTTGGCGGGCACTGCCCGATCGGGGCCCGGGACCATACCACAGCGCGTTGTCGCTGAGCGCACCACGCCGCCTGCCGACGCATCACGCTCCGCGACTCGGCGCGCAACAGCGCTGGTTGACACACACGCGAGGCAGCCTTAGCTTCGCGCGCGGTGTCCGCAAAACGCGACTATTACGAAGTCTTGGGAGTCTCGCGTGACGCAGGCGCGACCGAGGTCAAGAAAGCCTATCGCAAGAAGGCGATGGAGTTTCACCCGGATCGCAACCCCGACGACCCGGCAGCTGAAGATCGGTTCAAGGAGTGCGCCGAGGCGTTCGAGGTGCTCAGCGACGATCAAAAGCGTCAGCTGTATGATCAGTTCGGCCACGAAGGTCCGCGCGGGGCCGGCTTCCAGGGCTTCTCGGGGACCGACGAGATCTTCGCGCACTTCGGGGATCTGTTTGGGGATCTGTTCGGCAACCTCGCCGGCGGCGGCGGGCGTCGACGCGCCGGCCCGCAGCGCGGCGCGGACCTCAAGATGGCCATGGAGATCCCCTTCATGGAGGCCGTCGAGGGCAGCGAGCACGAGATCACCGTGCCCAAGCGGGTCGAGTGTGACAGCTGCGACGGAACCGGCGCCGAGCCGGGCACCTCGCCGATCGCCTGCCCCGACTGCAACGGTCGCGGACAGGTGATCCACGCCCAGGGGTTCTTCCGGGTCCAGACCACCTGCCCCCGGTGCCGCGGCCGCGGCCAGGTCATTCAGACCCCCTGCCACAGCTGCTCGGGCAGCGGCGCCGTTCAAAAAGAGAGCAAGCTGACCGTCCGGATCCCGGCCGGCGTCGACGACGGCCAGACCCTGCGGGTCCCCGGCGGCGGACAGCCCGGCGTCATGGGCGGACCTCCCGGCAACCTCTACGTGGTCCTGCGGGTCCAGCCCGATCCTCGGTTCGAGCGCGAAGAGTACGACATCTTCAGCGAGGTCGAGATCTCGATGTTCCAGGCCGTGCTCGGCACCAAGGTCACGATCCCCACCCTCACCGGCGAGGCCGAGCTCGAGATCGACCCCGGCACCCAACCCGAGACGATCATCACCCGCCGCGGCGAAGGCATCCCCGTGCTCGGCTCGCGCGGCAAGGGTGACCAGCACGTGCGCGTCAAGGTCACGGTCCCGAAGAAGCTGACCAGCGAGCAAGACGAGAAGCTGCGCGCGCTCGCCAAAGAGATGGGCCTGGACGTGGCCGCCAAGAAAAAGGGCCTGCTCGGGTCGCTGTTTTCATGACCCCCACAACCACTATCGCACTTCGCAGGCGGTGTTCATGACCCCCACAGCCGCCGTCGCACTTTGCGGTCACTCGCTTCGCTCGCTCCCTTTGGGCCAGTCGTATGCGGGCGCATGATTGGCCCCCTAGAAGGGGGCTTCGCTGGTTTAGACCCCCACAGCCGCCTTCGCACTTTGCGGTCACTCGCTTCGCTCGCTCCCTTTGGGCCAGTCGTATGCGGGCGCATGATTGGCCCCCTAGAAGGGGGCTCGTCTGATTGCCCGCCAACGACTTTGTGCTTGGGGCACAGTCGTGTGATTGGTGCCCGACCCGTCGACGTGAGCGCGTACTGGCGAGGGACATGCCACCGCGTGAGGAACGACCTCAGTAACGAAGTCGCTCGCGGGCAATGAATCGAGCCCCCTTTTAGGGGGCCAATGATGCGCTCGCAAACAGCTAGCCCGTGGGGAGCGAGCGAAGCGAGTGACCGCAAGGTGCGAAGGCGGCTGTGGGGGTCATGAACAGCGCCTGCGAAGTGCGAAGTTGGCTGTGGGGGTCATGAACGCAACAAGGAAGGGAGAGGCTTTCCTCTCCCTTGGGTCGCTCCGGGCGGTGCCGGTTCCTCGTGTCGGGGCCCCCGCGGGCCTCGGTTTGGTTTGTGACGCGTCGATGATCGCGGGGCTTGACGCGTTGGCCGAGCGGGTCGGCCGGGGTAGTGGGTGGCTCCGCTGATTTGGGGAGCCTGATCATCACGGGCCAGTGCCCGCGTCAGGAGTGTGATCGGTGGGGGACGGCGGCGAACTCGCTGGTGGGCCGACCGCCCAACCCGGGACTAGGAGGTGCCTCCTTCCGCGGCGTTGGCCGTCCAGTAAGGGGAAGGGATAGTCATCGCGGCTGAAGTTTCGATCATCAGTACCTCCTGTGCCGGGTGCCTGAAGCGACAACATGATCGTAGCAGCGCGAGCGGGCCTCGGCCAAAGCTCATCCAAATCCCCGAGCACCGTGAACCCACACGAGGCCCGGCGCTTGCCGAACGCGAGCGCGGACCTACCGTGGTGGATGTGAAGCATCCCTTCTTCAGTCTGCCCACCGCGGCTGACCGGCGAGATCGTTGGTCGTGGCATCTGGGCCGCATCTTGGGGATCCCGACCCGCATTCACGCCAGCTTTGCGCTGGTGTTGGTGTGGATCGGGATCTCGACTTGGAGCGCCGCTCACTCCAGCGTCGCCGTCGCGCTCGGTCTGGGATTTGCGCTGGCGGTGTTCGCCTGTGTCCTGCTCCATGAATTCGGCCATGCGCTCGTTGCACGTCGGTTCGGGATCGAGACCCGGCGCATCACCTTGCTGCCGATCGGCGGCGTCGCCGAGCTCGAGCGCGAGCCGAGCGATCCGCGTGCCGAGCTGTGGATCGCCGTGGCGGGCCCGGCGGTCAACCTGGGGATCGCCGCCACGCTCGCGCTGGTTGGGTTCGCGCTCGGCTCGTTCGCAAGCGGCGGGCTGCTGGCGCTGGTGTTGTCTGGGCTGGTGTGGGCCAACCTGATGCTCGGGCTGTTCAACCTCGTGCCGGCGTTTCCGATGGACGGCGGTCGGGTGCTGCGGGCGCTGGCGAGCAAGCGCGTGGGTCCGGTCCGCGCGACGCAGATCGCGGCGAAGCTCGGGCGCTACCTGGCGGTTGGGTTTGGCGTCTGGGGTCTGTTCGGCGGTCAGCCGGTGTTGGTGTTGGTCGCCGCGTTCGTGTGGTTCGCTGCCGGCCGCGAGCTGAAGCGCGTGCGCAATCGGCCAGCCCCACCCGCGGGCAACCGCGTCATCTACGTGTGGCGCGGGTGAGCCGGGGCTGGCGCGCTGAGGCTCACAACAACGGCAGGGTCTTTTGTGCGCGCAGCTCGACGAACACGTCGACGTTGCCAAAGTTGCCCGCGCTGATCTGCACGGTGTCGAACCGGCTCGCGCTCACGCGGAGCAGCGCAGCTTCGGCGCCGAGACCCGCGGCGGCGAGCGGGCCGAGGGCGAGGTCGGCCCGGCCGGTGTCCGAGACCAGACAGGTGACCTCTTCACCGGTGGGCTCGCGGACGCCATCTTCGCCCGGCGTGAACGCCTGCAGCCGCAACACGATGGTCTGCGGGTTGCGGCCGGGCGGGCGCCAGTCGATCGTCAGGCGATCGTCGGCGACCTTGGCGGTCTCGAGCGCGAGCGGCATGGGGATCGCCACCGAGGCCGAGAACGACTCGAGGTGGCCGTCTGGCGAGCCGTCGACGCTGACCACGATCGGCGAGGTCCCGTCGGGCTCGACCGCCAACCGCGGGATCCGATCATCGACGTGGGCATACTCGACGCCCGAGAGCCACGGCAGGATGTCGGGCACCAGCGCGAGCGGAGCGACGAGCTCGCGGTTGCCGAGCAAGATCCGCAGATCCCCCGCGTCGACGAGTGTCAGCTCTCGCTCACCGTTGGCGCGCGGGGTGTGGGCGACGGGCAGCAGCGCCTCGCTCGCGATGCACTGGCCGACCACGAGCTGATCCCAGACCGGCAGCGGGAGGTTGGTCCGCGCGCGCACGAAGTCCTCGGACACGCCGTGGTACTCGACGAAGCGCGCGTGGAGCTGCAGCTGGGGCTCGGGCTCGATCTCGTCGGGCCGCGGCTGCAGCACCAAGTGCACGCGGCCGAGGTGCCCGGTCGTGGCTTCTTCGCTCGCGCTGGCCTCGACGATGGAATTGCGCCCGGGCTCGGTTGGATCTTCTGCGCACCCGAGCAGCGCCCCCACCACCACGACGCCCAGGAACGCGAGGTTGCTCGAGGCACTCGCGGACGACATCCGAGCGCGAAGGGACGTCGGCATGGCCTTAGAGATAACGCGGCTACGCCAAAGTGTCAGCAAAGCGGAGAGATCGGGCGTCAGGCTCGCGCTGGGTGGGCGATCCCCGCCGCGACCTAGCGATCGGCGCAGGATTCGGACCACTCGTAAATCCTAGAGCGCATAGGTATGGAATCCAGGTGCGTGCCTGCTCTACCCTGCCTGCGGCATGGCCAACGATGACAGCACGCTCGTGGACGAGCTGGCGAGGCTGGCGCACCTCGAACTCCCCGCGGCCGAAGCCCACGTGCTCGGTGCGCAGCTCGAGACCATCCTTGGCTACATTCGCAGGCTGCAGAGCGTAGACGTGACGGATGTGCCCGAGTACCTCACCGCGGTTCAGGTGCGATCCGGTCTGCGCGACGACGTCGAGGCCTCGACCCTGGACGTGGATCGAGCGCTGGCCGCGGTCCCGGCCGTGCATGATCGCCTGGTGGCGGTCCCGAAATTCAAGGACTGACCGGTCCCGATCGTGAGCGACTTCGACGACATCCTGGCCCGATCCGCGCGCGCGTTGGCGAGCGGGATCCGGCGTGGCGAGCTCTCGGCGGTGGACGTGACCCAGGCGCACCTCGAGCAGATTCAGGCGACCGAGCCAGCGCTCCACGCCTATCGCTGCGTGACCTCCGAGCTGGCGCTCGAGCAGGCGGCGGCGGTCGATCGGGCCCGCGCTGCAGGTGCGCAGCTGGGTCCGCTGGCCGGGGTCCCGGTCGCGCTCAAGGACATCTTCGTGACCGAGGGCGTCGCGACCACGTGCGGCTCGGCGATCTTGTCTGGCTGGGTGCCGCCGTATCAGGGCACCCACGCCCAGCGGCTGGCCGACGCGGGCGCGGTGCTGCTCGGCAAGCTGGCGATGGACGAATTCGGGATGGGCTCGGCCAGCGAGAACACCCCGTTCGAGCCGGTCCACAACCCCTGGGCGGTCGGCCACGTGCCGGGCGGGAGCTCGGGTGGGACCGCGGCCGCGGTCGCGGCCCGCAGCTGCGCGCTGGGTCTGGGCACCGACACCGGGGGTTCGATCCGCCAGCCCGCGAGCCTGTGCAATTTGGTCGGGCTCAAGCCCACCTACGGTCGGGTCTCACGCCACGGAATGATCGCGTTCGCGTCGAGCTTGGATCAGGCCGGGCCGATGACCCGTGAGGTCGGCGACGCGGCGCTCGCGTTGGGGGTGCTCGCGGGCGTGGATCCAAGCGACGCCACCAGCCTCGACGCGCCAGTGCCCGACTACCTCGCGGCGGTCGACGCGGGCGCGCTCGGTCAGCTCGCGGGCACCACGATCGGGGTCCACCGTCGCGCGCTCGAGCTCGACGGCCTCGACGCCGAGGTTCGGGCCCGGTTCGAGGCCAGCCTCGCGGTGCTCGCCGACGCGGGCGCGCGGGTGGTCGACATCGAGCTGCCGCACTTCGAGCACGCCGTCGCCACCTACTACGTGCTGTGCACGGCCGAGGCCAGCAGCAACCTGGCCCGCTATGACGGGGTCCGCTACGGGCTCCGCCGGGCCCGCCCGAGCCTGCGCGAGACCTACGAGGCCACCCGCCACGATGGGTTTGGGGTCGAGGTCAAGCGCCGGATCTTGCTGGGGACCTTCGTGCTGCGGGCCGAGTCCTACGCCGACTACTACGGCCGCGCCATGCAGGTGCGCAGCCTGATCGCCCAGGACTACGCCGCCGCGTTCACGCGCTGCGACATGATCGCGAGCCCGACCTCGCCGGTCCCGAGCTGGCGGATCGGCGCCAAGGTCGACGACCCGCTCGCGCTGTACCTGCTCGACGTGTTCACGATCGGCGCGAACCTGGCCGGGCTCCCAGCGATCTCGATCCCCGCCGGGTTCACGACCAGCTCGCCGCGCCTGCCGATCGGCCTTCAGCTGATCGGGCCGCACCTGGCCGAGCCCGCGCTGCTGCGGGTCGCCGCCGCCCACGAAGCCGCGACGGCCTGGCACCTCGAGCGGCCGCCCGCAACCGGAGCCGCGAGCTGATGCCGATGTCCGACTACGAGGTGGTGATCGGGCTCGAGGTTCACTGCCAGCTCGCGACCGCCACCAAGATGTTCAGCGGCTGCGGCTACGCGGTCGGCGCCGAGCCGAACTCGCAGATCGACGCCTACACCCTGGGCTTGCCGGGGACCCTGCCCGTGCCCAACCGCGCGGCGGTGGACCACGCGCTGCGGCTCGCGCTCGCGGTTGGCTGCGAGATCCCGCCGCTGTCACGCTGGGCTCGCAAGCACTACTTCTACCCGGATCTGCCCAAGGGCTATCAGATCACCCAGGCCGACCAACCCTACGCGCTCGGTGGCGCGATCGAGATCCCCGATCACGCCCGCCCCGACGACCCGCTCGCGACCACGCGCGTGCCGCTGCTGCGCATCCACATGGAAGAGGACGCGGGCAAGAACACCCACGCGGATGAGCACAGCTTGATCGACTACAACCGCGCGGGCGTGCCCTTGGTCGAGATCGTCTCGCTGCCAGCGCTGCGCTCGGCGGCCGAGGCGGCTGACTACGTTCGCGAGCTGCGGACGATCGTGCGGTACCTGGGGATCAGCGCCGCCAACATGGAAGAGGGCACGCTGCGGTGTGACGCCAACGTCTCGCTGCGGCCGGTCGGCGCGACCGAGCTCGGGACCCGCTGCGAGATCAAGAACCTCAATTCGTTCAAGTTCATCGAAGCGGCGATCAACGCCGAGATCCGCCGCCAGGTCGACCTGCTCGACGCGGGTGAGGCCGTGATTCAGTCGACGATGAGCTACGACCCG
Organism: Enhygromyxa salina; assembly: GCF_002994635.1. Taxonomy (GTDB): domain Bacteria; phylum Myxococcota_A; class Polyangia; order Nannocystales; family Nannocystaceae; genus Plesiocystis; species Plesiocystis salina_B. Next base: position 95,318 of record NZ_PVNL01000015.1, on the reverse strand, counting down.
GGCCGCGATCAGACCAAGGTCATGCGCACCAAGGAGGCGGCGGCCGACTACCGCTACTTCCCCGAGCCCGACATGCCGCCGCTGGCGATCGACGCGGCGTGGATCACCGCGGCCAAGGCGTCGCTGCCGGCGCTGCCGTGGGCGCGCAGGCGGGCGCTGGTCGAGTTCGGTCTGTCGGCCTACGACGCCGGGGTGCTCACCGCCGACCACGAGCTCGCCAACTACTTCGACATCGCGCTGGCCGCCTGCGCGGAGCTCCGCGGTCAACCCGCGGCGTCGCTGGCCAAGACCGTCTGCAACTGGGTCACGGGCGAGCTGCTCAAGCTGCTCAAGGCGGACGACTCGGACGACACAGACAGCACGAGCGGGCGCTCGCTCGCCGCGTGCCCGGTCTCGCCTGCGGCGCTCGCCGAGCTGATCGGGCAGATCGAGGCCGGCACGATCTCGGGTCGCGCGGGCAAAGAGGTCCTGGCCAAGCTGTTCGCCGAGCCAGGGCGCTCGCCCACGCAGATCATCGAGCGCGACGGCTACCGCCAGGTATCGGATCAAGCCGCGATCACGGCGATGGTCCGCGAGATCGTCCAGGCCCACCCGCAGCAGCTCGAGCAATTGCTCGCGGGCAAGGACAAGGTCCGCGGCTTCTTCGTTGGCCAGGTCATGCGCGTCTCGAACGGCCAGGCCAACCCGCAGGTCGTTCAGCAGGCGCTCGAGACCGTGCTCGAGCAGCTCGCGCGAGCGGACGACAAGCCGGATCCGAGCTGAGACACTCGTCATGAGCATCGACACCAACCCCGACAACTATCAAGGCCTGCGGCCCGTGCAGCTGCGCGCGGACGGGCGCGCCCTCCTCTTGCTCGACCAGCGCTTGCTCCCCGCCGAAGAGGTCTGGCTCGAGCTCGACGCGCTCGAGGACATCGCGGTGGCGATCGAGACGCTCACGGTCCGCGGGGCCCCGGCGATCGGGTGCGCGGCGGCGATCGGGCTGTACGTCGTCAGCCTGGGTCTCCCCGAGTCCCGCGGCGAGTTCCTGACCGCGCTGCGGGCCGCCAGCGAGCGACTCGCCAACACCCGGCCGACCGCGGTGAATCTGTTCGTGGCCCTGCAGCAGCAGCGCGTCGCGGTCACGGATCAGCTGGCCCGCGATCCGGACACCAACGTCGCTCGCCTGCGCGAGATCCTGCGCGCGACGGCCGAGCAGCACGTCCGCGATGATCTGCGCGCGTGCCTCGAGCTCGGGGCGCACGGGGCCGCCAAGCTCCCCGCGGGCGGGATCTTGACCCACTGCAACACTGGCGCGCTAGCGACCGCCGGACACGGGACCGCGCTCGGCGTGATCCGCAGCGCGTGGGCCAGCGGGACCAAGCTGCACGTGTTCGTCGACGAGACCCGGCCGCTGCTGCAGGGCTCGCGCCTGACCGCGTGGGAGCTGATGCACGACCAGATCCCGTGCTCACTGATCTGCGACAACATGGCCGGCGCGATGCTGGCCCGTGGCGAGATCCAAGCGGCGATCGTCGGGGCCGATCGCATCACCCGCAACGGCGACGCCGCCAACAAGATCGGCACCTACACCGTCGCGGTCCTGTGCAAGCACCACGGCGTGCCCTTCTATGTCGCCGCCCCGGTGACCACGATCGATTTTTCGCTCAGCTCGGGCGATCAGATCCCGATCGAAGAGCGCGACGGCGCCGAGGTCCGCGAGCACGGCGGCGTGCTCCGAGCCCCCGCGACCGTCGCCGTCCGCAACCCCGCGTTCGACGTCACCCCGGCCGAACTCATCACGGGGATCATCACCGAGCGCGGCGTGTTCACCCCGTCCGAGCTCGCGCTCACATCATCTCGCTGACCCCGTCGGCGAACTCGTGCCCGCCCACCAGCTCCATCGGCCGGTTGGTGTGCCGCGCGTTCTGAACCGCCTCGCGCAGCTGCTCGAACAGCGCCCGATGGTTGGGCAGGCCATGGATCACCAGATCCGGGTTGGTCTTGTCGGTGCTGATCAGCCGGATCCGACCGTTGTTGAAGATCCGATCGACCAGTGACTGGGTGTACTCGACGTCCAGCACCCGCCACAGCTCCAGCGAGTCGACCCGCTTCGCCAGCACGCCGTGCTCGGTCTCCACCCGCCGCAGTGAGATCTTGTACTTGCTGGAGATCTGGACCAGGTAGGTCCACAGGATCCCCGGCAGCCCGATCAACCAACCGAGCCCCAGCGCCCAGCCGGGGAGCCCGATGTCGGCCATGTTCAGCCCGATCGCAATGGCCCCGCCGAGCACGGACACGCCCGCCCACTTGAGGTAGCCGCCGAGCGCCGCGCTGTGCTTGGCGATGCCCGCGTAGATCACATCGCCGCCGCCAGGCTGCGCCGTGGACCCATGCGGCGGCGCTGCGACGGCGCGCCCCTGCGGCTGCCCCTGACTTGGGGGGGTCCCGTTGTTCGGCGGGTTGGTCGGCGGCTGGTTCATGCCGCCTACGTTAGACGGATCCACGCGCCAGCGTCAGAGGAATTTTCTCGGGTCACGCCGTGGGCAGCGAGCGCGTGGCCGCGAGATAGGGTCCGAGGGCGTGGAGGCCCGGCAGATCCCGAATATCGCCGTCGAGCCGGGCGATGATCAGGCCCAGCGCGTCGCTTGGCAGCAGCTGCGAGAGCTTGCGGATCGACTCGAGCGCCCGCTGGTTGCTGGCCGCCGCCTCGGTCCGAACCATGTGGAGGCTGGACAGCAAGGTGCTCATCGTGTCGCGCTCGGACCGATGCAGCTCGTCGCCAAACAGCAGTCGGATCGTCGTCGCGCTGTCGAGCACACCCGCAGAGCTGACGATCGCCAGCGGATCGGCGTGGGTCAGCCGCTCGTAGGCGCGATTGAACACGGCCACGTCGATCCGCACCCCCCGGGCCTTGATCCCGGCGGCCAGGGCCTCGGCGTCGGCGAGGTGGGTCGCGTCGGCCGAGCTGACCAGCACGAAGCTGGTATCGCGCGCGCGCAACATGCCCTGGATCGCCGACGCGCGCATGTGGAAGCCCTCGCGCATCCCGTAGAAGGCCTCGAAGAAGGCGATGGTCTCGCCGGCCAGCTCCTTGCCGACGACGACCTCGAACAGCTTGGTCGCGGCGGCGCCCGAGCCCTGCATCAGCCGCGCCCGCAGGCCTCGACCCCGGTTGCCGGCGTTGGGCACGAACCACTTGACGACCCCCTCCTCCAGGAAGGTAGCGAGGCGCGAGGGCGCGTCGAGGATGTCGAGCGCGTTGCGAGCGGGCGGGGTGTCGAGGATCACCAGATCGTAGCGACCCGAGTGCATCACCTCGTGCAGCCGCTCCATCGCCAGATACGCGTGGCTGCGCGCCAGCGTGCCGGCCATGGCTCGGTACACGCGGTTGCGCAGGACCTTGTCGCGGGTCTCGACGTCAGGCGCCACGCGCTTCATGAGCGAGTCCATGCTGGCGGCGTTGTCGAACATCGCCGCGTAGAGCTCGCCCTTGACCTCGACGCCGCGCTTGCTCAGCTCGTCGGTGGGGACCATGCGGATCCGATCCTCGAGCTCGGTCAGACCCAGGGCGTCGGCGAGCCGCTTGGCCGGATCGATCGTGAGCACCAGGGTCCGGCGACCGAGCTCGGCCGCGCGCAGGGCGATCGCCGCGGACACCGTGGTCTTGCCGACCCCGCCCGGCCCGATCGCCACCAGCAGGCGCTGGCGCATGAGCAGCTCGTCGATGCCTGTCATCTCGCTCATCTCGTGCTGCTGCCCCTGCTCGCTCTAGCGGCGTGGGGCCACGCCCACGTTGGTCGATTCGCGCTGCTGGCCGCTGTCGAGCAGGTCGAAGGTCGCCTCGCCGATGTGCGCGACGGTGTCGAGGTCCAGCACCCGGCTGGCCACGTTGTGCAGCTCGACCATCGGCATGTCGATGTCACGCTGCATGCGGTTGATCTGCGAGCGCGCGTTGACGTGGTAGCGCATCGCCCGGCGGGCGATCGCGACGTCGTCGACCAGCGTGCTGATCCCAACTTTTTGCGCCCGGTACTCCAGGCGATCGAGCATACCGGCCTGCGCAGGCCCCAGCGGCCGCGACGGGACCTGGTTGACGAACAGCACGCCGAGCTCGACGTCGTGGTGCTTGCGCAGCCGCTGATACAGCTCGACGGTCTCTTGCGCGGGCAGCTCTAGCGGCAGCGTCACCAGATTCAAGATCGTCCGGCGAGGATCCGTGAGCAGGCTCGAGAACCCGTCGACCAGCCGCCGCATGGGCCCGTCGCCGATCAACCCCTCCATGACCGACGGCAGGTTGAGCAGCATGATCGCGTGGCCGGTCGCGTCGAGGTCGACGAAGATCGGATCCCAGCGGACGCCGCCCGTCGGCGAGCGCTCGGCCTCGAGCGCGCTGAGCTTGTTGAGCGTGGCGACCTCGGAGACCGAGGGCGCCGCGTGAAAGAACTTTTGCAGGGTCTTGTTGCGGATCACCGTCCGCGCGACCCGCTTGACCGGGATGTGCTCCTCGAAATACTCGGCCAGCGCCGACTCGAAGTCGAGGTTCATGGCGTGCACGCCCCGGCCGACGTCGCGCGGCTCGTAGCCGATCCGGTCGACCTCGAACACCGCCTCCATCGAGGCTCGGTGGCCGAGCTCGACGATCAGCGGTCGCCGGCCCCGCCTCGCGGCCTCGCACGCGAGCGCAGCGACCAGCGTGGTCTTGCCGACCCCACCCTTGCCGGTGAACATCAGGAGCCGCCGGTCGAGCAGCGATGTTGCGCTGAGGTTCACGGGTAGTGAAGCGCCCGATGGCTTGGACCGGACGAATTCGGGAGCTGCGTAACCCAGCCCCCGTCCGAACACAACCGGGCGCGCGGTGGGCCTCACGGCGAGCGTGCATTTGCCATAGGCGCTCGCTTCGCGCCCCACGCACGAGCCGTCCGGGCGTCTGGGCGCCATGGGTGCCGGTCGGCGCAAAAAAGGCTACCGTGGGCCCCGATGTCGCCGTGGGGTGCATGGGTGCAAGCGGCCCGACCCTTGGCCGCGGCGAATGTCGCGGTACCGCTCATGCTCGGCCAGGTCCTGGCCTACGCGGCGCACGGTCGGTTCTCGTGGGCGCTGTTCGGCGGCGTGCAGCTGCTCGGCGTGCTCGATCAGCTGTTCATCGTGTTCGCCAACGACTTCGCCGACCGTGAGGCCGACGCCGTCAACCCGTCGCCCACGGTCCTCTCGGGTGGCTCGCGGGTGATCCAAGAAGGCAAGCTCACGCCCGAGGCGCTGCGCAAGGCGGCGTGGATGATGCTCGCGGCGATGGTCCTCGTCGCGCTGGGCTTGGCGGCGATCCATCAGCTGTGGTGGTTGCCGGTCCTGGTGGTGGGCGGCGCGGGGCTGCTGTGGGCCTACAGCTTCGCGCCCCTGCGGCTGTCCTACCGGGGGCACGGCGAGCTGCTGCAGGGCCTCGGGGTCGGGGTGGTGCTGCCGATCATTGGGTTCTACGCGCAGGCCGGCAGCTTCGCGGCGCTGCCGTGGTTGGGCTTGTTGCCGTGTTTCTTGCTCGGCTACGTCGGGAACCTGCTGACCTCGCTGCCGGACTACCCGGGGGATCGGGCGGCGAGCAAGCGGACCTACGCGGTTCGCCACGGGCAGTTCGACGCCCGCCGCCACGCCCTGGAGATGCTCGCCGTCGCGATCGGGTTTGGCTGGCTGGTGGTCGACGGCCTGCCCTGGTGGGGCGTCGCCATGATCATCGCGGTCCCGCTGGGGCCCGTGCTCGCGGCCGCGCGACTGCTCGGGTCTGCCGACGCGGGCAACCGCGGCGAGTGCCTGCGCTTCGTGTTCTTGGGCGCAGGGGCGGCGAACCTGGCCATGCTCGCGTGGATGGCCGCCGCGCTGATCCGCAGCCTGGTCTGATCCAGCTTGACCGTGGAGGGGGTTGGCGCGGATGATCCAGCCGTCGCGCCGGACCTCCGGTTGCTTGGAACCTGACCAACGGTCGGGTGTCACTCGGGCCCGAGCCGCGACCGTGTACGCGCCAGTGAACCCAGACAGCCGCACCGAGCCCGCCGGTGACGCAGCCCCGCCAGAGGCCGCGGCGCCCGAGCCAGTTGAGCCAGTTGAGCCAGCTGAGCCAGCTGAGCCAGCGCCCCAGCCAAAGCGGCGGTTTCGCGGCAAGCCCGAGAGCGAAGAGGTCCGCGCCGCCCGGGACGCCCGCGACCGGCGCCTGGTCCGACGGCTCAAGCAAGGCGACGAGCGAGCCTTCCAGGAGCTGGTCCAGACCTACCAAGATCGCATCTTCGGGCTCGTGTTCCGCATGATCGGAAACCGGCAAGAGGCCGAGGACATCGCCCAGGAGGTGTTCATCTCCGTGCACCGCGGGATCGCCAACTACCGCGGCGAGGGTCGGTTCTACACCTGGCTGTATCGGATCGCCTCGAACACCTGCAAGAACCGGATCAAATACCTCAAGGGCCGCAATTTTCACCGCGCGTCCGACATCGACGAGACCCCGGCGGCCCACACCCGCGGCGAAGATGGCGGCCCGATCGTCGCGCTGCAGAGCGCGGTCCCGGGGCCCGAGGCCACGATGACCGCCAACCGGCTCGAGCGCGCGATCCAGGCCGAGATCGCCCAGCTCGAGCCCGAGCACCGCCTGCTGATCGTGCTGCGGGACATCCAGGGGCTGAGCTACGCCGAGATCCTCAACATTACCGGGCTCCAAGAGGGCACCCTCAAGAGTCGTCTTCACCGCGCCCGGCTGGCGCTCAAGGTTCGCCTCCAGCCCTACCTCGAGTAGGACCAAAATCCCCTTTACCTGACGGACTCCCGGTCTAAAGTTAACCGAGCACCCAACACCATGGCCGCCGACTCCAACGCCGAGCTGATGACCGCCTACCTCGACGACGCGCTCGAGGGTGGTGACGCGGAGTCGTTCCAGAAGTACCTGGACGACTCGCCCGACGCCCGGCGCGAGATGGAGGATCTCCAGAAGATCCTCTCGGTCGTGCGTGAGCTGCCCGATGTCGAGGCCCCGCCGGACTTTTACGACAAGCTGTCGAAGAAGCTCCGGCGTCGCCGCGCTGGGCCCGACGGCACGCTGTCGCTGGTCTCGCTGCCGTTTCAGGTGCTGAGCATCCTGGTGATCCTGGTGATCGCGGCGACCTTCTTGATGCTGGAGATCGAGCGCGAGGACGCACAGATCGAGAAAGATCCAAGCGCGGCCAAGGCCAAGAAGGCGCCTACGGGCGAGCCACCGGCGCTGGAGTGATCGCGTCGACCAAGAACGCGCACGCGTCGATCACCGAAGCGTCGGCGTGCCGGGCCAGGCTCGCGGGCGTGCGCCGAGCCCAGGCCCGCACCAGCAACCATAGCTTGCGGGCCTTGCCCGTGTGCGCGCGACCGCGGATCGGGTCGCAGGCTTGCGCGCGGATCACCCGACCGATGTCGCTGTAGATCAGGCTCGCCGCCCGGATCGCGGGTCGGCAGTCGCGGGGCAGCATCGCGAGGCCCGCGTCGGCGCGCAGGTAGTACTCGTCAGCCTCGCGCAGCAACGACTCGACGACCTCGGCGACCCGAGGATCCCCGGCGTAGTCGTGGACGTTGGCTACGAACTGCACGGGATCGATACCTCGCTCGCGCAGCCACGCAGCGGGCAGATACAGGCGCCCGCGACCGGCGTCCTCGAGCACGTCGCGGCAGATGTTGGTGAGCTGCATGGCCGCCCCGAGGTCGCAGGCGCGGGCGAGCGTCCGGGCCTCGCGGGGGCCCATCAACAAGGTCATGACCACGCCGATCGCCGAGGCCACCCGGGCGCAGTAACCCAGGAGCTCGGGCAAGGTCTCGTACTCGCGCTCGTCGGCGTCCCACTCGAAGCCCTCGATCAGCGCGTCGACGACCACCCGCGGGATCGCGTGGTCGAGCACGACCCGGGAGAACGCTCGATCGACCGGGTCGTCGTCGGGCGTGTCGGCGTAGATCCGATCCAGGCGGGCCGCGAGCTCGACGACCGCCGCGCTCGGGTCATCGCTGAAGTCGACGAGGTCGTCGGCGACCCGGCAAAACGCGTAGAACGCCGCCGCAGGGCCGCGCATGCGCTTGGGCAGCAACAACGACGCGGCCGCGAAGCTCTTGCTGCCAGCCGCGAGGATCTGCTTGCAGGCCTCGATGTCGGCCCTGGCTGCCCCTCCCGAGTGGTAGTCGCGACTGCGGACCGGCGCTGGCGTGAACCGCTCGCTCATGTCGCCGGCGCCCGCAGCCCCTCGGCGATCAAGGTCTGCGCGTCGGGGATCACCTTCTCGAGCACCTTGGCCGAGCTCAACACCCCCGGCACGCCCGCGCCCGGATGGGTGCCCGCGCCAACCAGGTACAGGCGGTCGATCTCTTCGCTGCGGTTGTGCGGACGAAAGTAGGCGCTCTGGGTCAGGACCGGCTCGACCCCGAACGCCGCGCCCTTGAACGACAGCAGCTCGTCGCGAAAGCCGATCGGATCGAGGATGTGCGAGCTGACCACTTGGTCCTCGAGTCCCGGCATGATCGTGTCCGCCAGGTACTTGCAGATCTTGGCCCGGTAGCGCTCGCGCTCTTGCTCCCAGTCGGTCCCGCTGTCGAGGTGAGGCACGGGCGACAGCACATAGAACGCGTCGCTGCCCTCGGGGGCCAGCGCGGGGTCCGTGGCCGTGGGCCGGTGCAGGTACAGCGAGAAGTCCTCGGCCAGCACCTTGCGCTCGAAGATGTCGTCGAGCAGCCCGCGGTAGCGCGGCCCGAGTAAAATTGTGTGGTGGGCGACGTCGTCGTACTTGCGCTTGGTCCCGAAGTACCAGACGAACAGGCTCATCGAGTAGCGCGTGCGCTCGAGCTTGGTGTCGGTCCAGCGGCGCCGGTACTGGGCCGGCACCAGGTGCTTGTAGAGAAACGCCGAGTCGGCGTTGGAGACCACGATGTCGGCGCTGATCTGCTCGCCTGACTTCAGCCGGACCCCGCTCGCGCGTCCGTCCTCGACCGTGATCTGCTCGACCTCGGTGTTCAGGCGCAGCTCGCCGCCCTGGCCCTCGATCAGCTCGACCAGACCCTGGATCAGCGTGCCGGTCCCGCCCATTGGAAAGTACACGCCCCACTTGCGCTCCAAGAACGCGATCAAGGTGTAGATCGAGGTGGTCTTGAACGGGTTGCCGCCGACCAGCAAGGGGTGAAACGAGAACACCTGGCGCAGCCGCTCGTCTTTGATGTAGCGCGCGACCAGGCTGTAGACCGTGCGGTAGCTCTGCAGCCGGATCATCGCCGGGGTGATCTTCAGCATGTCGAGGATGCTGCCGAACGGCTCGTCGGCGAGCTGCTCGAACCCGACCTCGAAGATCCGCTTGGACATCGCCAAGAAGCGCTCGTAGTTGGCGACGTCGTCCGGGTTGAACGCGTGGATCTGCTCGCGCATCACCTCGGCGTCGCCCTGGTAGTCGAACACCTGCCCGTCGTGGAACCGGACCCGGTAGAACGGCGAGACCGGGCGCATGTCGATGCTGTCGGCCATTCGCTTGCCACACAGCTCCCACAGCTCCTCGAGCAAGAACGGCGCGGTGATCACCGTGGGCCCGCCGTCGAACACGAAGCCGTCTTGTCGGTAGACGTACGCTCGGCCCCCGGCCTGGTCGCGGCGCTCGAGGACAGTCACTCGGTACCCGCGGGCACCCAGGCGAACGGCGGCCGCCAGCCCCCCAAATCCGCTGCCGATCACCAGCGCGTGAGGCTTGGCGTCTGAACTACTTGTGTTCAAGGTTTGCATGATCCTTGGCGTGTTTTGGGCTCTTGCTGAACCAACCTTTGACAAGTCTTGGTTCGCGTGCTTGTCATAGCCTGAAACTGCCGCTCGATTTGGAGCCAAGCTCATGCCCAGCCCCACCCCCAGCCACCGGGGTAAGTATCGAATTCAGACGGTCGCAGAGATGACCGGGGTTCCCGCCGCCACGCTGCGCGCGTGGGAGCGCCGCTACGGGATCCCGTCGCCCGAGCGCAGCGACGCGTCGTACCGGCTGTTCAGCGACTACGACGTCAGCGCGATCCGGCGGCTGAAGGAGCTGTGCGAGGGTGGCATGGCGCCCGCCGAGGCCGCGCGGGTGATCCAGCGCGAGCAGACCGCGAGCAAGACGCCGGTCGACGCCGACCCCTACGCCCGCGGGTGTGAAGCGATCTTGGCGGCGATCGAGGACTTCGACCCGCGCGGGGTCGAGCGAGCGGTCCGCAGCGTGATGTTCCTCGGCTCGGCGTTCACCGTGTTCGAGCGGGTGCTTGGGCCGACCATGCGGACCGTCGGCGATCGCTGGCACGAGGGCAGCTTCTCCGTGGCCCAGGAGCACATGGCCACCGAGGCGATGCTCGGTGCCTCGCGGGACATGTTGCGGCTCGTGGATCCCGCGAGCTCGGCCCCGGAGGTGGTCCTGGCCTGCTTCGCGGACGAAGAGCACGCGCTCCCACTCTACGGGGTGGCGTTCGCCCTGGTCCAGTGGGGATTTCGGCCGCTCGTGCTCGGCGCACGGACCCCGCCGTCGGCGATCCGCCATGCGGTCGAGAGCATACAGTCCGCGCTGGTGGGGCTGTCGGTGTCGACGGAGCTCCCCGCCCACCGCGGGCGTGAGTTGGTCGACGCCTACGCCGAGGCCGCCCAGAGTGTGCCCTGGATCGTCGGGGGCGCGGGATCTGATCATCTTCGCGAGATGGTTGAAGCTTCCGGCGGTATGGTCGTCGGCACGCAACCGCTGGATCAGGTCGAGTCGTTGGTCGACGAGGCCACTACCGGATCCGGGTCAGCAAAGCGCGCACGCAGGGGATGAACCAACTTTGATCTTCGCCACCTTGAGCGCCGTGTTGCTCAGCTCTCCGCTGATCTCTGGCTTGTCCCCGGCTGTCGTCGCGTCCGGCCAGCTCGCGGCCGCCACCGATGACAGCCAGTCCGCGCCGGTCAGGACCGAGCACTGGGCGGGTCATCAGGTCGTGTATGGCACCCGCGAGGTCCCCGTGCTCGGGACTCTGCAGACCCGCATGGACACCTACACACTGGCCCGCGTGCGCCGCTCGGACCACGCGATCGAGATCGACCAGCGGGCCTGCAAGGTCAACTATGCCGACATCGGCGGGGTCAAGGTCTACGTCGACGTCAACGCGCTCCCCGACTCGAGCTTGGTGTTCGAGCGGGTCGAGGGCACCCCTCACTTCACGATGACCGGCACCGTGAACTGGGGCGAGGAAGACATCGACGACGACGGTGAGCCCGGGATGCGCGTGTACGTCGACGCGCCCGTGTGCAGCGGCAACCTGCACGTGACCAACAAGACCACGACCAACGCCCGGGCCTTCGGCGACGACCAGGGCACGCCGATCTACGGCGAGGTCACCCTCAGCGTGCGGCAGAAGATCTTGGGCGCCGATACCAAGTGCCTCGCCGGGATGGCGAAGGACAGCTACGAGCGCAGCAAGGGCAGCTTTCGCTACACCAAGATCAAGGCCAACGAGACCTGTCAGTCGCTGCTCGACGCGGGCTGGCCGGTGTCGGCCAAATAGGGTCGAGATCAGTCGGTCGCGATCTTGAAGGGCAGCAGCCCGCGCACCCAAGCGGCCGCGAACCGGCGCAGCGACAGCGACTCGTGCACGGCCGTAGCCGGGCGCCCGCCGTACTGCACCTCGACCAAATTGCGCGAGTAGAACGGCGTGTCCTCGAGCGTGTGCAGCAGCCGGGGAGTGTGGCCTGGATCACTGCGGATCGATCGCGCGACCCCCCAGCGCGTGGTCGCCAGCGCCTGGGCTGGGCCGAACGCAGTCTCGGGGATCACCTCGATCGTGGGTGCGGGGTCGGCCGGGTTGAAGCGCCACGCCCGAGCGTGCGCGACCCCGTTGGAGGCGACCACGTCATAGAGGATCACGCTCTCGCGACCGAGCTCGCAGCGAGACCAGCTCCACGAGTCGAACGCGGCCTCCAGCGCCTCGTCGCCCTCGTTGACGTCGTGATAGCCCGAGCCCGAGAAGCTCAGCGCGGGCTGATCAAACTCGAAGTCCACGCGCGCATGGGGGGCGACGGGGTACCAGCGATGGCGAGGCTGCGCGCGCCAGTGATCGAGCTCGACGCGGGGACCAAACATCGCGGCCGGGCGCAGTCGCACCCGCCCGCGCAGCGGGGCGCCGCGGCGGCCGAAGAATTTCGTGCGTCGCTCGTCGATCTCGACCACCAGCGATCCGTCGTCGTGCCAGCGGATCGTGCTTGCGCCGACGCGCAGGTGCTCGGCGTCGCGGGCGAATTGACCGTGCTCGGTCAGCGCCCACACGCGCGTGCGCTGCTTGGCGTCATAGATCGCGAGGTTGACCGCGCAGTGTTGCTCGGGGTCGGCGGCGGGTCCCCGCGCCCTTGCCCTGGCATAGCGAGGCGAGAACACCGAGCCGACGAACAAGATGATCGTGAAGCCCAGCGCGCCGTCGTCGGAGACTCCGTCGAGGTACCACCACGCGTAGCCGCCCGGGGCGACCGGGGTGTCGAAGCGCAGCGGCGTCGGATCCGGGATCATCGCGCTCGCTCACCCGCACTCGGATTCGCACCCGAGTTCATACCCAGACCGATACCCAGATCCTCGGCGGCGGCTCGCCCGGCGATCTGGCCGCTCAGGCAGACCATCGGGATCCCGGCGCCAGGGTGGGCGCCGCCGCCTGCCAGATACAGTCGCTCGATGTTGGCGCGCGCCCGCGGCCGTCGAAACGGCGCCATCATGGCGTGGGTCGCAAACCCATAGAGCGCGCCGCCCGTGGCCGGGAACAACCGCTCGAATTGCGTTGGGCTGGTGCGGACCTGCTCGATCATCTCGAGCTCGAGCCCGGCCGCGCGCAGGGCCGCGAAGGTGCGCCGCTCGAGCGCGTCGAGCTCGGCGTTCGTCCACGGATCTTCGTCACCGCGCGCGGGCGCGTTGACCAGGATCAACAGGCGCTCGGGCTCGGACCAGTCGGGCGTTGCATCCAGCGGCTCGACCGCGTCCAGGCGATCTTGAGCGCATACATAGATTGTCGGCTGGTCGATCAGCTCGCCGCGCTCGAGCGACCGAAACTCCGCGGGGTAGTCGGCCGAAAAAAACACGTTGTGGTGCGCCAGCGGAAACCCGCGGGTGCGCGCGCACGCGGACCAGGTCACGGCCGAGAGCGACCGCGCGGCGCCACGCTCGTAGTTGACGCAGCCGCGCAGCTCGGCGCCCAGTCGACCTTCATCCAGCGCTTGGGGGGCCGCGTTGACCACGACCGCGTCGGCGTCGATCCGCTCACCCGAGACCAGCTCGACTGCGACCGCGCGCCCATCTGCGACGATCACACGGCCCACCTCGCAGTCGGTGCGCAGCTCGATCCCGAGCTCCGTCCCGACCTGCGCGAGCGCCTCGGCGAGTCGATACATGCCCCCGCCGACCCGCCACACGCCCGCGCGCTCGACATGCGCGATCAAGTTGAGGGTTGCCGGGCAACGAAAGGGTGATGATCCGTAGTAGGTCGCGTAGCGGCCAAACAGCTGGCGCAACCGGGTATCCGGAAAGAAGCTCGACAGCGCCCGCCACATCGATCGGTGCCAGTCGATGCCGGCGAACTCCAGCGCACCGCGCAGGCCTTTCGCGGTCACCACCGACGACACGCTGGGCCGCTCCGACCGCAAGAAGGGCTGCTCGACGATCGCGTAGATGCGCTCGGTGTGTGCGCAAAAGCGCCGATACCCCGCGGCGTCGTCGGGCCCGGCGAAGCTTGTGATCGCGCTCGCAGTGGCCTCGATCTCTGCGAATAGATCCAGCCGGCCACCGTCGGGCCACGCGTGGCGGGCCAGGACCTCGAGCGGGATCAGGTCGACGTAGTCGGCCAGCCGCTTGCTCGCAGCGGCAAACAACTGATCGAAAGCCCAGCGCATCGTCATCACGGTCGGGCCCGAGTCGATCGCTCGTCCGGCGACCTCGAGCTCGCGCAGCTTTCCGCCGACACGCGCGCCACGTTCGAGCAAGGTCACCCGACATCCCAGCGCCGCTGCCTGGATGGCCGCCGACAATCCACCAACGCCCCCACCGATGACGACGACCGCTCGATTCTCTGCTACAGTGCCCGGCGCGCTCATGCCCACACGTGGGTCTCTGACCACCTGACCTCCCGATCATCAGGCCTCAACCTCGACCGTAACCACTCGCGAGCAAGGGTGTCCAGGGTTTGAACGAACGCCGCCCTCAGATTGACAAAGGTTGTACGTCGGGCCAGGCTGGCCGCGAGATGCACAGCTCGGAGCAGATCGAGATGGCCCTCAAGCGGGCCCTCCGGCACTGCGAGTCCCCTGCGACGCCTCCGGGCCTGCGCGCTGCGATCCGACACGCAGTGTTTCCCGGCGGTGCGCGCCTGCGTCCCCACCTGTGTCTGAGTGTCGCGGCGGCCTGCGGCGCCGACACCCAGCTCGACGCCCAAGCTGACGTGGCGGCGGCGATCGAGCTGATGCACTGCGGGTCGCTGGTCCATGACGATCTGCCCTGCTTCGACGACGCCGCGGTCCGGCGCGGGCGGCCCTCGGTCCACTCCGCGTTTGGCGAGGAGCTCGCGGTCCTGACTGGCGACGCGCTGATCGTGCTCGCCTTCGAGGTCATCGCCGGCGCCCGCCTGTCGCCAGTGCTGGTGCCGCGCCTGGTTCGCTGCATCGCGCGTGGTGTCGGGGCGGGTGGTGGCCTGGTCGCGGGTCAAGCGTGGGAGTCCGAGCAGAGCGTTGGCCTGCGGACCTATCACAAAGCCAAGACCGGCGCGCTGTTTGAAGCGGGCGCTCGGGCTGGGGCCTTGGTGTCCGGCGCAGGCGCGAGCCTCACCGAGTCGTGGGGCAAGTTCGGCGCTCGGCTCGGCGAGGCCTACCAGGTCGCCGATGACCTGCGCGACACCCTCGACGACGAGACCAGCCTCGGCAAGCCGGTCGGCCAGGACATGGCCCACGATCGGCCCAACGCGTGTCTCACCCTTGGCATCGACGGCGCGCTCGAGCGCTTGCGGGCCCTGCTCGATCAAGCGATCGAGTCCATGCCCAGCTGCGCTCGACCCGAGCAAGTGATCGACTGGGTCGAGGGCTTTGGCGCCCGCTTGTACCCGCGAGCGGTGCGGGTCCATGGGCCCAGCGCAAACGGCAAGCCGATCGCCGATCTGCGTGCGTGACGCTGGGCGTCGGCCGTGCATGTGAGCGAGCGATCGAGCTCAGCCCAAATTTGAGAGGCGATCGATGCTTGACATCACCGATGCCATCCAACAGAATCCCGGCTCCAACAAGACCTGAGGGGCGGTAGTTAAGTCGGTTATAACGTCGGCCTGTCACGCCGAAGGTCGCGGGTTCGAGTCCCGTCCGCCCCGCCAAAGAAAGCCTTGAATGGTCCGCCATTCAAGGCTTTCTTCTTTTGCGCTGCAGCTACTGAGCCGGGTACGCACAGCCCGCGATGCAGGTCGTGTTGTGACGCTGGGCCGCCGACTCGAGCTCTGCCGGATCAAAGTCGTCGGTGAGCATGGCGGACTCCGTGTCCCAGTCCGTGCGCATGTAATAGCGGGCGGTCAGGCCCAGGGTGTCAAAGTCGAACCGATCCGCGACCGCGCGCGCGTTGCTGCGGATCTCGTAGGCGCCGACCCGCTCGGGTGAGGCCGAGGCCACGAAGGTGGTCTGGTTGCCGCTCTCCGACACGAACGAGTAGCGGTGCGGGAACACGGCCGCGAGCGTCTGCCGATCATGCGGGTACATCCGCGTGAGGTTGTGAAGGTTGGCCACCACGACGCCGGTCGGCGTCAGCTTGGCGAGGCACGCCGCGTAGGCCTCGCGGGTCTTGAGGTGGTAGGGCACGAACACCCCGCGGAACGCGTCGAGCATGATCTGGTCCCAGGGCTGCTTGGCGTTCTCGATGAACAGCCGACCGTCGCCGACGTGGGTCCGGTAGCGCGGGTGCTTGGGCACGTCGAAGTACTGGTGCGCGAGCCGGACGACCTCGGGATCGATGTCGACCGCGTCGATCTCGAGCTCGGGGAACCGCTCGAACAGGTAGTTGGAGATCTGCCCGCCACCGAGGCCCATCATCATGAACCGCTTGGGCGCGGGCTGGACCAAGAACCCGGCCATCATCGTGCGCGAGTAGTCGAGGTCGAGGCTGTTGGGGTGGTCCATGTCCTTGCGGGACTCGATGTAGCGGGTCCCGTCGACCACGAAGTACATGGTCCGGATCGAGCCGCGCTCGGTCACCATGATCGTGTTGTATTCGCTGGTCGCTTGCTCGAGCAGCTTCTCTTCGGCCGCCTCGACCTTGCGGGGCCAGCCCATCAGCGGGCTCAGCAGCGCCGCGGACAGCCCACCGCGCAGCCACGCGCGGCGGGTGAGCGGTCGGTCTCGATCTTCGAGTGGCTGACGGTCACGCGACATCGGCCCAAGCATAGTGCGCTTGCCAAAAACTTGCGCCCAGCGGCAGAAACGGGCTGGATGCTCGCGTGCGACCCACTGCACTCATCGGCATGCTGGCGCTGGGCTTGGCGCTGGGCTCGATCGTGCTCGGACACTTGATCCTGGTACCGGCGCTGCAGGGCGACACCTCGCTCGTCGACGCAAACCTCGCACGCGCGCTGGCCCAGCCGCTGAGCTTGCGCACCGCCGAGCTCGCGCTCGCGGCCTGCGTGGTGCTGACCGCCGTCGCCAAACACTGGCTTCGGCACAACGCGGCGGCGAGCTTGGCTTTGCTCGCCGCTGGCATCGCCGGCGTCGATCGGCTCGGCATCCTGCCCCGCGCGCACGAGGCCTGGAGCCGGGTGGACCTCGTCGCGATGCGCCCGCAGGTGCGGATCGACGCGGCCGAGCAGCTGTGGATGATCCACGAGGCCACGCTCGCGGCCCTGGCCGTGGTGCTGCTCGCTCTGGCCGCGTTCGCCAGCACCGCGAAGCCGAAGTCTCGCTCCGAGTGAGCGGCCGGCTCTACTTCTTGAACAAGCCGAGCAGCCCGCCGAAGCTGCCCTTTTTCTTGTCGTCTTTCTTGCCCGCAGGCGCGCCCGTGGACGACGACCGCTCGCGGATCCGCAGCGCCCGGAGCTGACGCTCGGCGTCGATGTTGCGCGGGTCGAGCCGGATCGCGTCGCCGAAGCTGTGCTTGGCGTTGGTGTTCTCGTCGATCCCGAGCTGGATCAGGCCCGTGAAGTAGTGAGCTCGCGCGCAGGCGGGCGCTTGCTCGATGACCTTGGCCAGCTGCGTGATCGTCGACACGGCGCGCTTGCGGTCGTCACCCGCGGTGCTGGCCCGAAACGTGGAGTAGTGCAGGGCCGCCTCGATGTCGCTGTCTTGGGGGCTGAGCGTGTGGGCCTTCTCGAACAGCGCGGCCGCGCGGGTCCACTGCTTGGCGCTCAACAGCTTGTCGGCGTCGCGAGCGATCATCTCGGCCTCGAACGCGTTGCGGACCACCGCGGAGGTGTCTTCGCCAGCCTTGAGCGGCCCGCCCATCTCGAGCGCCTCACGCAATTTTTCGCGCTCCTCCTGCTTGGAGAGCACGCCGTAGGCCTCGGACAGGGCGGCGAACACCTGCTCGACCCGCGAGCGCAGCGACGCCCGACCGGTGCTCTCGAGCGCGTCGGGGTGGTAGGTCTTGCTGAGCTCGGACCACACGGCGCGGATCTGCTTGCGATCGGCGTCGAGCTCGAGGTCGAACATCGCGAACGCGTTGGCCTCGGCGGCGACCCGAGCCTCGAGCTCGACGAGCGTGCGCTCGAACGCCTCGTCGTCGTCACGCTTGGCTCGCTTGGGCTCTGCGGCGGCGGGCGGCGGCGGCTTGGACGCTGACTTTGGTGGCGGCGGCTTGGCGGTGGACTTGGTGGGTGGCGGCTCGGGAGGTTTTGGGACGGCGGCGGGTGTGGGGCCCGAAGCGGCCGCGGTCGCGCCCTTGGCGATCGACTGCAGCGCGTCGTCGCCGACCCGGAGCATCTGCGCGACCCACAGCGTGTACGCGACCCGCAGGGCCCGGCCGCGATCGATGCCGGGGATCATCAGGCTGCGCATCGTGGTCCCGCGGGCCAGCGCACCCAAGATTTGCGGATCGTCGGCGGCGTTGAACCCGAACTGGCGCTGGTAGCGGGCCAGCGCGGGCGTCGCGACCATGTCGCCCGACAGCGCCGTGCCCATCTCGGCCTGGATCCGGCTGTTGTCGTAGTGGGCTTCGACGCCAGCGAGCAGCAGCGCGAGCGCGTTGACCTGCCCGAGCTCGTCGTCGTTGCCCTTGTCGTGCTCGACCGCCGTGACAGTGACCTGCTCGCCGATCACCTCGCGGGCGAACACACGGACGAGCTTGCGGGTGCACTGCTCGCGCAGCGCGTTGGTGCGGGTTGTCTCATCGATCAGCTGCAGATCCACGAGCACCTGGCCGAGCAGCCTTCCACCCGAAGCCCCGCCCGAAGCCCCGCTGGAAGCCAGCTCCGCGAGACCCCGCTCGAGCCCGTGCATGTCGATCGCCCCGTCGCTGACCAACATCTCGCCGAGCAGATCATCGGGGCTGTGCCAGTCGCAGAACACCGGCATGCCGCCCCGCACCCAGATCGTTCGCTCACCCGCGGGGTCGAGCTGGGTCAGCGACACCGTGCCCGTGAACCGCTGACGCAACAGCCCGAACAGCAGCCGAGGGAACGACACAGCTCCGGCGCCGGAACCCAAGCTGTAGGTGCGCGAGCCACCTGTCGAGCTGGTCATGCCGGGCGAGATTAGCACGGTCGATTGCCGCAAACCGGTCTGGCGAGATCCGCCGCGTCCCTGTTACCGTCGCGTACCCACCATGCGCAAGCACCAAGGAAGCCGGCCCTCGTGAGCATCAGCTTCGCCGTCGGCCACGACCGCGTCCGCTTCGCCGGCTTGACCCATGTCGGCCGGGTCCGCTCGCACAATGAAGACAACCTGCTGATCCCCGACGAGGTCCCGATCGCGGTCGTGTCGGACGGGATGGGTGGCCACGCCTGCGGCGAGGTCGCGAGTCAGATCACCGTCAGCGTGATCGGCAACTTCTACAAGCGGGCCAGCGCCGAGAGCCCGCGGACCTGGCCGTTTCGCCTGCCCTCGGTCGAGGTCGAGAAGAACCGCATGATCACCGCGATCAAGCTGGCCAACTCGGAGATCTTCGACACCGCCGCCGCCGAGACCGAGAAGAAGGGCATGGGGTGCACCGTCGAGGCGATGTACTTCGCCCAGGGTCGGTTCTACATCGGTCACGTCGGCGACAGCCGGGTCTACCGGATCCGCGACGGCGCGATCCAGCTGATGACCGAGGATCACTCGCTGCTCAACGACTGGCGCCGCATGAAAGAGATGAGCGGCGAGGAGATCCGCAACTTCCCCCACCGCAACGTGGTCGTGCGCGCGCTCGGGCTCGGCGACCACGTCGCCGTCGACGTCTACGTCGAGGAGTACAAGATCGGCGACATCTACCTGATGTGCTCGGACGGGCTCAACGACATGCTCGAGGACGCGGAGATCCTCGAGCACGTCGAGTCCAAGAAGAAGCGGCTCGACGGGGCTTGCCAGGCGCTGATCGACGCCGCCAACGAGGCCGGGGGCAAGGACAACGTGACGGTCCTGCTCGCCCACGTGCTCGAGGCCTGAACCCGGCCGCTCGCACCCTCGTTTGGGCTCGTTTGGGCTTTTTTGCGCGGCGCCGCTGTGCTAAGACCCCCGCCACGCGCTCGTAGCTCAGCTGGATAGAGCACCAGGCTTCGAACCTGGGTGTCGGAGGTTCGAATCCTTCCGGGCGCGCTCACGATCTTCAGCTCGGGCCAGGCTCTGGCCCGAGCGGCGGATCACCCCAACCTGCGGCTTGACCTGCGAAACGCGCGGCTACATGCCACCCATGCCACCGGACGCTGGCTGAGCTGCCGGAGCTGCGCCGCCGCCCATGCCACCTGAAGCTGGCTGAGCTGCCGGAGCCGCGCCGCCGCCCATGCCACCTGAAGCTGGCTGCGCCGCCGGAGCCGTGCCGTCCAGCTTGCCGCCTGCGGGCGGGGCACCTGCTGCCGGAGCCGCGGCGCCGTCGAGCTTGTTCGACGGCGCCCCCGCGCCGCCGGCCTTGGCGGGCTCGGTCGGGTTGGCCTTCTCCAATTCGGCGATGTACTTGTCCATCCGGGAGTTCAGCGCGCCGAGCTTCTTGATCTTCTCTTCGTCGGTGCCCGCGGCCATGGCGTCCGTGTGCTCCTTGTCAAACTCGGCGATCTTCTTGTCGAACTCGGCCTTGTTCGCGGGCTGCTTGGTGGTCAACACCGAGATCTTGTCTTTGTTGGCCTTGAACCGACTCTCGGCCCCTTCGACGGTGGGCGTGCCACAGGCAGCCACGGCGAGGGTCAAGGAGCCAGCGAGGAGGAGGGCGGTGAACGGTGCGGGGAGCTTCATGATCGGTCTCGTCGGTCGGAGTGGGAGTCAGTTGTTGTCGGCGCCGCCGTAGGCCTCGGCCTCGAGCATGTCCGCGGCCCGGGCCACGAAGAACATCGCCTTGCGAAAGCTGTGGTCGTCGCTCCCGAGCAGGCGCAGCGAGTGCTTGACGATCACGTTGTCGTCTTTGATCGCCGTGCAGCCATACGACAGCTTGAGCGAGAAGCGCATCACCGCCGCGAGGTCGCGGGCGACCGAGATGTGGCCGGCGACCGACCACACGTAGGCGATCGGGTCGCCCTCGGGGTCGTTGCCCTGCGCGAGCGTCACGACCTGCGTGCGGCCGCTCTGCAGCCCGACCTCGACCCGGATCTCGCCGTTGGCATCCTGGCGCAGCGGCCATCGGTTTTGAGTCGCGACGCGGTTGATCGTGTCCAGCAGGTTCATGGTGCGTGTCCTGCGAAAATTTAGTCGAGCCTGCGCGGCCCGGTCAAGCGCTGATCCCGGCTCCGCGCGGGTCAGGAAGCCTGGACTCGCGACCAGCTCGCGCGCTGGCGGGACTTGTAGATCGCCCGGCCTTCCTGGCCGAAGCGAAACTCGTAGGTCACGAACAGCTGGCCCTTGAGCTCGCGCAGCTCCTCGACCTTCAGCTCGCAGCGCAGCGGCGGACCGATCCGCCCGAGCCCGCGAAACCGCGCGTCCAAGATGTTGGTCCCAAACCCAACCCAGCCGTCGGTCATGCGCAGGTTCAAGACGGTCACCGCGTGGATGTTGCCGAGCGTCCCGGTGATCTGAACCATGATCGCACCGGGCACGTGCTTGGGCTGCCCCGGCCACGACCGCTGGGCCACGACCAGCGGGTGCGAAGCCAGCTCGCTGGTGTCGCAGATCCCGACCATGTGGCGCTCGCCAGTCTCGACGATGTCGTGCACGAACCACTGATCCGGCGTGTACAGGCTCTCGCTGGTGAACAGCTCGGGGATCGCCACGGGCGCGACTGTACCCAAGCGCCGGGCGCTGTCCACGTGCGTGGATTCTGCTATTGACTGCGGCCCAGTGCGAAGCGTCCGCCAACACGTCAACCCGCTCGGGGCCCAGTATCTGGTCGCCCGAGCCGCGCGGATTGAGGTGCCCGCGGACGCCGAGCGGGTCGAGGTCGAGCTCGGCTGCGCCGACGGAAAATTCTCGTTCGAGCTGGCCGCGCTCCGACCTCGCGACTTCGTGGTCGGGCTCGAGATCCGCGAGGCCCTCGTCGAGCGCAACCGCGAGTGGGCCCGACGCGGCGGCCAGGCCAACCTCGCGTTTGGCTACGTCAACATCAACGTCGACCTCGATCGGGTGTTCGCGCCGGCCTCGGTCGATCGCTTCCACGTGTTGTTCCCCGATCCATGGTTCAAGGCCCGCCACCGCAAGCGCCGGGTCGTGGATCCCGAGATGCTCGAGGTCGTCGCGTCCCAGCTGCGACCCGGCGGCGAGCTCCACGTCGCCAGCGACGTGTTCGAACTCGCGCTCGCCGCCATGGCCGAGCTCGAGGGCCCCGAAGCCGACGCGCTCGGGTTCCGCAACCTCGCTGGCGAGTGGGCCTTTACTCGGCAAAACCCGTGCGAGGCGACCAGCCGCCGCGAGGACACGACCCTCGCCCGCGGCCAGCGGGTCTGGCGGATGCGCTACGGAGTGCGGCCAAGGTGATCCGCAGCCACGCCGACTGGCTCGCGGCCGAGCCCTTCACCCTGGTGTTGAGCGCCGGGTTCTTTGGCTTCTACGCCCACGTCGGCCTGGTCTGCGCGCTGGAGCAGGTCGGCCTTCGGCCCCGCCGCGTGGTCGGGAGCTCGGCGGGGGCGATCTGTGGCGGGCTGTGGGCCAGCGGGATCCCGGGCCGAGATCTCGTCGAGCTGCTGACGGATCTTCAGCGTAGCGACTTTTGGGATCCGAGCTGGCAGGACCTGCGCAGCCCGACCGCGGATCGAGATCCGGGTACGCGACTGGGTCTGCTGCGAGGCCGCAAGCTCGACGGGCTGCTGGCCAACGCGCTCGCCAACGCGGGCCAAGGGGTCGAGCGCATCGAGCAGTGCGAGATCCCGTTCGCCGCGATCACCCACGAGCTTCGCAGCCGCCGGACCCACGTGCTCGAGCGTGGGCAGCTGCGCCCGGCGATCCGAGCCAGCGCCGCGCTCCCGATCATGTTCGGACCCGTGCGCATCGACGGCCGGCTCCACGCCGACGGTGGGATCAGCGATCGCCCCGGCTTCTCGGCGCTCGGCCCCGACGAACGGGCCCTGTATCACCACCTCCCTCACCGGGCTGTCTTCAGCTCGGGCCAGGACCGCCTCGTGGCCTGGCTCGGCGGTGGGAAGCGCGACGACGCGGCCGAGCGACGCCACACGCCAAGTCGCAAGGTGATCGCGATCGACGACCTACCCCGCGTGCACCCGGGCGCGCTGGATCGCGGCCTCGAGGCGATGACCCACGCCCAGGCCGTGACCCTGCGCTGGCTCGACCAACCCGACGCGAATTAAAAATTCACGCCGGCTGGGACTCGGTCACAGCGGGCCGTCGCCGCCCTTGAGGACGATCGGCTTGGTCTTCTTCTCTTCCTTCTTCTTCTTGCCGCTGTCGTTTCCGCCTGAGCCGCTGTTGCTGCTGGGGTTGGCGTTCGGCGAGATCGTGGCGTCGCCACCCTTGACCGCGTTGGGCTCCTCGGTGTCGTCGGGGATCTCCGCGGCCTTGATGACCTCACCCGGCTCGCTGGGCCCGGCCGGCGCCTTGGCCTTCTGGGCTTGCATGTTCTGCCACACGAAGTAACCGCCGACACCACCCGCGCCGAGCAACACCACGAGCAGGAACACCCACTTGCTGCCCCCGCCCTGCGGCTTGAGATCGTCGTCGTAGCTGCCTGGGGCCGGGGCCGAGACCGCCGGGCTGCTGAAGGGATTGTCGGCGGGCGCGCTCGGTGGCGGCGCGCTGGCCGGGGTCGAGAACGCTGCCCCACCCCCGTCGTCGCCGATCATCGCCGAGATGTGCGGGGCTGAGAGCTCGTCGTCGCCTTGCGTGGGCGTGGGCGAGCTCTCGGCGTCGGTCGCCGCGTCCTCGTCGTCGTCGTCGTCTTCAGCGACGGCCTCGAGCTGGGCGTAGAGCGCCTTGATCTCGCTGCTGAGCTGCTCGATCGCTTCGTTGTGCTGTCGAAGCACGAAGGGTTCATTGACGGTCTCGATCGCCGCCTCATGCGTCGCGCGCTCTTGCTCGAGTTCATCGAGCCGGGCCAGCGAAGCTTCGATCCATTCGGGGGAACCAACTTCCATCGTAGGCGAGTCTCCTTGCTCAGCGCCGCTCGTGGGTCGAGTCGGGGCGGCGAAATGATACACACCCGAGAGTGGCGCCAACATAGCGGATCTGCGCTAGTTTTCGCGCCACTCGCGAGCGCTTCCTTCGCAAACCGCGAGCAGCGCAAAATCCCCGGACATGCTTGCCCGGGTCGCTGGTGCGCAGCGAAACTGGACGACTCGGCTACTCGTTGGGCTTGTCAGCGGGCGCGGGCTCGGCCGGCGGCTCGGTCGGTGCGGCCTCGCTCGGGGCCTCGGTCCCGGTCGGTGCGGCCTCGATCGGCTTGACGATCGCGGGCGCGGCTGGCTTCTCGGCGTCCTGACAGCACAAGACCCCGCCGTTGCGATCAGACGTGACCGCGCCGCAACCTTGGGCCTTGCCGACGGAGATTCGGGTCTGCTGAGGCCAGACCGCGTCGCGACACTCACCCGTCCGGCAGTTCTGCCCGCAGCACACTGGTTCGGCGCCGTAGCCATCCTTGAGACACGGGTAGCGCGTCGTCGGGCCGGGCGCAGGGGCACACTCTTTCTTCTTCTTGACGTGGCTGATGCCCGCGACGAACTTGCCCGGGCCCGCGCCCTCGCTGCACTGCTTGTCGTCGATCCGATCGCTGAGGTCGTGATAGTCGCCATCGCGGGCGCACACGTGCCAGCCCTCGGCGCAGACGTCGGCCGGCGAGGCGCACACGTCGAGGTCGTCGCCACACGCCTTGCGCGTGGGTCCCTTGCGCAGGGTCAAGCTCCCGTCCCAGACCCCGAGGCAGCCGGCGATCGTCGGGAATTTTTTGATGTCGGCGAAGCCCTCGCGCTGACCGTCGGCGCAGCCGACCAGCTTGGGGTCGCCGCCGCGCTCGCTCTCTTGAAACTTGATGTCCGTCAGACTCGTCGGAGCGTTGTCGTCGACCTTGACCTCCTTGCCGACCTTCTTGGCCGTGTTGGTGGCCGGTGGTGGACCGCAGGCGATGAGCGCGGTGGAGCTGAGCAGGCCACACAACGCGAGAACGGCGCGTAGTTTCATCGCCGCACTGTAGCCGGTTATGACCCCCACAGACACCTCGGCACCCGCTCTCTGGGAGCGGGCGCTCGGTGCAGGTCGCTGCGGGCCGGCGTGCAGGGGGCGCGCGAGCTACTCGGGCTCGTCGTGCTCGTCGGGCTCGTCGGGCTCGTCGTACTCGGCGAGGGCGGCCTCGATCTTGGAGGCCGGGTTGATCAGCTTCGCGACGCCGATCGAGATGAAGTAGAGCACGACCATGGGGCCGGCCATGAGCACCTGACTGACGGGCTCGGGCGGGGTCAGGATCCCGGCGACGATGAACATCACCAGGACGGCGATCTTCCAGAACCGCATCAAGGTCTTCTCGGTCACGACCCCGGCCTTGGCCAGGAACGCGACGAGCAACGGGAACTCGAAGACCAGGCCAAACGCGAGCAGGACCCGGGTGGTGCCCTTGAAGTAGTTGTGGAGCTCGAGCTGGATCGACTCGCCGCGATCGTGCGAGTAGTCGATCATCCACTCGTACACGAACGGCAGCACGACCTCGAACGCGAACGCGGCCCCGATCAGGAACATGATCATCGAGGTGATCACGAACGGAACCGCGAACCGCTTCTCCTTGGCGAACAGCCCCGGCGCGATGAACAGCCACAGCTGCAAGAACAGGTAGGGGGCCGTGAGGAAGATCCCTGCGGTCACGGCCACGCGCACGTCGACCATCAGCGGGTCCTGGATCGCCAGCGCCTGCAGCTCGGCGATGCCCTCCATGCCGGCCGACTTCCACGCGTCGTCGAGCGGGATGCGGAGGAACTGGGAGATGTGCGGGGCGAAGTAGAAGCTCGCGAAGAACCCCAGCCCGATCGCCGCGACCATGCGGATCAGCCGCGAGCGCAGCTCGCCCACGTGGTCGAGGAAGGACATCGGCTTGTCGCCCTCGGGGCCCTCGGCCAAGCCGTCGTGGCCGTTGTTGTCCTTGTCTTCGCCCGCCATGGAGAATCGGATCTGGGTCAGGCGACGCCTTCGCGGGCCTCGTCCCTCTCACTCGGGTTGTCACTCTCGCTGTCGCTCAGCTTGCTGTCGGTCGCGCTGGTGGGCGGAGTGTAGGGCGGCGGACGGCGGGCGGCGAGCGATCCACCGCTGACGTGGCGGGGATCCGCGCCAGCGACAGGGCCGCCGGCGTCAGCGCCCTCCGGTTCAGGCTCCTCGTCTCCGTCGGGCTCGCTGACCGCGATCCGAACGGGGCTCGCGGAGCTGGCTGCGCCGAGCTCGGGCGCCGGGCCTGAGTCGGTGCTCGCGGCACCTTCCGCCGCGGCCCCATCTTTGGCCCCATCTTTGGCCCCATCTTTAGCCTGTTGCTCGCGCTCGGTCTGAAGTCGGCGCGCCGTCGCCATCCGCAGGTCCATCTGGGCCTTGGCGAGCTGCTGCCGGGCCTTGCGCTCGGCGTCGCGGACCTCCCAGCGGGCGTCGTTGTAGGCGCCCTTGATCTCGTCGATCGGGGAGCGCAGGTCCTCGTCCTCGAGCAGCGTGCTACGGAAATCCTCGGCGGTCTTGCGGACCTGTCCGTAGATCCGGGCAACAGAACGCGCGAGCTTGGGCAGCTCCGTCGGCGGGAACAACATCACCGCGAGCGCGATGATGAGGCCGATCTCCATCATGCCGAGACCGAACATCGGCGAACCATAGCAGGGGCTGCGAGCGCTGTCGTCTGGAGGGGCTGTGGCTCAACGCGTGCGAGAACGCTTGTAGCGCCGCCCGATCCCGGCCAATCTCCACGCTCACAGGGCTCGACGCGACCGGGCTCGGCCTGCCTGGACACCCCTCCAGCACGGGGGCAAGCTGCGCCTCATGTCCGCGCGCTCCACTCCATGGCGTCGTTCTCTGGCGCTGTGCTTGGCGCTGTTGCCACCCGTGCTGGTGCCGGCCGGCTGCCTGACGGTGCCCGGCGATCTCGACGACCCCGACGGCGCGCCAGCGGCCCCGTCGTCCGTGCAGGAGCTGCTCGACCGCCACATCGTCGCCAGCGGCGGCGACGAGGCCCTGCGTGCCGTGGCCCAGCGCACCGTCGAGGCCCGGGTCGTGTTCAAGGCCCAAGAAGGCTGTGAAGAGGGCGACCCCGACTGTGTCTGGGAGGAGACAGACGGGCAATTCGTGCTCTACACCACCGCCGACGGGCGCATGTACCGGCGCATGGTCGTCGGTGACAACGTGCTCGAGCGCGGGTTCGACGGGGGCACCGGCTGGCAGATGCAGGCCCAGCCCCAGATGCTCGTGATCGAGGATCCCGCGGCCACGCCCGTGCTCCGCGAAGACGCCCTACTGCACTGGTACCTCGACGTCGACAAGCGGGAAGATCTCGCGCTCGAGCTGCTGCCGACCCGCAAGAGCCCCGACGGGCTCGAGCTCGACGGGATCATGTGGTTCGCCGCCTCGCCGATCATGCCACAGAGCGAAAAGTGGTTCGATCGCGCGACCGGCCTGCTCTACGAGGAGATCGAGCGCGACACCGAGACCAGCGACGTCGTGCGGCGGGTCTACGGGGACTATCGCGAGGTCGACGGCGTGCAGGTTCCGTGGCTGATCCAACAGATCACGGAGGTCGAGGGCTACCCCGATCACGTCGTCGAGCTGCGCCTGCAGGTCGTTCATCACCGGCCGGTCCGCGAGGAGCTGTTCGCCGTGCCCGAGCTGGCCCCGTCGGAGCCCGAGCCCGATCAGCTGCTCGCCGCGCTCGACAAGGCCAAGCTCGACGCCGAAGACGACAAGGACAACGCGCTCGCCCAGGTCGTGCATGCCCGGCTCGCGTTCGCGGCCGTGCACCTCGACGAAGCCAAGGCCGCGGCCAAGCGCGCGCTGGCGCTCGACAAGAACGAGCTGGAGGCGGTCTACATCCTCGCCCGCGTCGCCCTGCTCGACGGCGATCTCAAAGAGGCCGAGAAGCTGATGCGTCAGGCGATCAGCAAGGGCCTGCGCGAGGACGAGGCGGCCCGCCAGCTCGCGTGGATCCACATGCGCGGCGGTGACTGGGCCAAGGCCGCCAAGGATCTGGCGGAGGCCGGCAGCCCTGATCTCGCGGCCCGCTACGCGGCCTTCTCCGGCAAGCCGCTGGTCGCCAAGATGGGCGGCAACGGCTGCTCCACCACGGTCCCAATCGAGGTCGAGGGCGGCGCGGTCGTCGTCGAAGTCCACGCCGACGGAGACTCGCTGCGGCTGTTGCTCGACACCGGCGCCTCGGATCTGATCATCTCTGACTCGCGGGCCCGGGCCCTGGTGATCGGCACCGACGCCCAGGCCCCGCTCGTCGCGGGTGGCCCGCCGCTCAAGCAGGGCCAGCTCGACGGCCTCACGATCGGCGAGCTGTCCGTCAGCAACGTCCCGATCACCATGTTCCCCGACGCCCAGATCAGCGCGGTGGTCGGCATGGAGGGCGTCGACGGGGTGCTGGGGATCCGCCCGTTCGCGACCCGGCAGATCAGCGTCGATCGCGAAGCCAAGCTGCTGGAGATCGTCGAGCCCGGCAGCCGCTGCAAGAAGCAGCGCGAGGCCAACCGGACCGGCATCTCCGTCCCGTTTTGGGTCCACGAGACCCACTACCTCTATGTCTTGGGCCAGATGAACGGCGCCGAGGGCATGTACCTGCTCAACACGGGCATGCGGGGCGCAGACCTGACCGCCAACGAGGGCGCGTACGCCTACGCGGGGATCGGCGCGCCGCCGGTCCGTGGCGGCGCGCCCACCCTCGCTCGCGTCGAGCGGTTCTCGCTCGGCGAGTTCACCCGCGAAGACCTCGGCGCGGCCTGGGGCTTCCTCCAGCAGAACGCGACGAGCGACGGGTTTCGACTCGACGGGATGCTCGGGCTCGAGGCGCTCGGGCGCGGACGCTGGACCCTCGACTACGAGAAGCAGCGGCTCTACCTCAACCCTGGCAAGGCCAAGGCCCCCGCCAAGCCCCCGGCGGCCGCCGAGACCTCGGCTCCCGCCAAGCCCGCCGCCAATCCCAAGGGCCAGTGACGCCTGCATGCGCTACCCGGTGCTGATCTTCGATCTCGATGACACGCTGATCGAGAGCTTCCCCGAGTACGTCCGTCTGCATCAGCGGATCGCCACCGAGCTCGGCTGGCAGATCCCCAGCGCCGAGCAGCTCGTGCACTACGGCCCGACCTGGGAGGACACGCTCGCGCGGCTGTGGCCGGGGGTCGGGCTCGATCCCTTCATGAACCTCTATGAACAGCTCGCCGACGACCACAGCTACCCGGCGATCAACGGGGTCCCGGACGCGCTGACGCAGCTGCGCGAGCGCGGTCACAGCCTGTGGATCGTGACCAAGCGATCGCGCCGACGGCTGCGCCAGCGCATGGACCAGGCCGGGCTGCCCAGCGAGTGGTTCGCGGGGATCTTCGCCTATGAAGATCAGCCGGTGTCGAAGCCCGACCCGCGCTGCTTCGAACCTGTCTGGCAGGCGCTCGGCGGCTCGAGGTCGAGCATGGCCGAGCGCGCGATCTATGTCGGCGATCGCGAAGACGACCAGCTGGCCGCGAGCGCGGCTGGGGTCGGATTCGTCGGCGTGCGCACGGGCCCCGAGCGGCACGCCAGCTCCAGCTTCCTCGATCGGCTGACCCGTGAGCAGGTGCTCGACAGCGCCGCTGAGCTCCCGGCCTGGCTGGAGGACCTGGAGGACCTGGAGGAACTGGAGGACCATCGGTGATCCAGCCAGCGACGCTCGCGGTCACGGCCAAGCTCGCGTGGGTCGAGCTCGACGGCGTGCCGCAGCTGGTCGAGCACCCGCGGATCCGCTTCGATCGCGTGTCCGGGCAGGTCCTCGCGATCTCGCGGCAAGATCCCGCTGGCGCGGACCAACCGGCGGGCGAGCTGCTCCACGACCTCGGTCACGCGCTGGTGCTCCCGGGCATGATCAACGCCCACAGCCACGCGTTTCAGCGGGCGATTCGGGGCGCCACCCACACCCTCGGTCCACACAGCCCGTCGAGCTTCTGGACCTGGCGGACCGCGATGTACGAGGTCGCGAACACCCTCGACCCCGCGGGCGTCTACGAGCACACGCGGGCGTGCTTCGCCGAGATGCTCGGGCGCGGGATCACCTGCGTCGGCGAGTTTCACTATCTTCACCACGCCCCAGACGGCGCGCCCTATGCCGACCCCAACGAGCTCTCGCATCAGGTCATCCGGGCGGCCGCCGATGTGGGCCTGCGCCTGTGCCTGCTCGAGGTCTACTACTCGCGGTCAGGCCCCCAGGCCGCCGGTCCGCTGCCCGAGCAGCGCCGGTTCTGCGACGGCTCGACCGACGCGTACCTGGCTCGCGTCGACGCCCTGCGCACGCTGGCCTCACCGATGCTGAGCATCGGCGTCGCCCCCCACAGCGTCCGGGCCGTGCGCGCCGACGAGCTCGCGCGGCTCGCCGCCCACGCCCACGCCCACGGCCTGCCGATCCACGCCCACGTGTCCGAGCAGCTGCTCGAGAACCAACAGTGCCAGGCCGAGCATGGCCGCACCCCGCTGCAGGTGTTCGCGGACGCCGGCTGTCTCGCAGGCCCCCACGCGTTCACGGCGGTTCACGCGATCCACGTGTCCAGCGACGACCTCGAGCTCCTGCGTGATCAGCAGGTCTGCGCGTGTCCAACCACCGAGGCCGACCTCGGTGACGGGATCATCCCGGCGACGTCGTGGCACGAGCACCGGGCCACGCTCTCGCTCGGCAGCGACAGCAACGCGGTCATCGACCTGATCCAAGAGGCGCGACTGCTCGAGATGCACGAGCGGCTGCGCCTCCAAGCCCGGCTGTGTCTGCGCGATGATCAGGGCCGGGTCGCCCCGCTGCTGCTCGCGGCCGCGAGCACTGGCGGCGCGCGGGCGCTCGGCCGCCCCGAGCTCGGTCGCCTGGCCGTGGGCTCGCCGTTCGACGCGGTGGCGATCGACCTCGACCACCCGACGCTGCGCGGCGTGGACGATCACCTGGCGCTCGACGCCCTGCTGCTCGCGGGCACGGCCGAGCCGATCTCGCAGGTGTGGGTGGCCGGCAGGCGTAGGCGCTAGATGGCGCGCCGCGGGCCCTGCTCGGCTGTGGCGGGCCTCGTCTTGCTCGTGGCGCCCGCGTGCCGGACCACGCCGCACGACTGCGACGACGCGACCAACGAGCGCTGTCTGTGGAACCAGGGGCTCCGCCAGCCGACCGCCACGGACAAGGAGACCGGGCTCGACGAGCTCTCGACCGAGGCGCTCGCGACCCTCGGCACCGACGCCAAGCTCAACGACGCGCTGACCCAGATGGTCGACGTGATGGGAGCGGGCCTCGAGTGGTCCCTGGTCGACGCGCGGGCCCGCGCACTGTGTGCGGGTGACGTCGAGGCCGAACCCGGATCTGACGGCGAGGTCAGCGGGGACACCAGCGAGGCCTGGCACTGCGACACCGCGCTGCTGATCGACACCCAGGGCCTGGTGCTCGAGGCCACCACCGCCGTGCTCTCGCTGAGCACCACCTCCCTCGATGAGACGAGGAGCGCGGACCTGCTCGAGCTCGCGCGAGCCCGGTTCGACCCGTGGTGCGTCGGCGAGTTCGAGGAGCTCGAGGGCACCAACCACCTGCTGTTCTATCGCTGCGCGCTGCCCGAGGGCCCGTTCTTGGTCGTCGCCAGGTTCCCGCGCGATCTCGACGCGGGCGCGTGGCAGGTCTCGATCGCCATACTCGACGCCGGCTGAGCCGTCACCTGGCTGGCCCCGACCTCACCCGCGCCCCGCACCCGTTACCCTCACGAGGGCCCCGCGCGAGGGCATGTGACCCGGCGGGATCATGCTCTACACTCCGTCGCCCATGCTCGACGACACTCGCATGCCCAACAGTCACGGCGGGCTCGTTTTCCCGCTCGACATGTTCCGCCCGACGATGCTCGCGGCCGCGCTCGCGGAGGGCTTGATCGCCCACGCCCGCAACATCCTCGACGCCAAGCTCGAGCTGGTCCGCCACCCCGAGGTCCAGCTGGTGCTCGCGCGGATCACCGGGTCGGTGATCGGCGACGATCCTGCCGCATTTTGGCGCGAGAACGTCGAGCTCGGGGTGATCGCCTCGCAGGTGTTGCCGCGCCAGGCGTTCTTGTACTGGGTCGCCGGGGAGCCCAACCCGCGCCAGGGTTTCGTGGTCACCCAGCGCGGTCAGGTGCTCGGGGCTCAGGACGCGACCCCGGATCAGCTCCCGCCCGAGGCGACCGCCGCCGACTGGCCGGTGGCCCAGCTGCTCAAGCAGCTTCAGATCGAGCCCGACGAGCTCGCCAGTGGCTTCGCCGGCGGCCCTCGCGTCGAGCTCTCGCTGATCGAGCCCGAGGGTGACGATCGGGCGCTGCTGATGACGCTGGTCGGGCAGCCGCCCGAGGACGGTGAGGCGGGCGACGACGGTGAGCTGGGCGACGACGCAGACCCGGGTGCACCTGCACCGAGTGCCCAGCCAGGCGCGACCCCGCCCGCCGCCAAGCGCGTCAGCGTCGAGGACGACAAGAAGCGGCGCGCGGCCGAGCATCAAGCCGAGCTCGACGCCCGCCAGGCCAAGGCCGACTCGATCCGCGCGGATCTCCCCTACGTCATCGACGAGCTCGGCATCGTCGTCGCGCCCAAGGGCGCGGAGCTGGCCGACACCGACATCCTCCGGGCCTACCTGATCCCCAGCGTAGAGGGTGAGCTGCCGGCCGGCATCGATCGCGAACTTCGTCCGCAGCTGCAGGGCAAGCGCGTGGATTTTGCGGTTGGCGTCGAATTCCTCAGTGAGATGTTCGCGATCGACGGTCCGCTGACCAAGGCGGTGTTCGAGCAGCAGAGTCAGCCACGCACGATCGGCGGCGCCGAAGTCCGGGTGCTCGAGGTGCTCGGGCCTCGGCTCGGTCGCGGCAGCTTCGTCCGACGCGGAGCCGCCGGCGTGTTTGTCTCGCGCTCGCCCGAGCTCGCCCTGCCCGACGCGTTGATCCTCGAGCTGCTCGGCGACGCCTGAATTCCACGCGGGCCCCTCGCACGATCCCACGACTCGCCGCGCGCTCGTTCGCGCGGCGTTTGTGTACGCGCAAAGTTCGAGAGGCGGATCGACCGACCTGCATGTCGTGCCTGCGACATCGGTGTCTTGCCGCATCGTGTTCGCGGCCCAATCGCGCCAAAGGGTTGCCGGAAAAAGCGCACACTCGCGTTGCGCATCGCAACACTATTGAAATCGCGACTGTACGTAGTTGTGCACGGGATTGAGACTCACTCGGGCCTGAATGCCGTGCGCGTCCAGCATTGGAGCCACGTTGGGGGCATGGAGCCACAGTCTCGCGGCAGGATCGGGGGATATTTGGGTCTCAGGACAGAAACAGCTGTGACCGGGCCCACCCGTCCTGGCCCGATCGCACACAAAAGCAAGATATTTAATAACGATATCAATGAGTTGAGAAATTGCGTCAGGTCCCCTGGCCAGGTTCAGGGCCTGAGCTAGCCTGAATTCAGTTCGAAGACGGAGCTGATCGAACTCGGTACGAAACTTGAAGATTTGCTCCGGTAGGTCGTCGAAGCGCAACAGGGGCCCGGGGAGCGAGCCCGGCGCAAAGCAAACAGAAAAGGATATACGCACATGTACTTGCGAAGGAACAAAGTCCGCTGTGGCGATTCTCGCCGAACCTACCTCTCGATCGCCCACAACGTCTGGTGGTCCGGTGAAGGCAACAAGAAGGCTCAGAGTCGCCCGATCGTGATCGCGTCGTTTGGTGTAGAGGATAACGTGGATGTGGAGCTGGCTCGCGATGTTGTCGTCGCCGTCGAGAGCAGCGCCCCGCGGTTTCCGTTTCGCCGCGGCGAAGGCAAGGCCGCGACGGTTCGCATCGCCCAAGAGGTCCGCAAGATCGAGCCGTTCCTCAAAGTGCTGGTGAGCCGCAAGCTGGGCCTGGCCGAGCACCTGCCCCCGCACCCGCAGCGCGGGGAGATCCTCGAGGCGCTGATTCGCGACAAGCTCGCCGAGCCCGAGCCCTCGAACCTTCGCGAGGACGAGATCATGGACTCGATCCGCAGCCGCCTCGGCGGCTGAGGCTTCTTTCAGCTCGGGCGAGGCTTCTCGCCCGCTTGCGGACGCCTCAGTCGACCGGAGCGTTGGACGGCAGCGAGGCTTCTCGCCCGCTTGCGGACGCCTCAGTCGAGATCGCCAACAACTAAAAAGGGCCCGACAGCTCGAGCTGTCGGGCTCTTTTTTGTGCGTCCCTTCCTACTCTTGGGCGTCTTTGTTTCGTTCGGGCCCTGGGGCGCCGGGGGTGCTTGGGGCCCGCAGATCCAGGTCTTGGATCATGTCTTCGAGCTCGATCTTGAGCTCGAGTCGCTTGCTCTCGAGCTCGACGATCGTCCGGCCCCTGGTGTCGGCCTCGCTGGAGAACTCGTCGAGGCGCTTGTTGAGCTTCTGCCGCAGCGCGCCTGCGGCCGAGTCCTTCTTGATGCTGTCGAGGTTGCGGCGGGTCTGATCCGCGCGCTGCTCGAGCTCGGCCTGCTGACGACGCAAGCCCTCGACCTCGGTGTCGATCCGGCCGATCTCGCGGCGTAGCTCCACGACCGGCTGCAGCTTCTTGCGGGCCGCCGCGTCGAGGTTGTCAGCGGTCAGGAATTTCTCGAGCAGCGCGAGCGCCTGCTGATCCCAGATCGCAAGGCTGATCTTCGAGGGCGTCTGCTCGACGACTTTGATGCTCGCGCTGGTTGCGTTGGGCGCGACGGTGACCGGGATCAGCCACGCGTCCTCGAGATCCTCGGTGCCCTCGGGGCGCTGCGCGAGCTCGTAGTTCGAGCCGGACTGCGGCTGGCGGATCAGCACCTTGAAGCCCTTGGCCTGGGCCGGCCCGCGGACGTCCCAGGTCGTGGTGGTCTGGTAGTAGCTCTCGACCTCGAGCACGCCCCGCACGATCCGGGTCACGGTCATCTCTTGACCGCTGTACTGCTTGGCCGAGGTCACCATGATCCCCGGCTCGACCGCGAACGGGATCGTGACCGACGTGCCCGCGCCCACGGCCTCGGACAGACCCTCGCCGACGAAGCTGCCGCCCGAGTAGATCGAGATCGGCCCGGGCTCGAGCACATACTCGGTCGAGTTTTGAAACCGCACGACCCGATATGGGTTGGCTTCATAGCCGTAGCCGCCGCCACCGGGCTTGAACAGGAAGGTCTGCTCCGCCGCGATCTGCTCGTTGATGACCGCGACCATCGTCGAGGTCCCGTCGGGCAGGGTCACGGGCGTGGTCAGGTCGACGCGGGTCAGCCCCGAGATCCGTTGGGAGCGGGCCGAGGCGTCGGTGCTGCGCCGCAGCGACTCGAGGTCCATGCTCGGCCCACGCTCGGCGCCCCCCGGTGGCGGCGGTGCAGCCGGAGCAGACTGGGCGACCGGAGCTCCGCCCCTCGCGCTCGCGCCCGAGCCCCCCTTGTCCTTCTTCTTGGCGCTCAGCCGCGAGCGGTCTTCTTCCTCGAACTCTGCGTCGGCGATCTGCTGCTCCCAGTAGTTGGCGTCGTCGCCGTCGTAGGCCTCGGCCGACTTCTCGTAGGGCTGGGCTTCATCCATCGGCGCGGCGAACCCCTCCACGCTAGCGTCGCCCCAGCTGGTCTCGCCGACCGCGACCGCGGCCTGGCGATGCACGCCGCTCTCGGTCATGTCGCTGCGGTACACGTCGCGCGGGGTGTGCAGATCATAACGAAACGCGATCGGTGCGCCCGAGGTCAGGCTCAGGCTGATCTCGGTCCAGTCCTCGCCGGAGATGTTGTCGACGACGGCCCAGCCCTGCAGCAGCGCCTTGCCCTCCCCGTCCTCGGGCAGCACCACGCGGTAGGTCGGCTTCCACATCGGGGCCGAGACCACATAGCTGACCGTCAGATCGTGGCTGCGCGCGCCCGTGAGCCGGACCTCGATCTCGATCTGTTCGAACATGCCCTCGCCGGCCGAGGCGTCGAGGCTGCGGTGCAGCTGCATGGCGAGGTCGCCGTCGTGCAGCGAGATCGACTTGACCTTCGACAGGCGCACGACCTGCATGTGTCCGTTCGACAGCACGGTCAGCTTCCAGTCGAGCGAGTCGGCGGTGGTCGGCGCGACCGTGCCGCTGCTCCGGGTCGTGGGGTCGGGCTCGTTGATCGAGCGCTCGACCATGACCACGCGGCCGCGGATGATCCGACCCGCGTGGGTGCGGACCGTGAGCTCGGTCCCGCGAATGCTGTCGAGCACCTGCGCGAGCGACCCGCGTCCGGGGGCCAGCGTCGCCATCGCGGCGTTGGCCCACGACGCCGGATCGAGCGGCATCGACACACTCACCGCCTTTCCGGTGGCGTCGACGACGGTCAGGCTCTTGAGCAGATCGTTGACTTGATCCTTGCGGACCTTGAGCCGCAGGACGTCATCGTTGACCTTCCCGCGCCGCTCGAAGTAGCCGATGCCGTTGCGATAGAGCACGACGGTGTCGAGCTCGAGGTCATCGACGGTGGGGAACGGCTTGCGCCCCGCGCAGCCGGTCAACAGGGGGAACACGAACAGGGTGGCGATCGCTAGTTTGCGCATGGGGATCTCGGGCGGTCGAGGGTAGCTGTGCCGTGCGGCCCGCAACGCCGGCTGCTCGCGGCAAGCTTACATCTCCTACATTCCGTCGAGCGAGGGCAGCGGGGCCTGGTTGCCGGCCGGTTCGTCGTCGTCGTCATCGGCGGTCGGCAGCTCGTCTGGGGGCGGTTGATCCGGGCGCTTGGGTCCCGTCGGCTTGGTGGGGATCGCATCGCTCGGGACCAGCTCGGACGCCTGCTCGCCGGGCGCCACTTCGTGCTCGCGGATCAGCTTTGCGACCGCGAGCCGCTTGAAGTAGGTGCGATCGTTGACCGACAGATCCTGCGCGTCGTAGGTCTCGTAGATCGCGGTCAGCAGCTCGCGGCGCTCGGCTTCACCGAGCGCGTGGCCCAGCTTGGTCGGCATGCTCATGAAGGTGGCGTCGAGCTGGGCCAGCGGGAGCTCGTCGCCGGGCCGCTTGGGCTCGAAGCTGCGCCGATACAGCTGGATCATGGAGACCAGCTGCTCGCGCAGCTCGACCTCTTCGAGCTCGCCGGCCTCGAGCGCGGCGACGCGGGCCTCATGGGTGCGCCACACGTCTTCGACCTCGGACGGCGGGATCCGGCGACCATCCAGGACCCTGCGCAGGGTGACCTCGAGCTGCCCGCGGGTCCGGGTCAGCAGCGCGCGGGTCTCGTCGTCGAGCCCGCCGGTCGGGCGCGAGCTGTTCGCGGCCTGGACCTCGCGCCGCTCCTCGCGGGCCTTGGTGCTGCTCAGCAGCTGCTCCTGGGCGATCGTGCGGGCCTCCTCGCGGGCGCGTTGGACGGCGAGGTCTTGCTCGCGCACGCGCTGCTCGAGCGCGCGACCGCGGGCGCGCTCTCGCTCGAGCGCGGCGTTGGTCTTGGCCCGCGTGGTCCACAGCCACCAGCCGCCAAAGCTGAGCGCGCTCCCGCTGACCACGGCGAGCGTGACCAACAGCGTGGTCCGCAGCGCGCGTTGACGGGCCCGACGGCGCACCGCGATCGGCGAGCGCCCCTTCAGCGCAGCGGCGAGCGCGTCGGCGACCGCGGCCGCGGTCGCCGGGCGATCATCGGCGTGCTTGGCCAGCAACATCGTCACGACCTCAGCGAGGGCCCGGGGGACGTGGCGAGGCAGCGGCGGCGGCTGGTCGTGCAAGTGCGCGGTCACGTAGCCGACCGCGGTCGGCGACGAGAACGGCAGGGCCCCGGCCAGCAGCTCGTAGAGCATCACGCCGAGCGAGTACAGATCACTGCGACCGTCGAGGGCCTCGGCCCGCAGCTGCTCGGGGGACATGTACTGCGGCGTGCCAAACATCGCTCCGCTGCGGGTGATGTCCGAGCCCTCGAGCTTGGCGATCCCGAAGTCGAGGACCTTGGCGAAGCTCGGACCCGGGGCGTCGCCTCGCTCGATCAGCATGATGTTCGAGGGCTTGAGGTCCCGATGGACGATCCCCGCGGCGTGGGCCTGGGTCAGCGCGGCGCAGACCTGGGTGGCGATCGCGACGACTCGCTCTGGATCCAGGGCCCCGTGCTCGCGGACCAGCTCGCCGAGCGTGGGTCCGCTCAGGAACTCCATCGCCATGAACAAGGTGCCGTCGTCGAGCTCGCCCCAGTTGAAGATCTGGACGATGTGCGGGCTCTCGAGACTGGCGGCCGCCTTGGCTTCGTTGCGGAACCGGGCGACGTGATCGTCGAGGTCGCGGCCGCGGGTCTGGGCGTGGACGATCTTGATCGCCACCTGGCGGCCGATCGCGGGCTGATCCGCGAGATAGACCTCGCCCATGCCACCCTCGCCGAGCTTGCGACGGATCACGTACTGGCCGATCACGTCGCGGCCGATCATCGACGGCCCGCGAAACTCGCGGGTGCCGCCGTCGACTTCACTGGCCGCGAGGGTGGGTGCCCCGCTCGCGGTGTCGGCCCCGACCGCTCGACTGATGCTGGCCCCACAGTGCCAGCACTCGACGGCGTCGCCGTCGATCATCGCGCTGCAGCTGGGGCAGGTCGGCACGGCCGAATCGTACTATTTTTACCCCCACAGGCATCCGCTCAGCGCGGAAGCTCGAGGTGGTCGATCAAGAACGCGTACTCCAGGGCGAGCTCGTGCAGGTACTCGAACCGGCCCGACGGCCCCGCGTGGCCCGCGTCCATGTTGGTCCACAGCAGGATCTGGTGGTCGTCGGTCTTGCGATCTCGCAGCCGCGCGACCCACTTGGCCGACTCCCAGTAGCCCACGCGTGGATCGTTCCAGCCGGCGAGCACGAACATCGCGGGGTAGGCCTGGGCGCGGACGTTCTCGTAGGGGGCGTAGGCGTGGATCCAGGCGAAGCCCTCGGGCGTGGTCGGGTCGCCCCACTCGTCGCGCTCGACCAGGCTCAGCGGCAAGCTTGGATCCAGCATCGTGTTGAGCACGTCGACGAAAGGCACGTCCGCGAGGATCGCCGTGAACAGCTCGGGTCGGGCGTTGGCGACCGCGCCAACGAGCAAGCCGCCCGCGCTGCCGCCGGTCGCGACCAGCTGCGCGGGCGTGGTCCAGGCTTGGTCGATCAAGTGCTCGGCGCAGGCGATGAAGTCGTCGAAGCTGTTGTGCTTGTCGGCGAGCTTGCCGGCGTCGTACCAGCGGCGGCCGAGCTCACCACCGCCGCGCACGTGCGCGATCGCCCAGATCACGCCGCGGTCCAGCAAGCTCAGGCGCGCGCTCGAGAAGCTGGGATCCATGGTCAGGCCGTAGGCACCGTAGCCCTCGAGCACCGTCGGTCGCGGAGATCGGGCCGCGTCGCCAGGCGCTGGTTCGGTCGGCGGCCGCCAGACCAGCGAGATCGGCACCCGCTCGCCGTCGCCCGTGTGCGCCCAGATTCGAGCGCTGCGATAACAATTTGGATCGTGGCCCCCGACCACCTGTTCGCGCTTGCGCAGGGCTCGGTCGCGGGTCAGCAAGTCGTAGTCGTAGATCGACGCCGGGGTGGTCAGCGAGGTGTAGCCAAACCGCAGCGTGGTCGCCTCGAACTCGGGGTTCGAGTCGCCCCACACGCAGTAGGTTGGATCCGGAAACTCGATCAGGTGCTCGCCGGGCGCGGGCGCGTCGTCGTCTCCGGCGCGCGCAGGCATGGGGTCGAGGGGCACCACGCGGATCCGCTGCAGGCCCTCGTGGCGCTCCCAGATCACCAGGTGGCCCGCGAACACGTCGATGTCCTCGAGCAACACCTGGTCGCGATGCGCGACGAGGACCCGTGACTCACCGTCGTGACCCGGCAGCGCGCGCAGCTCGATCGCAAAGTTGTGCGCGCCCTCGTTGCTGAGCACGAACAGCTGATCCCCGCGATGCGCGAGCCCGTACTCGACGCCCTCACGTCGCGCCGCGACCAGCTGCGCCGCCGCGGTCGGCGTCGACGTCGGGATCAGCCACATCTCGGAGGTCACCTGCGAGTCGAGGCTGATCGCCACGTAGGCGTCCGAGCGGGTTCGGTAGACCGACGCGAAGAACTTGGGGTCGAGCTCCTCGTGCACGCAGACGTCGTCCGCCTGAGAAGCGCCGAGCGCGTGACGCCACACCTGAAACGGCCGGTGCGCGGAGTCGAGGCGGGTGTAGAACAGCACGCCGTCGTCGCCCCAGGCGAGCGCGCGGCCGCAGCCGACCAGCGTGTCGGGCAGCGCAGCGCCAGCGTCTAGATCCTGGATCTGGACCGTGTAGATCTCATCGCCGTCGAGGTCGACGATATACGCACACAGCCGGTGTGAGGGGCTGATCGCGAGGGCCGCGAGATCGAAGTAGTCGTGATCCTCGGCCAGCGCGTTCTCGTCGAGGTAGACCTGCTCGTGCGGTTCTACCTGGTCGAGGCTGACGTTGGGCTCGTGCGGGCGTCGACAGTGACGCGGATACTCGTCGCCGAGCTCGGTCCGCGAGTAGTACAGCCACGGACCATCCTTGGCTGGGACCGAGCGCTCGTCTTCCTTGATGCGCCCGCGCAGCTCGCGATAGAGGCGCGCCCGCAGATCTCCCGTGCGGCGGTCGAGCACCGCCTCGGCGTGGTCGCGCTCGGCCTCGAGGTGGGCCCGCACCGCCGGATCGTCGCGGTCGCGCAGCCACGCGTAGTCATCGACGAGGGTCTGCCCGAACAGCTCGCGGGACGTGGGGCGGCAGGGCGGGACCGGAGGCGCGCTAACCATGAACCGGTGCTTGTAGCCGCGCCGGGCTCCCGGCGCGAGCCCAGCAGCCCGAGGCTCAGCGAGCGTCGTCGTCTTCGCTCGCGGGCGTCGGCTCCGCGTCGACCTTGCTCGGCGCGGGCTCCCGGCGGGCGACGCCGCCGAGCTGCAGCGCCTCGCGCAGCAGCGCCTCGCGGGTCTTGGCGCCGGTCTTGGTGAAGATGTTGTGCATGTGCCACTTGACGGTGGCCTTGCTGATCTCCAGCTCATCGCCGATCTCGGCGTTTCCGCAGCCTTGCAGCACGCGATCGAGGATCGAGACCTCGCGGTCGGTCAGCTGCGCCGAGCTGGCCAGGCGTGTCACCGCCCAGCGCAGGCGCGTCTGCGGCGAGTCCTGATCGATCTCGCGGATCGCTTCGTAGCCGAGCGCCTCGAGCAGCGCGGTGATCTTGTTGGCCTGCTCGTCACCCTCGACGAGGAACCGGACGCGAATTTTCTCTACCTTTGTCATCTATGTCACCGATCCTTGGTCGAGCTCACCGAGCGCGCCGGGCTCATCGATCTGGGCGCAGCGGTGGTGCCCGCGGCCATGCAGCTCGCGCTCGATCAGCCCGACCGCGGCCGGGCTGTAGACGTGGCTGATCACCGTGCGGTCGTGCCCGCGGGCCTTGTTGAGAAACGCCCGCGAGTGGGCGCGGCTGCCCTTGAGGCCGAGGTTGGCGATCAGCGTGCCGACCCGCATGGGCGTCATGCCGCACCAGCGCTCGGCGATCTGCGTGGGCGTCGACCACCCGTGGGCGAGCACCTCCTGGTAGTCCTCGAGCATCCCGCCCAGCGCGAGCTCGCTGGCCACGACCCGGTGAGCCGCGAGCAGCTCGGCGTCGACGAAGCTCGACTGCTCGAGGCCGTCGAGCAGCCGCTCGAGCACCGCGGCCTCGAAGCAGCGCCGCTCGAACTCGAGTCGGTTCGCGGCGATCGTGGCCGCGTCGACCGAGAGGATCGGCTGCTCGAGCGCGCGCGTGGCTCGGTCCCAGGCGTGAAACTCCGGGACGATCTGATCGCGCAGGTGAGCCCGCAGCCGCCGCGCGACCGCGCTGTCAAAGCACGCGCACAGCTCGTCGACCGCGACCGGGCCGAGCAGCGTGATCGGCTTGCGGAGGCTCGCGCTGGCCAGGACCACGTGGGCGCGGTCGAGCTTGTCGAGCAGATCCCGGCGGTCGCCCGCGTCGAGCGAGACCATCGCGTGCTCGGGGCACGACTCGTGCCAGCGCTCGGCCAAGGCGGCGAGCAGCCGGGCCGGCTGCTCGACGCCGAGCACGTTGGCGAGCTCGGTCAGCAGCCAGAACGGTCGGTGGTCGCAGGCGACGGTGATCAGGCTCCAGCCCTCGAACGCGCCGACGAACTGCACGGCGATCGCTCGCTCGGCCTCGGGCCGGTCGGCGGGACCGGCACAGCTGTCAGGATCAGGGGGTGGGAGCGCACGCGGGGAGCCGGCGGACCCCGGGATATCCGCCCCCCCGAGGCCGTCTGGGGTGGTGGCGGGCTCCGGGCAGCGGATGCCCGCGGCGATGAGCGCTCGACTTGCGGGGTCTGGTAATCGCAACAGCATGGGAACGTGACCTCGATGCCTGCTCAATATGGACCCTCGACCCCGTGACGGTCATTGACCCCACTGTCACGCGAGGATCACCGACGCGAACCGATGTCACCGTTCGTCACCGTTCGTCACCGTCAGTCACCGATTACCTGTAATTCGGCCGATTCCCGGCGCCTATGGCGATCGGTGCGGACCGACCCAGACCGACAGATGGGGGTCTGCTGGGCTTCACGCGACCGATCCGGGCAGCTTTGCGCGGCCAGTGAATATATCAATTGGGCGGATTCAGTGGCTGCAATTTGAGCACAGATTCGGGTCCAGGTTGGCTGGATTATGTTGACACCCTTGCCGGTCGGTGACGCGGTCGGTGACACCCGCCCGGATCCTGTCTGACGGGGGCCATCCTCGAGGCGAGACTGTGCGTGGTACCCGCGTGATCGGTCGATCACGAAGGCCGCGTCCCCGGTCCTTGACGGGTGTTCGCCAACAGGTTAACCCTACGCCCCCTCAGCCGAGCGCCCAGGTAGCTCAGTCGGTAGAGCAGGGGACTGAAAATCCCCGTGTCGGCGGTTCGATTCCGTCCCTGGGCACCCCCAAGACCCCGAGTTCACCGCTCGGGGTCTTTTCATTTTCGAGCTCGGCCCGACCGCGAGGCCAGGCTGTATAAAAGTCGGCGTCCATGTTCGTCGATTTTCGAGGGTCGATCTGGGGTCTGCTGCGCTGGCAGTGGAAGGCCTCGCTGGTGTTTGCGCTCGCGTCGTCGCTGATCGTCGGGTTCGAGCACGTCTTCGCGGACCACGCTCACCACATCTTCTTGCCGGTTGCCCCGGTCGCGGTGGTCGGCGGGGCGATCGGCATCTTCGTCAGCTTTCGGACCAACTCGGCCTACGCTCGGTGGTGGGAGGGTCGGCAGCTGTGGGGTCGAATGATCAACAGCTCACGCCACTTTTGCACGCAGGTCCTCAGCTACCTGCCCAACCCCGAGCACGGCGCGGATCAGCAGCCGCCGGTCCCCAGCGAGCTACAGCGCGCGCTGATCCGTCGGCACATCGCCTACGTGCACGCGCTGCGGGTGCTGCTGCGCAACGAGTCGCTCGTCGACGACACCGACTTCAACGCGTTCTTGCCGGGCAAGGAGGCCGAGCGCACGATCGCCGAGTCCAACCCGACCCACGCGCTGCTCCACACCCAGATGCGCCTGCTGGTCGCCGAGAGCGACGCTGGGCGACTCGATCCGCTCCGCCTGCAGTCCTTCGACGAGACGATCCGCGCGCTGCTCGACATCCAGGGCGGCTGCGAGCGGATCCAGAAGACTCCGTTCCCGCGCAGCTACGGGTTCATCGCGGATCGACTGATCATGGCCTACGGGATCCTGCTGCCGCTCGGCCTGGTCGGGCAGATCAGCAATGACTGGATCGCGATCCCGCTGACGCTGCTCGTGTGTCTGAGCTTCGCGCTGATCAACGAGGTGGGCCGGGTGCTCGAAGATCCGTTCACGACCTTCTGGCCGTCGCTGCCGCTGTCGGCGCTGGCGAAGACGATCGAGATCAACCTGCGTCAGCGGCTCGGCGACGCGAACCTGCCAGAGTCACCCAAGCAGGACGCCCGCGGGATCTTGATGTGAGCGGCGGCCAACCGCGAGCGGGGCTAAACTCGTGCACCAGCGGCTCGACGCCCCTATAATTCCGCGGCCCGTGCCAGGCGGGCAAAACGCTCATGCAACACAACAACTCCGTCCATGCCTCGCCTCGCCTCGCCCTCGCTGCATCCGCGCTGTTTGGGCTCAGCTGTCTGCTCGCCTGGCAGCACGCGGAGGTCGACGGCGGACTGAGCGCAGAGCAGGTCGAGCAAGCGACGATCGAGCAGGAGCTCGCCGAGGGTCAAGATGGCCGACAGCTGCTGCTCGACCTGGTCGAGCCCGAGGACGGCGAGGGCGGCTCCGAGGCCGAGCTCGACCAGCTGATCCGCTCGCTCGGACTGCACGCCGAGCCCGCCGGGTTCTACTCGGAGACCGAGCACCTGTGGCGGGTGTTTGGCACGCCCGAGCAGCTCGCCGCGCTGCAGCGTGACCGGGCCGGGGATCCGCTGATCGAGGGCATCGAGGCCGACGTCACCTACTCGCTGCCCAGCGCCGCGCTCGGCGGGTGGAGCACGCTCGACCGCGGCGACGACGATGACGACAGGCAAGACGGCGCCGAGATCACCAAGCCCGGCCGGCCTCGGTTCGCGCCCAACGATCCGATGTACCCGCTGCAGTGGCACCTCGACGCCGTCAACTCGCCCGAGGCGTGGATGCACACCCGCGGTCGCGCGGCGACGGTCGCGGTCATCGACACCGGGGTCGCCTACAAAGATCTGGATCACCGGGGCGTCCACGCCAAGGCCGTGCCGGATCTCGCTGGCGTCGAGATGGTCCACGGCAAGAGCTTCGCCAGCGGCCTGCCCGACGGCCTCGACGACCACGCCCACGGCACCCACGTGACCGGCACGATCGCCCAGGCCACGGACAACAACGTCGGCGTCGCGGGCATCGCCCACCGCGCCAAGATCATGCCGCTGAAGGTGCTGGCCGCGAACGGCGGCGGCTCGGTCGCCGATATCTCCAACGCGATCCGCTACGCCGCCGACAACGGGGCCGACGTGATCAACATGAGCCTGGGTGGCCCGCTGCCCTCGCGCGTGATGGCCAAGGCCGTCGAGTACGCCCACAACAAGGGCGTGACCGTGATCTGCGCCGCCGGCAACGAGCAGCGCTCGCGGGTCTCGTATCCGGCCGCCTACGAGGGCTCGGTCGCCGTCGCGGCCACGGACTTCGAGGGCAAGCGCAGCTTCTACTCCAACTGGGGCAAG
The DNA here is from genome assembly GCF_002994635.1 of Enhygromyxa salina. Lineage (GTDB taxonomy): Bacteria > Myxococcota_A > Polyangia > Nannocystales > Nannocystaceae > Plesiocystis > Plesiocystis salina_B. The sequence continues at coordinate 50,547 of NZ_PVNL01000015.1, read as the reverse complement.
CAGCTCGACATCTCCGCGCCCGGCGGTGACACCCGCAGCGACAAGAACCGCGACGGTCACCCCGACGGCGTCTTGCAGAACACCATCGCGATCGGGGATCCCTCGCGCAACGATTACATGTGGTTTCAGGGCACCTCGATGGCGGCCCCCCACGCAGCCGGTGTCGCCGGCCTGATCGTCTCGCAGGGCGTCAACAACCCGAAGGAGGTCGAGCGGATCCTCAAGCAGACGGCCGTGCACCCCAACGGCAAGGAGTGGGACCAGGAGTACGGCGCGGGGATCATCGACGCCGAGGCGGCCGCGATCGCGGCCCGCTCGAGCTACCGCGGCGAGCGGCTCGGGTTCGCCGGCCTGCTCGGCCTGCTCGGCCTCGGCGGCCTCGGCTTCGCGGGCCTCGGCGCCCAGGCGATGACCGGAAGCACCCGTCGGCGCCAGCTCACCGCGGGCGTCGGCGTGCTCGCGGGCGTCGGCCTGGCCGCCGGCGCGCTGACCATGCCCGCCGCGTACATGCTCGGCACCGTGACGACCGGCGCGATCGGGATCGGCTCCGGCCTGTTCCTGTCCGCGCTGCTGCCCGTGCTGCTGACCTTGTTGCTGATGCAGCGCAAGTCACTGCGAGGGTTCCTGACCGGCGTGAGCCTGGGCTGGTCCGCCCTGCTCCTGCACGGCGCCGTGGTGCTGCCCACCCTGCTCGACGGCATCCCCGGCGGCGCCGGCTGGGACCGCGCCTGGCTCGCTGCCAACGCCGTCCTCTGCCTCTGGCTCGCTCGCCGCGTCGGCCGGGCCGGCTCCCAGCCCGAGTAGGCCGCCGAGAAGTCCGAGAACCCCAGCCGCAGGTGCCACGGTGCCTGCTGGGATGACGCGAGCCGCAGTGCACCGTGGCCTGTGGCCGCAGTGCATCGTGCCTGTGGCCGCAGTGCACCGTGCCTGTGGCCGCAGTGCACCGTGCCTGTGGCCGCAGTACATCGTGCCTGTGGCCGCAGTACCGCAGTGCCCGCGGCACGCGACCGAGCCCCCTTCTAGGGGGCCACACATGCGCTAGCGAACAAACGTCCCCGAGGAGCGAAGCGACCAGACGCGCCAGCGGCTGCATTCGGCAAAGTGCGAAAATCTCTGTGGGGGTCAAAAACCCCCCGGGGTCTTTAACCAATCGGCCGGGTGCGGACGGTGTCTTCGTCGGGCGCGCTGGCGACCTCGGGGATGCTGGCGGACTCGATGAAGTTGGTGCCGATGTCCCGCTCGATCCGCGCGAGCGCGTCCTGGGCCCAGTGCACGAAGCTGATCTCGTTGGTCGAGTGAAAGTCGGCGAGCATCTCTTCGAGCTCACGACGGGCGCGCGGCGTCTGACCCATCATGTGGGCGACCTCGGCGTCGAGCAGGCGCAGCTGCTGCAAGGTGACCTGATCGCCGGAGCCCTGCTGCATGCTGCGGCGCGCGGCCGTGAGCTTCACGGCGCCCTCTTCGACCTTGCCCAGGCGCGCGAGGGTGTAGCCCAAGAACCCGCGGTTGAGGTGCACGGCCTGGTCCAGGCCGAACAGCGCGGCGATGTCGATCGCTTCGTTGAAGGCCAGCGCGGCCGGCTCGAGCTGGCCCGCGCGCAGGTACAGATCGCCCAGGTTGTGCAGCGGCGTGTGCAACAGGCGTGGGACCCGGGCGGCGCGGACCTGATCGATCGCCTGCAGAGTCTCGGGGATCGCCCGGTCTGGGTCGCCGCCGAGCACGGCCAAGAACGCGATGCCCGACAGGTAGCTCTGGCGCTGGACCACGGGCACCCGCGCGGCGATCGGCTTGCCCATCTCGTGGAGCCGGCGAGCCTCACCGAGCTGGCCCGAGAGCGACAGACACCGCAGGCGCACGCCGATGATGTGACACACGTCGACGTCGTTGGCGTCGTCGAGGTCGAGGATCTCCATGGCCTTGCGCGAGTACGAGCCGGCCTGCTCGATCTCGCCTGCCGAGAGCAAGACCTCGGCGCGGCGGTTGGAGATCCGCAGCTCGAGGACCCGATCGCGGGCCCGCTGGGCGGCCGCGGCAGCGCGCGAGAGCCGAAACAAGGTCAGCTCCATGTCGTCGTCGACCTCGGCCGTGGCCCGGTCGGCGAGGCCCAGCCAAAACAGCGACTGCGCCCGGAAGTCGCGCATCAGCTCGGCGAGCAAGATCCCAGCTTCGTAGTGGGCGATCTCGCGGCGTGGATCGTCGAGGGCGCCGCTGCCCTGGTTGAGCAGCAGCAGCTTGGCCTCGAGCAGACGCGGGATCGCGGCGGTGCCACCGTGCATGCGCAGCCGTCGGATCAAGCGCTCGAGCACGTTCGCGCCGAGCTGGGCCTGACCGACCGCGAACAACCCGGCCGCGGCTTCCTCGAGCGCGTCGACAGCCTCGAGCCCCTCGGCGGCGTCGTCGAGCAGCCGGACCTTGAGGAACACGAAGTTGCTGTCGATGACCTCGAGGTCGTCGATGCGGGTCGCGAGGTCGAGCCGGGTCTCGTCGAGCGAGTCGGCGTAGCGGCGCCGGACCGCCTCGCGCACCGACTCGTGCGCGAGCGTGATGTGGCTGGTCGCCGAGGTCGTGCTGCGAACGATCAGGCCCTCGCCCTCGAGCCGGTCGATCGCGCGGCGGAACCGACTCTTGCGCAGGTCACTCAGCTGCGCGAGCTGGGTCTCTTCGATCGGCGCCTCGATCAGATACAGGATGCTGGCGATCTCCCACGCGCTGACGCCCTGCGAGTCGAGCCGGGCCTCGGACCGCTGCGCGAGGGTCTGGTGCAGGTTCTGGGCGGCCGGCGAGTTCGAGCGGAACACCCAGTCGTCGGCGTCGCGGGCCAAGATGCCCTCTTCGATCAGCACCCGCAGGGTCTCGCGGAAGCTGAGTGGGTGACCACCGGTGAGGTTGTCGAGCGCCTTGACCAGCTCGCGGATCGCCGGGGTCTCGCCGAGCACACCCTGCAGCACGAAGTGCATCTCGCGGCGCGTGAACGGGCGCAGGCTCCAGTTCTCGGCGAGCTGGTCGCGCGCGAGCGTGGCCAGCAGGGGTCCGAGCTTGGTGTGGGGGATCGAGCTGCCGCACAGCAGCAGCGGCGCGGCGTTGTGATCGATCGCGCGGGCGAGCTGCTCGAACCGCACGAACTCGCTCAGGCCCTTCGAGAGCTCCGACAGATGCAGGCAGTAGGGCCGCTCGCGACACGCCGCGATCAGGAACTCCATCAGCCGGCCGGCGGCGCTCTCGTCGGTCCCGCGATCGCGGGCGAGCTGCAGCAGCTCGGCGTAGTCGGCGATCACCTTCGAGCGCTCACCGAGCGCCGTCGCGAGCTGCAGGACCACAGGCCCGAACGCCCCGAGCGCCGTGCGCTCGGTCGTCCAGCACGAGCTCTCGACGAACAGGCCGCCGCCGATCTGGATCTCGCGACGCAGCTCGCCGAGCAGCCGGCTCTTGCCCATGCCCTCGGGGGCTTCGATGATCACCGCGCGGATCAGCCGGTTGTTGCCGTGGCTGCGGCTGCTCTCGGCCGAGAGCTCGGGCAGCAGCACGTCGGTCGCCCGGGTCAACAGCAGGTCGAGGTAGCTCTGGCGATCCGCGAACGGCAGGTGCTCGACGAACACCCGGGCGAACTCGGCCCGATCTTCCTGGTTGTCCTGGCGATCCCGAATGTGCGAGGGCTCGCGGCGCAGCAGCTCGAGCACGATGCTGCGGGCGCTCTGCGGTCGGCGCTCGGGGTCGGGGTTGAGCATCCGCCCGATCAGCTCGGCGACGACGGGGCCCGCTTGCTTGAGCAGCGCGCCCGCGAGCTCGGGCCGCCAGTCTTTTTGGGCGCGCAGGGCCTCCTCGAAGTCGCGCGAGGGAAACGGCTTGCTGCCGCGGATCGCCGCGTACATGGTGGCCGCCAGCGAGTAGATGTCGGACCGGCTGTCGGTCTTCTCCCCGCGGATCTTTTCGGGCGCCGAGAACCCCGGCGTCCCGTGCACGATGTCGTTGTCTTCGTCTTCGCCGGTCTCGCCCTCGGGGCCGTTCCGCAGCACCCGCGCCAGGCCAAAGTCGATCAGCTTGGCCTGCGCCTGGCCGCTGTGGTTGGTGACCAACACGTTGGTCGGCTTGATGTCCTCGTGGACCATGCCGAGCGCGTGGATGTAGTCGAGCGCGCGCGCGAGCTGGACGAACACGTCGACGATGAGCTCGCGCGACTTCGCCTCCAGGAACTCGCTGAGGTACACGCCCTCGACCAGCTCCTGCGTGAAGTAGACCCCGTCAAACTCGTCGCAGCGCCCAAACTCGTAGACCGTGGCGAGGTTCGGGTGATGCAGCCGCGTGAGCAGCAGGAACTCGTCTTTGAACGCTTCGGTGACGTCGTCGGTCGGCGCCGGCGAGGGATTGGACGTGAAGTTCTTGCGGTTGGTCCGCGAGCCCGCGCGGCTGTACCGGCCAAATCGCGAGCGGGACGACGAGTGGCTCGAGGAGCCCTCGAGCGAGCGCGAGCGGGTTCCCCGCGGGTCCGTGGACGCATCAGTCCGAATGACCTTGAGCGCGACTTCACGATCTTCGAGTTCGTCCTCGGCGCGGTACACCGCACCGAAGCCCCCTTTCCCAAGGAGCTCCTTTATGTGGTAGCGCCCCGCGATTTTTTTCGGGATATCGGTCATCGACGCGAATCTGCGCTGGCCGCGGCTGAACTGTATCTACCGCGATTGCCTGGCACAACAGTGCGCGCAAACGGCAGATGATGAAAGGACTGTTCTGCGGTGTCTCGGTTTACCTTTATTACATCAATATATTTTCGTGGCTAGCAGAGCGGGCGTGCAGTGAGTGGGCGGAGCGCCCGCACTGGTCGAAAGAACGACTGGTGATCTCGAGCCTGAGAGAATTAGTAGCTTGGCAAATCCAGGCTCCGGGCCCGCAGCGATTCCGTGTGGCCATTCGTGATCAACATGACGCTTTGAACAACCACGCCCCACCATGGCAAATCGCGCCAGGCTCGACCATGACGCACGGCCCGTCGGCCTGACCACGGGGCGCGAAACCCGATCAGGCCCGAGGGTCGCGCAAGGTGTCGGTGCCCTAGCGGATCCAACTTGACCCTTGGATCGTGCGACTCGCGATAACGCGCCGTTCAGCGCAGCTGGTGTTTGCCCCACGCGGGCGTCTTGCCCTCGCGAATCGCAGCAAAGCTCCCACGACCGATCGCAGCTTCACCGAGATCGACGCAGCGCTCATACGCCGCCTCCTCGAGCTCGATGCGCTCGGGCTCACTGCGACCGAGGCCGTCGAGCAGCGCGGCCTTGAAGCTGGCGACCGCGAGCGGCGAGCGGCGACGCAGCTGCTCGGCGAGCGCGTGAACGCGGCCGAGCCCGGCGTCGACGTCGGCCGCGAGCTCCTGGACCAGGCCGATCCGCAGCGCCTCGCTCGCGTCGATCGACTCGCCGCTGCAGCCCAGCCGCAGCGCCTGCGCGGGACCGACAAGGCTCGCGAGCTCCGCGGTCCCGCGGGCGCCCGGAATGATCCCGAGCCCGGTCTCGGGCAGCGCAAAGCTGGCCGCCGCGGTCGCGATCGAATAGTCGGCGGTCAGCATGTACTCGGTGCCCCAGCCGAGCGTCACGCCGCTGCTCAAGGCGATGTTGAACAGCGGCAGCCGTCGCAGCCGCTGCATCAGCTTGCGCTGGCGGATCACGTGGGCCTTGACCCGGGCGTCGTCCCAGTCGACGCGCTCGGTGACGTTGGCGCCAGCGATGAAGATCGGCTTGCCGCTGCGGCTGACCCGGCGACTCGTCGTGCACAGGCAGGTGATCGGCTGGTCGCGATCGGGGGCCTCGATCAGCGCGCACAGCGACTCGAACGCGGCCAGCTGCTCGCTGCCGATCTCGTTGGCCTTGCCGTGCTCGAGCTCGAGGACCAGCAGCTGCCTGTCGGCGTCGAGGCGAGGGTGGAACGCGGAGATCGAGGACAGATCCATGCGCGTGGTTGTACTCTATGAGAGCTTTAAACTTCGGCGCAGCTCGAGGTAGGGCGTCGAGACCGAGAACGCGATCAAGCCCTTGATCAGCTCCCGGCCGTCCGCCGAGCCGCTGCCGCCCCCTTGCAGGATCACCCGCGCGGACACGTCGAGGCTGTCGCTGACCAAGAACCCAGCGCGGGCGCTGGCGTGCTCGCAGCCGCGCAGCCACGACTTGGTGTCGGCGCCGCCGCGCTCGATCACCTTGCTGACGGCCTTGCGCAGATCGTCGAGCCGCGACGGGGGCAGCATCTTTTTGATCGCCTCGGCCCAGCCGCGAGCCGGCTCGCGCAGCTCCTTGGGGATCGCAACCTGCGGGTGAGTGAGGCCGACGGCGCCGTAGATCGCGTTGCGCAGGCTCGACACCGAGGGCATGACCGAGGCGCCGATCAAGTGCGGGTGCGTGGACGCGACGGCGCGGCCGGCTCGGAACGCGAGCGCGGCGTCGGGCTGGCGACCGAGGGCGTCGTCGCCGGCGAGCAAGCTTGGGTACACGCCCTTGGGATCACCGAGCGCGGTGACCCGAAACCCGCCGAGCTCGCCCTTGCGCAGGTACAGATCCGGCGCCGGGATGTCGATGATCTGGGCCATGTAGGCGATCCAGCGGGTCACGCCGCTGGCCTGCATGGTCACGGTCTCACGCTGGCTGCGCTCGACGTTGGCCGAGGCGTGGGTCAACCCCTCGCGCGCAGCCATCACCGGCCACAGCAAACCGTAGAGGTCCGAGAGCCGCGAGCTCGGGTGGTTGGGCAGCACCACGTCACGCCACTGCTTGCGGGAGATCGTGCCCCGCGGTGGCTGGTAGTTGTCCCCGAGCTCGGCGGCGAGCTCGAGCTCGGCCTCGTCGGCCTGCTTGAGGAACCGAAGCGTGCGCGAGACGGCGATCGAGGCGTCGCGCTGCTTGGCGGCCAGGTACAGCTCGACGAGGCGATGGTAGCTGTCGTAGTCGAGCGGGTTGTCGCGGATCAGCGCCTGAACCTGCTCGATGCCCTTGTCGAGGGCGTCGTCGCCAAGCTGGACCGACAGCGAGATGACCTTGTTGCGGCGGTTGGTCTGGCGCTCGTCGTCGTCGCTGGCGCCGAGTGACTTGGTCAGGGTGATCGCCTGCTCATAGGCGATCATCGCGGTCCGCTTGTCGTCGAGGTGCTTGTCGTAGATCGCGGCGATGCTGTCGAGCAGCTCGATGCGGAGCTCGGGCTGATCCTCGGGGGTGATCTTGAGCCGCGAGCGCAGGACCTTGCTCAGCTCGCGCCACTCGCCGCTCGACTCGAGGTTGTCGCGGACCGCCTTGAACGCCTTGTCGTGGAGCGGGTCGGCCTCGAGCACGCCGAGCAGGCGCGCGCGCACGACCACCCCGGTGGTGTCGAGGTTGTGCGCGCGCATCAGCGACGCGGCGGCGTAGCGATACTTCGCGCGGATCGGCCCCTGATCCTGCAAGGTCGCGAGCCGATCGAGCACGCCGACGGCCTCGGCCCACTGCTCGGCGTTGCTGAACAGATCGAGCGAGCGGTGCAGCAGCGAGATGTCGTTGGGTCGGCGCGCGAGCACGGCCCGCAGCAGGACCACGGCCTCGTCGGGGCGGTTGAGCTGATCCGCGAGGGTGGTCGCGAGCTCGAGGCGCAGGTCGAGCAGCTCCTGGTCCTTGGCCTCGCGGCGATCGTCGTGCTCCTCGAAGCTGGCCAGCTCGGCCTCGAGCACGGTCAGCAACCGCTGGCTGGCCTCGACCTTGCGGACCGGGCTGTCGGCCAGCGAGACCAGGTAGCGCCCGGCGTCGACGTAGGCCGGGTCGAGGTCGAGCGCGCGCTCGATCATCTGCAGCGCCTTGCCGGGCTCGCCCATGCCCTGCCGGGCCTGACCCATGCGCAGGTACAGCTCCGCCTGGGCGCGCGGATCTTCGTTGTCGCCGGTCTGGATCGCGAGCCCCTGGTAGGCCCGCAGCGCCGCGTCCCAGCTCTCGGACTCGAGCTCGAGATCGGCCAGCGCGCGGCCGACGTCGCGGTTGCGCGGGTCGAATTGCTTGGCGTCGCGGAGCAGCTCGCGGGCCTCGTCGTTGTTGCCGACCGCGAGCGCGCAGCGGCCCGCGAGCGCGTGGACGCGGGCGTTGAGCTCGCGATCTTCGGGGCTGCCCGCGCGGGTCTGCGCGACCCAGCGCTCGGCGTGCGGCCAGGCTTCTTTGAGCTCGCCGCGCTCGACGAGCCGCTCGACCAGCATCCCGGTCGCGCCTGGGTGGTGCGGATCGAGCTGGACGATCTCGCGGATCAGCGGCAGCGCGCGCTCGGGCTTGTTGAGGGTCTCGGCCCAGGTCTTGGCGGCGGCGAACAGCTCGCGGACCTTGACGCGGGGATCGTCGCTGGTCTGCGCGGCCCGGATCTGGGCCTCGAGCGCCTCGAGCGGCCGGTCGCGCTGCTCGAGGATCTCGCGCAGCAGCGCCCACGCGCGAGTCGCCGAGTCGTCGAGCTCGAGCGCCTCCCGAACCCGGGTCTCGGCCTCCTCGAGCTCGCCCGCCCGCTCGCGCATGCGCGCGACGGTGACCAGCATCGAGGCTCGATCCGCGGGGCTGTCGGCGTCGGCGATGCGCTGACGCAGCAGCTGCTCGGCCAGCTCTTGCTCGCCCGCGTCGCGCAGGCGCTCGATCAAGAGATCGCGCCAGCGACCCTCGCCGGGATCGAGCTCGACGAGGCCCTCGAGCGCGACCCGCTCGCGCGCGGGATCGTCGAGCGGACCAGCCGCGAGCTCCTGCAATTGTTTATAGGCGCTGACCCGCAGCTCGAGCTCGAGCACGCTCAGCTTGGCGCGGCGCTCGAGCAGCTCGGCGAGCGGCTCGTGGGCGTCCTGGCTCTGGTAGAAGCGGATCAGCCCCTCGACGGCTTCGAGCACCAGCGCGTGGTCGACGGGCATGGTCTCGACGATCCGCTCGCGGCAGTCTGCCGCTCGCTCGCCGCCGTCGGGCTCACGATCGAGCAGCGTGGCCGCCTCGGCGAGCAGCTCGGCCCGGCGACCGGTGTCCTCGGTGATCTCGGTCAGCACGCTCAGCGCGTCGATCAAGCCCTCGCGGGCGCTGGCGGCCTCGCCCGAGTCGCCGCTGGTCTTGGGCCGCAGCAGGCCGAGCAGCGCCTCGGCGGTGGCCTTGTCGGTCCGGTCGCGCTCGATGATCTGCCGGTACATCTTGATCGCGCCAGCCTGGTCTTGCAGGTGCTCGAGCATGATCTCCGCGGCCTCCTTGCGCAGCGCGGTGGCGTCGGCGTCGTCGAGGTTGCCCGCGGCCTGGGCCGGCAGCACCTGGGCGAGCAGGTCCCAGCGGTCGAGCTCCCGCGCCCACCGCTCGCTGGCCTCGAGCGCGCGGTGGTTGTCTGGATCTTCGGCGCGCACGTGCTCGGCGGCCTCGAGCGCGCCGTCGTACTCGCCGAGATCACCGAGGATCTGCGCGGCTTCGATCAGCGCTTCATGACGGGCGGGGCCGGACTCGAGCTCGGCGATCGTGAGCAGCCCGGTCGCGAGCTCGGCCGGACGGTCGGCCTTGCGGTAGGCGACCAGCGCGGCGCGCTGCAGGTCGAGGTTCTCGGGCTCGAGGTCGAGCGCATCTTCATAGACCGCGATCGCGCGGCCGAGATCGCCGACTTGCTCGACGTAGATCAGCGCCGCGCGGCTCGAGATCCGCAGCTGATCCGCTGCCGCCGGGACCCGCCGTCCCACGGCGTGGAGCTTCTCGGCGACCGCGGCCCAGCGCCCGGTGATCTCGGCGAGCCGCAGCAGATCGTCGACGAGCGGGACCTGGGCGTTGACGGAGATCGTGTCGATCAGCTGCAGCAGGGCGTCGAGCGCCGAGCCGGGCGCGTCGAGCCGCTGCTCGCTGATCTCGGCGAGCTCGCGCAGCAGCACGATCTTCTCGCTCTCGGCCTGGCTCGAGCGCGCGCGGATGTCGAGCACCTCGGCCACGCGATCCCAGCGCTGGGCGGCCCGGGCCTCGCGCTCGATCCGACTGATCGCCTCGCGGGCGGGCAGGTGCGACGACTTTTGCTCGAGGATCCACTTCCAGGCGTCGAGGTCGTCGGGGTCCTCGGGCTCGACGAGCTTGACCGGACCCGTCGGCTTGGCGGGGGCCGCGGGCGTCGCCGGCTCGTCCGGCGCGGCGGCGACTTGGTCGAACTTGTGGGGGGTGGTCAGGATCGTCGCGACCTCGGTCCGCAGCGCCTTGGGATCGAGCCGCTGCTCGGGGTCGGGGTGCATGGCCTTGGCCAGCAGCGCGTCGACCCGCATGTCGATCCCGGTGACCAGACGCGAGGGCGCTGGGACCGAGCCGAGCGGCAGCTTGCCCGTGATGCAGCGATACAGCATCGCCGCGAGGGCGTAGGTGTCGCTGGCCGGGCTCGGGGCGGCGCCCGCGAACAGCTCGGGCGCGGCGTAGCCATGGTTCTCACGCACGATCGCCGGGCGCGACCACGAGACCAGCGGCAAGAACCCAAACCCGCGCAGCTTCGCGCCGTCCTGGGTGATCAGCACGTGGCGTGGGTGCAAGTTGCGGTGGACGAGCTCCTTGGCGTGGGCCAGGCCGACCACCTCCATGAGCGGGCCGATCAATTCAAAGGCTTTGTCGAGCGCGAGCGGCTCGGCGGTCTGCTCGAGCAAGCGCGCGAGCGGGACGCCCTGCTCGGGCTGCATGATCACACCAAACACGCGGCCTTCGGCCACGCCCTCGCGGACCCGGACCAGCGCGGGGTGATCGATCTCGGCGAGGATCTCGACCTGCTCGATGAACCGACGGCGCTCGTCGGGGCTGACCGGGCGCCCGAGCGTGCCCACCTCGATCGCGACCAGCTCGTTGTCCGACGCGCGGTCGTGACACTCGAGCCAGATCCGCGAGCCCACGCGCCCGCGCACGGTCACCAACGCGAACCGCGGTGAGACCAGCGCGAGGTTGCGATCTTGCTCGGCCGCGGCCTCGAGCCCGGTTCGCGCGGCCTCTTCGTCGCCCTCGACCAGGGCCAGCAGCGCGAGGTTGAAGCGAGCGACCCGCATGTCGCGGGCGTCGTCATCGAGCGCGATGACCTGCACAAACGCCTTGCGGGCCCGCTTGTGCCAGCGACTCTGGGTCTTGCCAGACACGCGCGCATGGGCCAGCCACACGCTGCCGAGCCGCAGCAGATCTTTGCCCGGCAGCGACTCGATGCCACCCGGCAGCGCCTCGACGAGCAGATCGACCTCGTGGGGATCGACGGCGAAGGCCGCGTCGACGCCGACGTCGACCCGCAGCGGCACCGGTCGCAGCACACGGCTGAGCTCGAGCGCGGCGAGTCGCTCACTCGCGCGCGACTCGGTGCGTTCATCGCCGACCGCCGAGGTGATCTGCTCGAGCAGGCCTGCGATCCCGCCGTCCGGCAGCGCGCAGACCGAGAGCCCGCTGCGCTCGCGCAGCTGCTCGGCCTCGATCACGCCAATCTCGGGCAAGAACAAGTAGTGGGGTCCGCCGGTCGCGGGGATCCTGCGCAAGATCGCGAGGATCTGACGCAGATCGGGATCGCCGAGCTCGAAGCCGAGCAGCACCAGGGTCGAGGTCCGCACGACCTCCTCGACGAGCTCGCGCAGATCGTGATCACGACGGAGATCCCGGCTCAGCGAGGTGTGCAGCACGTGGTCGCTGGGCATGCCCTTGCTGGCGTCACGGCTGACCCGCGGTCGGTCGTGACCCTCGACCTGGCGCGCGCGCGCGAGCAGATCCGGGTACACGGTCGCCAGGCAGCCCCGCCAGCGCAGCTGACCGAGCGCGGTCAGGCTCGGTGGCAGCTGGGTGTCATCCTCGATCTTGGCCCCGAGCGCGGCCTCGAGCGCGTCGCTTTGATGACGCCGCAACCAATCGAGCACCGTCAGGCGATCCCCGCGAGCCAGCAACCCCTCGAGCTCGACCTTTGGGTCTGGCTCGGCGCTCGCCGCCAGCTCGGCGAGCAACGCCGCCCAGCTCGGACGCTCGATGAGGGCCCCAATCCCCGCGCCAGTCCACAGCACACAGTCTCCGGCCTGGATCGCGGCCACTAGATCAATGGGAATCTCTTGCATGACGGTTCGGGAGCTCAGCACAGGAGCGGCCGAGCAATCCCTGGCAAATACTCGCACTGCGGTGGGCTTTGATCGTTCGGCCACATGTGAGAAGTCGCGCAAAGCGGTGATCCGCTGCACAGGCAGTCAGGATCGCGGCCCCGAGCACCCCGCTGGTGGCCTGGGCCTGGTAGATCGTGCCGCCATGGGCGACCCAGCGTACCGACCGTTTCGCGGCAAGACCCTCGTGACTGGCGGTAGCGGCCACTTCGGGGCCAATTTGGTGCGTCGCTTGCTCACCGAGGGGCACGAAGTTCGCGCGCTGGTTCAGGCCAGCGCGAACAACGGGGCGCTCGACGGGCTGGAGCTCGAGCGCTTCGCCGGCGATGTTCGGGATCCGGCGCAGATGCGCGAGGCCTGCCGCGGCGTGGGCCAGGTGTTCCACGCGGCGGCCAAGGTCTCGACCCGCGCGCCGACCCCCGCGCAAGAGCGAGAGATCTGGGAGATCAACGTGGTCGGGACCCGCAACATGGTCCGCGCGAGCCTCGAGGAGGGCGTCGATCGGCTGTGCCTGACTGGCTCGTTCTCGGGCATCGGCATCGACCCCGACGCGCCCTCGCGCCCGGTTCACGAGGGCATGCCGTTCTATCCCTTCATCGACTGGCTGCCCTACGCGCGCAGCAAGACCCTGGCCGAGCACGAGCTGCTCAAGGGCGTGGCCGACGGGCTCGACGCCGTGATCGCGGTCTCGACCGGGATCATCGGGCCGCACGACTTCTTGCCTTCGCGCACGGGCAAGGTGTTGGTCGACTTCGCAAACGGCGACCTGCGCGGCTACATGCCCGGCGGCTCGGAGTTCGTGCGCGCCGCGGACCTGGTCGAGGGTCACCTGTTGGCCATGGCCAAGGGCAAGCCGGGTCGTCGCTACCTGCTGTCGACCGAGTTCTTGACCCTCGATGATCTGCTGGATCTGTACGTCGAGCTGATCGGCCGGCCCAAGCCGCGCCTGCGCATGCCCGTGCCCGTGATGAAGATGATCTCGCGGGCGTACGCGGCGACGGTTCGGCGGATCGTCCCCGACGCGCCGCAGCGGCTGACGCCCGGGGCGATCGAGATCCTCGCGATGGAGCGCCACGCGGATCTCTCGCTGGCCCGCGAGGAGCTCGGATATCAGCCAACGACGATCCGCGAGGCCGTGCGCGAGGCGTATGCATGCTTCTGCGAGCGCGGCATGATCACGGGCCGCGCGGCCTGACCCCGCCTCGATGAAATCCGGCTCGCCGCCCAGGTCCACGGCAGCGTGTGGATCGCGGCTCAAAACGCGTCGATGAACGATCGACTGCTGAGCTTTGGCGCCCCGATGGCGCCGCCCTGAGCGAGCCGCGGCCGGGTGATCAGCGGCGTCGCTTCGGCTTTCGGCCGAGTCGCAGGCCTGTGCCCGTGCCTGTGCCTGTGCCTGGACCGCTGCCGCTGCGCTCGGGTGCGGAGCCGGTTCGGTAGCTGCCGGTCCCCGTCACGTCGCGGGGGCTCGAGTCGTCGGGCGGTCGCTTGGGCCGTCCCGCTTGGCGCAGGCTGCCGCGCTTGGTCGCTGAACCGGCCCCGCGCTGGCCGCTGGCCTGGCCCGCTCGATCGTCCCACGGGGACTCGTCGGCGCGCTCGCGCTGGGCTCGCTCGAGGTCGAGACGACCCGCCGCGGTCCGCTCGCGGCTGGCTTCGCGGCTGGCTTCGCGGCTGTCTTCGCGCTTGGGCTCGCGACCTGCGGGCGGGTCGTCCCACACGGCGTCCTCGGCCGGGGTGGTCTCGGCCCGGCGGGTGAACGGCTGGGTCGGCAGCTGATCTTGCCGACGCGGGATGTCCGGTGCGTCGAGATCCCCGCTGAGGTCGCGGCCGAGATCGTCGCCGTAGTCCCTGCGGAGGCCGCCGCCGTGGTCGCGGCTGGGTCGAGCTCGCGGCCGATCATCGCCGCGGGCGTCCTGGTAGCTGCTGCCGTACTCGGGCGGCGGCTGTCGGGCCCAGTCATGGCTGCCGGTGTCGCCTCGACGATCGTAGTCGTCGGCGTGCCGCGGTGCGTGCTCGCGGGGGTAGTCGTCGCGCGCGTAGTCGTCGCGCGCGTAGTCGTTGGCCCGGGCCTGTGGCTTTTGTCGGTCCTCCACGACGTACCCACGGCCTGGACGCTCGCGCGCCGCGTCGACCCGCTCGCGAGCTCCCTGCTCGAGCCCCTGCTCGAGCCCCTGCTCCAAGTAGTTCAGCTCGCGGTCACCAGTGTCCGGCACATAGGCCGGGGCGCGCTCGAAGGTGTCGCTGAATTGGCGCGGCGGCTCGTCGAGGAACAGATCATCTCGATCGTCCTCCCGGCGAGCCTCGTCCCGATGAACCTCGGCGAGCCACGGCGCGGCCGACAGGCTCGGGTCCCGGCTCGCGGCCACGGCGTCGATGATCTCGCTGGCCAGCCCGATCCCCGGCGGACGCCAGCCAGCCTCCATCCGCGTCTGCATCAGCTCTTGGATCTGCCGCAGCAGCGCGAAGTACTCCTTGCGCGTGCGCTTCTCGTTGAGCACGTAAAACTCGGCGCCAGTCAGCCCCACGCACGCCAGGCAGTGCACGCAGTCGGTGCAGGCCACACACAGCGTCAGGTAGCGCGAGCTCTTGCAGTCGCGCGAGTCGTCGCAGTAGCTGACCTTCTCGCAGTTGACGCAGCGCTTGCATTGCGTGCCGCTCGTGCAGTCCAGGCACTCGTCGCAGTAGGTGCAGTCTTCGCAGCTGTCACACCCGATACAGAACCGACAGTGGTTGCAGGCGCGACAGTCCTCGCAGCTGAAGTTCCCCACGCCAGGCTCATCGTCGCTGCTCTCCCGATCTTCGATCAGGTTCTCGAGCGCGCTCAGGAAGTCGTCGAGGGTCATCTTGAGTCAAACGAGGGTACGCGGCTCGGGGAGATAGATCCAAGCGATGTGCGAAACCCAGACGCCGGCAACGACGATCATGCCATCGCGCACAGACTGCCCAAGCCGAGGATACCCGGGGGTCATCGCAGGCGCTGGACTGAAGCTCGGCCGCGCGACTACACTCCGCCCGCAACATGTCCGTCCCACGACCCACGCATGCGCTAGCGCTGGTTGCGCTGGCCTTCGCAGCGCTCGGCTGTCAGCCACGGGTCGGCGACAAGTGCAGGCGCGCGACCGACTGCGGGCTCAACGTGATCCGCCAGTGCGACGTGTCGCAGCGCGACGCCAAGGGCCAGGGCGAGTGCATCGTCGAAAATTGCAGCTTTGGCGTGTGCCCCAAAGAGGCCGTGTGCGTGAAGGTATACGCGAGCGAGTTTCTGTCGATCACCTGTGATCCAGATCTCGAAGACATCCCGATGTCGAGCGACGGAGAGATCCTCCGCGACGACTGCCTGCCCAACGAGGTGTGCCTGCCAGAAGGTTTGTGCGCCGACGAGCTCCGCGCGCGCACGAGTTGCCGGCTCGAGTGCACGTCCGACAAGCAGTGCCGCGACGGCTACAAGTGCGTCGGGACTGGCGTCGGCGGGCTGTATGTCGCGCCCGACCCCGCGGATCCGATCGCGGAGAATTTCGCGAAGATCTGCGTGCCGATCGACGACTAGCGCGGCGGCTGGTCGCGCTGCGTCAACACCAAGAACGCCGCGAGCGCGGGCTGCAGCGACGCCATGTGATCGCCCGCGACGACGACCCGCTCGAACGGCTTGCCCAGCTCCCACGCCCTGCGCTCGAGCTCGGCCGCGTTGTCGACAAACCATGGATCGTCAGCGCCGACGTAGGCGATGTGGCGGTGGACCATCCACGCGAGGTTGGGCCCGAGCGTGCGCAGCTCGGTCTCCTCGGCGTCCTCGGCGTCGAAGCGCACGAGCTCGGCGTTGCGCCCGGATGCGGCCCAGCGCGCGAAGGTCTCGGGCATGTAGATCCCCCCGCAGCTAGCTGACATCCGCAGCGGCAAGCTCGGGTACAGGCTCAACATCGCGGCCACGCCGCCGCCGATGCTGTGGCCGAACGCGTAGATCCGGTGGCGATCCACCATGGGCTGGCTGGCGATCCACTCGATCGCCGCGCGGGCGTCGTCGACCTCACCCCACAGCAATTCGAAGTCGCCCGGGTTGCCGTTCTCGCCCCGGAGCATCGGCGTCATCACGACGTAGCCCGCGTCCACGAACGGACGCACGGACTCGAAGTCGTCGGGGCCGAACGCGAAGTCACCGTGAAAGTAGACGAGCGCGGGCGCGCGATTCGAGCCGCTCGCGCCCAGCGGGGTCGCGTACCAGGCCACCAGCGAGAGATCGCCCGAGGGATAGGTCACGGCCGAGACCCCACGGGCAGGTCGGTACTCCTCGTACTTGCCCGGCGACGGTCCACGGACCCGCAGCTCGGTGTCGTGAGCGTGACGGCGGGCCAGGTAGGGTTTGGTCGGAGCCCGCGTAGCGGTGGCCTCGGGCGGTTCTGGCGGGGTTTTGCGACATCCGGCGGGACCGACGCTCACCGCCAGCGCCAGCGCGGTGACGGTCGGGATCGCTTGAAAAAACCGCGGCCCAGGCATGGCGCGAGTGTGCGGTGTGTGGCGACCAAGGTCCATCCTGGCCGATCGAGCGCTTCACGCCGCGCGCGGCCACACATGCGCACGCTTGCACACGCTCGCACGCCCGTGCATGTTCCGCGGCCTAGTGACCACCGGCGAACATACCCGCGACGACATCCGCAACCTGGCGATCATCGCCCACGTCGATCACGGCAAGACCACGCTCGTCGATGCCCTGCTGACCGAGGCCGGGGCGTTCGAGCGCACCGAAGTCGGGACCGAGCGGGCCATGGACAGCGGCGATCTCGAGCGTGAGCGCGGGATCACGATCACGTCCAAGCCCACGGCCCTGTCGTGGAAAGACCATCGGATCAACCTGGTCGACACCCCCGGCCACGCCGACTTTGGCGGCGAGGTCGAGCGCGTGCTCAACATGGTCGACGCCGTGCTCCTGGTCGTCGACGCGTTCGAAGGCCCGATGCCCCAGACCCGCTTCGTGACCGAGAAGGCCGTCGAGATGGGCCTGAAGATCCTGCTGGTCGTCAACAAGATCGATCGGCCGGGCTGCAATCCGCACGCGGCCGTCGACGGGACCTTCGACCTGCTCGCCGGGCTCGACGCCAGCGATGAGCAGCTCGACTTCCCTGTCGTGTTCTGCTCGGCGCGCGAGCGCTACGTCGTGATCGAGCCCGACGACGAGGACGGCGCGCGGCTGCCGATCTCGGTGATCCTCGATCTAATTATTGATCGGGCCCCGGCGCCCAAGGTTCAGCTCGACGCCCCGCCCGCGATGTGGGTGTCGACGCTGCACCACGACAACTACCTGGGCTACCTGGCGATCGGCCGGATCGACAGCGGCACGATCGAGGCGGGCAAGCGGCTCGCCCAGATCCGCCCGACCCCCGGCACCACGCCCGACCCCGTGCGCGACTGCACGGAGGTGTTCCGCGTGGCCAAGCTGCTCGCGTTTCGCGGGCTCGGCCGGTTCGACGTCGCCTCGGCCAGCGCCGGTGACATCGTCGCGATCGCGGGCATGAGCTCGCTGCAGGTCGGCGACACGCTCAGCGACCCCGAGGTCGAGCGCCGCCGCATGTTCCCGGCCCTCTCGGTCGACCCGCCCACGCTCGCGGTTCGGTTTCGCGTCAACGACGGCCCGTTCGCCGGGACCGAGGGCAAGTGGGTGACCTCGCGCAAGCTGTCCGAGCGACTGTTTCGGGAGCTGCGCTCCAACGTCGCGCTGCACGTCGAGAACACCGAGTCCGCCGACGAGTTCGAGGTCTCGGGCCGCGGCGAGCTGCATCTGTCGGTGTTGATGGAGACCATGCGCCGCGAGGGCTACGAGTTCTGCGTCTCGCGCCCGCGCGTGATCCTGCGCGAGAACGCCGAGGGCAAGCTCGAGGAGCCCTACGAGAACCTGGTCGTGCAGTGCGACACCGAGTACGCGGGCGCCGTGATCGACAAGCTCGGCCGCCGCACGGGCGAGATGACCACCATGGAAGAGCTCGGCAACGGGCGGACCAAGATGGGCTTCAAGATCCCCGCGCGCGGCCTGATCGGCTACCGCTCGGAGTTCATGACCGACACCCGCGGGACCGGGATCATGGCCTCGATCTTCGCCGGCTACGGCCCGCACCTCGGGGTTACGCGCAACCGCCCGCGCGGGGTCCTGATCGTGCTCGAGGCGGGCGAGAGCATGACCTACTCGCTCGCGCGTCTGCAGGAGCGCGGGGTCCTGTTCGTGGGTCCGCAGGTCCGCACCTACGCGGGCATGATCGTCGGCGAGCACGCCCGCGAGAACGACCTGATCGTCAACCCCAACGTGAACAAGAAGTTCACCAACGTGCGCTCGAGCGGCGCCGACGAGAAGGTGTTCTTGACCCCGCCGCGCGAGCTGAGCCTCGAGGACGCGCTGTCGTTCATCGAAGAGGACGAGCTGATCGAGGTCACCCCCAGCAACCTGCGACTGCGCAAGCGCTGGCTCGACCACAACGTCCGCAAGCGGATGCTCAAGGCCTCGGCTGCCGTGGTCGCGGCCGCCACCGCCTGACGTCCGCGGTCGCACGCTCGAGAGAAGGGACCCTCGCGGTCCCTTCTTTTTTGGTTATTCCAGCAATGGCCACACGACTGGCCGGGTTCCCGCACGACCGCCGTCGTTGCGCCGCCGATCATCGTCACGAACAGTAGAGATCTTCGTTGTTCGAGGGGCGCGACGCCGTCACCTCAAACCTCGAAAAAAAGCCAGTCGAGACTGAAACCGACCACCCACCCCACGTTGTCTGATTGACACCACCGCCCCGGCTCTCATCGCCAGACTGCGAGCAGTCCCCAGGCAGATGGAGCGGCCGAATCGAGCGGAGGAGCACGCCTTCGCGCGCGCAGATTGCCAACGTATTGACCCGGGCCCCGCAATGAGGGCGCCCGCAACGAGAGAGTGCGCCGACATGACCAAGACCAAGACCACCTTCACCGCTCTACTTCTCCTCGCCGTCGCCACGCTGCTCCCGGCTTGCGAGCTCAATCGGGAGTGCAACCCCCAGGTCGAGCTGTGCGTGTACTCGGGCCACCCCGGCGGCCTCGCGCCCAGGTCCTGAGTTCGCAGCGTTCCCACAGTTCACAGATTTCAATTTCAAGGCACGGGCCAGGTTTGCGGCCCGCTCGCCGGCTCTGGCAGCGACCGGGCCAGCGGATCGGGGGATCCGCTGGCCCGGTTTTTTTTGTAGACTGCCCTCGAGTTGGAGCCGCGTCGGATCAACCGCCACAGCGCCGTCGCTGGGACCATCATCTGGATCGTCTGGCAGCTGCTGTCGAGCAACTTCGCGCCGTTGGTCCTGTTCGTGCTCTCGCCGCTGGTGCTGGTCCCGCTGCTGCTCGCGGCGGTCGTCGACGCCCACGAAGACGGCCCCGTGATGCGGGCGCTGAGCTGGGCCCAGCTGCCGTGCGCGCTGTTGCTGCCGCTGGGTCTGAGCCTCGAGCCAGGGGCGTTCGCGCTGCTCGCCTGCCTGCCGTGGGCGGGGTGGACGGCGCTGGCCGCGTTCGAGGGGCTGCGGCGGATGTGGGCGATGTGGCGTCATGGTGGGCGTCATGGTGGGGTCCGCGGGCTGTACGACGCCGAGCTCGCGATCGCGGCGGGCCTGAGCTTCCCGGTGATCGGCAGCGGCTGGTTGCTGTGCGATCGCCTGGCGATCGAGCCGCTCGGGTTCTCGCCGCTGATCGTGCTGCTGACAGCCGTCCACTTTCACCACGCCGGATTCACCCTGCCCGTGTCGGCGGGTCTGCTCGGTCGCGCGATGCCCCAGCGCGAGCCGTGGCGGGCGGCGGCGGTCGGGGTGGTCGTCGCGGTCCCGCTCGTCGCGATCGGGATCACCGTCTCGCCGCTGATCGAGGTCGGGGCGTCGCTGCTCACGGCGACCGCGGCGAGCATCGTCGGGATCGGGATGCTGCGGCGCGCCACGATCTTGCCGCGCGCGCCGATCTTGCCGGCCGTGCTCTCGGCGCTCGCGGGCGCGTGCCTGCTGGCGGCCATGGTGTTCGCCAGCAGCTACGCGATCGGCGAGTACACGGGCACGCCGTGGCCCGACATCGGCTCGATGATCCAGCTGCACGGGGCCGTCAACGCCCTCGGGTTTGGGTTGCTCGGTGCGTGGGCATGGCACCTATCGCCGCCAGCGAGCCCGGCCAAGCTGGTCGCGACTGACTGAGGGTCCGCGAAGCCCAAGCGACCACGGCTGGTCTCGCGCCTGAATCAGCTGCGCGCAGTCGGCTCGATCGACGCCACGTCGGCTAGCCACTCGCGCAGCCGCACCGCGTAGGCCAGCGGGATCTCGATGCCCGGGCGCTTGATGTCCGCGAGCGCGGCCCCGTGAAAGTCGCTGCCTGCGGTCGGGACCAGGTCGAGCTCACGAGCGAGGCGCAGCCACGGCTCGGCGCGGGTCGGGCTGACCTGCCCATAGAACGCCTCGATCCCCTCGAGACCTCGATCCCGGAATTCGATGAACAGCTCGCGGACGACGGCGTAGTGACGCAGCGTGTGCGGGTGGGCCAGGCTCATGCGGGCCCCCGCGGCGCGTCCGAGCGCGAGCGCTTCGCCGAGCTCGAGGCTCGCGATCGGGACGTCGGCCGGGCCGTTGTCGCGCAGGTACTTGTCGAACGCGGCGCGCATCGAGCTGCAGTGCCCCGCTTCGACGAGCGCCCTGGCGACGTCGGGCCGACCCGGGGTCCGACCGACCGCGGCCGCGAGGATCGGCTCGGGGTCGAGCGCGATCCCGAGCCCGGCGAAGCGATCGCAGATCGCCACGATCCGCTCGCGCCGTCGCTGAAGCTGGACCGCCAGCCGATGCTCGAGCCGATCGCGGCCCGGCCCGTCTGCGACGCCCCAGATCAGCAGGTGGATCGTGCGCCCGGCGTGCTTGCTGCTGAGCTCGAGCCCGCGCAGCACCCGAGGTGCTGGCCCCGTCCCCGTCGCGGTGCGAGTCAGTTCAGCCGCGAGTCGGTCGCAGCCGACCGTGGTGTCGTGATCGGTGAGGCACGCCAGCTCGACGCCAAACTCCGAGAGCGCCTGCGCGAGTTGCTCGGGTTCGAGGCTGCCATCGGAGCAGGTCGAGTGGCAGTGCAGTTCCAGACGCACGAGCGCGCAGTATAGCGCTCACTCGTCCGCTCGGTCATGCAGCACACCGAGATGACAGTTGTCAGCGCGGGACAGACAGCGCGCACACCTCAATGCTTGCGACGCGCGGGGCTGGCTCTTGTAAGCTGTGCAGAGGGATCGCTTCGCGCATGAGTGACGCACCGCAAGCCAAGCCCCACGATCCAGCGACGAGCGGGTTCTGGTGGATGCCTGGAGGACTGCTGGCGGCCGCGGGCGCGGCGATCGTGCTGTGGTGGGTGTGGCCACCCAATGACGAGGTCCGCGAGTTCGGTGCCGAGCTCGCGGCGGCGACCCCCACCGCGGACGCGGGCGCCGAGTCCACGCTCGACCTCGGCAGCGGCGACAGCGAGACCGGCGCCCCGCCCCCACCGAGCAACCCGCTGTCGAGCTACGTCCTGGAGACCGACGGCGGACTCGAGCTGGCCGGCGGTGACGCCACCAGCGGCTCCGAGACCAGCGACGCGGACCGTGCAGAGGCGGGCCGGCATCACTACCACCGCGACACCGCCTTCGAGTGGGTGCTGCGACCGAGCCACAGCTTGGGTCCGGTCGCCGACGTCGGCGTGCGTGCGTTCGCGTTCGTCGACGGCGGCAGCGCTGGGCTGCCGCTCGCCGTCGACCCGCTCGTGCAGATCTCCGAGTCCGGCACGATCGAGCTCAGCGGCGACATCGGCCAGCTGGGTCTCGAGCCGGGGCGCTACACGATCTCGCTGGCTGTCGGTCGCGTGGATGCGCTGCCCGTGCAGGCGGACGAGGTGTTTGCTCACCGAGCGGATGATCCTCCGCAGGCGTGGGTGGTCCGCCGCGTCGAGCTCGTGATCGCCGAGTGAGGGTCCTGCGACTCGGGGCAGCGCGTAGGACCCGAACTCAGCTCGCTGCCAACGACCGGTCCAGTACGCAGTGGCGCCCGCAAGCGGGCCAGAAGCCTGGCCCGAGCTGATAGAAGCCCCGCGAACGACGCCCGAACCCGGACGGACTTTGGAAGAATTAGCTCAGTCGTCGTCGTCGGGGTCGCGGTCGAGATCCAGCGTGGCGATGAGGTCGTGGGCGGTGGTCTGCATGACCCGGGCTTGGACGAAGTCGCCGGGCTCGGCGGTGCCGTCGAGCAGGATCACCTTGCCGTCGATCTCGGGGGCCTGGCCCTCGTGGCGGCCGTCGAGCAGTAGCTCGCTCTCGTCGGAGATCCCGTCGACGAGTACCTCGATCAGCTCGCCGCGCATGGCCGCGAACTTTTGCTCGCGGATGCCCGCTTGCAGCTCCATCAGCTCGCTCGCGCGGGCGTTGGCGAGGGCATCGTCGACGCGCTCGGGGTGCATCGCGGAGGTCGTGCCGTCTTCGCGTGACCAGGGGAACACGCCCAGGTGGTCGATCTCGCCTTCGGCGATGAACGCCCGCAGGCGCTGGTAGGCGGCCTCGTCCTCGCCGGGGTGACCGACGAGCATGGTCGTGCGCAGCCAGATCTTGGCTGATTGGGCCCGGATCCGCTCGACCAGCTCGCGCACGGTCCGCTCGGTGTAGCCGCGGCGCATCTTCTTGAGCACGCCCGTGTCGACGTGCTGGATCGGCACGTCGAGGTAGGTTGCAACCTTGGGGTGGGTGGCGATGCGCTCGATCAAGCCGTCGGTCACGGCGGTGGGGTAGGCGTAGTGCAGGCGGATCCAGCGAAGCTCGGAGATCTCGCCGAGCGCGTCGAGCAGACCCTCGAGGTTCGACGGCGCCAGCCCGCGCTCGCCGAGATCGGTTCCGTAGGTGGTCAGATCCTGGGCGACCAGGCAGATCTCGCGGGTGCCCTGGCCGACCAGATCGTGGACCTCCTGGACGATGTCGAACACCGGGCGGGAGCGCTGCGGGCCCCGTAGCTTGGGGATGATGCAGAACCCACACGGGCGATCGCAGCCCTCGCCGATCTTCACGTAGTTGGTGTGCCCGGCACCGTAGGTCTGGCGCGGCGTGCTGTGGTCGTACAGCCATGAGCGGCGATCCAGCGGGCTGACGCCCATCCGCTGGGCCGCGCCGCCGAGCACGTTTTGGAGGCCCAGCATGTCGGCGCTGCCCAGGAAGTGATCGACCTCGGGCATCTCGTTGGCGAGCTCGGTCGGGTAGCGCTGGCTCAGGCAGCCCGCGACGACCAGGCGCTTGGGATCGATCCCGGCCTCGGCGGCGCCAGCCTTGACCCGCGCGAGCTCGAGGATCGTCTCGATCGACTCTTCCTTGGCGGCGTCGATGAACCCGCAGGTGTTGACGACCAGCGTGTCTGCGAGCTCTGGGTCGTCGACCAGCGTGTGACCGCCCGCGCGCACGACCCCGAGCATGACCTCGGTGTCGACCTGGTTCTTCGGGCAGCCGAGGCTCACGAAGTAGACCTTCTGAGGCGTCTGCGGTGGGCGGACGTGAGGACCGGCCGGCTCGCGCTCACCGACGATAGGCAGGCTGATAGGCATCGTCCGCACGTGTAGCCCGGAGTCGCCGCGCCGCAAAGACCCGCGGCCTCAAGATGATCGCAGCTCGAGCCACAGCTCATCGACCAGGTCCTTGGTCCCGCCGTCCCAGTTCTCGCTGGTGAACAAGCGCTGACGCACATCGGCGGGGGGATACAGCTGGGGATCCCCGGCGTCGGTGATCGACCCCTGCGTGAGCGCGGTCGCGTTGGGCGTGGCGAAGCGCAGCGTGTTGGCGTTGAGCGCGGCGATCTCGGGATCGAGCAGGAACTCGATGAAGGCCAGCGCCAGCTCGGGGTTGGCGGCCTTGGCCGGGATCGCCAGGTAGTCGATCCACAGCGCCGCGCCCTCGTCGGGGATCACATAGCGCAGGCTGGGGCGCTGGCTCTGGGCGCGAAACAGGTCGCCGCTGTCGATCTGCGCGATCCAGGTGTCGCCCGTGATCAGCGCCGCCGCGGGGTTGCTGTCGTAGGCCCGCAGCAGCCGCTTTTGCTCACGCAGGCGCGGCCACACCTGCTCGCGGATCGCCGGCTTGTCGGTCGAGTTGATGCCGAGGCCGCTGGCGAGCAGGGCCTGATCCATGACGTCGCCCTTGCTGTCGATCACCGAGATCCGCCCGGCGTAGCGCGGATCAAACAGCGCGTTCCAGCTGGTCGGTGGGTCGACCCGGTCGGCGTCGTAGCCGATCCCCGTCGTGCCCCACAGGTACGGCACCGCGTACGCTCCGCCGCCTCGCTCGTCCCTGGCGTGCCAGACCGGAAACGCCGGGTCGAGGTGCTCGACGCCCCGCGGCGCTGCGCTCAGCTCCCGCAGCACACCGTCGCGCTGCAGCGACGAGAGCAGGTAGTCGATCGGGATGACCAGATCATAGCGAGCGCCAGCGCGGAGCTTCGCGTCCATCTCGGCCTCGGACAGGTAGAAGTCCTGAGTCACCCGCGTGCCCGCGTGGGCCTTGACGAACCGCTCGATCACCTCGGCGGCCAGGTAGTCGCCCCAGTTGTAGACGCTGAGCCCACGACTTCGCGAGCAGCTTGCAAGCCCGAGCCCCAGACAGGCCAAGCCCGCGAGCAAGCTTCGGCGAGACAGATCGGCGGAGGTCATTCTTTCAGCTCCAGTACGTCGTCGTCGTTCCAGTCGAGCGCGCAGGCTTCGGGGCCGTCCCACGCGAGCGGGCTCGCGACCAGGATCGGGGTCGCGTGGCCTTCGAGCGCGAGCTCATGTTCCCACAGCGGACCCACGCAACTGCGTGCCAACAGCCGCGCGCCGACCCGGCCCCCGTCGGCGGGCACGATCCGCAGCTGCTCGGGCCGCAAGAAGCCAGCGCGCGCGCGATCTGGCACCACGCTGAGCTCGCCGAGCAGGTGCGCGGTCTCGAGGTCTGGCGGGCGGCGGTAGAGTTGCTCGGGCGCGGCGCTGGCGAGCACGCGGCCGGAGCTCATGATCACCAGGGTGTCGGCGAGCGCGAGCGCGTCGGCGGCATCGTGGGTCACGTGCAGCATGCCGACACCCTGGTCGCGCCGAATCCTGGCCAGCGCCCGTCGCAGCGCGGCGCGGCGTGGTCGATCCAGAGCAGACAGCGGCTCGTCGAGCAGCAGCCACGGCGGCGCCCGATACAGCGCCCGCGCCAAGGCCACGCGCTGGCGCTCGCCACCCGACAGCGCGTCGATGTGGCGCGAACCAAACTCCGCGGGGTCGAGCCCGAGCCGGGCGAGCAAGTCCGGGGCGTCCGCGCTCGACTGCGACGGCGCAGCTCGGCCGCGCCGCAGCCTGTCGATGAAGGTCACGTTGTCGAGCACGCTCAGGTGCGGAAACAGAGCCGGCATCTGGAACACCGTGCGGGTCGGTCGTTGTTCAGCCGCGAGCGTGTCGACCCGCCGCTCACCGATCCACAGCTCGCCAGCATCGAGCGGCTCGAGCCCGGCGATCGCCCGCAGCAGCGTGGTCTTGCCCGAGCCGGAGTGGCCCATCACGCACACGTGGCGACCGGCGTCGAGCTCGAGCTCGACGCCCGCCAACGCTTCGACCGAGGCGCCGCCCGGGCCCAAGAACCGCTTGTGGAGGCCGCGTGCGATCAGGTTCGAGCTCACCGTGGCCTCCAGCGCGCGAGCTGTCGAGCGGCCAGCGCGGCGAGCACTGGCACCAGGACGAGCAGCAACGACCAGCGTCGGACCAGCGCGAGCGAGCCCGCGCGGGCGTGGATCGTGAGCGCGACCGCGAGCGTGTCGCCGCCCGGGCCCGAGGTGAACGCCGGGATCGCGGCCTGGCCCAGCGCCCACGCCAGCGTGAGCACGGCGGCCACGATCAGCGCCGGGCGAGCGAGCGGAAGCCACACCAGGCGCAGCCGCTCGCGGGCCGTCGCGCCGAGATCGATCGCGGCGTCGATCAGCGCGCGCGGGATCACGACCGTCATCAGCCGCGCCGTCACGAACCCCAGCGCCAGCGCCGGTCCGAGCAGCGCGAGCACGGTCAGCGTCGGGCCGGGCGACAGCCCCAGCCAGGTGCCCGCGCCGAGCGTCAGCAACCCGTGGATGCTCGGCGGGATCGCCAGCGGCGCGAGCACGGCCGCGCCCAGCCACGCCGGATTTGCCAGCCTGCGACTCGCGAGCGCGAGCCCAAAGCCCGCGCTGGTAGCCAGCGCGGCGACCACCCCAGCGATCCCCAGCGAACGCAGGAACAACCCGGCGAGCAGCCGATCCGACGGGCCCACGCCGACTGGATGATCGCCGAGCAGCAGGGCTGCAGGCGCGACCAGCAGCAGCGCCAGCACGGCCCACCCGGCCGCGCGCACCCACGCGGGCGGGACCGGCACCGGGCGCCAGTCGCTGCGCTGCGCGGCCGTGAGCTCGCGGGTGATCAACCACGCGCACGGCAGCGCCAGGCTGATCAGCACGACCACGCACACCAGCGCGCGCGCGGGTGCGTGCTCGCGGATCAGCGCGTCGCGGATCAGCAGCCCCGGCGTGTAGGCATGCCCGCCGCCCGCGACCTCGAACGCGAGCACGTCGCCCAGCCCCTGCAAGAACCCCCAGGTGCAGGCCACCAACATCGCGGGGCGCAGGTGCGGCCACTCGATCTCCCGGGCGCGGGCGAGCGCCCCGGCGCCGAGATCCCGCGCCGCCTCGATCAGCGCCAGCGGTCGCGTGCGCAGGCGCAGGCCCAGGACCAACGCCGCGAACGGGAGTACGTCGATGATCAGCGTGATCACGGCCGCGAGCGGACCCGGCGTGAAGCCGATCGCCAGCACGGCGTGGGCCACGACCGAGCGGCTGACCAACAACAGCGCGAGCAGGACCACGGGCGCGACCGTCTGCGCGAGCAGCAGACCCAGGCCACCGCTGACGATCGCCACGATCAGCGAGAGCCCCAGCCCGCGCACCAGCACGCGGCCGACGGCGACCCGCTCGATCTCGCGCAGCTCGAACGGCCAGGCGGCGTCGACGAGCAACCCGAGCGGCAGCAAGACCACGAGACCCAGCCACACGAACGCGATCGCGCCGGGGACCGATCCCCATTGAGCCGCGCCTCGTTTCCGCCCGCGCACCGAGCTTTCACATAGCAAGCGACGCTGCGATTGACGAGTCCAGACGGGTACACTCGGACCAACCATGACGACTGACAGCACGCGTCAGCTCGAGGCACCCAGGCTCGTGAAGGTCGCTGATGCGCTGCTCGTGATCGGATTCGTGGCGCAGCTGGTCCTCGGTCACGCGATCGCGTTTGGGTTCGACGGACCGCTGTTCGCGTGGCATCAAGATCGGGTCGCGCGCTCGCTGTGGGGCACGGCCGAGTACGGCTTGGAGGTCTCGGCCTACCGCGGGTGGATCCAGGCGGTGTTCGGCGGCACGCTGATCTCCTACGCGTGGGCGATGTTGTTCCTCGTTGCGATCCCGCTGCGTCGCCGCGAGCGGTGGGCGGCGTGGGCCATTGCGATCGCCACGCTCAACTGGGTCGTCGTCGATACGGCGATCTGCCTGGCCCACGGCGTGTGGATCAACGTGGCGTTCAACGCTGTCGCGCTGACTTCGATCGGCGCGCCGCTGGCCATGATGATCCCGTGGCTGCGGGCCGGCGGTCGCCCGTCCGCGCCATCTGCGGGCGCTCGCTAGTCGTGATCCCGGTTGATCTGCCCAGGCCAGTGCGCGATCGTGGCTGCCGATCATGCGAGCGATGGACACGAATTTGGTGCAGCGCCGATCGGTCGGCCGATCGGGCAGCCGCGCGCGGGCGTCGTGGTCATTCGAGAGGTCTTCGGCATCAACCACCACCGCAGCTCGTTCGACCCGCTGGCCTGCGCCCACGCGGAGCTGACCTCGGCCTGACGGTGGTACCCTCGTGAGGGATTGATCTTGCTGTTACTGCGCCTCGTTCGAATTGCACGCCGAATTCGTGATCGCCGCTCGATCGGCTTCGTCGCGATCGCGCTGCTGCTTGCGATCGCGATCATCGGCAACGCCGTCTGCTTCTACGTGTTCGATCGCGCCGTCGATCCCACGATCTCCTGGGGCGACGCGTTTTGGTATAGCGCGGTCTCGATCACCACGATCGGCTACGGTGACTTCAGCGCGACCACGCTCGGCGCTCGGCTTGGGACCTTCGTCTTCATCGTCATCGTTGGGCTGACCAGCTTCAGCCTGTTCTTCGGCATGGTCCTCGACGCGGTCGCGCTCGCGGTCTCCAACGCCCAAAAAGGACTCGGCCGCGCCATGGTCAAGGACCACATCCTCATCGTCCACTTCCCCAGCGAGCAGCGCGTGATGCAGCTGATCGACGAGATCCGCAGCGACCCCGAGCAGGGCGCCTGCGAGATCGTGATCGTCAGCGACGCGATCGACGAGCTGCCGTTCAAGCTCCACGACGTGATCTTCGTGCGCGGCTCCTCGCACGACATCGAGACCTACGCCCGCGCCCGCGCCCAGGCGTGCCGGATGGCCGTGGTGCTGTCACCCGACTACGGCAACCGCAACAGCGACGCGATCGTCGCGGCCGCCGTCAGCGTCATCGATCGGGTCCACGCGGAGATCTACATCGTCGCCGAGTGCCTCGACGAGAAGCACCGCCCGCTATTCGACTCGTGCAATTGCGACGCGATCGTGCTCGGCATGACGATCGCCGGAAACCTGATGATCCAGGAGGTCCACGATCCCGGGATCGCCCAGCTGATCGAGGTCATGAGCAGCAACCGGCGGGGCACCACGCTGTTCTCGATCGAGGTCCACGACTCGGGCGTCAGCTACCTCGAGCTCGCCCGCTCGCTGCTCGGCCGCTCGGTCCACGTCATGGCCGTCAACCGCGGGCTCGAGACCAAGACGATCCTCGACGGGCTCTCGTCTGTGGCGGGTGATCGCTTGGTCTACTCGGCGACCGAGCGGCTCGACTGGCGCGCGCTTCAGGTCAAGGCCACGTCATGATTGGTCTCGGCGGTCTCGACCGCGAGCTCGAGCCGATCCGCGCCCCAAAATAGCTCGGGCCCGGTCGGCGTGTGGACCACGAAGGTCGGCGCCCCGAACACGCCAGCCTCGACCGCGGCGTTGGTCGTTGCGAACAGGGCTTGCTTGGCGCTGGGCTCCCCCGCCGCCGCGACCAAGCCGGCGCCGTCCAAGCCCAGCTCATCAGCGATCCGGGTCAGCTCGGCGGGATCCGAGATGTCGCGATCGTCAGCCCAGTAGGCCCGAAACAATGCGTGCACCAGCCGCCGCCCCTCGCGGGTCTCGTGGGCCCGGGCCGCCAGCGTGACCCGCAGCGCCAGCACCGTGCGCATCGGAAATCGCGTGGGGAACCGATACGGCGCCCCGGACTCGGCCGCCTGTCGCTCGAGGTCGAGCTGGGTGTGCCGCCGCTTGGCGGCGCTCAGCGTGAACATCGGGACGTCGACCATGCCGACCTGCTTGAACACCGCGCCGAGCAACATCGGATGCCAGCGGGCGCTGTCGCCAAGCAGCTGCTCGGCCCGGTGACAACCCAGGTACGCGAACGGGCTCGCGTAGTCGAAGTAGACGTCGACCCGCGCGCGCGGTGGCTCGTGAGTGACGGCCGGCGAGGACCCGGCGCTGGCACCCGTCAGACAGCGCTCGACCATGCCCAGGCGGTCGACACCCCAAAACAGCTGTGGCTCTGGGTCGGACATCACGACGCAGGTCGGGACTCCAAACACGCCAGCCGTGATCGCCTCTTCAGTCCGCTCGCGCAGGTCCTGCTTGATCGCGGGATCGCTGATCTTGGCGAGCACCGCGTCGGCGTCGTGGCCGGCCTCGCTCAGCACTCGATGCAGGCCCGCGCGGCTCGACAGATCGATCCCATCGACCCAGTAGGCACGGAACAGCGCGTGGGCGAGCGGCATGAACGGCGGGCCGACCACCAACAGCGCGCGCAGGGCTTCGACCGTGCGGATCGGGTGCCCCTTCGGCATCGTGATCGGCACGCCCGCGCGCGCGGCCTGGCGGTGAATGTCAGTCAGGTTGTGACGCGCCTTCGCGGGCGACAGCGTCTCGGACAGATTTTGTGGAGTCGCCCGCGCACGAAACACTCCGCCGAGCAAGATCGGTCGCGGGTCGAGGGCTGCGCCGGTCCGTTGCGCCAGCGCCTCGATCCCGGTCGACGCGACGTAGGCGTAGGGACACGAAAAATCGAAGTAGAAGCGCAGCGCTGGAGTCGGCATCGCCGTGAGCATAGCGAGCCTGACTCACGCTCCCACACATCGCCAAATAGCCAGCCGCGAGGTGGCATTAGCGCATCATGGCCATCCCCCAACATGAAGATTTGGCCAGGGGTCCGCACCGTGAGTCGACACAAGCCCCCTGACTCCGAAATAGCCAGTTTGAGCCGCAGATTGGCTAGAGCTTGCGTTTTTCGTCAAGTTAGCTATGTTTGGCGGCGCGCTGACAGATGTGGTTTTGCGCTCGCTGTCGAAAGCTGTCGCCTTCAGCCAGCCATCGACGCGAAGCGCACCATCACCTCACGACCGCTCCGGAACCGCTCTTGGTCACCGAAGCACCGCGCCCCGACCAAACCAGCCAATGAGGAGCCCCATGGAAGCTGCCGTCAACATCGAAGAACCCCCGGACGAGGACGCGCTCTACCGTCACGCCAAGCGCGACAAGTGGGGAGTCGCCGTGTTCCTGTGGGAGCGCGATGGCAAGCGAGCGTTTCGCTTCACCGACGGCGAAGTCCGCGTGTTCAAGAAGGGCTTCTACGAGCTGATGGTCCCGGCGCCCACGCCCGACGACGGCTCCGCCGACGAGCTGCGCGCCAAGGTCCGCGCCAGCGCCTCCGGCAAGAAAGAGATCCTGCCCACGGTCGGCGATCAGCTGGTCTTGCTGCTCAAGGACTACCCCAAGGGCTTCGCCGGCGACGCCTGGCGCGAGAAGCATCGCGGCAGCGGTCGCAGGCTCAAGCGCCATCGGGATCCCGCGATCAAGCAAGCCCGTGAGCTGCTCGCCGCAGATCGCATCAACGAGATGCATGAGCACGGCGACTACGCGGGCGTGCTCGAGTCGCTGGTTCAGGTCGTCGCGGGGACCGACTTGGTGCCCAGCGCCCACGTCGGCAAGCTGCGCGAGACCAAGCCCACACAAGACTTCTCGGCGACCATTCGCGACATCGCAAACGCCCCCGCAGGCGTCACGCTCCGCCAGTTCCAGGCGGCGTTGGTCGGCGCTCAGGGCCCCGCCACCTCATGGCAGGTGCTGACCGCCCCGCTCGCGCTGCTGGCCCCGCACAAGCACCTGTGCATGCGCCCCAGCGTGTTCGCGGTCCAGGGCAAGATCGTGCTGCCGCGCTTCAACCCGCCCAAGCGCGCCAGCGAGACCGCGTACCAGCGCTACCTCGACGTCGCGCAGCACGTGGAGAACGAGCTCACCGAGCTCGGCCACCCGCCCACGGATCTGCTCGATCTTCACGACTTCGTGTGGATGACCCTGCGCCCGGCCGCCCGCGAGGAGCTCGACCGGATCCACCAGCAGCAGACCAAGGCCCCCGCCGGTCCGACCACGCTGGTTCAGCTCGCCGCCCAGCAAGACGCCTGAGCGGAAGCCACCTCTCGAACAAGCGAGCCCACGGCGACCGCCGGGGCTCGCTTTTTTGTTGATGAGTCGTTTCGTCAGATCCGCGGGCTTGGATCCGCGAGTGGTCGAAGGACCGCTCAGAACAGCCCTAGCTGCGTCGCCTCGGAGTGAGCCGCTACAGTTGCGCCGATCGACTCGAGCCACTGGCGACCCTCGGCCGCCCACTCTGGATCACCACGCAACAAGATCTTGGGCCGCCCACACGCGCGCCAGTAGGCCATCAACGCCTTGCGATTCATGCGGCTGGGACACGCCGCGTCGACGACCTCGACACCCGGACGCTGCGACGCCCAGCGCATCGCCTCTTGCCGCACGACCTCGGGAGCGGCCACCAACACCGCCGTCGAGAACGTCCTGCGCTGCAGTGACGTGGCCCCGATCGCGTCGTGCGGCCACAACAGCAGGGAGGCGTCGTCCTGAGCTTCGTGGCGCTGATCTTGCTCGGGCAAATATGGCGCGAAGCGAGGGTGGGCATCGAGGGTCAGCGTGCGACCGACCGAGTCCGCGACCTGCCGGGCCGCGACCGCGCTGGGCACCAACAACAGCACATTGCCGCCGAGCTGCGCGAGGGTCTCGAGCCCGCGGGCGCCGAGCAGACGCGCCGGGCTGTCACACGCCCACCCCGGCTGCGCCCGCAACAGCAACCAGTCGCATGGCATCGGGGTCGCGCGCGGACCCAGGGCCCAGGTGTAGAGCACGTGCGGCCGCCCGTCGCCGCCTGGGGTTCGCGGGCGCATGCTCAGCGACGAGCCCCCGAGCGGCAGCCCGGACGCGACCGCACCCAGCACCAGCCGCCCGACCCCAAACTCGCGACCCCACTCGACGATCACCGCGTGCGCGAGCGAGGCTCGCTGCTGCGGCGCGAGGTTGGACAGCGCCAGCGACATGACCAATTGGCGATGCGCGATCCAGGGCCCGGGGATCAGCCGCGCCGCGGCGCCGACGTGGGTCAAGAACGCGGTCCGGTTGCCGTCACACACATCCACCGCGAGCCGCTCGCGGGTGAGCATGGACTGGATCTGCAGGACCTCGTCGGCGACCGAGTCGAGCTGCTCGCTCATGTCTCGTCTCCCCGCCGCCAGCGTGGCTCCTCGATGCCGGCCGCTCGCGCTCGCCGGGCCCGAGCTCGGGCCGCGCGGAAGAAACCCTTGAGCAGCGCCGCGCACTCGACCCCCAAGACCCCGCCGATCACCTCGACGCGGTGGTTGAGGCGGGGGTCTTCACACAGCTGGTACAGGCTGCGCACGGCGCCGGCCTTGGGATCGTGGGCCCCGTAGACCAGCCGCGCGATCCGAGTATTGACCACGGTCCCCGCGCACATCGGGCAGGGCTCGAGGGTCACGTACAAGCTCGCGCCGTCCAGCCGCCAGCGCTGGGCCTGGCGACAGGCCTCGCGCATGGCCACGACCTCGGCGTGTCCGGTTGGATCGTGGTCCTGCTCGCGGGTGTTGAAGCCCACGCCCAGGATCCGACCGTCCCGCACCACCACCGCGCCGACGGGGACATCGCCGCGATCGCCAGCCTCGGCGGCCAGCTCGAGAGCCAGGCGCATGTACCCGAGATCCGCCGCGGTGGGCTCGTCCGCCACCGACTCAGGATCGCCCGGTGGCGCCCGCGGTGCAATGCGAGATCAAAAGGCGAGAGCCCCGCTCGTCTTGCGACGAACGGGGCTCTCTCGCGCACCCAGAAGGATTCGAACCTCCGACTTTCGGTTCCGTAGACCGACGCTCTATCCAGCTGAGCTATGGGTGCATGCTCGCTTGGTGCGGGGCCGGCTGCATAGCAGCCGCCCGTCACGGACGCAAGCGCTGGGCTTCCGCGCTCGGCTCAGCCGCCCAAGAACCCCTCTGGGGCGCTTGGGAGGGCGTTCGGGGCCCACAGCAGCACGCTCAGGGCGAACGCGTTGTGCCCGGCGTGAACGACCATCGCGACCCACAGCCGGCCGCTGAGCAAGTAGCTGTACGCGAACACCAACCCCAGCCAGACGTAGATCACGGCGCCGACCGGGTTCCAGTGCGCGAACGAGAACGCCACGGCGGGCAGGATCCACGCCAGCGTGGGGCCCGACCCGTGCAGCAGCCGACGAAAGAACATGTGACGAAACAGCAGCTCCTCGGTCAGCGGCGCCAGGACCACGGCCGAGACCGCCAGCAGGACCAGCTCGAAGGTCTCCCGACGGCCGACGAGCTCGAGGATCGCCTGCTGCTCCTGGACCTCGGTGGCGAACAATTGCTGCTGGATCACGCCCAGCAGCCCGCTCCCCACCAGCGCGACCACGATCCCGCCGAGCGCAATCAGCACGCACGCGACGGCG
This sequence comes from Enhygromyxa salina, assembly GCF_002994635.1. Lineage (GTDB taxonomy): Bacteria > Myxococcota_A > Polyangia > Nannocystales > Nannocystaceae > Plesiocystis > Plesiocystis salina_B. The sequence goes on along the minus strand of NZ_PVNL01000015.1, from coordinate 16,553 downwards.
CCCTTGCGCTCGCGGGCTGGGACCAGCGGCTGGCTCGACTCGCCCTTGTGCGCCAGCACCCCGAGCGTTGGGGCTACCTGGTTGCGGAGCATGAGCCGCTCGATGCCCAGGTACGCGAGCGCAGCGGTACCGATCAGCACCGGACCCGCGACGATCCCCGACCACCCCGCCGCCTCGGCATCCGGGAGCAGCCCGACCGCCATCAGCACCATCAGCACCGCGATCCCAACCACAAACGACAGCGCCAACAGCACCACCTCCGTGCTTGCGTGGACAAACACCTCGAGGGTGGCGTGCTCGGGCGGACGTTGCGCGGGGTTGCTCACGATTCGTTCCAGTGTGCCGGCCGACTCGGGCTCCGGCAACCTGTCGCCCGTCGCATCTTGCAACCGGCGGGCAATGCCGTTAGCTTCGGCGGCCCGCAGGGAGCCATGACCGAGCGGCCGAAGGTGCAGGATTGCTAATCCTGTGTAGGGGCAACCTTACCGAGGGTTCGAATCCCTCTGGCTCCGACAGAAGGGTCAAAACGCCGCCTCACTCGAGGCGGCGTTTTGTTGTTTCTACCCCAGTCGCCCGGACGCGTACCGTGCTCGGCTTCGCCTCCGCGCGCTACGCCACCTTCGCTTCGCTCAGGCTCGAGGTCCGGACGACTGGGGAACGCTTCGCTTTTCTTCTACCCCAATCGCCCGGACGCGTACCGTGCTCGGCTTCGCCTCCGCGCGCTACGCCACCTTCGCTTCGCTCAGGCTCGAGGTCCGGACGACTGGGGAACGCTTCGCTTTTCTCTACATCGCCAGGGGGACGCAGGTGGAGACGCCGGCGCCGACGATGCGGATGGGCGCTTGCATCACCACGTTGGTGAGCATCTTGGTGTCGTCGAAGTCGTAGTGGGTGACCTTCGAGAAGTTGGTGTTCTGCGCCTCGGTGAACATGTAGAAGTCGCCGCCGTAGAAGGCGAAGGCGAAGGCGTTGGTCAGGCTCATGTTGAGCTGCTCGGTCAAGACCACGCTGGCGTCGGACTTGTCGTACTCGACGAGCTTGGCGGGGCTGCCGGCGAACGCGAACAGGCGACCGTCGCCGGTGCCGGTGAGCTCGCCGCCGTCGTAGTTGATGTTGCCGATCGTCTCCATCATCAGGTCTTCGCTGTCCATGCGCCCGAGGCGGCCGGCGTTGGGGCCCTCGCCGAACCCGCCCATGCCGCTCCAGCTGTGGGCGTAGAGCTTGTCGCACGGGTCGAACTGGCTGTTGGACACGAAGCCCATGCCGAACTTGTCGAAGTTCATCTGCCCGGGCGCGTAGCCGGGGTCGGAGCACATGTTCGGGTTGTTGACGTCGATCGTGTAGATGTCGTCGTTCTGGAACATCACGAACGCGTTGCCGTTGCGGTCGACCGACATCGAGAACGCGTTGTTGTTGGGGCAGCCGAGCGCGTTGGTGATCAGCTCGAACTGCAGGTTCTCGGGGTTGAAGCTCCACAGCTCGGCGTCATCGGACAGCACGTAGATCAGGTCCGTGTTGTCGGCACACTGGCAGATCGGGTCACCGTCGCCGTCGCCGTCTCCGTCGCCGTCGCCATCTCCGTCGCCGTCGCCGTCGCCATCTCCGGTTGGATCGCCGTCGCCATCGCCGGTTGGGTCGCCGTCGCCGTCGCCGGTTGGATCGCCGTCGCCGTCGCCGGTCGGATCGCCGTCGCCGTCGCCGGGGTCGCCATCGCCGTCGCCGGTTGGATCTCCGTCTCCGTCGCCCTGCTCGGCGGTGCCACTCTCGTCTTCGGTGGTGGTGTCACCGGTGTCGGCGGTGCCGGCCGTGGCGTCGGCTTGGCTCTCACCTTCTTTCGTATCATCGCCGCAACCAAGCAGCACGAGCGGAACGCAAAAACCCAGGGGACACAGCCATTGGAGTCGCATGGGCGCAGTCTATTCTGGACGGCCGCGATCACCCAGCCCGGGGGCTCCAATCCAACGCTTGGGCCCTGCGGCGGCCCTCTGCGATTGCTGGCGAGTTCGCAGATGTACTAGCGTCGCCGCGTGAGCGCGGAGATCGAGCCCCACGTCACCCCGAGCCGCCGTGTTGCCTCGCACTGGGGCTGGCTCGGCGCCGTGCTCTTCACGATCGCGGCATGCGGGCCGAGCCCACAGCCAACGCCGACCCGCACCGACAACGCCGGCCCACGCGCCAGCTCACCCGACGCGGGCACGCGTGCGTCCAAGCCTGGCTTCGCGCCCCCAGATCTCGACCTGCTCCGGTTTGCCTGCGCGGGCTTCGATCGGGCGGTCGCCGACGCAGCCCCGCCCGATCGCCTGCTCTCGCACGCGGCTGCCCGCGCCGTCGAGCTCGGCGGCGCGCCGGTCGAGGCCGCCACACGACGCTGGGCACTGCTGCCGCCACAAGCGCTGCTCGAGGAGATCCAGCAGTACACCGCCGGGTCCGAGGCCGGGCCCGACGAGTGCGCTGGCTTGCGCGCGCACCTCGAGCGCATGGCGATCCAGTCGGGCAGTCACTGAGCTTCGTCGTCGCTGCCACTCTCGGCGTCGGTCTCCCCCGCGACGCCGCCCGGCGGCTCGCGTGCGTCGGTCTCCCCCGCGACGCCGCCCGGCTGCTCGCGTGCGTCGAGCTGCCCGGGCCCCGGGCCGACCGCGCGCAGGTGAGCGAAGCTCGAGTGCGCCGGGGGCTCGAGCGGGACGTAGCCGCTCTCGCGGATCACCCGTTGCCCCTCGGCCGAGAACACGAACGAGATGAACTCGAGGGCCAGCGGATCGGACTCCTCGGTTGGGATCACGAACGCCAGATCTTTGTAGATCGGATAGCTGCCGGACCGCACCGCGTCTTCGTTGGGACGGTGGCCCTCGAATTCCAGGACCACGATCGGCAGGCTCTGGATCGTCGCCAGGCCCTGATCGAACAGCCCCACCGCGCCCGGCGTGGAGATCAGCGCCTCTTGCATCGCGCGGTCGTGAAACAGCCTGCGCCCGCGATCGGCGGTCCAGCTGTCCGCGTCGACCGCCTCGAACTCCGGCACCGCCGCATACACGGCGAGGTGGCTCGAGTCGCCGGGCTCGCGCTTGAGCAACACCACGGGCGAGCCATCGGCCCAGTGCTCGCGCCGCCCGGCGTAGAGGTCGAGCAGATCTTCGCGCGTGACCCCGCGGACCGGGACCGAAGGATTCGCGGCGAGCACCACGGCCACCCGCGCGTAGGGGATCGACAGCAGCGCTTGCGCTTGCTCGTCAGGCTGCAGCGCACGCGAGATCAACCCGACCTCGATCGCCCGCTCGACCGTCGCGCGAACACCCCCGCTCGAGCCAATGCTCTCGTGAACCCGAACCCGCAGCCACGGCCGCCTCGCCACATACGCCGCCGCCAGCTCGCGGGTCAGCGGCAAGTTGCTGCCCGACCCCGCCAGCCGCAGCAGGTTGCTCGGCTTGGGTGCCGCTCGGGCCACCGCAGGCGGGGGCACACCTTCATCGAGAAACGGCGGCAGCGGCCCACTCTCGACCACCCGGATCAGCAGCCAGCCCGTCAGCAGCAACAGCGCCGACCCAGTCAGCGCCAACCCCCACCCAACGATCCTCGCCCGCCCCGACCCATCGGCACGATCGCCCGACTCGGCAGGCCCGCGACCGCTGGCGGCGTCCGTCATCACCACCAGTGTAACGGGGACCCGACCTCGAGCCCGAGCGCAGCGAGGGTGGCGACCCGCGCGGAGGCGCAGCCGAGCACGGGTCGCGTCGGGGCCGGCTGGGGGCCAAAAAACCGAAGCGTTCCCACAGACGGATCCGACCTCGAGCCCGAGCGCAGCGAGGGTGGCGACCCGCGCGGAGGCGCAGCCGAGCACGGGTCGCGTCGGGGCCGGCTGGGGGCCAAAAAACCGAAGCGTTCCCACAGACGGACCCGACCTCGAGCCCGAGCGCAGCGAGGGTGGCGACCCGCGCGGAGGCGCAGCCGAGCACGGGTCGCGTCGGGGCCGGCTGGGGGCCAAAAAAGCGAAGCGTTCCCACAGACGGACCCGACCTCGAGCCCGAGCGCAGCGAGGGTGGCGACCCGCGCGGAGGCGCAGCCGAGCACGGGTCGCGTCGGGGCTGGCTGGGGGCATAACAGAGTCGGCACGGGCTACTTAGCCCTCTCCGAGGGCTAAGTAGCCCGTGCCGACGGCTTCTTGCCGCGGATCTCGTACTTCTCGGGGTGGAATCCCTTGCGCCCCTGGACCTCGATCGCCTTTTGAACCCGCTTGACCGTGTGGTCCACCGCGGGCAGCTCCGGCCCGTTCATCAGATCGGCGACCTCGGGGTTGACGGTGACGGAGATGATGTCGCCCGCCATGTGCTCGGCCTCGCGGCGGATCTGCCGAAGGATCTCGTAGCAGATCGTCGACGGGCTCTTGTGGTAGCCCTTGCCGCCGCACACGTCGCAGGCGATGCCGAGCCGACGCTCGAGGCTCTCGCGCGTGCGCTTGCGGCTCATCTCGACCAGGCCCATCTCCGAGATCTTGGTGATGTGGGCCTTGGCGCGATCGCGTCGCAGGGCGTCTTGCAGCCTGCGGTAGACCTTGCGCCGGTTGGACTCGCGGTCCATGTCGATGAAGTCGATGATGATCAGCCCGCCCACGTTGCGCAGGCGCAGCTGCTCGGCGATCTCGTCGGCGGCCTCGAGGTTGGTCTGGGTGATCGTCTGCTCGAGGGTCTTGCCCTTCGAGCCGACGAACTTGCCGGTGTTGACGTCGATCGCCGTGAGCGCCTCGCCCTGATCGAACACCAGCGAGCCGCCGCTCTTGAGGTCGACCTTGCGCTCGAGCGCGCGATCGATCTCGGACTCGATCCCGTAGCTGTCGAACACGCCGTCGCGGCCGGTGAACAGCTCGACGCGGCCGGAGTACTCGGGCAGGAACGCGTTGCAGAACCGCAGCAGGCGATCGTGGGCGACCCGGTCGTCGACGATCACGCGGTTGAACTCCGGCGACAGGTTGTCGCGGACGGTGCGGAGCATGAGATCGAGGTCGCGGTACAACAGCACCGGGGCCCGGTGGAGTCGCTCGTTGGCCTTGATGTTGGCCCACAGCCGGATCAGGTAGTCCATGCCAGCGCGGACCTGCGCGCTCGAGGCATGACGGGCGACGGTGCGGACGATGAAGCCGGCCCCCTTGGGCCGCATCTCGTCGACGATCCGGCGCAGCCGTCGACGCTGCCGCTCGCTGCTGATCCGCCGCGAGATCCCGATGTGGCTGACCGTCGGCATGAACACGACGTTGCGCCCGGGCAACGAGATGTACGTGGTGATCCGGGCGCCCTTGCTGGAGATCGGATCTTTGACGACCTGGACCAGGATCTCCTGGCCGGGGTGGACGAGGTCGGTGATGTTGGCGACCTTGGCCGAGCCGCGACGGGGCACGCCGCCGTCGCCAATGACCTTGTCGACGGTCGCGCCTGGGCTCGCGATGTCGCCGGCGTACAAGAACGCGGCCTTGTCCTCGCCGATGTCGACGAACGCGGCTTGCATGCCCGGCAGCACCCGCAGGACCTTGCCCTTGTAGACGTTGCCAACGATCCCGCGCTCGCGTTCGCGCTCGATGAAGAGCTCCGTGAGGATGCCGTTTTCGATCAGCGCGACCCGGGTCTCGGGGCCGTCGGCGTTGATGACAATTACCGATTCTGACATTGGAGAACGTCGCCCGATGGGCTTTCGCGCCAGCCGCACGAGAGGGGGCGCGCTCACTGCGTTGGTAGCATGGACCGTCAGGATGCGAAATACAGGGTCCGAGCCATCCCGAGGGCGTGGGGCCCATGCCCGGGGGGTCACGCCGCGTGAGGGATGACACCGCGCGGATCCGGCTGGGCTCCGGGTCCCGAGGGTGTCGACTTTGCGCTACGGGTCGCTGGTCAAGGCCCGCGGGCCGGTGATATGTCAACTCGGTGGAGCTCCGTCCGTCGGTCGCTGGCTACGCCTTCGACGCCGCAGCGTTCGCTGCCCTGCGGGTGCGGCTCTCCAACGGCGCGCTCTCGCAGGCGACGGCACGCTTGCCGCTGGCGCCCGCCCCACTCGAGACCCTGGTCCCGCCACCGCTGCGTGACTTTCGAACGTTCGCGGGCCGGGCCGGGGCGCGAGTCGCAGAGAGCAGTCGCAACCTCGGGTCGGCCGCCCAGCGCGGGCGGCTCGCGCTCCGCCACGGTCGGGCCGCGGTGCTGATCCTCAATGGTGGGATGGCGACGCGGTTCGGCGGCAAGCCCAAGGGCGTCGTGCCCGTGGTCCACGGCGAGCCGGAGTCGTTCCTGTGGGTCAAGCTGGCGCAGATCGCCAAGCTGATCCGCGAGTACGACGCGACGATCCCGGTGGTGCTGATGCACAGCTTCGCCACGCAAGCGGCGAGCCGGCTGCACCTGCATGACATCGACTGGGCCGGGATCCCTCGCGACATGCGCTTCGAGTTCTCGCAGTCGATCATGCCGCGGGTCGGCGTCGACGCGGTCCCGCTGCAGGATCTCCCCGGCGCCGCGTCGCTGCCCGACAGCCTGCTGTACTGCGCGCCCGGCCACGGCGACACGCTGCTGCGCCTGCGCGCCAGCGGGATCTTGCGAGAGCTTCGCCAGGCGGGCGTCGAGCACCTGCTGGTCTCCAACGTCGACAACCTCGGCGCCGAGCTCGATCCGATGCTGCTCGGCGGCCACATTCAAGCGGTCGACGCGGGCGCGCACATGAGCGTGGAGGTCGTGCGGCGAGCCGGCGACAAGGGCGGGTGCGTGGCGGTCGTCGCGGGTCGGCCGGTGATCGTCGAGGGCTTCCGGATGCCGGAGGACGTCAGCCTCGACGCCTACCCGCAGTTCAACACCAACACCTTGTGGTTTTGGCTGTCCGCGATCGACCGCGACTTCGACCTGGATTGGTTCCCGGTCGAGCGGGTCGTCGCCGGGCCTCAGGGCAAGGCGATGCCGGTCGTGCAGTTCGAGCAGCTGATCGGGCAGGTCACCGAGCACCTCGAGGCGCACTACTTCGAGGTCGATCGCGAGCGCCGGTTCTTGCCGATCAAGACCCGCGAAGACCTGGTCGAGGCGGCCCCGCGCATGCGCGCCATGGTCAAGCGCTTGCGCTCGGACACGGTTTGAGCGCCCGGCCTACCCGCGGAGCCCTACCCCTACCCGCGGAGCCCAACTAGGATGGCGTCGACGTTGGTCTTGGCGTCGCCGAACAGCATCCGCGAGTTCTCGTTGAAGAACAGGGGGTTCTGAACGCCAGCGTAGCCGCTGGCCATGCCCCGCTTCATCACGACCACGGTCGCGCTGTGCCAGACCTCGAGCACGGGCATGCCCGCGATCGGGCTGGTTGGATCGGTCTGCGCGCTGGGGTTGACGATGTCGTTGGCGCCGATCACCAGGACCGCGTCGGTCTCCGGGAAGTCGTCGTTGAGCTCGTCCATCTCGAGCACGATGTCGTAGGGGACGTTGGCTTCCGCGAGCAGCACGTTCATGTGCCCCGGCAGGCGCCCGGCGACCGGGTGGATCCCGAACCGGACCTCGACGCCAGCCTTGCGCAGGACCTTGACCACCTCGGACAGCGAGTGCTGGGCCTGGGCCACGGCCATGCCGTAGCCCGGCACGATGATCACGCTGCTCGCGCCACGCAGCAGCGCGATCGTGTCGCTCACGTCGAACTCGATCACGTCGTCGCGGCCCTTGCCCTCACCGGGCTTGGGCTCGCCGTTCGCCGCGGGCGCGTCGCCGCCACCGAAGCCGCCGAGGATCACCGAGATGAACGAGCGGTTCATCGCGGCGCACATGATGTACGAGAGGATTGCGCCAGAGCTGCCGACCAGCGCGCCGGTCACCAGCAGCAGATCGTTTTGCAGCATGAACCCGGCCGCGGCCGCCGCCCAGCCGGAGTAGCTGTTGAGCATCGAGACCACGACCGGCATGTCGGCGCCGCCGATCGCCATGACCAGGTGGATCCCGATCAGCCCGGAGATCCCGGTCACGATCAGCAGCGGCGTCAGCCCGCCGTGGTCGGCCTGGCCGACGAAGTCGTAGCCCAGGTACACGCAGCCAAGCAGCATCCCGAGGTTGAGCAGGTGCCGGCCCGGCAGGGTCAGCGGCCGGCCCGAGAGCGACCCCCGCAGCTTCAAGAACGCGATGACCGAGCCCGTGAAGGTGATCGAACCAATGAACACCGCCAGGAAGATCTCGATCTCGTGGACCAGCTGCTCCGTGCCGCTCAGTTGTTGCAGCGGCGCCATGTAGCTGGACAGCCCGACCAACACGGCCGCGAGCCCGACGAAGCTGTGCAGGACCGCGACCAGCTCGGGCATGGAAGTCATCGCGACCCGCGCGGCCATGAACCCGCCGATCAGCGTGCCGATCAACACGGCCCCCGCGAGCACGCCCAGGCCCTGGGCCCCGAGGGTGAAGGGCGCGGTCCCCTCGAACCAGCCCAGGGTGTAGGCGGCGGTCGCCGCGATCGCGATCAGCATCCCGATGATGCCGTTGATGTTGCCCCGCCGCGCGGTCTCCTGGTTGGACAGGCCCGCGAGCGAGAGGATGAACAGAATGCTCGCGGCGATGTACGCGACGTTGAGTAGTCCAGCTGGCAGCATGTTCGTGCCCCTCTACCTTTGGAACATCTTGAGCATGCGCTGGGTGACCAAGAAGCCCCCAGCGACGTTGATCGTCGCGACCAAGATCGCGATGGCGCCAAGGATGACCGCGGGATCGCTGAGATCACCCCCGATCTGCAGCATGCCGCCGATGATGATGATCCCGCTGATCGCGTTGGTGACCGACATCAGCGGGGTATGCAGCGCTGGGCTCACGTTCCAGATCACCTGCCAGCCAATGAAGCAGGCCAGGATGAACACCGTGAAGTGGTCCAGGAAGTCGTCGTTGCCGCCCCAGCCGACGGCGATCAGGGCGAGCCCACCGAGCGCCAACCACAATGGGTTGGCCGGCTTGCTGGCGCCGCCGCCGTGCCCGTGGCTCTTCTTGCTCGAGCTCTTGGGCTTGGGCTTGGGGGCGCTCGCGGCCGCCGGCTTGGGTGCAGCCGCGGCCTCTGGCTTGGGTGCCGGCTTGGCCTGCGGGGACGGCTCGATCTTGGGGGGCGGCCAGCGCAGCTCGCCCTCGTTCAGGATCAAGGTGCCGCGCACGACCTCGTCGTCCTCGTCGACCTTGAACCCCTCGGCCCCGCCCATGTCGTCGAGCAGGTGATAGAGGTTGTTACCGTAGAGGTTGGACGCGACGTTGGCCATCCGGCTCGGCAGGTCCGTGTAGCCGATCAGCGAGACGCCGTGCTTGATCGTGACCTGGTCGGCGACGACCAGCGGACAGTTGCCGCCGCGCTCGGCCGCGAGATCGACCACGACCGAGCCCTCGCGCATGTTCTTCAGCGCCTGCTCGGTGATCAGGTACGGGGCGGGCTTGCCGGGGATCAGCGCCGTCGTGACGATGATGTCGACCTCTTTGGCCTGGTCCTCGAACAGCGCCCGCTCGGCGTCCATGAACGCGTCGGTCATGACCTTCGCGTAGCCGCCGGCTCCGTCCCCGTCCTCTTCGAACTCGAGGGTCAGGTACTCGGCGCCCATCGACTCGACCTGCTCCTTGACGGCGGGTCGAGTGTCGAACGCCCGGACGATCGCGCCGAGGCCCTTGGCCGCGCCGATCGCCGCGAGCCCAGCCACGCCCGCGCCGATCACCAGCACCCGGGCCGGCGGGACCTTGCCCGCGGCCGTGAACTGCCCGGTGAAGAAGCTGCCGAAGTGCTGCGCGGCCTCGATCACCGCGCGGTAGCCCGCGATGTTGGCCATCGACGACAGCGCGTCGCACTTTTGCGCGCGAGAGATCCGCGGCACCGCGTCCATCGCCAACACCGTGCCCTTGCGGGCGGCGAGCAGCTCGACCAGCTCCTGGTTCTGCGCCGGCCAGATGAACGAGATCAACACCTGCCCCGCGCGCAGCAGCTCGGCCTCGTGCTTGCCGAGGTCGGGGTGCTGCATCGGCTCGCGAACCTTCAGCACGATGTCGGCCTCGGCCCACAGCGCCTCTGCGCCCGCGACGATCTTGCAGTCGGCCGCCGTATAGAGATCGTCGGAGAAGTCGGCGTTGGCGCCTGCACCACTCTCGATCAGGACCTCGAAGCCAAGCTTCTGCAGGCGCTTGGCGGTCTCGGGCGTGGTCGCCACGCGACGCTCGCCAGCGAGGACCTCCTTTGGGATACCTACCTTCATCCCTACCTTCATCGAAGTACCGCCTTCACGTTTGCCCGGGTCTGAAGTGCCTCAATTCGCATCCACTCGAACATCGATTCCACCGGTACGGTGGCCGAGGCGAGGCGCGAATGGAGGGCAACGACCGTGGACATGGGGGTATGGCCGCCCAACAGGGGCCGCCGAGCGTTGCATCAGTATCACGAACGCCCGCGTGTTTTAAGCCAGGCCGCGGCCGGGTCGGGACGCGAGAGCGCCGCGCATCTCACGCTGCGGCGGCGCGCGGGACCGCTGCCAGCCCAGGCACCTGGGCCGTATAAGGGGCCATGGCCAACCCCGCGGACCCCAGCGAGCTCACCCACTTCGATGCCACCGGCGCCGCACACATGGTCGACATCGCGGCCAAGCCCGAGAGCCCGAGGATGGCCCGCGCGCGGGCGCGCGTGCGCATGGCTCCGCCGACCCTGGCCAAGATCGAGGCCGGCCGGCTCGGCAAGGGCGACGTGCTCGGCGTCGCGCGGCTCGGGGGCATCGCCGCGGCCAAGCAGACCGCGATCCAGATCCCCCTGTGTCACCCGGTGAGGATCACCGCGATCGCGGTCGAGTTCGAGCTCGACGCTGAGCTGCCCGGCGTGATCGTCGAGGCCAGCGTCGAGGTCGTCGATCGGACCGGGCCCGAGATGGAAGCGATGATGGCGGCCTCCGGCGCGGCGCTGACGATCTATGACATGTGCAAGGCGATCGATCGCGGGATGCAGATCCTCGCGGTCGAGCTGGTCGAGAAGCGCGGCGGGAAGTCCGGGCACTGGACGCGAGACGAGACGTGACCAGCACGAACGATGGGTGACGAGCGCGCAGATGTTCCCTCGACGAACCCACCAAGGTTCTTCACGTTTCGGTGGTGGACGTTTCGCATGTCAGGGATCGGCTACACTCCAACCTCGGACGTGTACAGAGCCTCGTGGGCCTCTACGATCAGGTCCAGTCCAGGGGTGGCCCCACCAAGACAGACATCTGTCGTGTTCTTGCACGCGACGCTCGAAGACGTCGTCCGCACGACGTTGGAGCTCAGGCTTCCGATCGCTAGCGCCGATCAACTCGCGGTGCTGGGGTTCGCTGTGGGCAAGAACATCAAGGATCGCATCTCGATGAGCGAGCTTGCCCAACATCGTGGCAAATCGGTCGACCAGCTCATCATCGACCGCATCGAAGCCTTTCTGGAGAGGTCCAACTTCAACAACATCTACGACCTGACCCGTGCGCTCGAACAGTGCGCGCTGGAGAAGTCACTCTTGTCCCCCCACAAGAACAACCTCGCAGCCATGATGAGTCGACGCCACTGGATTGTGCATCGCGCCGACCGCCATGAACACCGTCAAGACCTGGACGAACGCAGTCGAGCAGTTCTGTACTGCGATCCTTGATAAGCTGGAGGCACCATGAACGAAGAGACATTGCGGACGGCGCTGGAAACGCTCCCTGTCGGGCCCCCGTCCTCAGTCACCATCAGCCAAGATGGCCGCAAATTCGTCGCCGTGGTCGTGTCGGCGTCTTTTGAGCACATGGACGAGGCTCAGCGCCAAGGGTTGGTCTGGGAACACCTCCAGCGCCAGTTTGAAGACCACGACCTCGTGCGACTCGAGTTTGTGTTCACAAACACACCAGCTGAGAACGAGGAACTCGCCAGCTGAACCAACCACTCGACTGGGCGGGACAGGACTCGAACCTGCGACCCTCGCGGTGTAAGCACGACGCTCTACCAACTGAGCTACCCGCCCGGTGGCGGGAAGCTAGCAGAGTCCGCCGTCTCAAACCAGGCTTGCCACCAGCCGCACGACGAACCGCCAAAACGGCTCGACGGTATCCAGCGCGAGGCTCTCGCTGGGGGTGTGGGCGTCAAAGATGTCGGGGCCAAACGCAATCATCTCGATCCCGGGGATCCGATTGTTGAGCACCCCACACTCGAGCCCGGCGTGGATCGCTTCGCGCACGGGCGGGCGACCGAACAGCTGCTCGTACGCGGTCTCGGCCACACGCAATAACTGCGTGTCGACGCGGGCCTCCCAACCCGGAAACCCATAGCGATACTCGATCGTCGCGTTCGAGGCCTCGAGGGACCGCTCGCAGCGGTCTTGAAACGCCTCGAGCGCGCCGGTCTTGGACGAGCGCGAGAGCATGACCAGGCGCATCTGATCCGCCTCGGTCGTGATGCTGCCGAGGTTGTTGCTGGTCTCGACCAGGCCGGGGATCACCCGCGACCAGCTGAGCACGCCGTCGGTCTGGTTGCGCAGCGCCTCGAGCATCGCGCGGCTGGTCATCGCGGAGACCGGGCCGGCGACGCTGTCGTGCTGGTCGACCGGGAGCTCGGTGAAGCTGACCGTCAGCTCGGGATCGACCTCGGCGAACGACGCGGCCAGGCGCGCCCCCACCCGATCGATCGCCTCGGCCAGCCTGGTCACCCGGGATCGGGGACACCACAGGATCGTCTCGGCCGCGCGGGCGATCGCGTTGGGCCGCCCGCCGCCATCGCAGCTGCCGACCCGCACGCCCTCGAGGTCGACCTCTTTGTCGATCAACACCGCGATCAACACCGCGATCGCGTTGGCCCGACCCTCATGAATGTCGACGCCGCTGTGGCCCCCTCGCAGACCCTGGACCGCCAGCCGGACCGGGACGTCGTCGTGGTGACGATCGTCGCGATCGAGCTCCCACACCGCGTGGAGCTCACGGCCCCCCGCGCAGGACAAGTAAATGCGTCCGTCGGACTCGGCGTCGAGGTTGATCAGTCGGCGAGCCGTGACCAGCGAGGGATCGAGGGCGAACGCGCCGGTCATGCCCTGCTCTTCGTCGGCCGTGAACAATAATTCGAGTGGCGGGTGATCCAGGCCGGGGATCAGCGCCAGCGCGAGGCCGGTCGCGACCCCGATCCCGTTGTCGGCCCCCAGCGTCGTGCCTTCGGCGTGGAGGACCTCGCGATCGCGACCTTGGATCGTTCGCACGGATCGCCGCAGCTGGATCGGATCGCTATAGAAGTCGTGGGCGCTGTCGCTGCGCTTCTCGCAGACCATGTCCATGTGGCCCTGGATCGCCAGGGGCGCACTGCCAACGCCAGCGCCGCGGCCGGGCACCCGCAGCACCAGGTTGCCGCCGGCGTCCCCGCTGTGATCCCAGCCCTCGCGCTCGGCCAGCGCCTGGAGGTGCGCACGGACGCCGGCTTCGTGCAGCGATGGCCGGGGGATCCGGCGCAAGGCGTCGAACTGGCGCCAAAGCTCCGCTGGCTCGAGACCCACGAGGGTCGGATCGAGATCATCGCGCATGTCTGGGGAATGCTACCGAGACACAAAACGCTCGAACAGCCGCGTCACCCTCGCATGACCGCTCTGGACTGCGCGGAATATGCGCGGAATCCACCGGACGCGTGCCGCCGGACGAGTCTCGCTCGGGGAGCCTCAGTCGTCGTCATCGAGGACCCGCGCCTGCGACTCGCGGATCCGGCGGACGACCGCCCGCAAGGCCTGGATCAGCGGCTCGGGAGCGCCTGGCAGCAGCAAGTTGGTGCGATCGAGCAGGCGCATGAGGCTGCCCCACCCATCGATGAACGCCGCGAGCCGCTGCGCGTCGAGATCGGCGGTGCGCTCGAGCAACAGCTCGCGCACGATGTCGTCGAGCGGATCGAACGAGTCGGGAGGATCGTCGTGCACGGTCGCCCAACATTGTAGATCCGCGGCGGCCCGCCGCCTAAAACCGGCACGAAATGCCCGGGTCGCTCGGGTCAGTGGATCCGCGCACCAGTGCTACATTCCGCCCGTGACCGACAGCGAACGCCAGCTCGCCGCGCTCGTGGAGGACATCCTCGAGTCGTACGCCAAGCAGGGCAACATCAACCACCTCGATGGCAGCAACTTGCCATCGCGGGCCGCGGTCGATCGCGTGGTCACGGACCTGATCTCGGTCGTGTTCCCCGGCTTCATCGGCGAAGATCAGGTCGACGAGCTCAGCTCCCGCTACTTCGTGGGTGAGCGGTGCGCTCGCAGCCTGCGCTCGCTCGAGCGGATGATCGGCCAGGCGCTGGGCATTCAGTGCGGCACGGGTCAGCGCGCCAAGCCGCGCCCCGCCGCCGAGGTCCAGGCCGAGGCCCACGCCCACGCGATCGATCTGCTCGCGCACATCCCCAAGATCCGCGAGGTCATCTCGACTGACGTCCGCGCGGTGCTCGACGGTGACCCGGCGGCCTTCAGCGCGCCCGAGGTCATCACCTCATACCCCGGGGTCACGGCGATCACGGTCCACCGCATCGCCCACCACCTGCACATGCGCTGCGTCCCGCTGATCCCCCGCATGATGTCGGAGCTGGTCCACGGCCGCACTGGCATCGACATTCACCCGGGCGCGTCGATCGGCCCCTCGTTCTTCATCGATCATGGCACTGGCGTGGTGATCGGGGAGACCTCCGTGATCGGCGAGCACGTCAAGCTCTACCAGGGCGTGACCCTGGGCGCGCTGTCGGTCGAGATCAGCGATCGCGGCCGCGGTCGCAAGCGCCACCCGACCCTCGAGGATCACGTCACGGTCTACGCCGGGGCAACCATCCTCGGCGGCGACACGACCATTGGGCGCGGCTCGACGATCGGCGGCAACGTGTGGCTCACCCACGGTGTCCCGCCCGAGACCACGGTCATGCTCGACAAGCCCTCGCTGCGGATCTTCACCCACACGGACGAGTCATGACCGAGCATCGGCTACAACCCAGCGCCCGCGCGAGCTCGCTGCACGCGGTCGATCCGGCGTCGCTGTCACGCATGCCGATCGCTGCGCTCGACGAGCTGTTCGCCGAGCTCGAGCCCGCCTCGCTCGCGCAGCTGCAGGGCCACAAGCGCGGGCGGGTGTTGGCCGTCACGGGGTTCGACTGGGTGCCGGGCGTGGCCCGCAGCGCGCTGCTCGGGTTCATCAATCAGCTGCCGATCTGGCGCGGCGAGGTGTTCGAAGGCGAGTTCGGCACCAACGCGTGGCTGCTCCCGGGTCACCGCCTCGAGTTTGCGCGCTACCTCGTGCGCGAGGCCCCGGCGCTCGACGGCAGCGGCCCGGTGATCCGCCTCGACTACGACGTGGCCGCCAACCCCAAGCCGCTGCGCCGGATCGTCGGTGAGCTGCGGATCCTCGCGCCGGGCCTGTTCTTGGTCCGCATGCAGCTGATGTGGGGCACCCGCGTGGTCCGGGCTTCGTACTTCACGCTGTCGAGCTGACTGCTCAGCTCGGCTCGGAGCGCCGGATCACGATCGTGGTGCCGGGGTTGTCGTCGCTGGCGGTCACGCCATGCCAGTGATCGGGCACGAACGGCGTGGACCACAAGAACAACCACCGCGCGTCGCTGGGTCCCAAGTTCACGCAGCCGTGGCTGCGCACGCTGCCGAAGCTCTGGTGCCAGAACGCCCCGTGCAACGCGTAGCTGCCCTCGAAGTACATGACCCACGGGACGTCCTGGATCGCGTAGTTTCCGTCGGTCGCGGTCGTGCCGTCCATGTTGGAGGTGATCTGCTTGCTGCGGATCCGATAGCGACCGACCGGGGTCTCGAACGGCTCCTCGTCGGTGCCCCGCTTACCGGTCGACACCAAGGTCACGTACACCGGCCGCGAGCCCTCGTAGGCGACCAACATCTGCTTGGTGATGTCGACGTCGATCCAGCGATCCCACGGGTCGAGCCCCTTGGGGATCGGCTGCAGCTCCGCCAGGCGCATCACGTCGGCCTTGACGAACAAGCTGTCGGCTTCGGCCTCGGGCGTGGGCGCGACTGCTGGCTCGCCGCCGTCCGTCTCCGCGTCCGCCCCCTCGGCCGCCCCCTCGGCCGGCGGCACATAGGGGATCACCGAGAAGTAGGTCTGCCCGCCGATCTGAACCTCTTCGCCGAGATCCAGAAAGGTCCGCTTCTCGAGGTTCTTGCCGGTCGCGTGCAGCTTGTCGTCGTCGCCCAGTCGCAGCAGCTTGGTCCCGTTCTTGACCATGACAAAGCCGACCGGGAAGCTCATCGAGCGGGTCAGCTCCGCGCCCTGGTAGTCCTTGGGATCGACGCCGTGGGCGCTGCCCTTCTCGACGACGCCCCCGCGAGCCGTCCGCCAGTAGCTGCGGCTCCCGTCGCGGATCGTCTCGCCGAGCGACAGGTAGTAGCCCTTCTCCAGCCAGGGCGTGGGCGACAAGGGGATGCTGACCGGCTCCTTCTCCTCGGCCGGCTCCGGCTCCGGGGCGGTCGGGTTGCCGCCGTCGTCGCTGCCGCTCGGGGGGCCGTCCTCGATCTCGGGGGTCGGCCCGCCGTCACCGCCACCGGTGTCGTCATCGTCGAGAGTCGGGAGCGCGCCGCCTCCGTCCCCGTCCCCGTCTCCG
>NZ_PVNL01000014.1 GCF_002994635.1 Enhygromyxa salina | reverse complement strand
CCCCCATCTCGCCCCCCGTCTGGCCCCCCTTCTGGCCGGATCGCCGGGAGCCGAAAGTGCGAGCCCGAGAACTGGCCCGCGTGGAACGAGTCGCCCGACAGCTCGAGGTGGCCGGCGCCCTCGGCCAGGTGCGCCTCGAAGCGCCGCCTGATCCGAGCTTCCGTGGCTTGATCAGGGCCACCAAACACCCGCATGTAGTCGTGCAGAGGAGACTCCTCGCCGCTCGCCATCCCCACAGACATGGCCTTGGCGACCGGCGCGTGGGCCCCGAACTCGCCCAGCTTGGACGCCACGACGGTCAGCGTGCGCGCGACCGCGGCCGCGTCGAGGTGCAGGAGCTCAGCCACCCGCGCCTGGGTGTGACCCAGCCCGGCGACCAGCACGTACACGAAGCGATGCCGACCCGGCAGATAGGTCAGCAGCTCCTTGACCAACACCGCCGTGACCTGCTTGGGGTTCTCACGATCGGCGGTGTGCTCGTGCAGGTGCGCGAGCTCGTCGAGCTTGCGAGAGTGCCGCTTGCGCTTGGGCGCCCGGCCCTTGGACTTGCTCACCGCGACTTGGTCGAGCCACGCGGGCAGCCCCGAGAGCCAGCCCGCGAGCACGTCCGAGGTCGCCTCGGCGGTCCCACCCGCGGCCAGCTCCGTCAGCTTCTTGTGGAGCTTGACCAGAGCGTCGAGCGCGACCTCCTCGGCGTCGGATGGGCTCGCGAGCAGCGCGTTGGTGGTGCGAAAGATCGACTGCACCAGCTCCGCACCAGCGAGGTCGATGACGCTCTCGGGCGAGTGCGAGCCAGCCGCGACCGCCCGGCTCCGATCAGATTGCCCAGTCCGTTCCATTGGCTCAGAGCGATTCTCGCGTGGTTTCGCGCGGCAGTGTGCGGATATTTCGCCGTTCTTGTTGGGCCTGTCGGCACCCAACAAATTTCATGCGGTGTCGATTCACGACCGCCTCGCGCTCCTGCAAACCATCGTGAATCAGCGTTCGATGGCCAACGACCCCTGAGCCTCGAGTGGGCTGCGAGACGCCTTGGCACCAGGAATTGCGGGGTTGAAGCGCGGCCAGACCTCGGTATGCTGGGCTTCGCTTTTGGTACGCCGTCAACCAGCCAAGCGTGCCCCGCTCGATGTCGAGCGCCGGGCCCGAGTCCACGCTCGTCGCCTGAGCCTGCTCGCGCTCGTGGTTGCTGGCGTGTGGCTGCCGCTGACGGTCGCCGCCGCCCCGCCCGAGCCCGAGGCTGACCCGGCTCGCAGCAGCGACGAGCCCAGCGACGCCAAGCCCACCTGGATCAAGCATCGGATCATCCCCGGCGAGCGAGTCATCGAGATCGCCGCGCGCTATCACGTGAGCGCCGACTCGCTGATCCGCTGGAACAAGCTCGACCCCAAGAACCCGCAGATCTTCGCTGGCCGCACGCTCCGCGTGCTGACCAACTTCGCCCCGCCGCCGCAAAAAAAGATCGAGTACGTCGTCAAGTCGGGCGACACGTGGAACAAGATCGCCAAGGCCCACCGCGTCGACGCCGACACGCTGCGGCTGCGCTGGAACCCCAAGGTGCCGCGCGCGTTCAAGGCCGGCCAGACCCTGGTGATCTGGGTCGAGCCGGTCGTCAAGCAGGCCAAGCCCGGGGCCGCAGCAGGTGGGGACGCCAGCAGCGTCGCGGCCCTGCCTCCGCTGCCGCTGGTCGCGATCCGCTCGGGCTCGATCTCGGTCGGCACGCCCAGCAACGGCAAGATCGTCAACGCGCTGCAGCTGCCCGAGAACAACCAGCTCTACACCCTGCGCCGGCCCGACGAGGCGTTTGGCAGCAGCCACACCCTCGAGCACCTGCAGCTTGCGATCGCCCGCTGGCGGCGGGACTCGGGCTTCACGGGCGCGCTCAAGATCGGGGCGATCAGCAAGCAGGGCGGCGGCAAGCTCAAGCCCCACTCGTCGCACCGCAGCGGCCGTGACGTCGACATTCGCCTGCCGGTCATCAACAACGGCTCGGCCGAGCAGGTCAGCGACGTCGACTGGGACGCGCTGTGGGGCCTGGTCATGGCGCTGGTCGACACTGGCGAAGTCAAGACGATCTACCTGACCACGGATCGCCAAAAGCACCTGCTCGCCGCCGCCAAGCGGGCTGGCGCGGACCAGGCCACGATCGAGCGCGTCTTGCAGTACCCGGAGAAGAGCGGGCACAACAACGGGATCGTCCGCAATCAGTCCGGCCACACCGCTCACATCCACGTGCGCTTCAACTGCGCTTCAAACGAAACCCGCTGCGAAGACAATTGATCATGCGGGCTCCTGGCGCCTCGGCCCGACCGGCATTGCACGGGCTGCTTGGGGCGCTGTTGCTGGGCTCGCTGCTCGGCTGCTGGGAGCAGCGGCCGCCGACGTTGGTCCGCGCGGCGCCCGAGCTCCCAGTCGTGGTCGAGCCGAAGACGGTCGCGGCCCAGCCCGAGCCTGCGCCCGAGCAGCAACCCCCCGAGCGGGCCGAGCAGCTCGAGCTGACCTTTGTCGGGGACGTGGTGCTGGGTCGCTACCTCGAGGCTCGCGGCGAGGAGTTCTTCGCCCCGATGCACGCGCCCGCCGACGATCCCTTCGCCATGGTCGCGCCGCTGCTGGCCGCCGACGTGGTCGTGGGCAACCTCGAGAGCCCCGTGATGTTCGAGGCGCCACCGCAGTCGCCGAGCACCAACAAGTGGCGGTTTGGCAGCTCGGCGGCGTACATCGATCAGCTGGTGCGGGGCGGCTTCACGGTCATGTCGCTCGCCAACAATCACTACTTCGACCTTGGCGTCGAAGGTCAGCTCGAGGGGCCGCAGGTGCTCGCTACGGCCGGGCTGGTGGCGATCGGGCGCT
Source organism: Enhygromyxa salina (assembly GCF_002994635.1). Taxonomy (GTDB): domain Bacteria; phylum Myxococcota_A; class Polyangia; order Nannocystales; family Nannocystaceae; genus Plesiocystis; species Plesiocystis salina_B. The sequence goes on along the minus strand of NZ_PVNL01000014.1, from coordinate 33,674 downwards.
CGCGCACCGAAGACCCGCTGGTGCGCGTCGAGACCCACGAGGTCCGCGGCTGGCGGATCGGCTTCGTCGCGTTCGCGACCTTGCGCAATCACGTTGGCGAGCGCGGCGGTCCGCAGCTGCCGTTTGCCTCGCTCGGGCAGGTGCGCGAGCAATTGCTGCCGATCATCGAGACTGCGCGGGCCGAGCATGACCTGCTGATCGTGGTCGTGCACTGGGGGACCGAGTACGCCAACGACGTGAGCAACTCGAACAAGCTCGCGGCCCGGGCCCTGCTCGAGGGCGGCGCCGACCTGGTGATCGGGCATCACCCCCACGTGCTGCAGGCGATCGAGCGGCACCGCAGCAGCGAGGATCGTGACGGGCTCATCGCCTACTCGCTCGGCAATTTCTTGTTTCCTCGCAACGACCATCGTCCGGGCATGACCGGGGTGCTGCGGGTGCGCTATCGGGACACGGCCGACGCCGCGCGCCCGTGCCTGGAGGAGGCTCGGTTTCACCCTGCGTATATCGTTCGCCTGCCCGGCTGGCACCCCGAGCCCGCCCGGGGCCAGCGAGGCCGGCAGGTGCGTCAGCGACTCGAGGAGCTGTCGGCGTCGCATGGGACCAAGCTCGTGCGGACCGACGAAGCTGACGGTGAGGATCTGCTGGTCACAGGCTTGCGCGCGTGCCCCAGCGCGACGCCGCTATAGTCGAGCTCGGTCAGACCGGCGCGGCGATCTCCTGGACGCCGAGCAGCTGCTCGGCGCACGCACGAATCAGCTCGGCCCGCGCGACGTGGCGCCATCGCGCACGCTGGCGCGACGACGCGCAGCCCCACGCGAGCAGCTCGAGATCCTGCCGTGTGCCCGGGTCTGCCCGATCCTGATCGGGCTGCTGCCCATGCTCTGCGAACGCAGCCTCGACGACGGGCCTGAGCTCGGGCTCAGCCGCGAGCGCCCACGCGACAAACCGCCACGCCAGGGCGGCGTGACGGGCCTCGTCGCTGGCGATCCCGCGCAGCACCCGGGCCACCTGTTCGTCGTTCGCGTGCTCGGCCAGGCAGGCCGCCTCGTGGGCCGCGAGGGTCTCGCCGATGCAGCCTTCGATCACCGTGGCCCGGACCGCGGCAGGCAGGTCTTCGCTCGCCGCCCCGGTGACCGACAGCCCGCCGAACGACAGCGACCTCCCCGCAAAGCGCGAGGCCAGCTGCAGCGCGTCGCGTGCGTGGCGGGCCTCGTCACCCGCGGCCGCGAGCGCGTCCGCGACCAGGCGCGGGGGCGCAGCTTGGCGCTGCAAGAGCGCGACAAACCGGGCGAACGCGGCGATCGACGCATGCTCGCCCCGGGCCATCTCGAGCCAGTGCGCCGCCACGGGTGACGCCGGCGCGGCGCCGTCGACCTGCGCGAGCCGGGCCTGCCCCGCGACCACGAATGGGCGGCCGATCGGCGGCAGCGGCTCGGCAGCGACCACGATGCAGCAAGCGTCGGGGTGCTCGAACACGCCGCAGCTCTCGATCGCGTCGCCCCACCAGCAGGTCTCCATGCCCTCGCACCAGCTGTCGGAGCAGATCTCGTCACAGCTCGCGCCGTCGTCGAGCTCGACGCAGACCTCGTAGTACTCGACGTACAGGTTGGGGTCGAAGGGGCCGAACTCGCAGCTAGGAAACTGCTCGGGGACCTGCTCGGGATCGATCCAGTCCTGCGTGCACTGGGGCTGGGGCTCGGTCTGTATGTCGAGCTTGACGCCGGTCGTGGCGTCGCTCGTGCCCTCGTCCGTGTCTTCGGTCATGCCGTCGCTCGACTCGGCCGAGTCGAGCGTGTCGGCGGTGTCGGCGGTGTCGGCGGTGTCGGCGGTGTCGGCGGTGTTCGACCCGTCAGCCTCGCCGCTGCTGGGATTGGTCGTGACCCCGCCCTCGTCGCCCTCGCTGGGCGAGCTGCTCGAGCAGCCTGCTGCCACCAGTAGCGGAGACACCAGCCCCAGCTGCTTGATGATGCTCCACCGCAGCCGCCGAGCGCAGACCAGCGCGCGCGCATCCACCCCGTCGTGATCCAAGTCCGTATCAGCCATGCCGAGAGACTAGCAGGTCGGAGAAACTCTCGACACGACCCAGAGCACGCCCCTGACGTCCGGGGCCTTTGTCGCCAAAAGCTCGCAGTATGCCCGATACAGCTTCGTTTTGGCTTCGCGGCCGCGAAGCCCAGTGACGCACTCTGGGCCGCGCCGAGAATTTCCCCGGCCTGCTAGCAGGTCGCCGCTCGCCCCCGGGACCAATTCTGTTCGGCCAACGCTTGGGTTATGTTGGGCGCGTGTCGACCGAAGCCCTGGTCTGCCCCTCATGCCGCGCGCCGGGAGCCTCGGGCCCGAACGCAAACGACGAGTACTTCTGCGGCTACTGCGGGACGCAGTTTCGTCGCACGCCCGCCGGCGGCCCGGCGCAGTTCGTCGTCAACGTCACCGCTCCTGCGCAGACCCAGCAAAAGCACACCACCGCGCTGGTGCTTGGGATCGTCGCCGTGCTCGTCGGGGTCGGCCTCGCGGGGTTCGTGTCGTTCAGGACCTCACCCGAGATCGTGGAGCCGTCGTCGTCCGCGGATGTGTCCCGCTCCTCGTCTGGTTCGAGGTCCACGTCCGTGTCGGTTCCGGTGGGTACCAGCGAGCCGGCCAAGCTCGCGACCCGCGACTCGGTCGTCGCGCCCGCGCCCGTCGCCGTCAAACCCGAGCCCGAGGTCTTGCCCAGCGCGAGCTTCGAGTTTCACCGGATCCAGACCGGCTACCAGACCTCGTTCTACGCGCTGGGCGTGGTCACCAACACCTCGCCGTTCGTGATCGACAAGCCCAAGGTCATCGCCGTGCTCCTCGATGACGCCGGCAAGGAGCTCAGCACCGACTTTGGCTACGCCGAGCGTGACGTGCTCGGGCCGGACGAGAGCTCACCGATCAAGATCCTGATCCAAGATCCGCCAGCGCACGCGTCGATCCGCTACGAGGTCGTGCCCCGCAAGGCCAGCTACATCCCCAAGCTGGCCGAGGGGCTGCGCGTCGAGCCCGGCGAGCCGCGGCCCGCGAAGTACGGCGACAACCGCTGGGACCTCGAGGGCAAGGTGTTCAACGACGGCACGCTCGGGGCCAAGTTCGTCGAGATCGAGATCCAGGCGCTCGACAAGGACGGCAAGCTCGTCGGCGTGGGCAGCACCTTCGCCGACGGCGAGGTGCTGACCGCGGGCGGCTCGGCGCGCTACTCGAACAACTTCGCGACCGCCGAGGCGGTCGATCACTTCGAGTTCTCGGTCAGCGGGCGAATCGCAGACTGATTGGCGCGCTAGATCAGCTCACAGCAACACGTGCGCATTCGCAAACCCGGCGCAAACGTAGCATGGCGGCACTCAGAGCCGGGTTTCCGTATTGGCAAAATAGCCGCAATTATGCTACTTGTCGCCCTCGGATGATGATTGAGAATCTCTTAGCAGCGAACGCGAAAGCCGTCTGTCCACACGCCCACGCGCTCCACATCGACCAAGATGACCCCCACGAGCTGATCTTGCAGGTCGCGGGCGCGCCGTCGGTGCACGCGCGTGACGACGTCTACTCCGATCGCATCCGCTGCGATCACCCAGGGAGCCCGGGCGGCGCCTCGCTGGGTCGCTCGCTGCTCGCGGCCGCGGAGCAGCTCGATCGCGGGCGTGTCATCGCGTTCGTGCGCCCAGCCGCCGAGCAGGGGCTCAAGCAGGTCGGGTTCGAACGTGAGGGCCTGATCCCCGGCTTTTACGAGGGCGAGGTCGCGTGCGCCGTCATGGGCGCTTACCCCGACGCCAGCCGCGGGGATCTGGCGCACCCGCGCGAGGTCGCCGAGGTCAAGGCGCTGCTCGCCGCGCACGAGGCCCAGCTCAGCAACCCTGATCCTCGATCTGGCCCTCGATCTGGTCAAGCCGACGCATCCCATCCACGCCCAGCGCGCCCGCGGATCGAGACCCATCGCGCGACCGTCGACGACGCCGCCGCGATCGCGTCGTTGCTCGACGAGACCTTCTCCGCCTACCCCACGCCCTCGGGTGACCCCGAGTACGTCGCCGCCGCGATCGCAGACGGCACCCCGTTTCGCGTGATCGAAGAGCGCGGCCGCGTGGTCGCCTGCGCCAGCGCAGATCTGATCGCCGACGCGCGCACGGCCGAGCTCACCGACTGCGCGACGCGGCCCAGCCACCGCGGCCGCGGGCTCATGCAGAACGTCCTGCTCGATCTCATGGACGACCTCCGGGCGCTCGACTACCCCACCGCGTTCACGCTCGCGCGGGCGCGGGTCCCGGGCGTCAACCTGGCGTTCGCGCGGCTGGGGTTCTCGTTCAACGGGACCATGCGCCAGTCGTGCCGGATCGGTGAGGGCATCGAAGACATGAACATCATGTCGCGGCGCCTGGACTCTCACGCGGGGTAGGGGTGGCCGTGAGCACCCGCGTACGCACTCCCGTGTTTTTCAACGCGCTTCAGCTCGAGTTCAAGCCCCGCTACGAGTGGGCGTTTGGCGAGAAGATCGCTCACCCCGAGACCACCGCCCGCGCAGAGTCGATCTTGACCGCCGTCGCCGAAGCCCACGAGGACTTCGAGCTGCGCGAGCCCAGCAAGATCCCCGCGGGCGCGCTGCGTGGCCTGCATAGCCTGCAGCTGCTCAACCTCTACGCCACCGCCGAGCAGATCCCCGAAGACACGGATTTTTATCCGACCGTGTTTCCCAAGCTCAAGCGCGGCGAAGGTGACCCAAACAACATCCGCCAGGCCGGCGCGTTTTGTTTTGACTCGGGCACCCCGCTCAACGCCAAGACGCTCAGCGCCGCCACGTGGAGCGCCGCGTGTGCCCGCTCGGCCGCGACCTCACTGCGCAAGGGGGCCAAGCTCGCCTACGCGCTCTCGCGGCCGCCCGGCCACCATGCGCAGCGCGATCTGTTTGGTGGGTACTGCTACTTCAACAACTCGGGGGTCGCGGCCAAGGTCCTGCGCCGGGCCGGCCGCGTAGTCGTGCTGGACATCGACTTTCACCACGGCAACGGGACCCAGAGCTTGTTCTTGCGTGACGACAAGGTGCTCACAATCTCCCTGCACGGTGACCCGCGCGAGTATTTTCCGTTCTTCTGCGGGTTCGCGTCCGAGGTCGGCGAGGCGAAGGGGCGCGGGTACAACATGAACCTGGTGCTCGAGTCGAAGATCGACGGGGCGCACTACATCAAGGCGCTCGAGGCCCACGCGGTGCCGGCGATCGAGGCGTTCGAGCCGGATTACTTGGTGCTGGCCGCGGGGCTAGATGCGTATGAGCGGGATCCGATCGGTGATTTCAAGTTGAGCACCGAGGATTTTTTTCGAGTCGGGGAGCGGATTGGGAGCTTGGGGATCCCGGTTGCTGCGATTCAAGAGGGTGGGTACTTCACGGAGCATCTCGGGCGTAACGCGGTGGCGTTGCTGCGCGGGCTCCGGGCCGGGCTGGGGCTCGCGGACTAGTTATGGCCCCCACATGGAGCTTGGCACTTCGCCGACTGCAGCCGCTGGCGCGTCTGGTCGCTTCGCTCCTCGGGGGCGTTTGTTCGCGGGGGCATGTGTGGCCCCCTAGCCTAGCAGGGGCCCTGAACGCACCTTCTGCGGCCGAGGCACTGAACGGATATGTAGGTACAGGACCTTCGGGCAGGGGCACTGAACAAATATCGATGTACAGGACCTTCAGGCAGGGGCACTGAGGCAGGGGCACTGAACAAATAGCGATGTACAGGACCTTCGGGCAGGGGCGCGGTCAGGGAACCGTTGGCTCGACCCCGGCCTTCTGCTCGATCTCGGCCTGAAACGCCTCCGCGGCCCGCTCGCTGGCCGCGCGGCCAGCGTTCAACTGCCTGACCATATCCGAGACCTCGTTCTCAAACCGGTCGCGCGCGGCCTTCTCTTCGGCCTCGACCTGAAACTCCGCGAATTGCTCAACCCGCCGGATCACGTCATCCACGGTCACCCGCTTACTATACTGATCAATAATCTCACGCCTACGCTCGAGCGTGGCCTTGAAGTAATCGTCGGGATACTCGAAGTCCTGCACGTGCGCGCGAATATTATTGGTGATGCTCTCCACATTACGCCCAGACAATTTACTGTCGACGCAGGCCTGCCCGGCCTCGAGCCAGCGCGGGTCGTCCGGGTTCACGAAGCGCCTGACGTCCCGCAGCAAAATATCCCGCATGAGCTTGACGAAGTCCTGCGCCCCGACCGGGCCCGGGACCGTGAAGGGGTTCTGGGCGATGCGCGAGCGCGTGGCCTCGTCCATCTGCATGTAGTTGGCGTCGCAGATCATGAACCACTTGCCGTCCTTGGGGATCAGCGTGCCGTCAAAGATCCCAAACACGGCGCCGAGGTTGTTCTTCTCTTCCATGCGCAGATCACCGCTGCCGCGGCTCGCAAACGCAGTGTCGATATCCGGCCAATACACCCCGACCACCCCGTCGAATCCGTAGATCTCCTCTTTGAAGATCTTGACCAGCTGATTGGCGCTTGCGTTCTGATACGCGCTGGCCCAGTCGGTTCGGCGGATGACCTTGAAGCGGGCCGGAATGTCGCGCTCGCGGCAATAGTCCAAGAAGTAGTTGCCGATCGCGTGCGCGGTGATGGTCTTGCCGCAGCCTGGCCGCCCAAGCCCGAACAACACCGGGTTGAGCCGCTTGGGGCTGGTCCCCGCCTCGAGGTCGAACGCAGCCACGTCACGGGCGAGCTTCAGCCCGGCCTGCACGTACTCCTCGTTGCCGACGATGTCTTCGACGCGCACGGGGCTGAGATCCGTGACGGGGTCCATGGCAGCCCGCGAGTAGAACCCCTCATAGCGCAGCTCCCCAACGGTCACCTTGCGCTTGGCCAGCGCGATCCCAAACGGGCGCAGCCGCCCGAGGTGGGTCAGGCGCTGCACGGCCCCGTGCAGCTGCCCCGCGAACGCCAGCAGCGTGGTCACGATCCACCCCTCGCGGGCCTCGAGCTTGGGATCCGCCGCCTCGGGCTTTTGCTGGGCCTGGGTCTGCAGATAGTTGGTCGCCATCTTGGCCAGGCGCGGGAGCAGATCCCCGACCGTGACCTCGAGCAGATCCTCGAGCCCGTCGGCCTCCAGGTCACTCTCGATCCGCGGGCTGGGGGCCAAGGGCACCAAGCCAAGCCGCAGCTTGTCGAGCAGCACCGTGGTCGTGAACGCGCCAATGAACAGCCGCTGATCCCGAGTGGGCTCGGGGATCGCGAGCGAGCCGGTCTGCGCGATGTCCTCCATCAGCGCGCCCTGGATCGCCTGCCCGGCCTGCTGCGCGACGTCGAACGCGTCGACGACCGCGTCGAGGGTCTGCAGGCTCAACACGGTGTGCCCAAACGGCGCCTTGACGACCTTGTGGATCGCGGACGGCAGCTTGCTGTCGCTCAGCAGCCGGCGCGCGCCCGGCCGGTCGTAGCCGCCGGGCAACGGCTCGATCGTGATCGGGGTGGGAGACTGGAGCGGGGCGTCGGACCGGGCGTCGGACATGCGCGCGAGTGTACTGGACCTGCGCCGCGAGTGGGGCCTGTGATCAGCCCCGCCCGATCTGCCTTGCGGGCGCGTCACCCACGGGGCTACCGTCCCTACATGCTGGTTTGGCCGTCTCGCTCACTTGGAGTCTCCTGCGTCTCGCTCGCGCTCATGTCGGCCTGCGGCAGCGGGTCATCCGCGGACTCGACCACGGCCGTCGACACGGGCGTGACCACCCTCGACAGCACCGGCTCCGCCAGCGGCGACGGGGACGGCGACACCAACTCCGGCGACGGCGACGGCGATCCAGGCGACGGCGACGGCGATCCCAGCGACACCGACGGACCCAAGTTCGATCTCAACGAGATCCCCGACAACGACGACACCCCGCCCGGCCCCACCTGCGAGGTCGTCGACGACATGGACGCGGTCGGCGACTGCGAGGAGTCGGCCCCGCCCGACGCGTTCGAGCCCGACGTGCAGTGGGCGTTCATGGGCATGGACGGCGAGACCCAGTCGATGACCACCGCCCTCGTCGCGAACCTGACCGACGACAACGACGACGGCTCGATCGACCTTTGCGACGTACCCGAGGTCATCGTCGGGTTGTTCGCCACCTATGGGCAGTGGAACGGACATCTGTATGCGCTCGATGGCGAGACCGGGGCGGTCGTGTGGCAGAGCGCCGTGCTGGTCGACACCACCGTGACCCCGGCGATCGGCGACATCGACAACGACGGGGTCTCCGAGATCGTCGCGGTCAACGCGGCCCACCAGCTGATCGCGCTCGAGAACGACGGCAGCCTGGCGTGGCAGAGCAACGTGGTCTGGAACACGGTCTACGGCTCGCTCGCGCTGGCCGACGTCGACAACGACGGAACCCCCGAGATCATCGCTGGCAACCGCGTGCATCACATCGACGGCAGCGTCGAGGCGACCATGCCGATCGCCGATCCCAACTACTCGGCCACGACCGCGGCCGACCTCGACGGGGACGGCGACCTCGAGATCGTGATGGGCCACGCCGCCTACCACCACGACGGCGCGGTGCTGTGGACCACCAACCTGGGCGACGGCTACCCGCAGGTGGGGGATCTCGACGGCGACGGCCAGCCCGAGGTGCTGCTGACCAACGCCAACGGCCTGTCGGTGATCGAGCACGACGGCACGATCAAGTACATGAACCTCACGCCAACGGGCGACCCCGTCGGCGGCAACGTGTGGCGGCGGCCCGCGACGATCCACGACTTCGACGGCGACGGGCAGCCCGAGTACGCGGTCTCGTCACAAAACCACTACGCCGTGTACGAGGGCGACGGGTCGATCTTGTGGCAGGCCAACGTGCTCGACTCCAGCGGGATCGCGGCCGGTACCGCGTTCGACTTTGACGGCGACAGCATCGCCGAGGCGATGTACGCCGACGAGACCAACCTGTACGTGTACGACGGCAGCGGCAACGCGCTGCTGCAGGTCCCGCGCAGCAGCGGCACGATCGTGGAGTATCCCGTGGTCGCCGACGTCGACAACGACGGCTCGGCGGAGATCGTGGTGGTCTCGAACGTCAGCTGGCAGGGCAACCAGACCGCGCCCGCCGTGCAGGTTGTTCGTGATGTCCAAGATCGCTGGATTCAGGCCCGGCGGATCTACAATCAGCACACCTACCACGTGACAAATGTGCGGGAAGACGGGACGATCCCGCAATTCGAGCAGCCGCACTGGGAGAAGCTCAACACGTTTCGGACCAACGCGCAGATCGAGGGGGGCGGCGTGTGTCAGCCGCCGCCGCAGGGCTGAGCTGACACCACACGCGTTGGCTGGCTCACGTGAGGCGGCGCGGTTTCACACACAACGTTAGATCGTTGTTTGTCGTGATCCGCAGCCAATGGCCAGCAGCGGGCCACTTGTAAACAAAATTGCATCATGCGAGTGGTGCGCATGCTTTACCGCGCGTTTCCGCTCCCACTCGCTCTCCTGCTCACATTCGGATGCGATGGGGAAGAAAAATACGATTCACTCCGGTCCCACCACAACGGTCACGGCCACGCTCACGGCCACCAGCACGGCCACGGCCACCAGCACGGCCACGGCAACGGCCACGGTCACGGCCACTGTGACGAGCTCGACATCAGCGAGCTGTTGACTGACTACAACCCGCAGACCAACCCTTACGCCGCCGCTGACATGTGGCTCGCTGGGCCCGACGCTGCCGACGACTTCGTGGCCTCGGTCAACCTCGACACGACGGTCATCCACCCGGATATGTCGGTCGAGATCGTTCATTCGATCCGGCCCGAGGATCCCGAGCTCGACGTCTTCTTTGTCCATCCCACGGTCGAGCTCGACGCGTTTGCGCCGGGTAACGACGACCTCTCGGATCTCACCAACATCAAGCAATTCACGACCGAGACCGCGGCCCGGTTCTCGACGATCGGCCGTGTCATCGCGCCGCTGTATCACTCGGCCAACGCGGTGGTGTTCGTGCCCGAGCTGCGCGCGATCCGAGACATCTACCTGGAGATCGCCTATCAGGACGTGGAGGACGCGTTTGTCCACTACCTGGCCAACCACTGGAACGGGCGCAAGCTCGTGATCCTGGGCTACTCGCAGGGCGGGATCCTGACCCGGATGCTGTTCGAGCGGCTGATCCAGGACAACCCTGCCCTGCTCAGCCGCCTGGTCGCGGTCATGCCGATCGGCGCGGACATTCAGGCCAATTCGTTCGAGTTCATTCCCGCTTGCGAGGACTCGGATCAGACGGCCTGCTACATCACGTTCAACAGCTATCTGCGGGGCAATGGACCGATCGACGAGCCGCCCACGACCTTCGGGGAGTGGGTCGGACACGAGACCACCGCCTGCACCAGCATCGCCGATGAGATGGAGGGTGAGGTCTACGCCATGTCCTACTTCAAGGTGCCCGAGACCCTCAACGAGCAGCTGTTCAGCGCGCTGGCGCCGATCCCCATGACGGTCTCGACCCCGTTCATCGCGTTCCCACAATTCTACGCGGCCAACTGCGTCGACGATGACGGGGTGTATCTCGAGATCAGCCACGCGAGCGAGGACGAGCAGCGCTGGACCCCGATCGCATATGACAACCCGTTCCTCTCGACCGCGCCGCCGTTTGGATCTGGGCTGCACCAGTACGACTTTGCGCTGGCGATGGGCGACCTGCTCACCGGGACCCAGGCGCGGGCCGCAGAGCTCGACGATGAGTCGGCGTACTGCGTGGTGCAGTAGCGTGATTAGGCGTAGGCGGGTTGGGTTAGATCATCGCGGCGGGTGGCGATTGCCCGGCGGCGGACCCAGGCCCGCCGGGCCGGCAAGCCGTGAGCTTCGAGCCCCGGAATGATCACCGCCTCCACGCACGCGTAGAACAGCTCGCGCGCGGCTGCCCCATTGCACAGCCCAAACGCCTCGCCGCCAGCCGGGAACGCGAAGCCAGCCGGCAAATGGGCGAGCTCGTGCCGCTCGAGCTCGGCGAACGCGACCTCGAGGTAGTCGCCAAGCCGGTCGAGCGACCCCGCGTCTGCGTCGGCGAGCAGGCGCGGGAGCAGCCGCCAGCCGAAGTTTGCGTGGCCACACTCGTCGGCGGATCGGGCTCGGCGATCACCGCTGGCGCGGCTCCGTCGTCAATTTCATCGCGCGAGTCCGGCTCGGGGCTGGTGCTGGGCTCCGACCGACAGCCCGGACTTGCCAGCAACGCCGCGCAGCAGGAGATTCGAGCGGTGGCGGCCAAGGCTTCGTGAAGGTCGCGCGCTTCATCGGGGGGGGGGAGCGGCCTCGACCGCGGCCAAGCGTACACCGCCCGGCAACCCGCCGCAATCAAGCTCGAGACGCGGCGGCCGTAGGATGCCGCCGCTACGAACTATACCATCTTGCAGTACCTGTAGCGTTTATTGTCGCAGTAGCTGCCGCCGCACTCCATCCCCTTGATGTAGTGACCGGTGGCGGCCATGAACGCGGACTGCTCCTCGGAGTACCAGCCCGACCAGTAGCAGTTGCCGGTATTCGAGCCCAGGAACTTGGTGCAGCGCAGGCTCAGATCATCGCAGTAGCTACCCGAGCAGTCGACACCCGTCATCCACTCGTCGTTTCCCCAGCAGTGGCCTTCGTCGTCGTAGCCCGACCCCTCCTCGGAGAAGTACGAGGTCCAGTAGCTCGACCCGACCGACGTGCCGCCCACTTGCTCACAGTACGGGCTCACGTTGTCGCAGTATGAGCCGGTGCAGTCGAACCCGCGAACGGCGTTGGAATTGGGGCAAATGAGCGACGGATACTCCTCTGACGTATAGCCGATCCAGCCTCGAAAGCTGTCCGCGCTGTTCGCTCCGTCACCGGGGTCGGCGTCGGTTGCGATGGCGGCGTAGTCGTCGGTGCTGATGTCTGCCTCGGTGTCGCATCCAGCGGTAGCCAGCGCCAAGCCGCCGAACATGATGCACAAGAGCGCTTTCCTTTTGTTTCGTGTGTCGTACATGACCTCGTCCCTTTCGAGCGTGGATATTCGTCATTTTCATCTTCAATTATTATGCGTTTCGGGTGAGCGGGAACCCGCGATCGTCGGAAGGAAATGCGCCGCGATCGCCGAGCTCGACCGCGCGGGCCCGCGAATGGATGCAACTCATGGTGTCGCGCCTCAGCGTGGACCCGCGCGGTGTCACACAATACAAATCCGCGGCGCGGACGACGAGCGGAGCTCGGATCGTCGACCACGGCGACAGGATCTGCGGGCATCATCTGGGTCCGGGGCCCCTGCGCTGAGGCAACTCGTCCGCTCGCCGCTCCACTCGGCGAGCAAGCGATCGTCGATCTCGACGCGGCCGAGACCCAGTCCGGACGCGTCGGCCCAGACGCGGTCGGCCGCGAGAGGGTCCGCGCGCACCACGAGGCCTGCTCGTTGCCGCCGCTCGGGCAGCGACTACGGCGCGACGGCATGGATCTCGAGCCAATGCTGCGCTGCGCCGGGCGCATCGTGCAGCTGTGAGCGCAAGCCCGCGATTGAAGCTCACAGGGCCCTGTTCAGCGCCCCCTCGATCGGTAATATTCCGGCTTCCACGCCCATCCGGGCCCGACTGAGAGCGCGAAGATGTCCGAGACCCCAACCATCATCTACACCAAGACCGACGAGGCGCCGGCGCTGGCGACCTATTCCTTCTTGCCGATCGTCCAGGCCTTCGCCGGCTCCGCGGGTGTCGTGGTCGACAGCCGCGACATCTCGCTCGCGGCGCGCATCCTCGCGGCGTTCCCCGACAAGCTCACCGATGCCCAGCGCAGCGAGTGCCATGACGCGCTCGCCGAGCTCGGCGAGCTCGCGAAGACCCCCGCCGCGAACATCATCAAGCTGCCAAACATCAGCGCCTCAGTCCCGCAGCTCAAGGCCGCGATCGCCGAGCTGCAAGCGCACGGCTATGCGCTCCCCAACTATCCAGAGGAGCCGACCACCGCCGAGCAGCGCGACGTCCAGGCCCGCTACGACAAGATCAAGGGCAGCGCGGTCAATCCCGTGCTGCGCGAGGGCAACTCCGATCGCCGGGCTCCCGCGGCGGTCAAGGCCTACGCCCGCAACAACCCCCACTCGATGGGCGCGTGGTCGGCCGACTCCAAGACCCGGGTTGCGACAATGGCCAGCGGCGACTTTCGTGCCAACGAGAAGTCCCTGACCGTGGCGGCCCCAACCAGCGTGCGGATCGAGCATGTCACGGCCAACGGGACCACGACGGTGCTCGAGCGCGATCTCGGCCTGCTCGCGGGCGAGGTCCTCGACGCCACGGTGCTGCGCAAGGCCGAGCTGATCGGCTTTCTGTCCGAGCAAGTCGCCAACGCCAAGCGCGAGGGCGTGCTGTTCTCGCTGCACATGAAGGCCACGATGATGAAGGTCTCGGATCCGATCATCTTCGGTCACGCGGTGCGGGTGTTCTTCGCCGGCCTGTTCGAGAAGCACGGCGCCACCTTCGACAAGCTGGGCGTCGACGTGAACAACGGCTTCGGCGATCTCGAGTCCAAGCTCGCGCAGCTGCCCGAGGCCGAGCGCGCGCAGATCCAGGCCGACATCGAGGCCGCGCTCGAGGCCGGCCCCGGCCTCGCGATGGTCGACTCCGACAAGGGCATCACCAACCTGCACGTGCCCAGCGACGTGATCGTCGACGCGTCGATGCCAGCCATGATCCGCAGCTCGGGCAAGATGTGGAACGCCGCGGGCAAGCTGCAAGACACCATCGCGGTGCTCCCCGACAGCAGCTACGCGGGCATCTACCAGGTCGTCATCGACTTTTGTAAGCAGCACGGCGCGTTCGATCCGCGGACCATGGGCAGCGTGGCCAACGTGGGTCTGATGGCCCAGAAGGCCGAGGAGTACGGCTCGCACGACAAGACCTTCGAGATCGAGGCGGCCGGCAGCGTCCGGATCGTCGACGCGGCTGGGACCACGCTGCTCGAGCACGCCGTCGAGCCAGGCGACATCTGGCGCGCGTGCCAGGCCAAGGACGCCGCCGTGCGCGACTGGGTTCAGCTCGCGGTCCGGCGCGCCCGCGCGACCGGGGTCCCCGCGGTGTTCTGGCTCGACAAAGATCGTGCCCACGACGCGCAGATCATCGCCAAGGTCAACGCGTGCCTGGCCGAGCTCGACACCGAGGGCCTCGAGCTCCCGATCATGTCCCCGGTCGAGGCCACTCAGTTCTCGCTCGAGCGGATCAAGGCCGGCAAGGACACGATCTCGGTCACCGGCAACGTGCTGCGGGACTACCTGACGGATCTGTTCCCGATCCTCGAGCTTGGCACCAGCGCCAAGATGCTCTCGATCGTCCCACTCATGGCCGGCGGCGGGCTGTTCGAGACCGGCGCGGGCGGGTCGGCGCCCAAGCACGTGCAGCAGTTCGAGTCCGAGGGCCACCTGCGCTGGGACTCGCTCGGTGAGTTCCTGGCCCTGGCTGTCTCGCTCGAGCACCTCGCCGAGCGCTACGAGCTGCCCCAGGCCAACCTGCTCGGGACAGCGCTCGACGCCGCGACCACCCAGTACCTGCTGCAAGACAAGTCGCCGTCGCGCAAGGTCAACGAGCTCGACAACCGCGGCAGCCACTTCTACCTGGCCATGTTCTGGGCCCAGGCACTCGCCGCGCAGACCGGCGACGCTGCGCTCGCGGGGCGGTTTGCCAAGGTCGCCGAGGCGCTGAGCAGCAACGAAGCGAAGATCGTCGCCGAGCTCAACGCAGCCCAGGGCGCCTCCGTGGATCTGGGCGGGTACTACCAGCCCAACGAGGCGCTGGCCGCCAAGGCCATGCGACCCAGCGCGACCTTCAACGAGATCATCGCGGCGGTCTAGAACGCCGAGCAGCCCGGCACCGCGCGAGCCCTGGGGGTGCTTGCGTCGGTGTACCCAGGCGAGGACGACTTCACCACGATCGCTCAGGAGTCATGGCGATTCTGGGCCGTGCAGGCCCAGTCGGGCGTCGTCTGCAACCCCGATCCCGAGACCTCGTGGGCGATCCAGCGGGCGGGCTGAGTCGGCGTCAGCCGGCTTACGCCGCAGGGCGAGCGGGCCCGATCCGGTCAAACCCGCACAGCGGCCGCAGGACCTCCGGAACCACCACGCTGCCGTCGGCCTGTTGATAGTTCTCGAGCACCGCGACCAACGCCCGACTGGTCGCGACCGCGGTGCCGTTGAGCATGTGGACCATGCGTGGCTTTTGCTTCTTGCCGTCGACCGGCTCGGGCCGATAACGGATCTTGAGCCGCCGGGCCTGGTAGTCGGTGCAGTTGCTGGTGCTGGTGATCTCGCCCCAGTCGCCGCGGCCGGGCATCCACGCCTCGAGGTCGAACTTGCGGTAGGCCGGCCCGCCCAGATCGCCGCTGGCGATGTCGATGACCCGGTAGGGCAGCCCCAGGCTCTGGAAGATCTCTTCTTCGATGTCGCGCAGGCGCGCGTGCATGGCCTCGCTGATCTCGAGCTCGCCGGCCGTGAACGCGAACAGCTCGACCTTGGTGAACTGATGCACGCGATACAGCCCCCGCGACTCCTGCCCGTGCGAGCCGGCCTCGGTCCGAAAGCAGTGCGAGAGTCCGGCGACCAGCAGCGGCAGCCGCTCGGCGTCGAGGATCTCGTCGGCCAGCATCCCGCCCAGCGTGATCTCGGCGGTGCCGACCAGGCACAGATCCGAGTTGGCGATGCTGTAGACCTGGGTCGACTCGCCGCGTGGGTTGAACCCGAGGCCATCGAGGATCTCGACCCGCGCGAGGTCGGGGGTCGTGTGTAGCTTGAAGCCATGCTTGCGCGCGACCTCGAGCGCGTGCCGCTGCAGCGCCATGTCGAGCAGCACGGCCTCATTGACCAGGTAGTAGAATTTTTGCCCGACGACCTTGGCCCCGGACGCGAAGTCGACCAGATCCAGCGCCTCGGCCAGCTCGAGGTGGTCTTTGGGCACGAAGCCCTCGGCCGCGAAGTCGCGCCGCTGCCCCCACTGATGTAGCTCGGCGTGGTCGGCGTCGCGGTGGCCCCGAGGGGTGTCGGGGTGGGTCAGGTTGGGGACCAGCGACCAGGCTTCGTCGCGGGCACGCAACGCCGCGTCGGTGTCGTCGCGCAGCTGCTTCTCCCGGTCTCGCATCGCGCGACCGGCCTCGATCAGCGGCGCGCGGGCGGCCGCCTGCTGATCCTTGGGCAGCTTGGCGACGGCCTTGGTCGCCGCGGAATTCTCGTTTTGCTCGCGGCGCAGATCCTCGGCGGCGCTGAGCAGATCCCGGTAGCGCTCGTCGAGGCTGGCGAGCCGCGCGATCGTCTGCGCGGCCCAGTCGGACTCGGGCGTGTCAACGAGATCAGCGAACACGCGCGTGCCACGATCGCGCAGGTTCTGAGCGATGCGCTCGGGGTCGTCGCGCAGCAGCTTGATGTCGAGCATGGGGAAGCCGTCAAAGCCCAGCGCCGACGGGGTGTCAAGTGTGGGTCGCCTCCGGCCTTCACCGCCCACGTCCCGCACCCGTCCCGCACCCGCTCGCGAGGGCTCAGCGTCCGTCCAGGTGCCCCGGCGCGATGATTTTTTGGTCGGCGCGGGCGTGCGTGGGATAGCGGGGGACCCTCTGCGAGTCCCCGTGCTGCGTCGCTACTCCCCACTGTTCGCCGTGTTCCTGCTGTCCGGGCTGCTGACCCGGGCCGGGTTCGCGGGCGCGGCCAGGCCCGACGAGGCGGACCCAGTTCAACCCGAGCCCACGGCAGCGCCGATCCCCCACAGCGTGGCCACCCTGCTGGCGACGGATATCCCGGCGGACGCCCCCCAGAGCCGGAGCTGGCCCGCGCTGATCAACGCCCGGCTGCAGGCCCTGGTCCCGATCCAGCGGCACACGGCGGCGGCGACGGAGCGCAGCTTGCGACTGCGGGTCGAAGCGGCGCTCTCGGGCGTGGATGGGCGGGTGGCCGTGGAGATTCGTGATCTCGAGCGAGGCGAGGTGTTGCTGGCCCGCGACGCCGATCGGGCCCTGAATCCGGCCAGCAACCAGAAGCTGATCACGGCGATCGCCGCGGTCGAGCTGCTCGGCGCGGACTATCGTTTCGAGACCAAGGTCCTGCGCGAGGGCGACGCGCTGATTCTGCGCGGCGAAGGGGACCCCGATCTTCACGTCCGCGATCTGCACCGCCTCGCTGCGCGGGTGGCCAGTGAGATCGAGCTTGGTGGGATCCGCCGCTTGATCATCGACGACTCCGTGTTCGACGGGCGCACGCTCGGTCCCGGGTTTCGCAGCGACGGCCCAGGCGAGAGCTACATCGCGCCCAGTGGCGCGCTCGCGCTCGACTACGGCACCGTCGAGATCACCACGTCACCGGGCGCCTACCTGCGGCCCGCACAGATCCACCTCGAGCCAAGCGGCGCCGCGATCGAGCTGATCGCCGACACCCGCACCGAGGCCGGGTCGCTCGAGGTGACGACCCGCCCCGGCGCCGACGGACGGACGATCGTCGAGGTCGTCGGCGCGATCCCGGGCGGCCACGCGCCGATCAGCGTGCGTCGCCGGGTCGCCGATCCGGGGCTGGTCGCGGGCCACAACTTCGCGGAGCTGCTGGCCGCCCACAGCGGGGGCGAGCCGCTGCCGGTCGCGCGCGGTCGGGCCTCGGCCGACGCCGCGCTGATCGCCACCCATCAGTCGGCCACGCTGATCACGGTCTCGAGCTCGGCCCTGCGCTACTCGAACAACTTCACGGCCGAGCAGATCCTGCGCACGCTGGCGTGGCGGGCGACTGGCGAGCCGGGCACCTGGGCCGCGGGCGTCGAGCTGCTCGATCGCTTCGCCGCGCGCGTGAGCCCGACCCGCGCCGACGCCCAGCGCTTCGTCAATGGATCGGGCCTGTCACACGACGGCCGGCTGAGCCCGAGCTTCCTCGTGGACGTGCTGAGCCTGGCGCAGCGGCCGGGCTCGCCGGCCAACGCGCTGCTGGCGAGCTTCGCCAAGGCCGGCGGTGAGGGCACCCTCCACGGCCGAACACCCCACGCTGGCGCCCGGGTGCTGGCCAAGACCGGCACCTACGCGGGCGCGAGCAGCCTCTCGGGGATCGTCCGCGCATCGTCCGACGGGCGGAATCTCGGGTTCTCGGTGCTCGTCAACGGCGGGGAGCTCGACCGCAGTCGGGCCGCCCAAGATCAAGTGGTCGCGGCGCTGCTGCGGCTGTGATACCGGGACTCGAGCATGAGCCATCAGCGCCTCGCCCTGATCTATGGAGGTCGCTCTTCGGAGCACGAGGTCTCGATCCGCAGCGCGACCGAGGTCCTCGCCGCGGTCGACCGCGACCGCTTCGAGCCGGTGCCGATCGCGGTGACGCGCGAGGGTCGGTTCAAGACCGGGTCCTCGGCGCGCCCGCTCGCCGAGCTCATCCGCGAGGGTGACGACGTCGATCAGATCGCCCCGCTGCTGCGCTCGTGCGCCTGCGTGTTCCCGCTGTTGCACGGCCCCCACGGCGAGGACGGCACGTTCCAGGGTCTGTTCGAGGTGCTGGGCGTCCCCTATGTCGGGTCGGGGGTGCTGGCCTCGTCGCTGTGCATGGACAAGGCCGCGTTCAAGCATCACGTGGCCGCCGCGCCCTACGAGATCCCCGTGACCCCCGGCGTCAGCCTCGACGTCGTGCTCGAGGGCCACGAGCCGGCGCTCGCCCGCGCTCACGCGACCGCCGCACAGCTCGGCTACCCGGTCTTCGTCAAGCCCGCCAACCAGGGATCCTCGGTCGGGGTGAGCCGCGCGGCCGACCGCGCGCAGCTCGACGCCGCGCTCGCCCTCGCCTTGCGCTACGACACCCGGATCATCGTCGAGCAGGGCCTCGACGCGCGCGAGATCGAGCTTGCGGTGTTGGGCGACGGCGGCCCGGACACGATCGTCAGCATGCCCGGCGAGATCATCTTGCCCACGGGGCAGTGGTACACCTACGAGAGCAAGTACATCGACGACGTCGCGACCTACGCGATCCCGACCGAGCTCCCGGCCGCCACCACCGAGCAGCTGCGCGAGCTGGCGCTTCGCGCGTTTCGAGCCACCCGCGGCGCCGGGCTGGCGCGCGTGGACTTCCTGGTCGAGCGAGGCTCGCTGACGCCCTGGCTCAACGAGGTCAACACCATGCCGGGCTTCACGTCGATCAGCATGTATCCCAAGATGATGGGTGCCGCCGGCGTCGCCTACTCGGAGCTGATCACCCGGCTCGTCGAGCTCGGGCTCGACGCCCACCGCCGACGCAGCGCGCTTGCGACGTTGCGCTGACCCGGCCCGCAGCGACACCGACATGCGCGATAGACGGGGCGCGTCGCTCGGCCAACGTCGACTACGGGGCGCTGCGTGTGTCGCCGAAAAGTTTCCCAATTGAACGCCGTTCATGTCTATGATGGAACTGAACGATCGTGCGCAGTCGCGGACGGCCCCCATCCGCCACCGTTCGATGTTAAGATTCCAGCCTCCCATACCGAGATGACGGCGACCCCGGCCCATAAATCTCCAGCGTTGCTGGTGTCGAACGACCGAACCCCTACGCGATCGCGTCACGCTCGAGGAGCTTCAAAAGCAATGAACCGCACCATAACTTCTTGCCTCATCCTTCCGCTCACGCTCGCCGTAGCAGCGTGTCCCGCCGAGCCCCCCGTGGCGGACGGCGACGACTCGACATCGATCAACATCACCATGAGCGGCGACGGCGACGGCGATACCGGCGACGGTGATCCTTCCACGGGCGACGGCGACGGTGATCCTGGCGACGGTGATGGCGACGACGGCATGAATTGTGGCGAGGTCTCGATCGCGCCCAAGTACGTGCCCCCCAACGTCGTGCTTGTGGTCGACGCCTCCGGCAGCATGGTCGGCAATTCCTGGGACCACGACCTCGACGACCAGACCCCCGACGTGACCCGTTGGAACTCGCTCCACGGCGTCGTGGTCTCGGTCATGGACCAGTTCGGCGCGGCCATGAACGCGGGAATCCAGCGGTTCCCGTCCGCCGACGCGTGCCCCAACGCGACCCCACAAAACTCGATGTGTTACAACGCCGACTCGTGCATCACTGGCAGCATGCCAGAGGTCGGCGTCGCGCTGGACAATAGCGCGGCGGTCATCGCCGCTATCCCTGGCCCCGGCGCTGGCAACACCGAGATCGTTGGCGGCACCCCGGCAACCCGCGGCATCAATTCCGCGGTCACGCACCTCAAGGCGCAGTCGCCCGACCTCGCCCGCTACATCCTCCTGATCACCGACGGCGCGGCGAACTGCATGGTCGGTGGGCAGACGACCACCGAGCTGCTCGAGACCTACGACCCGGGCCTCGCTCCAGCCGTCCAGACCGCCTACATGGACGACAACATCACGACCTTCGTCGTGGGCATCGACATCATCGACGCGCTCGTCGGCCAGGGCCCCGAGGGTTCGCCAGAGGCCAACCCGTTCGAGCGTCTCAACGAGGTGGCGCTCGCTGGTGGCGCCCCGAAGAACGGTGGCAACGACGCCGAGAAGTTCTTCAACTCCACCAACCAAGACGAGCTGCTGATGGCGCTGGGTCTGATCATCGAAGACATCACCGAGTGCGTCATCAACCTCAACGACACTGAAGAGGGTCCGCCGCCGCTGTCCCAGGTCCCCTACGTCCAGTTCTTCGACGGCAACACGGAGATCCCCAAGGTCGACGACTGCGACAACGAGGACGGCTGGACCTGGCTCGAGGAAGGCGTGATCGTGACCTTCTGCGGGTCCTACTGCGAGGACTTCAAGACCGGGTCCTCGTTCGACGGTACCTACGGCTGCCCCCCGCCTGGGTAGCTGCTGCCCCGCCCGGGGACAATCGACCACGACCACGACCACGGCCCGGGTGCCGTGGTCGCTCACGTTGGAGCACAATGCCACCGGTGATCACACGCGAGACGCGAGGATTTGTCGCTCCCGAGTTCGCGCCCCTCGTGCGCGCCCTCGAGCTCTACGTGCCAGCGCGAGGTCCCGGTGGTGCCGTGCTCAGCGTGCATCACCGCGGCCAGCTCGTGGCCAACCTCGCGATCGGAACCCGAGATCGGGCCGGCGCGCTGATGCAGCCCGAGACCCTGATCATGAGCCTGTCGACGGTCAAGGGTGTCACCGCGACGCTGCTGCACATCATCGCCGACCGCGGGATCATCGATCTGGCCGCTCCCGTCGCGTACTACTGGCCCGAGTTCGCCCAGGCCGGCAAGCGGGAGATCACCGTACACGAGCTGGTCTCCCACCGCGCCGGGCTCTACATGCTGCCCGACATCATCGAGCGCATCGAGGATATCTACGACTGGGAGCACATGGTCAGCGCCCTCGCTCGCGCCGAGCCTGCCCACGCGCCCGGCCGTGATCTTGGCTACCACGCCTGGACCTTTGGGTGGCTCGTGGGCGAGCTGCTGCAGCGCGCGACCCGGGCCTCGTTCTCCGACTTGCTGCGTGAGTGCATCAGCGAGCCGCTTGGCCTGACGGGTTGCTACATTGGGCTGCCGGATCAAGAGCACCATCGCGTCGCCCAGATCATGCAGATCCAAGCGCCGCGCTCGGAGACCGGGCGATCGCTGGTCACCCGCGCCCCCGCGCTCGCGCAGGCCGGCATCGAGCTCGGCAGCAAGGCCGCGCGCGCGCTGGGCCTGCGCTTTGACCCTGCGCAGGCCATACGTGCGATGGCTCCCCCGGGTCTGGCCCAGCTCAACCTCAACGCGCCGGCCTTCTTGCGGGCCGTGATCCCCTCCGTCAACGGGGTATTCGACGCATTGTCACTCTCGCGGATCTACGCGGCCCTCGCCAACGGCGGCGAGCTCGATGGCGTGCGCTTGTTGTCACGCGCGGCGATCGATCGCGCGCGGACGGACCAGAGCGCGGGGCTTGGCCGGGTGATCCCGTTTCCGCTGCGGGTGAAGATGGGCTACCACCGACCGGTGTCGCTGGGCGTGCGGGTGTCCCTGCTGGGGCGCGATCGGGATCTGGGGATTGCCAGCGCTGATGCGTTTGGGCACTTCGGGCTTGGGGGGTCGGGGGCTTGGGCGGATCCCGAGCGGGAGCTCTCGGTGGCTGTGATTACGAATTGCTTTGTTGGTCGCCTGCCCGGTGACCTGCGTACGGTTGGGGTTTGTACGGCGGCTAACTTTTCTGCTGATCGGCGGGCGCAGGCGGATTGAGCCGGACGATCTGGGCCGGATCCGGCTCGCGGGGCGCGATGCAACGCGGACTTGTGTGTCGTAGGGGGGATCTGTGTAGCGAACGTCTGTGTAGAAGCGCTCGAAGACTGCGCGGCTTCGATCATGTGAATAATCGGTGTTCGCTCAGGCCGCGAGCGCTTCGTAGAAATGACCTGGACCACTGTGGGACGTGTGGCCATGTTTGCGATATTGTCGATGGTGCTGGGGCGTGTAATGACGGGGTTTGTGCCCCGACTCTCAGCGAGTGTATCGCTAGCGCGGATCCTCTGGTGCGCTGTACTGACGTGTGTCTGGGAGAAGGAAAGGTGTGCGCGGACGGCGGGCGTGGTGGGGCGACCTTCGTCCGGTACCGTTCCTTCAATTCCTGTAACATGTTCGTTTCCCATGCTCATGGGAAATTATCACTACCGCTGCTGCTGCGGCGATTCGTGACATCACGTCCCGATTCAAGCCCGGTAGCGAGGGCATCGCCTCGCCGTCGAACGCAGTCGCAGTTGCACGAACTCGGCCGCTGCGTCGCAGTCGCTCGAGGCGTCGATCCGGGAAACGTGCACGGGCCCGCTTCGCCCGCCCCCTTCGAAAGCATCACAATGGTTGGGCAATCCAAACCACATCGGCGAAGGCCAACCCAGACGCCACGAGGCATTGCACCACGGGCCCCACCAGGGTCTACTGATCCAGTGACCGATCCCGATCGTCCTGGCTCGATTGTTGGCCTGCTCGCGCGGCTCGTGTGGCTGCGGCGCCCCGTCGCGTTGCCGCTTGCCGGCCTCGCGCTGCTCCTGTTCGTCGGCAGCCTGCGCCTGTGCCCCGAGCCCGGCGTGCGCGTGGCCACCTTCAACATCCGAAACTTCCCTGAGAATCCGGCCCAGATCGATGGCGCATTCAAGGCCATCGCCGAGCTCGAGCTCCCGGTGATCGCGGTCCAGGAGATCACCGACCCCTTCGCGTTTGTGGCGGCGACCAAGCGGCAGCTCGGCAAGAGCTGGCGCGCGGAGTTTGGCCCCTACGCGCGCTCGCAGCGGTTGTTGCTGCCGGGCGTGCTCTACAACGGGTACCACTACGAGCTCGACTACGCTCGCTTGCATCGCAACACCCAGACCAACGGCAGCGGGCGCCCGGTGCTCGAGGTCCGCTTGTTCGATCGCAACGGCGGACCGACGCTGCGGGTGTTCGTCGTGCACCTCAAAGCTGGCGGCGACGGGGTCGAGATCCGGCGCGAGCAGCTGCGCGCGCTGACGGGCGTGGTGGGTCGGGCCGCGCGTGGGCGCGATCAAGTGATGGTGCTCGGCGACTTCAACTCCACCAGCGAGGGCGACCGCGCGAGCTTAACCCGCTTCGCCACCGATACCGGGTTGCACTGGGCCACGCGGGAGTTGGGGTGTACCGCCTACTGGCGGCCGCACAACACCTGTCGCGGCACCGCGCTGGACCACGTGTTCACGAGCCGGCCGCCGCGCGAGGCCGCCGCCCGCGGACCTTGTGAGAGCGTGGGCTGCGAACCTGGCGACAGCTGCCCGGTGTTTTATGACGAGGTCTCGGACCACTGCCCGGTGACCGTCGCGTTTTGATCGGGGATCAGCATGGCGGCGGGTGATCAGGCCGGCAGGCGAGCGACTTGTCAGCGTCGGGTGTGAAGCACGAGCATCACCGTCTCACTCTCGCGGCTCTCCAACCAGCACGCATTGCCGCCAATCTGGTGACGAGGCGCGGCAATGGAAAGCCGATACAGCGCCGTCAACAGATGCAGCGTCTGCGCCAGATCTGCGAAATTGACAGTCGATCACGATCGTTCCATCGACTCGAGGTACTAGCCAGTGATGACCTCTCAGCACCTCACTCTGGTCCTTCTCGCGGGCTTGCTCGGTGGACTGTTTGCCTGCGACGACGGTGGCCAGGACGGTGGCAAGGACGGTGGTACCTGTGAAGAGCCCCTCTCGCTCGACCCCGACTTCAGCATCACCTTCGAGATCCCCTCGGGCAACCCCGAGTACACCGGCGACTGCACCTTGTTGAGCGCCGGCGCAGCGGAAGGAAGCGTGACCCTCGAGCTCGAGTGCGACGGTGCCCCAGCACAGGTCACCGTCCCCGGTGACGCCGCTCCTCCCGGGCTCGAGGTGGGTGAGACCCTCAGCATGGAGCACGTACTGCCCAGCGAGGTCGACCTGACCTCGGCGACGAGCGTAACACTCAGCGATGACCAGGGGCTGGTGCTGGCGGCCTTCAAGCGCGTCTATGACCGCTTTGGAGCGGGACCCTTGGAGTTCGACTTCCACACCGACTGCGCTGAGGTGCACGACTACAGCGCGGCTGACGCGACGGTCACGTCTGCAGCTGGTTTCATTCGCGTGACCGGCGATGACGATCTCGACCTGGCAGCGGGCGAGACCGGCATGGTCGGCGCGGCGGGCCTCGACTTCGAGGTCTACGTCAACGCGGCGACGGCCCACAACTGCTGCCACGGCGACGTGATCGGCGCCGTCGCGGTGCGCCGCTGAAGCCTCGACGCGGGCAAGTCTGTCAGCCCCGCGTGGACAAGGCTCGGACCACTGCCGCGTGACCGTGGCGTTTTGATCGGAGATCAGCGTGGCGGTGGGTGATCAGGCCGGCAGGCGAGCGGCTTGTCAGCGTCGGGCGTGAAGCACGAGCCATTCACCGTCTCACCCTCGCGGCCCTCGAACGAGCACGCGTCGCCGCTCGCCCGGTCGGCGCAAGCTTCGACGGCTTCACGAGGTGGACGCGGGGGATGGTCGCCGTCCGATCCACCAGGTGCGTTTGCGAGGAGCGTGAGCAGGAAGGACTCGAGGATCAGCGTTGCGAGCGTCATCGCGTGGGTGCGTAGCGATACCCATTCCGAGCCAAAATCATCAGTAATTACAGCATCTTACAACCGCCGACTGCGATTAGAGTGCCGATCTCGCCGAGCGGCACCTGCCAACTCGGCACGCCCTCGCCCGATCACCCGACCGGATCGCAGATCCCACCATTCTCGATCTGGGCGTTGGTCCGAAACGTGTTGAGCTTCAGCCAGTGCTTGTCCTCGTACTGCGGAATCGTCCCATCCTCGCGCACATTCGTGACGTGATAGGTGTGCTGATTCCAGATCCGACGGGCCTGGATCCACCGATTCTCCGCGTCCTGAAACACCTGCACGGTCGGGAACGGATTCGGGCTTCCGCTGTACACAAAGGGATGGCTCGAGCCCACGACGATCTCGGCCGAGCCATCGTTGTCGACGTCGACGACGATCGGGTACTCGACGACCGTGGCGCTGCTGCGCGCTTGCTGGACCACGGGCGCGCCGCCCTGGCCGAACGCCCAGATGAAGTCCTCGTCGCCGTACATGGCCTCGGCCCCGTTGTCGCCCAGAAAGTCGAACGCGGTGCTGCCGGCCGAGCCGCTGCCATCGTCGACCGCCACGTCCCAGATCACGCCGCCCATCTGATCGTAGACCGCAAACCGACTGCCGGCTCCGAGCGCGAAGTCGGCGACGTCGTCACCGTTCATGTCGTGGACGGCCGGCGGGCGCGCGTAGTTGTACCCGCCGACCGGCTGCAAGCCGCTGAACTTGACGGTGCCGTCGTGCTCGACCACCGAGATGCCGACGTTGGAGGCGACCACGATCTCGGGATCCTCGTCGTCGTCCATGTTGGCGACGGCCGTGAAGCCCGAGCCGAGCCCGGCGCTGTTGTAGTAGAGCGAGCCGTCGTAGCGGTAGGCGGCGGTCGGGTGGATGATCTCCATGAACTCGTCTCCATCGAGGTCCGCGACGACCGTCGCCGGGCTCCACTGATTGGTGGTGTTGCTGGTCCACAGCACCTGCCCGGTGTGGTCGAGCACGATGTTCTCGAAGATGATCTCCACGTCTCCGTCGACGTCGATGTCGGCGAGGGCGATCGCCGGCCCGGTGTCCGAGTGTGGGGCCGCCGCGACCGAGGCGCTCTCCCACTTCAGGCTGCCGTCGTGCTCGAAGCAGTAGATGGTGTTTTGGTTGGACTGCACCAGGATCTCGGTGATCCCGTCATCGTCGATGTCACCGAGCGCGGGCGTGGTCCGCCAATTGACCGGCTGATTGATCTTGAAGTGCAAGGCGCCGGTCTCACCATCGAGCACGTAGAGGTTGCCGGGGTTGGGCGCGGTCGGGAACGCGAGCAGCACGACGTCGGGGATGTCGCACAGGTCGATCTCGCCGTCGTTGTTGTCGTCGGTCAGGTTCGCGACCAGCGGGGTGGTGAGGGTCTGGTGGTTGCCATCGTTGGGCGTGAACGCCCACTGCAAGACGGGCTCGAAGCTGTCGGCGGGAGCGAACTCTTCGCAGGGTCCCATGCCGTCGCCGTCGTCTTGGACCTTGCAGAGATCCCCGGTGTTGCCGGGCACGTCGGTCATGGCTGACTCGACGTCAAACTTCACGCCGTCGGTGTCGGGGTCGCCATCGCCGTCGCCTGGATCACCGTCGCCGTCACCGTCGCCGTCGCCGTCGCCTGGCTCACCGTCGCCATCGCCGGTGTCGCCGTCGCCGTCGCCGTTGCTGCCCATGGTCTCCGCACCGAACGTCAGCGTGCTGGGCCCCTCACCCTCGCTCGAGCCATCGTCACCACATCCAACAACCAAGCTCAGAGCCAACGCAACCACACCAGAATCTCGCAAGCGCATGCCCGGAGTATCACCGATGCCTGCGTCGCTCGCCAGATACGAGCGCGGGCGCCTCGACAGCCGAGGCGCCCGCGCGCGACTGGTGATCTTGCTTACAGCGGATTGATCTCGCCGAGCGAGAGGCCGCCGGGGTACGCGTAGCTGGCGAAGCTCGACTGACCACTCACGATCACCCCAAAGCCCTGCACCGAGCTCGCCTGGTTGGTGCCGGCCGTGCACATGGCCTCGCCGGGGTTCATGTCGATCGTCGCCCACTCCCAGTCGCTGTTTCCAATCGGCGTCCAGCGATTGTCGGGGACCGGGCCGCCGAGGCACTCGACGTTGACTTCGACGCCCGCGGGGCGGACCAGCTTGGCGAAGTCCTGAACGTAGGAGTCGTCGACCAAGAACACGTAGTCGGTGCGGTACTGCTCGACCGGGACCATGAGGACCATGTAGGGATCGCCGATGCAGGGCGCGGTCACCGACGAGCAACCGTACATGTAGCCGGCCATCAAGATCGGATCGTCGGCCGACACGAAGAAGTCTTGCTGGTCGTCGAACTCGACCATGTCGCCGCCGTCGAGGATGATCTGGGCGCCGAGCGAGATCGGGGGCTCGAAGTTGATGACGGTGTCGTCCTTGCTGGCGATGATCCGCCAGCGCATCGGCTCCATGTCGCGGATCGGGTTGCGCGAGGCCACGTACTCGTTGCCCCAGGTCTCGAGCGGGAAGATCTGCTCTTCGACGTGATCGCAGCCGTTGACGACCTCGTCGGGGACGTTGGCGCAGGAGTGACCGCCAAACACGGCGACGGGCTTGTCGGACTCGATCCGCGAGCCGCTCATGCTCTGCAGCTGGTCCTCCATGTTTTGGTCGACGATGCCGATCTGAATGTAGTCGTAGGCGTCGAGGACGATCTGCGTGGGCTGGTTGGCGACCATCGCCGGCAGCCCGCCCGAGCCGGCCGGGGTGTTGACGTGGGGCGTGATCGTGACGGTGGTGTCGTTCTCGGTCGCGATCACGTTGAGGGCCGAGCCCCCGCCGTAGCCCAAGGCCCACGCGAGGTGGATGTACTCACTGCCGAGCGAGTGGGTCGGCAGCAATAACGACGCGTCGGAGGTGATGCTGCTCGCGCCGCCGATCGGGTTGAACTGGGTGGCCACGACCGGGATGTCGGTCTCGACCCGAAACGCGGTGCCGGTTGCGATGCCGCTGGTCAGGATGCCCGCGTCCATGCCGTTGTAGTAGCTGGTGAAGCCAGCGTGCGAGCCCGAGACGTTGAAGACCTTGGACTCGCGCGGGCCCACGGTGTCCTGGATGATGACGGTCTGGGCGCCGATCCGCTTGTCCCAGATCTTGACGGTCGCGACGTCGTCCTCGCTGGGGTTGGCCACGGAGATCGCGTAGGTGAACGCGTCGCGCGGCGGCTGGTTCGACATGTCGACCGCCCAGAACTCGCAGCCGACGCTGGACTTGACCAGCTCCGCCTTCTCGCAGGCGTCGACACACTCGCCGCCAAAGCAAACTTCGTTGCCGGGGCACTCTTGCTCAGCGCTGAACTCCGTGCCGTTGTCGCTGCAGACGTGGAAGGTGTCGTCGCTGGTGCAGTAGGGCGAGCCGGGGGAGCAGATCAGATCGACGCAGGCGTCGACGATGCAGACGCTGTCGACGCACGCGCTCGTGTCCCAACCGGAGCACTCGTCGTTGCAGACCTCGATGGTGCTGTCGTCGGCGCAGACGCCCTCTTCACCGGGGACACACACGCAGGATTCACAGGCGCCCGTGTCCGCGTTGCAGAAGGTGTCGGCCGCACACGGGTCGGCTTCCCAGCTGCCGTCTACACAGATCTCGTGGCCTTCGTCGGTGCACAGCTCTTGCCCGCTGACACACTCACCGGGCTCGCCGTCGCCGTCGCCCGCCGGGTCGCCGTCGCCGTCGCCATCTCCGTCGCCGTCTCCATCTCCGTCGCCGTCGCCCGAGTCCGTCTCGAACACGGGGGTGTCGGTGCCCGGGGTGTCGTCGTTGCATCCGGCGATGCCGATCAGCGAGACACACGGCAGCATGAGCGCGAGGCTAGGCAGACGTAAGCGAGTCATGACCCGATCATCCCACCAGTGCCGGGAGGTCACAAGCAAACAGTATTTGAGCTTGGAGGTGCGGCTCGGCGATCACGCGGCTCGAGTGCTCCGTGAGCTGCGCGGCTGCGCGCCTTCGACCACAATTTTGGCCCAGCTTTGGCGCGACGCTGGAGCCATCTCCAAAAAAGCACGTGAAGGCTCGTGTATGCTGGCGGTCCCGCAGCTCCCCTCCGATGCACAGCAGCGACCCCACTCCCGATCAGCGGCGGCCGTTCGGCGACTACGTGATCCTTCGGGTGCTCGGCCAGGGCGGGATGGGCACGGTCTACGAGGCGGAGGAGCAGCTATCGCGCCGCCGCGTGGCGCTGAAGATCCTGCGCAGCGAGCTCAGCGGCACCGGCCAGGGTCGCCGCCAGTTCGTGGCCGAGATGGGGATCCTCGCCAGCCTCGACGACCCGCACATCGTCCGCTGCCTGCACTGTGCAGAGATCGAGGGCCAGCTGGTCATGGCGCTCGAGTACCTCGAGGGTCAGACGCTGCGCGAGCTGCTGAACGCACGCGGCGCGCTGCCGTGGACCGAGGTCGCCAGCTACGCGTGGCAGATCGCTTCGGCGCTGCGGGTCGCCCACTCGCGCGAGCCGGCGGTCATTCACCGCGACCTCAAGCCCGAGAATGTCATGCGCCTCGCCGACGGCCGCGTGAAGGTCATGGACTTCGGGATCGCCAAGATCGTGCAGACCATGGCGGGGAACACGACAAACAACCCCGCCGGAACTCTTCGGTACATGAGCCCCGAGCAGATCGACGCGCGGTCCGTCGATGGCCGCTCGGATCTGTTCGCGCTCGGCCTGGTCATGTGGGAGCTGCTGGCCGGGCGGGGGCCGTTCGACGCCGACTCCCCGCGGCTGTTGTTGGAGCAGCTGTGCACCGCACCGACGCCACAGCTGCCGGACTACGCCCGCCAGCAGCTGCCGCCCCCTGCAGAGCAGCTGATCATGCGCTTGCTCGAGAAGGATCCGAACGCGCGGCCGCGGGACGCGAACGAGGTGCTCGCGACCCTTGGGGCGCTTCGATTCGCACCGACCGTCGCTGCGCAGCCATCGGCTCCGGCACCTCCAGCCAGCTACGCGGCGTCCAACACTCGACCGGCCCCGCAACAAGCCAAATTCGACACGATCGCGATCGTCGCCGAAGCGACTCGGCCCCAGCGGCCCGCGCGATGGATCGCGCCGACCCTGGTCGCGGGCGGACTGGTGGTCGCGCTGGTCCTCGGGTGGATCTTCATTGGTCCGCTCCTGGACCCGCGAGCGCCGCCCAGTGATGACCCGGCGCCCACCAATGAGCTGGCGGCCCCGGCCTCGGCGCAGGCACCTGAGCCAGTGAAGCCAGGCGCGTGCAAGGGCGTGGCCGGGCAGTGGCGGGGGTCGTGGGAGCTCCGCACCGTCGCCACCAAGGCGATCAAGGCCAGCTGGGTCGGGGGAAGCTCGTTGAACGAGGTGAGCGTCGACGTCGAGGGCTGTGCGCTCAGCGGGACCGGCCGCAAGCTGCTCGACGGCAAGGAGCGATGGCGCTTCGATGTCGACGGCGCGGTCGCGGACGACGGCTCGGCGCAGCTCCACTACAAGGTCGTGGGGCGCAACATCGAGGGGACCTGGTTGATCTCGCCCGACGGCAGCGGGACCTGGACCTCGGCAGCCGACGATGTCTCCGGCACGCTGACGGTGACCCGGCTGCGCGCGAATCAGTGAATCGCCGGTCGCTCGATCACCGTCCGGCGACGTAGCTGGCGACCGCCGCGATCGACTCTGGGTTCGACGTGAACAGCCCGGTCCCGTGCGAGCCCGCGGCGTACTCGACGAAGCTCCACGACGCGGGCGCGTACGCCTGGACAGCTTGGTTCCACGCCGCCTCACCGCTCGGGTACGCAAACATGGTCGGGATCGAGACGAGCGCGTCGAGGTTGGCCTCGAGCGAGGTCTGGTTCTCCGTGTACTGGCCAGGACTGAGAAACACCATGCGGGTCGGCGGATCGTAGCGAGCCTGCTCGGTGGCGTAGAGGGCCATGTCGAGCGCGCCAGTGGTCCCGTTGCTGGCCCCGACGATCACCACGCTGCCATTGGCGCACGGATGATCGGCCATGAAGTCGATCGCTGCCTTCGCGTCGAGCCGCGCGGTCTCGCCGATGTAGCCGTCCTCGGACTCGCCACCCGAGCCCGGCGCGCCGCGGCGGTTGACGTTGATGACGTTGAGCCCGTGGTCCTCGGCGAGCAACGCGATGAAGCCCGGCGGGTAGTTGCGCTTGTCGTTGGGTGGGATCATGTGGAGCAGTAGCGCCGTGGTCGTGACCTCGCCGGGCAGGTAGAGGTCCGCGGCGAGCTCGATGCCGTCGTCGGTGATCAGGGTGATCTCGGCGACGTCCTGCGTGCACCCAATGCTTGTGTCGTCGGGGTCGCCCTCGCCATCGCCAGTGCCCGGATCGCCGTCGCCGTCGCCACTACTGGTGGTCGATTCTGTCGTTTGTTTGGGCCCGTCGCCGCTGCCCGAGCTGGCGCAGGCTGAGGCGGGGACAAACAACCAGACAATCGCAAGCGTGCGCGCGCAGAGTTGGTTGGCCATGACCCGCCAATGGTAGCGTGGAGCGATGGCTGATCTTCGCCGATTCTCAGCTTGGCAGCACGCCGCTGCACTTCGCCGCCCACCGCGGGTTCAGGGAGATCGTCGACGCGCTGCTCGACGCGGGGCTGAGCAAGAACGGCGGGAGGCCGTCGCCGCGCTGCTGCGTGATCCTGGCACCTACGGTTGAGAGCTCAGTCAAAGATGTTCACGGTCTCGCTCGCCTGCTTGGCGCGGGCGGCCCAACGCTGCAGCAGGTCTGCGTCGCTGCAGCCTTGGATCTTTGCCCTGGATGCCGTGTCCACCGGGAGCTCACGAAGCTCGAGGATCGTGAACACGAGCTCGGCGAGGACTTCCAGCTTGCCCTCGCGCTTGCCGTCATCTCGCCCGTCGTGATAGGCGATGCTGTTGAGTTCGAGTTCCGTGAGTTCGTGGCGTTCTTCCATCGTCAGGTCTCCGATCATGCGTTCGCGTTCGTGCTGCGGTACGGCGCTCAGGATGATCGCAGCATAGCGCCATCGGCGTGCGTCCGCGAGATCCAGCGCGACACCCCAGGCAAATTGCGCGATCTCGTAGTCGCCGTTGATCGCGTGGAGCACCGCCGAGAGCACGACCATTGCGGGGCGCAGGCGGGCCAGCTCGAGAGCGGTAATGCGCGGCATGTTTTCGTGGTCGAGAACCAGCAAACCTTCACGCATTGGGATCTCCAAACGCCCGAGCCCTCGCGACCAGCGCCCCACGGCCTTGGACAGCGGGACCACGAGAACCGCAGTATTTCGCTTCAGTTGCTCGGCGAGCAGGGCCCAGTAGACCCACAGGCGCCAGCGCTTGGTCGAGTTGATGCGCTTTTGGACCTCGACGATCACCGCGATCCCGGCACGGCGATGTTCCGGTTGCTCGAGCTCGGCGGAGAGCGCGAGGTCCATCCGAAGCTCCCCGGTGTCTCCGGTGATCGGCAGATAGCGATCGATCTCTCCCTTGCGATCGGTGTATTGCGTCAGTGGCGGCAGCTCGATGCCAAACACTGACCGCAGCAGGTCGAACGCTAGCCTCGGGTCATCGCGGAACAGCGAGACAACTCCTTGGTGTAGTGTGCTTGGCATCGTGACGCACCACCAAGGCAAGCTACGTGCCACGGCGATTTAGCAATGATTTCGGGCGAGGTGGGAATTATGAGTGGCCCGGCAGCGGGCCAGTGGCCCGCTGCCGGGCCGCCCCTGTGTCCCGAAGCATGGCCAGCTACAGCTTGATCGACTCGAATCGCCGCTGAAGGTGGGGAAACCAGCGCGTCGGATCACCTTCGACATGCACCCGTCCATGCCGCGCGTGATGCTGGGGCTTACCGCAACCTCGCTGACCCGGCCGCTCTTGCGGATCTCGACTGCGAAGTTCAACTCGTAGAGGTCGCCCCTCGCCGAGCTCGTGCTCACCCACGCTCCGCGAGCTCAGTCAAAGATGTTCGCGGTCTCGCTCGCCTGCTTGGCGCGGGCGGCCCAACGCTGCAGCAGGTCTGCGTCGCTGCAGCCTTGGATCTTTGCCCTGGATGCCGTGTCCACCGGGAGCTCACGAAGCTCGAGGATCGTGAACACGAGCTCCGCGAGGACTTCCAGCTTGCCCTCCAGCATGCCCTCGCGCTTGCCGTCATCTCGCCCGTCGTGATAGGCGATGCTGTTGAGTTCGAGTTCCGTGAGTTCGTGGCGTTCTTCCATCGTCAGGTCTCCGATCATGCGGTCACGTTCGTGCTGCGGTACGGCGCTCAGGATGATCGCAGCATAGCGCCATCGGCGTGCGTCCGCGAGATCCAGCGCGACACCCCAGGCAAATTGCGCGATCTCGTAGTCGCCGTTGATCGCGTGGAGCACCGCCGAGAGCACGACCAACGCGGGGCGCAGCCGGGCCAGCTCGAGGTCGGTGATGCGCGGCATGTTTTCGTGGTCGAGAACCAGCAAACCTTCACGCATCGGGATCTCCAAACGCCCGAGTCCTCGCGACCAGCGCCCCACGGCCTTGGACAGCGGGACCACGAGAACCGCAGTATTTCGCTTCAGTTGCTCGGCGAGCAGCGCCCAATACACCCACAGGCGCCAGCGCTTGGTCGAGTTGATGCGCTTTTGGACCTCGACGATCACCGCGATCCCGGCACGGCGATGTTCCGGTTGCTCGAGCTCGGCGGAGAGCGCGAGGTCCATCCGAAGCTCCCCGGTGTCTCCGGTGATCGGCAGA
>NZ_PVNL01000013.1 GCF_002994635.1 Enhygromyxa salina | reverse complement strand
TCGCGGCGGTGGTGCGGGAGAAGGAGCGCGAGTTTCAGAGTGCGCTTCGCGCCAAGGGGCGCCAGTTCAAGGGGGCGCGCAAGGTTGCGAAGCAAGCCTGGAACGAAGCTGCGGTTAGCTTCGAAGAACGGTTCAATGTCACGCCGAAGGTCGCCGCGTCGTCGAAGTGGCAGCGCTTGGCGCAGCTGCAGCGAGACCGGGCGTGGGAGCGCGAGTACGCGGAGGCGCGGGCCTTGTGGCTGGCCGGGAAACCCGCGGTGTTTCCGGCAGGGACGTATTGGTTGCGTCGGTTCGCGGCGGTCACGGTCGCGGGCGAGCAGCGTTCGCCGTTGTGAGCGTGTGGAGATCGGCGATGCCGGGGTTGCTCGAGGCAATCCTGGGGGTTTGTATTGGTTTCGGGGGCGAGAGTGGGTGCTGCGGCGTGCGCGAGGTGGATTTTTTGGCTCCGCGCGCCGAAGATTGGCGCGAAAGTGCGACTCTGGCGGCTTCACGGAGGGTCTCAGGCCTCTCGGTGACGGGTGGGTCCGAAAAGACTCCCAGTCCGGATCGCCCACGGAGGGTCTCAGGCCTCTCGGTGACGGGTGGGTCCGAAAAGACTCCCAGTCCGGATCGCCTCTCGGTGACGGGTGGGTCCGAAAAGACTCCCAGTCCGGATCGCCCCCAGTCCGGATCGCCCCCCAGTCCTCCCCAGTCCGGATCGCCTCCGCCCAGTCCGGATCGCCCCGGATCCCCAGTCCTCAGATCACGCCTTCGCACCAAGCTCCACAATAATATACCCCCCAGACTTCTCATCCTTCTGCAGCACCAACAACTCCCGCTGCTCCGCATCTTCAAGCAACTGATTAAAACTCCGATACCCATGATAACTCTCCGAAAAGTTAGGCCGCTTCCGCTGAATCGCCTGCTTGACCATAGACCCCCAAAGCGTCCCAGACCGATCCCGAAACATAGCCTCAACAGTATCCAACGTCAGCTCAATCGCCTCAGCCTTACGCTGCCCCTCAGACTTACCACCCCCACTCCCACCATTCCCGGTCGCCTTCGGCTCTCGCTTCTCAACCTTCGCGCGCGGCCGCTTGGGCTTGTGCTCACGGATCAAATCATCATAGTAAATAAACTCATCGCAGTTCTCGACCAGCAGATCGCTAGTCGACTGCCGCACGCCGATCCCGATCACAGCCTTATTATTCTCTCGCAGCTTACTAACCAGCGGCGAAAAATCACTGTCCCCCGTGATCAACGCGAACACCCCAACATGCCGCTTGGTGTGCGCGAGGTCCAGCGCGTCAACCACCATCCGAATGTCGGCAGAGTTCTTCCCGGCCAGCTTCACGTGCGGGACCTCGACGAGCTCGAAGCTGCGCTCGTGCAGCGCGACGCGATCGCTCTTGTACCGGCTCCAGTCGCAGTACGCCTTGCGCACGACCACGTTGCCACGCTCGAGCAGCCGCTCGAGCACCAGGTTGATGTCGAACTTATCGAACTTCGCGTCGCGGGCACCAAGCGCGACGTTCTCGTAGTCGGCGAAGACGGCGATGTTGGGGGTGTCGCTGCCGGGCTGGGCCATGTCGGGTGGACCTACCATGTTCCGCGCTGCGCCCGTAGGCCCGCCACGAATGCCAGAATTTTGGCCCCTGTGAGCCGTTAGCGGCCCACCCGGCCTCGCCGCGACCAGGACTCACGCGACGGCGATCCCCCTGTCCAACCTCGAGGCCTCCGCACCAGCTCAGAGCTCAGGCACGGTGATCGTCCCGAGCTCGTGCGCTTCGCCCGGCCGCAGCTTGGCGGCGAAGCTCGGCGGCGTGCTCCACCGCCAGGCCCCGTCGAGCTCGAGCGCGACGCTGTAGTCGCCGATCGCGACCTCGGGCACCCGAAGGCGACCGCTCGCGTCGGTCTTGCCCACGTACCTGCGCTTGGCGTCGGTGCACGGGCTACCTTCCTCATGCAAGCGAACGGTCGGGCACAGCTCCACCGACGCGTTCGCGGCAGGCTCAGCCCCGACATGCAGCGTCGCGGTCAACGTCGCGGTCTGGACCGGACCCACCGCTGGCAACACCGGTCCCGGCCCGGTCACGACCATGTGGCTCACGCGGCCCGCGAGCTCAACGAAGCTCCCCGCCGGATATTCGTGCACGCTGCGATCTTCATCGACGACGCTCAGCCCCTCGCGCGAGGCCACCCAAAACCGATGGCGCGCGTCCAGGGCCATCGCCTCGGTAGTCTGACAGTCGTAGTCGGTGCCCGAGAATCGCCAGATCGAGGTAGGTGGCTGGGGGTTGACGCGGACCAGGTCACACGCGCCGCTGGCCAGGCCCGCGTGACCATCGGCCGCGATGTCGAGCGCGGCGGTGTAGCTGATCACCTCTTTGGGATCGATCAGCACCGAGTCGAGCGAGGTCTTGCCGAGCCGCGTGAGCTTGTGCCCGGTCGTGGTGTTGACCGGCCCAGTCGACGAGCCGGTCGCGTTGAGAAACAGCGGGAGGTTGCGCAGCAGCTGCGGATCCACAGGCACCCACCGCTCGGCCTCGCGGTACAGCAGGACCCGCGAACCGATCACCCACACCGTGTCGTCCGCCGCGATCGCCAGCGCGGCGCTGGGCTCGACGCCGAGCTGCTCGAAGCTGGTGATCTGCCACTCACCGTCGACGCGGGCGCCGATCCCCTCGCTGTTGCTGACCCACACGGTCCCATCGCGGGCCAGCGCGAGCGCATTGACGGGCCCGCCGCGACCGAGCTCGAAGCGCTCGACCTCGACGAGCGCGTCGGCCTCGAGCTTGCGCAGCGAGTGAGCGTCGAGCACGAACACGTCGCCGCCTGGGCCGATGAACAGGTCCGAGATGTTGCGCTCGGGGTCGGCGAGCAGCGTGGTGCCAGTCTCGTCGAGCTTGACGAGGCCCTTGGTGTTGATCACGAAGTAGACAGCCCCGGGTTGCTCGCTGTCGGACGCCACGGGGGAAGCCGGAGCCGGAGCCGATGCCGCTGGTGGGGGTGTTGGCGCGGGCGCGGGCTCCGAACTCGCGTCGGCGATCGCACCCGCCGCGGTCGCTGAGGCAGCGGTGTCGGCGGGCTCGCGCGAGCCGCATGCCGAGAGCAGCACGAGCGTGGACAGCAGACGTGAGCACAGCTGGGGCGAGGTCACCTACGGGACCATGCCTTGGCCGAGCCCAGTCACGCAACGGCCCCAGCGTCACGAACTCGCCGATCCGGATGGTCGTATCTCGGCAACAACGCACGGACCAGACCCGCAAGCCAGTCTATGGGATCTTGGCCAGCTACGACGACGAGGACAACACGACCTTCTGGCGCGAGCTCGAGCTCGGGGCCAAGCGTCAGCGCACGGTCCCGAGCTCGCAGGACACCCCCGTCAGGACGCCGACATCTTCATCGTGGGCGAGACCTACTCCAACGACCAGGCCTGGGTAGAAGGCGCGTACTGCACCGCGGAGTCGGTGCTCAATGACTTCTTTGACATCGAGCCGATCATCGACAATCGGGCGTACCCCTTCATCTGCCCGGAGTGAGCGACGAGCCAGCCAGCCGGGCCCGCGCGCAAGTGGTGCGTGCGGGCTCTTGTTTACGTTCGCGCAGTCTGGATGTTGTCTGTCTGTGACGCTCGTCGTACACATTGTTGCTTCAATGAAGGGCAAGTCATGTACCAACGTAATGTTGCGTTTGCAGTCGAGTTCACGCTAGCCGTCGCCGCCATCGCCATGCTGCAAGGTTGTAGTGATATGAGCCCAAGTCTCGACGATGGGGATAGATCCGAGAGCTTTAGAGGCAAGGGCAAGGGCAAAGGCAAAGGCAAGGGCAAAGGCAAGAAAAAGGGTAAGGGTAAGCACGACGACGACTGCGACGAGTTGACGCTGATCGGCCTCGAGCCGATCGGTGTCTACGAGACCGGTGTGTTCGACGCGAGCGCCGCCGAGATCACCGCGTTTGATCCGGCCAGCGCCCGCTTGTTCGTGGTCAACGGTGACGCCAAGGCGGTCGATGTGCTCGATCTCTCGGATCCGGCGACGCCCACCTTGCTCGATAGCCTCGACCTCGGCGCCTACGGAGACTCGCCGACCAGCGTCGACGTGGCAGACGGGCTGGTCGCGGTCGCGGTCGCTGCCGCCCCCGCTCAGGCTCCAGGGCGCGTCGTCCTGGTTGCGGCCGCCGACCTGGCGTACGTCAACGATCTGCAGGTCGGCGCGCTGCCAGACATGCTCACGTTCACGCCGGATCGGACCAAGTTGGTGGTCGCCTGCGAGGGCGAGCCCGAGGACGACTACATCATCGACCCCGAGGGCGCGGTGGCGATCATCGACGTCAGCGCAGACGTTGCGTCGCTGACCGATGGCGACGTGCAGATCGCCGACTTCAGCGGGTTCAACCCGAACAATCTCGACCCCCAGGTGCGGGTGTTTGGGCTGGGCTCGAGCGTGGCCCAGGACATGGAGCCGGAGTTCGTGGCCGTGTCCGCGGACTCGAGCACGGCCTGGGTCACGCTGCAAGAGAACAACGCGCTGGCGATCGTGGATCTAGACAGCGCCACGATCACCGAGATTGTCCCGCTGGGATACAAGGACCACTCGATCGCGGGCAACGGCTTCGACGCCAGCGATGAAGACGGGCAGATCAACATCGCCAATTGGCCGGTGTTCGGCATGTACCAACCCGACGGTATCCACAGCTTTCGTGTGGGTGGTCAGGAGTACCTCATTACCGCCAACGAGGGCGACGCGCGTGGCTACGACGCGCTCGACGAGGAGGTCCGGGTCGAGCACCTGGTCCTCGATCTCGACCAGTTCCCCAGCGCGATGAGCTTGCAGCAAGACGAGCAGCTCGGCCGGCTCACGGTGTCCGCGGTCATGGGTGACGTCGGCGGTGGCGGCGACCATGAGCAGCTCTACGCGTTTGGCTCGCGCTCAATCTCCATCTGGTCCGCGGACGGCTCGCTGGTGTGGGACAGCGGCGACCAGCTCGAGCAGATCACGGCGGAGGTCGACCCGGCGCACTTCAACGGCGCCAACGACTCGAACGAGGCGTTCGAGAGTCGCAGCGACGCCAAGGGCCCCGAGCCCGAGGGCGTGGTCACAGGCGCGCTGTGGGGCAAGACCTACGCGTTCATCGGGCTCGAGCGGATCGGTGGGATCATGGTCTACGACGTGTCGGATCCGCTGAGCCCGAGCTTTGTGCTGTACGACAACTCGACCCGCGACTTCGCCGGGGATCCCGAGTTGGGCACGGCTGGCGATCTTGGCCCCGAGGGGCTCGAGCTCGTGACGGCGGCGGACAGTCCAAGCGGCGAGCCGCTGTTGATCGTGGCGAACGAGGTCAGCGGGACGGTGCGGGTGTATCAGCTCCTCGCCGAGTGAGTGAGCCGCGAGCGCTCAGCCGACGCCATAGTTGCGATCGCGCTCGCGCAGCAACGCCGTGATCGCCCGCTCGAGATCAGCCTGGGCCTCGCCGCGCCCGTGGGCCGCGAAGTTCTGCCGGGCGATGTCACCCGAGAGCTCTGGATCGGCCGAGACGCTCCGCGCAAACAAGGCCGCGAGCGCGGGATCTTGCTGCTCGAGCTCCCGCAGCATCCGCTCGCGCGCGCTCGCCTGGGCCTGCTTGCGCACGCGGTCGAGCAGCTCGGCGTCGACACACTGGATCACGGGATCAGGGCTGCGCCGCAGGATCGAGACGAGCGAGTCGGCGGTCAGCGGGCGGTCTGGCGGGACCGCGAGGTGGGGATGAAACGAGACCATGTAGAACTGGCGCGGTGGCGGGAGCGCCGACCATGCGGTCCGCAGCGCGGCCAAGAACCGCTCGAACGCGGGCGGCTCGTGCCACGCGTGGCCCGGCGGGATCGGGAAGGTCAGCAGCACGATCTCGGCCTCGCGGTGGGTGCTCACCAGGGTGCCGAGCTGCCGCGCGACTTCGAGCGGGCTGGGGTCGTGAGCGTCGGTCGCGACGAACACGGGCCGATGCACGCGGCCCTGCTCCCGCGAGCGCCGAGCGAAGGGGCACAGGTTCAGGCCCTCGACGATCTCGCGTTGGTAGCGATCGTGGATCGCCTGGATCACGGCCTCGTCGGGCGGCCAGCCGGGGGGGTCGGACACGGGTCGCAGCATAGCCGGCTATGCTGTGGGTGTGGCGAGCGCGGACGACGACAACAAGCTCGAGCGCGCGCTGGTCTGGATCGTGG
Organism: Enhygromyxa salina; assembly: GCF_002994635.1. Taxonomy (GTDB): domain Bacteria; phylum Myxococcota_A; class Polyangia; order Nannocystales; family Nannocystaceae; genus Plesiocystis; species Plesiocystis salina_B. The sequence continues at coordinate 175,005 of NZ_PVNL01000013.1, read as the reverse complement.
TGGTCCTGGTCGCGTATCGGGTCGTCTATCACGCCAGCTACCTGGGCGACGTCCCCTTCGCCCACGCGACCTTCTCGGACGGCGCCGTCTACGAGCAGGCCGCCCGTGACATCGTGACCCACCCGCCGCTCGGCACCGAGGCGTTCTATCTGCAGGGCGCCTACGCGTACCTGCTCGCGCTCGGCATGATGGTCCGGGCGTGGCCCTCGGTCGGGCTGTTGGTCCAGCTGCTGCTCGCGTTCGTGACCCTCGGGGTGTTTCATCGGGTGGTGGTACGACTGTGGGGTCGTCGGGCCGGGCTGCTGTCGACGATCGCCCTGCTCGCGCATCCAGGCCTGGCGTTCTACGAGAACAAGTTCGTCAGCGCCGAGCTCGGGATCGCGTGCAACGTGTTGGTGCTCGCCGGCTTCGTCGCGCTGCTGCGGGTCACGCTCGACCGGGACGAGTCGCGCACGGGTCCCCGCGTGCTGGCCTCGCTCGGGCTCGGGCTCGCGGCTGGGCTGTCGATCCTCGCGCGCCCGAACATGGTGCTGGCGCTGCCGTTCACGCTGATCGCGGTGGGCCTGCTCGCGCGGGGCGACGGCGAGACGCCCAGTCGGTCGTGGAAGCTCGTCGCGCTCACGGTCGCGACGACGGTGCTCGGCACGACGCTGGCGCTGGCGCCGATGGCCGCGCGCAACCTCGCCGTCACCGGGTACCCCGACGTCCAGCCCGTGCACGGCGGTGGAACCTCGTTCTTGATCGGCAACAATCCCAAGGCACGGGGCGTGTGGAACGACGCCGATCTCCTCAGCGCCCGGCTTGGCACCGAAAGTCAGGAGCTCGCGGAGGTCCTGGGCATCGATCCCAAGCTGCCAGCGCGCGAGCGAGCCCGGAAGATCGGAGACGCGCTCTATGCCCGCTCGTTCGAGTGGATCGCGGCCAACCCGGGAGCGTGGGTGAAGCTCGAGGGACGCAAGCTGTGGCTCACGCTCGGCGACCAGCAATTGACCCAGGACTACGACTGGCTGGGCGAGCGCGAGCTGCTGCCCTGGGCCCATCGCGTGGGCGTGAGTTTCTCGATGTTGCTGGCGCTCGGGCTGCTCGGGGCCGGGGCGGTGTTGGGGGGACGCTGGCAACCGCGCGAGACCGGCGAGCCACCGGAGCCACCCCCGGCGTTCGTTCGCACGCGGTCAGCTCGGCGAGCGCTCGGGTGGTTCTTGGCCGGTCAGGTCGGCGCGGTGCTGGCCGCCAACTTGCTGTACTTCACCTCGGCTCAGCATCGGCTGCCGCTGGTGGTGCCGCTGGCGGTGCTCGCTGGGCCTGGTTTGCTCGCGCTGCGCTGGTGGGGGCGGCCGCGGCTGGCACGGCTACTTGAACGGCTACGGGCACGAACACCGGGACCGCGTGGGAGCGAACTTGCAGGTCAAGACGCGCGCGATGCCGGACCGCCCGCGATCGCGCGCTGGGTGGTGTTGCTCGCCGGTCTCGCGCTGGTGCAGGGCCCATGGCCGCGCGGTCATCGCGACGAGCCGCACCCGGTCCACTACTACAATTTGGCGATGGTCCAAGATGGGATCGGTGAGCCCCGCGACGCGCTGGCGAGCCTGGATCGTGCGATCGAGCTGCGTCCGCGCCAGCCGATCTTCCACATGCGGCGCGCCCACCTGCGCCACCGGTTGGGCGACCTGGATGGAGCCGACCAAGATCTGGCCGTGGTGTTCGATCTCGCCGCGGCCGGGGACGTGCCGGACTGGGTGATCGCGCAAGCCAAACTCGACCGCGACAACGTGGCCCTCGAACGCCGACTCAACTCGCGCTGAAGTGCGTGTCCGCGCGCGGTAGCGTGACTATGCGCATGGGACGCTCATTGAGCGTCGCTGGCTTTTCTGCGAGCCTCCGACCCCAACTCTCCCGCGGATGATGACCAGCAAATTTCGAGGTATCAGCACCGCGTCGCATTGGATGCGATGCACCATTTTGGCCGCTTCGGCCGTGTCCCTGTTCGGCTGCGATCTGTCTGCCAGCGGCAGCGCTAGCGCCAGCGGCAGCACTGCGCCAGCAGAAGGGCCGCCCGCGCCCGAGTACGAGCGTACGTTCGACGAGTTTGTGGATGTCCCGAACCAGATGACCGCGCAGGTGGTCTGGGCCGCGGAGCCAATCGACAACGCGGTCCGCCTCGCCGACGAGATCGCGGCGCTGCGGGCCGAGCTCGACATCGACCCCGCCGCGTTCTCGGCGATGTGCACCGTCGCGTTCAAGGACGGCACGATCGAGATCGGCGCGGTCACGGAGTACGAAGACGCCCGCGCCAAGATCGAGGCGACCCTCGCCAAGATCAAGCAAGTCGGCGTGGATCTGCAGGGCGTCCCCGGGCGGATCAAGGTCGCGGGCAAGAACATCGGCAAGCTGGCCATGTCCACGCCCAAGCTGGCGCTCAAGACCACCAAGGAGCTGTCCGGTGAGCTCGCGGTCGCGGTCGGTGATGGTGGGGTCCAGATCGAGGCCGACATCGCGACCGCCAAGGAGCTGCCCAACACCGTCAAGAACGCGGCGACCGAGGCCAAGAACTCGCTCACCGAGCTGCCGGCCAAGGCCGCGCAGGCGACCAAGAACTTGATGGCCGCCATGAACGGTGAGGCGATCGAGCCGATGGAGACGACCGGCGACGCGGCGGTCGAGGGCGAGGCCGAAGCCGAGGTCGCCGTCGCGACCACCGACGCGGCCGAGACCGCGACCACCGACGCGGCCGCGACCACGACCACCGACGCGGCCGCGACCACCACCACGACCACCGACGCGGGGGCGACCGCCGCCACGACCACGACGGCGGCGGTTCCCAACGTGGCCGTGATGCCCCCGCCGGGCAGCGCCAACCAGAGCACGGTCGCGGGGCTGCCTCCGGCCGCCGTCACGGCACGCATCGCCAAGCTGCAAAAGATCGGCAAGGAGGCGGCTGATCGCGGCGACTGGCTGTCGGCCGCCGACGCGTTCGAAGAGGCCTACGTGCTCGCGCCCGACAACCTGGTGCTGGCCTACAAGACCGGCGACGCGGCCGCGAAGGCCAAGGACTGCGAGCGCGCGCGGATCAACCTCGAGCGCTTCGTCCAGTACGGCGACCAGACCTTGTTCGCGCCCGAGCTGGCCCTCGCTAACAAGACCCTCGGCGAGCTCAAGACCTTCGAGTGCCCGCCCCGCACGCCCGCCGACGAAGCCGCGCTCGCAGGGACCCTGGTCAAGCGGGCCGAAGAGCTCGGCAAACAAGAAGACTGGGGCGGGGCCGCGACCACCTACGCGCTCGCCTACCAGCTCACCCCAGAGGACCACGCCCTGGCGTTTCAGGTCGCGGTCGCGAGCTGGAATTCGCGCGAGTGTGCGGACGCCGACACCTACTTCGCGTACTTCCTGACCGTCGGCGATCCCAAGCTGCATCGCACCCAGCTGCGCGAGACCAAGCGCTACCAGGAAGAGTCGGCCGCTGGCATGTGCCCGAAGTGGGCCGTCGGCGAGAAAGAGACCCACGCCCGCGACCTCTACGCGGAGGCGCAGGCGCTGGACCTCGAGCTCGACTTCAAGGCGGCGATCGGCAAGTACGAGCGGGCCTACTACATCCTGCCCACCAACCACGCGCTGGCGTTTCGGATCGGCGACGCGGCGTGGAAGGGCCAGGAGTGTGAGCAGGCCCAGGCGGCGTTCAGCACCTTCACGGCCAACGTCGACGCGACGGATCCTCGCCACAGCGCCGACGTGAAGATCGCCAAGGGCATCCTCGCCAGGATCGACTCGGCTGGCTGCCCGAACGCGCTGTGGAGCAGCGGCGGCGCCAAAAAGCCGGCGGCCTCCGACACCGCCGACGTCGTCCCGGACCCCGGTGGTGAAGTCGGGGGCGATGAGCGGCCGCCCAAGTCCGGCGGCGGCGGCGGTGGCAGCGTGGCGTGCTCGGTCACGGATCAAGACGCCCCGGCCGGTGGCCTCGCGTTTGGGTTGCTGCTGCTCGCAGCGGCGATTCGTCGGCGCGAAGACTAGATCCCCACCTAGGTCCCAACCCGCGGGTCAGACTTCGGTACTATTTGTGCCGATGGCCTGGACTCGCGCGGCAACCTTGGCTCTTGGGCTCTGCGTCCTGCCCTCGCTCGCCTGTGCGGTGGGCGACGGCGACGCGGCCACGGGCGCGAACACCTTCTCGTCGCTGTCGCTGGGTGGGGACACCAACACCGACAACGACGAGACCACCGGCGACGGCGACGGCGACGGCGACACCGACGAGGGTCCGATCTGCGGCGACGGAGTCGTCGAGGGCGCGGAGTTCTGCGACAACAACAACCTCGCCGGCCAGAGCTGCACGACCCTCGCGTTCGACGGCGGTATCCTCAGCTGCGCGAGCGACTGCTCGGGCTTCGACACCAGCAACTGCTTCAGCGAGACCTGCGGCAACGGGGTCGTCGACGGCCCCGAGGTCTGCGACGGCACCAACCTCGACGGCAACACCTGCATGTCGCTGGGGTTTGACGGTGGCACCCTGGTCTGCGGCCAGGGCTGCGCGAGCCTGGACACCAGCGGTTGCACGATCGACACCTGCGGCAACGGTCAGATCGACGGTGGCGAGGCCTGCGACGGCAACATGCTCAACGGCCAGACCTGCCAGACCCAGGGCTTTACGGGCGGCGCGCTGGTGTGCCTGCCCAACTGCGACGGCTTCGACACCAACGGCTGCACCAGCGCGGGGTGTGGCAATGGTGTGATCGACGACGACGAGCAGTGCGACGGCAACAACCTCAACGGTGAGAGCTGCGCGTCAGTCGGGTTCGGCGGCGGCACGCTGCTGTGCAACAATAATTGCAGCGGCTACGAGTTTGGCCTGTGCAACGACGGGAACTGCTGCATGTCCAAGCTGACCTCGGGCTGTCAGGTACCGTTCGTCGAGAACTGCGTGTGCGGGCTCGATCCGTATTGCTGTGACACGGCGTGGGATCAGACCTGCGTGGGGATCGCCGTCAACGACTGCCAAGCGCAGTGCTGAGCCCCTCGCTCAGGTGAATGGCGGCCCCACGGCCCAGGCCGTCAGCGCGTGGCGAACACCGCGGGTGACCGGCGCGACCTCGTGCGGCACGTAAGCTGGAAACGCGATCGCGCAGCCGAGCTCGGACGGGACGGCCGCGTGCGCCGGGGGATCGTACACGCGCAGCTGCCCGCCCTCGTAGTCGGTCGGCGCCGAGAGCTGGACCGAGATGCCCAGCTTGCGCTCGTGGCAGCCGGGCCCCGCGAGGTCGACGTGCCAGCCGTGGTAGTCGCCGGGGCCGTAGCGCTGCAGCTTGATCGGCGACTCGAGCTCGCGCAGCGCAAACCCGTAGGTCGCGTGCTCGCTCAGAAATGTTGCGAGGCGAGCAAAGACCCACTCGTGCTCGGGGCCGAGCTCGCTCGCTTGTCGCCCGCGCTGGTGCCCTTGCCGAAGCCGTCACTGACCTGCGCGGGCGACCACGGCGAGTCGTGGGCGAGGATCCGTGCACACTCGTCGGGCGAGAACACACTGCTCTAGCCTCACTCACATCTATTTGTCCGGCGACGAGGATCCAAGCGTGTACGCGGACCTGACATGCGCCCGCAGCGTGAACATCACGGAGACCCCGCTCGTGGATCTGTCGGACTTCGCCAACCTCGAGTTTGTGCTCGAAGGTATCTGGCTCGAGCGGAACCCGGCGCTGGCGACCCTCGACGGCCTGAGCATCTCCGAGGCCCGCACCATCGACATTCTGTTCAACGACAACCTGATCAACCTCGACGCGCTCACCAGCATCTCTGAGCTCGAAGGCGGCACGATCTACTGCAACGCGCAGCTGCAGCCGGCTGAGATCGAGGCCGTGCTCGCGCAGATCCCCGGCGGAGACCTGGTCGAGGTCGTCAACAACGGCGAAGGGCCGTGTTAGGCGGGCGCGCCACGACATCGCAGAGATTGCGGGTTCACTCGCCCATATGGAGTTCGAGTGGACGCGACCAGAGCATAGCCGCGTCAGGTCCGGCCGAGGGGCGACGCTCCGGCCCGTGAGCGTACGGCGCTCAGGACGTCGGCACGTTCACGTCGCGCGAGACGAACGCCTCAGGGTGCTCGATCGCCCATTCCACGAGGGCCTCGGCGAGCTCCTCCGCCGGTTCGGGCCGACCAAAATCCGGCCCGGCGACCAACCTGCGATACTCGATGAAGGCCCGGATGGGCTTGTCATCATCCCATCCGCGCGCGGCCTCGAGGCGCTCGAGCGCATTGGCGAGCTCGATGAGCAGCTCGCCATTTTCGACGGCCCCGACCGCGCGCCAGGCTGAACCGATCGATCGTGCCGCGCCGGGACCATGATTCCATACGAACTGATCCGCGCCACCGTTGAAAAAGTCGCGCTCGGACTCGAACAGGCCCGCGATCGCGGCGACGACCACCGCGGGGGCCCAGGGCGGATCGGCAGATGCGAGGCACAAGACGTGCGAGAGCTCGGCCTCGCCCGCTCGAACTGCCAGCTGGGCAAACTCCAGCTCGTCGGCATCATCAGAAGATTTTGCAGTCAGGGTGGGCCTCCTTCAACCGCTCGATCACCCCAGCGGGCAATGGGTTGTCGCGTATCCGGATCTCACGGAGCGAGGTCATCTCGAATAGCGCGTCCGGAAGCTCGGTCAGGCCAGAGTACCAGATCGAGAGGCGCTCGAGCTTGGTCAGTCGCCCGATGTCTGCGGGCAGGTGCGTCAAGCTTGGTGAGGCGAGCCACAGCTCGCGCAGCGACTCGAGCTCGAAGATCACGGGGGACGGTGTCGCCCAGGGCAGATCGCCCAGATGCAGGAATGTCAGCGAACTCAGCTGTGCGAACGAGTCCGGCAGACCTGCGAGCGGATTGCCGTGTAGCCACAGGGTGCCCAGGTGGGTGAGTCGTCCAATGTCCGCTGGCAGGGTCACGAGCTCGTTGTCGCCCAAGCCGAGCACCTCGAGCTCGGTCAGCTTCGTGACGACCTGTGGGAGCGTCGCGAATTGATTGCTGGCGAGCTGTAGCTCACGCAGGTCGCCGAGGCGCGCGAGCTGGTCTGGCAGCGTGGCGAGGCGGTTCGAGGTGAGGTCCGCCTCGCGTAAAAAGAACACCCCTGCGATCTCGGGCGGTACCTCTGTGATCTGATTGTCGCGAGCATCGATCACGCGCACCGACGCGAGCCGCCGGATCGCGCGAGGCAGCCGCTCGAGGCCCTTATTGCTCAGGTTGAGTCGCTCGCCGTTGACCTGGGCACGCAGCGCGGCGACGCCCATCGCGTCGTCGCGGTCGAGCACCGCGGCTCGTCCAACGCCCCCGCGCTCGGCGAAGGCGGGGACCAGCGCGTGCTGGTCGACCGCTGGGACCGCGCGCATCGCTGTGATCACGCGTCGGAGTCGAGTCGCCGTGAGCAGCCGCGGTGCCGTGTCCAGTCCGGTCTCGCGCAGGGCCTCGGTGAGCGCGGGATCCTGGCGCGCACGAACCACCCGCCGAGCGACCCGGGCCAGCGTGGCGTCGCGCTCCTCGTCGCCGCCCCATCCGATCGCGATCAGGCGCGCCATGCCGGCTGCCGAGATCGGGGCTTCGGCGACGGCCTCGACTGCCGCTGCCGCGACATCGCCTCGCAGCGCGAGCTCAGACGGCTCGGCGGGCGGTGGACTCGCCGGGGGCGTGGCCACGATGCTGACCTCGTCGATCAATTCGCCACTTGGCGACCAATCGCTCAGCGTCCCGGCCCACTCACCCGCTTTGAACTGGGCTCGTCGTGCCAGGGTTCCGTCTCGGTAGAAGCTCTCGGTGGTTCCGTGAAGCTTGCCGTTGGCGTACGCGAGCACCGCTCGCAGGGTTCCGCCCGGATAGAACAGCGTCGTCGGTCCGTGGGCGAGGTTTTGTCGATATGTCTCGATCGCAAGGCGGCGCCCGTCGGCGTCAAACACCTCGAGCGGTCCTTCGCGGCGGCCCTGGCTGTCCCACCTACCTGCCAGCCACGTGCCGCTCTTGCTGTTGCGAATTGCGTGAGCGGGGACGCCGGACGGTCGGCTCGGGAGCGGCGTCCCGTCGGTCTGCAGCGCGGTCCCGTCGGCGCCGAAATAGCGGATGGTCGTGAAGTGGCCGTTGATATAGTCGTACTCCGACCGCACGATCTCACGGCTGATGCCGCCAGCGTGCATGTTCTCCGTCGTGTAACCGGTGGCCGCAAACAGCGTGTGTTGTCCGTGAAGTTGGCCAGCCTCGAAGCTCCCGGTCTGCGAGATCTCGCCGGTCTCGTGAAACCGGGTGAAGCTGCCGTGCGGCTGACCGTGGCGGTGGTATGTGGCGCAACACCAGGTTCCGTCAGGTCGCCAGTAGCGGACTTCACCGTGGAGCTCGCCGTCGGGATCTCTGTGGCCATGGACCCACTCGTTGTCTTTGGCCGACCACCAGGCCTCGGACGGTACGGCGGCAGGGCGCACGCGCGAGTCGACGGGGTGGGGCTTGGTCACGATTGGCTCAGCGTACCAGAGGACGCTCCGCTGTGTATCGGGTAGCGTCGAGCAAATGCGCCGCCTACCTGTGTTGCTCATCGCGTGCTCCATTGCGTGCTCGCGTCCTGTCGACGAGCCGGTGGCGTGACGGTACCCGCGGATCCCTACTGAGCCGAGCCGAATCGCGCGACTTCGCGGTGGTCACCGATACAGCTTGGTAGTGGTTGGCAACGATCTTCCAGGTCCGCCGACGCCACAATCGGCATCTCGGGGACCTCATCGGTGTCTTGCCGCACACCGTCCCACCGGCACTCAGACCTCCTGCCCGGCCACGCGAAACACCGTCGCGTAGACCACGGGGACCAAGACCAAGGTCAGGATCGTGGCGAACCCGAGCCCAAACACGATCGTGACGGCCATCGACACGAAGAAGGCGTCGGTGAACAGCGGGATCATCCCGAGCATGGTCGTCAGCGCGGCCATGCCGACCGGACGCACGCGGCTGGCCGACGCCGCGATCACGGCGGTGAACCGGGGCACGCCACGGTCGATCTGCAGGTCAATCTCGTCGATCAGCACGATCGAGTTCTTGATCATCATGCCGACCAAGCTCAGGAGCCCGAGCGTGGCCATGAACCCGAACGGGTTGTCGGTGAGCAGCAACCCCACGGTCACGCCGACGATCGACAGCGGCACGCACAGCCAGATGACCAGGGCCTGGCGCACGGCGTTGAACAGCACGATCGTCATCAGGATCATCAAGACCCCGAACAGGACCACGCTGAAGGCCATCGCCGTCCGCGCGTCCCTCGACTTCTCGTACTCGCCGCCGAGCTCGAAGCCGTAGCCCTGGGGATAGTCGATCGCCTCGATGTCCGGGACCACGCGCGCGAGCAGCTGATCAGCGAGGCCATCGAGCGGCGGGTCGGCGTGGATCGTCATGGTCGGGAGCCGATCGCGGCGGCGGATCAGGTCGTCGACCTCGACGATGTCGACGCCAGCGACGACCTGCCGGATCGGGATCCAGCGCCGGGCGGTCGGGGACCAGACCTGGGCGTTGCCGAGCTTCGCGACGTCGTCACGCTCGCGCTCGGGCGCGCGGGCGATCAGCGGCAGGAGCTTGTCACCCTCGCGGTAGACCCCGATCGTCTGGCCCTCGAAGGTCGCGTGGATCGCCTCGGCCACGGCCCGACGATCGACGCCAGCGAGCCGCGCGGGCTCCTCGGCGAGCAGCGGCCGCAGGGCCTCGACCCGCTCGCGCCAGTCGTTGCGGACCCCGCGGGCGCCCGCGTCCTCGAGGATGTCCATGACCTGGCCCGCGAGCGCTCGCAGGCGATCGGGAGCGGGGCCGCTGAGGCGGATCTGGATCTTGCCGCCCTCGCCGGGCCCGAGCATGAACAGCTTGGTGTTGCCCTCGCCGGCGACGAAGCGGGTCTCGAGCGCGGCCTGGATCTCGGCCTGGAGCCCGGCGATCTTTGCGTAGTCGTCGACGTCGACGAACAGCTGACCGTAGCCGCCGTCCGGCTCCTCGGGCGCGTAGGTCAGCAAGAAGCGCGGCGCGCCCTGGCCGACGACCGTGGCGACCTGCGTGACGCCGTCGAGCCCGCCGATCCAGGCCTCGATCTCGCCGAGCTGGGCCTCGGTCTGCTCGATGTGAGTCCCGCGCGGCGCGAAGTAGTCGACCATGAATTGCGGGCGGGTCGAGTCCGGGAAGAAGCTCTGCTTGACCTGCCCGAAGCCGATCACGGCCGCGGCGAACAGACCGAGCGCGACCAGCAACGTGAGCCCGCGGCGGCGCATGGCGGCTGTCAGCACGCGCTCGTAGGCCCGGGCCAGGCGCGGGCGCTCGGCCGCGTCGACGACCTCCGGCTGGGCTCGCGGCGGCCGCAGAAACATCACGCACAAGACCGGCGTGACCGTCATCGCCGTCACCCAGCTCAGCGACAGCGAGTAGAGCAGGACCTGGTAGAGCGACCCGCAGTACTCGCCGGTCGCGTCGTCGGAGGTCCCGATCGCGGCGAAGCTCAAGATCGCAATGATCGTTGCGATCAGCAGCGGGGTCGCGGTCTGCTTGACTGTCGCGACCGCGGCCGTCCGCGCCGTCTGTCCCTGCGCGAGCCCGGCGAGGGTCCCGTCGGTCACGACGATCGCGTTGTCGACGAGCATCCCAAGCGCGATGACCAGAGCCCCGAGGGAGATCCGCTGAAGCGCGATGTCGCCGATGTCCATCAAGATGAAGGTCCCGCTGATCGTCAGGATCAGGACGCCGCCGATGATCAGCCCGCTGCGCAGGCCCATGAACAGCAACAGCACGACGATCACGATGCCGACCGCGGCGGCGAGGTTGATCGTGAACGCGTCGATCGCCGCGGTCACGGCCTGGGACTGAAGCGCGATGACGTGAAACTCCACGCCGTGGGGCCGGAGGTAGTCCAGCTCGGCCGCCCGCGCGCTCAGGGCCTCGCCCATGGTCACGACGTTGCCGCCCGGGGCGGTCGAGATCGCGAGTCCGAGCGCTCGCTCGCCGTCGACGCGCAGCAGCTGCGCGGGCGGGTCACGGTAGCCACGGCGGATCGTTGCGACGTCGCCGAGCCGGACCAGCGCGCCGGTCTGCGGGTTCTCGATGAGCACGGCCTCGTAGTCCGCGACCTTGCGGACCCCGCCGCTGGGCGCGATCCGGACCAGCTCGGGACCAACCTCCACACGCCCGCCGTCGGCGACCAGGCTCTTGGCCGCGAGCACACGCCCGATCTGCTCCGGCGACAGCCCGGTCTGAAGCTTGGCCGCGGCGCTCATCTCGACGTAGACGACCTCGGGGAGCGCCGCCACGAGCTCGACCTTGGCGACGTCCGACACCAGCAACAGCGCGCGACGCAGCTGCTTGGCGTACGCCTCGAGCTCCGCGGGGGCATACTCGGGCCCGGTGATCGCCACGAACACGCCGAACACGTCGCCGAAGTCATCGTTGACGACCGAGGGCCCGGCGCCGGGCGGGAGCTGGCCCTGGACGTCGGTGACCTTGCGACGCAGCTCGTCCCAGACCTGCGGCAGCGCGGTCGAGTCGTAGTGATCTTTGATCGTGACCTTGACGATCGACATGCCGGGCATCGAGTTGGACCGGACGTACTTGGTCTGGGCCAGGGCCTGGGCGGCCTGCTCGACGCGATCGCTGACCTCGGCCTCGACCTCGGCCGCGCTCGCGCCGGGGTAGGGCGTGACCACGAGCGCGTCCTTGATCGTCAGCTCGGGGTCCTCGAGCCGGGCCAGGCTCATGAACGAGATCAGGCCACCGATCAGCAAGATCAGCGCGAACGTCAGGGTCACGGTCTTGGCCCGGATCGCCAGCTCCGCGAGGTTGAGCGCGCCGTTCATGGTCGACCGTAGAGATCCTCGAACCGCGACACGACGAGTCCGTCGCGCAGCGCGTGGACACCCGTCGTTGCGATCAGCTCGCCGCCGTCGAGGCCCGAGGTGACCTCGATCGAGCCTCCGCTCGCGGTCCCGGTCTCGACGGCCACGCGGGCCACGGTCATCGTCTCGCGGTCGATGACCCACACGTGCGCGCCGCCGTCGTCGGACCCGACGAGCGCCTCGATCGGCACGAGCACGGCCCCGGCGTCGACCGGCTCGCGCGCGAGCCCGGCGACGAGGACCCTGGCGGTCATGCCCGGGGTGATCATCACGTCCTGCGGCGGGTCGAACGACCAGGTGACCTCGTAGGTCCCCGTGATCGGATCGGGGACCGTGGCGATCTCCTTGAGCCGCGCGGCGATCAGCAGATCCGGGAGCGTGTCCAGGACCACATGGACGCGGCCGGCGGCCCGCTCGCTGCGCTGCGCGACCGTCAGGCCCGGCTCGGCCGCCGCGTAGTCACGCTGCGAGACGTGGGTGACGATCTCGAGGCTCGTCGCGTCCTGAATGACGACCACGGGCTGCTTGGCCGCGACGCTCTGAAAATTATCGACGAGCTTCTTGGCCACGGTCCCGGCGAAGGGCGCGACCAGCTTGGTGTCTGCCAGTGCCTTCTTGGCCTCGGCGAACTCGGCCTCGCTCACGGACAGGGATCGGGTCCGCCGATCGAGCTCGGCCCGGCCCACGGCGCCGCGCTCGACCAGGGTCGCGCTGCGCTCGTACTCGGTCTGGTCGTAGCGAAGCTGAGCCCGCGCGCGATCGAGGCGAGCCCGAAAGTGCCGCGCGTCCAGGCTTGCGAGCAGCTGGCCCTTGGTGACCGGCATGCCCTCCTCGACCGGCAGCTCGACGATGTCGCCCGCGACGGCGAACGACATCTCGGCGTTTTGGGTGGGCTCGACGCGACCGGGCCACTCGCGGTTGAAGCCGCTGTCCGCCGCGCCGACCTCGAAGGTCTTGACCGGGCGAGTCGCCTCGGCTGACTCGGGCGCTTGCTCGCCACAGGCGGGCGAGACCAACGAGCACAGAAGACTGAGCAGCGCGGGCGCCCACGGACCACGGCGCAACGTTGGCATGAGAGTGGGGTGGCACGTTTTGCGGATCGGACAAGCGAACACATCCGGCAATTCCAAGTTGACACTTGGTATCGTCGCCTCGCGATTCGTCGCCGACTATGCTGGACACGAGATGACGCGGGTGGCACCACACGAGCGCAGCCGCGAGGGTCGCTTCATCGCGCTATTCGTGCTGACGCTGGCACTGCACGTCGCGCTGCCGATATTTCGTGATGTCGGGTGGCTCAACCTGATCGCGGGCGCTGGCTTCATCGCGGTCGTCGGCGTGGCCGGCTGGCTCACGATCGATCGCGCTCCGTTGCGGGTCGCCTACCTCGCGCTCATGCTGGTCAGCGTGCTGTCGACCGCCGGGCTGATCGCCAGCGATGACAGCCTGAGCTGGCGCGGCGCGTGGCTGGTGTTTCACGCCGCGCTCATTGGCCTGACCGCGATATTGGTCATTCGCTGGACGATCCGGGCGCAGCGGGTCACCGTCGACACGATCTTCGCGGCGCTGTCTGGTTACTACCTCCTGGGCTTCACCTGGGCGCTGATCTACGCGATCGCCGACATCGCGCTGCCGGGCTCGTTCAACGTCGAGCTTGTCGACGGCGCCCGCCTGGATCGGGCGTTCTATTTCAGCTTCGTGACCCTCACGACTCTCGGGTTCGGTGACACCACACCGACGCACCCGCTGACGCAGGCGCTGGTCGCGACGCAAGCGCTGATCGGGCAGATCTATCTCGTCGTGCTCGTCGCCCGTCTCGTCGCCACGCAGGCCAACGCTGGCCGTGAGTCAGGCGCCTGCGGAGGGTGAGCCCGCCCCGCGCCGCGATGAAGCGCGCGACCCGGGCCGCGCGAGTGACTTGGGCTTGGCCAGCCAGACCCCGTGGCGCTGGGGATCGGCGTCGCTGACCATGCAGCTGGTGAGATCGCCGCCGCGGGGGTCAGGGCGCTCGTGTCCACGAGCGCGCGTGGGCGGGGGACGGGGTACTCTCTGACCGCATGTCGAAGCGAGACGCTCCCGAGCACGACGAGACTCGCGGCCTCACGCGCCGCGGGTTGTTTCGCAGCATCGGCGCAGCCACGCTGGTGGCGGGCTGCACCACGGACGATCCATCGGTCCACCCCGAGCAGGCGCCGACCCCCGACGTCGACGGGGCGATCGGCCTGACGCCCACCCCGCTCGAGTTCGTGCTCGATGGCCAGCCCCAAAAGCTCGAGGTCGAGGCGCGCACCACCTTGCTCGACCTGCTGCGGCTGGATCTGGATCGCACGGGCACCAAGGTCGTGTGTGATCGCGGCGCGTGTGGGGCCTGCATGGTCTTGGTCGACGAGGTCCCGCGCAACAGCTGCATGCTGCTCGCGCTCGACGTCGCCGGGGCCTCGATCACCACGGTCGCGGGGCTGGGCAAGTCTTCGCAGCTCTCGGCCCTGCAGCTCGCGTTCGTCGAGCACGACGCGATGCAGTGCGGGTTTTGTACCTCCGGGATGTTGATCAGCTCGAGCGCGCTGCTGCGGCGCAGCGCGGGTCAGCCGCTCGAGCGGGCCCAGGTCGAAGACGCGATCGCCGGCAACCTGTGCCGCTGCGGGACCTACCCGCACGTGGTCGACGCCGTGCTGTCTGTCGCCAACGGCCCCGGCGCGGCCCGGCGTGGCTCCGAGCTGCTGCGCGCCAAGAAGGGAGGTGCGTGATGCCAGACAAGACCAAGCTCTCCGTCGGCTACGGCGCCAACATTCAGACGATCAGCGTCGAGCTGCCGCCGAGCGAGCCGCGACCGTGGGACAGCGTCGACGAGATGACGGTCGTCGGCACCCCGCTGCCGCGGATCGACGGCCCGCTCAAGGCCAGCGGCGAGGCCCGCTACACCCACGACATCACGCTCGAGGGCCTGCTGCACGCCGCGGTGCTGCGCTCGCCGTGGCCGTGCGCGGTGGTCAAGCGGATCGACGTCACCCCGGCCACCAAGCAACCCGGCGTGGGCGCAGCGATCGCGCTGGTCGAGGTCGGTGACAAGCTGATCTTCGCCGGACAGGACGTCGCCGCGGTCGCGGCCTCGCGCCCCGAGCTGGCCCGGGCCGCGCTCGCGTCGATCATCGTGGAGTACGAGCCCGCGCCCTTCGTGGTCGCGACCCGCGACGCGATGCGCGACGGCTCGCCGCAGGTGCATGACGCCGCCGTCGAAGAGCGCCGGACCGGGGCCGACGAGCCCGGGGCCGCGGAGGCGCAGGGCAAGCTGCAGGGCAACGTCCGACCGGGCCGCAGCCAAAAGCGCGGCGACGCCAAGCGGGCGCTCAACAAGGCCCCGGTCCGGTTCGAGGCCACCTACACGACCCAGTGCCACACCCACAGCGCGCTCGAGACCCACGGGCTGGTGGTCCAGTGGTTCGGCAAGAAGACGGTCACCGTGTGGGCCTCGACCCAGTCGATCTTCGGCGTGCGCGACGAGTTCGCGGCGCTCTACGGGCTCGAGCCCAGCAAGGTCCACGTGATCACCAACTTCATGGGCGGCGGGTTCGGCTCGAAGTTTGGGGCCAACGCGTCGGGCACCGCGCTCGCCAAGATCGCCGGGGATCTGGCCCGGGCCGCCGACAAGCCGGTCAAGCTGATGCTCGAGCGCGGCGAGGAGCACCTGTGCACGGGCAACCGGCCCGACTCGATCCAGCTGGTCAAGCTCGGCGCCACCGACAAGGGCAAGCTGACGGCGATCCACGTGCAGGCGCACGGCTCGGCCGGGGTCGGGACCGGGGCCGGGGTCGGGCGCAACGCGGCGAGCGTGTACACCAAGGTGCCCGACGTGCTGGTCGAGAGCGCCGACGTGTTCACCCACGCGGGCCCGGCGGTCGCGTTTCGGGCCCCTGGGCACCCGCAGGGGGCGTTTGCGATGGAGTCGGCGCTCGACGAGCTGGCCCGGCAGCTGGGCATGGATCCGATCGATCTCCGCCTGGCCCACGACAACCACCCGGTCCGCCGCTGGCAGCTCGAGCTCGGGCGCGAGCGCTTCAACTGGGACGCCCGCCGCAAGGCCGCCGCCGACATGCGCGCCCGCAGCACCCGGATCCGCAAGGGGGTTGGCTGCGCGGTCTCGATCTGGGGTGACTTCGGCGGCACCGAGGCCCGCGTCACGATCGAGATCAGCCGCGATGGTCGGGTGGTCGTGAAGAACGGGGTCCAGGACATCGGCGGTGGGATCGGCACGATCATGGCGCAGGTCACCGCCGAGGTGCTGCGGCGGCCGGTCGAGACCATCGAGATCCAGATCGGCGACAGCAAGCTCGGGCCCGGCGTCGGCAGCGGCGGCAGCAAGACCACGTCTTCGATCACGCCTGCGGTTCGCAACGCGGCCGAGCTGGCCAAGGCCGAGCTGGCCGAGCTGGCCACGACCGCGCTCGCGGCCACCTCGACCAAGCACCTGCGCTGGACCGCCGAGGGCGTGAGCGTGGGCCGCCAGACCATGAGCTGGGCGGATCTGTGCAAGCGGATCGAAGGCGAGGCGATCGTCGCGGTCGGGTTTCGCGGGCGCAACGCGGCCGCCCACCCCAAGTCGTTTCCTGGGTTCGAGACGCCCGAGATCGCCGGGGTCCAGTTCGCCGAGGTCGAGATCGACACCTGGACCGGCGAGGTCCGCTGCACCGAATTGCTGGCCGTGCACGACTGCGGCCGGGTCATGAACGAGCTCACGCTGCGCTCGCAGATCAACGGCGGGATCATCTTGGGCATTGGCTACGCGCTGATGGAGGAGCGGGTCATGGACCCCAGCCTGGGCGTGATGCTCAACGCCAACCTCGAGCAGTACAAAGCCTGCGGGGTCAAGGACGTGCCGGACATCTCGATTGTGCTGACCGAGGTGATCAGCGGCAACAACAGCACGGGCGCCTACGGGATCGGTGAGCCCGCCACGATCCCCACGGCCGCCGCGATCGCCAACGCCGTCGGCGACGCGCTCGGGGTTCACGTCCGCAGCCTGCCGATCACCCCCGCCAAGATCCTCGACGCGCTCGAGCAACAGCGCCGCGCCAGCCAAGAAGGAGCCAAGTGATGCAGCCGTTTGCCCTGATCCGAACCAAGCGCATCGAGCGGGCCCGCGAGATCGTGCGGGAGAAGCCCGAGACCCGCGTGCTGCGGGCGGGCGGCATCGATCTGCTCGATCGCATGAAAGAGGGCATCGATGAGCCCGAGCTGCTCGTCGAGCTGCGCGAGGTGTTGTGGGCCGGGGCCAAGCTCGCCGACGGGCAGCCCCTGATCCCGCCCGACACCAACCCGCTGCCGCCTGCGCCTCGCTACGCGGAGGTCGGGGCGCTGACGACCCTGGCCGAGCTCGCGGCCGCGGAGCTGCCGGGCCTCGACGCGCTGCATCAGGCCGCCGGTCAGGCCGCGACCCCGGGGATCCGCAACACCGCCACGGTCGGCGGCAACCTGCTGCAGCGGCCGCGGTGCTGGTACTTCCGCCACCGCGACCTGGTCTGCCTCAAGAAGGGCGGTGACACCTGCCTCGCGATCACCGGTGACAACCGCTATCACGCGATCCTTGGCGGCGGGCCCAGCTTCATCGTGCATCCCTCGAGCCTGGCGACCCCGCTGCTGGCCCTCGATGCCGTCGTCTCGGTGTTCGTGGGTGACGCGAAGGGGTCCGTTCAGCAGCTGGTGCCGCTCGCCGAGCTGTTCGTCAGCCCCGAGACCGACCCCACCCGCGAGCACAGCCTTGGCCCCGGCGACCTGCTCACGCAGGTGTGGATCCCCGTGCTCGACGACATGCGCAGCGCCTATCAGGCGGTACGGGAGAAGCAGTCTCACGACTGGCCGCTGGTCGAAGCTGCGGCGCGCCTGCGGCTCGACCAGGCTGGCAGCATGCGCGACGTTCGGGTCGCGCTGGGCCACGTCGCGCCGATCCCCTGGAACGCCAGCGAGGCGGCGGCGCTGCTCGAGGGCCAGGCGCCCAGCGTCGATCTGTTCGCCAGGGCAGCCGACGCCGCGCTCGCCGACGCGGCCCCGCTCGACGGCAACGCCTACAAGATCCCCATGGCCAAGGGTCTGCTGCGCGAGGTACTACACCGCGCGTCTGGCCTGGCCCTTCCCGAGTGATCCCGAGTCCCTCCAAGCCCAACGAGAGCCCCCATGCCCGAGTTCACCCGCGTCGACGACTCCCGCCCGGTCTGCAAGCACCTGCGCACCAAGGCCCTGCATGCCTATGGCGCCCAGACCCACGACGCCTTTCACACCAGCCGCTCGAGCAGCTATCAGTGCCTGAAGACCTGCTTTGTGACCGGGCCGGATCGTCAATTGTGCGTGCCCGAAGCGTGTCAGCCGGGCCGGACTTGCTTCGAGCCCCGCTGAACGCTCAAGTTGCGAGGTCGGACGGGCGGCGCGGCTGATCGAGGCTGGATCGGGCCGCGTGGTACTCCTCGATGATGCCAGCGTAGTCCGCCGCTTCGTAGCGCGAGAACAGCTCGGCGAGCAGGTGTGGCTTGCGGTAGGGCGAGACGCCGAGCTCCTGCAGCAGAATGTCGATGTACTGTTGAAAGCGGGTGCTGACGGCGCACGATCGTGACGGCTCAAAGTTGATATTGGCCCGCTTCCACGCCCGCACGTGCTCGATCGCGGCCTCCATTTGTTCGATCGGCGGCAGCACCAGCTCACCGCGGATCATCGCGCTGATCCACAGCGCGCCGACCTCGGCGGCGGGCACGTGCATGAAGCCATGGTTGTAGCCGGCGAACGCCATCCGGGGGATCCGCGGGTGCAGCAGGTGACGATAGAGCTGCACGCCGTCGGGCTCACCCTCGAGCAGCTCGCGGTAGCGCGCTGGCATGAACGGAAACACCGGAGAGCCCGAGCCCAGACACACGACCACGAGCTCGCAGGGCAGCTCGGTGCCGTTGGCGAGCACGATGCCGTCTTCGACGAAGCGCGTGACGACGCCGCGGTGCGGGGTGATCTCGCCGCGGGCGACGGCCTGGTGGTAGCGCAGCGGAGCCAGAGCCGCGGCCGAGCGCATGTCGGCGACCAAGGTGTGATCCGGCAGCAGCCGACGGATCCGGGCGCGGCCCTCCGGGCCGTGACCGAGCGCGGCGGCGCGATACTGCAGCGCCACGACTGCGGAGACCGTCGCCCAGAACCCCCGCACCACGGGAGCGAGCCGATCGTGCAAGAACCGCGAGCCAGCGGTTGGGTGGGCCCAGCTCGGGACCATCACCGAGCCAAACCGCGGGAACAGGGCGAAGCTGAAGTGCAGGCCAGCGATATACAGTGGGATCAGCCACCGGGGTGTTCGAAACACGTGCTCGACCCGCGAGCCTCGGTCGGCCGCGAACGTGGCCAGGTCGACGGCGGACTTGCCAAAGCCGACGACCGCGACCCGCTTGGCGGCGAGTCGGTCGAGATCGTCTATCTCGCGCTCGGTCACGACCTCTCCACGAAACAGCTCGCGGTCGGCGATCTCGAGCTTGGCCTTGGGCTGGGTGTACTGCCCGACGGCGACGACCACATAGTCGAACTCGGCCGCTTCGTCGCCTCCCGGTCCGCTTACGGATACCCGCCAGCCGTGGGCGAGCTCGGTCAGGGACACGACCTCATGCTGGCAGCGGACGTCGATGCCGATGTGCTCGACCGCGGCGGCGAGGTAGCGAAGGATCTGGCTGCCGGTCGGGTTGTCGTCCGGGGGAAACGGCCAGGGGAACCCGGCGAGGTGATACTGACTCGAGATGTTCTGCAGACGGACGTCGGGGTAGGCGTTGGCCCAGACCCCGCCGATCTTCTCGCTGCGCTCGAACACCACCACCTCGTGACCGTCCCGTTGCAACGTGGAGGCCCAGGCGATGCCCGAGATGCCCGAGCCGATGATCGCGATTCGCATGGGCACAGATTATGCCGATTCGGCGGGCCGCGAAATCGAGACTTGGCGGTTGCCCCAGTCATTGCCGCTACCCGGCAGCACCGGGACACTCGGGCTCTCGGTCTTGGCCGCCTCGGCGTGTTCGTGGTCCCGCTCGTGTAGGGGCGACCTCGAGCTCGTGCCCCCTGCTGCGAACTCAGGCTGTTGCCAAGATGCCTTCGAGACGAACGTAGCTGTCTTCCATCCCGTGCTCCATGCCGGTCTCGAGCATCGCCGTGCGGGTCGCGGCATCGGGGAGGCTCATCCGCATGACCATCAACGTGCCGTCGCCGTCGGGGGTGAAGGTCGTCTCAATGCGGTTGTCGGGGGTGGGGTCAGGCAGGTGCATACGCTCGACATGGACACTGCGCCGCGGCGGATCGAGCTCGAGGATCTCGCCGGTGAGGTAGAAACCTTGGCCCTCGCCATTGGCCCACTCATAGCGGATCTTGCCGCCGACGCGCTGCTCGTTGATGCAGGTTGGCATGGTCCAGCCCTCGGGACCGAGCATCCACTGCCGGACGAACTCCGGCTCGAAGTGCGCGCGGAAGACCGCTTCGGGTGGGGCGGCGAAGTGGCGGGTGACGACCACACCGGTGTCGCCTTCGAGTTCGAGAGTCATCTTGCTCATGTCGTTTCGTCTTTCTGCTTGGTCGCGAAGGTGGGGCTCGCCAGCAGCTGGTCGAGTCGTTGGTAGTTGGTTTCGAGGGCCTTGCGGAGCATGGCGAGGTAGGCGTCGAGCTCGGTCAGTGCGGCGGGGGCGAGTCGGCACGGCCGCTTTGTGCCGTCGACGCGACGCTCGATCAGGCCCGCCCCTTCGAGCACCTTGAGGTGCCGTGAGACCGCGGGCTGCGAGATAGCGAACGGCTCGGCCAGCTCACCGACGGTCGCCTCGCCCTCGACCAGACGAACCAGGATCGCCCGGCGAGTCGGATCGGCGAGGGCCGCGAACGCAGCGTCAAGGCGGGGTGCAGCGCTCATTTTCAGTGCTTAGCTGATCGGTTATATAATGTCAAGGTTATATTTTGATGAGCTTCGGGCGGATGTCGAGCGGGTTTCTGGGTGATCCCCTCGAGCGCTGTCGGCAAAGCGCTCGAGGGCCGACGAGCTGAAGACAGTCCCCTCCGATTCCGGCCCGCGCGTTGGAGCGGGCCGCGAGCACGCCATGGTCGCGCAACATGTGAAGCCTCGCTGGCGGGATCAGGGCGGACTCCTGCGAGATGAGGTCGATCGGGTCGAGCAAGACCGCGTGCACAGAAGGAGTCGCCGCCACCCCACTCATTGACGCTACTCGGCAGCACCGGGACACTCGTGCCATGCCCAGCCGCCCTCGCGCTCTCGGTCTTGGCCGCCTCGGCGTGCTCGTGGTCCCGCTCGTCGCGCTGGGATGCCGAGCGCTGCCCTCGGTACCGGCCGACCGACCTGTTGCGAACCAACCGGCGAGCGGCCCAGCCACCGCGCCCGCGTCTGCGCCCGCGCTGACTCAGCCGGCGGCGCTGCCCGAGCTCCCACCCGAGCCGCCAGCCCCCACCGCTGCGGTTCCTCCAGGCACGCCGAAGGCCGAAGGGTGGATCTCCGACATGGTTGCGATCGACGAAGATCGAGCGATCGTCCGGTTCCTGGTCCCGGGCCCCGATCACGAGAAACAGTGGTGGATCGCCCTCATGCGGCGCGATGGCTCGCTCGCGTGGGTGCAGCCGCTCTCGGGCCAGCTCGCCGCCAACGAGGGCGTGACCGGTATCGAGATCATCCAAGACGCGGTCACGGTCATGACCTCCACGTTTGTCGGTGACGATCCCGAGCTCGAGCTGCACGGGTTCGCGCTGGCCGACGGCGCGCGGCGGTTCGAGATTGCCCACGGCCAGGGCTTCGCATCGGGCGTCGCCAACGACGGCGCGCGTCGGTTTGATCTACGCGTCCACTACCCCGCGAGTCTGGGCGTCAGGCCAACGGCGGAGCTGGTCGCGACCTCCAGCACGAAGCAGCTGTGGCGCGCCTCGATCCCGATCTCACCGGCGCCGGGTCCAGATCCCACCCTCGTCGACGACTCGCTGGCGGTGCGCGTCGAGAGCGGAGACGACGACCACGCGTCCTGGTGGGTGTTCGAGCGCAGCAGCGGTACGGTCCGCGGCGAGCTACAGGCGCGGGTTCAAAGCTGCAGCGACGGCGCTCGGTGGTTCGTCCGCAGCGATGACGGCCTGCTTTTGGTCGACCCCAAGACGGTCGCGACGCGCGACGCGGTCCCAGCAGCGTTACAAGCGGCGGACCTCGTCGGCACCTGGATGCTCGACGACTGCGCGGTGATCCCAGGCGCGGTGGTCGTGCTGGCGTCGAGGGGCTACCGCAAGGCGATGGTCGCCTTCGACCTGGAGACCTTCGCCCCGCTCGGTCACGTCGAGCTGGGCGCGGCGTACGTCGGCAACAATGGCTTTGATCCCATGCCCGCTCGCATGCACGCCAAACCAGCGTTTCCAGTCATGACCCATGATGGCGCGCGCGAGATCATGGTGATCGATCCGATCGCGGGCCAGCTGCTCGAGCGCTGGGGCGGGAACGACGATGGCAGGATCGGCTATGCATTCATGGATTGGTCCGGCGGCTACTTGGCGTCGACGACCCACACGCTCGCGGTTGTCGACACGCGCAGCGCTAGCCTGGCGGGCCTCGCCACGATCCCCGAAGATGTCTCGCTGGGCTCGCAGCAGATCGTGGGCTCGACCTTGTGGCTGCCGCCCACGGGCCCGCTGCGGCTGGGCGCTCGGGCGCCGCGCTTGATCGATCTGAGCGCGGCCGCGTCCGAAGATCTCCGGGGGGCCGTGTTGTTCGATGTCCACGCGATCGCGCCCAGTCCGGTCCGCGGTCGCGCGCAGTGCCCCGACACGACCGCGCCCTTGACCGGTCCTGGCACGGGCAGCGACGGCACGCTTGGGCCTGTCGCGCAGTCTCGCCTGCCCACGTGGGACCTCGACATTCTCCACGAGGCCGCGCGCATGCACGCGTGCGCGCCCGGCTCGGCGCCGTCTTTGTTGCTGGCCTGGTACGTGATGGAGGATGACCGGCCGCTGCGCAACGACTACGCGCTGGTCCTGGTCGAGAACACCAGCCACGGCCCTCCAACATTCACGATCGTGCAGGCGAGCCGGCACGCCAACAACCGCGAGTGGACCGTCGGCGTCTCGCCGCACTCGAACCGCGAGGTCGTCCGGAGCTTCGACCACCGGCCGACCCGGCGAGAGATCGACGCGTTCTTGGCCCAGAGCGACTGGCACTTCGACCACGACTGGGGGCGTGTGCTCGCGGGCAATGTGCTCGACGCCGAGTGGATGGCGGCGACCGGGCACAGTCCGTGGCGCTCGTTCCCCAAGGGGATCGAGCGGCCGGACTGAGCTGAAGCGCCTGAGCTCGCGCGGGACGTCACTGCTGAAAGCAGTAGAGCGCCGCGGTCAGGTTGCACCCGCCTCCGCCACACGAGGTCCAGGTGTCATCGTTCAGCGCCGTCGTTCGCCCGATGGTGCCGCTCGACGCATTCGAGCTCGAGGAGAAATTGTTGCAGTTATTCCCGCTGTTCATCCCGTTGCCAGACGTCCCCGTCCAGACGATCCGAACGCTGCCGCCACACATGCTGGCCGTGTCGATCGAGGGGGTCCCCAGCTCGGTCCGCGCGATCGAGGCGTCGAGCGAACTATCAATCAAATCGAGCCAGCTGTCGGCGACCTTGGTCCCCGTCACCAGCACATACGGCACATTCGACTGGGTGAAGCGCCCCGCCGGGGTATTTTGATTGGTGGAGAGCCACGCCATATAGGTGCCCGGCAGGTCCGCAGCTTCGGCCAGGTCATTGCAGATCAGGTCGGCCCCCGCGAGGCCGCCGAGGTTGCCATTGTGTTGGGTGCTCGTGGCAAACACGTAGCGCTCTTCCCACAGACAGGTGGGTGAGCAGCCGTCGTTCGCCGAGGTGTTCTCGTCGTCGCACTCTTCGCCGGGCTGGAGCAGGCCGTCGCCGCACGCGGCGGCCACGCAGGCGTTGGTGCAGGCGTCGTCGTTGACGTTGTTGGCGTCGTCGCACTCCTCGACGCCGCCCTGGACGTAGCCGTCGCCACACGTTGCGACCACGCACATACCCACGCACGCGTCGGTGTTGAGCATGTTGCCGTCGTCGCACGCCTCCATGCCCTCGTAGATGATCCCGTCGCCGCACGCCGCGTCTTCACAGACATTGGTGCACGCGTCAGTGTCGACCAGGTTGCCGTCGTCGCAGTCTTCGACCCCGGCGTGGACGAAGGTGTCGCCGCACGCCGCCGCGACGCACAAGTTGGTGCAGCTGTCGGTGTTGTCCATGTTGCCGTCGTCACACGCCTCCCCGGGCTGGACCACGCTGTCACCGCAGCTCTCGAGCGTGCAGCTGCTCGAGCAACCGTCGCCATCGCTGGTGTTGCCGTCATCACATGCCTCGGTGCCTGCGAACACGAACGTGTCACCGCACTCCGCCAGCTTGCAGGTGGAGATGCAGCTGTCGGTGTCGACCATGTTGCCGTCGTCGCACTCCTCGCCGGGGTCGACCACCCCGTCGCCGCACAGACCGCTGGGATCGCCGTCGCCATCGCCGGGATCACCGTCGCCATCGCCAGGGTCGCCGTCACCATCGCCGTCGCCGTCGCCGTCGCCGGGGTCGCCGTCACCATCGCCATCGCCGCTGGAGTCGGTGCCGACGCTGTCGGCCTCGACGATCGGGCCCACGCAAGACACCGCGAGCGAGCAGAGCAGGGAGCAGGTCAGGACGGAGCCAAGCCGGTGCGGATGCATGGCGGCATTTGAGCCGAGCATGACCCCCTCTGTCCAGGCCAGCGACGCGAGCCCCCTACGTGCGGACGGGGTCAGGTCGGCTGGATCCAGGCCCTGGTGAAGCCAGCGTATTGACGCTCACGCGGTGGCTCACCGCTCCGAGCCGTCTCAGTCGAGGTAGCCGAGCTCGCGCAGGGCCGCGGCCGTGAGCGTGGGACGATCGTCGGCGAAGCTGTCCGGGGCCGGCTCGGGGGTCAGCAACAGCGTCGCAAAGTACACCCGCGGGCCGTCGGGCCGCTCGAAGGATCCGACGAACCAGCCGAGGTTGCCCTCGAAGCCGGCCGTCACCGAGTCGGTGAAATGCTCTGACTTGGCCCAGCCGGTCTTGGCCCGGACGCTGCGCTCGGGTGTACCCGCCCACTCGCCCGGCCGGGGTGCGTAGATCATGACGTCATCGAGGAAGCGCGCGACGGTGGTCGGGGAGAACGGGCTCGCGCCCGTGTGGAGACGCTGCAGAAACTCGACCTGCTCGCGCGGTGAGATCCGCAGGGCGCCGTTGAGCCAGAACGCATCGACGCCCCCCGAGATGTCGGCGTTGCCGTACTCGGCCGCGCTCACCCACTCGGCCATGCGGGCCTCGCCGATCCGTCGAGCGAGCTCTTGGTAGTACCAGACCGCCGACACCGCGAACGCGCTGCGCAGATCATGGTCGCGGTTCCAGCTCGACGCCCAGCGCTGAACCCCGTCCCACTTCAGCGTGAAGTCGGGTGAGTCGGCGACCCCGGTCTCGAGGGCGATCAGCGAGTTTGGGATCTTGAAGGTCGACGCCGGGATGAACTGGCGCTCGGCCAGCTCCGGGTCCGAGACGATCAGGGTCGCGGCCGCGGGATCCAAGATCACGATCGCCCCGCGGTAGCCAGCGGCGGTGATGCGCTCGGCGAGCTCGGGGCGGTGATCGATCGTGATCGTGATCGTGAGCGCGGGCGTGGGTTCGGGCTCGGGCTCGGGCTCGGGCGTGCCTGAGGGAGGCGCGCTCGGAGCTGGCTGATCCGCGGGCGGCGGGGGCTCGGCGATCGGGCGGCAGCCGCAGAGCATGACGGCGACGGCGAACGACGAGACGAGCGGGGCAGTCACGCGAGCGGCTGACATCCGGCGACCGACGCGACGTCCAGCGAGTTTGTTCCGGGTGAAGGTGGTGCGGGGTCGATCATCTCCCCCAGGCCTCGCGCTAGCGGAGAGTACGCACACTACTCTGACCAGAACGCTCCGCAGCACGTGAAGTCCAGCCCGCTCGGTGTCTCGGGCACCCATGGTACAACCCCCGAGCCAACCGCGCCGCCATGACACCAAACCAGCAGCGCGAAGAGATCAGCAAGGCGTACATCGCCGCGATCGCTGCACGCTGCGGGTACAAACTGGGCACGTGGAGCCAAGATGATGACTGTCTGGATGTCACGATCGGCGTCGCTGGCGTGCTCGGCGGCGGGACGCTGGCGGGTCCCAAGATCGACCTCCAGCTCAAGTGCTCCAGCGACCAGCGTCATGTGCACGACCAACATATCGCGTGGTCGCTCGAGCGAGCGCACTATGATCGCCTGCGCCACGACTGTCACACGCCGATACTCCTGGTTGTGCTCATGCTGCCGGCGGACGAGCATGAGTGGATCTCATACTCGAACGAGGAGCTCATCATGCGCCGCTGCGCCTATTGGGAGCACCTCCACGGTCGCCTCCCGCTCGTTGGCGACGCGGCGACGACGACGATCCACATTCCGAGGACCAACCTGTTCTGTCCAGACAGCCTTCGCTCGATGATGACCAGGATAAGCCGAGGGGACGCGCTGTGAAGCCCGATTGGTTGCAGACCGCGAGCCGGCTTCCGCCTTCGGCTTATCGCCGCTACCTCGTTGCTTCGGGGTGGAAAGAGGGCGATGCGCTCAACGACAGGCACTGGCGCTACCACCGTAACGAGCACGAGCAAGATGTCGTCGTCGAGATCCCGAGGCGTCAGGACTTCGTGGACTACGGTCGGCGCGTGGCTGAGGTCATCGAGGTTCTGTCCTTGGTGGAGCGTCGAGCAGCTCGCGCGATCGTGTTCGATCTCGGCCAGCCCGAGGCGGACGTGCTGGCGTTTCGTTTCGCAGGCGCCGACACCGAGTCCGGCACCATCTCGATCAGCGACTCCGCCCGTATCCGTGAGGCCCGCAAGCAGCTGCTGCTGGCCGCGGCACACTCGATCATCGAGCCCCGCGCGCACCATCCACGCCTGTCTCGTGCCGAAGCTGTGGCATTCGTGGACACGTGCCGAGAGGCGCCGACTCGCTCAGGCAGCTATGTGTCGCCGATCCTGGTTCCGGTCTCACCGGCCGTCGGTGGGCCCGCCATCGAGGATCCTTTCGCGCGCCGGGTCACTCGGCTGATGGCCACCGCGCTCAACCAAGCCGCGGACGCACTCACGGCGGGAGAGGACCAGCGCTTGCTCGAAGGCGCAAAAGCAGGCCTCAGCTCCAACTTTTTGGCCGCTCTGTCCGCGCTGCATCCACCTGGTGGCCAGGGCTACACCGAGATCGCGTTCACCTGGGCTGCGCGGAGGCCCGTGGCGACGACGGTCCCGCCAGTCCGTTTCGACCATCGTTTGTTCGCGCCGCTGGGAGAGGCTGCGCGAGTCTTGAAGGCGACGTCTCCGGCTCCCGGCACTGAGATCGAGGGCTACGTCCGGACGCTCGACCGCGAGGCGACCGACCCCTCCCAACCCGGTGAGGTCGTGCTGCTCGCCACCGTGGACGACCGTCCGCACACGGTGAAGGTCTACATTTCCCTGAGTCCCGGTGCCTACGCCCAGGCGATGGACCTGCACCAGAAGGCCGCGCGGGTGCGTGTGTCGGGCACGCTCGTCAAGGAGGGACGACGCCACATTCTCCGCTCGCCGGGAGAGCTGGTCGCCGTCCCCGACGACGAAGATTGAGCCACGCCGACGAGCTGCCGATCGCGCCTCACGCAAGCGGGGCGCGTTCTGCGTATTTGACATAGCTCCCCCAGATCAGTCATCTTGCGCCAGCTGACTGACAGTCAGTCACCCGAGCCCTCCGACCATGCCCAGCTCCGACCCAGCCCGCGCGAGCACCGGTCCCAGCACCGGCCGGCGGCGTGAATTGGTAGCGACCGCCAAGCGCCTGTTCCTCGCTCGCGGCTTCGCCCAGACCAGCGTGTCGGCGATCGTCCGCGAGGCCGGCGTCGCGCAGGGCACCTTCTATCTGTACTTCAAGTCCAAGCAGTCGGTGCTGCCTTACCTGCGCGCCGAGGTGCTTGGCCACTACCTGCAGGCGTTCGAAGAGAGCACCGCAGACACGCTCGCGCCGGCCGACGAGCGCCTGGTCGCGGCGCTGATCCGCATCCACGCGGTCATGCGCGAGCAGGTCCCGCTGATCCGCGTGTTTCGTGAAGCGACGAGCAGCGAGGAGATCGAGCAGATCTGGCTCGAGGGCCGCGAGACCTTGTCGCGTCCGTTCGCGCAGCTGATCGCGGCCGGCCGCAGCGACGGCAGCTTCGTCGTCGACGACGATCGC
The DNA here is from genome assembly GCF_002994635.1 of Enhygromyxa salina. Classification (GTDB taxonomy): domain Bacteria; phylum Myxococcota_A; class Polyangia; order Nannocystales; family Nannocystaceae; genus Plesiocystis; species Plesiocystis salina_B. The sequence goes on along the minus strand of NZ_PVNL01000013.1, from coordinate 146,879 downwards.
ATGGCCGCCCACCTCGCGCTCGCGCTGCTCGATGATCTGCTGTTCGAGGCGTTGGTCTGGCAGCGCCCAGCCCCACCCGCGCAGACCCTGATCCACGCGACGCGGTTCTTGCTGCGTGGCCTGGGCAGCGACAGCACCCGCGTCGAGGCGCTGTGCCCGATGCCAACCCCAACTACACTCCCAGACCCGATCCCAGACCCGATCCCAGAGGAGCAGCCAGCGTGAGCGACTACCGTTCCGTGTTTCGTCCCGACCTGTTCGCCGGTCAAACCATCATCGTCACCGGGGGCGGGAGCGGCATCGGCCGCTGCACCGCCCACGAGCTCGCCGCGCTCGGTGCCCACGTCGTGCTGCTCGGCCGCAAGCTCGACAAGGTCGAGCGGGTCAAGGCCGAGATCATCGAAGACGGCGGCCAGGCCAGCGCGCACACCCAGGACATCCGCGAGGAGTCCGGGGTCGCGGCCACGATCGCAGCGATCCTCGAAGATCGCGGGGCCGTGCACGGGCTGGTCAACAACGCGGGCGGCCAGTACCCGGCGCCGCTCGAGGCGATCAATCAAAAGGGCTTCGAGACGGTCGTGCGCACCAACCTGACCGGCGGGTTCTTGATGGCCCGGGAATTGTTCACGCAGCACTTCATGCAGCACGGCGGCGCGATCGTGAATATCGTCGCCGACATGTGGAAGGGCATGCCGGGCATGGGCCACTCGGGCGCGGCGCGGGCCGGGATGATCAATCTGACCAAGACCGCGGCGGTCGAGTGGGCGCGCGCGGGCGTGCGGGTCAACTCGGTCGCGCCAGGCTGGATCGCCAGCTCGGGCATGGAAACCTACCCAGAAGCGGTGCGCAGCATGTTCATGCAGATGACCAAGGCCGTGCCGCTCAAGCGGTTTGGCGTCGAAGCCGAGATCTCGGCTGCGATCTGCTTCTTGCTGTCGCCCGCGTCGGCGTTCATCACCGGGCAGACCCTGTGCGTCGATGGGGCGGCCCCGCTGATGCCTCACCACTGGCCGATGCCCGAGCACGATCGCTCGCTGCCCTACGACGGGTTTCATCGCTGCACGCTGCCGGACGACATGCGCGCGGTGACCAAGCTCGACAAGCTGCCCACGCCCGAGGACTGACATGCCAACCCTGCAATCCACGCTCGACACCCGCAGCGAGGCATATCAACACAACCGGGCCCAGATGCTGGCGCTGGTCGAGGGCTTCCGCGCGCTCGAGGCCACGGTCCGGGCCCACGGCGAGGCCAAGCGGGCCAAGTTCATCAAGCGCGGCCAGCTGACCCCGCGCGAGCGCGTCGCCCGGCTGATCGATCCCGGCAGTCCGTTCCTCGAGCTCTCGACCCTCGCCGGGTACAAGATGCACGACGACAACGGCCGCAAGGACACCCTCGGCGGCGGCAACATCGTTGGGATCGGGTTCGTGGCTGGGGTGCGCTGTCTGGTCACGGCCAACGACAGCGCGATCAAGGGCGGCTCGATCGCGCCGATGGGCCTGCAAAAGAGCCTGCGTGCCCAGCGGATCGCGCTGGAGAACAAGCTGCCCTGCATTGGGTTGGTCGAGAGCGGCGGCGCCAACCTCAATTATCAGAGCGAGCTGTTCGTCGAGGGCGGCAAAGTGTTCTGCAACATCGCTCGAATGTCGGCCGCCGGGATCCCCCACATTACGGTGGTCAATGGCTCGTCCACGGCCGGCGGCGCGTACCTGCCGGGGCTCAGCGATTATGTGATCATGGTCCGCGGCCGGGCCAAGGTGTTCCTGGCCGGGCCGCCGCTGGTCAAGGCGGCGATCGGCGAGGACGCCAGCGACGAGGAGCTGGGCGGGGCCCAGATGCACGCCGAGGTCTCGGGGCTGGCCGAGTACGTGGCCGAGGACGACGCCCACGGCATTCGCATCGCCCGTGAGATCGTCGCCAAGCTGGGCTGGAATCAGAACTATGTCCCGCCACCCCAGCTCGGGTTCGAGCCACCGCTCTACGACGCCGAAGAATTGTGTGGGTTGGTCCCCCCCGATCCCCGCCACCCCTGGGACATCCGCGAGCTGATCGCCCGCCTGGTCGACGGCTCGGACTTCCTCGAATTCAAGGCCCGCTGGGGCTCGGACACGGTCTGCGGCCACGCCTCGATCGAGGGCTACGCGCTGGGGATCGTCGCCAACGCCGGGCCGATCATGCCCGACGGCTCGTGCAAGGCCGCGCAGTTCATTCAGCTGTGCTGTCAGGCCAACATTCCGATCTTGTACCTGCAGAACACCACGGGCTACATGGTCGGCAAGCACGCCGAGCAGCGCGGCGCGGTCAAGCACGGCGCCAAGATGATCCAGGCGGTCGCCAACGCCACGGTTCCGCAGCTGACCTTGCTGGTGGGCGGGGGCTACGGGGCCGGCAATTACGGCATGTGCGGGCGGGCCTTTGATCCGCGGTTCATCTTTGCGTGGCCCAACGCCAAGGTCGCGGTCATGGGCGCCGAGCAGATCGGCATGGTCATGGAGATCATCACCAAGGCCAAGTTTGCGGGCACGGATCACATGCTCGACGAGGCCGCCCGCAAGATCCGCGACGACAATGTTCGCATGATGCGAGACACGCTCGTCAAGCGGATCGAGTCCGAGTCCACGGCGCTGTTCGCGACCGCGCGGCTGTGGGACGATGGCATCATTGATCCGCGAGACAGCCGGCGGGTACTGGCGACGGCGCTCGCAACCTGCCGCGAGGCCCAAGCTCGAACCCTCAGCCCCAACACCTTCGGCGTCGCACGTCTGTAGGAGCCCCTCATGCAATTGTTCGGTGAAGAGCACGCGCTGCTGCGCAAGACGGTCAACCAGATCATCGACAAGCACATCAACCCCTACGTCGACGAGTGGGAGGCGGCCGGCGCGTTTCCGGCTCACGAGGTGTTCAAGCGATTCGGCGAGCAGGGCCTGCTCGGGCTCAAGTACCCCGAGGCGCACGGCGGCGCGGCCCTCGATTACTCGTACTCGGTGGCGATGGCCGAGGAACTCGGCAACATCAATTGCGGCGGCGTGCCCATGGCGATCGGGGTTCAGACCGACATGTGCACCCCCGCGCTCGCCCGGTTTGGCTCGGACGACCTCAAGAAGACCTACCTCGAGCCGTCGATCGCCGGCGACATGGTTGGCTGCATTGGCGTGTCCGAGGTCGGGGCCGGATCCGACGTCGCCAACATCAAGACCCACGCGCGCAAGGACGGCGACGACTTCGTCATCAATGGCGGCAAGATGTGGATCACCAACGGCTACCAGGCCGACTGGATGTGCTGCCTGGTCAACACCGTCGAGGGCGCGGCCGCCCACCGCAACAAGAGCCTGATCGTGGTCCCGCTCGACGCCAAGGGGGTCGACCGCTCGACCAAGCTCGACAAGCTGGGCATGCGCTGCTCCGACACCGCGCAGATCTTCTTCGAGGACGTGCGGGTGCCGCAGCGGAACCTGATCGGGCAAGAGGGCTACGGCTTCGTCTACCAAATGATGCAGTTCCAGGAGGAGCGGCTGTGGGCGGCGGCCAACTCCGTGCGCGGGCTCGAGCGCATGCTCGACATGACGGTTGCCTACACCCGCGAGCGCCAGGTGTTTGGCGGCTCGGTGCTCGACAACCAATATGTGCACTTCAAGCTGGCCGAATTGGCGACCGAGCTCGAGGCGTTCAAGGCCCTGGTCTACCGCGCGACCGAGCTCTACGTCAGCGGCAAAGACGTGACCAAGCTGGCCAGCATGGCCAAGCTCAAGTGCGGTCGGCTGACCCGCGAGCTGGGCGACTGCTGCATTCAGTTTCACGGCGGCATGGGCTACATGAACGAAAACCCGATCGTCCGCGCCTACCGGGACTCGCGGCTGGTGGCGATCGGCGGCGGGGCCGACGAGGTCATGCTGGGGATCATCTGCAAGCTGATGGGCACCTTGCCCAGGCAGCCGGGCACCACGCGAACCGGGAAGGGGACGTCATGAAATTCACAGAAGAACACGCGCTGCTGCGCAAGACGGTCAACCAGATCATCGACAAGCACATTAACCCCCACGTCGATGAGTGGGAGGCGGCCGGGGCGTTCCCGGCTCATCAGGTGTTCAAGCTGTTCGGTGATCAGGGCCTGCTCGGGCTCAAGTACCCGGAGGAGCACGGCGGCGCGGGGCTCGACTACTCCTACACCGTGGCCATGGCCGAGGAGCTGTCGAACATCAATTGCGGCGGCGTGCCCCTGGCGATCGGCGTGCAGACCGACATGTGCACGCCCGCGCTCGCGCGGTTTGGCTCGGACTACCTCAAGAAGACCTACCTCGAGCCCTCGATCGCGGGGGACATGGTCGGGTGTATCGGCGTGTCCGAGGTCGGGGCCGGCTCTGACGTCGCCAGCATCAAGACCCACGCGCGCAAGGACGGCGACGACTTCATCATCAATGGCGGCAAGATGTGGATCACCAGCGGCTACCAGGCCGACTGGATGTGCTGCCTGGTCAACACCGTCGACGGCGCGCCGGCCCACAAGAACAAGAGCCTGATCGTGGTCCCGCTCGACACCAAGGGTGTGGACCGCTCGACCAAGCTCGACAAACTGGGCATGCGCAGCTCCGACACCGCGCAGATCTTCTTCGAGGACGTGCGGGTGCCGCAGCGCAACCTGATCGGGCAAGAGGGCTACGGCTTCGTCTATCAGATGATGCAGTTCCAGGAGGAGCGGCTGTGGGGCGCGGCCAACTCGATTCGGGCGCTCGAGCGCATGCTCGAGATGACCACCGACTACACCCGCCAGCGTCAGGTGTTTGGCGGCTCGGTGCTCGACAACCAATACGTGCACTTCAAGCTGGCCGAATTGGCGACCGAGGTCGAGGCGTTGCGGGCCCTGGTCTATCGGGCGACCGAGCTCTACGTCAGCGGCAAAGACGTGACCAAGCTGGCCAGCATGGCCAAGCTCAAGTCCGGCCGGCTGTGCCGCGAGGTCGGCGACTGGTGCATTCAGTTCCACGGCGGCATGGGCTACATGAACGAGAACCCGGTGGTCCGCGGGTATCGTGACGCGCGGCTGGTCTCGATCGGCGGCGGCGCCGACGAGGTCATGCTCGGGATCATCTGCAAGCTGATGGGCACGCTGCCCAAGCGCAAGAAAGACTAGACGATGTTGGACTTCGAGCTTCCCGAGACTCCGAACCTCGCGCTGCGGCACGAGGGCTCGGTCTTGCACGTCACCTTCAACCGGCCGGCGGTGCGCAACGCGATGAGCTTTGCGATGGTCGAGGAGATCATCGCGGTGTTCGACGCGATCGCCGACAGCAAGACACTGCGCGTGGTCGTGCTGCGCGGCGCGGGCGGTCACTTCTGCGCGGGCGGTGATATCCGGGACATGGCCGCGGCGCGCATGGCCGCGGCGCCCGATGTCCCGGGAAGCCCCGACGACCCGATGGTGATCGGCAACCGCAAGTTTGGGACCATGCTCAGCGTGATCGAGACCGCCCCGCAGGCGGTGATCGCCGTGCTCGAGGGTGCGGTGATGGGCGGCGGGTTCGGGCTCGCGTGCGTCGCCGACGTCAGCCTCGCCCACGCCGACGCCAAGTTCCGCCTGCCCGAGACCTCGCTGGGGATTCCGCCCGCCCAGATCGCCGCGTTCATCGTGCGCCGCGTGGGGCTGACCCAGGCCCGGCGGTTCGCGGTCACCGGTGGCCGGCTCGACGGGCGCGAAGCCATGCGTGTGGGGATCGCCCACGAGGTCTACGACGACGACGAGGCGCTCGAGGTCGGCCTCGCCCAGACGCTCGCGCAGATCCGCCGCTGCGCGCCGGGTGCCGTGGCGGTGACCAAGGATCTCGTGATCTCGTCGCTGTCCGAGAACCTCGAGGTCCTGCTCGACCGGGCCGCGCGGGAGTTCGCGCTGGCGATCCGCGGACCCGAGGGCCAAGAGGGCACCCGGGCCTTCATCGAGAAGCGCGACCCGAGCTGGGCCCGCGACGACGCGTGATCCAGGCAAGGCTCGCGCGCACCCACCTGACTCAGCCGATCCGACCATGCCCACCTTCACCAAGCTCCTCGTCGCCAACCGTGGTGAGATCGCCGCTCGGGTGATCCGCACCGCCCGCGCGCTCGGCTATGAGACCGTCGCGGTCTACTCCACCCCCGACACCGACGGCCTCGCGGTCTCGCTTGCGGACGAGGCTGTCCACATTGGGCCGGCGCCGGCCGCCGAGTCGTACTTGAACGTCGAAGCGATCCTCGCGGCCGCCAGGCGGACCGGGGCCGACGCGATCCATCCCGGCTACGGCTTTCTGTCCGAGAACGCCGCGTTCGCCCAGGCCTGCGCCGACGCCAACATCGTGTTCGTCGGCCCGCCGCCGGCCGCGATCGAGGCGATGGGTGACAAGGCGCTGGCCAAGGCCCGCATGATCGCCGCCGACGTGCCCACGGTGCCCGGCTACCAGGCGCCCGAGGGCGACGAGCTGAGCCTCGAGCAGGCCAAGTCCGAGGCCGCAGCGATCGGCTATCCAGTGCTGCTCAAGGCCGTCGCGGGCGGCGGTGGCCGGGGCATGCGACGGGTCGACGCGCCCGACCAGCTCGAGGCCGCGATGGCCAGCGCCTCGCGCGAGGCCCAAAACGCGTTCGGCAGCGGCACGCTGCTGCTCGAGAAGCTGGTCGAGGGCGCCCGCCATGTCGAGATTCAGGTGTTCGCCGACGCCCACGGCAACGCGCTGCACCTCGGCGAGCGCGACTGCTCGGCGCAGCGCCGCCACCAGAAGATCATTGAAGAGTCGCCCTGCGTGGTCGTGGACGAGGGCCTGCGCGCGCGGATGGGCGCGGCCGCGGTCGCGGCGGCCAAGGCCGTGGATTACGTCGGGGCCGGGACGGTCGAGTTCCTGCTCACCAGCGAGGGCGCGTTCTACTTCCTGGAGATGAACACGCGCCTTCAGGTCGAGCACCCGGTCACCGAGCTGGTCACGGGCCTCGACCTCGTGGAGTGGCAGCTCGAGGTCGCCGCGGGCCATGAGCTGCAGCTCGTGCAAGAGCAGATCTTGCTGCGGGGTCACGCGATCGAGGTGCGGCTCTACGCCGAAGATCCCAACGCGGGGTTCGTGCCGCAGACCGGTGAGATCCTGGCCTGGCGCCCGGCCGACAACCAGGGGCTGCGCGTCGATCATGGCCTGCTCGTCGGCCGCGGCCGCGGTCAGCGGATCGGCAGCGACTACGATCCAATGGTCGCCAAGGTGATCGCGTACGGCGACACCCGCGAGCAAGCCCGGCGGCGCTTGCTGCTGGGCCTGCGCGACACCGTGTTGTTTGGCCCGACCCACAACAAGCGGTTCTTGATCGACCTGCTGCGCCACGAGACGTTCGTCGCTGGCGAGGTCACGACCGCGTTCGTCGAGTCCGAGCCGGGGCGATCGCTGGTGGCCCCGCCCTCGGCCCCGCCCGCCGAGGCCGTGGCGCTCGCGGCCGTGATCTGGCTCGAGGCTCTGCGCGACCACGCCCACCCGCGCCCCGGTGTGCCGGTCGCGTGGCACAGCGCCCACCACAGCAGCTCGGCGATCGAGCTGCGCTGCGGTGACCAGCTGACTGGGCTGACCTTGCGCCCGGGGCCCGGCGCCCACGACCGACCGCGCTGGACGGTCGAGCAGGCGGGCGCGGACGCGGTCGAGATCACCTTGCTCGCCGACGATGGGGTCCGCCTGCGGTTCGTCTGCGACGGTCGCCAGCGTCAGGCTCACTACGCGTGGACCGCCGAACACGGGCTGCAGCTCGAGCTCGACAGCCACACCTACGAGTTCGCCGAGCACCGCCCGCACGAGGGCTCGAGCGATCCGAGCAGCGACGGCAGCGACGGCCGCGTGCGGGCCCCGACCATGGGCCGCGTGCTCGCGCTGTGGGCCGAGCTTGGCCAGCGTGTCGAGCCCGGCGCGCGGCTGCTGACCCTCGAGGCCATGAAGATCGAGTCGACGATCACCAGCCCGATCGCCGGCACCGTCACCGAGCTGCGCGCGGCGGTCGGCGACCAGGTCGACAAGGCCCAAGTGCTGGTGACGATCACCCCCGAACAACCCTCCGAAGGCACCACCGATGACCGATAAAGCCGCCCTGACCTGCGCCATCACTGGCGTCCTCACCAACCCCAAGCAGCACCCGGTCCCGGTCACCATCGAGGAGATGGCGCAGTCGGCCAAGGATGCCTTCAACGCTGGCGCGTCGATCATGCACGTGCACTTTCGGGATCAGACGCCGGGCATGGGCCACATGCCGACCTGGGACCCCGAGGTCGCGGGCGCGATCATCGAGGCGATCCGCGACGCGTGCCCGGGCGTGATCATCAACATGAGCACCGGGGTGGTCGGCAACGACATCTCGGGCCCCGAGGCGTGCATGCGCCGGATCAAGCCCGAGATCGCGGCCTGCAACGCGGGCAGCCTCAACTACCTCAAGGTGCGCAGCAATGGGCAGTGGGCGTGGCCACCCATGCTGTTCGACAACCCCGTCAGCAAGGTTCAGAATTTTCTGAAGGTCATGGCGGAGACCGGCGCGATGCCGGAATTCGAGTGCTTCGATGTCGGCATCGTGCGCTCGATTGAGCTGTTCGTGAAGGCGGGGCTGACCGATCATCCCGACTACAACTTTGTGATGGGGGTGGCCTCGGGCATGCCCGCGGATCCGAGGCTGCTGGAGTTGCTCGTGCAGTATCGGCTCGAGCCCAGCACCTGGCAGGTCACCGCGATCGGCCGCGAGGATGTGTGGCCGCTGCACCAGCGGACCGCCGAGCTGGGTGGGCAGCTGCGGACGGGTGTCGAGGACACCTTTTATTTGCCCAATGGTGACAAGACTACTGGGAATGGGCCGTTGATCGAGGCGCTGGCGGCCTGCGCTCGCGCGGCCGGACGCGAGGTCGCGTCGCCCAGCGAGGCTCGGGCGATCCTCGGGTTGCGGCCGCAGGCAGATCCGAGCTGAGTCCAGACCTTCATTCGGCTGACGGGGGCAGACCGCCGCCGTCGAGCCCGAGCACGACGGTGCGTTCGGCACTGTCTGTCTCGGGTTCGATCATCAGGTGGCACGTTCCGGGAGCGGCCGTCACGGTAGATCCCCCGAGAGGCGACGCAGATGCTGGGTGCCCTCGAAGCCGGGCCCGAGCTGGTGCAGGGCCAAGGCGTCGGCACCACGAATGGTGGACTGCTGCAGCGGGGCGCCCAGCCACGTCAAGCGATAGCGCGCGTGCTCGGTGTCCTCGTCGACCTCGCCCGCGCCGACGACCGCACGCGCGCGCCACCACAGCGGGGCGACGCGCTGCTCGCCCTCGAGGGTGAAGCTGCGGCCGTCGTCGTCGAATTCGATCCGCTCGACGCTGAGCATCATCGGGAGCCCGAGCCAGCGCACCCGGGTGGTGTGGACGACGACGGGGCCCTCGAAGTGTACGGAGGTGTCGAGGCGCAGGCGGCCCAGCCAGGCTGGCCAGGCCGAGACCAGGCGCAGGGCCACGCGATCGAGCAGAGGCATCTCGCTGTGACGCAGGCGCTCGGTATCGGTGATTCGCATGTCGAGCTCGCAGCGCCAGCGACCCACGCAGCTGAGGTAGTAGGCTCGGTGGGGCTGCTCTCGCGCGCGGGCTTGGGCGCCTTCGGCCAGTTGGCAGTGAGGAGCGGGCATGCTCGTACCTCGTCCATTACTACAGATCGCGGGCCATGACGAAGCCAGCTGAAGCAACGAACAGTCGAAGAGCTTCTTGTCAGCCGATGTTCAGATCTAGCGTCGGAGTGCTGTGCCAGTCGCCGCGGGTTTGTCGATCCGCATTACTTCAAAAACACGAATTCGCGGGAGTCCATACAGCGTCCTCGCTTCGCCAAAGTCTGGTAAAAGCGCCTGTGCGCTGGAGCCCAATTTGGCGAAACGTGTCGGTCTTGGTCCTCCTGGCTGCGGTCGGCTGCGGGCAAGATGACAGTGGCGGCTCGGCCGAGCAGGCGAGCGAGACCGTGGCCGACGGCGAGACCGTTGGCGACGGCGACGGCGACGGTGATCCCGGCGACGGTGATGGCGACGAGCCGTCCGAGCCCTCGGGCAACGCGCTCGATCAGGACGAGCTGTTCACCTGCAACGGCGAGCCGGCCATGCCCCCGGCCGACATCCGGCTGCTCGATCGCTTCGAGTGGACCCGCAACGTCGGCAGCTGGCACGGCACCAACCTCGACAAGAACCCGCTCTACCCCCGGCCCGAGCATCGCTACTCGAGCTACTTCGCCGACGAGGCCCTCGACCCGAGCGTGCTCTCGCTCTACCTCGACGTGGTCTCGGGGGCGGGCAACGCCTGGACCAAGCCACACACCTACGACAGCAACGCGATCCTCACGGTCACGGACGACCCCGAGACCAAGTGCTTCTTCGACGACGCGGATCCACTGCCGGAGTGTGTGCGCTACTTCGTCGGCCGGCTGCTCGAGCGTGGCACGATGTACCGGCCGGCCAGCGAGGCTCAGGTCGACGCGCTCGAGGAGTTCGCTCAAGCGGCGCTCGGCGATGAGCTCGGGATCGACACCCGACCTGCGACGATCAAGAAGATCGCGGCTGCAGCGTGGATGACCGCGGACGCCCTCCACCGCACCGAGCTCGGTGATGGCAATCGAGGTGCGCTCGACGAGCACGGCCGCGTGCGCCTGACCGACTGGGAGCTGGCCCAGGCCATGGCCTACGCGCTCGGCCGGACCGCGCCGGGTGCTCCCGCCGTTCGTCGCAAGCACCTCTATTGGTCCAAGGGCGACGTCGACGGCTACCTCAGCGGATTTGCGGACGCGGCCACCGACGGCAGCATCACCGATCCCGAGGTCGTCGCGGCGCTGGTCGGCGAGTACTTCGGCGGCCTCGACGACGCGCGGGTCGACCTCTACCTCGAGCGCGGCGACGAGCGTGACTGGGAGAACCGCGGCGAGTACTGGATGGCCATGGGGATCCGCAGCTTCTTCCGCGAGTGGCTCGACTACGGCGAGATCGCGGCCCAACCACCCAAGGTCGAGGTCGCGGCGACCTCGGCCTGGGCCGGCCAGGCGGTCGAGAACAGCTACCACAACCTCGTCAACAGCAGTAACGGGTACGAGAACAACCTCGTCGAGCACCTCGACGACATGATCGCCCGGATCCTCGCCGCCGACGAGGACGTGTTTGCGACCTTGCTGACCTCGCGCATGTTCTACACGCCCGCGACCGCCGGCTACCAAGAGGGCGAGTCGACGGTCTGGAAGTCGACCTCGGAGATGAACCGGGTCTACAACGTCGCAGGCGTGACCGAGCGGACCCGCGAGGCCCGCTGGATCGAGCTGCCGGCGCTCGAGCGCGCTGGCGTGCTCACCCACCCAGCCTGGCTCGGCGCCCACGCGCTGTCGTTCGAGAACGACCCCAACTTGGTGCACCGCGGCAAGTGGATCCGCGAGGAGCTGCTGTGCCTCGACGTGCCCGAGCTGCCGCTTAGCGTCGACGCTGCGCTCAGCGACGAATCCCGCGATCAGTCGGCCCGCCAGCGGATCTCGGAGCAGCTCGACGCCGACCCCTACTGCGCGGGCTGCCACCAGTACATGAACCCGCTCGGCTATCCATTCGAGATCTACAACCACGCGGGCTTCGTCCGGATCGAGGATCACGGCGCCGCGCCCAACGGCTCGAGCGTGCTCGCCAACATGCCCTCGCCCGAGCTCGAGGGTCCGGTCGGCAGCGCGATCGACCTCAGCGAGCGCCTGGCCAGCTCGCCCTACGCCAAGCGCTGCTTCATCCGCCAGAGCTTCCGCTACTTCGCCGGCCGCGAAGAGACCCAGGCCGACGCCTGCACCATGGTCGCGCTCGAGCATGCATACGACGACAGCGGCGGCTCGTTCGCCGCGTTGCTGGTCGCGCTGTTCAACAGCGACAGCTTTCAATATCGCGTGCCGAACTGAACCTCCGGAATAGTGGAGACATTGTCATGATCAATCGTCGAAAATTCATCACGGCTTCCGGGTTGCTCGCCGGCACGGCGCTGTTCACTGGCGCGACGCTGGGCAACCGAGCGGGCCAGCCGCAGGCCGGGCCCGCGAACTGTCCCCGTCGCTTCGTCATCTTCCTCGAGGGCAACGGCACGCGGCCGGGCTGCATGTACGACCCGCTCACGCTGCAGACCCTCGAGGGCCTGGCTGGCAAGCCGATCGAGAGCAACCGCGACTACGGCCACGATCAGCCCGTGCTGGTCCCCAGCGCGCCGCTGAGCGACGCCCGCTCGCTCGGCGCCCTCGCGGCCGGCCAGGACCAGATCTCGCTCGTCGATCGGGCCGCGCTGGTGTTGGGCTTGTCGGGGACCAACGTCGGCGGCGGCCACTCCACCAACCATGGGGCCCTGAGCGCGACCAAGGCGATCGGGGGCCCTGGCGCGGCGACGATCGAGACCGTGCTCTCGCAGATCCCCGGGGTCCGCGGCGGCACGCCCTTCGACGCCCTGCGGCTCGGCTTCGGCGACGCGACCACCCCGCTCAATTACTCCAGCTGTGCATTTGGCGAGGGCAAGCCAGCTCCGATCTTGATGGACCCCGCCTCGGTCTTCAGCACGCTGTTCGGCTCGGTCGCCTCGGGTCAGGCGGGCGCGGACTTTCAGGCTCGGGGGGAGCTGCTGCAATTCTCACTCGACGATGTCCAGTCCAAGCTCGGGAGCATCACTGGCTCGAGCCGGGGCCGGGCCAAGCTCGAGACCTACGAGGCCTCGCTGCTCGACATGATCGCGCGTGACCAGCAGATCCTGGGCATGCAGGACGCCCTGCTCGCGGTCAAGCCACCCGAGCCAGGCGAGCTCGACCCCGATCCATACGCCTCCAGCGCGCCGCTCGATCGACTGAAGATCCAGACTGATCTCACGATCTCCGCGCTGCTCGCCGGGCTGACCAATGTCGTGGTCGTGTCGCTGGGATCCGGCGGTTACTACTGGTCCTCGCAATATCCGAATCTAATCAATCTATACCCCGGCGGGCAGATGATCGGCGGTCACGATCTGCGCCACGCGGGCGGGGCCGAATACCACGAGGTCTTGCACGAGCTCACGAGCCGCTATATCGGCGAGATGTGCCGGGTCGCGCGGGCGCTCGAGGCCCAGCCCGAAGACGGCGGGACCATGCTCGACAACACCTTGCTGCTCTACATGCCGGATAACGGTGAAAAGCACCACTCCAACGCCGAAGAGTGGGCCACCTTGATGCTCGGTGGCAACAACATGGGCTTCCTGACCGACGGCCGCAGCGTCAGCTACCCCCGGCACGGGCACGCCAATAATCGGCAGATCTCGAACATGTTCAACTCGATGTTGCACGGCGCCGGCCAGCCAACCGACGACTTTGGCCACGCCAATCCGGATTCCCGCGTGGCCGAAGGGCCGCTCGCCGAGCTGTGGTCAGGCGCCTGACCGGGGGTCAGAGCCGCGGCTGCGACCGCTTCGCGCTCTACCTGATCCAGCGGGCCGCGCAGATGATATGAGCGGGGCCGATGATCACCCAGCCGGACATGCTGTTTCGTGAGCACGTCGTGCGCGGCCTCCCCACCTCGCTGGCCTCGTCCGACGACATCCGCGACGGCGCTCCGATCCCCGCGTCGACGTACGTACAGCTGCACGACCCCCTCGACGAGGCCCGGGTTGCGGAGCTGGCGAAGTATCCTCAGATCACGCGGCTGTCCCTGGCGGGCGGCGCAAGCGTGCCCCTCGGCGGTCTCGCGGTGCTCCCGTCGCTTCGCTCGCTGCACGTCCTGCACGACTTCGGATCTCCGCCTTCGTACGCCGGCCTCGAGCTGATTCCGGAGCTCGAGGTGCTCTCGATCGCCCGCGCGGGCGGAGGGCTCGCGTTGACGCGCGAGGCGGTCGAGGTTGTCGCCAGGTCGCCGAAGCTCGCGGTGCTCTGGCTGTCCGCGTCCGAGCTGCCGGGGCTGGCGGACCAGCTGCCCGCGCTGGCTGCAGCGCCCGCGCTGATCAGCCTCGGCCTGGTGCAGGCGCGCGGCCAGCTGGCCCCTGCGGCGCTCGCCCCCCTCACGGGGCGCCTCCGCACCCTCGACCTCACGAACAACGGGGGCTGGATCACCGACGCGCACCTGGAGGCGCTCGCGGGCTGCTCGATCGAGCGGCTCGTCCTCCGCAAGCACGTCCACGCCAAGCCGCCCCTCACCGACGCTGGCGTGGCCGCGCTGGCCGGCTGGCCGGCGCTCCGACACGTCGACGTCCGCGACTGCGACGGCGTGAAGGCGAAGGGGTTCGAGGCGCTCGCCTCCATGCCGCTGCAAGGCGTCGACCTCGGGAGCACGGGGGGCAGCGCACGGGCCCTCAACGCCAAGGCGGTGAAGGGCCTGGCCAAGCTCACCGCGCTCCGCCACCTGGGCCTGTACGGCGCGACCGCGGTGCCTGACGCCACCCTGGCGGCGCTCGGCGACCTCGGCGAGCTCGAGTCGTGGAGCTTCATCGCCGACCGGACCAAGCTCTCTCCCGAGGCGGTCACGGCGTTCGTGCAAGGTCGCTCCGGGCTACGGCGCTTGGTGCTCTCGGGCGCGACGAGTCCCCAAACGATCGAGGCGATCCAGGCTCCGAAGAACCTCCTCGAGCTCCGGCTCGCCGACGCGTCGGCCCTCGATTCGTCGAGCTACGCGCGGATCGCCGAGGCGGCGGCGCCCGAGGCGATCGAGCTCTGGCAGTGCCGGGCGTCGGAGGGCGATCTGGATGTCCTCGCGGCCAGCCCCGCCGGAGCGGTGGCCTCCCTCTTCTGCGCACCGCCTGCGTCGAGCGAGCTGCGCGCGAAGTACCCGACTCTGCGCCTCCGCTGAGCCTCACGTGACGCCCGTGTCGCGGCACATCTGCGGCATGGCGCTCGACACTCCCCTCCGGTTGGCGACCCCGTGCTGTAGCTGCTGCTGCTCGCGCGGCGTCATGGCATCGTAGCGACCGCATGCGCTCCCTTTCCTTCGCCCGCGCGTTCGGGCTGGCATTGTGCGGCGTGGCCTGTCGCGCACCGACAGCACCGTCCCCTGCCACGAATACGACGTCGCCGACACCGACGCCGAGCAACGCCGCAACCGTTCCCGTCCGGGTGGTGCTGTCGCCGTCGCCGGACGGCGCCACCGCGGTGTTCGAGCTGTCGCCTTCGCGGGACGCCTTGTCGTTCGCCGAGCGAGGCAACGTGCGGAGGTCCGCCTGGACGACGTCGACCACCGGCGTGACGCTGCGCGAGGAGGGGTTGACCGCCGACGAGCCGTGGTCACGGGCCGAGCTGCGCCTCGGCTTCGACCCGCAGGAGTACGACCGCACGTACCCCGCGGTGACGCGCGCCGGTTCCGGGGCGGTGATCTACACGCCGGCGCTGCTCGTCGAGGGCCTCGACATGGAACTGGCGGCGGCGCCGGATACGTTCGTCTGGCCCCCGCTGCAGGCCCCGTACGGCTACAGCTACCTCGGGCCGCGCGACGAGATCCGCGAGCGCGGCGACATCCGGCTGATCGGCTTCGACGGGCTGCCCGCGTGGCTCGCCCAGCAGATCGAGCACGCCGTCGATGCGTCGCTGCCCTACTACGCCAGCGAGCTCGGACGAGCCACGAGTCCCCCCACGGTGATCGCGTCGGACCAGTCGCCAGGGCCGATGGGGTTTCACGGCGACGTGACCGAAAACGCGGTGATCTTCCTGCGGTTTCACGGCGACGCCTGGCAGACGAGCGACCCCAAGGCGGCCCAAGAAGTGGCCAAGTTTGTCCGCCACGAGGCCTTTCACCTGTGGAACCGCAACCACGCCGACGATGCCCCACCGTGGCTGCACGAAGGCGGAGCCGAATACGCCGCGCTCATCGCTGCCGTGACGGCCGGTGTCCTGACCGAAGACGAGGGGCGGCAGCGGCTGTCGCGGCACGTGGGTCGCTGTCGCAAGCACGTGGGCGAACAGCCGATGGCGTCGGTGCGCTCGGGATCCGACGTGTACGACTGCGGTGTGGTGGTGCAGTGGCTCGCCGACCTCGAAGCTCGCCGCCCCAACGGCGAACGCTCGGTCTTGGCCCTGTGGGCCGAGGTCCTCGAGGGTGCCGACGCGCGCGACGGCTACTCAGCCGCGTCGTTCCTCGATCGCGCCGGACCCCTCGCCCAGGCATTCGTGACCACGACCGCCGGCCGCTGGACGAGCCTCGAGGCGGCGCTGCCCAAGTACGGAGTCGGGCTGTCGAGCACGCCGACCGCGGACGACCATCGCGCCGCCGTCCTCCAGCACCTCATGCGCGTCGCGTGCGGACCGGGCCCGATCGGCTACTGGACCGAGCGCGACCACATCAAGCTCGACACGGGCGAGCACTGCGGCGCGCTGGCCGGGCAGCCCAAGGTCACGAAGGTCGGCGGCCACTCGCTCCTCGAAAGCGCCGACCGGGCCTTCGCCAAGGTCGAGGACGCCTGCGCCCACCAGCGCAACATCGCCCTCACCACGATCGACGGCGCGAAGATCCGCCTGAGCTGCCCCGACCCGATCACGCTGCCGTCCGTGTTGACACTGACCCGCGTGCCGAAGCTCGCGACCGGTCCTGCATCAGCACCGCTGTCGACACCGTAGATGCGCGCCAGCAAGTACGCGCCTAGGGCAGCGTGGTCGGTCGCCCAGCCTCGAGGCTCTCGCGCTGCTCCGCGCACTCGGCTCGCCACTTGGCGTTGCGGATGCGGGGGCGCTCAGATGGACGCGCCCTCGGTCCGAAGCACGACGCGGAGCGGACGCTACATCTGAACCCTCGCTTCGGGTGCCCAGTCCGGTGGGGATATCCCCAGCCTTCGCCCGTGGTCCACGAGCATCCCGCTGGTGATCTTCTACTTCATGACAGGCGCACTGGCTGCGCGCCTATTCGGCCTGATCGTCGACGGTATGGTGCCCAAGCAGTGGCTCCTGGTCGCGGTCGAGGCGGGCGCGATGACCCTGGTCGCGCTATGGCTATGGCGCAGCGGTGGGGCGGCGCCCTGAGCTCCTCCCACCCGCTCGTCGGCACCGTCGGAGTCTACGAGCGGGTGCGGGTGTGGACCAAGGTCCCACGGAGCAGCCGCGTCACTCGAGCGCGTCAGCGCTTCCGGAGGATCTCGTCCATCTGCTCACGCAAGATCACGTCCCACTCCTCGCGCAGCTCCTTGACCTTCGCGATCAGCGGCTCGTTCTGGTGGTAGGGCACCTCGAGGTCGTAGAGATCGGCGACCTCGCGCATCGAGCTGCGGTCCATCTTTTCGAAGGCGTCGGTCATCGACTGGGCCTGGGCGCGCTCGAGCCCCAACGCCTCGAGCGCTGAGCGGCCGAGTCGCAGTGAGCTGTCGTAGGTCTCCCGGATGACGTCTCGACACCCGTATGACCACAGCTCGTAGACGTGGTTGCGATCGACGGCGCGCGCGGTGACGTGCAGGTCGGGGAAGTTGGCGATCGCGTACTTGACGAGCTTGTCGATCTGCTCGCGCTCGTCCAGCGCGACCACGAGCAGCTTGGCCTGCTCGATCCCCGCCGACTTCAGGAGGTCGGGCCGGGTGGCGTCCCCGAAGTAGGCGCGGAAACCGAACTTCCGGACGATCTCGAGGTGCGAGCTGTCGTAGTCGATCACCGTGGTCGCGTATCCGGCGGCCTGGAGGATGCGGTCGACGAGCCCACCGACCCGGCCGCGGCCGGCGATGATGATCGGGCTCTCCTCCGCGATGGAGTCGGCCTCGCGCGTGCCCGAGGTGCAGTAGTGGCGAGCGACCACCCGCTCGTAGACGATGAAGAGGAGCGGCGTGAGCAGCATGGTCAGGGCCACGATCAGCAGCAGCAGATCGGCGAGCGCCGTGTCGAACACCGCGTTGCCCACCGCGTAGCCGATCAGGACAAACGCAAACTCGCCGGCCTGCGGGAGCGCGAGGACGAACAGCCACAGCGCCTGGTTCCGGAGCCCGGACACCCAGCCGATCACGTAGAGCACGCCCATCTTCACGCCCATCGTCACGAGCGCCCAGAGGACGACCGTGCCCAGGTTGTCCCGGGCGAGCTCGAAGTCGATGCCCGCTCCGACGGTGATGAAGAAGAGCCCGAGCAGCAGCCCCTTGAACGGCTCGATGTCGCTCTCGAACTCGTGCCGGTACTCGCTGTTGGCCAGCATCACCCCGGCGAGGAAGGTCCCGAGCGCGGGCGAGAGCCCGACGAAGGTCATGAGCAGCGCGACGCCGATGACGAGCGCGAGCGCGGCGGCCGTGAACAGCTCGCGGAGCCGGGCCTTGGCGATGACGCGGAACAGGGGGCGCACCAGGAACGCGCCGAGCAACACCACCGCCACGACCGCTCCGAGGGTGGTGAGCGCGGCCAGCCAGTCCGGCATCGACGCGGTGATGTCGAGGCCCTCGCCGTGGCCGCCGTCGTGATTCGCGCCCTCCCCGCCCACCAGCCCGGGCGCGGCGAGCACGGGGAGCACGGCGAGGATCGGGATGATCGACACGTCCTGGAAGAGCAGGACGGAGAAGCTCGACTCCCCACCCTCGCTGCGCAGCAAGCCCTTCTCGGTGAGCGTCTGGAGGACGATCGCCGTCGACGAGAGCGTCAGCACCAAACCGATAGCGACGGCGGTCGGCCACGGGCGCCCGTCGAGGCGGGCGATGCCGGCGATCACGGTGGTGGTCGCGAGGACCTGCACACCGCCCACGCCCAGGAGCTTGCCTCGCATCTCCCACAGCTTCTTCGGCTCGAGCTCGAGCCCGACGAGGAACAGCATCATCACCACACCGAGCTCGGCGAAGACCTGCAGGGCGCCGACGTCGACGCGAAGCGCGGCCAGCACCGGACTGATGGCCACGCCGGCGAGGAGGTAGCCCAGCACCGAGCCCAGCCCGAAGCGTGTCGCGATGGGGACGGCCACGACGCCCGCAGCCAGGATCAAGAACGCGATCACGAGAGCGCCAGTCATCGGCGCCTCTATCGTCCGCCACGTCCCGCGGCGCAACCCCGCCAACATCCGGGAGACGCGAGGCGCTGGCAGGCCAGGAGCTGTTCATCGCGGACGCACTCGCTCACCGGCGCGCTGCGAGTGAACGCTGATCGAGACGACGGTTGATCTCGAGCGCGGCGGTCACAGCGTGGCAGCGCGCTCGAAGACTGCACCGCGGCGCTCACGGCCGCAGGTGTGACGTGTAGCTGCCGGGCCGCGAGCGTCATGGAAGCTCCTCTCGTGCACGTTCACGCCTCGATTATTAAAAATCTGTTGAAAGAGTTGCAACCCGAAGTCGCTTCCAGAACCAGATTTCAGGCCTATACAGACGAAACCGAAGATCGGAGCCGTCATGAAAGCCATCGTTTACAAAGAATCACTGCAAATCGACCACCCAGAAGCCCTTTACGAGATCGAGCTCCCGGCGCCGCAACCGGGTCCGCGCGATCTGCTCGTCCGTGTCGAGGCCATCTCCGTCAACCCGGTCGACTACAAGGTCCGTCAGAACATGCCACCGCCGAGCCCGCGGGTGCTTGGCTGGGACGCCGTCGGCGAGGTGGTCTCGGTCGGCGAGTCGGTCACGGGCTTCGAGCCCGGCGATCGAGTGTGGTACGCGGGTGCGCTCGATCGACCCGGCTCCAACGCCGAGCTGCAGTGCGTCGACGCGCGCATCGTGTCGCGGGCCCCGACCTCCCTGTCCGCGCCCGAGGCCGCCGCGCTGCCCCTGACTGCCATCACCGCGTGGGAGCTGCTGTTCGAGCGGCTCGGCATCGCGCCGGGCAAGGCGCCGAGGGGTGAAGTGCTGCTCGTCTCCGGTGCCGCCGGTGGTGTCGGCTCGATCTTGTTGCAGCTGGCCTCGCGCCTGACCGGGGCCACCGTCATCGCCACGGCAGGTCGCGCCGAGAGCCGCGCATGGGTCGAGAGCCTGGGCGCTCACCACGTGGTCGACTACCGCGAGCCACTTGGGCCACAGTTGGCCGCGCTGGGCGTCCCGGCGGTCACTCACGTGGCCAGCTTGACCCACACCGATCAGTACTTCTCGCAGTTCGTCGAGCTCTTGGCGCCGTTTGATACCCAGCTGCGCCTGACTTGGCTACTAGCCGGTCGCTACTTCGAGATGTCCGACGACGGCAGCCACGACTACGCGATCGGTAGCCTCGATGAGACGTGGCCGTGTTCAACGCCGTCGCCCGCTGGATCGGCGAACGAGCTGCAGATCGAACAGGACTGAGCGCGCCTGCTCACCGTCATCGTCAAGTCAGTACAAATACACCGCTCCGGAGTTTTGCATAGAGTTGTCGGAGGCGTCACCGCCCAACCCCGCCGCCGAGCCATCTTCTGCATCCGCCCCGATCGCCAGCGTGCTTCCATCGGCAGCCAAAGCCAGGCCAAAGCCGTAACGATCCCCATGGTCGGTATTGCTCGCCTTGATGTATGTGTGCTGGGCCCACTCGAGTCCGTCGCGCGTGAACACGTAGGCTGCGCCGGCATCTGTCAAGCCCGAGTCGGCCGACGCACCGTCGATTCCCACGCCCGAACTCGTCTCGGTGTGAGCCGTGACCGCGAGTATGTTCCCATCGCTGGACAGACGAAGAGCCCGACCAAAGCGCGCCAATGGCATCGGGTTAGGGGCTTTGATGTAAGCTTGCTGGGGCCAGGTGCCATTTGCCTCGGAGAAGACATACGCAGCGCCTGCTGCATTGAAGCTGTTGTCGCCCTGGTCGACGCCAATCCCGCTGGCCGCACTATCCTCGTGCTGAGCTCCCACTGCGAGTGTGGCCCCGTCGCCCGAGAGACTGACGCCCAACCCAAACCAGTCATTGTCGTCCGGATAGCTCGCCTTCAAATAGAAGGTTTGTGCCCAGACGTTGCCGTTGTTGCGATCGAACAAGTAGGCCGCGCCTGCGTCGATCGTCGAGTTGTCGCCAGGGTCCCCTGCGTCGGATCCATCTTCCCGATTCGCGCCAACTGCCAGGCGTTCGCCATCATCAGAGAGCGACAGCTGAACCCCAAATTGGTCGCCCACGTCTGCGTTCTCAGCCTTGACGTAGGCTTGCTCGGACCAATCGTCGCCGCTCCGGACAAACATGTAGACGGCGCCAGCATTCTCGGCGTTGTTGTCGTCCCGGCCGTTGTTGATGATCCTCGATGCGCTGTTCTCAAACGGAGCCCCGACGGCCAGAACTTTGCCATCGATCGAGAGCGCAAGCGCGCTTCCAAAGCCATCCCCCGCATCGGTGTTCGAGGACTTGATATATGCTTGCTGGATCCATGAATCATCGACGTTCACAAAAATGTACACAGCTCCCGATTCAGGCATCGAGTCGTCTGCTTCGTCGCCGTTGAGTCCGGTTGCGTTGCTACTTTCGCCTCGGGCTCCCACCGCCAACACTGTCCCATCCCCCGACAGCGCAACCGCGGTGCCAAAATATGCCAAGGCAGAAGGGGTCGAAGCTTTGAGATAGATCGGTTGATCCCAAGGCGTATCCTGCCCATACAGGTACACAGCTCCCGCGTCCTCCATGGTGTTGCTACCCTGATTGCCGTTGATGCTGCCTCCATCTTCGCCGTAGGCACCTACGGCCAAGACGGTCCCATCACCAGACAGTGACAGCGAGCGTCCGTAGTGATCTTCGGTGTTGGTGTTCGAGGCCTTGAGGTAGCCGATGGCGTCATTCATGACGCTGCTCGCGTGGACCGCGACACAGTCCGAACATCCCGCAGCGTTGCAGGCCTGCAGCGAGTAGCTCGCTTCCTTGCGAAAAACCAGCGGGGCAATGAGGTCTTGTTCGAGTCCGTAGATGTCTTCCCCCACTTGCACAAACTCGGAGCCAGGGCCGAGCTTCTCGAGCAATCGGTAGTAGTCGGCGTGGAGAACCGGGGCCCACGAGAACTTGAACAACTTGGGCTGCGCGGGGTTGAGATCGAGCACAGCTGCACTCGGTGGGGAGGTCTCGCCCGGCTCCCCATCCCCATCTCCGGAGTCGCCATCGCCATCGCCGACGGTAGATTCGCCGTCGCCATCGCCGGTCGACGAGTCGCCACCGTAAGAGGTACCGCTCTCGCTCGTGCCTGTGACTTCGTTTCCGACCATCCCGCGAGTTTCGGCGACATCATCGGGACCACACGCAAACAAGACGACGAGGGGGATGAGGGGAGATGGGCGTGTGCGCGTGCGGAGCATGGTCTGGCCTCTGATGGGGATCAGCACGCTCAGAGTCGTTCGAACTCGTGCTCTGTTCACGCTAGACGCTCGAGACCAGCAACAGGGCAGAGGCCGCGTCCGCCAAGACGTCGGCGACTTGCTCGGGGCTGGGACTGGAGAGGGCTCGAGCCAGGCTGGGGCGGGTAGGTCGGGACCGGGAGCAACCCGGCCCACAGGCAGCCGCCAAACGCCAGCGCGAACTCGAGTGACGGCGGGTAGACCAGCAACGCGCGATCGCCAGGGCTCAGCCCGCGGGCGCGCAGGTCGTCGGCGACAGGCGAGAACTCAACCACGAGCTCGGCCACGGTCAAGCGACCCGCGGGCCGCCCTTGCGAACTGTTTTCAGCTCAACCAGGCCTTCTCGCCCGGTCGCGGACGCAGCCTGTCGTCAATCGAGGGCGTGCGATACTCACCGTGCGGATGTCAGCGCCGCTCCCAACAACGTCCGACGCGGCACGCCCGCGCGGCCTCTTGGCGATGGCGGGCTGAGCGGCGGCCTCGTCCTGCTGGTGGGTGTGATCGCCTGGGCGCTGGGCGCCCCATGCCTCGCGTTCCGTTGGGGGTCACGGCCTACCTCCTCGCCAAGGATCCCCAAGGCGGCCGGCAACTCTCCGCGCAACATCGTGTTTGGGCATGCGATCGACGTCGCCGCTGGACGTGGCAGCGCCGGTGCGTTCGAGGTGCTCGGTGAACCCAGCGCCCTCACTGGTACGTTTGTCCTGGCCCACGCCCTCGGATCGGCGCTGGCGATCGTGAGTCTGGCGGAGGGCCTGCGCTGTCCTCGTCCGCCCGCCGCCACGACGCTCGTCGCCAGCTTGGGCCTTCTCTCCCTGAAAGGCGGTGTGCTGGCGTTCATGGCAGGAGTCAGCGTGCTCGCCGGCTGCTCGTTTGCGCTGCGCCGGAGGTGGTCGACGGCCTCGCCACCGAAGAAATAAGAAATAGCGGTCACAGCCGGGGGCCGCTCCCCTTCATTCGATCGTGTAGCGTGCAGTCGTGGCAATCGAGGGTGAGCACGAACGCGGCTCCTGGGGTTGACATCGGCCTTCGATCGCTACGACGCTGAGCGATGTCCGACGAGCCTGGTGAGCTGGAACGAGCGAGCGAGCGCGCAGCTGATACTGCGCTCGCGCTGATCGGTCAGCTCGAAGCCGAGGCCGAGCTGGTCGACGAAGGTCGCTTCAGCCTCGATGTCGCCAAGGCCAAAGACAAGCTCGCCGCCTACCGACTGGCCGAGCCCGCGGCCTTCGTGCTCGCGCTGATCGAGGCTGGCCACTTGCTCCCGGGCTGCGTCGAGATCCGCTTCGAGACCGCTCGTGCGGTGACCCGTGTTCGGCTCGTCGGCGTCGGCCTGAGCCCGTCCGAGCTCAGCGGTGTGTTCGACGTGTTGCTCTTTGCGACCGACGAGGCGCCCGGTGTCGACCCGAGCGGCCGTGCTCGCGGACGCCGAAGCCTCGCGCTCGCGCTCGCGACGGTGCTCGGGCAACCTCATGGCGGCGTCGAGCTGAGCACCCGGCTCGCGGGTACCCCCGGGTGCTCGCTTCGCTTCGATCCCGCAGGGGCGACCTCCGAGCGCGAGACCAAGCCCGCGAGCTCACCCTCGCTCACGCTGGAGATCCACCGGCTCCGCACGGTTCCACGAACGACGCTTGGCACGCTGGTGCATCGCAGCTGTCCGTCGTTGCCTGTCTACCTCGACGGCGAGCGCGTCCGCGGCGAGCTCTCCCCCGAAGACCTGGCTGTGCGGGTGATCCTGCGCGATGACGAACTGCGTGAGCGAGGTTGCGCGGGCTGGTCGGCGCGCCGCGACGGCGAGCGGCCGCTGGTCGTGTTCGTCTCGAGCGGCGTCATCGTCGAGCGCCGCCAGTTTCCGAAGGCGGGGCGCGAGGGCTTCGTGGCGTTTGTCGACGCCAGCGATCTACGTCGTGATCTCTCCGGTACCCAGCTCATCCGCAATGAAGCGTTGGAAGCTCGCCTCGCGCTCGTGCGGGCCGCCCACGATGAGTTGGTCGCCACGACCACAGCGGCGTTGGTGGTCGGGCTCGCCCCCGTGCAGTCCCAGCACCGCCTGCTCAGCGGCGTGCTCATCCTGATCACGCTCTTTCTAACCGTGATCACCCTCGGCGCGCTCGCGGCCCAGGAAGTTCTGGCGGCCGCCTTCTTCTCATTGTTCGCGGGCCTGGTCGGCACGGGGAGCTTTTTCTTACTGCGGAAGCTTCACCGGATTCGTCGCATCTGCACGCACGGGAGCGCAGCCGTCGGGGTGATCGAATCGGTCGATGTGACACGCACGGATGGCGACTCAGTACTGTCGATCATCTGGCGCGTCGAGCTCCCCGGTCGAGACGCCTACAGCGCTTCGTCTCACGTTCAGATAAGTGCGGCGCATCCATCTCCACTGGTCCTGGGCGCGCGCGCTTATTTGCGCGTCGATCGAGAGCGGCCCGAGCAGGTCGCGCCCGACTGCAAGTCGCCCTGAGCTGGGCAGGCCAGCTCGCTCAGGGGCGATACCGCTTTGACTCTATCACCGAGCTTCGCTGTGGCCTCGCTGATGACCCCACCGCTGGCTGCAGCCCGAAACTCGTCCTCGTCGAGCTTGGCCCTTTGCGCGATGACTTCGATGGACCCGTGCTCGCTCGGCTTCATCGCCAAGCGGACTCGCTATTGAGCGCCCTCGAGCACCGCCAGGGTCGCGGGCTGGTTTCGCTGCTTGGCGTGCTCGACGGCTTTGACCGGATCGAACTCCGAGACTGCGTCGGCCGACCAACCAGCCGCGAGCAGGGCCGCGACGATCTTCGCCATGGTCTCGTCGTCCTGGTCTGAAGTGCCGCTAACCTTGGCCTGGATCAGCGACTCCGACTTCGGACAGTTTTGCGGCGTGGCACCCAGCGCGACGGCCTTCTCCACATACTCGAGGCTCACGTCACCGCTCAGCACACAATAGCGAAACTCGGGCTCGGTGGTCGCGTCCTCGAAGGTCGCGCCCGCCCCGATCACGACCTCGAGCAGGTCGGCCCGATCCCACTGCGAGGTGCGGCCCAGGCACGCGTCGAGGGCCTCCGGCGTGGCGCCCTCGAGCTCGTCCTGCACGTCTTCGATCGTACCGACATCGGTGCAATAGTAGGCGAGCATGCTGCCGTAGCTCCACGTGAGCGCAACGACCTGCAGACCGCGGCCGGCGACCACCAGCAAGACCAGCGCGCCCACGATCACACCCACGCGCTTGCCTGTGTTGCCCTTGGCGTCCTTGAACATCCCGACGACGGTGCTGCCAAAGTAGGTCAGCGCGATCCAGAGCACGCCCGCGGCCCCCAACCCGATCACGGCCTCCCAGTTGTTGGGCAGCGGGCTGGTCGCCCCATGGCTGCCGAGCGCGAGGTTCAGATCGAAGGCAGTGTTCGCCGCGCTGAGGACGGTGACCGCCAGGATAGCGAAGCCGATCAGCATACTGATCATGCCGACCGCTCCCATCTCGCGCTTGGGCTTGGACTCGGGCTTGGGGACGGGCGTGACCTCCGACATGGCCAGCATCCTACCTGGATCCTCGGCCGCGATGCATCACGTGAAGCGACAGCTGGTCAGGTGATCGCCGCGCAGCGCCGCCTCCAGCTCACGCCGATGCATCGTCATCGGCTGGCCCAATCTCGGTTCCGCGCGGCAGCGACAACCGCTAGCGAGCGCTCTCGCGCGAGATCTGGAGCGTCACCGACGTGCTGGTCGAGCCACGTCAGCGACGTGGCGCCCCGCTTCGACAGCGCCATGTTCGTGGCCATGGAGCCGCAAGAAAAAGGAGCGCATCGAACGATGCTCGTTCGATGCGCTCTCGGGAGTTACCCGTTGTTCATGTCGGCGCAGTAGCCGGGGCCGAACAGACGGCAGAAGAGGTCGTCCCAGAATGCCATTTTCGTTCTCCTTCGAGTGAGGTCCTTGCTCGAGTTGAGCGTCGGCGACAGCACCTGCGTCGCTCGAAGGTGGCAGTCAGACAGCCGTCTGGATCGATCAGATTGTTCTGATCGGGCCGCAGATGCGAGCTCCTGGACCTGCTAGAGCGTGACCGCCATGAACGGTTCCCCGCCCTCGGCGCTCGCGTCCGGGCCTACAGCTCGGTCATGGACCAGCTGTCGATGACCCAGTCGCAGTGGTAGATGTTGACGCCCGCGCCGCCCCACTGGTTGGTGGGATCCTCGTCCCAGGCCACGCCCGACTGGATCACGTTCACGCAGTAGTCGGGGTCGCTGAACATGTGCAGGACGTCGTCGTCGCCGAAGTAGTACTGCTCGGCGTAGTCACAGTCGTAGAGGTTGACGTTGCCGCCCCAAAAGTTGGACCCGGACATGTTGAGGCACAGGTCGTCGTTCCAGGCCGCGTGGATCTTCATGTCCCTGCCGTAGCGCCAGGTCTCGGTCACGTAGTCGCAGTGGTAGGTCTTGATGTCGGTCCCGTTGCTGTTGGACATGTTGCCGAGCGGGTTGAGGCACACGTCCTCGTCCCAGCCGGCGTGGACCTCGACCTCGCCGCCGTAGCTGCGGTTGAACTCGATCTCACAGTTGGCGCTGTCTCCGGTCCACCAGTCGCCGGTGTCCATCTCGACCACGATGCTGCGCGCGAACACGGCGTCGTCGGGGTGGACGTCGATCGAGCAGGTCTTGGTCTTCGACCCGGTGAACGCGGGGTCGTACTTGAACTTGAAGCTGATCGTGGTGTCGTCGGTGAACGGCGACAAGATGATGCCCTCGAGCAGCTCCTCGCTGACGTAGTCGCCGGCGATCTCGCGGATCTCCACGCCGTTGACGTAGATCCAGGTGGTGAGGATGTCGTTCTCGCTCTTGTCGTCGTTGAAGGCGATGAAGTTGGTCACGACCATGTCCTCGTACTCGGGGTTTTGGGCCAGGTAGTCCGAGGTCGACCACTCCTGAATACGCTGGACGTAGCGCCTGCGGTTCGTCGCGTTCTCGAAGAACGAGCCGTTGAAGTCCCAGATGTTGGGCTCGCCGCGCTCGTCGTGGCCGATGCGAAACGTGCCGGACTGGCCATCGCGGATGATGGTCTTGGTCGACCACGTGTAGCCGCCGTCGAAGTTGTCGATGAAGTCGTTCTCGATGTCCTCGTAGCTGACGTCGCTGTCGTTGCCGGCGTGGGCGAGGTTGGGGCACAGGGCGCCGAGGACCAAGGTGGCCGCGGCCGCGTGGGCTGCGATCGAGGGCAGGCGGCGGGCGCGGGCAGAGAGGGACTGGGCGAGGGGGGCGAAGCGAGTGGAGGTCTTCATGATCGAGTCTCGTCAAGGTGGGTTTGCAGGATGCGGGCCGTCGTCTCGCGGCTGCGTCTGGGCCTGCTTCACCTGGGGAATCACCGACCTGGCGAGACTCTCTTCGGCTGAATTCAAAGTTTTAGAGCGTGCTGGCGGTCTCTTCGTGATTCGAGTGTCGGTCGGTCACGGTCGGTCGTGGCGACAGACTCGACGGTCGCACCGACGGTGTTCGCTACCCACGTCGAGCGAACGATCGGGGCCGCGTGCTCGAGCAATATCGCGCGGTGATCCATCACGCCGGCGCGCGAACGCTCGTGAGTCTGTTGCCGACGCACGCCCTCGCGTGGACTGGCGTGGAGACACTCCCGCAGGCTGTCGCACGGGCACCGTGGCGGCGTGCTTGCTGATCCGACTGGGTGCCTCCGCCGAGCAGGCACTCGCTGCCGTTCGTGAAGCTCGTGGGCCGCGCTGTGTGGAAACAGACTCACAGGAGTCATTCGTGCGCGCTTTCGCGAACTCATGGCACCTCGATTGAGCGCACATCGCTCAGATGCGGCTTGAACGCAAGCAGGTAGCATTTGACTCGGCACACCACGAGCCGCGACTATTGACCGATGTCCAGGTCTCGATTCGGCACTCTAGCTCTCTTCGCCAGCTTGGCGATGCCATTGGTCTTGACGGGGTGTTCGTCCGACGACACGGTCGGCAACGACACATTCGAGGACACCACCGGTGACGGTGACGGTGACGGCGACGGCGACGGCGACCCGACTGGTGACGGCGACGGCGACCCAACCGGTGACGGCGACGGCGACCCAACCGGTGACGGTGATGGCGACGGGGACCCAACCGGCGACGGTGACGGCGACCCAACCGGAGACGGCGACGGCGACCCGGCTGGCGTGTGTGGCGACGGGGTCGTGGGCGGCGACGAGGAGTGCGACGACGGCAACCCCGATGA
This sequence comes from Enhygromyxa salina, assembly GCF_002994635.1. Classification (GTDB taxonomy): domain Bacteria; phylum Myxococcota_A; class Polyangia; order Nannocystales; family Nannocystaceae; genus Plesiocystis; species Plesiocystis salina_B. The sequence goes on along the minus strand of NZ_PVNL01000013.1, from coordinate 118,561 downwards.
CACCGACGACTGCCTGAGCTCCTGCGTCTCGGCCACCTGCGGCGACGGCATCGTGTGGGAGGGCGTCGAGATGTGCGACGACGGCAACCTCAACGACGACGACGAGTGCACCAACGCGTGCGCGCCCGCCAGCTGCGGGGACGGCGTCGTGCAAGAGGGCGTGGAGATGTGTGACGACGGCAACGACGTCGAGACCGACGACTGCCTGAGCGGCTGCGTGGCTGCGTCCTGCGGCGACAGCTACGTGTGGGAGGGCACCGAGGCGTGCGACGACGGCAACGACGTCGAGACCGACGACTGCCTGGCCGACTGCAGCGCGGCCAGCTGCGGCGACGGGGTCGTGTGGGAAGGCAACGAAGTCTGCGACGACGGTGTCAACGATGGCAGCTACAACGGCTGCGAGATGGACTGCTCGGCGCTCGCCGCCTACTGCGGTGACGGCAACATCGACATGATGGAAGAGTGCGACGACGGCAACAACAACGACGATGATGCCTGCGCGAACGACTGCACCGCTGCGGCCTGCGGCAACAACTGCTTCTCGGAGCAGGGCTGCCTGACCGACGGTGGTCGCTGCATCCGCTTGACCTGCGCCCAGGCCAACAACAGCGCGACGGTCTGTGACAGCTGTATGGGCTGGAACCAGGTCACGTACCAAAACTGGCTCAACGACGGATACTGCCCCGACGTCATCGGCAAGTACCGCGAGCTGTACCAGCACACCACGATGTGCGGCGACTCGAACCTCGAGTGCTGTGCGAGCGCGATGGACTGCCAAGGCGGCGACAACGCGTGGCACTTCCACAATGGCCAGTCCAACTACTTCGTGGGTCCGTGCCTGGGCTGCCAAGGCAACGCCAACTGCACCTACTGGAACAACGTCACGTCGGGCACCTACTCGCGCCTGACTGCCTGCGAAGCGCCCTGACCTTCAGCTTCGGACCCGCCGCGAACAGGCCGGGGTTGTCCCCGGCCTGGTTTTTTCATACCCCTGAGATCGCATCATGAAGCTGCATGTACTCACGAAACAGGTCGTGCTCGGGTTCGCCGTGTGCTCGCTCCTGGCCGCTTGTGTCGAGCCGCCCCAGCCGAGCCAAGACGACGCTGAAGCCGTCGACGCGGGCAAGGCTGCAACCGCGGCCGATCCTCTCGCGGTGATCACCGGTGAGCGCCTGCCAGCCGAATATGACGATACCGCCATCACCCATGGTGCCCCCAAGGGCGCCAAAGTGACGATTGTCGAATACGCCGATTTTGAGTGTGCGTATTGCAAGAAGCTCTCGGACACGGTGGATCACATCGCCGCTCAGCACCCCGACGACGTTCGCGTGGTGTTCAAGCAATTCCCGCTGCCGGGTCACTCGCGCGCGATGCCAGCAGGCGCCGCAGCGCTGGCCGCCGAGGCCCAGGGCAAGGGCGAGGCGTATCGCGCGCGCCTGTTCAAGTATCGCTCGCTGCTGTCGGAGACGGATCTCGACGCCCACGCCGAGGCCGTCGGCATGCCGGACATGGCCAAATTTCGTGCGCAGCGCAGCAGCCCGGAATTGTTGGGCCAGCTCGAGCGCGAGCGTGACGAGGGCGGGCGGGTCGGCGTCACCTCGCCGCCGTACGCGTTCATCAACGGCCGGCCAATCCCGACGGTGCTGTCCCTCGAGGAATTCACCACGCTGGTCGACGAGGAGCTCGCCCTCGCTGATCGCGTGCTCGCTGCCGGAGCCACGCAGGCCGACCTCTACGATCACTACATGCGCTACGCCAGGGCCAGCTGGGTGGATCCTGCCACGGTCGCGCCCCCAGCTGCGCCGGACGAAGCGCCGCAGACCCGCAACGTGGAAGCCGGCCAGTACTACGCGGTCCTCGTCGACGACTCGGCCGCGAGCGGACCCGAAGACGCGCTGGTGACCGTCGTCGCGTTCATGGATCTATCTAGCATCACGTCCAAAGATCTCGCGGCCACGCTCGCCGCCGTGCGCGAGCGTGCGCCGGACGTTCGCGTCGTGTTTCGCCACGTCGTCCCCAAGCAAGCCGAGCGTCAGGTGCTGGCCCGCGCGGGGCTGGTCGCGCTCGCTGCTGATCAGTTCTGGCCGTGGTTCGAGGCGCTCGCCAAGGCCGACGCCGGTGAGCCGGAGGCGAGCGCCCTCGCGGCAGCCCAGGCGATCGGCATCGACGCGGACGAGCTGCGCGCGCGCATGATCGAAGGTCCGATCACCGCCAAGCTCGCGCGAGACCACGCAGCCGCGAGCGCGCTCGCGCTCGAGCGGATGCCGGGCTACTTCATCAACGGACGCTTCGTGGGCATCGACGCCAGCGTCGACGCCCTCATCAGCGCGATCGATCAAGAGCGGGCCCTGGCGCAGAGCTTCCGCAGCGAGCACGCCAACGCCGAAGATCCGTACTACGAGCAGCTCAGCGCGTACCCCTACAGCGTCGCCGACGTGAGTCCACCGCCAGCTGATCACTTCCGCCGCGAGGTCGCGCTCGAAGGCCTGCCAGTCCGGGGGGACCGCAAGACCGCCAACGTTCACATCCTCGAGTGCGCGGACTTCGACTGCGACGCGTGCGAGGTTGGGAACCAGTCGCTGGGCCAGATCGAGCTCGAGTTTGGCGATCGCGTTGCGATCTACTTTCGCAACTATCCCCTGTCGATCCACCCAACCGCCGAGCCGGCGGCCCGGGCCGTCGTCGCGGCCGGCAACCAGGGCAAGTTCTGGGAGATGCACGACTTCTTGTTCGCCAATGATCAGCGCCGTCAGCTGGCGGAGTTCTCGGTCGCGGCGGGCGAGCTTGGTCTCGACGTTTCGCGCTTCGAGAAGGACTTCGCCGCCGACAAGACCGCGAAGCAGGTCGTCGCCGACTACGATGCATGTCGAGCGCTGGGCGTGCGCGGGGCACCGGGGTTCCTGATCAACGGCCGGCTCGTCTCCGGAGCGCTGCCCGTCGAAGGGTTCCGGCAAGTCGTCAACGAGGAGCTCAACGGCGGGTTCGAAGCCGCACAACCCTCGCGGCGATGAGCGACTGCCGATCTGTCCACCCCTCCCGGCGATGCCCAGACGCCAGCGTTTGTGGGCAGACGCGCGCCGCTCACATGCGGACCCGCAGCTCGAGCGTGACGGAGACCTCCGCCCCCGGCAGGCCGTCCCAGGTGGCCGCGACCAGGACGGCGGTCATGCATGCTTGGAGATCCGCAGCCAGGGTGCCGTCGAGCGTCACGAACCCCGTCAGCTGGCCACTCGCGTCGAAGTCGAGGCGAACGAGCACCCGCGTCGTACCCGGCGCTCCGCCGCGCTGCTCGTAGCAGGCCTCGAGCTTGAAGGCGTTGGCCGCGAGGATTCGCTTGAAGGCTCGCTCGTCGACGCCCTGACCGACGCTCAGCTTTTTGACGCGCAGGGTCGCGTCGCGGTCCCAGAGGGCGCGACCGTCGATCGGGTTGGGCAGGGAAGAATCCGTGGACGTCTGCACGAACTCTTGAACGATCGAGGCGCCGACGGTCCCGTGGGCGGGATTGCTGACGTTGGCCCCGTCGACGGTGTAGCGCGACACAGCCGCGCTCGTGCCCGAGAGCGAGATGCCGGCGGCGTCTCGAGACGCTGACGGGGCCAGATCGACGACCGTGGTGAAGTCTCGAGAGTACGAGCTACCAATCGGGAGGCTCCGGGCGCCCGCCATGTCCGCGTTTACGTCCTCGGGGACCTCGACCGGCTGGATCACCCGCTCGGGCCGGCCATCGCCGACGACCCGGCTGCGATCGACGGCGACGAAGCTCGTGTAGGCGGTGACCAGACGGTAGTCGAGGCCGACGCGGGTGATCGCGTCGCGGGCTTGCTCGTGATCGAGATCGCCATCCCACGTCGCCGCGTCCAGCTCTGCGAGCTTGGCCCGGGCCCACAGCGTGGCCAGCACGCGATCGGCGTGGTCGCTGTCGGCGAGGGTGACGGGGATCTCGATCCGCTCGGAGGCGCCGGGCCGCATCGCGGTCAGCCGCGTGGCCGTGCGTCGCTCGCCCCGGTAGCGGCCGAGCATGACCACGCTGCGGCTCGCGAACAGGTTCACGTGCCTGGCCGGGAACACCGCTTCGACGGCCAAGCCGCCCCAGTCGGCGACGAGGTCGTCGAGGATCGGATGATCGACGAGGCGAAAGTAGCCGTCGACCGCGGCGGCCGGATGTTCGCGGTTGCCCACGTATGAGGCGGCCCCATCGCCGGCTTTGGACAATCCGGCGATCAGCTCGCGATTGGGCGAAGAGCCGATCCCAACCCCGAACACCCGCGCCCGCCCGCCGGCCTTGCGGGCGCGCCCGACCAGCTCCGCGGCGGCCGCGAAGATCTGCTGCTCGTTGCCGATAAAGCCGTCGGTCAAGAACATCACGTAGCGGTCGACGCCGGGGCTGAGCTTGGGCGCGAGCGCGGCCTCGACCGCGCCGGCCATCATGGTCCCACCGCCTGCCTCCAACGAGTCGATGAAGCGCTCGGCGAGCACGAGGTTGTGCTCGTTGGCGGGGCGCGGGCTGCCGAACAGCCGCTCGGTCCCGTTCTCGAACCCGATCACGTCGAAGGTGTCGACCGGTCGCAGCCGGCTCAGAGACTCGCGCAGGGTCTGCTTGGCGAGCGCGAGCGGGAGCCCGCTCATCGAACCCGAACGATCGACCACGAACAGGAGCTCGCGCCGACCAACGACCTGATCGAGGTCGAGCGCGGGCGGTTGGACCACCAGCGCGAAGTGGCCGGTGCCGCGCGAGTCAGGCTCGCTGATGAACATCGTCGCGGTGCTGGTGGGCGCGGCGGCGTCCCAGCGGAGCACGAAGTCGCGGTTGGGGATCGTCTGCGCGTCGCGGAGCCGAGCGTCGAAGCCCGAGGCGGTCGAGGACGCGACGATCGAGTGGGTCGGCGCGACGAAGCTCGAGATCGGAGCCCCGGTCTCGACCCGGATCGCCAGCGAGACGTCGTGGCCGGTCCGGTCGCCCTCGCCAAGGATCGGTGGCGTGATCCGGGCGGCGTCGGACACGACATCACCAGGCGGGATGAATCGCGGTCCGACCACCATCGGGAACACGAATTCGTAGCTGCCCCCATCCTGAGTGAGCGTCTGCAGGTACGAGATCTCGACCTCGATGGTCTCGCCTGGCGCGACGTTGGTGACCGACTGCGTGAAGATGTTGGGCCGCTCCTGCTCGAGCAGCGCCGCCGTGTGGCCGGTGCGGCGGGCCTCCTCGTAGGTCTGGCGGGCGCGCTCGCGGGTCTGGACCTCGCTCTCGATCGTGCGCTCACCAATGACCATGCGCATGTCGTCGACCGCGGCGTTCTCGGGCAGCGGGAACGTGTAGGTGACCTCGATCGGGTGCGTGCGGTCGTTGTGGAATCGCTGGTGGACCCGGACCTGGGCGACGAAGCCGATCACGTGGGCGTTGACCGAGGTGTGCTCGAGCGGCAGCGTCGACTCGTGTTCGCGGCGATCGGCGACCACCAAGCGCGGCAGCTGGCCGGGATCGGTGTAGGCGAACATGCCATCGGAGGGCTCGCTCGCCCGTCGCTGTGGTCCGAAGTCGGGCGCCGCTTCCGGTGTTGTCGTTGCGATGTCGGGCTCTGGCGTTGTCAGCTCGCCGCCGCTGGTTCGGCAGCCGAATACGAGAAACAAGGCCAAGAGCGAGAACAGGACAGGCCTGGGAAAGCGGACCACGCTCAGCAATGCGGCGTGGGCCCGGGGCTTTCACGTTTCACGCTCGTGTTGCAGGCGCGCGGGGCTCTCGGAATCTAGGCCGGGACGTAGGTCAGCCGGATGGCCTCTCCGCCGATCCGCTCGTGGGCCACGAGGCGCAGCGGCGGGCGGGGCCCGGCGAAATAGGGCTTGCCGCCCCCGGTGACGGCGGGATGCAGGTATATGCGGTACTCGTCGATCAGCCCCCAATCGCCCAGGCTGCGGGCCAGCTCCGGGCCGCCGACCTCCATCTCTCCGTCGATCTCCGCCTTGAGCCCCCGCACCGCGTCCTCGACGTTCTCGCTGATCAGGGTGGCGTTGGGACCAACTGATTTCAGCGTGCGAGAGACGACCCACTTATGGTGACCGCGCCAGGCCTCGGCGAACTCGCGGTTTTCCGCGGACCAATCCGGATGGTCTTCGTCCCAATAGCGCATGACCTCGTAAAGGCGGCGACCGTAGAGGCTGCCAGCCTGTTCGCGCACCTGGTCAATGAAGTGGCGGAACAGCACGGCGTCCGGCCCGAATGCGTCGTGATCGACATAGCCGTCCAGCGACTGGTTCATCCCGAACACGAGGCGCGCCATCTCAGACGCCCCCGGCCAAGGCGGGGTCGGCCGCCTCCGCCGCCCTGAACGGCGCCAGTTGGTCGGTCAGGGCCCGCTTGAAAGCCGGCCGCGCCTCGTTGCGGGCGACGTAGGCCGAGAGTGCAGGGAAGTCGGCGAGGATGTCGGTGTGGCGCAGATCCCTCAGCACATGGGTCATCAGGATGTCGGCGGCGCTGAAGCGGTCGTTGGCGAACCAGTTGCGATCGCCGAGCGCGGCCTGGAGTTCGCCGAGGCGTTTGCGCACCATCTCTTCGACGTCCGGGCGGCGTTCCTTCGCCCACGCCTTCTCAGCGTGGAACAGGTCGATACCCGCCAGCTGGGCGACGAAAGGCTCCACAGTGTTGGAGGCGGCGAACAGCCACGTCAGCACCATGGCGCGGCCGCCCTCGTCAGCGGGCATCAGCGCGTCCGAGTTCTGGGCGATATAAAGGACGATCGCGCCGCTCTCGAACATCTGGACCCTGCCGTCGCTGAACGCCGGCACCTGCCCGAACGGCTGACGAGCTCGATAGGCGGGCGTTGCCTGATCCTCGAAGCCGATCAGATCGTCGTCATAGCCGAGCCCGGCCTCCTCGAGCGCCCAGCGCACGCGGATGTCGCGGACCGAGCCTTGCGCGAAGGGTGGCACCCATTTGAAAGCAGTGACCTTGATCATCCGTCTGCGTCGCTTCGTGTTTTGACAGGCCGCTCTCGCGCCCCGCAGGTTGATATTTACGTTGATATCAACATACTCTCGGTCATGTCAAGCCCGGCTGCCTATGCGACCACAATCCACATCCGCGACCATTGTCTCTGCCTGCACGCGCAGCGGGCGGCGCGGACGTTGGCGCGGCGCTTCGACGACGCCTTCCGGCCGATCGGTATCACCAGCGGCCAGTTCTCGCTGATCAACGGCCTGAACCGCCCCGAACCGCCGACCATCGGCGCGGTTGCCAGCCTGCTGGCCATGGACCGCTCGACGGTGACGGCGAACCTCAAGCCGCTAGAGCGGTCCGGCCTGGTCGTGGTGTCGATCGACCCGCGAGACCGCCGCGGACGCCGCGCGGCCCTGACTGACGCGGGCCGGGCGGTGCTGGCCCGGGCGACACCGATCTGGGTGGCTGAGCACGCGCGCGTGGAGGCCGAAATCGGCGACGGCGACGCGTTGCGGGCGGGTCTGCGCGCCGTCGCCTGAGATCGGTGGGCCGCCAGCATCCGCACCGCCATGCCGATCATCATCAGGTTCTCGGTCAGCGACACGAAATTCAGCGGCACGTTCGACGAGCCGCCGACGCAGGCGCATTTCAGCTGGCGCCTTCGACGCAATCCAGGCTCCGAAGAACCTCCTCGAGCCCCGACTCGCCGGCCCTCGATTCGTCGAGCTACGCACGGCTCGCCGAGGCGGCGGCGCCCGAGGCGAGCGAGCTCTGGGCTCACGTGATCGATACGCCCGCGTCGTGGCACATCTGCGGCATGACGCTCGACACTCCCCTCCGGTTGGCGGCCCCCGTGCTGTCGCTGCTTCTGCTCGCGCCCGGCCTGACCGCCTGTACGGGCGATGAGGTCGAGGACGACACGAGCAACGGTGACGCCGAGCCCCAGTGGCCGATGGCGGAGTCCGAGGTCGAGCGTGAGGTCGACCCCCAGCTCACTGCGGACGAGACCGCGTCGATCGCCGATGATCAGCTCGCGCTCGCGCTCGACCTCTATCACGTCCTGCGCGAGGGGGATCTGAGCGGGAAGAGCTTCTCGGTCTCGTCCTACAGCATCTCGGCCGCGTTCGGCATGCTCTACGGCGGCACGGTCGGCCAGGCCCGCGAGCAGATGGAGTCGACGCTGCATTTCTCGCTCGGCGACGAGCGCCAACACGTGGCGCACAACTGGCTCGACAAGCAGCTCGCGGCGCGCAACATCGAAGGCGTGACCGACCCTGACTTCATGGCCGAGCCGGTCGTCCTGAAGACCGCCAACGGGGTGTGGTTGGACAAGACCCAGCGCGACGGGCTCGTGCCGGACTACCTCGATCTGCTCGCGCGCCACTACGGCACGGGCATCCGCATCGCCGACTTCCAGGGCAACGCCGAGGGCGAGCGCGACGGCATCAACCTGTGGGTATCGCATCGGACCAACGAGCTGATCCCCGAGCTGATCCCCGACGACGTCATCACGCCAGATACGACCATGGTGCTGGTCAATGCCCTGTATCTCAAGGCGCCCTGGGACCAACAGTTTACCGAGGGTGCGACCAGCAAGGCGCCCTTCACAAAGCTCGACGGCAGCACCGTCGAGGTCGACCTGATGCACAACCCGGTGATGTCCGGGCTCTACGCCGAGGGCGAAGACTTCAGCGCGTTCGCGGCCCCGCTGCGCGGCTCGGCGCTGGAGGTCGTGTTCGTGGTCCCCGACGACTTCACCAGCTTCGAGGCTGCGCTGGACCCCTCGACAGTCGCAAACATGCTGTCGAGCCTCGAGTACACCGTCGTGGACACCTACGTGCCGCGCTTCGAGCTCGAGAGCGACGTCCCGCTGACCGCGGTGCTGCGCGACGACCTCGGCATGCTCGCGCCCTTCGTCGATTCGAGCTCGTTTGACGACATTGTCCCGCAGCTCGGGGTGATCACGGACGTGCTCCACAAGACCGTGATCAAGGTCGACGAGAAGGGCACCGAAGCTGCGGCGGCGACGGCGATCGTCATCGGTGAGGACGGTGGGGACTACGAGGAGCCGAGCGCGGTGTTTCGCGCGGACAAGCCCTTCATCTTGATGATCCGCGACGCGCCAACCCAGAGCGTGCTGTTCTTCGGCCGCGTGCTCGAGCCCTGAGCGACGGTGGCGGCCGCGTGAGGGCCAGGCTGCGCCCGCAGCCTGGTCCAAGCCGAGCCCAGAAATTCACTTGGCTGACGATCTCTGGATCTGCGCCCGCACACGCGGGCGCCTGATCGTGGTCTGAACGAATTCGGCCGCGGGCGACCACCACGGCATGATTGGATTGAATCATGACTACAGCGTGCGGCTCGTGGCGCTCGCGGTCGCGCTTGGGGCGAGCTGGACGGTCGACTCATTGGGCAACTCGGCTGCGCCCGTTCTCGACACACGGCGGCGTCGAGCGGTGGCCGCAAGCGGGGCCGATCCTCCGGGCTGATCGAGTGGTGCTCGCGACCGGGTTCTCGCGGGTCCGACCCGGCGTCTGGCTCGACCAAGCCATCGCGCGGCTTGGGTTGCTGCCGGATGTCCTGGTTGGCGGTGAACCGTCGACCGACCGCGATCGGCTGAGCCCGAACAACTCAACGTGCAATTTAATTGCATTTCTGAGAGGCTTTCACTGCGAACAGCAGGAGCTCTTCATGGCCCCCGTGACCCGACAAAAAAACATCCTCGCGCCGAGCGGTCCAGCAGGTCTCTTGGCTCTACTGCTCACGGCCTGCACGTCCAGCCAAGAGAGCAGCGGGCAGGCTAGGGCTTCCCCGAGACGTGTTGGACCGGAGGTCGCGAGTGTGACCCCCGGACCGCTGAGCCATGCGCTGCCGGGGAGACCTGTGACATCGGCAACGCCGACGGCATGTTGGTCCTGACCTGCTTTCCGCCCCCGAACACGGCGCAGCTCGGCGACGCGTGTGACCTTCACAATGGACGTTTTGCAGCGCTGGCCTGGTCTGCTGCTCGAACCACTGCCACAGCAGTCATTGCCACTGATCTGACCGTCAGGGCGGCGTGTAGCCGAACAGCTTGGACAGATCGGGTGGCTCGTCCTGCCATCGGCGCCAGCTGGCCGCAAAGGTCGCGTAGTCCGTGTCGACGTGCTTGACGATGAGCACCATCGGCAACACGTAGCGACGGATGACGGTCTCGCTGTCGCTGCGCAAGACGTCCGGCTCGGCGAGAGCCTTCCGTGCCTGAACCAACCAGGGCGAGGGCGTCGTGGAGTGGTAGCGCTCCTCCATGAAGTAGCGGAACGTGTCGCACAACCCCTCTCCCCATCGCTCATTGTCGCCACGATGCAGCGCGCTGCCGTGGAAGGCCCCGTGGAACGCCTCGTGATAGACCACCCCAATGTCGTCGCTCTGGACGGGGATCTCGATGACCCCGCTCACGTGCCAGAGCGCGACGCCGGACCCGCGGACGAGCGTGGGGCGGATGCGGTCGCCGGGGCGCAGCGCGTCGATGGCCACCTCCGCGCGCTGGAAAGCGGTGTAGAAGGCGTCGCGGATGGCGGGGTCCGGCCACTCCGGAAGGAAGGCCGACAAAGGCAGCCGTGGCGCGCAACCATGGGCACCGAGCAGCGTGATGATCTCGCCACGGGCCGCGCTCAGCTCGCCCTGGGCCTTGCCGAGGTCGGCCTCGAGCGCCTCGTACTTCTTTGCGCTGACGCAGCCGCTGGTGATCACGAGGGTAGCCGCGAAACACAGCGGGCCGGCGATGAACGAGTTGCTTCGGCTCATCTTGCGAGTATACGAGGGTCGTCTACGGAAAAATCGCCGGGCCGACGGACCCCCCATCCGTCGACCGGCCGAGGGCACTTGGCCCTCTACATCATTCACGCAAAGGCGGTCCAGGACTCGTTCGGATCGGACTCGATGTCGGCCTCCATGAGCAACTTCGCGTCTCACCTGGTCGAGCTCACGGTTCGAGACATGGCGAAGCCAACGCAACCTGTTGGGATCGCGGCGCTCAGGCTGCGAACTTCAGCTCGAGCTGGCCAGGAGCGGCGGCCTCGGCCGTGGTGGTGGCCTCGGTCCGAGCCGAACGGTGGCGAGGACCTGGGCAATCGCGTCACGGTCGCCGCAGCCTGATCCAAGCCGAGTCCAGATATTCATTTGGCTGACGATCTCTGGATCTGCGCCCGCACACGCGGGCGCCAGGTCGTGGTTTGAACCGATTTCGGCCGCGGGCGACCACCACGGCATGATTGGATTGAAGCATGACTACAGCGCGCGCCTCGTGGCGCTCGCGGTCGCGCTTGGGCTGGCCACTGCACCGCTCGGCCGCGCCTGGGCGGGGTCGCCCAACCCCAGCGCGGAGCTGAGCCCGAGCGACGGCCACTTCATCGTGGCGCCGCCCGAGGGTGACCCACAGGTGGAGGGGCCCCATGCGCTGAAGATCGCGGACAGCGAGCACACGGATGACGCGGATGACGAGTCCACTGAGCTCGAGGCGGAGCCCGAGACACCGCCCGCGCCGACCATCGATCCGCCGCTCGACCCGCCGCTCGACTTCGGTCCCCGCCTGGTCGACACCAAGCGCCCCAACGCAGGCACGGGCATGATCGCGATCGGCAGCGTGAGCATGGTGGGGAGCTTTGCGATGGCCGTCACCGCGATGGCCGGCCCCGGCTGGTTCGAGGTCGATCGCAAGCGCGCGGTGGTGATCGGTGCGTCGGCGATCCCACTCGGCCTGTTCAGCGTAGCGATGCTGGTCCACGGCAGCCGAGCGAGCAAGAAGTACCGTAGCTGGGCCAGCCGCAACCAGCTGAACCCGCCCGACACGGGCACAGGCATGATGGTCGGTGGCGCCGTGCTTGCCGTCGGCTTCGCAGCGCCCGCTGTCTACACCGCGCAGGTCGCGATCGAGCGGCCGGGCGACGCGATCCGCCAGTGGGCCCCAACGGCGCTGCTGGGCAGCCTCTCGCTCGTGGGTGTGGGACTGCTCGCGGGCGGCATGTTCAGGCGCTCGAAGTTCAAGACCTGGGAGCGGACGGGCTATGTGCTGCCCGGGACGATGGCGATGAAAGGCGGCGGCGGCTTGTCGATCTCGGGCCGGTTCTGATCGACAGGGCGTGATGCCATGCACACCGCGGCGTCGGGTGGCTTGACCCCGCGAGATGGGCTCACGACCATCGCTCGGATGCGCAGCTACGACTACGTCATTGTGGGTGGTGGATCGTCCGGCTGCGTGGTCGCGGCCCGCCTGGCCACGGAGAGCGACGCGCGGGTGCTGCTGCTCGAGTGTGGTGACCGCGGCGAGCAGAACCCCGAGACCCTGACCGTCGACGGCTACAAGCAGGCGTTCATCAACGACCGGGTGATGTGGCCCAAATACACGACGCCGCAGCCTCAGTGCATGAACAAGTCGATGTTCGTGGGCAGCGGCCGCGGGCTGGGTGGCAGCGGGGCGATCAACGCCATGGTCTACCTGCGCAGCTCGGTCTCGGACTTCGACGACTGGCAGCTGCCGAGCTGGCGCTGGTCCGCGCTCGAGTCGGCCTACGAAGGGCTCGAGCGGGTGCTCGATCCACACCGCCGCGACCCCACCGAGTTCACGCAGGCGTGCATCGAGGCCGCGGTCGAGGCCGGGTTCACGCGCGCGACGGATCTCAACAATGGCGACCTCGACGGCGTGCTGGGCTACGAGTGGATGAACTACCGGGGCGAGCAGCGGCGCAGCTCCTATGTGGCGTTCTTGCAGCCAGCGCTGGACCGGCCCAACTTGCAGGTTCACACGAACGCGGTGGTCGAGCGGATCGTGATCGACAGCGAAGGCCGTGCGTCGGCGGTGGAGTACAGCGTTGGCGGCAGCCGCCAGTGCGTCGCGGTTGGCAAGGAGGTCGTGATGTGTGCAGGCGCCGTCGAGACCCCCAAGCTCTTGATGCTGTCGGGGATCGGCCCAGGCGCGCAGCTGCGCCGCCACGGGATCGACGTTCGGTTTCATCAGCCCGCGCTCGGTGAGAACTTTCAAGATCACCCGAACGTCGCGCTGTTCTATCGCGGCCGTCGTGACGTCGACGCCAAGTATCCGCAGCTCTACGGGTTTCACCGGGCCAACTCAGCCAGCGACCTTCGCCCGAACCAGCCCGACACTTGCTATGTGTTCTACCCGGCGCGCTCGAGCCTGCGCGAGATGATGATGCGAATGTTGCCGACGCTGGTGTTGCCGCCCGCGCTGCGCGAGCGGCCGCCGCTGGCCCAGGGCGTGCGCAATGGCGTGTCGCTGGCGTTTCGGAGCAAGCGACTGCAGCGTGTGGTGGCCCAGCTGTATGGCATGATCGTGATCCTTGGCAAGCCCAAGAGCCGCGGCACCGTCAAGCTTGGGGGGCCGCGGGCCAGCGATCCAGCGTTGATCGATCCGGCCTATTTTAGTGATCCCGAGGATCTCACGACATTGGTCAAGGGTGTCGAGCTGGCCCGGCGGGTCACGGGGGCCCAGGCGTTGCGCGACTGGGGCGCGACCGAGCTGTTTCCGGGCAGGTGGGCGCGCTCGACCAAGCTGCTCGAGGGCTTCGTGCGCGCCAACGCGATGACGACCTATCACTTCGCGGGGACGGCCGCGATGCGCACCAGCGATCGTGGCGTCGTCGATGAGCGGCTGCGGGTGCGTGGGGTCGAGGGGCTGCGGATCGCGGATGCCTCGGTCATGCCGGTCGTGCCGGTCTCGGCGCTCAACGGACCGAGCATGCTGATCGGCTACCGCGCGGCGGACTTGCTGTTGGGCGACGGGTGAGCGCTGTTGGGCTTCTCGCGCAGGAACTGCCGCAGCGATCGCTCCAGTCGTGGCGTGGACGGACGCTCGAGTCAGACCATGCTCAGGTCACGACCGTAGCTGTATGGCCGCCGCTCCACACTTCGAGGCCCCAGAATCGTCGCTCGCACGGCGACGCTTCGTCGCTGGTGTGTCGAATTTGGCGATTCTCTCGCTGATGCCGATCTCGGCCTGCCGTGAGCAGGACGAGGATCGTGGCTACAGCGCCTCCGAGCGGTTCTATCTGCTGTCTGTGCTGCTCACCGGCTTTGACGATCTCGACGAGGCCCTCGCTGAGCTCTACCTCAGCAGCATCGAGGCCGACCCCGATCACAGCGCTGCGCTCGCGCGACTCTATGAGGCCGCCGGGTTCTACACCGATCCCCCCTCGAGCTTCGCGCAGCTCGAGGCTGCTGGAGTGTTCGAGCGCGAGGTCGAAGCGACGATCGCCGATAGCATCACCATGATCTGGTACTCGGGGGTCTACATCGCAGCGGACTCCGGCGAGCCGCTGGTCGCCACCCACCTCGAGGCCCTGAGCTGGCGGGCCCTGAGCTACACCCGTCCGCCGAGCGTGTGCGGCGGCGCCCTCGGATATTGGGCCCTGGCCCCAGGGATCTGACCATGGCTGAACAACGAAGCGCAGACGTGATCATCGTCGGAGCTGGCATCGCCGGTATGACCACCGCCCATAGACTCGCGCAGGCCGGCGTCAGCGTCATCGTCCTCGATGCGGGCCCACGAGTCGATCGGGCGCAGGCATTGCAGACCTACCGGAGCGCGCTGGTCAAGATCCCCGAGTCGCCGTTCCCCATGGCCGAGCACGCGTCGTACCCCACGACCACCGACGTCGGCGCGGACGTCTACTACGTGCAAGACGGGGCCGATCTGTTCAAGAGCGCCTACCTGCGCGTGGTCGGGGGCACGACCTGGCACTGGCTGGGCATGACGATCCGCCTGCTGCCCTGCGACTTCACGCTATTTAGCCAATTCGGCGTGGGCAGAGACTGGCCAATTGGCTACGACGAGCTCGAGCCCTGGTACATCGAGGCCGAGCGCGAGCTCGGCGTTGCCGGGGAGGGCGATTTGGGGTCGTGGCGCGGCGCCCCCTATCCGATGAAGCCGATCCCGCTGTCCTATTCGGACCTGGAGATCAAAGCGGCGATCGGCGCCCTCGAGCACGAGGTCACGATCAATGCCCAGGCTCGCAACACCACCGACTACGACGGCCGGCCAGCTTGCTGCGGCGCCAGCTCGTGCATCCCGCTGTGTCCGATCGTCGCCCGCTATGACGCCTCGGTGCACGTCGCCAAGGCCGAGGCCGCTGGCGTCGAGATCATCGAGAACGCGGTCGCCTACCGGATCGAGGTCGACACCCAGGGCGAGGTCGCGGCGATCCACGCCCGGCGCCCCGACGGCGCCGAATTGGTCGCCACCGGCCGGCTCTACGTGCTCGCTGCCCACGCGATCGAGACACCCAAGCTCCTGCTCATGTCACGAACCGACGCGCTGCCCGAGGGCGTCGCCAACCACAGCGACCAGGTCGGCCGCAACCTCATGGACCACCCGATCCAGCTGAGCTGGGCCGTCGTCGACCGGCCGCTCGGCCAGTACCGCGGCCCCCTCTCGACCGCCGGGATCGACGGGACCCGGACCTTGGCCAGCCGCGACACCCGGGCCGGCTTTCGTGTCGAGTTTGGCAATGACGGCTGGACCTGGCCGGTGGGCAGCCCGGCCCAGCGTGTGCCCGAGCTGCTCGCACGAGGTCTGCGCGGTCCGGCCCTCGCCACGGCCCTCGCCGCGCGCTGCTCGAGGGAGTTGCGCCTGTCGAGCATGGCCGAGCAGCTGCCTGATCCCAACAATCGTGTCGTCCCCGACTTCGACAGGCTCGACGCGTTTGGGCTCCCGCGTCCGCGGATCAGCTACCAGGTCGACAGCTACACTCGCTCGGGCATGGACGACGCGCGGGCCGTCCACGACCAGATCTTCAGCGCGCTCGGTGGGGCAGAGGTCCAACATGGTGAGGCGTACGCCGGGGCCGGGCACGCGATGGGCACCTACCGGATGGGCGCGGATCCAACGAGCTCGGTGGTCGACGCCGATCTGCGTGCCCATCAACACCCCAATCTGTTCATGCTCGGCAGCGGGACCTTTCCGACCGGTGGCACCGCCAACCCGACACTGACGATCGTCGCGCTGGCGCTGCGGGCGTCGGCGACGATCATCGAAGATCTGCCCAACTGGTGAGCGCGAGTCTCAGCAGCGAGCGAGGGGCGAGAACGCGAGCGCCTGCGGGTCGCTCGGCCACTCGCCGCGGACCATGAGCTGATCGATGAGCACAGTGGGTTCGGCGACCAACCCATGATCACCCAGCGCGTCGGGACAAAAGTACGCAATCGCCGTGTCCACCTGCGAGCCCATGTGCGCGGCGATCTGCGCGAGCGAAGGCATCTGCGGCGCGATCACATCGTAGAGATCCAAGAACCGCTCGCGGATCGAGTACACGACCACGCACTCGAGCGCGGGGATCCACGCCAAGCTCGGTCCAGGGCTCCACAGCGCGAGGTCGATCAGCGCCAGCCAGCCGCCGTCATGCCCGGCCACGCGCCGCGAGACGGGGCAGCGGCGGGCCAGCTGCGTCGCGAGAAAGTCCATGTCACGCGGGTCGTCGCGCGCGAGCAGCCGCAGGCCATCGTCGGGGCCGCCGGGCACGGGACCCACGAAGATCGACTCCGCCTGGCTGACGAACCCAAACCGCGTGTAGATCTCGGGATCGTTGGCCCACAAGATCGCGGTGTCGTAGCGCGCGTCGATCCAGCTGAGCGCGGCCTCCATGCACCCTCGCATGTGCCCGCGCCCGCGCAGCTCGGCGTGGGTGCAGACCGCGTGGACACCCGCGACCGTGCACGAGCGCCCCGCGAGCACGACCGGGATCTCGAGCACGCCGACGTGGGCGACCACCTCGCCCTCGATGGTGTGCACGAAGGGGGTCGAGCGCTCGCACCAATCGGCGCCCCAGACCCGGGCCTGCGCGACCGCGCTGGGCAGCCTGGTCCAGGTTCCGCCGAGCAACGCGAGCGTGCTGGCACGCAGCTCTGGGCTGGCGGGGTAGGCCACGGCGCCGTCAGGGCTCGCGGGTGATCAGCTTGTCGATCGCGTGGACGGGCGCGGCGTCGCCGGCCATCAGGTGGGCGATCGCCGAGTACACCAGGCGCTGCTTGGCGACCGGCTTCTTGTCCGCGAACTCGGCCGAGGTCACGGCCAGCGCGTAGTGTCCGGGCGAGCCGATCGTGACCTCGATGACCGCGTCGGGCAGCTTGCTGGCGATCGCAGCGTGGAGCTGCTGGGCAATGTCCTCGCTCATGGCCGCGATGATGGCACGGGCCAGGGCGGCCTCAAAACCGACCGGCCGCCCCCACGCTGACGCCCCCAGGCAGCGGCGCGACCACGGGGACCAGCTGCAGCCGCGCGCCCTCGGCCCCCGGCGGCAGCGGCGGGACGGGTCGGCGTCGCCAGCCGCCGGTCCGCTGGTAGTCGCGCTGGTAGCTGGCGGCGACGGTGAACATGATCGGGGTTGCGACGGCGGAGAGGCACCCGATAGCGAGCATCGTCGCGCCGAGCTCGATCTGTTGGTTGCGCAGCGCGAACGCGCCCGAGGGAATGAACCCGAGCGCGCCGAGCACCCCAAACGAGCCACCGATCCTCAAGCCGCCACCTTGGGGCGTGCCGATCACCCGGTGGCCGATCTCCCAGCGGCGATAGGCGCGGGCCCGCTTGATGCCCAGGTACAGGCCGCCACCCGAGAACGCGAGCAGGCCGACGGTGGGCACGATCGTGGCGGGCAGCAGCCACTCGAGCGCGACGCCACGCTGAAGGCCCACGATCATCCCCGCGCTGAAACCGAGCCCGGTCAAGGCGATCGTGGTCCCGCTGAGCGCGAGGATGCTGTTGCCGTCGTTGGGGGCGCTGCCCGGGTCGGGAAATTCGGCGATGTAGCCCGGCTCCACGTCGGTCGGCTCGGCGTCGTCGAGCTCCGGGGGCGGCACGGCGAACTCGATGCCGGGCTCGTCGTCGTCGGGCTCGGGCACGGGCAGGTGCTTCGGATCGAGGGTCGGCGGCGGCAGGTCGACGCCCGGCGGCGGACCGGGGTCGTCGCTCGGGTCGCGCTGGAGATCCTCGTTGGGCGGGGGCGTGGGGGCTGGTTTGGAGGGACCCTCGGCGGGTCGCTCGGTCGGGCCGGGGCCAGCTCCCGCGAAGCTCGGCAACGGCGTGAGCGTCAAGCTGGCGCCGACGAGCGCGGCCAGGACGAACGACGAGCGCGGAGGCATTGCGCCGATAGTACTGCGTTGGAGCACGCGCCACCGGCTTGCGTCTGCGGGCAGCGACACGCTGAAACGGCGACGGGTTGTGAGCCAAATCGCAACCGCAGCCCTCGCCGTCGATCCGCGGACGGTGGGGGCGGCTGTGAGAGCGACTATCGTTGGGTCGTGCTCCGCCCGATGACCGCCGGGCCGAGCGGATGACTGTCATGATGCGCGCGACCGTGATCGAGACCGCCCCCGCGACGCTGGCCCGGCTCGCGCGACTCGACCCGGCCGAGGCGCTCACGCAGGTCGTGACGCTGCGGGCCGCGGTCCCGAGCTGCGGCGTGCCCGAGCGCCTCGACGCGCTCGCGGCCGCCCTGCCAGCGCGCGTTGGTGAGCTGGCGCCCGAGCTGGCGCTCGAGCTGGCGTCGCTGGCGGCGTTGCTGGTCAGTCACGCGCCGCGGCTGCCCGACGACGTCGACGCGCTCGAGCCGGTCGTGCGAGCGGCGTGGCTGCGGGTCGGGCTGTCGAGCCGCGACGCTGAGGTCTCGGCGCGGACCCTGGCGAGCCTCGACGACACATGGCTGCTGCACGTGCTCGACGGCTGGTCAGTGAGCGCGGCGGCGGACCCGGCGGCGCTGCTCGAGCGCATGTGCAGGGCCGAGGACGCCCGGTTGCGGGCGGCCGTGGTCCCGCGCCTCGCTGGCGCGGTCGCGGATCTGGCGATCACGCCCGAGCAAGGGTTTGCGTGCGTCGTCAGCCTGGCCAGCGACGTCTCGAATGTGAGGCCGACGCGTCGGGACGCGTACGCGTCGGTGTCGGCCGGGTGGTTGCAGCAGCTGTCCCCGCCGAGCGTGGCCGCCCGCGAACAGCTGATCCGGTCCGGCCTGGCCGACGGCGAGCTCGAGGTGGTTCGGATCTGCGTGGAGCTGGCCGCGAGCTTGGGGCTGCGCAGCGCCCTGCTCGAGCTGTTCGATCGCGCGGCCGAGCGGGACGACGCCACGCTGGTCGAGGCGATCATCGGGCTGGCGAGCGTCGCGACTCGGGCCGACCTCGAGCTCGCGCTGAGCCTCGCGCAGGCCGATCCACTTCGGTTTGGCGGCTGCGCCCGCACGCTGGTGCTCGCGGCCCACCGTCGCGGTGTGTTCATCGACGACGAGCTGATCCCCGCCGCGCTCGAGGCGTTCGACCACCACCACGGCTGGACCGCCGCCGAGCTGGTTCGCGTCACCTACGTCGCTCGGGCGGCGCTGCTCGATCAGCTCGGGCGGCTGCGGGCGCACGATCCCCGCTGGCGTCGACGCGCCGGGATCCTGGCGGCGAGCGTGGGCACGGGCGCGCACGATCTGCTCGCGGAGCTGCTCGTCGAGCTGGTCGAGCAGGAGCTCGCGGTCGTTGATCTGCGCGTTGCGGCGGCGTTGATCGAGGCCGCGGGCGCGTCACCCGAGTACGACGCCGAAGCGCCGCTGCTGGCGTGGCTGGATCGCCTGCCCGATCGCGTGATCCCGGTGCTGCGCGTCAAAGGCAGCGTCGAGGCGGCGGCGCGCTTGCAGGCGCTGCTCCAAGATCCCAGCTGTCCGGAGCCGCTGCGTGAGCCTGCGCTGGCGGCGGTGTGGGCCCTGAGCCCGGACCGGCCAACCCTGCTTCGCGAGCTCAGCGCGACCCTGGGTCCGCGTCGGTCGGGCCTGCTGAACACGCGCTGGCGGGCGGCTCGCGACGAGCTCGCGGCGTCGATCTACATGCAGGCCGAGTGGGCGCCGGATCCCGAGCACGAGCTCGAGCCCGGCCAGGTCCTCGCGCTGCTGTGCGAGTCGGGGGCGCTTCAGCATCTGGCCGAGGTCACCCGCTTGTTTCGCATCGTCTACGCCCAGGCGGTGCAGCTGGCGCTCAACGGCGACTTTTCGGTCAAGCGGGGCTCGCTGCCCGAGCTCGAGCAACAGATCTACCGCTACGGTCGGCAGCTGATCGTCGGGGGTCGGGCGGTGCGACGGTGGATCGAGCCAACACCCGAGACGGGTCGCGACCTGGTGCTGGCGCTGGCGGTTGACTGGCTGCGCGAGCGCCCCGAGCCGCCCGTGTGCGTGGCGTTGCTCGAGACGATCGCCCGTCACCAACCGCGCGGACCCTGGCTGCGCTTCATCGAGCCGTTGTGGCGTCACGCCGACGCCAACGTGCAGCGGGCCGCGATCGAGGCGATCTTGTCCGGCGACGACACGGACCAGGCCGGGGCCGAGGGGCTCGAGCTCTCGCTGTGTCGCCTGGCCGAGTCCAAGGACTGGCGACCGGTCTACCAGGCGCTCGGCGCGGTCGCCCGGTTCAAGGCTCGCTGGGCCGAGCCACTGGTCATCGCCGCGCTGCGTGGCAGGTCGATGTCGATCACCCAGGCGGCCGCCGAGGCGCTGGCGGTCGTGGGGTCGAGTCGCTGTGTGCCTGCGCTGGTCGGCGGGCTGGCCCACCATGGAAACCGGCACCTGCGGGAGCTGCTGCTCGACGCGCTGCTGGCCGTCGCGGGGTCCGCTCGCCCGGCGATCTTGCTCGACGCCCTGGTCGCGGAAGGTCAGCCGCGGCCGCACGATCGTCGCCAGCGACTGCTGCGTGAGGCGATCAGCGGGACCCTCAGCGTGGCCGCGGCGGTCCGCCTGGCGGGGTCGTCGGATTCCGTCCACGCGGCGCTGGTCGAGGCCGCGCTCGATGGCTCGGTCGCGCTCGCCGATGGCTCACGCCAGGTCCTGGCCGAGGCGCTGGTTCGGGCCAAGCTTCGCCCGGCGCCGAGCGAGCACGATCGCACCAAGCGGCTGCGGCTCGAGGGGTTCTCGCCCGAGGCGGCCCAGGAGTTGGTCGACGCGCGCGGGGACATGTCGGCCAGCGAGCTCGAGCGAGCGCTGGCGTGTGTACGGGCGGGCCTCGCCGACTGGCTCGCGTGGCTCGAGCCCGGGCAGATCGGTCGAGACGATCGGGCCCCGGCCGCGGCGATGGTGCTGCTCGAGGCGGCCACGAACCGCGAGCGCGAGCACGTCGATCCGCTGCTCGACCTCGCGGACGCGCTGGCCAGCCTGCCCGAGGGTCCGGGTCTGGATCGGCGGCCGCAGCTGATCACCGAATTCATCTCCCGCTGCGTGACATCAGCTGGGACGACGCCCGGCCAACGCATGCGCGCGCTGACCTTGGTGCGCGCGCAGCCGCCTGCCGCCGAGGTTCGCGGCGGTCGTCGCTACCAGCTGCTGGGCCAGCTCGGGGCGATCCGCACGCGGGCCGACATCGACGCGTGCCTCGCAGCGTGCCGGAGCGGGCCCGACCTGGTCGGCGACAGCACACGCTTGCTCGCCGAGATCCTCGCGCTGCCGAGCGAGCGCGACGACGAAGCTGAAGCGCTCGCGCAGCTGCGGCGCGAGATCCAGACCTGGTACAGCACCCCGCCTGCGCAGGCCGAGATCTGGCTGTCGGACGTGCTGCGGCTGCGTCCGCCGGGCCTGGCGGTCGCGCCCGAGCTGCCTGAAGATCGTCGCGCTTCGAGTGAACCACCGCCGTCGCGCGCCCGGCTGGACGCGCTCACGCTCGCGCTCACCGACGACCACCTCGAGCTCCGCGCCCGCGCGGCCGAGCGTCTGCTGGCGTGGCCCGAGGCGCGCGCGAGCTGGAGCGCCGTGCTCGACGGGTATCTGGCCGGCAGCTTCGAGCTCAGCGCGAGCGCTCGAACGGCGCTGGCGAACAGCCTCGACACCTGGCCGGGCTTGCAGGATCTCGCGCGTCCCAAGCCGGTCGCGTGGGGCAAGCAAGCGCAGGCGTTGGCGCACCAGCTAGACGCGGTTCAGCAGCGACGCCTGCTGCCGATCTGGGCCGAGGCGTGGTCCCGCGGGCAGCTCGAGCTGGGGCCGTTGATCACCAGCGTGCATCAGTCGCTGCTGATCCCCCTCGCGCGGGCGCGGGCCTATCAGGGGGAGCTGGGCCTGGTCCAGCTGCTGCGGCGCGACGGCTCGCTCGCCCTCGCGACGCTGGTCCGCGAGCTGGGTTCGCGGGCGCCCGAAGCTGTCGCGCACTTGCTCCCCGACCCGGTGCGTCGCGACGGGCCCGATGCCGACGAAGCGGTCGAGCTCAGCGATCCAATTCGCGGCATGAACGTGGATGAGCTGGTCGCCAAGATCGACGAGCCCCACGTGGACGTTGGCGTGGCCGTGCGGGCCGTGCATGCGCTCACCAGCCACGGCGAGCGAGCCGTGGACGCGCTGGACAACCTGTGCTTGGACCCTCGCGCCCGGGTCCGCAGCGCCGCGCTTCGATGTCTGCGCAGGGTCGCCCCGCGCGACCGCTGCCTGGCCGCGGCCGCGCGCGTGTTGGCGATCGAGACCCGCCGTGACGTCATCGCAGGCTTGATGAAGACGCTGGCCAACGGGCGCCACGAGCCGGGCGCGGCGGCGGTGCTCGCATACACCACCCACCGCGACACCACGCTGCGCAACGCGGCCTTCGACGCGCTGTCGCTGTGGGGCCGCGAGATCGTACCGACCTTGCGGCGAGCGTCGCGGCGCGCCCGGCCCGATCACCGGCGCACGTACGAGAGCGTGATCGCGTGGCTCGAAGGCGACGCCGCATCGGACCAGACGCCAGTTTAGTTGATCAGCAGATCATTGCTGACGTCGCGTGGATACTCGACGAAGGTCAGCGAGATCGAGCTGGACACGACGGTCACGGGCATCAGCGCGGGGTCGAGCTGGATCGTGGTGATCGTGTTGGAGTTGAGCGGGACCGGGCCAATGTCGAAGTAGTACTCCGCGGCGCCATCGAACACGGTCACGGCCACGCCGCGCAGCGTGGCATTGTTGTACTCGGGGTCGAGCGCGGCATAGACGATGCTCGAGGTGACATCGAGCGTGCAGTTGGGGCAGCCGATCTCGGTTGGCTGGGGCTCGGTGTAGGGCAGCTCGGGCAAGATCTGCGTGGGGCAGGCGCCCTGGCTGGTCGCGAAGTAGCCGGTCAACGGGTAGCCGCAGCTGGCAGGGCACACGGTCGCCGGGCCAAAGCTGGGTGCCCGCGTGAAGTCTGGGATCACGCTGGCGAGGTCGTTGAACAGATCACCCAGGCTCACGATCGGCGGGGCGTTCACACACGCCAGCGTGTTGGCGAAGGGCTGGGCCGGGCAGTTGCTGCCGGGCAAGTCGCACGCGTGATCGAGGGCCGCGCACACGTCGATCTTCATGACGTCGGTCTCGTTGGTCGGGCCTACGTAGTCGGCGGTCATGGTCGTGTCGACGCCGGACTCATAGAGCACCTGCATCACCCGACTCGCGTTCATGTTCTTGTTGTAGGACCAGACCAGCGCCGCGGCGCCAGCGGCCGTCGCCGCGGCTGCCGAGGTGCCGGTCACCGCCGTGCTGTCACCGCGCCCGACCGCGTGGGTGGCAGAAGACGCGAGCCGAGGCATGCCATCCTCGCGGGTGCGCGGCATGGGGGCGAGGTCATGGTCGAGGCCGCCGATCGAGTACAGGAGCGGCCGGTAAGCGGCCGAGACCGCCGGAATTGGCGCGCCGAGGGCCGCGCAGCGGGCCGCGTCTGGAGCTGGATGCTGCTCCCACGCCCCGGGCAGGAGCGGGCCTGTGCTGCACAGGTGGCCTTGGTTGCCGGCGGCCGCGATGATGATCGCGCCGTGGCAAGATGCGTACTCGAGCGCGGTGTGGACGGCAGCCACGGCCGGCGAGTCGGTCGCGAGCTCGCCGAACTCGGGCTCCCACCCCAGGCTCAGGCTCAAGATCAGCTTCGGTTTCAAGCCGTTCCAGTCGGTGGTGTCCCAGTCGTCGACCGCGGCGTAGATGCTTCGGGCGACGTCGCCCTGGGAGCCGAAGAAGCCACCCTTCACGAGGTCGACCTGACCGGCGGCGATGCGGGGCATCGCCAGGCCTCGCACGACATCGACCGCACACGGGGCCAGTGGGTCGGGGCACGCGATGTCCTCGACCATGCGGACCATGATCTCGCCGTGGTCGGAGTGCGGGTTGTACGGGGCGGGCTCGGGGACCGAGTCGAGCACCGCGACGACGACCGGCCACCGCGATGCCTCCGAACTCGGCAGGTCCAGATCCGCGCTGCTTGTCCAGCCGATCGCTGCATGGAACAGGTCCAAGATGTCGGGATTGAGCTCAGTCCACAGCGCGTCATTGGGTTCGCCCTGCTCGAACACGGCCTCACAGTCGGACCCGACCGCGACCAGGCTGGGGATGCTGGTCAGGTCGGCCACGTTCTCTTGCTCGGGCGCTCCATTCCAGGTGTAGACGCAGTAATTTCCAAGCACGCCCACGGCGCCTGGAAACAGCTTGGACGACACCCAGTTGGCCGCGGCCGGACAGGTCTTGGCCTGCTTGATCGCGATCTGGCGGGTGGTCGGACACGCCGCGTCGACCAACTCCACGTCACGCAGGATCTCTTCAACCGGGCCGGGCTGAACCTCGTCACAAGCGAGGGCGGTCAGGGTCAGCAGCGGGGCGAGAATACGGAGCAGGCGAGTGTCGGCGGTCATGTCTATCACTTGTCTTTCAGGCCCTCGGCAATGACGCGGACCGCCAGCGAAGTTTTCTCGTCATCGCGACCAGCCCGGTCGGCAATGGCTGGAGAGAGCCGCGGATGTGGTCGCCGCGAGCAGGGACGAGGCCGCGAACCCGAGCATATCCGATCTGATGGTGCATGGCGCATCGTCCACTCGCGGACGCGAAGTGGTTTTGGTATCAAGCGCTCGTGTCGAGCTCCGCGGACGACGAGCGCCTGGTCCAGGCGGCGCTGGCTGGGGCCCCGGCTGCGCGGCGTGAGCTCGCCGCGCGCCTGCTCGACACGATCCAGCGCGAGGTCAGCTTCGTGCTGCGCCGCCGCGCGTCGGCCCAGCATCGCGACCCGCGCCAGGAGGTGCGTGACCTGGTCCAGGACGTGCTCATCTCGCTGTTCGAGCGCGATGGGCACGAGCTTCGGCGCTGGGATCCACAGCGTGGCCGCAGCCTCGACAGCTTCGTCCGGCTGGTCGCGCGGCGGAAGGTCGCGCGGATCCTGGGTCAGCACAAAGGCAACCCGTGGGCGGACGAGCCGATCGATCCCCAGACCATCGAAGCGGACGCGGACAGCGAGGGCGACGCCGAGCTGGTGGTGCTGCTCGAGCAGCGGGCCGAGCTCGGGGCCGTGCTCGATGCCCTCTACGGGCACATGAACGAGCGGGATCTCGAGCTGTTCGACCAGCTGTTCGTGTACGAGCGCGATCCGGCCGAGGTCGCGGAGAACCTCGGCATGACCCGCGGAGCCGTGAACGCCTGGAGCTATCGGACCCGCAAGCTGGCTCGCGCCTACGCGCTCGAGAAAACCACGTCATCGCCCGGCGTGGCGGTGACAAGGGGACTGACGAGTCATGACTGACGAACTTCTGCACGCGCTCGGTCGCCACCAGCGCGAAGATCTGTCCACGGCGCCAGAGCACGTCGAGGACGAGCGCTCGCGGCCGCTCTCGGACGACGAGCGCGCGACGATCCTGGCGGCCATGGATGACATGTTCGCGGGCCTCGACGCGAGCCCGGCTGGATCCGCGCCCACGGGCCCCAGGCCGGAAGTGGCGCCGGAAGTGGCGTCGGAACCCGACCTGGAACCCGCTCCGGGCAGGGTCATCGAGCTGGCGCCGCGGCGTCGCTCGGTGGCCGTGATCGTGGCGGTGCTGGTCTCGGCCGCGGCTGCGGTCGCGCTGGTCTGGCTGGGTGTGTCGGGGGGTCCAGACGCCACGGGGGACCAGCAGCTGGCGAGGGTCCCCGACTATGAGATCACCCAGCTGCGGGGCGGGGCGGCCAGCCAGCGTTCGGATCCAGACCAGCCCGCCGATCCGGGCACGCCGTCGCTGACGCTGCGGGCGGACGACGAGATCGACTGGGTGTTCACGCCGAGCGAGCCAGTCGGTACCCCGGTCGCTGCCGCGCTGCTCGGTCGCTCGACCGACGGCGCGCTTCGGTTCGCGCCAACGCTCGCGGTCGAGGCTTCTCCACAAGGGGCGATCCGCGTGCGCGGTCAGCTGGCGAGCCACCTCGCGCTCACGCCGGGCGAGTGGACGCTCGAGCTGCTGGTCGCCGAGCCCGACCAGCTCCCGCAGACCAGCCAAGCGGCGGCGGCGGCTGGCAGCCCGGGCGCGTGGCGTCGCGTGGAGTTTCGGGTGATCATCACCGCCGAGTGAGGCGCCTCGCACTGTTCGTCTTGCTGGCCCTCGTCTGGCTGGCGAGCGGTTGCCCGCGCTCGTCTGATCGCTACGGGGGGCCGGTCGCTTCGCGCGAGCAGCCGGTCATCCCCGACGTGCCGACCCCCACGATCGAGTTCGTCGGGTGCCGTCACATCGAGGCGGGCGCGTGTCACCTCGACCAGGGGCGCGAGGCTGAGCTGAGCGTGTGGGTCGACATCCAAGCCAAGGCTGGGATCCAGGTCACGGTCGATGGCGAGCCGGTCGACGCGCCCAGCGTGGCGGCCGACGGCGGACAGCGGCTGTCCCTGCAGCTGGCGCCCCAGGCCGAGCGCGTGGAGATCGACGCCAGCCCGGCGTGGACCGATCCCTTTGTGCTTCGCTTGGTCCGCGAGCGCGTCGCGGCCGTGGTCACCGAGGCCGAGCAGCTAAGTCGCGAGGGGGACCCCGCCCGAGCGATCGAGCTGCTGAGCGCGGCGCTCGAGCCTGGCGACGCGCTGCCGCCCACCGAGCGGCTCGCGGTGCTGCAGCGGCTGCGTCGCCTGCTCGGAGGGGTCGACCGCAGCCTCGCGCTGGGTCGCACGGAGGAGGCAGCCGAGCTCGCGCGCGGGATCGGCCGCACCCGCGATCTCGCTGACTGTGCCGCCGCGGCGACCGTCCTCAGCATTCAAGCCGGGGATCTCGCCAACGCGCAGCGCTGGACCCAGACACTCGAGGCGGCCGGTGCGGACCTTCCCGAAGCCCGAGTCTGGGGCCGCTACTACGGGGGCGTGCTCGCGGCCCGAACCGGCGATCTCAGCGGCTCGGTGCGGGCGCTCGAGGACGCCCGGCGCGGGGCCGAGCGGCTGGGCATGTTTCGGATCACGCTGGTCGCGAGCGAACAGCTGGCGACCTTGTTGGCCGAGCTCGGTCGCGGTGACGAGGCGCTGGCGGTCGCACGCGACGTGCTGGCGAGCGCCGCGGCGCCGAGCGTGAGCTGCCAGGATCGCGCCCGCGCGCTCGGGAACGTCGGCTGGATCAACCTGCTCTTGGCCGAGGCCGAGCTCCCGCATGATCCAGCGCGCCCGCTCCTGGAGGCGCAGCTGGCCGCCGTGGACGAGGGCGGCGCGTGTCCGAATCCCTACAACGCCGCCCGCGTGAACCTGGCCCTGGTCGCGCTCGCCGAGCACGAGCCCGAGGAGGCGTGGGACTGGGTGCGCGACGCGGCGGCGGTGACCGTGCCCGCGTACCTGCAGCCCTGGGTCGCCGAGATCGAGGCGCAGATCGGCGTCGCCACCGGCCGTGAAGAGCTGATCCCGGCGCTCGTGCGCCGCCCGGATCTCGGCGAGGGCGAGCCTGGTATGCGGTGGATTGCGATCGTCCGGCACGCCCGTCTGCTCGAGGCCTACGGCCTGCACGACGCCGCGATCGAGGCGCTCGAGGCCGCCGAGCTGCTGCTCGAGGACACCCTCGGCGGCGTCGGGGTCGACCCCGGTCGGGAGCTGTTCTTGTCGGGGCGGCGGGCCAGCGCCGAGGGCCTCGTCGATCTGCTGATCCGCGCCGGGCGGATCGACGAGGCGTTCTGTCGGGCCCGGCTGGCGCGCGGGCGGACGCTGCGGACGATCGATCGCGCGGCCAGGATCGCCAGCCTCAGTCCCCAGCAGCGGACCGATCGCGAGGCCCTGTTGTTCGGCTTCATGACGGCGCGTGACACCCTCGCGGCCGAGCGCCGCCAGGACTGGGAGTTCTCGGCGCCCGAGCGCGAGCGTCGTGAGCGACGCCGCGCGGATCGAATGGCGGAGGCGATGGCGCTGCTCGATCGAGCGCTGGGCATGGTCTCGGACACTCGTGAACCACCGAGCTGTGCTGCGCTGCCGCCGATCCGCGACGGCGAGCTCACGCTCATGCAGTTTCCTGCGGGTGGCGGCGGCTCGTGGGTGTTCGTCGCGGACGCCCAGGGGGTCAGCGTGACGCCGGTCGTCGATCCGCCGGTCCTCGGGCATCGCGACCACGATCACGAACACGATCACGAACACGATCACGCGTGGGCCCGGCACGTCCTGGATCCGAACGCCGCGCGGCTGCACGCGGCCGAGCAGATTCGCGTGATCCCGACCGGCGCGGGCTGGGGGGTGGCCTTTCACGCGCTCGCGTTCGACGGTGGCGTGCTGCTCGACGCGGCGCCGATCGTCTACGCCCTCGATCTGCCGACCCGGCCCGACCCGAGTCGCGGGGCGGCCGATCTCGCCCGCGCGCTCGTCGTGGCCAACCCCTCCAACGATCTGCCGCAAGCCCAGACAGAGGCGAGCGAGGTCGAGCGCCGCCTGCTCGGCGGCGGCTGGACCGTCGAGCACCTGCAGGGCGCGGCGGCCACGGGCCAGGCCATGGCCGAGGCGATGTCCGACGTCGCGCTGCTCCACTATGCCGGCCATGGCACCCACGGCGGGCCGAGCGGCTGGGAGGCCGCGCTGGTCCTGCACGACAGTGACCGGCTCAGCGTGATCGACATCCTCGCGCTGCCACGCGTGCCCGCGGCCGTGGTCCTGTCTGGGTGTGACACCGCGACCGTCAATGAGCAGACCCTGACGGGCGGCATGAACCTTGGACGCGCCTTTGTCCTGGCGGGCGCGAGCTGGGTGCTGGCCGCCGACGGCAAGGTCGACGACGCGCTCGCGCGAGACATCGGCGTGTCCCTCTACGAGCGAGCGGCCGACGCCGCTGGCGCGCACGGGCAGCTCGATGGCGCCGCCGCCCTCCGCGACGCCCAGCTGCGCCTGCGCAGTCAGGGCGTCCCCGGCTGGCAGGCGTTTCGCGTGGTCGTACCGTAGCGATCTAGCAGGCGTTCGCGGGGCGACAGGTCTTGCTGATCAGGTTGGTCGGTAAGTGCAGCTTGCAGCAATTCGACGTGCACTGACCGTGGCGGGCACAGGTGTCACCTTGGGGCTTCTCGGGTCGGCACTCGTTTTTACCGAAGCCGATCACCCCCTTCCAGCAAAATTCGTTGCCGTTGCAGTCGGTGTCTTTGTCACACTCTTCGCCCGAGGGTTGCTCGCCGTTGCAGACCGCCATGCAGTCATTCTTGGCGGACTCGGCCAGCGCCAGCGACACGAAGTACGAAGCCGTCCCCGCCGCGATGATCACCGGGGCAAAGATGCCCGACGCGGCGGCAGCGGCCAGGATCCCGATGTAGGTGGTCAGGGCCGAGGCCGCGGACACGCCATAGATGAGGATGCACTCGGCCTCGCAGTCGTCGATCTGTGTGTCGAGCGGCTCGGTGATGTCTCGCAGCTCGTTCTCGATCGCGCCCTCGAGGTGCGAGCGGCTCGCGTCGGTCGAGGCCGCCGCCGTGAACACGCTCTCGAGCTGTGCAGGCTCCATCTGGCCGAGCTTGTACTTGGCGATCAACTGCTGGGTCAGCGCCAGCTGTTGATCGATGACCTGGCGCTGGACACCGGTCGCCTCCAGAAACGGGTCGAGCTCGATGAGCTCCGAGTAGTTGACGTGGCCGACCGTGACCACGAAGGCCTGCAGATCTTCGTCGCTCGACGTCGTGTGCGCGACAGCCCGCTGAGCGGTCATCTCCACGGTGGCGTCGAGCAGGCTGGCAAACAGTGGATCCGCGCTGATCGTCTCGGCCAGCTGCATCGCGCGGAGCTCGTCGTCGTCAGCGTCGTCGGTTTCGTAACCAGCGCTCTCCTCGATCGTCTCGGCCTCGGGCGCGCAGGCCAGCAGCGGCCCGCACAACAGCGTGATGATCGAGCCGAGCGCGATGAGGGCGTTGAAGGTGCGTGGGAGGCGAGCGTTCCGGGTCATGCGGACCCGTTGCCACCGACGACCCACGCGATGACGGCGAGGCGAAAAAAATCCACCTGCCGTCAGTCGCGGTCAGTTGGGCGCTAGCGCTCGTAGACCCGGTGGGTCAGGTTGAGGCTGAGCGGGCCGTTGCTGGCGCTACAGCGCACGAAGTCCCACGCGTTCGGGGTCGCCAGGCTGGCGGCCTGGGCGTTGACCGCGACGGTGTTGGGATCCCACTCGATGAAGCTGACGTCGTCGAGGAACACCTGGCCGTCGCCGCCGCTGTTCGGCGGATAGTGGCGAAAGTAGACCATCAGCGAGTCCGCGTTGTTGGGCGGGGTCACGTCGATCGTGAATTGCGACCAGCCGTAGTTGGAGGCGAGGTTGGTGAACTTGGTGGACTGCGAGACGGTGTTGCCAGCGGAGCTGAGCCAGCGGACCGAGACCTCGAACTTGCCGGCGTTCTCACCCATGTGCCAGCCGGTGATCGTGACGGGGCGGTTGCCCGCGACCTCGAGCCTGTTACCCATCCACAAGCTGGTGCGGTCGTTGTAGCTGGACTTGCGCAGCAGCACCGCCGCACCGTCGCCGCTGCGGGTCTCGCTGCCCTGCACGTAGCGGGCGCTGGACTGGACCCACAGATCACCCTCGAGGTAGGCGTCGTCGACGTCAGGATCTTCGAAGTCGCCGATCCCGAGCAGGTCGCGGCCGAGCTCACAGGTGGCGGGCGCGCTGCTCGACAGGGCCGCGAGCGCGTCGGTCTGGGTGTAGGGATCGAGCGCGACGGGGCCGGTCGAGCCGCCGGCGACGGTGAGCCCGCGGGCGTCGACGAGATCCGTGGTCTGGACCTCGCTCTCGTCGGTGGCGACGACCAGGCGCCCGCCCTCGGCGAAGATCACCGCGCGGTCGAACCCGCTGACCGGGGCCTCGGCCGTTGAGAGATGCGCGAGGTGGCGACCCATGTCGGCCAGGGCAGCGCCGACGAGCGGGCGCGGGACGTAGCCGTCGAGCCGATAGGGCGCGAGCTGGACCCGCTCGACCTCGGGGCCGCTCGGCCCCTCGATGATGTCGACGATCGCCAGGTACGAGCGCATGGTCTCGTACACGTCTTGGTCGAACACGAAGTTGCCCAGCGAGCCAAACACGTACCGGGGGCCGTCACCTGCGTCGATAATCGAGACCCCGTGCGCGACGTGGGGGTGGTGCGCGATCACCAGCCCAGCGCCGTGCTCGACGACCCGCTCGAAGTCGTAGTGGCTGCCCGAGGTCTGCTCCCACGCGTACTCGCTGCCGCCGTGGATCACGGGGATCGCAAACCGGCCCGCCGCGACCTCGTCGTCGACGAACGCGTCGAGGTTGGAGGAGAACGAGGGCAGGGCGCCGGCCTTGAGCGGCGCGCCGCGGGTCACGACCTCATAGTCCTCCCCGTACGAGTACCCGATATAGTTGCTGAAGCTCTGTAGCGAGATCTCGACCCCGTTGATGTCGGGGCGCAGGAAGCTGGCCGCGGCGTCGTTGGGGTTCATGCCCGCCCCGAAGTGGGGCAGGCCGATCGCGTCGAGGTGAAACAGCGTGTCGGCGACGCCGAGATCGAGGTAGTCGTAGATATGGTTGTTGCCCAGCGAGACCGAGTCGATCCCGACCCCGGGGAGCTCGGCCGCGCTCTCGGGGTACGCGGCGAAGACGTAGGACTTGTTGGGGTGCGGTGTGGAGAAGTCGTCGGTGACCGGGGTCTCGAGGTTGATCGAGGTGTGGTCGTCGGCCTGCAACAGGGGCTGCATGTAGCGAAACAGCGCCTGGGTGTCTTCACCCAGGTTGTCGAGGTGGAGGACCCCGTCGTCGAACATGCGCCGATCGAACATGGCGTCGCCGCCGAAGGTCAGGCGCGCGCGGCCGAACTGCTCGGCGACGAGCTCGATGTCGCCGAGATCCACGGTGTCCTCGCCAAGCTCGACCTGCAGGTAGACCGGCAAGACCTCCGTGTAGTAGCCGTCCATGCTGACCTCGAGCAGGACGTTGCGGCGGGCGAGCCCGGTGAGCTCGAAGTCACCCGCTTGCCACGCCATCGCAGCCTCGCCGTCGTTGGTCAGGCTGTCACCCCAGCCGATCAGGCGCAGCTGCGCGCCCATGATCGGCATGCCCTCGGTGTCGATGACGCGGCCCGCGAGCGCGATCGGGGTGGCCAACACGAGATCTTGGTAGTCGCTCTCGTCGGTGTCGAACCCGTAGCCGGCGTGGACCGGTGTCGCGACTGTAATTGCGACGACCAGCGCGGCCGTCAGACCTGCCCCACGAGCGCGAATACGAGAAAAAGGCAGTGTGGTTGACATGGCTGGGAGTGTTCGGATGTGCATTGCAGAGTTCGCCAAAGTGCGCCCGGTCGGGCTTACCGATACCATAATCTAAGTTGATAGAAACAGCTATTTGGTACTAGACACACCGACGTTGGCCTCTGGTGATACCATCAGTGCTGTCTGCAAGAGCGGTTTCGGCCATGAATTCGCGCGATCTCGGGGAGCGGGGCGATTCGCCACACCCTCCGGGTCCGCATGATCGAAAATGAGCACAGTCTATGCGGATAGTGTGGTGCCTGCTGACCCCGCATGGTGTAGCCAATAATGTCACGTGCACACACACCCGGAGATCAACCTGACGACACCGGCTTGACACCCGGCGACTGCGCGAGTACACCTGCCCGTCGAGGCTTCGTATGTACGGACGTTCGCTCCCCCCAACACGCTCGAGCGCACCACCATGTGTGCGCTCGCTGTTGTGGGCAAGCGTCGGTTCCGGAGCCTCGAGCGGCTGAGTCCCAAGTGGATTCCCAGTCCCCCTGAGCGCCCGGAACCCAGCTTCCGCGGCGCTCTTCTCGTTTTTCTCTGCTCAATGAAACGACCCAGAAAGGAACCATGTCATGCAAAAATTCACGCACATCGAAGCGCTTCATCAGGTGGCCCGCTACATCGAGATTACCAACCAAACCCGGGAGTGCCCGGAGCAGCACAAGATCCGTACGCCCGTCACCTATCGGGGCACGGTCAAGCTCCACGGCACCAACGCGGGCGTGGTGTGCTCGCCAGACGCCCTGGTCGTCCAGTCGCGGTCGCGGGTCATCACCGTCGAGCAAGACAACGCTGGGTTCGCGGCCTGGATGGCCGATCCCGAGCGAATCACCGCGGTCCGCACAATCGAGGCCTCGGTCCGAGCGGCCGCGGGTCTGGATGCGGCCACGCCGGTCACCCTATACGGTGAATTCGTGGGCCCGGGCATCCAAAAGGGCACGGCGATCAACGGGCTGCCCACTCGTCAGTGGGTGGTGTTCGCGGCCCGGCTCCTGAAGGAGGAGAGCGAGCACGACGCTGGGTACCTCGACGCGATCGGCCCGTTTGGTGATGCGCACGCGGCCGTGGGGATTTACTCGGTGTTCGACGCTCCCACTCACGAGCTGACCGTCGACTTCGAGCTGCGCCGGACCCTGACCGAGGCCGCGAGTCAAGCCGAGGAATTGACCGCGGCCGTCGAAGCAAAGTGCCCATGGGGTGCCCGATTTGGGATCGAGGGTATCGGTGAGGGGCTGGTGTGGACGCCAATTGGGCCACATTGGGGCAACACGAACCTCTACTTCAAGACCAAGGGTGAGAAGCACAAGGGCACCAAGGGCAGCAAGGGCGCGGCTGTGCAGATCGACCCCGAGGTGCTGGCCGGGATCGAGGCATTCATCGAATTCGCGGTGACCGACAATCGCCTCGAGCAAGGTCTGGACTCGCTCAATGAGCAGGGGCACACGATCGAGATGAAGAACATGAAGTACTTCTTGCAGTGGGTCGGGCAAGACGTGAAGCGCGAGTGCTCGAGCGACCTCGAGGCCAGCGGGCTCGACTGGAAGGCGGTCAGTCGCGCGCTCACGGTCAAGGCCAGGGAGTTCTACATCGAGCGCGTGCGCGCGCTGTAGTTCGCTGAAGTCCACGCTCATCGGCGCTGGCGGGGTTGTCCCGCCAGCGTCGATGTGTTCATCACAGTACGGCCGTGAACAGGGCCAGGCCCGACACCATCAAGATCCCACCCGCGACCATCCACAGCGCGGTGTAGCCAACGATGTCGCGGGCACGCACGCCGGTGACCGCGAGCAGGGGCAGCGCCCAAAACGGCTGCAACATGTTGGTCCATTGATCGCCGTAGGCCATGGCCATGAGCACGTGGCCCGCGTCGACCCCGGTCTCGAGCGCGGCTTGCATGATGATCGGGCCTTGCACCGCCCACTGCCCGCCGCCTGAAGGCACCAACAGATTGAGCAGCCCCGCGCTCAGGAAGGTCACGGGCGCCAGCAAGCTGGGACCGGCCGCGCTGACCAGCTTGGTGAGCTGCGCTGACAGTCCAGAGGCGGCCATGACCGCCATGATCCCCGCGTAGAGCGGGAACTGCAGGACGATCCCCGTGCAGCAGCGCAGCCCCTTGGCGCAGGCGGCCAGGAACAGGTGCGGCCGACCGTGCAGCAGCAGCGCCAGCACCCACAGCGCGAGGTTGACCGTGTCGAGATCGATGCTGGCCACGCCCTTGCGCGCGATCCCGGCGACCAGGGCCGCGAGCAGCGGAAACGCGAGGGCCCACACGACCACGGGGGATCGCTCGATCCGCTCGAGGGTGTCGGCGGGCGGCGCCCACGTTGGCTCGGCGTCGAGGGCCGCGCCCGCGAGCTCGTCACTCTGGGGCGCGGGCGCGGGGTCCTCACCATCCCGGGGGGTCAGGGCCGCGAACAACAGCGGGCCGAGCACCAACAGGCCCACGCTCACGAACAGGTTGAGCGGGCTGAACAGCGTGTGCTCGAGGGAGATCGTCCCGACCTCGGCGGCGAGATCTTTACCGAGCACCTCGACCATGTCTTTTTTTGTCGTGGCCTTGAGCGGCGCGGTCCCGCTGAGTCCGCCGTGCCAGACCATGAGGCCCGAGTAGGCGGCCGCGCACACGATCGGGTAGTGCAGCTGCCAGCCGCGCAGCTTGGCCTGGCGGCCGCCTTCACGGGCGAGGATCGCCCCGCCGATCAGGCTCAGCGACCAGCTGAGCAGGCCCAGCGCGATCGAGACCAACGCCGTGACCGCGACGAGCACGCGCGGGCTGCTCGCGAGCCGGGCCAGCTTGGCGATCCCGCGGCGCACGACGGGGGCCTCGGCCAGCGCCGAGCCGAGCACCAGCATCATGACCATCTGCATCGCGAAGCCGAGCAGCTTCCACAGGCCGGTGCCGCCCCACGCTTCGAGCCCGGCCGAGATCCGCAGCGCGAGGCGATCGGTGCCCGGGGCGCCCGGCCAGTCTCCGGCGACGATCGCCGCGACCAACACCAGCAGCGACAGCCCGACCGCGAGCACGAATGGATCCGGCGTCACCCGGCCGAAGCCGCGTCGAGACGCGAGACCGAGCCGAGCGAGGGGACCCATCGCCGTCAGCGTGCCGAGCGAATCGAGATTTGTCGAGGGTTGGGGCTGGAGCCGACCTACTCGTCCGGCTCATCGTCGTCGCGGATGATGATCACCTTGCCGCGGTTGGGATCGGGCTCGGCCGGCTTGGACCTGGACGTTGAAGCTGGCCCAGCTGGCCCAGATGGCTCAGACGGCCCAGACGGCTCAGTTCGCTCAGCCGGCTCAGCTGAGTCCGACGGACGCCAGACGCCCAGCGTGACCGGGACCAGCAGCTGCCCCCCGCCCTGCGGCATCGCCCAGGTGTACGCCTCGACTCGCAGGCAGTCCTCGATCGCGGTGTCGGTCTCACCGAGCGCGGTCACGTCGACCTGATCCACGCGCCCGCTCTCGGCGACGTTCATCGCGAGCACCCACCGGGCCGAGCCCAGCTCGTCGGCGCGGCGCAGCAGCGGTCGCAGGCACTCGCTGACGCTGGCGTGGTGGCTGTTGAGCACCGGTCGCAGCAGCCGGTCCTCCCACTCGCCCGCGAGGACCTCGGGCGGACCGAGCTGGACCGTGCCGCCGAGCTCGAGCTCGTCGCTGACGCCAAACCCCCCGCCGGTTGCGAGCGGCTCGAGGGCCTCGGGCTTGACGCAGGCGAGCGCGGGATCGTCGAGCGGCACCAGCTCACTGCTGAGCAACAGCGCAAAGCAGCGGCGGTTGTCCCAGCTCTGGCCCACGCCCACCGTCACCGCCCAGTCTTCGAGCACCTCGCCCGCAAGCTCGCCGTCGGCCCAGCGCAGCGGGGTGTTGGCGACGATCAAGTAGTCGACGTCGACCGGGACGATCGGCGCGGGCTCGGGCGGCGGTGATTGATCGTAGAAGACGAAAGTCTATGTCGTGATTCCCTGGCGTCGCATAGATGGGGATTTCATACCGACGAAAGTGGTCCCGTGCTTCGGCCCACGCATCGCCGTCGAGGCAGATCATGTCCGCCCGCTCGCAGCCTGGGGTGGGTGCGAGCTTGCTGAGCACGCGGAGCGCCATCAGCACGAAACCCAGCATCACCAAAGTCAGGCCACCCCGGCCTCGGCGCCGGCCGGGCGTGGGGGCTGTCGGTCAGTCATGGGATCGAGCACGAGGGTCTCACCAACCCCGCCATGCAAGCCGATCGGCCGTGGCCTGAGGCTGGACGCGAGGGATGTGGGCTCCCGGCTCGAGGACTGTTCATTCCTGGCCGGTCACAGCGAACGACGCAAAGCGGCGAACGACAACCTGCACGATGGTCGCCATTTTGCGACGCACACCCGGAGCTAGATGAGCATGCCCGTCCCACCCGTCGAGTACACGTTCACGATCGTTGATGGCCCCATGGTCACTTGGCAAGTTCGCAGTCTCCACTTTTACGAAGCCCTATCCGAGCCATATGTCCTCAACCTGACCATTGTCACGGACGACCTCGGAGCTGGCGCCGAAATTCTGCTTGGCTGCAGCTCTGAGCTCACCATAGACCGTCAGACCGTCTCGCGGACCATCCACGGTGTCGTGCGTGCCGTCGAGAGCTTGGGCATGGATGCCAATCGTCTGCACTTGCGGCTCGAGATTGTTCCTGCTCTGCGACTGCTCGATCAGCGCGTCGACACCCGCTCGTGGCAGGCCGCGACCGTGCCTGAGGTTGTCGAAGAGGTTCTCGCTGCGGCTCTAGTCGACTACGACCGAGCGGTGGAACTCGACGGTTTGACGCGCACCTACATGCCTCGCCAGACCATCGTGCAGTATCACGAGAGCGACCTCGACTTTGTCAGCCGTCTCCTCGAAGAGGAGGGTATCAGCTACCGCTTTGATCATGAGCGGGGGAGCGGCGAGGTCTTGATCCTCGAGGACAGCAACGCCGCAGTCGTCGAAGTGGTGACCATCGACGAAAACTCCGTTCTGTTCGTCGACAGCGACAACCCAGAGCTGGCTAGCGTCGAGACTGTGCAAGAGATCAAGTCGCTGCGCGAGTTGACACCGACGGCGGTCTACCAGCGCGTGTTCGATTGGATGACGCCGACGACCCCAATCGAGAGCGCCGCCCCTGCCAATGGCAAAGCCGACCAGGACGACTTCGGTCGGCGCCGCGAGATATACCACCACGGTCGGTTTGTCGAACCCGACCCCGGACCCCGGACTCTGCGTAAGCTCGGGTGGAGGACCCAGCTGGACAAGATGATCGGCGGCGTCAGCAACGTCACTGGCATCATTCCCGGCCGCCGCTTCTCAGTCTTCGACATCGAGCACGCCGAGCTCGCGGGCGAGCTGTTGATTCGCCGAGCGATACACACAGGAGATTGTCCCGAGGTCGTGTTGGAGAGTCCGGGCATTGCCCCGCGCTACCAAAACCACTTCGAATGCCTAGTCTATGTCCCCGAACAGCCAGTCCTGCCTCAGATACGCACCCCCCAGCCGCGGGTTCACGGGCCTCAGACTGCGATCGTTACCGGCCCGCCAGGGGAGGAGATTCACACCGACGAGTACGGCCGCGTAAAGGTTCGCTTCGATTGGGACCGCAAATTGAACCTCGACGATGACACCTCGATGTGGATCCGTGTCGCACACAACTGGGCTGGGCCGGGCTTCGGAACGTTCTTCGTCCCCCGGATCGGAATGGAGGTCGTCGTTGAGTTTCTCGAGGGGCGGCCGGATCAGCCGCTGATCGTTGGCTGTATCTACAACGGCGACAACGCCATCAGTGTGGGCGTGCCGGAGAACAAGACCCAGAGCACGATTCGCACCAGCAGCTCCCCAGGTGGGGGCGGCTACAACGAGCTTCGCTTCGAGGATGGGGCGGGCTGTGAGGAGATCTACCTTCACGCTCAGAAAAACCTCAATGAGGTTGTCGGCTACTGCCACTCGACAAGCGTGATGGCGAATCAAAGCAACACTGTGGGTGCCAACCAGACCCAGACGATTGGAGCGGCCCAAACCGAGACTGTTGGCGCCGCCCAGACCCTGAGCGTGGGCGCGGATCGATGCAAGACGGTGCGCGGCGACGAGACCAACATCTTGTTGGCCAAGCGCACGACCACGGTCGCTTGCGACGAGACCTTGACGGTCTCAGGCAAGTCGACCGTGACTTCTCAGGGCCTCTATAGTCTGACGGGACTGGCGAGCTTCGAGCAAACTGTGGTCGGGAAGAACAGCTTGAGAGTCACCGCGGGTGAGAGTGGCTCTGGACAGGGATCGATCTGTGTCGATGACAAGTTCGAACTCACGGCTTGCAACCGTGTGGCACTATTGCAGGGTGAGGACGCCCAGATGACCATCGAAGGTGGCGTGGTCACGCACACGACCAACAATACCTTCGATATTCACGCCGTCGGCAACCTGGGCTTGGAGTCCGGCGCGGTGCTCAGCGCTGGGGCTATGGAACAGGTGGTGCTGACTCAGGGGAGCGGGAAGCTCGACATGAGCTGCAACATGGTGAGGGTCGAGGCTGAGGGGATCACGCTCACGGTCGGCGACAGCACGATTACCATCAGCAAAGACACGGTCGAGATCAAGTCCTCGGGACCAGTGTCCGTGAAGGGGTCGGTCGTGAATCTCAACTGCTGACGCGGCCTGCTCAGGGCGAGAACTGATTCGCATCGCCACGGAGCTTTGTGATCCCAAGTTCGTGAACGGGAGGGTGCAGAGCCGGGGCAGGGCGCTCCGAGCACAGCACCTCGAGTCTGCCCGAGCTCGGCGCAAGCGAGCCCGCGAGTCCGGTCTGAGCATGAACCTCGACTCTCCCACCTGACCCAACCAACAGTCCGACTTGCGTCGAACCAAGACGGGAGGACTCACCCCCAAGCCACGGCGTGTTGAATCGTATCGAGCTGCTCGGTGCTGAGCGAGCG
The DNA here is from genome assembly GCF_002994635.1 of Enhygromyxa salina. GTDB lineage: Bacteria > Myxococcota_A > Polyangia > Nannocystales > Nannocystaceae > Plesiocystis > Plesiocystis salina_B. Next base: position 79,297 of record NZ_PVNL01000013.1, on the reverse strand, counting down.
CTCGAGAGCCAATTCTCCGACCCAGACCAGACGCACGCTCTCGTGGTCGGGTTCGATGATGACGGTCCGAATTCTCGGTATGAGTTGTTGTGGTGCCTCGTTGTGCAGCGCGAACCACATCTGCGGAGGTCGAACCGTGAGCGAGAATCTCCAGATGGCCTGGGTCGGATGAGCGTTGCGAATTTCAACGGCATCGCCCGGTTCGATTCGCTCGACGCGCATACCCGGCGCTGAGCTCTGGGCGGCCCGGAGGTCATAACGTGTATGCGCCGGGGCGTCGAGAGCGAGAGCCTGCTCCGAGAGCAACCCTAGCTTCACCTCCGCGAGTTCCCTGATCGGGAAGGTGTCTTCGTCGAACGGTAGTGGAGAGAGCCCCAGCAAGCTCATTCGTGGGAAGTACGAATAGGGGAGCCAGGCGGTGGAGGCGGGTAGTGGGCCGCCGGGCCAGGCGAGGGAATTTCCGGCGATCAGGCGCTCGGGCGTCAGTATGTGGCCGGGTTGTTCGAGGTTGGGCAGTTGGCAGCGTGCGATCGCGGCGTCGCTGATCTCGACGAGGTACCCACGTCCGACTGGATTGCGCGGATAGGCGTAGAATCCGAACTGCGGACGCTCATCAACGCCGGTCTCGCGTCGTAGCGCCTCACTTGGGTCACCGTAGGCCTCGAGCGCAGAGGCGTCGTATCCGCCGTACGCGGATTCCCAGCCTAGCGAGATTCGTTCGAACGGCTGGGGCGGCGAAAAGCGCGGGTTGCCGTGGCGATCGCGCTCGAGCCGGCGATCGCCCGAGACCGCCAGGGTGCGCGCGAGTGCTCCGACGCGAATGCTCATCGTGCATCGGTGCCGGTTCTCGTGGGGGTACACGTGACCGAGGACCACAACGTCGACCATGGGCTTCTTCCACAGTAGGTCGGTGTCATGCTCGAGCTGCAGGCCGTCCGCAGCGAAGGTTGGCGCGTCGACCAGAGGTTGTTGCATCGCCGCGTCGTCTAGGCCCGACTCGGTGACGCAGTAGCTGCGCTTGGCGACTACCGCGATCCGCCAGCGTGCGCTCATGTCCAGTACGACAAATACTCGGGATAACTGTGGTTTTGTCATTAGTCTGCGCCAGATCCAGGTATATCGGTCATGCTGCGTCCGAGGTTCATGACCCAATCCGTCGGGTTGACTCGGGAGTACAGGGAAGTATCACTCGAGAGCCCCATGGGGCTGCCGATGCCCCAAATGTTGTTCGAGGTGGAGACCAGTCCCTTTAGATACTCGAAGCCAAGGGGCGAAATAATCGTATTTCGACCTGCCGTGGCAGAGAACATTCCTTTGACCGTGTTCCCAAAGACGGTGACGCTGGAAGAGACGGATAACGCGGAGGTTTTTGCTGCTCCGTTGGTCATTGCGCGACCCCAACCAGTCTTGAACGCACCGCGAAAACCCTGGCCATGGATGGCGCTGAGTGTTCCGCTCTTCAGCGCGCGAGCGCTCCCCTGAAACAGGTTGCCTACGGCTCGACTCAGCCCTCTCGGAGAGAGACCAGCGAGGAAGCCGGGTCGGAACGAGCTCGACAAACTTCGACCGAATCCCACTTTGAACACACTCCACTTGGCACTTCCATGTATCGCCGACATGAACCACCCCCTGGCGCCCCGGACAGCGCCAAAGGTCACTGCGGTGATGGCGCCAATGAGCCACTGGATTGCCATGTCGATTGCCATGGCCCCTAGCCCACGAAACAAATCCCCGAGCGTGAATCCCGCTCGGACCTTGCAGAATGCAGCGACGGTAACCCCGGTTGGCAGTGGGGGAAGAGGGAAATCTTGACAGTTGAGGTTGAAGTTCAGCCAGTAGGCCACAGCGATGGCCATAGGACCCTGAGGGGTAATTACCGTCCCAGAGGCAAATTTTGCCTTGCTACTCGAGCCGATCGTGATGATCGGGTATAGTAGGTTTGGAAATAAGTGCACCGGATGTGGCCCCGCGTCGTGGTCGATGGCGATGGCGTAGCCACCGTCGACGACGACCGGCGTCGAGACGCCGCTCTCCGGTGATGAAGCCTTGCTCGTGGTGACAGCCCAGAGAAAATTTGTCTTCTGACTCCATCCCACGACCCAAATTACCGCATGGGGAGCGAGTACTGGCTTGAGCGGAGGGAAGCTCAAGTGCCAGTCGACACCGAAGACCAGCTGTGAAGTATTGAGGCATTTCATCGCTGCGCCAGACATTTGATACTCCTTGGTTCATATCTCGAGCAAGGCCGCGATTCGAACTTGCTCGGGATGTACGGTGTAGTTGAAATTCGCGCGCTGGGTGATCACCAGGCGCTCTTCCTCGAGCCACAGATAGACTCCATCTACCCTGGTGGGGACGTCGAAGCGGTCGCTGCCAATCGACACGCGCACCTTGCCCCGCGTCACGGGTAGGTCAAAGGCGATGCGGTCATCGCGGACGCCCTTTAGCTCGAGCTGTTCGCCGCCAGCAATCGCAGCCATGACGAGTTCGGGGTGAGCGTTGTTGAACAGTGAGGGAGAGATCTCAGAGACTGCCTGGAGCTGCGGGTCGATGCTCAGGCCGGCGCGAGCGCTCAGACCCCAATACATCGGGTAGGGTCCCCACCCTGCTGGGGACGGACGCTCGTCCCAGGCGCTGATGGGTGGAGCTCTCTGCGCTTCAATGTTCGGCAAGGACCCTTCGAGCGCGGCCTCCTGCTCGAGAAAATAGCCGCGCCCGATCGGGTTGTCCGGGAAGCTGACGTCCATGCCTTCGGCCCGGGTCACGCCCCCGTAGGCGCGGGAGTAGGAGAGCTCCATCTCGAGGAAGGGCTTGGGAGCCGAAGGAACTAGGCCCCCAAGCCCTCGCCGCCACAGTCGATCGCCGGTGACGCGGAGCGCGTGCGTGAATGAGCCACAACGGATTGTCACAATCGTGCTCGTCGTGGGATCGGAGCGCCGGATTCGGCCAAGTACGCACAGATCTACACCCAGCTTGGACAAGAAGACGTCACCATGAAACACGCCGTATGGGGTATGGAGGGGATCTGCGATGATCGGCAGTGGCTCGTCGCACAGCGCCCACTCCCCGCGTAGCCCGGACTGGAGGTCGTAGCTGCGCTTCCAGACAACGACGGCGTGGCGGTGATCGGTGCCGAAGTCGGCCACATGGAGCGATGCAGGGGCTTGGGTAAGATTCTCGAACAACATGATCGTCGCATGGTGGATTGATCTGACTAGGCAATGGCGCACGCCGTGTGTCCCATGGACATAGAAGCAGTTTGTTGAGATCCGAGTCCCAGGGGGCACACATGCTCCCGCGCAGAGGCAGCACCGAGGAGCGAAGCGACCAGACGCGCCAGCGCTCGCGGTCGGCGAAGCGCCAAGGTCCCCGTGCGGCTCACAAGCTCTCGCAATGCAGATTGAGCGACGCGAGAAGGGCAAGGTCGCCGCTGCAGGCCGAGACCGGCACCGGCTCGGGTTGGTTGGGGTCTCTTGCCCACGATGGCATGGTGGGCTGTCGCTCACAGTTCAGGAGCACCTGTTCACCCAGAATCTGTACATCGTCGTTGGCCTGGATGAGTGCTGCACCAACTCGGGCCTGGACATCGACGCTGTGCGCGTCGACCCTCGCGCGTCCGCCAGCGCTCAGCAGGATGTCGCTCCGGGCGTTGATCCTGAGGTTGTCGCAGCGCATGGCCAGCTCAGTCGCGCTCTCGAGTTCGACCGCGTTGGCGCGCAGACGCACGGTAGGCCCCGTGGGTGTCACCAAGATCTCGAGCTCGAGACCGATACTGTTCGAAGGATCGACAACGCGTAGCAGGGCACGGTCGCCCCGCGCGAGGAGCTGAAGCTCGTGACCTTCGTCGAGCTTGACCAGCTTCTCCATCGCAGGTTCGGTGGAAGATTGTGCTTGTTCGACGCTCGGCATGAAGTGCTCCGTCGAGGTGACTCCGGCCTCGAACATATGGTCGCTCGGCGAGCGGATCTGTTCGCAGCGTTGGTCCAAAGCGCGAACACGCACAAGCTCGCTGGCTCGGTCCGCAAGCCGTTTCCGGGGGTGCAGACGGTCTGTCGGCCGCGATCGAGCACTTCCAGCCAAGCGCTCACCCGTCGAGGTCGACGATCTCGAGCTCGATCTCGCCGCTTTGCTTGAACTTCTTGTCGTAGCTCCACACCGAGGCCGTGGCCCGCCACGGGATCGCCTGCTCGCTCGCGATATCGGGATCGGTGACCAGGAAGGTCACCTCCATGGGCTCGCAGTTGTCGGGGTCCAAGTCGAGCTCGGGGTACTCGGCGAGGTCGCGAGTCAGCCCGCCCGCGTGAACGCCGAGCTCGCCGGCGATGTTGCTGTCCAGGTCAAAATGGAGGGTGAGGCTGAGGCTCGGGTCATCGAACTCGCCGCCGGTCACACACACGCTGATCTCGTAGCTGCGCGCGAGGAGGTCGGGGCCGAGGACGACGGGGTCGGCCGCGAGCTCGTCGTCGAGGGAGAAGAACACAGGGTAGCCACAGCCAGCGTTGGCGACGAAGACCAATGAGGTAGCGAGGAGGGCGAGTCGGGCGCGCATGCCCGGAGTTTAGGACCGCGCCGGCTGGCGCACACGGTCGGCCGGTGGAGGAAGCCCCCCTCGCGCGAGTGATCCAAACGTCGAGTTCGGAGACGCGCCCCCGCTGCCGAGCTGTGGGACGCCAGCGATCTGCGTGCAAGCCGGTCCCGCTCGCGCCTGCGCCCAGAGCGACCGCGCCAGTACGTCGTCGAGCTGGCCGGCGAGCGCATGCAGACCGAGCAGACCGAGCAGCTCGTGTACCGTCTGGGTCTCAGGCTTGGCCATCGTCGTGTTCCTTTATCCGAGCCGGCCTGTTGGCCGGTCTGCACCTCGGGCTCACGGGGTCGACCACTTCGGGGGCGAATCGCGCCGAACGGGCTCGGTAGGAGACCTGACCCGTCCGCGATCACCTCGTCAGCCGAGCAGCACGCCGAGCGCGGGGTGCCGCGAGGTTCACGCATTCCGCGACCCCTCATCGGATGTCCTTCCATGGTGCCTGTCAACGAGATCTGAACGTCAAAGGCGATCTCCAAGCTGCTCTTGCAGACAGGAAAGGGCTCGAACCAAAGCACAGCCAGACGCCTCTGTTCGAGGTGCCGCGGTGCCGCAAAATCAGGAGTCACCATCCTTCCATACGTGCTCGGACTCGCGGCCCGGTCACAAGGTGCCATGCGAAAAAGTGGGTCGGCCAACCTTTACGGGGGAGTACTCCCGCGAGGCGCGTTGTCAGCATCGTTGTTCCAGCCGCCGCCGCGCACGTCACCTTCGGTATGGTCGCCCATGACCACCCCCGAAGGTGATCAATCGAGGCGGCTCACGACGGCCCCTCGCGTGGAGTTCCGCGCACCAGCGAAAACGCCACGTGGGTCGTCCCGTGCTCGAGGTGCGCGTGGACCGAACCGAGGCAGTCGGCGAGTGCGCCTCTGCCACAATCGATGATTCCAGCGCCGGACCACTCGACGACGATTCGCGGGCCGGATCCGTCGCAGGGCCGGGACCTCGCAGGTGGGGTCGTCGAACAGGTTGTAGAGGTCGGTCGGGCCGCTATTGTCGAGCACGCCTTGGAAGTGCGAATGATTGGTGAGGGGTTCCACAGGTTGATGTATTCATGTTTATAATAGTCACACACCGATCGACGCGTCGCCGCTATGCCACAATATAGTAATATCAATAGCTTAGGGTGACTTGCCCGGTCACGCATCGAACGGTGTGTGACCACAAAAGTACGAAGGCGAGGATTGGCTGGCCGAGACGCGGTCGCTCGATTCTCGTTTTCAATTCTGATCTGACGAAACCAACGGAAGTGCGATCAGCATTTGTTCGTGATGAGATCGAACCCCCTGCCCGAGGTCCCGTACCTTCATATTCGAGCAGGCTGGGCAAGTGAACGGTGCGCGCACCCGGCAATGTGCTCGATCCCACCTATGATCCGTCAGGTTGATCCCCAAATCAGCCGGGCTGATCGTGTTCGAGTCGATCACCTTGGGTCGACACCGTCAGCGACGAGCTGGGCGTGGTCGAGCAGCGCATGTCCTTCGACGTGTGGGGCAAGCGGCGCGACGCCGAAGACTGGAGCTTGCCCGACGAGTTTGCGCAGCTCGGCGCCGTGAACCTCGGCTACACCGGGCACGAAGCGCAAGAAGACGGCGGACTGCTCAAAGACCTGACCCGTCCGCGATCACCTCGCCAGCCGAGAGGATTCAAACCAAGGCAAAGCCAGACGCCTCTGTTCGAGGTGCCGCGGTGCCGCAACATCAGGAGTCACCATCCTTCCGTACGTGCTCGGACTCGCGGCCCGGTCACAAGGTGCCATGCGAGAAAGTGGGTCGGCCAACCCCCGCAAGACGAGAGCCCAGGACATCCACGGCGTGACCCAAACTGACTTCGCTGATCGGCGGCGGTCTTGATTGAACCTCAGTTGGTGATGTTGCACCTCATTCGTTTGGGGGTCGTACTCGGTTCCGTCGCGCCAAATGTGAAACGCGATGCTCAGCATGTGGCGCGCCAGGGCAGTCAATGCGATCTTCTTGCGGCTACGGCTGCCGCGGATCCGCTCGAGGTAAGCACGAAGTTCGTTGGCATTCCTCGTTGTCGGGCGTGAGGCGATATGAGCGGCCTGGATCATGATCGCACGCAGCTCGCTCGAGCCCTCTTTAGTGATGTGCCCGATCTTGGCCGGGCCACCGCTTTGATGCACCGTCGGGACCAGACCGGCGTAGAGGGGACGACGACCGACGACGGACGACGGACGCGATAGTCTGGGCTTTCGACCTCGCAGTCGGCGCTTCGCTCGGGGGTAATCGGCCGATGGCAATGGTGGCGACGTCCTGTCGCGCGCGCGTGAGCAGGGGCATCGATGACGATCACGGCTGAACCCGAGCAACAGCGGACCGTCGCGGTTGCGAGTCTGACAACGAGCCCACCGCCGCTGGACCGCTGCCCGGGCGGCGATGGCCTGGGGCCTTCGGTCGGCCTTCCCAGAGCTCGACCTCGCGGGCTTCGGCTCGGACCAATAGCGGCGCGGGGTGTGATACACGGACCCGAGCAGCTTGGTGACCAAGAGCTGCTCGTGGGCGATCTCGCGAGACGCCAACATCTGCAGGAGCGCTGCATGGTCAAAGCTAGCCCAAAAAGAAGCGCGATTGCCCCTCATCGGAGGCAGACCAAGCGATCTAAAGCAGGCGGGCGGTCCGCGAGCCCTTCCGGAGACCAGAAAAACCCGTCGAAGACGAGTCGGAACCGCCCGCGATGTCGACTTGGGCCTGAATTCGGGCGCGAGCACATAGCGATGCGTCCCGAGGCCATGAACTCGGCGGTCCCGACACACGTTGTCGTGGCGCTCAGGTCTGCAGCCGGCCGAGCGCGATCATCAGTTGCGGCGCGAAGCGGTGCGTCCCGAGTATTCGGATGCGAAGGTGACGACCAGCGTGGATGACTTGGACCGGGATATCGACGAAGGCCCGACGAAAGCGCTTCCACTCCCAGCGGGGCACTTCCTCGTCGAGCGCCATCTGAGCAACCCACTTACCGAGGTTCCACGCCAGCCGAGCGATCTCGAGCCACGCTTCGTTGCCGCGCTTTTCTGCCACGGGCATGCGCCAGGCCGCGATGCCCGTGCCGAGTCCAGCGATGACGTTCTCCTGTTCGCAGCGCTTATAGGTCTCGTCGATGATGTCCTCGGGCGACCAGTCCGCGGGGAGGTTGGTGATCACGTAGCGGAAGCGATATCGGTGCCACAGCTCGCGTTGGCCAAACTTTCCTTTTTCGATGTCGAGGGTCTGGCGGCGGACTACGAGCCGTGTGCCGTTTGACCCCTCGGTCTCGGCGACTTCTTGCTTGACGAGGTCGAGCTGCTTGTAGCCTCGCTCGCACGCCCTCGTCTTGCGACGGTTGGACTTCTTGCGTCGTCGCTTGCGATCGGGCTTGGTCTGTCGGCTTGCCCGAGTTCGAAATGGCCGCCAGTCCTTGCACGCAGCGGCGAGTTTCGGCCGGTTTGGATATTCGCGCCCCACGAACGCGAAGTAGCAGCCGTGGCGCTCACACGCCTCGCGCACCCCCACGCACGAGGAGCTCAGCGACGTTGCGAGGTGGACCCACGAGCGGCTCGGCGTCGTGCTCGAGCGTCACGGTCGCTCGCTCGAGAGTTCGTCGGTGACGACGGGGCGGCGGATCTGCTCGGGCAAGAGCAGCCGGTCCTCGCGTCATGACCTGCCCGCGATGCCGCGGTGCGATGCGCTTGGTGAAGATCGCCAACAAGCCCGATGACATCGCGCGCGTGCTCGCCGACCTTGGCCTCGGTGCCCGTCCGCCTCCACGACCGAGGCGGGCACCGGCTGGCCAGCTCGAGCTCGACTTCGTCAACACCAGCAGCGACAGCCCGACCGCGAGCACGAATAGATCCGAGACCGAGTCGAGCGAGGGGACCCATCGCCGTCAGCGTGCCGAGCGAATCGAGATTTGTCGAGGGTTGGGGGCTGGAGCCGACCTACTCGTCCGGCTCATCGTCGTCGCGGATGATGATCACCTTGCCGCGGTTGGGATCGGGCTCGGCCGGCTTGGACCTGGACGTTGAAGCTGGCCCAGCTGGCCCAGCTGGCCTAGATGGCTCAGACGGCTCAGACGGCCCAGCGGGCTCAGCTGGATCCGACGGACGCCAGACGCCCAGCGTGACCGGGAGCAGCAGCTGCCCCCCGCCCTGCGGCATCGCCCAGGTGTACGCCTCGACTCGCAGGCAGTCCTCGATCGCGGTGTCGGTCTCACCGAGCGCGGTCACGTCGACCTGATCCACGCGCCCGCTCTCGGCGACGTTCATCGCGAGCACCCACCGGGCCGAGCCCAGCTCGTCGGCGCGGCGCAGCAGCGGTCGCAGGCACTCGCTGACGCTGGCGTGGTGGCTGTTGAGCACCGGTCGCAGCAGCCGGTCCTCCCACTCGCCCGCGAGGACCTCGGGCGGACCGAGCTGAACCGTGCCGCCGAGCTCGAGCTCGTCGCTGACGCCAAACCCCCCGCCGGTTGCGAGCGGCTCGAGGGCCTCGGGCTTGACGCAGGCGAGCGCGGGATCGTCGAGCGGCACCAGCTCACTGCTGAGCAACAGCGCAAAGCAGCGGCGGTTGTCCCAGCTCTGGCCCACGCCCACCGTCACCGCCCAGTCTTCGAGCACCTCGCCTGCGAGCTCGCCGTCGGCCCAGCGCAGCGGGGTGTTGGCGACGATCAAGTAGTCGGCGTCGAGCGGGACGATCGGCGCGGGCTCGGGCGGCGGTGATTGATCGTAGAAGACATCGAGGGCGAGCGCGCGCAAGTTGGCGAGCTCGGCCGGCTCGGTGACGGTCCGCCGATGCTCGCCGCAGTCGTTGCGGAACGTGAGCTCGAGCTGTGCGCCGCCGTCGTCGTCGATCCACAGGGTCGAGCCCTCGGCGTCGCGCAGCAGCGGCTCTCCAGCGCTGCCGAGCTTGGGGGTGTCGGTGGGATCCCACGCGACGCCGACCGCGTCGTCGGGGATCGGCGCGAGCACGCGGATGCCGTCGGCGTCGATCCACCGCCAGCGGGTCTCGGGGGGCGCGGCCGGCAAGCCGTGGGTCGCCGAGGCCGGCCCCACGCGGGCACCCGCGCCGACGTGGGCCCGCTCGACGTCACCAGCAGGGGAGAAGGGCGCGAGCTCGAGGCCGCGGGTGGTGACCTCGGCGAGGTGCACCGCGGGCACATAAAGGAGCGTGCGCAGGTGCGAGAGATCGCCAAACCGAGGGCCGCAGCCGCGCGCGGGCGGATCGGTCTCGCCGTCGAGGTCGTTGGTGATCGCAATGAACTCGGCCGGCGCCTCGAGTGATCCGCCGAGCGAGGCGTCGCCGGTTCGGACGATGCCCACGACCCGAAACGCGCGCGCCCGCGCCGGTCCGGCCGAGCCCAGGCCGCTCAGCGGCGGGTCGGGCAGGCGCAGGGTCCAGCTCGGGCTGGTGTAGGTCGGCCGCGCGTACAGCCGCGCGCCCGCTGGCAGCGCCACGCGACCACGCAGGTGCTCGGGCGCGGGCTCGATCGTCACCTTCAGCGTGGCGTCGGCGAACTCCGAGGGGACCTGCGCGGCGCCGTCCGTGGTCACGGCTTTGCAGCCGAGGGTGAGCGCCAAGCTGGCGATCGAGACGATCCTGCGCGGGGCGACCACGCTGTGGTTTAGCAAGTCTTCGCGGCTGGGTACCCGCGACCGAGCCATTTTCTGGATAGACCCAGATAGACGTCAGGTTCGTGGCGCTACGCGTGATCGCGTGGCGTGCCTACCCGCGCGAGCCAAGGTCGTCGGGGTCGCCGCCGTCGGGCTCGGTCCAGGTCTCGCCCGGCTGCTCATAGCGGTGCTCCGCGACCAGCTGCGTACCCACGAACGCCACGCCCTCGGCCGGCGCATCGAGCTCGCCGCGCAAGAACGGATCGAGCGCCGCGTGGCTGACCGCGTAGTAGCCACCGAGATCCTTGCACTGGTGCACGCGGCCGCTGTGCTTGCACGCCTCGCACCAGCCGAACATCTGCCGGGTTTGACCCTCGTCGTCGGCGGCCTCGAAGTAGGTGAACCCGCGGGCGTCGCAGGTTGGACAGTCGATCTCGCCGACGCGCTCGCGCGACGCGAGCCGGGCGGCCCGCGCGGCCGCCTCGGCCTGCTCGGCGACGTGCTCGGCGACCGGAAACCCGCAGTCGGGGCACGCCTTGGCCCGATCCGAGACCTTCCGCTCGCACTCGGGACAGCTGATCAGCATCGCCGCGAGTGTACCCGAGAGTCATCCCAACCGACCACCGGGCGGCTCAGTCGGGGCGGAACAGCACGATCGTGGCGTCGTGGGCTCCGAGGTAGTGCTGGCAAAAGATCACCCGGCTGGTCCGCGCGAGCGCCCACGAGACCCACCGCTCGGTGTCACGGCGGGGCAGCCTGGTCGCGGGCCGGTCCCAGTCGCCGCCGCCCGCCAAGAAGTTGAACCCCAGCGCGGCCGCGGGTCGGCCGTCGAGGGCCGCCCACGCGCGCTCGAGTACGGCCAGCGCCGCGGCTTCGTCGAGGGTGTTGAGCGAGCCGCTGAGCACGATCATGTCGATGTCGCGGGCACGGATCAGCGCGGCGACCCGCTCGGGCTCGGCCACGAAGTCGGCGAGCACGAACTCGGCCGCTGCCTGGGGGTGGGCGGCCAGCCGCCCACGCGCGATCCCGACGAACTCCGGGATGGCCTCGATCCCCAGATAGTCCGCGTACGCGACGTCGTGATCACATAGCCACGCGAGCAGGTCGCCGTGTCCGCAGCCGAGATCCGCGATCCGCCGGCCGGCGAGCGGCATGGTCGCGCACAGCACCTCGAAGCGCCGCCGCTGGTGCTCGCGCGAGCCAAACAACAAGGCCGGAAACCCGGGACCATGGCTGTCGACGGCCCGCTGGTAGGGCCCGAGGTAGGCTCGCTCGTCGTCGCCGATCAAAACGAGCTCACGATCACCACCACGCCGTTGGCCCACGGGCCGACGAAGCTCAGCGGCACGCCCTGCGGCTGCACGGGGCCGTGGAGGATCCAGCCGAGCTCGGCGTTGACGGCCAGCCGCACGTACTGACCCAGGCTCACGCTCAGCGCCGCCGTGGACAGCGGGCCCGCGAAGGCATGAAAACCGGCGGAGTCACCGAAGGTCGCGCTGCGCATGCGGACCCCGCCCACGCGCAGGCCGGCGCCGCCGTAGATCGCCACCGTGCCCGCGCCCCGGGGGCCGCGGCCGGGAAATTCACCCCACGCCAGCAACGAGGGCGCGACGCTGACGGTGAAGGTGTTGACGCGGCCCGAGCTGCCGTTGGACTCGACGGGGACCCGCCAGTACGACAGCTCGCCGTCGGCCTTCCACGCGAAGTGGCGCCGCGGCCGATGCACGACCTCGGCCTGCTCGCCGAGCATCAGCCCCGGGCTGCGCTCGTCGAAGAATGTGCGCATGACGAACCCGTCGCCGAGCTGCCAGGGGGACGGCGGTCGCTGGGCCACGCGCGCGGCCTTGCGTGAGGCGCCGTCGCGGTCACGCTCGCTGGCGAGGTTGATCCACGCCGAGCGCAGCAGCGCGGCCGCGGCCCAGCCCAGCCGCTCGGCCCGTCGCGCGGGCTCCGGGAGGTCGACGATCCGCGTGGTGGTGATCTGCGAGAGCGGATCGATCACCGTGATCTCGGCGCGACCATCGGCGCTGCAGTCGAGCAGCAGCTGGGTGTCACCGGCCTGCGCGGCCTCGTCGCCCCGGTAGTCGGGCCCGGCCCCGAGCTGATGCTCGAGGGTCTGATCCAGCAGCTGCTCGTCGAGCTCGAGGCAGGGATCGGCGTGGACGATCAGGACCGGGTGCGCCTGCTCGAGCGCCGTGGCGAACAACAGGGGGGCCAGCCACGCGGGGACGAGCATGGAGCATCCTAACCCAGCACCGCTCGCCCGCCGAAGGGATCGCGGGCCCGGACTCGCCAGCCAAGCAGCAGCGGCACGATCGTGTAGGGCACGTTGATCAACACCACCATCGCGAGGTTGGCCCGCTCACGCTCGGCCGCGAACTCGTAGCCAAAATAGACCAGCGTCGAGTAGACGATCGCCGACACGTAGAGCAGCGCGGGGATCCGGATCCACGCGTGCCCGCGGACGAACGCCCAGATCAACACCAGATAGAACGGCCCGAACACGAACCCGTCGATCCCGCACATGATCCGCAGCCACAGCGGGGTGTCCAGGAACAGCGGATCCCACTGGGCATAGAACCGCCACGCGCGGCCGAAGGGATCGGTCGCGGCGCGCAGGTCCACGTCGAACACGATGTACATCTCCATCACCAGCGAGGTGAACGCGAACACCGAGAACCAGGCGACCAGCACGAGGTCGAGGCGACGCTGGGACAGCGGCAGTACAGCGCGGGCTTGCACGGGGCGGCAGTCTATATCTACCGTCGGCGCGTGACCGAAGTTAATCCGGGCTCTCCGACCATCGCGCTGCGTCTACAGATCGCTCGTGAGCTGGGCTGGCGCGCGCGCTGCCTGGACCCGGAGACCGGCTGGCTGTGGCTGCTCGAGCGCGGCGAGGAGTCGCGGGTGCTGCACGGCGCCCACACTCGGATCAACGATCACGCGGCGGCGGCCCTGGCCCTCGACAAGTCCCACACCGCGATGGTGCTGCACCACTTTGGCCTGCGGGTGCCCGAGAGCGCGCGCTGCCTGGCGCCCGGCGTGATCCTGGACGCGCTGGGCGGCGATCCCTTCCCGGGCCAGCGCGGGCTGACGCAGGCGCTGGCGCTGGCCGAGCGCGCGGGCTATCCGTTGGTCGTCAAGCCCAACCGTGGCTCGCGTGGTCGTGGCGTCCGCCTCGTCGTCGATGAGGCCAGCCTCGCGGCGGCGGTCGCCGAGGCCTGGACGATCGATCGGATCGCGCTGGTCCAGCTGCCGGTCTCGGGCTTCGATCTGCGGATTGACGTGCTCGACGGTGAGCTGTTGCTGGCCTACGTCCGGCGCCCGCTCGAGCTCGTTGGCGACGGGCGCTCGAACATGATCGAGCTGCACGAGCGCACCGACACGCGCGCGCTCGAGCCCACCTTCGCCGCCAAGCTGCGGGCCAGCGCGCCGTGGATCGAGACCCTGCGCGACGCCGGGCTCAGCTCGGACTCGGTGCTCGAGGACGGCCGCCGGATCGAGTTTCAAACCACGATCTTCAACCTGCATCGCTGCTGCGTGGGCGAGCTGGTCCGCGAGCTGCCCGAGCACTGGCTGAAGCTGACCACCCAGATCGCCAGCCACATGGGGCTTCGCCACGCGGGGGTGGATCTGCGCCTCCCGCTGGTGCCCGGCGGGGATCCGCTCGCGCAGCCGGTCGAGCACGCCACCGTGCTCGAGGTCAACGCCTCGCCTGCGGTCGGGCAGATCGCCAAGCTCGGCGGCGCGGACGAGGCCCTGGCCGCCGAGCGCCGGGTCGTCACGCTCGCGCTCGGCTGAGCTGCTCGAGCGCCGCGGCCAGCCGCTCGTAGTCCTCGACCTCGTTGTAGATGTGGCAGCTGATCCGCGTGTAGCGGACCCCGGCCAGCTCCATCACCGGGATCTCGATCGCAAACCGCTCGAGCAGCGCGGCCTGCAGCGCCTCGGCGGGGCGGGGATCGAGTTCAGGCTGCAGCGGATCGGGCAGGCGCAGCGTGGCCATGCTCCCGAGCATCGAGCCATCGAGGGGCGACAGCGGCGTGACGCCCAGGCGCTCGCACAGCATCGCGTGCATGCTGACCGCGAGCGCATGGTTGTGGCGTCGCACGACGTCCCAACCCCCAAACCGATCCATGAACGCGATCGCCTCGCCGGCCAGCAGCCACGGCGTCGGATCGATCGTGCCTTGCCAGTCGAGCTCGAGCGTGAGCCCCTGATCCAGGTGATGCGAGATGATCGGCGCGTGGATCTGCGAGGCCAGATCCGGCCGAACACACAGCAGCGCGCAGCCCCGCAGGGCGCAGGTCCACTTGTGCAGGTTGCCGGTCCAGGCCGCGGCCTCGGGCGCCTCGGCGGCCGGGCGCTCGAGCATGCCCGGCGCGTGGGCCCCATCGATCACCACCTCGACGCCGCGCGCGGCCGCGGCCCGCACGATCTCCGCGACCGGCAGCCGCAGCGCCGACGGCGACGTGATCTGATCGAGCACGATGATCTTCGTCGCGGGGGTCACCGCGGCCAGCGTGATCTCCACGACCTGCTCGGGCCCGCTGACCGGGACCGGCAGCGCAACCTGGCGAACCGAGACGCCGCGGCGCCGGGCGGTCAGCTCCAGCGTCTTCCAGATCGCGTTGTATCCGTGGTCGAGGTGGAGCAGCTCGTCGCCTGGTGACATGGGCATCGAGGCCAGCACCGCGTTGATGCCCGCCGTCGCGTTGGTGACAAAGCCGGTCGACTGCGGCGGCGCGCCGACAAAGGTCGCGCAGTGATCCGCGATCCGACGGATCTCCGGCATCGCGCCCCGCCACACACCCTCGATCGGATTGCGCTCGATCTCCCGCCGCAGCGCCGCGGATCGCTCGAGCAGCGCGAGCGGTATTGCGCCAAACGACCCGTGGTTGAGGAAGGTCAACCGCTCGTCGAGCCCCCAATGCACCCGCGCAGCGCGGCCAATTGGACTGGTGAGATCTGCCACGAGCGCGATCATAGCCGGCGGCGAGCCGCTTGCGGCCACTCCGCGCCGCTCGGTCCCTGGCCCCGAGGCGCTCGGAACCGAGTCTAATCCCCGATCTGGGGCCAGTGCGGGAGGACGGGCAATTGATTTGCCTTCCCTCCATCAACGTGCGATTTGTCGGAAATGGGCCGCCGCTTGCTCCTCACGTTAATCCCTGCGCTCGCACTCGTCGTTGGTTGTGGCGACGACATCCCCGGTGAGTTCGACACCGCCTCGTCGCAGGGCGACGGCTCCGGGACCGCAACGGACACGGGAGCCCCGGCCGACCTGCCCGAGACCGGCGGCCAAGAGACCAGCACCAGCACCGGCGACGGTGACGGCGACGGCGACCCCGGGGGCGACGGCGACGGCGACGGTGATCCCGACCCAACCGGCGGTGCGTCGGTGTGTGGCGACGGCGTGGTCAACCCCGGCGAGCAGTGCGACACCGACGACCTCAAGGGCCAGACCTGCGAGCTGCTCGGCTACGCGTCGGGCATCCTTGCTTGCGACCCGGTGACCTGCACCTACGACGCCTCGGACTGCATCGTCGACATGGACGGCGGCAGCGGCGGCGGCACGACGGGCTAGGGGTGGGGGGTTTTAGACCCCCACAGGCGGCTTCGCACTTTTTTTAGACCCCCACGGGGAGTTTGGCACTTTGCCATGCACGGCCGCTTCGCGTCCGGTCGGTCGCTGGCGCTCCCTCGATGGGCTGGGCCGTTTGTGCGCGGTGGTATGTGTGGCCCCCCTAAAAGGGGGCTCTAATGCGTTTGGAGCGGGGCGTTGGGTTGGGGCGGGGGCTCTAGCGCGTTTGGAGCGGGGCGTTGGGTTGGGGGCTACTCGGGGTTTGTTGCGAACCAGCGGTTCCAGTGGCGGGCGCAGGTTGGGTAGGTCTTCTCGATGTTCTGTTCGGCCGTTCGCTCGAGTAGGCCGCCGACGCCGAAGATCGAGCAGTCGACGGTCATCTCGGTTCGCCAGCGCATTCGGGCTTGGCCGATCGGCTCGGCCCACATGGTGCCTCGTAGCTTCATGCGCTCGCCGAAGATGTTGGTGCGGTTGCGAAACTCGAAGCGCTCGGTGGTGCGATCGAATCGGCCCCACTCCTGGTAGCCGAGCTGCTCGCCGATCAGCTTGGCGGCCTTGCCGGAGATCTCTAGCTTGGGTTGGGCGGAGAGGTTGCGGATCAGCTCGCGCTCGTCGGTGCGAAACTCGGTGATCTGGGGGGCCGCCCAGCCCAGCCCGCGCTCGAAGGTCTCGCGGGTGAAGTCGTCGTCGAAGTACAGCTGCCAGAATCGGGCGGGGGTGCAGTCGAGCTCGAGGGAGATTTCACAGCGCCGCATCGGGGGCTTCTATACTCGAATCACTCGGTGTCTCGATACTCGTCGTAGCGGATCGCGACGATTGTCAGCTCGAGGTCACCCTTGGGCCGCCGGACGGTCACCTCGTCGTCCACGCGCTTGCCAAGCAGCGCGAGGCCGATCGGCGACACCACGCTGATCTTGCCCAGCTTCACGTCCCACTCGTCGCTGCCGACCAGCTGCCAGGTGTTGTGCTCGCCGTCCTCGTCCTCGACGGTCACGTGGGCGCCGAAGTAGATCTTGCCGTCCGTTGGTGAGGCGCGAACGATCTCGAGCGCCGCGAGCCGCTTGTTGAGCCAGCGGACCCGACGATCGATCTCTCGCAGGCGTCGCTTGCCGTACTGGTACTCGGCGTTCTCGGACCGATCACCCTGCGCGGCCGCGGCGGTGACCTCCTGGGTCACCTGCGGGCGCTCGACCTTCCACAGGTGCTCGAGCTCCGCCCGCAGCACAGCGTAGCCGGCCGGCGTGATCTTCTTGTCGAGCTCAGCCATGTGGAGAGGGGAGGGGCGTGAAGCCCCTCGTTCGAGGTCCAGGGGCTACGGCAGCGCGCCTTCGTCGATCCACTGCTCGATCAGCGCGATGGTCTCCTCGGGCAGCGGCGTCGCGTTGGCACCGGCCGGCATCGAGCCGCCCATGCCACCAAACTCCATCTGGGTCCCGCGCAGCTTCGCGACGATGTAGCTGTTGGCCGAGTCGCCGGCCGCGACGAAGGTCTTCCCGGCCGCTTGCGACGTGGTGGCGCCGATCAGGTTGTCGGTCGCGTCGCCGCTGAGGTCGAGCGCCGCGTACACGCCACCGGGCATGTGGCAGCCCTGCGCACAGTTGGCGTCCCAGATCGGCTGGATGTCGGCAGCGTGGGACAGCGCGGCGTCGCCGTCGCCGTCGCCGGTGGTGTCGCCGTCGCCGTCGCCGGTCGTGTCGTCGGTGGTGTCGGCGTCGCCCATGTCGTCGCCGCCATCACAAGCGAGCGCGCTCGAACCCAGTGCCAGAGTAAAACCGAGCGCCGCCGTGCGGATGCCAGAGCGATTGAGAAGGCTGTTCATGTGCCCCCGTTATCACTCTCGCGGCTCGGCTTGCAAGAACTCATGATCTGCAATGATGAAAATGAAATTCAATGTATGCTCCAGCGTGCCGCGGACGCGATCTGGGTTGCTGATGCTTCTGGCGATGTGTGCTGGTTCGGCCGGTTTTGGCTGTACGCGGGATGCCGCCGAGCCACCCGACCCAGCCCCAACGCGCGAAGTGCAGGCTGACGAACCGCCCGACCACCTCGACGGGTATGAGCCGCAGCTGCCGAGCGCCCCGCTCGAGGCGGCCGCCAGCGGCTATGAGCTACTCACTGTCGGTCACGGCCCAGCCGAGGTGCTGCGGTTTGGCCCCACGCCCGGACAGATCGAGGCGTTCGCGCTGACGATGGTGATGCGCATGGAGATCACCGGCCCCGGGGTGGCGCCGATCGTCCAGAATTTGCCGCCACTCCAACAGATCAACCGCGCGCGCACGATCTCGGTCAGCGAAGACCGGGTCGAGATCGGGCTCGTGTGTGAGCGCTTCTTGGTCGCTGACGCAGGCGCGAACACCCAGATGGGCGCGATGATGCAGGCCTCGATCGAGCAGATTGCTGGGTTCGAGCAGACCCTGGTCTACGACCACCGCGGCGCGGTGATCGAGGGGGCGCTGGCCAGCCCGGCCGACGCGAGCCCGCAGCTGACCCAGACCTTCGAGGCGATGCGCCAGACCTTCGAGCAGATCATGGTCCAGTTCCCCGAGCCAGGCGTGGGGACCGGGGCGATCTGGCGAGACACGCACGCGCTCGCCAACAACGGGATCGAGCTCGAGCAGACCTCGCAGTTCGAGCTCGTCGCGCGCGAGGGCGACCTGCTCACCCTCGACCTCCAGGTCAGTCGGCGGCCGCTCACTGACAAGTTCACGCCGCCCGCAAGCCAGGCGGGGGCCGAGGTCTCGCTGCTGAGCTTCGACTCGCGCGGCGCGGGCCGGATCGTCTACGAGCTCGCCAACATGATGCCGATCGCGGCCCACACCAAGAGCGCGACCGCGTTCACGGTCGAGGCGACGATCGCCGGGCGCGAGCAGCAGCTCACGACCAAGCTGGACATCGAGCTGAAGGTCGAGCGGCTCGACGCGCCCCGCCGCGAGCTGCCCTGAGCGCCGTCAGCTGTCTGCTGGGTTGGTTCACATCGTCTGCATCCAAAACCACACCGGGATGTCGACGCCCGCTTCGAGCTTGGGGGCGTCGACGTCGGCGAACTCGAGCACGCCGTGGACGCAGGCGTTGCCGTAGACGTCGCCCAGGGTGCCCGCGCTGACCTGCACGGCCCCGCGTTCACCGCGAGATAGCTCGACGTGGAAGGTCAGCCGGGCGGCGTCGGTCGGGCTGCGCGCGAGCACGTCGGCGTAGCAAGCCTCGAGCGCGGGGCGGACGTCGGCGACCAGCTCGCGAGCGAATCGCCGCGCGGCTTTTCGGTCGGCGCGGCTGTCGGCGCCGCGGACGGAGATCGTGCCTGCCCGCACCAGCGGGCGGCGCTGCTCGGCCTCGGGCTCGTCGAACAGCGACCCGCCCACGCTGCTGCCGCTGCGAAAGTAGGCCTGCACGCGGGGGTGGTCGAGACCCGGAAACAACCAGTCGGGCCGCTTCTGGGTTCGCACGATGATCTCGATCGGCTCGCCTGCTTCGC
Source organism: Enhygromyxa salina (assembly GCF_002994635.1). Lineage (GTDB taxonomy): Bacteria > Myxococcota_A > Polyangia > Nannocystales > Nannocystaceae > Plesiocystis > Plesiocystis salina_B. The sequence continues at coordinate 60,066 of NZ_PVNL01000013.1, read as the reverse complement.
TGTCGCAGCGCTCGGCCCCTTCGCAGGCGTCACGCTCGGGTGGCCCGGCGGCCAAAATTGGTGCGGCAAGCAGTGACAAGCTCAGCAGCGCGATCGATGGCATCGACATCGGGCGAGCAACGTGTGGTCTTCCCTTCACTTTCAGCGCCGCGTGTTGGGTCGGCGCTGGATTCGTGGTCGAAGCGGGGCCCAATCGTCTGGAGCTTGGGCGCGGCGCGTGATAACCAACGTTCTGCATCCCGGTGGCCGTGGCTCGACCAGTTGTCGTGCGCGCAGGTTCGAGCGAGTGACGGGGTCCTCGCGTTGACGGCCTGAGACACGCGTCACCCTTCCCACAACTGCGAACGCGGCCTGGTTGCCGGGATGCAACCTCACTGGCCAAATGTGCCGCTCGGTAGCCGGCTCGCGCATGCGATAATTGGCGCGAGTCAGCTCTGGATGCGCCGTCCCTTCAACCGCTTGTTCTTGCTGTTCGGCTTCTTGGTCATCACGCTGATCCTGGCGGCGAGCGGCTACATGCTGGGCATGCGCCACCTCGAGGGCCAAGAGCGCGACTTTTGGAGCAGCCTCGAGTGGGCCAGCGAGACCCTGACGACGACCGGCTACGGCAATGACTCGCACTGGGAGAGCCCGTTCATGGTCGTGTTCGTGGCCGCCGTGCAGTTCTTCGGGCTCATGGTCACGCTGTCGATCGTCCCGCTGGTGTTGATCCCGTGGTTCGAGAGCCGGTTCGAGGCGCGCCTGCCCTCGGCGCTGCCCGTGCTCGACGACTTCGTGCTGGTGTATCGCTGGGGGCCCGCGGTCTCGTCGTTGGTGGTCGACATGGGCAGTCAGAGCATCCCCGCGGTGATCCTCGAGGAGAACGAGTCGCGCGCCCGGTGGCTGCGGGAGAAGGGCCACCGGGTCGTCTACGCCAGCCTCGAGGAGGGGCAGCTGGATCTCGCGGGGGTCGAGCGCTGCCGGGCGATCATCGCCAATGGCGAAGATCACGACAACGCGGCGGTCATTGCGATCGCGCGCCAGCGCGGGTTCACGGGCCAGATCTTCGCGCTGGTCGACACGCCCAAGCATCGCCGGCCGATCATCTTGTCGGGCGCCGACGCGGTCTACAGCCCGATGCACTCGCTGGCCGCGGGCCTGGCCGCGAAGGCGAGCGAGCGGATCGCTCCGCGGGTCACGGGCGTGCAGCTGCTCGGCGACGACGTCGAGATCGCCGAGCTTCGGATCCAGCCCACCTCCAAGGTCGCCGGCAAGAGCCTGGCCGAGATCGACCTGCGGCGCATGACCGGCGCGACGATCGTCGGCCAGTGGTACGGCGGCGACTTTCACGGCCAGCCCAGCCCCCACACCACGCTCGAGCCTGGCGCGATCGTGGTCGCGCTGGGCACCGATGACGCCCTGGCCAAGCTCGGCGAGCTGGCCACGCCGCTCGATCGCAGCGGTCCGCTGCTGGTGATCGGGTTCGCCGAGGTCGGGCAGAAGCTGGTCGAGATGCTCGAGAGCGTGGGGGAGAGCGTGATGGTCCTGGCCCGCGAGCCGCACGAGCGCCTGGATCAGTGCGGCGACGCCCTGGATCGACAGGTGCTCGAGGACAGCGGTCTGCGGCGTGCGCGGGCGGTGATCCTCGCGTTCTCGGACGACAGCACCACGCTGTTCGCGGTCACGATCATCCGTGACCTCGCGCCCGACCTGCCGATCATCGCCGCGGTCGATCGCGCCGACAACATCCCGCGCGTGCACCGGGCCGGGGCTGACTTCGCGCTGTCGATCTCACAGGTCACCGCGCAGCTGCTCGGGCACAAGCTGTTCGGCGAGCAGTTCATCGCCGTCGAGCCCCGGATCCGCGTGTTCGAGGCCACGTCCACCCCGTTTGTTGGCTTGACGCTGGGCAACGCCCGGATCCCCGAGCGGACCGGCTGCACCGTGGTCGCGCTCGAGCGCTACAGCAAGACCGTGACCGAGCTCGGGGCGGGGCTGACCTTCTCGGTGGGGGATGGGATCTTCTTGTGTGGATCCGGCGAGGCCCACGATCGCTTCTTTGCCGAATTTCCAGCCGCCAGGCCGGACTAGATCGCTCGCGCTCAGTTGTTACAAGCACAGTTCGCGTGGCAGGCCGCGTGCATCCAGTTCGGGTCCGGTGCCTGTCCGTCGGCGCCCCAGTTCGTGTTGTTGTCCGTCGACGAACACTCGATGTTGACCCAGTTGCCGCGGTTGGCCTTGTTCGGCCAAAACAGCATCCCGGCCGCGTTGCCAGTGTGCTGGGTGGCGGCGGCGTCAAACCCACCGTGGTCGGCGCAGACCTGCGTGCAGCTCATGTTGACCGCCCCGGCCGTGTACCAGCAGCCCTCGATGCCGTTGCCGGGATCGAGCAGGGTGCCCGCGCACAGGGCCACGCAATCGTTGGTGCAGCCGTCGTCGTCGACGTCGTTGCCGTCGTCGCACTCTTCGACGTCGGCGAGCGTGAACCCGTCGCCGCAGTACGCTGGCTCGCAGCTGCTCGGGCACGCGTCGTCGTCGAGATCGTTGCCGTCGTCGCAGGTCTCCATCCCGTCATAGACGTGCCCGTCGCCGCACACGTTGGGCACGCACACGGTCGGTAGGCACGCGTCGGTGGCGAGCTCGTTGCCGTCGTCGCACTGCTCCACGCCCGCTTGCAGGTAGCCGTCGCCACAATACGCGAGCTCGCAGGCCGGGCAGTTGTCGGTCGTGTCGGCGTTGCCGTCATCACACTGCTCGCCGGCCTGCACGACTCCGTCGCCGCAGCTGCCGGGCATGCACATGCTGTTGCACGCGTCGGCGTCGTCGTCGTTGCCGTCGTCGCAGTCTTCGACGCCCTCGTGCACGAAGCCGTCGCCGCAGGTCGCGGCCAGGCAGCCATCCACGCAGTCGTCGGTGTTCAACGCGTTGCCGTCGTCGCACTCTTCGAAGTTGACGTACACGTAGCCGTCGCCGCAGGTCGCAATGTTGCACTCGGGGGTGCACTGGCCGTCCGCCGAGTTGCCGGGGCCAAGGTCGCACTGCTCGCCGGCCTGGACGATGCCGTCGCCGCAGCTGGTGTCGCCGTCGCCGTCGCCTGTGTCGCCGTCACCTGTGTCGCCGTCGCCTGTGTCGCCGTCACCTGTGTCGCCATCGCCGTCGCCGGTCTCGGCGGTCGTGAACTCTCCGAAGGTCCCGCCAGGTTCGGCGGCAGGGGTGCAGGCGAGCGCGAGGGCGAGGACGGTGGCTAGGGAAAGCTGAGGGCGAACCATGCTGGCGATTTTGCCATGAGGGCGGTGCGTGAGCGGGTCAATCTGGGCGGCGCGGTGCCCACGTGGTGCGACTGACAGGTCGCGTTTGTAGCGGGCGCCGGGTAGGTTGCGGCCAGCGATGATCTACCCCCACACCAACGAGACACAGACCCGCTGGGATCGCGGCGACTACAAGGTCCAGCTCAACCTCCCCAACAATCCGCGGCCGATGGGGTTTTGTGACGGCACGGCCGCCGACCTCGCGGAGCTCGAGGCGATCGCTCAGGCCGAGGGGGCAGGCAGCGCGCGGATCGAGAAGAAGGTGCTCAAGACTGGCCGGGAGATCTGGACGCTCTACGGCGAAGAGTGAGCGTTGGTTGACTGACGAGCTCAGCGACGCTCGAGGTACGCGATGATCACCACCTCCAGCCCCCAGATGAACGGCAGCGATCGCAGCTGCGCCCGGGTGACCACCGCGCCACGCTCACCCTCGAACACCGGCGCGCGCCCGAGCTCCTCGAGCTGCGCGTCGGTGATCGCGACCTCGAACAGCGAGTAGGCGAAGCGGGTCGGACCGACGGTGTGTTGGCCGACCAAGCACGGGCCGGCCGCGAGTAGAGCCCGGGCCGCGTGCTCGAGCTCCTCGACCAGCTCGCGCGCGAGCGCGAGCGCGGGCGCCTCATCGGGCTCACACGAGCCGCCGAACAGGCTGTAGGCCCTGGGGTAGTGGGGGTAGCTCGCGTCCTTTTGCTGGACGTAGAAGCGGGTGCGGGCGTGGTTGCTGACGATCAGGCCGACGCCATGGTGCGCGGTGGTTGTCACGGCATGCAGGCGGCCAGGCCGTTGCCAGGCTGATTGCAGGTGTCGAGGTTCATCTCGGCGACGACGCTCGGGAGGCATCCGTTGACATCGGCCTTGATGTAGAACTCTCCGCTGCACCAATAGGGGCTCGCGGGCGGGTCGCACTCGAACTCTGGCAGGCAGCCGTCGTAGGTCGGTGGCTCGATGCAGTACCCGTCATTGGGTAGTTGCTGCAGTGGCTCGTAGTAGACCGGTATGCAGCCGTCGGTGGTCTCGCACTTCGCGGGGCCGAGTCCCATGCATGGCATGTCGTTGCCGGTGTCCGTCGAGCCGGTGTCCGTCTCGGTGCTGCCGCCGTCGCCGTCACCGTCGCCCGAGTCGCTGTCGCTGGTGGTGTCGCCGTCGCCGTCGCCCGGGTCGCCGTCGCCTGGGTCGTCGTCGCCCGCGTCGAGATCGTTGCTGTCGGTCTCGGCGTCCGTCGGGTCGCCGTCGCTGGCCTCACCCACGCTGTTGCGCGCCTCGTCGAAGGCCGGGTTGTCGAGCTTGCAGCTGAGCGCGAGCGCCCAGACGGGGAGCCACGCGCACCAGTGAGGACGCCATGCCATGGCCAGAGTCTAGCAGCCTGGACTGCGGCGCGGCTCACAAGACGTAAAATCCACGGTGGTCCGATCCAATCCGGGCCGGACACACCGTGGGCATCAGCTAGTCGCAGTTACTCACACACGAGATCGCTGTACTCGAGCGGCACCTCGTCAGCGCCACCGACCACGCCGTCCGTTCCCGGATCACCCGCGAAGCTCTGGCCAGTCATCGGCGCGACGCCGCCAGCACCACCAAGCACCTCGACCGTACCGGCGAACGCCTCCACGCCAAACAGCTTGACGCGGCCGCCACCGCCACCGCCACCGGCCCAGCCCCAGGTGTTGTCGCCCTGGAAGCCGAGCGCCTCGCCGCCGTGACCACCAGTGGCCACCAGCGTCCCCGAATCGGCGCCCTCGATCATGCCGCCCGCGATCACGATCGAGCCACCGGAGCCACCACCTCCGCCGGGCCGGTAGCCGCAATTGCTCGCGTCCGGATCCGGCTGCTGGCCGGCGGCGGAGATCGTCCCGTCAACGGTGACGGTGTCGTTGGCTGCGAGGATGATCGCAGCACCACCCGCGCCGCCGAACGCCCCAGCGTTGGTGCAGCCAGACGAGTTCCCGCCCGCGCCGCCGCCGGAGCCCATGTCGGCGTCGGGTCCGTCGTCGGTGCCATAGCCTGGCCCCGAGGCGCCCTCACAGTGGCCCAACACCGCTTGGGAGCACAGGCCACAGGCGTTGTCGTTGCCCCAGCTGTTGTTGGGGGTGCCGCCCATGCCCGCATACGCAGCACCCGTGCCACCTTGACCGACCGATTGCCCAGGGCCGCCACCGCAACCGGGCCCCATGCCACCGCCGCCGAACCCACCCGTGTTGGCGGCCCCGCTCGGCGCACCCCCGGGTTGTCCGGCTGCGTCGCCGTTGATCCAACCAGTGTCGGCGACGAGAATTGAACCCACCGCCTTGATGCTGAGCACCCCGCCGATCATGCCGTCGAAGGGCGTGACGGTCACGCCGCCGTAGATCCGAACTTCGTCGAAGCACAGGTCCCCGTCGAGCTCGACCTCGACGCCCTCGGGCACGTACAGGATGCCTTCCGTGATCGCCTCTTCGTCGCACCAATCGCCGACCATGTCGTTGTCGACGTCGCCCTGGTTCGGGTTGGCGACGAACTCGCAGTTGTCGCAGAGATCGCCCGACCCATCGAGGTCGCCGTCGAGCTGCTCGGGGTTGGGTGTGTCGATGCAGTTGTCGACGTCGTCGAAAATGCCGTCCATGTCTGCGTCGAGATCGCCGTCGCCGTCGCCGTCCCCGTCGCCGTCGCCGTCCCCATCGCCGTCGCCGTCGCCGTCGCCGTCCCCGTCGCCGTCGCCGTCTCCATCGCCGTCGCCGTCTCCATCGCCGTCCCCGTCTCCAGGATCGCCGTCCCCGTCTCCGGGATCGCCGTCGCCGTCGCCGTCGCCGTCGCCGTCGCCGTCGCCGTCCCCGTCCCCGGTTTCAGTCCCGGTGGCGCCGCCGACATCGGTGGTGGCGTCGTCGGTACACGCTGGCACCCAACAAAGACCCAGAGTCGCGAGCACGGCGGTTGTTACGCAATATCGTTTCATTGCCGCCATTTTAGTGAGTGCGCGAACCACCTACCAACACTTCGCCAAAAAATCTCTGCGACCGTCGGTTGGCTCCATCCAACTCGACGACCAGAACCTGTCTGCGCTGGCCATGGCCGAGCACGTATCCAGCGGGAAACCGCGGCAACGGCGGTCGCCGAGGCTGCGAGCGTCGACGTCACTGCGCCGCTATCGCTCATGGCGATTTCCAGCGATAACCACCCAGTCATCAGGTCGGGTTCGAGCGCTTCGCGCCAGGGACATCAACCCCAACGACCTGCCAGCCGGGTCCCAATCGCGCGTGACGACCTCGATGAGGACGACTGCTCCGTGCTGATTCTGCGAAGTCGACCCTGGCCAACTCAGAATTCGGGCATGATGCTGAACACGCAGTCGAGCTCGACCCGGTCGATGCCGCTCTGCATGTTCTGCTCGAAGGTGAGCACCCGGCAGTCGGCGTCGTAGAGCCCGCTGGGGTCCCAAACGTCGGGGAAGACCACGTCCTCATTGATGAACGTGACATCATAGTGATCGTAGCTAATAGGCGGATCGTCGACGCACGAGTCGATGAAGGTCGGCGCCGGACAGTCTTCGCCGCAGTCCGTATTGAACACGTAGAGGTTACCGGACAGCGCGTACACGCAGGACGCCTCACCATGTTGCCAGCGAGGGACGCTCACGGCATAGCCACCGCCGGCCGTTCCGATTGATTGATCGATGAAGCGCGCGACGCCGTCGTCCGCGTGGATCAGATCGAGGGTCGCGGACTGGGCCCAGGCGTCGGGGCGGTCCTCGCAGAATGTGTCGTAGGGCTCGCAGTAACCCTGATCAGTGATGTCCAGGGTCAAGGGCGCCAGCCAGGTGTCGAGCGACTCGCCGAAGGTTGCGAGCGCGTCCTCGGTGACCTCGAAGTCCTTCTCGACGTGGGCCGCGAGCATCGTCGCGTCGCTCGCTCGCCGGATGACTGACCAGCGATTCCAGCACCCGATCGGGTTCTCGCCACAGGCCCAGGCGTGGCCGAAGACTCGCAGCTCGGTGCCCGGGGCGTACTCCTGGGTCATCAGCTCGAAGTTGGGGGACCGAAGCCGAATGCGTAGATCGGGCTTGTTGTCGAATGCCGGTTCGCCATCGCCATCGCCGTCGCCATCGCCATCGCCATCGCCGTCACCATTGCCGTCACCGTCACCGTCGCCATCGCCATCGCCATCGCCATCACCGCTGGTCCCGATGGCAGTGTCGGTGCTGGTCTGCGCGTTGTCGGTCGTGGTCGAGCTGACCAGGTCGTCGGAACACGCGCCGATGCCTCCCACAGCCAGCCCCGCGGCAGCCCAGGCGCCCCAACCAAATTTCTTCGCCATCCAGTAATTCTATCAGATCGCTCGGGGACACGACGAACTCCACGCTGTCCGCGATCTGGCAGCCACGTCGGCGAGGTCGAGCGACTCGGGCACTTTACACTAGGTTTACCGGTCGCTGAGCCGTTCGCCCGTGTTCCAGCGGACACTCGACCCACCGGATGTCGAAGCTCAAGCCGTTCCTTGGTCGCGCTGTCACATTCCTCGGGCTCACCGGGCTGGGCGTCGGCGTGTATGTCTGGCTGACCGCATCGGGCGAGTCGCCGCGGGCGAGGACCAAGGGCGAGCGCGGCCAGCCCGTGCGGGTCGTGGTCGTCAACGAGGTCGCGGCCGTACCCCGTGTCACCGGCTACGGCGAGGTCGCAGCTTCGCGCAGCTGGCAGGGCGTCGCCGAGGTCGGAGGCACGGTGATCGAGATGCACGCCGACGTGCAGGTCGGTCGCATCATCCGCGAGGGCACCGTGCTGTTCGAGATCGACCCCGAGGAGCTCGAGCTCGAGAAGCTGCGGACGGTCGCCAGCGCCAAGGGCGTGCGGGCGCAGATCGCCGAGCTCGAGACCCGCGAGCAGAGCACGCGGGCCAGCCTCGCGGTCGAAGCCAAGGTCCTGGCCCTGGCCGAAAAAGAGCTCGAGCGAACCCAGGTGCTCTACCGGCAAGGCAACGCCGCGCAGAGCGAAGTCGAGACCGCCGAGGGGGCCGTGCTCGGGGCCGAGAAGTCAGTCGTGGCGCTGAAGAACACGCTCGAGGAGCTGCCCGCCGCGCGACGGGTCCTGCGGGCCCAGCTCGAGGAGGTCAACGCCGGCGTGACCGGGGCCGAGATCGTGCTCGCGCGCACCAAGATCGTCGCGCCCTTCACGATGCGCCTGCGCGAGCTCAACGTGACCACCGGCCAGAGTGTGTCGAGCGGCCAGATCGTGGTGGTCGGTGAGGGGCTCGACGTCCTCGAGGTGACCGCGCGACTTCCGATCGGCGGCATCGATCCGCTGCTGCCCGAGCGACCCGAGCGTCCGCCACCCGATCCCGAGCCCGATGCGGAGCCCGACTCGGAGCCCGATTCAGAGCCCAATTCGGAGCCCGATGCGGAGCCCGATCCCGAGCCCGATTCGAAGCCCGACTCGCCGAGCGACCCCGAGCCGGCGCCGCCTCCCGTCGCGCGGACCGGCGGCGGCTGGTTCGAGCGCATCGCTGACGCGGTCACTCCTGTGGTTCGGCTGCGCATGGCTGGCGTCGACGCGACCTGGCCTGCGCGCTTTAGTCGGTTTGCGGGCGTCGATCCCTTGTCGCGCACGACCGGTGTGGTGGTCGAGCTCGATCGCAGCCAGCGACGGTCGGGCTCCAACGACGTGCGCTTGTCCTCGGGCATGCACGTGGCGGTCGAGTTCTTCGGGGCGCCCAAGCCCGGCTGTCTGGCGGTCCCGATCGAGGCTGTCCACGACGGCGTCGCCTACGTGGTGGTCGACGACGACCACCTCGAGCTGCGCACGCTCGAGATCGACTGGGCGCAAGAGGACTTCGTATGCGTCGGCTCGGGCCTCAGCCCGGGCGACCAGGTGATCATCAGCGACGTGTCCCCGGCCGTCGATGGCATGCGGGTGGTCCCGACCGTCGATCGCTTCGAGACCGAGCGCCTCGCCGGTCTGGTTGGATCCAGCGAGGACCCGTCGTGATCGCGTATTTCGCCCGGCACCCCACGGCCGCCAATCTGTTGATGGGGATCTTGCTGCTGCTCGGCGTCCTCGCGCTGCCGGACCTGCGCCGCGAGACCTATCCCGAGTTCGAGGCCGACGCGATCCAGGTTCGCGCCTCGTACCCGGGCGCCGACGCCGAGACCATGGACGAGACCGTGGTCGCGCGAGTCGAGGACGTGCTCGGCGGCATGGAAGGGGTCGCCTCGGTCAACGCCAGCGCGCGCGAGGGCTCGGCCACGGTCACCGTCGAGCTCGCGGACGGGGCTGACATCGACGCGGTCCTGACCGAGGTCAAGTCGGCCGTCGACACGATCAATGACTTCCCGACCGACATGGACGAGCCGACGGTCACCGCCCAGTCGCGCTCGCGCAGCGTCGCCACGATCGCCGTGACCGGGCCGATGTCGGGCCAGGACCTCAAGCTCTACCTCGAGCGACTGAAGCGGCGGCTGCTCACCGACCCCGACGTCTCACAGGTCAGCATCGCCGGGTTCTCGCCGCATCGCCTGCAGGTCTCGCTCGACCAGGCCGCGCTGGCCCGCTATGGCCTGGACATCTCTGCGGTCGCGGATGCGATCGCGGTCCAGAGCCTCGACAGCCCCCTGGGTGAGCTGCAGATGCGTGGCCGCACGCTGCTGGTCCGCTACCAAGACAAGCGGGTGACGCCGGCCCAGCTGCGGACGATCGTCGTTGCGACCGGAGACAGCGGCGCCGAGATCCTGCTTGGTGAGCTGGCGACGGTCAAAGACGCGTTCTCGGTCGAAGCGGAGCAGACCTACTTCAACGGTGAGCGGGCGGGGATGCTGGTGGTCAGCAAGGCCAGCAGCGAAGACAGCCTCGAGGTGTTCGCCGCGATCGAGCGCTTCATCGCCGAGCAGGAGCTGGTCAAGCCCGATGGCGTCGAGTTCTCGATCACCAACGACAGCACCTCGGTCATCGAAGACCGGCTCGGGCTGCTGATCGAGAACGGCGTGATGGGCCTGATCTTGGTGTTCTTCACGCTGTGGGTGTTCTTCGATCTGCGGCTCGCGTTCTGGGTCGCGGCGGGGGTCCCGGTCTCGTTCCTCAGCGCGCTCTGGGTCATGTCGATCACTGGCCAGAGCCTCAACATGATGACGATGATGGGCCTGCTGGTCGCGCTCGGGCTGCTGATGGACGACGCCATCGTCCTCGCCGAGAACGTCGCCACCCACCGGCAGGCCGGCAAGCCCGCGCTCGAGGCCGCGATCGAGGGGGTCAAGGAAGTCGCCGGTGGGGTCGTGTCCTCGTTCGTGACCACGATCTGCGTGTTCGTCCCGCTGTCGGCGATCGACGGTCGAATCGGGCGGACCTTGCAGGTGATCCCGGCCGTGCTGATCGCGGTGCTGGCGATGAGCTTGATCGAGGCGTTCTTGATCCTGCCCAATCACCTCGGTCACGCGTTGGGCCACGGGACTGGGCCCCAGTCGAAACCAAACCGGCTGCGCGTTCGGTTTGACGCAGGGTTCGCGGCCCTGCGCGAGCGCGGCCTCGGCTGGCTCGTCGACGGCGCGATTCGTCTGCGCTACGTCGCGGTCGGATTGGCGCTGGCTGCATTCCTCGCGTCGGTCGGCGCGGTCCAAGGTGGCAAGCTCCGCTACCAGGCGTTCCCGGACACCGAGGGAGACGTCGTCGAATTTCGCCTGGAGCTGCCGCCGGGTACCGCCCTCGACGCGACCAAGCGGGAGACCGAGCGCGTGATCGCGGCCGCCCAGCGGGTGTCGGATCGGCTGCGCCCCGAGCAACCCGACGAGCAGGACCTGGTCCTGAACACCTCCGTTCGGTTCAACTACAATTCGAGCGTCGACACCACCGGACCGCACGTTGCGACGGTGACCATCGACCTGCTCGGGGTGGAGGTCCGCGCGACCACGCTCGCCGAGTTCACCGAGGCCTGGCGCGAAGAGCTGGGTCCGATCCCCAACGCGATCGGGGCCAGCTTTGGCGCGGGCGGCCGCCGCGGACCGGGCGGCAACGCGATCGAAGTCCGGGTCCTGGGTCAGGATCTCGAGCGGCTCGACGAGGCGGCCGAGCGCGTCGAAGCGTGGTTCGCAGGGTTCTCGGGCGTGACCGATCTGAGCGACAACCTCGAGCTTGGCACCGCGCAGGTCCGGGTTCGGCTGCGGCCCGGCGTCGGGACGCCGGGCCTGACCGGCGCCAGCGTTGCGAGTCAGGTCAAGGCCGCGCTCGCTGGCGTGTCGGTCGAGACCCTCTACGAAGATGGCGAGGAGTACGAAGTGTTCGCCGAGCTCGAGCGGCACAATCGGGACACCGTCGCTGATCTCGAGGTGCTGCCGATCCTCCTCGCCGACGGAACTCGGGTCCCGCTCGGGTCCGTCGCAATCGTCGAGCAAAGCCGCAGCTACGGCAGCGTCAGTCGTCAGGCTGGCATGCGGACCGTGACCGTGACCGGCGGGCTCGACCGCGAGCAGCAGAACCTCGCCGCGCTCATGGCCCAGTTCCGCGAGCAAGGTGCGCCCGAGCTCGAGGCTGAGTTTCCCGACCTCGACTTCGTGGTCGGCGGCGAGACCGAGGACTCCGAGGCCACGCTCGGGTCAATGGCCCGCGGGACCGTGCTCGGCATGCTTGCGATCTTCGTGGTGTTGAGCCTGCAGCTGCGCACCTTGGTCGAGCCGGTCTTGGTCATGCTCGCCATTCCGTTCGCGTTCGTGGGGGTCGTTGTTGGGAGTCTGGCAATCGGCGCGCCGCTCAGCTCGCAGTCGATCATGGGGTTCGTGTCGTTGGCCGGTATTGTTGTCAATGACTCGATCTTGCTGATGCTGTTCATCAAGAAGGCGCGGGCCGAGGGAATGTCGGTTATTGACGCCGCCCGAACAGCGAGCCGCGACCGCTTTCGCGCCGTGCTGTTGACCTCGGCCACGACCATTGCCGGTCTGGTGCCGTTGATGTTCGAGACCAGTCGCCAGGCGCAGATGTTGATCCCGGTTGCGACGAGCATCGTGTTTGGGTTGCTGGCCAGCACGGTGTTGGTGCTGGTGTTGCTGCCTGCGGCGTACGTGCTGCTCGCGGATCTGGGTCTGGTCGGTTCGCGGGAGGGAGAGCGGCCTTCGTCCTGAGCGTGTCACCGGGGCAGTGCAGCCTGATAGACCTCATCCACAGCGATTGAGACGGCGAGAAATTCGATGCTCAACCGCTCGCCCGTGCTCGCCTCGAACAGCGACCAACCACCGTCATCTCGCCGGACGAAGAGCTCGAGCCGAGGCTCGTGCTGCGAGACCAGCAGGTAGCCCCGCAGCGACGGAATCCTGCGGTAGTGCGCAGCCTTCTGGCCCCGGTCGTACGCCTCGGTCGAGTCGGACAAGACCTCCACGAGCAACACCGGATTGACGAGGGCGAGCTCGCTCCGCTCGGAGGTCTCGGGCTCTCCGCAGACCACGGACACATCGGGGTAGGTGTCGAGGTCGGTCTCCTCGACGCGCACTCGAGCGTCGGACGAGAACACGCGACACGGCCCGCTGGCGAGCTCGCGGCTGAGCAGGTGGATGACCCGGCCGATCAGCCGAGCATGCTCGAGCGTCCCCCCCGTCATGGCGAACACTTCACCGCGCAGGTACTCGTGCTTCACGGTCGCGGCGCGCTCGAGCTCGCAATAGTCGGCGTAGGTCATCTGTTGGACTGAGGCACGCGCGCTCATGTGGTCAGTCTAGCAGGGCTGCTCAGCACGAGCGCTCATCCAGAACTTCGTCCGGATTGGGATCGCCACGCGGCCACCCACGGCAGCGGCAGCCACGCCGCGATCGCCGGACGGACGGCATGCGCCTGCGCGGTCAGTCGCCCGGCACCACCGCGACCGGGCACCTGGCCGCGGCCGCGAGTTCGCTGCTGACGCTCGACAAGAACAATCGCTCGACCGGACCGAGCAGACGCGAACCGGTAACCAACACCGCCGCGTCGTTGCTGCGCGCGAGCGCGAGCAGCATCTTCGCGGGGTCGCCCATGAACACGTGCTGGTCGGCGCTGATCCCCCTCGACAGCGCCCACGCGCGCAGCTTGTCCGCCGCCGCCTCGCGGGTCTGCGCTTGCAGCTGCTCCATGCTGGCGGTCGGGATGTACGACACACCCCAGCTGAACGCGGGGGTGCCGTGGGCCAACAGCAGCGGGCGCCCGAGCTTCGCGGCCAGCGTGTTGGCGAACGCGACAGCGGCGTCGCAGTGCTCGCTCAGATCGACGCCAACGATCACCGGTCCGCTCCCGATGTCAGGTTCGTCCGCGCTGCCGAAGTCCGGTGGGGTGACGATGATCGGAACCGGGAGCTTGCGCAGGAGCCTGCGCGTGACCTCACCGAGGCGCACGATTGGATCCTCGTCGCGCTTGGCCCGGCGACCGACGATCAGCGCGTCGACACCGAGCCGCCTGCTGACCTCGGCCAGCCCATGCTCGACCTCGTCATCTTCGACTAGCTCGACGCGGACCTGGGACTCGGCCAGCCCCTCGCGGGCCATGAGCCCCGCAACTCGGTTGGCGACCTTTTCGTTGATCTGCGCGGCCTCGGCGTGGGTGACCAATGGGTGCAGCAGCTCGTGGCTGGGCAGCACGTGGAGCCCAAGCGTGACGTCGCGGGGATCGGCGCGGGCCAGCACGGCCGCAAATCGCAGCGGCCCGAGGTGGTCTTCGTCGAGTTCGACGCCGATCGCCCACTTGAAGGGCGGTGGTTGTTCGCTGCTTGGCACCCACGCATGGTCGGATGGGTCGTCCTCTTCGTCCACCGGACCTCGACGTGTTTTTTGCGGGGGTGCTACCCCGTTTCTAGAGCACCAATCAGCTTGAATTCAAGCCTCCAGGCACAGCTGGGGCCGCTCCTGCCGTTGTCGACTCGGCGCTCGGAGTATGTCGGCCCCCGAGCGGTCGCGGTGCTCGCCGCGGTGCTCGAGGGCTGCATTGGTGAGACCCTCGCGGCCCCACCCGTTTTGCGCGGCTACCCCTTCATCTGCGCCTGCACGACCGTCAGCGCGACCATGTGCACGATCGCGTCGATCGAGCAGTCCCGCTCCAGCACCGAGATCGGCTTGGCCATCCCCAGCAGCACCGGCCCGACCGCCGGCACGTCGCCGAGCTCGCGGATCAGCTTGTACGCCACATTCCCGGCCTCGAGCGTCGGAAAGATCAACACATTCGCCGGCCCGTCCAACCGCGTGAACGGGTAGCTGTGCTTTTGCATGTTGTAGTCCAGCGCCACGTTGGCCTGCAGATCGCCCTCGACCTTCAGATCGGGCCGCCGCTCACTCAGCAGCCGGGTAGCGTGGGCGACCTTGTCGCTGGTCTCACCCTCCGCCGAGCCAAAGTTGGAGTAGCTCAGCATCGCCACCCGGGGCGTCACATCAAAGGTGTTCTTGGCCGAGTCGGCGACGATCTCGGCGATGTCGGCGAGCTGCTCGGCGTTGGTGTGCAAGTTGACGGTGGTGTCGGCGAAGAACAACAAGCCGCGCTTGTGCAGCATCAGGTACATGCCCGCGACCCGACGAACCCCGGGCGCGAGCCCGATGATCTGCAGCGCGGGGCGAATGGTCTCCGGGTAGGAGTACTGAATCCCCGAGACCAGACCGTCGGCGTCGCCGCGCTCGACCATCATGGTCCCAAAGAAGTTGTTGCGGCGCATGACGTTGAGCGCGAAGTGGGGGTCCACGCCCTTGCGTTGGCGCCGCTCGTAGAACTGCGTGGCGTAGGCTTGCAGGCGTGAGTCTGTCTGCGGGTTGATGAGCTCGTAGGCGCCGTCCTCGAGCTCGATGTCCTGCTTGGCCATGATCTCGCGGATCTTGTCGATGTCGCCGAGCAAGATCGGCCGACCCATGCGCTCGTCGATCATGATCCGACAGGCCTCGAGGACCCGCGGATCCTCGCCCTCGGGGAACACCAGGGTCTTGGGGTTCTGCTGGGCGCGGCGAATGAAGCGGCGCATGACGGCGGTCGAGCCACCCAGCAACGTTCGCATGCGCTCGCGGTAGGCGGGCTCGTCAAACGGGATCTGGGCGACGCCGCACTCGACGGCGGCCTTGGCCACGGCGGGCGCGACCCACTGGATCACGCGCGGATCAAACGGCTTGGGGATGATGTAGTTGCGGCCGAAGCTGAAGTCCTCGTTGTAGGCGCGGCTGACGACCTCGGGGACGTCTTTGCGGGCGAGGTCGGCGAGCGCGTGGGCGGCCGCCAGCTTCATCTCTTCGGTGATCGAGGTGGCCTGGACGTCGAGCGCGCCACGGAAGATGCCGGGGAAACCGAGCACGTTGTTGACCTGGTTGTCGTGGTCGCTGCGACCGGTGGCCACGATCGCGTCGGGCCGGGCCTTGCGGGCCTCGTCGTAGGGGATCTCGGGCTCGGGGTTGGCCAGCGCGAAGATGATCGGGTCCTTGTTCATGCCGGCCAGCATCTCGGGCTTGACGAGCCCGCCGACCGAGAGGCCAAGCAGCATGTCGGCGCCGTCGAGCGCCTCGGCCAGGGTCCGCTTGTCGGTCTCGCGGGCGAACTCCTGCTTGGTCGCGTCGAGGTTCTCGCGGCCGGTGTGAATGACCCCCTTGCTGTCGCACATCATCAGGTTCTTGGGGTCGACCCCAAGCGAGACGTAAAAGCGCGAGCAAGACACGGCCGAGGCCCCGGCCCCGCTGACGACGATCTTGATGTCCCCGAGCTTGCGCCCGGTCAGCTCCGCGGCGTTGAGCAGCGCGGCGCCAGAGATGATCGCGGTGCCGTGCTGATCATCGTGGAACACGGGGATCTTCATGCGCCGCTTGAGCTCTTGCTCGATGTAGAAGCACTCGGGCGCGCCGATGTCCTCGAGGTTGATGCCGCCGAACGTGGGCTCGAGCGCGGCGACGCACGCGATGAAGGCGTCGGGGTCCTTCTTCGCGTCGATCTCGAGGTCGAACACGTCGATGTCGGCGAACTTCTTGAACAGCACGCCCTTGCCCTCCATCACCGGCTTCGACGCGAGCGGGCCGATGTCGCCGAGCCCGAGCACCGCGGTGCCGTCGGAGATCACCGCGACCAGGTTGCCCCGCGCGGTGTAGAGGTTGACCTTGCTCGGGTCCTTCGCGATCTCGAGGCAGGGCTCGGCCACGCCGGGCGAGTACGCGAGCGACAGGTCGCGCTGACTCGTCAGCGGCTTGGTCGGGACGACGGCGATCTTTCCGGGCCGTCCTTGCGTGTGGTAGTCGAGGGCTTCCTTGCGGGTGAGCTTGGCCATCCGCGGCGCAGTCTATCAGGCCGGGTTCGCGGGCGGCAGCGCGGGTCGACCCGGGTTGGTGTGCGGACAGACCCGGGGATCAGGGCCCGTGCACGCCGTTACGCCGCGATCTGGGCTGCGCGGCATCCCGCACACTGGCGGCGCTCGTCGAGGGGTCGGTGCAGGGTTCGGGCGCTGCCGTCTGGTCGCGCGCGCGCGCTATGCTGCCGTTGCTGAGGACTACCGATATGAACCGTTACGCAATCTCGAGCCTAGTTTACCTGTTGATCTTCACCGCCTGCGCCGACGACCAAGTCGGTGACACCACCGTCGACACCCTGACGACCGACACCACGACCGCGGGTGATGGCGACGGCGACACCAACGAGTCCAGCGACAGCAACTCCGGTGATGGCGACGGCGACGGTGACCCGGGCGACGGCGATGGTGACCCGGGCGACGGCGACGGCGATCCCTCGGGTGATGGCGACGGCGATGGCGATCCCAGCGGAGACGGGGACGGAGACGGGGACGGCGATGGAGACGGCGATGGAGATGGAGATGGAGATGGCGACGGCGACGGCGATCCGATCCCGTCGACCTGCGAGCTCGCGCAGGCGGGGGTGAGCACGGTCGGCTGTCTGTTCTTTGGCGTCGATCTCGACACCCACGACCAGGTCGAGAACAGCCAGTTCGCGATCGCGGTCTCCAACGTGCAGCAAGACCAAGACGCCAACGTGGTGGTCGAGCGCAAGCAGAACAACAATTGGGTCAACGCCGCCGGTCCGGTCGCGGTTGGGGCCCTGGCGCTGCACACCTTCCCGCTGCCTGACCTCCACCACGACGACAGCGGCAAGCTGGTGGGTGGGGCCTATCGGGTGACTTCGGACGTGCCGATCATCGCGTACCAGTTCAACCCGGTCGACGGCTCGACCTCATTCTTGTCGGACGCCTCGATGCTGTACCCGGTCAGCGCCTGGGATCACCTCAACGACGTCGTTGGCTGGGTCTCGACCAACGATGGTCAGCAGCAGGGCGCCTACGCGACGATCGTCGCGGCCCACGACGGGACGGTCGTCGAAGTCACGCCCAGCGTGGCGACGCTCGGCGGCAACGGGGTCCCGGCTGGTCAGCCAAACGTGCCGTTTCAGATCATGCTCAACGAGGGCGACATCGCCGAGGTCATGACCAAGACCCAGAACGTGGGGCTCACGGGCACGCGGATCAACTCGGACCAGGACCACCCGATCGGCGTGTTCTCGGGCCAGGAGTGCGCGTTCATTCCAGCCAACGTGTTCGCGTGCGATCACCTCGAGGATCAGCTCTCGGGCAAGCGCCTGTGGGGGGAGCACTTCGTCGCCTCGCGGATGCCACCGCGGGTCCCCAACTCGCCCGAGACCACGCTCTGGCAGATCTACGCGTCCGAGGACGGCACCACCGTCACCCTCAACGCCGACATGGAGGTCACCGGCCTGCCCAACAGCCCGTTCAACATGAGCGCGGGCCAGCTCGTGCAGTTCTACGCGACCGGCGTCAACGCGGTGCCCGGTGACTTCGAGGTGGTCGCCAACCGGCCGATCGCGGTGGTCAACTACATGACCGGTGCGCTGAACGTGCAGAACAACTTCAACCAGGGTGACCCCGCCATGGTCCAGCTCAGCCCGGTCGAGCAGTACCTGCCGCGCTATGTGGTGTTGGTGCCGGGGACTTGGGTCAATGACTTCTTGGTGATCACGCGGGAGATGGACGCGGAGATCGTGCTCGACGGGCAACCGGTGCCGGACAACGCGTTCGTGCCCGTGGCCGACAGCGACTATGAGGTCGCGCGGGTCATGGTCGCCGACGGCGTCCACGTGATCGACGGCGGCATTCAGAAGTTCGCGGTCGTGGTGGTTGGCTACGACTCGTACGACAGCTACGCGTACCTGGGCGGGACCGGGACCGGCGTCATCAACCCGAACCCGCAGTAGCGACGCGACCGCGTGCGCTCGGTTGACCCGAGCGCAGCGCGGTCACGGTGGCTGGCCCCCGTTTGGGTCGAGCGTCTAGCTGCGCGCGGCCTTCATGATCCCGAGCTGGACCATCTGCAGCTCGGCACCGATCGCCAGCGCGCTCCCGGCCGATACGGCCAGGATCTTGCCGCGGCTCGGCAGCGCGGCGAAGCCCATCGAGAAGCTCTCACCCATCGCACTCGATGCGGCCCCGGACACGCCACCCCAGGCGGCGCTGACCACCATGCCGAGCACGGTCGGCTTCTCGTGCGCAAACCCGGCGCTGATCAGGTGGTTGATGTCGGAGGTGCCGACGCCGACCACCCCCTTGCCCGCGACCACCATCAAGGACTGCTTCTTCAGCGACTCGGTCACGAACTTGCGCATGAGCCCCTTGCTCACGGGCATGTCCACCAGCGAGGCCGCGGAGCCAGTCACCGCGCCGCAGATCGCCCCCACGAACATCGCCTTCAGCAGCGACTGGCGCGAGCCGCTGTCGCTCGGGTCGAAGTTGTTCCTGGGGTTGAGCATGTAGAGCGCGCCGTTCTCGGCTGCGCCCATGACTGCGCCCCCGAGCGTGCGGGCGCCGATGTGGCCGACGGTCGTCAGCGCGGTGATGGCTTTCGGTCCCAGGCAAGAAGCGGCAGTCTCGGTCGATGCCGCGATCGACCCGACTGAGGCCTCGGGGAGCGGGGCCCCCGAGCCGACACCGGGCTCGACCGAGCCCGTGCTGCCATAGCTCTGTTCACCGGTGCGGACGAGCGCGGTGGTCTCGTCCTTGACCTCCTCGAGCCCCTCAATCTGCTCGAGCCGCTCGCCCGTCTTCACCACCTTTGACACGGTGTTGCCGACGACGACGGTATCCTCGACGACGTCGGCCACCTCGGCGCCGCCGAGCAGCGAGTCGACAGCGGCGGCCGCGACGTCGCTGAGTCCGGCGCTCGCGAGCGACAGCGCAAACCCGGCCGCGAACACCACGCTCATCGCCACCAGGCCGAACCATGACACCTCGCCGGTCGGATCGACGTTGCTGATCGGCTGGTTGCCGACGAACACGTAGGGGCTGGGGAAC
Source organism: Enhygromyxa salina (assembly GCF_002994635.1). Lineage (GTDB taxonomy): Bacteria > Myxococcota_A > Polyangia > Nannocystales > Nannocystaceae > Plesiocystis > Plesiocystis salina_B. The sequence goes on along the minus strand of NZ_PVNL01000013.1, from coordinate 40,549 downwards.
TGGTGCTGGGGATCGACGGCGTGGAACCGGCGCAGGACCGGATCGTAGAGCCGAGCCGGGAACGCGTAGTAGCCGGTCTCGCCGTCGAGCTCCTGGCCCATGAACCGCGACAGCAGGGCCCCGGTGTCACCGGACTCGGCGACCACGCTGCCAAACGCCGAGTAGGCCAGGCTTGCGACCGGGTTGCCCTGCTCGTCGATCAGGTGGCGGACGCTCTGGAGCGCGTCCTTGATCGGGTAGCAGACCTGCTCCCCGATGGTGGCGAGCAAGCCCGTCGCGCCCTGGACGGCCGCGCTCCAGCGACCGTTCTCCCAGACCGCGAGCGGCCGCGTCGAGAGCCCACCGAAGTACAGCCGGGTCGACGCGTTGGCCCCGAGGGTCTGCTTGATCAGCCGTTGGTTGGCGGAGCCGTAGCCGATCACCGCCGCGCCGCCAGAGCCCGAGAAGCCGGAGGGCAGCAGCAAGACCGGGTCGTAGTCGGTGATCGTCGAGCCGACCGAGCTGAGGTTTCCGAACTGGTCGTAGCCGAGCGCCACGGGCTGCTGCTCACCGACTTGCAAGGACAGGATCTGATCCGAGTCGGGGGCCCGAGTCGCCTGCATGGTCACGCCGTCGAGCTCGGCGCCGAGGATATTGCCGCTTTGGTCGGTGCTCGACAGTGACTCGCTCCACTCGAGCGCGCCGCTGGCCGAGGCGCTGCCGAGCTGCTTGCGGGGGTCGTACTCGAACGCGTGGGTGGTGACGCCAGCGGGCAAGGGCGCGGCGCTGGTGTCGGTTCGTGCGTGGATCGTGGAGTCGGGGTTGTAGACGTAGGCTTGCTCCCAGCACGGGGCCCCGCCGTTGATCGCGACCGAAGTCGTGGCGAGCCAGCCCTGGGATCCGTAGCCGTTGTCGATGTCCAGGACCCCGGCGCCGACTTGCTCATGGATGAGGTCACCGCTGGGCGAGTAGGTGTAGCTCGCCAGGTCGGTGGCCCCGGCCGCGCGACCGACCGCGAGCAGCCGGCCGTTGTCGTCGTAGCCATAGTGGACCTCGGGGATCGGGGAGCCCTCGGGGTAGCTGAGGCACACGATCTCGTCGGTGTTGTTGTAGGCGTAGCGGAAGCAGGCGCTCGGCAGGCTCGGCTGATCGACGACCATCTGGGTCATCGACGTGGTCCGACCCCGGCGATCGTAGCTGTAGGTCTCGGTCACGCTGACCGGCGTGGCGGCGGGGTCGACGGTGGTCGCGGCGGCGGTCGTGGTCGTGACCGTCTCGCACTGGCCGAGCATCGACGGATCGCTGCCATCACCGTCGTAGCCGAAGCTGCGGGTGACGACCCGGCTCGAGTCCGCGAGCGGCCAGCTTGGATCCGAAATCATCTGCGGGAGGGTGTCGCGGTCGACCTCGACCCGGCCATACTCGAGCGGGCGGCCGATCGCGTCGTACACGAAGTAGGCGACGGTGGTCGCGTCGCCGATGCCCGCGATCCGGGTCCGCCCGGCGGGATCGCGGACCGTCCAGCCCGCGGCGATTCCGGGGCTCTCGGTGACCACGGTCTCGCCGACCGCGTTGTTGATCTGGGTGTTGGTGAAGTGGTTGGGTGTCAGCGCCTGGGTCTTGCCGACCACGTGACCGCGCTGCTCGAGCCACTCTCGCAGACACTTGGTCTGGGTCAGGACGTCGGCCGAGGCGTCGACAAGCTCGGCGGCGACCTGGTTGCGGTTGAACGCCCGCCAGCGCTTGGTCGCGTTGCCGAGCGGCCCGGTCGTGAGCTCCTCGTAGTAGCTGCCCGCGGCGATCTCGACGCCACCGAGGTTGATCGCCGCGTTGCAGCCGTAGCTGCTCCACGTGGTCTGGCGGGTCGAGGGCGGCTGGCTGACGTCGTGGATCGCCGTGCTGGTCCCGGGCAGACCGCTCTCGAGCTTGCGCCCGCGGGGGGCGAGCTCGTAGCGGGTCCCCGTGTAGGGGTAGCCGCCGTCGTCGGACGGGGTGTAGCCGTCGATCGTCTGACCGCGGTAGTAGTCGGCGACGGTCCCGGTCAGCACCCAGCTGTCGGCCATCGCGGCCAGGAACGCCTGACGATCGACGAACCCGTTCAGGTAGGCGAGGATCGGCAGGTCGGTCGGCTTCTCGAAGCTCGCGGGCGCGAACTTGGTCGAGGCCACGGTCCGACCGAGGGCGTCGGTGATGGTGGCCGCGACCGCAGCGTCGCCGCCACTGAGGGTCTGCGACTGAAGCGCGACCCCGTTGCCGTCGCTGTAGTCGAGGCTGACCCGCGGGCCACCGCCGACCCCGAGGTAGCGCAGCGCGAGCGGGCCTGTGGCGATCAGCGTGATGTCGCTGGGCACCCCTTCGGTCCACGGGCTGCTGTAGATCAGCTGGTTGCCGGCGAAGAACAGCAGCTGGCCGTCACCGAACACCAACAGCCAGTCGCCGGCCATGCTCGGCGGCTGGGCGAGCGCGCGCGGGGACCAGGCCGGTCCCGACGCGGTCCACCCGAGGCCGGGCTCCCACGCGATCGTGTGGTTGTCGGCGAAGTCGAGTGAGATCGACTTGCTCGGCCCGCTGGGGGACGCGATGCCGACGACGACGGCCGCGCTGGTCAGGCTGTCCGGACCTGGGATCCAGCTGAGCGAGCCGCCGTCGGTCGTGCTCAGCAGGCCCGGCGCTTGGGTCCAGGCTGAGGCGTTGTTGGGGGACCAGCGAGCTCGCCACTCGCCGCCGCGCCGAAAGTCGTCGCAGATCCCAGCCTCCGCCAGCACCACCTGAAGCGCACCGTTGGGGGCGCTGGTCGAGAACTGGCCGTCGCTGGAGTTGGCCCGCGAGAGGCTCTTGCCCCCGGCCTTGCGCAGGATCCCGCGCTCGTCGATCGCCCCGGTGACCTGCCGGAAGGGGTCGTAGAGCGAGCGAGTCGCAAGCCCACTCATGGTCATCCCGCTGACGGTCTGGTTGTAGCGAGGCTCGTAGGCCTGGGCCGAGAAGGTCGCGCCAAGCGGGATCAGGTAGACGCTGTCGAGCAGGATCTCGACGCTCGTGGAGTTGCTGGCGGCGATCGTGATCGAGCTCGGGCGAGCGTTGGCCTCGAAGGGCAGGCCGATCGAGCGGAACGCCCAGGTCCCGTCGGTCGCGGTCAGCGGGATCGGCTCGGGGGCTGTGCCACCGCCCGAGTAGCGGATCGTCCAGCTGGTGCCCGCGCCGGGCTCGAAGCCGACCGGGGTCTTGATCGCAAAGCCCAGCACGTAGCCGTTGGCGCCCGGGAGCACCTCGACGGAGGTGGTCACGCTCGCGGCCGCGCCGAGCCCCACGGACTGGCCGCCGAAGTAGGCGTCACCGACGACCTCGCGGGTCCCGGCCAGGGTCCAGCCAGCGTCGACCTCGTAGGCCTCGAACCCGAGGTACGCCCACTGACCGTCCGTGATCGAGCCGTTGTCGAGGCCCGCGATCGGTAGCGAGCCGCTCTTGTCGTAGAGCACCGAGGACGCCACATCCATCGCGTCGAGGCTCTCGATGCTCAGGCCACGTGCGTTGCGAACGTTCACGCACTCGGTCCGCCGCCAGCCCTGGACCGAGCTGCTGGGCTGATAGCTGGCGAACGGAAACTCGGCGCGGTCAGGGTCGCCGAGCCACGCAAAGCTGGCCTGCTTGGCCGGCACCACCACGCTCGCGCCCAGCTGCGAGGCCCACGCCTTCCAGGTCGTCGCCGTCGCGGCGGTCGTCAGCGCATTCTCGCCGGCCCGCTGCCACTGCGTCGTGGTCTGGACCGCCTGCGCGCGCAGGTTGAGGGTGCGGAACACTCCCTGGCTGACCGCGTCGTCGAGCTGGATCGCCAGGTAGCTGCCGCTGGTCTGGCTCTCGATCACCCCCGACGAGCCCATGCCCGAGGTGGTCGTGCTCAGCGGCGTGGTCGAGAACGGCGCGTCGAAGCCCGCGGCGCGGTAGCTGCTGGTCCGCGTCGAGCTGACTCCGTCCTGGACCAGGCTGCCGCCGGACTGGACCGCGAAGCCGCCCCGGAGCGGTCGCGAGGGGACGCTAGCGTCGCTCGGGTCGGGCGCGATGTCCTGGTAGACCTCCCACGCGAGCTCGGCCGCCGACAGCTGCAGGCCCTGGCTGTCGTGGGCCTCGAGCGCCAACATCATCCCATCGAGGGCCGACGCGCCGAGCTCCTGGCCGACGACCTGCTCGACCCCGTTGAGATAGCGGACAGCGACGAAGCCGTAGGGCGCGTCGCCGCTGGCCGGGGCCTCGGTCGCCGGATCGAGCACGAGCGTCGCGACCCCCGGGGCGACCACGGAGCGGTAGTACTTGATGAACTGCCCGCTCGGGTCACAGGCCGCGGTCGTCGGGTCAATGCTGATCGCGGTGGCGAGCGGGTGGCCGAAGCCGTTGTCGGTCTCGAAGGTCGAGACCTGATAGTGGCGGATCTTGCCGTCGAGCTCGTTGCCGACGTAGCGGTACAGCGCGTAGCTGGGCGCCTGGGTGAACGAGATCGCGGTGTCGGGGACCAGCAGCAAGGTCGCCGGGCCGGCTGGGCTGACCCCGGGCTGTCCGTAGTCGGGATCGCTGCTGGCGATCATCCGCATGCCCGCGCCGACGTCGGTCTCGGCCAGCGCCTGACCGTTGCCGAGCACGAACGCGGCGGTCGGAGCACGGGCGCCGGTCGCGGTGACCGTGGCGTTGAAGGCGATGAACGCCGGGCCTTGATTGATGGTCGCGGCGGTCTCGAGCGCCTCGCCAGCAGGGATCAGGTCGGCGAGGTTCTCGGTCGGGCCCGCCTGAATCACGGTGCTCCAGTCGGCCGCGTCATTGCGGTAGTAGAGGTACTCACCGAGCGTCAGATAGTCGCTGGTGCCGGCCGAGGGCCACGCGTCGGTGCTGCCAAACGACGCGCTGCTGGGGATCGCCCGGGCGCCGTTCCACGCACCGACCACGCCCGCGTCGTAGCCGACCACCCGGGCCCCGTCGGGGGCCACGTGCTCGTTGGCGTCGACATAGATCTGGACCGCGTAGTCGGGCCCGTAGGCGTAGCGCTGGTTCCAGCCCGAGCTCGGCGTTGCGATGACCAGGGCCTCGTTGAGGAGCCACACGAGCCCGTCAAACCGCCACAGCCGACCGCCGACGGCGACCATGGTGTCGGCGATGAGCTGCGGGACCCAGTCGATCTGCGCCGAGTCGGTGGCGCTGAAGCTGGTGACCTGGACCTGGTAGTCGGCGTCCCACTGCAGCATCGTCACGCTGTAGCTGAGGCTGGTCGAGCCCGCGCTCAGGAGCTGGCCGACCACGACCACCGAGGCCCCGGGGATCAGCACCGCCTTGCTGGGATCGTTGAGGTTGGACAGAGTCCCGCTGGTCCCGGATCGCCAGATCAGGCGGGGGTCGAGGTAGCTCAGCGCGTAGCGACCCTGGGCGTCGAGGGTCAGGCAGTACTCACCCCGGGCCACGACTTGGGCGCCATCGCCGAGCGTGTCGGTCGTGTTCGACCACTCGCGCGTCGACCACCGCCACGTCAAGCGATCATAGGCGTAGCTCTGCAGCGCGGGGGCGTAGTGGACCAGGAAGAAGGTCCCGCCCGCGGCGAGGGTGGCGGGCCCGTAGCTGGTCGAGTAGCTCAGACACGGGGTGCTGGGTCCCGTCTCGATGTCGGCGATCTCGGCTGGCAACCAATTGCCGGTCGTCCGCGGATCTTTGTTGAACACGTAGACCTTGCGCTGCTCGGCGCTGACGTAGGAGATCGCAACAAAGTCGGTCCCGGTCACGACCTCGAGCGAGTCGAGGTCGAAGCCCGCCGCCTCGGTCGCGAGGATCGGCCCCCACGCGGGCGCCCACGCGTCCCAGCGGCCTTGCCAGGTGTGGATCGCCAGCGAGGCCTTGTTGCCGAGCAGGTCGAACCACATGGTCACCGCGTAGTCGTCACCAAACCAGGTCCGCGGCGTCACGGAGGTACCAAGCTCCGCCGGGGGCACGACCGCGAGGGTCCGATCACAAAGATCGAGCTGCTGCTCGGTGTAGCGCCAGCGGCTGGTCCCACCGACGGCCGAGGTCGCCGAGGCCAGCGCGCCGGGGCTGTAGCCGGACTCCTGCGTGGCGTCGAGATAGTAGTTGAAGCAGATCGGTGGCTGGGCCGCGCCAAACTCGTTGCTCAGGGTCACCGAGGTCAGGTAGCGCTTGTAGAAGTCACCAGAATCGCCGTTGGTCGGCGACGGGTTGACGTTGGCGACCGCGCTGGCCGAGCCGTTGCCCGGTCGCGGCTCATAGCCAAACGCGATCCCGTAGAGCCGCTCGCCCTCGGGATCCACGACCTCGATCGACGCGAGATACTGGGTCTCGTAGCGATCCTGCCAGCCGTTGGCGACGTTGTCGGGCGTCTGTTTGTGCGGATCGGCGTACTCGCGGGGGCTGCCCGTGCCGCTGGTCCACAGCTTGTCGGCGTAGCTGAACGCGGCGCGGCGGCCGAACACGTCGGTGATGCTGGTCAGGTAGCAGGCCTTGGTGTAGGGCTGCCCGCCGCTGCACACCAATTGCTCGACGACCGGGCGAACGCCAGTGTTGGGGTCGGCCGGCCATTGCTCATTGTAGGCATAGCGGATCTGATCCCCCCACAGATTGGTGCGACTCGCGAGGTTCCAGGCGCGCGCGACCTGGCGTTGGCCGTTGGGCTGCGAGGACGCACCCGACCACCGCGCGGCCCCGCCTGACGCCGAGCTCCAGACCACCGCCCACTCGACGCTGTCGCCGACCGAGCGCGAGAATCCCTGGACCGCGGGGTCGGCGAGCCCGCCGTAGGACGACACTTGGCCGGCGTCATCGATCACCACCCACCGCTCCCAGGTCGGGTAATAGAGCACCTTGCTGAATTGAAACTGGACGAGCTGATACGCCTCGCCGCCGTCGAACGCGGTCCAGCCACTCCCGGCGGGAGCCAAGACAAACTCGCGCTGCTCGGCCGCGTCGATGATCCGCAGCCCGCCCTCGAGCTCGGGCGCGGCGGCCACGGTCGCGCTTGGATCGACGGCCAGCCCGCGCTGGCCAAAGCTGCTGATCAGCGCCTGGGATACCGGCTGTCCGGGGAGCAGCGAGCCGGCCTCGGCCGCGCTCAGATCGAACAACCTCGGCTGCTCGGGCTCGCGGACCAAGAGATTCGAGCCACCATTGCGGACCAGCGCGTAGCGGCGGGCCCCGGCGGGTTCGGCCGGGCTGCCCTGAAGCTCAATCGCGTCACCGGGGCAGCTCCAGCCCAGGCCCACGACGCTCGTGGGTGCCCCGCGATTGAAGGTCATGGCGTCGTGATAGACGTTGCTCTGGTACAGCAGCGAGACCTTGACGTCGGTGGCCTCGGTGCGGCCGGGCATCGTGAACAGCGGCTGCTCGAGGTTCACATCGCCACGAAACAAGTTGACGCTGTCCTTCACGCTGCCGGCGGTGGTCGCGTTGAACTGGAACGAGCGAATGGAGGGGACCGAAGGGGACGAGGCCTGTTTTGACATTGGAGCACCAAAGCGGAGGGCAAAGAGCGAATCAGCACGTGAGCTCGTGGCGCGACCATTCGCGCCACGAACTCACGTGACTCGTGACAATGGACTGTGATGTGGGGATTGAAGGGGAGGTCGGCGATCGGGGTGACTATGCGTAGATTCCGATGATCGTCATATTGATGCCGCTGACGTCGTCGTCCTGATCGTGGCTCGGGTGGCCCTTGTCGGTCATGTAGGCTTTCGGGCCCGGCACGATCACGTTGGTCCCCGACACGTAGGGCTGACCGGTGCCGGTCTGGGGCCCAATTTGAAGCGTGGCGACGTCGTGGGCCTTGCCGCTCGGGTAGGTGGCCGTGAACCCGCTCAAGAACGCCGCGCAGTCGATCAGGTTGGTGTTGGCCGGGATCGCGTCCGCGAACGAGACCGTCACGTTCGAGCCGCTCTGTTGGTTGCTGATGGTCTTGATTGCGAACCCGGGGGTCGAGACGCCGGTCAGGACCGCGCCGCCGATCAGCTCGACCTCGGCGACGTGTTGGCGCTTGTTGTCGACCATGTCACCGCTGAGCGCGATGTTGGTCCCGCTGAGGGTCGCGCCCATGCTGATCGTCATGACCTGATTGTCGCCCTCGCTGTAGTGGGCTTCGAATCCGCCGAGCGCGGGCCCCGAGGAGTAGACGGTCGACGGGATCGAGCGGGGCTCGTAGGTGCTCCCGCTGGCTTGCAGCACACCGGTGCTGAGGCTGACCGTCCCCGTGTTCGAGCCGGTCCAGCCGAGCACGGTGAAGTCGACGTACGAGGTCTCCGGGTCGGCTTGGTTGCCGCCGTTGTCGTACATCTGGGCGGTCATCGCGAGGGGGACCACGCCGGTGGCCCCGGTCCCGAGGGCGGCCGAGGCCTGAATCCTGGCGACGTTGTGGCCCTTGCCCTTGGTGAACGAGAGTGAGTAGCCGCTGAGGCCGAACATCACCGGGGTCACCGCTTGGCCAAAGTCGAAGTTGACCGTCGAGTTGGTGCGAAGAGCGGAGAGTTTGGTGCGTTTCCAGATTGCTTTGAGTGCCATCGATAGGTTCCTTGTCGGGTGTGGCGCAGACCTTCGGTTCGGGACGAACTCGACGCGGCCTCGCGCTCGCCCAGACCTGGTGCAGCGCACGTGCCAGTCCAACTCGGGCTCAGACCGCACGCAACGACGCTGGTTGACGCTCGCCTTGGTGCGCGCACGCTCGCCGCACGTGCGCGCACGTCGACAGCTAGAGCGTCGGCGTGTAGCGTTCAACGGCGGTGGAGACGGTTACGATCAGCGCGGATCAGAGCTCGGCCGACGCGGTCCGACGGGTGCCCGAATTTCCCGCGTTGGTCGTGGTCTGGAGCCGTGACGAGCCCGAGCGGATCGGCGAGGTCTTGCTCACGGACCCCGCGCGCGAGCCCGACGGTGGCTGGATCTTCGGTCGCGGGGAGGGTCCCGGTGAGGCTTCGGAAGAGCGCCTGGCGCTGATCCGCCAGCGACCGGGCAGCAACCAGGTGACGGGCGCGCTGACCAGCTCGCGGATCTCGCGGGTCCAGCTGCGGATCCGCGCGAGCCAGGCCGACTCGCTGACGATCGAGAACCTCGGCCGCCGAACCCTCGAGATCGACGGAAGGGTCGCCACGCGGCCAGTTCCAGTTCGGGTGGGCGCGGTCGTCGAGCTGCGCGGTGAGCTGGTCTTGCTGGTCGCCCAGCGTCCGGCCGAGCTGCCTGTGATCGAGCTACCGGAGCAGCTGCTGCCCAGCTTCGGGCGCGCCGATGCGTTCGGGATGGTCGGCGAGAGTCCGCCCGCGTGGGCCTTGCGCGGGCAGATCTGGTTCGCGGCCCAGCGCGACGTCCACGTGCTGGTCGGCGGTCCGAGCGGGGTCGGCAAGGAGCTGGTCGCGCAGGCGGTGCACGCGTTGTCGGGCCGGGCGCGCCAAGCCCTGGTCTCGCGCAACGCGGCGACCTTCCCCGAGGGGCTGATCGACGCCGAGCTGTTCGGCAACATCCGCGACTACCCCAACCCAGGGATGCCCGCGCGGACTGGGTTGATCGGCGCGGCCCACGACGGCTCGCTGTTCCTCGACGAGATCGGCGAGCTCAGCCACGAGCTGCAAGCCCACTTGTTGCGGGTGCTCGATCGTGGCGAGTATCAACGGCTTGGCGACGCCCGAGCCCAGCGCGCGGACCTGCGCTTGATCGCCGCGACCAATCGCCGGTTCAATCAGCTCAAGCACGACTTCGCGGCCCGGTTCCGGCTTCAGATCGCGGTCCCGGGCCTGCCCGAGCGGCGCGAGGACATCGCGCTGTTGATCGTCGAGCTCCTGCGCCGCCTGGCCAGCGATGACGCGAGCGCTGCGCGACGCTTGTTTGGCGGCCGCGATCCCGCCCACGCGTTTCCGGCGATCGAATCGAGCTTGATCCGCGACCTGATCGGGCGCAGCTACAAGACCCACGTCCGCGAGCTCGACGGGTTGCTGTGGACCGCCCTGATGCGCAGCGCCGTCGAAGGTCGCAGCCAGCTCGACCTCGATCCAGCGGCCGCAGCCACGGTCGAGCCCACGCCTGCGCCGATCGCCAGGGTCGATCACGCGAGCCTGACCGCCGCGCAGATCAGCGCCGCGCTCGAGCAGGCAGGCGGGGTTCGGGAGCGAGCCTGGCGGCTGCTGGGGCTGCGCAACCGGTTTCAGCTGCTCCGCCTGATCAAGAAGCACAAGCTCGACCAGCCGGACGGCTCGTGACGGGGGCGAGTGGCCGTCAGTTGACCGCGAGGATGCCGGAGTCGGAGAGCACGTTGAACACGTTGACTGTATAGGTGGAGTCGGACGCCCCGGTGGGCTGGACCAGGGTCGCGGACGCCTGGCCGAGGCCGTTGTCGATCAGCTCGCCGACCAGCGCCTGGGCCTCGTAGATCGCCACGGTGCTGACGCTGTGGCTCTGATCACTGACCTGGATCACGACGAGGTTGTAGGTCTCGACCTCGATCGGATCGGGGATCGGACGGCCGGCGCCGTCGGTCCAGCCGCCCGAGCCGGTCCAGATCAGGCTGACGGTCGCGTTGTTGCTGCTGCCGCCCTTCCCCCAGGTCACGTGGACTTTGGGATCGTCGCTGACCAGCACGCTCGCCTTGACCGTGAGCGCGGTGCTGCTGAGCGCGAGCGGGCCGAGGTGGATCGCGTCCTGGTTGCCGCTGCCTTGATCGTCATGGATGAACGGAGCGACCTTGGCTCCGAAGATCTGGCCCCCAACTTCGATCGTGACGAAGGTCGTGTAGTCCACGCCTTCGACCACGGACAGGTAAAAGTCGTAGCTCGAGCCGGCGGAGAGGGTGAATTCGTCGAGCGACTCCCAGTCGTCATGGCGGGCGTGACGACCACGCAGCGAGCCGCTGTTGTTGGAGTTGGGGTCGTGCCATTGGATGCGAAATGAGTGGGTCATGGTGAGCTCTGCACATGGGAACCGGTGGCGGCGGGGTGAAGCTCAATCAGCCAATGATTGATCGCCGCAGCTCGATCAGCTTGTCCGAAGGCTCCGTAGTGGGCGTGGGCCTGCTGAGCGAGGGCTCGGGCCGCGGCGTGATCCCCCTGCTGAGCGAGGGCACGGGCCGCGCTGAACTCGACGTCGGCCTGCTCGAGCGGCTCTCCGGGGGTGGCATGGTGAAGGGAGAGGGCCCGCTCGAGATCGGCCTGGGCGCTCGCGGCATCGCCGAGCGCGAGCCGGGACTGGCCACGACCCTTGAGCGGAAACGCAAGATCGAAGTGGTCAGCGGAGAGCCGACGCTCGATCGCTTCGATCGCCTGGGTGTAGGCCGCGAGCGCGCCGGCGTGATCACCGAGGGCGGCCTTCGACTCGCCGATGTTGCTGTGCAAGATCGCGAGGGTCGGGTGGTCGGCGGCGAGGATCGGCGACCTCAGGGCGAGGGCCTCTCCATAGGCGGCGAGCGAGGCCGGGTAGTTTCCAGCGTAGAACTCCAGCACACCGATCGCCTCGTGGGCGTCGGCGCGCCACTCGGGCGGTCCGACCCCGGCGGCGAGCACGTCTTCGTACAAGCCCCGCGCCCGGTCGAGATCCCCGGTCGTGAGCGCGAGCTTGCCACGGGCGAGATCGATCCGCGTCACGCGGGTGGCGTCGGTCCCAAACGCCGCGACCGCGATCGCCCGGGCCCGGTCGAGGTGCACATGGGCATCCTCGAAGTCGCCGCGCTGGCCGGCGAACAGGCCAAGGTCGAGCTCGATCTCGGCGAGTCGCAGCGAGCCTGGGCCGAGGTGTTGGGCGGCGGCCGCCCGGGTCGCCTCGAACTCGAGCGCCGCCTGATCATGGCGACCGAGGTTGGCGAGCATGCGGGCGACGTTGACGCGCAGGAGCTCGGCGCGAACCGTCTGACCGTTCGTCGTCGCGGTCGCCACGGCGGCCTGAAATTCGCCGAGCGCGGCCTCGTATTCGCCGTGGGCATCCAGCAGCCAGCCGTGGGCGACGTGCAGGTCGACCCGACGAGGATCGTTGGCGCGACCGACCCGATCGACGGCCGCGCGGGCGTCGGCCACCAGCCACTGCTCGAGCTCGGGGCGACCCCAGGTCCCGGCTGCGTCGATCGCGACCCGGGCACGAAGGCTCGCGGCCTGGTCGTCGAGGTGCAGCGCTTCGGCGGCCCGGGCCGCGTCGAGCACCGCGGGCAGCCCTCGATCGCGGTCGCCGTTCCACAGCAGGCGCTCACCCGCGAGCGCCTGGATCTCGATCGCCAAGGGCGGGTAGTCGGAGCCCAGCTCGGCCAGGGCGTCGACGCTCGCGTCTGCGTCGATCAGCCGTCCGGCGTCGGCCAGCGCGCGGGCGCGGGCGAGCGTCTCGAACCCGCGGCCGATCGCGGCGGCCCGCTCCGGGTTCTCGGGCGGGGGGTAGCGAAGCTCGACCAGGTCCGCGCTCGCGCACGCGTGGAGATCGGGCAAGCGGGCGAGCAGCTCGGGGCTGCGGGCGATCAGCTCGGGATCGGCGTCGGCGAACAGCTCGGTCACCGCCCCGAACGCCCGCAGCTGACGATCGAGGCAGCTGGTGCGCTTGTCGAGCATCGCTTCGGACTGCCGGCCCTCGACCCACGTGGCCTGGCAGGCGTGCTGTTGGCTGCGGACCCAGTCTTCGGCCCAGGCGTCGAGGCTGGCTTCGACGAACGCGGTGGTGGGCGCGGGATCGGACGCACCCCGACTCCAGGCCGCGCGGACCGACGCTCGGCGGGGCTCGTCCCAGACTCCGGCGAGGGCTGTGTCATCGAGGCTGCACCTGGGCCCGGGTACGGCCGGCTCGGCGAGCAGCCACGGCCCGGCGATCGCGGCCCCGAGCACCGCCGCGACACCGACCGCCGCCCGGCGCCGCCTGGGGCCCGCCAGCGCCCGCCTGAGTTGGTCGAGGAGCGCGTCGACGCTCGCCCAGCGGTGATCAGGGTCGCGGGCGAGTCCGTGGACGATCGCCGCTCGGACCCGACGGGGGACCCCGCGGTGGTCCTCACCCGGTGCGATCTGGCCGCTGAGCATGGCCGCGGTGATCGCCTCGGTGGTGTTGCCGGGAAACGGTCGGATCCCAAACAGCGCCTCGTACGCGACCGCGCACAGGGCGAACTGATCGGTCTTGGCGTCGCTGGGCCGGCCCTGGAGCTGCTCGGGCGCCATGTAGGCCGGGGTCCCGAGGATCGTGCCTGCGCGGGTCACCGGCTGGTCGAGGAGTCCGCGGGACTCGGGGTCGAGCAGCGCGTCGTCGTCGGTCTGGTCGAGCGAGCCCGCCTCCGAGACGCCGCGGACCAGGCCGAAGTCGAGCACGCGGACCCGCCCGTCAGCGCCGACCATCAGGTTGTCGGGCTTGAAGTCGCGATGGATCAAGCCGGCGGCGTGGGCCGCCGCGAGCCCGCGCCCCGCCCCCAACAGGATCTCGATGATCGCCTGCCAGCTTCGCTCCGCCTCGGTCAGCCACGCGCCCAGGGTCTGGCCATCGATGTACTCCATCGCCAGGTACAGCGCGTCTTGGTGGGCGCCGATCTCGTAGATCTGGACCACGTTGGGGTGCGAGAGGCGAGCCAGGCCCTGGGCCTCGCGCTCGAATCGAGTCTGGGCCGAGCTCGACCGCACCCGCGAGTTGAGCAGCTTGATCGCCACGCGCCGATCGAGGGCTTCGTCGTAGCAGGCATAGACGACGCCCATGCCGCCCTCGCCGATCTTGCGGATGATCGGGTAGCGGCCGACTCGCAGGACCCCGTCGTGATCGGGCTTGGGCTCGCCTGTCCACGCGGGTCCCGGCTCGAGTCCCGGCTCCAGATCGGGTGGCTCTTCCGTCGGATCGGTCGTCGCGTACTGTTGGGTCTCGCTGTCCATCGCGGGCGCCCGCGATCCTCGGTGGACCGGCGGGCGACGATACCCGACTCGCGGGGCCTCGTGCACGTGAAGCCCTCGCGCCGGGCTCGTGCCCGGCGCGAGGGTTGGGCCCGCGTCAGCGGCTCGAGAAGACCCAGTACGGGCTCGCGTTCGAGAACGCCGATGGCACCGCGCTCGCGCTCCGGTTCAAGATCGTCGTGTACCGGCTGGCGAGCGAGTCGGTGATCGCGGTCCAGGTCGGCCCCGGGTTCATGACGACCGGCTTGACCTCGCCCCACGCAGAGCCGGCCAGCGATCCGCCGCCGCCCGACATGGCGCCCGACATGGCACCGGTCCCGGAGCTGCGCAGCAGCCCCTGATACCAGGGTTGCTGACTGCTGATGTTGGTCAAGACCTGTTGCAGGTCCCGACCGACCACCCCGGCGATCGTCCCACTCGCCGCCCGCCCGGCCGCCTTGGCGAACGCGGACACGGACGACTCCGCGACCCGGGCGTTGGCGGCGTCGGCGAGCGGTCCGAGCATGCCGCCGACCAGCCCGGTGGCCAGCCCTTGCGCCGCCCCGATCCCGAGCGTCTTGAACATGCCGCCGGCCGTGATGTCGCCGCCCTGCGCGTGCTCATAGCAGATGCCGTTGAACCCGGCCGTCATGGCTGCGCTGCCAGCCAGCCCGCCCGCGACGGATCCGACCGTCGCCCCCGCGGCCGCCTCCACGCCCGCCTCGACGGCGACACCGGAGGCGACCTCCCCGGCCAGCACCGAAGAATCCACCGCCAACAGCAGCGCGTCGGAGGCCCCAGCCGTCACGAGGGTCAAGGCCACGCCCGCCACGGTCAGCGCGGCCAGGCCCAGGTACACCGCCCAGGTCGCCGACTCACCGGTGGGATCGACGGCGGTCAACGGCGCGTCGGCAGCGAACACGTAGGGGCTGAAGAATTGCCGACGCGGGTCGGGGCTCACGAACCGACGCAAGACCGGGTCGTAGATCCGCGCGCGGAAGTTGTAGAGCTGGACCTCGCCGTCCCACTCCTGGCCCTGGTAGCGGTAGGGGATCCGCTCGGGCGAGCCGGTGGTGCCGGACAGCTCACCGAACGGGCGGTAGCTCGAGGCCCCGACCAGGCTGGTGTCGTCGACCACGGCCCAGATCGAGCCGGTCGTGTCGGTCAGCGGAAAGTATGCCCGATCCGACACGCGAGCCAGCAACCCAGTCGGGCCTTGCACGTCGATCGCCCATTGATCGCCGACCAGGGTCGCGATCGGCACCAGCCCGGCGCCGCTGAAGTAGATCCGCTGCTCGCCCGCGCCCGCGATGATCTGCTTGAGCACCCGCTGCTGTGAGCTGCCGTAGCCGAGCCGAATGTGGTTGTCGCCGCTCGCGATCGCGGTGGTCATCGCGGTGCTGCGCTCGTAGGACAGGCGCCGGCCCAGGCCCGCGCGCAGCTGTCCGCGGGCGTTGTAGTCGAGCACTTGCGGATCGCCGTCGGCGATCGTGACGGTGCGCGGGCGGTTGCTGCCGGGCGCGCACTCGAAGGTCGAGGTCTGGCCGGCCTCGATCGCCGTCCACAGGTTGCCGTTGCCGTCGTAGCGTGGGTAGCTGACCGCCGAGCTGCCCTCGGCGGCGGTCAGGCGGCGCAGGTCGTCGTAGCTGAACCGATCGGCGTAGCTCGACGACTCCTGAAATTCGGACTCGACGGTGCGTGACCGCATCTGCCCGTCGGCCTCGTACTCCATGCTGAGCGTCAGGCATTGCTGGCCGCTGGTCGTGCGGGTCTGCGAGCCCAGCACCCAGCCGGTCGAGGCGTAGTCGAAGCTGCGCTGCCACGCGCCGCCGCCGTAGCGCTGGGTGCAGACCTGTCCGTCGGGATCGTAGTCGAAGCCGCCGAGATCCTCGGCGCCGGGGTTGGTGCCGATCGCGATGACCTGACCCTGATCGTCGCGCGCGTAGCAGATCGCGCGGATCGGTGCGCCGTCGGGCAGGTCGACCCGCACGACCTCGCCGAGCGTGTTGGAGGCGTAGCCGATCGTGGCCGCGGCCGTGACCGCGCCCGCGAGCGTCTGCGCGACCGACTCGACGTTGCCGCCCTCGTCATAGGCGAAGGTCTCGACCACGCTGCACTCGCCGGCGTCCGGGGCCTGATCCGGCGCCCGGTTCGAGGACGTGGCCCGCCACTTCATGCCAATCAGGCTCGGCTCGCCGCCGTCGCCGTCGTACGCGGTCGTGGTCGTTGGCCGACCGTCGCTCGGGTAGCTCGGCTGATCAGCGAGCTGGGCGAGCTCGTCTGGATCCCAGCTGCCCTCGACCGTGCCCTGCTCCACGACCCGGCTGAGCGCGTCGTACTTGGAGTAGATGAACCATGCCTCGCCGTCGTCGAGGGCCGGCTGCACGAACCGGAGGTTGCCGGCCGAGTCGAACACGAACCGGGTCTCGCCCGTGTCGGCGTCGGACATCGCGACGGTCTGCTGCAGCGGGTTGGTGATCGACGTGGAGGTGTAGCCGTTGTCGCCGGACTGCGGCCCGGGGATCAGCGCGTTGGGCAGCCGAACCTCGAGGGTCGTCGTCGCGCCAGAGCTCGGATCGTCGTAGCTGCGCAGGCCCTCGGCCTGGCTGATCAGCTCACCGCTCGCGCTCTGCCAGCTGCCCGCGACGGCCTGGCCGAACCGATCGGTGTCGCGGATCCCACGGCCCTTGATCGCGCTGGTCACCCGCGTCTGGTTGAATTGTCCGGCCGCCAGATCGGGTCCGGGGTTGGGTCCAAACTCGAACATCAAGGTGCGCCGCCGCGCGGGCTCGAGCTCGAGGTTGATCGCGTCGGGCTGACCGGGCTGGCCGAGCTCGATCCGCTGTGACCGCGGCGAGGCCTCGTAGCGGGTGCCCCAGTACGGGTAGCCCGCGTCGTCGGCGTGGTAGTCGGCGACGTCGCCGGTCATCCGCCAGCTCGACGCGGTCGCGGCCACGAACGCGGGCAGGTCGACGAAGCTTCGCCGAAAGCCCATGACCGGCACGCTCGCGCCCGCGCCGAAGCTTCCGGGCGCGCACTTGGTGGTCGCCAGCTGGCGGCCGAGCGGGTCGTAGACGAGCTCGCGCACGTACGAGTCGGCGCCGTGCAGCTGATGGAGCTGGCGCTGGCGCGAGGCGCCGTCGAGGTAGGTCGAGCCAAGCCGGACCTGCTCGACCACCGTCAGGTTGCGCAGCGTGATCTCGGCGGCGGTGATCGCCAGCGAGCCGGCGGCCGGAGCCGTCTTCTCGGCGAACAGCAGCTGGCCGTCGGCGAAGAACAGCACCACGCCGTCGCCGATCACCAGCAGCCAGCGCTGGGCCAGGTTGGGTGGGGTCGCCAGGGCGGTCCAGCTCGCGCCAGCCTGCGCGCCGAGATAGCCCGAGCCCGTCCAGGCGATCCGGATGTCGCCGACGGTCACGCTGGGCGTCGCGTCGGTGTGCTCGATCTCGAAGTACAGCGCCCAGCTGTCGGCGCCCGGCTCGGCCTGCCAGACGATCGAGCCCGGGCTCGCGCTGCGGTGCTCGAGCGCGCCGTCGATCGCCACCCACGCGTTGGGATCGGAGGGGGCCCAGCGGGTTGCCCAGCCGCCGCCGTCGCGGAACTGCTCGAGCACGCCACCCGCGGCGGCGTCGAGGATCAGCTGGGCGTTGGGCGAGGTCGGATCAAAGCGATCGCCAACGTTGCCGAGCCGCGACGCGAACTCGAGGGTGAGCTCGCGGACCCGACCCGCCACGCCCACGCTGACCGTGGGCTGCTGGTTGCGGTCGTAGGCCGTGCGGCTGGTGCGGCCGCTGGCGTCCATGCTCGCGAGCACCTGCAGCGAGTCCGGATCGAAGGTCTGCACGGTCGCGCCGCTCGGCAGCGGCACGATCAGGATCGAGTCGACGTGGACATCCAAGTCGGCGACGTTGCGGACCTCGACCGCCAGCGAGCGCTGCGAGCCAACCGGGATCGGCACCGCCAAGGTCGCGTAGGTCCAGGCCCGCGCGGTGTCGGTCCAGGCCTGCGAGACCGCGGGCTGCTCGACGCCGTCGACGGTCACGCAGGCCCGAACACCTCCGCCGCCGCCGAACCCCGACGCGGTTCGGTACCGGTAGCCGATCACGTAGGTCGGGGTATCGCCCGGCGAGACCGCGACGGAGATCGAGGCACCACCGGGCAGTCGCGCCGACTGGGTCCCCGCGAACGCGAGCTGCGGATCGAGCTCGACCTGGTCGAGGGTCCAGCCGCGGCTGTCCTCGTAGGGTTGAAAGCCCAGGTACGCGCAGCCCAAGGTTGTCGCGTTGATGACCGTCGCCACCGCGAGCCGCTCGTCGACACCCAACAAGGTCGCCGTCGCGACGCCGCGTCCGTCGGTCACCTCGCGCTCGAGCCCGTAGCGACCCCGAGCGTCAACGCGGGAGACCAACTGCCAGCCAGCCGGCGTGGTCCCAGGCTGGTAGTCGGCGAACGGGAACGCGGGGTCGTCGCTGGACAGCAGGCCGAACTGCGCCTCGGGTGCGGGCGCCACTACCCGTGGATCGATCGCGGTCGCCCAGCTCGAGAAGCTGGTCGCGGTCGAGGACAGCACGGTCGTCCGCGCCCCAACCACGCGGACATCGGTGACCAACGCGACATCCGCGAGCGCGTGGATGGCCACCAGCGCGCTGTCGAACTCGACGCCGTAGCGAGTCGTCCGTTGAAAGGTCTCGAGCTCGCCCGAGGCGTTGGTCTGCGCGCGGCGCTGGACCGTCGGCTTCCCGGTGTACGGCAGCCGCAGGTCGGGCGTGACAAACTCGGTGTCGGTCGTGGTCGTGACCCCGTCGCGCAGCTGCTGTTGACGGGACTGGGTCACCCAGCCACCGCGCAGCTGGATCGGGGGCGCGTCGGGATCGGTCGGGCTCGAGGCGACCTGCTGGACCACCGCCCAGCTGGTGCTCGTGGCCTCGACCGGCTCGGCTTGGTCCTGCGCGTAGGTCGTCGTCGAGATCAGCATCCCGTCGAGCATGTCGAAGTCGTCCACGCCCGGCTGCGCGCGCACGATCCCGTTGTGGTAGCGACTCACGACCTTGCCCTGGGTCGCCTCGCCCGAGCTGCGCGCGCCCGGGTAGACCGTCGTTTGATAGAACTTGACGATGTCGCCGCTGGGGTCGCAGCCAGCGGTGTCGAGCTCGGGCTCGAACGCGGTCGGCACCGGACCCGAGAGGCCGTCGTCGAGCTCGGCGAAGGTGACGGTGTAGTGGGTGATCGGCCCCTCGATCGCCTCGCCCGCGTAGCGGTGCAGCAGCACGGTCTGGGCGACGTCGAACCGGCTATCGGCGGCCGGGAAGGTGACGAAGGTGGACGGCCCCTGCGGCGAGATCCCCGGTCCGGGGCGCCCGCCCTCGCTGGGGACGTAGATGCGCTCGTCGTCCAACCGGGTCGGCGCTGGCGCGAGCGCGCCATTGTGGAGCACGACCGCCTGGGCCGACGACTGGTCGGGCGCGCCGACCGAGTAGGCCAGGAAGCCTGGCCCCTCGTTGACCAGCGACTCGGACACGAACGCCTGGCCAGCGAGCTCGCGCAGGTCGGCGAGTGGGGATCCGGCGAAGACGTCGGTCCAGTCCGTCGCGGTCCCGCGGCAATACACGAACGGTCCGATCACCGCCCAGTCGCCGCCCGCGACAGATGGGTAGTTGGCGCGGTCGCTCGGCAGCGTCGCGCCGATGTTCGTCGGACCGACCCAGGGATTCTCGCGGGTCGGATCGTAGGCGACGACCGAAGCCGTGGGCGCGCCAGCGCCGTCGAGCGGATCGATCACCTGAATCGCGTGGTCAGTTCCATAGGCGTAGCGCTGGGCCGTGCGCGCTGGAGGGTTCTCGCCGAGGTTCAGCGCGGTGTTGACCGACCAGCCGCCGCCAGCGCGACGAATCAGGTTGCCGTTGGCCCCGATCATCGTGTCGGACACGATCTGTGGCACCCACGAGAGCGGCTGGCCGCGATCGCCGAACCCATCGGTGAACGGCCCAAACGCGCTGGTCCCGATCGCATATTGATCGTCCCACTCGACGATCGTCAACGCGTAGGTGTTCTGCTGCGAATTGCCCGACTGCAGGTTGGCGATGACCAGCAGGGCGGCCCCCGGCACCAGGACCACATTGTCGACGTCGCTGTGGTTTAGACCCGCGAGGCTCGTGGTCGCCACGCAACTCCAGGCCTGCTCCCCATCGAGCGCCTGCAGCGTCAGCGCACCGGTCGCGTCGAGCACCGCGTAATACTCAGCACCTGCGGTCACCCACGCGTAGGACGAGGTCGTCGTCGTCTCTCGGGTCCAGCACTGACGGGTCCACCGCCAGGTCAGCCGATCGTAGCTACCCCGCATGTGGTCGACGTCCATCTGCGCGACCACGAAGAAGCTCGCCCCGCCCGCGAAGCTGGCCTGGCCGACGTAGCTCAGGGTCGGCACATCGCAGGCCGTGGTCACCTCGCCGATCGTCGCTGGTTGCCACTGCCCCGGCCGCGCCGTGTCGCGCTGCAGCACATAGACGGCGCGCCCACCCTGGGACCGCGCAAAGGTCAACGCCACGAAGTCGTCAGCGGCGAGGACCTCGAGCGTCTCGATGTCCAGGCCCTTGGTGTCGATCACCGGACTGTCGGGATCCAGCTGCCAGCTCAGCCACGAGCCAACCCAGGTGAAGATCTGCAGGCTCAGCTTGGCCGAGTCGGGCTGATAGTAGGTCACCACCGAATAGTCGGTCCCAAAGAACACCCGCGGTGAGGCGCCCGCGGCTAGCTGGCTCGGGCGCTCGATCGTCGCCGTGCGGTCGCACAGGTCGAGCGCGTGACGGGTGTACTGATAGCGGGTGATGCTGCCCTGCGGCGAGGTCACGGCCAGCAGCGCCCCCGGCTGACCGTGCGGGTTGTCGGGCGCGAGATCATACTCGAAGCGCATGCTCGGCAGCGCCACGCCGTCTGCGTTGCGCTGGACGATCGAGGTCAACAGCCGCTTGTAGGTGTCGCCGCGCAGGCTCCCCGTGTTGCCCGTGACATTGGCGACGGCATAGTTGAACTCGAAGCTGAACATCACCGCGGCGGTCGAACTGCTCACGGTGATCTCGCGCAGATAGTAGGTCTCGTAGCGATCCTGGTAGGGCCCGGGCGCGCTGCTCGGCTCTGCGCGGTGGGGATCGGCGTACTCGCGCGGCGACTCGGGCGCGGCCGACCACAGCTTCTCGGCGTAGTTGAAGCGGACGACCCGACCGAGCGCGTCGACGATCTCGCTCAAGTAGATGGCCTTGGTGTACGGCCGCCCACCCTCGCCGACCTGTTGCTCGACGACCGGGACCACGCCATTGGGGTCGCGCGGCCAGTCATTGTAGCGACAGCGGATCGCGCCGCCGAACCGGTCGGACGCCTCGGTCAGGTACCACGCGGTAGCGACCTGAACTTGGTCGTCCGTCTCGATCCCGGAGCTGATTGCGATCGGTCGGCCGCTCGCGTTGGTCGACCACACCGACCACACGATGCTGTTGGCGACCGCGGCCGCGCACTGTCCATGGTCGGGCGCGCGGCCGCCAAACGAGCGGCGGATCCCGCTGGCGCCGACCACCAGCCAGCGCTCATAAGCGGGATAGTAGACGATCTTGGAGAACTGATAATTCTGGAGCTGGTAGAGCTCGCCGCCGTCGCGGATCTCGAGCTGGCTACCGACTAGCTGCAGATCCAGCAGCTGCATATTGGCGTCGTCACGCACGCTCCAGGGCCCGGAACCAACCACCGTCGCGGCGCTGGAGAGTCGATGGCCATGGCTGGCGAGCGCCTCGCAGACAACCTCGGGGACAGTCTGCCCGTCGACCAGCTGCGTGGCCACGGTCCCATCGACGCTCAGCAACAGTGGCACGATCGGCTGGCGAACCAGCTGATTGGGCACGCCGCTCTGATAGAGCGCGTACTGCCGGGTGGTCGCGACTGGCGACTGGCCTGGCGTCGCCGCGATGTAGGTGACCGGCAAGCTCCAGCCGAGCCCGAGCGGCCCGGTCGGGGCGTCGGCGTTCCAGGTCCCCGCCGCACGGGCGACGTTGCTCTGATACTGAAGGGCGACCGACACCTGCAACGGGTCGTCCTGTGAGCGGCCCGCGAGCGTGAACAGGGTCTGGGTGAGGTTGACGTCGCCACGAAACAAATTGACGGCGTTCGCCGGATTACCGTCGGCGCTGCTGTCCATCTGAAACGTGCGAATCGCGGGGGCCTGGGTCGAGGGGCTGGTCGAGGGGCTGGTCATGACGGTGAATCCGAGTGCGTGTACGAGACAAATTGAAGTGAGACGAAGGCGCGAACGCGGACCCGGGCGGGGCACGCCCGGGACCGCTCGCGCGGCGCTCAGGCGGGGATCCCGAGTACGATCAGCGAGACCCGCGAGTCCGAGTTTTGCTGTGAATTATGCGAGTCGTCGCTCATGAAGGCCTGAGCTGAATCGAGCACGACCGTGTCTCCGCCGACCGTCCAGTTGGGCGCGCCGCCGCCGACATGCTTGATGTCGTGATCGTGGCCGCTGCCGTAGCTGACCGTCAGGCTCTGCAACATCACGGCTGCGGCCGAGAGCGAGGTTCCGGGGAACTTCACCGAGACCGGCGACGCGGCCTGTTGATTGGGCAGCGCCTGGGCGAGCAGCCCGGTCTGGCTCTTGTCCACGTAGATCAGCCCGCCGTCGATCGTGGGATTCTGGGCCCAGTTATTGCTGTGATCGTTCATGTTGGCTTGACTGGTGATGTAGCCGGTCGAGCCGTCGGTCGCGACTCCGGCGGTGGTCTGAATGGTCTGTACGTGGTGCTTGCTGCCCGAGTAGCGGAGCGAGAAGCCCGACAAGAACGCACTCGAGACGCTCGGCGTGCTGCTGCACAGGGTGATCGGCGAGCTGCGCCCGCCATTTGGGATCCCCAGGCCGCTGCCGAAGGTGTAGTTGCGGTTGTCGTCGTTGAGGATCGCCACGCACGACAGCGTGACCGACGAATTCTTGTATCCCATCTTGTGGTCGCCGCCCTGCAGCTGCGCGGCGATCGAGGTCGTCACCTGAGAACCAGCCGAGTTGGAGGTCAAATTCAGCGTGATGGTGTCAATGCGCTGATCGGTGTTGTCGAAGCTGAACTTCCAGTACGAGATGCCGACCACGTAATGGAGCACGTTCGTGCCTTTGCCGAAGTCGAACACGATCTCTTTGTTGGGGAGGGTGCTGAGGGTCTGAATTGCGACTGTCATTGGATCTGCCTTGTCTTGATGAGTGAGCGAAGGAATGCCCAGGGCCCGCCGCCGAAGCGGCGACCCGGGGAACTACGAAATGTAGATAGCCCGGCGCGTTGAGTCGCGCCGAAGAACTAACCGGTTATTGCTGGCGCAGGACCGCGCTCTTGTAGTTGGTCAGCGCGAAGAACAGCTCGAGCGTGCACTGCCAGTCGCGATCGGTCGGCCCGGCGAGGGGCACAGGCGTGGCGGTCGTCCGGAGCAGCGAGGTCTCGCTCTGGACCAACCCGACATTGGTACCGGGAGCAGCGTCGGCGTCGGCGTAGAACACCGCGCAGACATGCGCCGAGCCGTCGGCGGTCTGGTCGGTGACGTAGATCGTGTGGGCGCCGCGGCTGAGGGTGATGACCGCGCTGGGGTCGCTGACGCAGTCGAACACTCGGTAGGCGGTCAGCGGCGCGTTCACGTCGTAGGAGTACAGCCACTGGCTGCCGGTCCAGATCAGCGCGCAGGTCGGCTCGGTGGTCGTCTCGCTGATCTTGATCTTGGGGTCTCCGGAGATCAGCCGACCGGCCGTGAACTCGAGCTCCGTGCCGAGCGGCGTGAACCGCAGCGCGGTCGCCTGTGCGGGCGCGGTTGGGTCGATCTTGGCGCCGTAGGTGATCTCCTGCGCGCCGCCGCGGTCGACCATGGTTGCGAACACCTGGGGCTGCGACGTGCCGGTATGCCCTGAGCTCTGCTTGGCCGTGAAGTAGAAGGTGGTCTCGCTCGAGGTCGCGGGGAGCGACCACGCATCGAGCTCGTAATAATCGCTGTTCGTACTCGAGCCGTTCCACTGCCCGCCGAGCGGACCCTGATCGTGCCATTGCAGATAGAAGGGAGTGGAGATGTAGTATGTATTCGACATGATCAGTGTTTCGGTGTCTCGTTGCTGCAAGCTGTCAGTTGTGATCGGCGAGCCAGGCCGCGATCGTGGCGACCGACTCGGGCTGCCCGAGCCCGTCAAACCGCCGCTGCGCCGCGACTGCGAGGGTCAAGGCGCGCTCGCGCTCGCCGAGCTCGAGCAGCGCGCGGGCGAGGCTGAATTCGACGTCCGCGTGCTCGATCGGCTCGCCCGGGTTGGCCTCGTGCAGCGCCAACGCCCGCTCGAGGTCGACGCGAGCACCCGCGGGATCGCCGAGCGCGAGCCGGGACTGCGCCCGGCCTTTGTAGGGGATCGCCAGATCCGAGTGGTCGGCCGGCCACGCCGTGGTCAGGATCTCTAGCGCCTCGGCGTAGGCCGCGAGCGCGCCCTGGTGATCGCCGACGGCCGCCAGCGACTCGCCAAGATTGGCTCGCAGCAGCCCGACGTCGGGGTGCTCGGCGCCGACGATAGCCAGCCGATGGTCGAGCGCGCGCTCGTACGCGGCGATCGACCCGGAGAAGTTCGCGCGATAGAAGCGGACGACGCCGAGCGCCTCCCAGGCGTCGGCGAGCACGGCCGCATCGGTGACGGTGGTCGTGACCCGAGTAAACCCAGCCTCGGCCTGCTGGAGCTCGCCGCGGAGCAGCGCGAGCTTGGCATCGGCGAGCTCGAGCCGACCGAGGTTGGCGGAATCGGGACCGACGCGAGGCTCGTACAGCTCGCGGGCGCGGGCGAACTGATCGGCGGCCGCGTCGAACTGGCCGCGGCCGAGCTCGAGTCGGCCGAGGTCGAGCGCGATGTCGGCGAGCACCAACGAGCCCGGCCGCCAGGTCTCGAGCGACGTCTGGGCCGCCGTGAACGCCTGCTCGGCCGCCTCATGGCGCTCGAGCGAGAGCAGCAGCTGGGCGCGCCGTCGCTGGGCCCGACCGAGCAAGCCCGTCGCCTCGAGGGTCGACGCCGCCGCGATGATCCTGGCGTAAGCAGCCAGCGCCGCCTCGTGATCGCCCGCGTCGACGAGCCAGGCCGCGCGCGCGAGGTCGAGCTCGAGCGTGCGCAGATCGTCGGGCCGGCCGAGTCGGGTCACGGCGGTCTCGGCCTCGTCGAGCACGACGGCCTGGACCTCCGGTCGTCCCCACTGACCGACCACCTGGGTTGCGAGCGTGGTCCGCAGCGAGGCCGAGAGCTCGTCGAGTCCGGCGACCTCGGCCTCGCGGATCGCCTGACGCAGCAGCGGCACCGCCTCGTCGACGGCCTGGCGCCACAGCGCCTGCTCGGCGGCGAGCGCCCGCAGCTCGACCTGCAGCGGGACGTAGTCGGGCGCCGAGCTGCGCAGGGCCTCGGCGATCGCGTCGGCTCGCTCGGGCTGTCCGTTGGCCCCGAGCGCCCGCGCGCGGCTGAGCTGGGTGTAGGCAGCGAGCACCGCCTCGCGTCGCTCGGGCTGTGAGGGCAGCGGGTGGGCGATCTGGCCGAGCTGCGGGTCCTCGCACTCGCGCCGATCAGGCAGCCGATCGAGCAGCTCGAACGCCCGGTCGACGCCGGCCCCGTCGGGCTCGATCAGCACGTCGACGATCGCCGTGACCTCGCGCCGCTGTCGCTCGAGGCACCCGCTGCGCCGATCGAGCATGGCCTCGGACTGATCACCCACGACGCGGGTCGCCTCGCAGACCGAGCGCCGGCTCGCCAACCACTGCGCGCGCCAGCGATCGAGCGCGCCCTCGACCAGCGGCAGGGCCCGCTCGGCCGACGGCAGCGATCGGGCAGCAAACGCGGCAGCGAGCGCGTCGCGGCGCGGGTCGTCCCAGGTGCCCGCGAGCGCGCTCGTGGTGAACACGCACAGGGTTGGCTCCGCGCTCAGGCTTCCGGCCGTGACGGCGGCGCTGGCGATGACCGCGACCACGCCCGCCGCCCACCCGAGCCGCCGCCGCCGACGGCCGGGGTCCAGCGCACGATCGAGCTCGGCGAGCAGCGTCGGCATGTCGGGCCAGCGCGCGCTCGGGTCGACGGACAGCCCACGCAGGATCGCCGCCCGCAGCCGGGCCGGGACCCGCGAGCCGTCGCGGATCGGCTCGATCGCCCCGCTCGCGACCCGCTCGCGGAGCGCCGCCAGGTTGTCGCCGACGAACGGTCGGTGGCCGAACAGGCCCTCGAACGCGACCACACAAAACGCGAATTGATCGGTCAGGGCGTCGCAGGTGTGCGCGTGGAACTGCTCCGGCGCCATGTAGCCCGGCGTGCCCATGATCGCGCCGGATCGCGTCAGCGATCGCATGTCGTCGAGCTGCTCGGCGCTCGCGGGGTCGTCAGGCGCGTCGGGTTGACCGCCCGCCTCGCGAACCAGGCCAAAGTCGAGCACCCGCACGCGCCCGTCGGCGCCGACGATCACGTTGTCCGGCTTGAAGTCGCGGTGGACCAGCTCGGCCGCATGCGCCGCGGCGAGTCCGGCCCCCGCCTGGCGCAGGACCGTTGCGATCGCGCGCCAGTCGTGACCCGAGTCGTGGCCCGCGTCGGGAGTGGTGCTGCCAGCCAGCCACGCCCGCAACGTCTCGCCGACCACGAATTCCATCGCCACGAACACCGCGCCCTGGTGCTCGCCGAGCTCGTAGATCTGCACGACGTTGGGATGAGACAGCCGCGCCAGCGCCTGGCCCTCGCGCTCGAGCCGAAGTCCGGCGACCCGATCCTGATAGCGCCGACGCAGCAGCTTGATCGCGACCTTGCGATCGAGCTGCTCGTCGTAGCCCGCAAACACCACGCCCATGCCGCCCTCGCCGAGCTTGCGCAGGATCGGATAGCGACCGATCCGCACCGCCTCGTCCGGCGCGACTGCGGTGGCGCGATTGGGGACCGAGGCCAGGCCCGGAAACAAGTTGGCGCGAACGGCCGCGGCCAGCCGCGCTTCGTGGTCAGTCCGCCGGACTCGCTCGCTGCGTTCACCCTCGTCGCCTGGGTCTTCGGTCAGCGGCTCATGTTCGACCGTCTCCATCGTCGAGCGCGTCGCCACGGCGCGGGCCCTCGGGGAGGGGCGCGGCGCCACGACGCGGCTCGAGCATAGCGCGGACCAGGCAAACATTCGCCGGCCCATCGTGCAACCGACATGCCAGCCACGTGAGCCCTCCACAGCCGCGGTGGCGCCGAATGGGAGCCGGTCACCGCTGATTCGCGCACACAGTCAATTGTGCGCGCACAAGCTCAACCGAGCCCGTGCTTCTTGAGCAGGCGGAGCAGCTGATAGCGGTTGCGCAGCCCGAGCAAGCGCCAGGCACGGTCCTGGACGCCGTCGGCGTGGGCGAGCGCGAGCTCGATCTGCGCGCGGGTCAGCGAGCGCGGATCGACCTCCGAGCCGGCCGCCAGGTCGGTGGCCGCGGGCGCCTGAACCTGGCTGTGGTCGGCGACCACGCTGTGCATCATCGCGGTCCACAGCGCGCCCTCGAGCTCGCGGACGTTGGTCGGATACGCGCGGCCGAGCAGCTCGCGGACCAGGCCCGCGTCGACGCGCGGATGCCCGCTCGGATCGCCGGTCTCGAAGAAGCGGCGGGCGAGCAGCGGATCCTCGCCGGCCATCCGCCGGATCAGGTGCGGGATCAGCAGCGCGATGTCCTCGCGCCGGGCGGCGAGCGGCGGCACGCTGACCCGCAGGCGCAGGCGCGCGGCGAGGTCGTGCTTGAGCTCGGCGACCGGGCGATTGGTCGCCGCGAGCAGCCGGAGCTTGGCCTGGCGGGTCTGCGCCTCGCCGAGCCGCTGGTACTCGCCGGAGTCGAGCAGCCGCAGGAGGTGGGCCTGCAGCTGGTGCGAGAGCTCGCCGATCTCGTCGAGCAACAGCGAGCTGCGATCGGCGGCGCCGACCAGGCCGGGCCGCTCGGGGGTTCCGGGGTTGGGGTAGTCGCGGAGGTTGCCGAACAGCTCCGCGTCGATCAGCGACTCGGGCAGCGTCGCCGCGTTGCGGGCGACCAACGGCCGCGCGCCCCGGCTCGACAGCGAGTGGATCGCCTGGGCGACGAGCTCCTTGCCGACCCCGCTCGGACCCTGGATCAGCACGTGAACGTCGCGCTGGGCCATGAACCAGATCTGCCCGCGCAGCGCCCAGGCTGGCGGGCTCTCGCCGAGCAACCCAAACGCGTCGGGCCGCCCGAACTCCGGGCACAGCGAGTCGGGGAGCTCGAGCGCAGGCAGCTCGATCGGTCGCCGGGCGGCCAACAGCAGCAGCTGCCCCCGCAGCTCGACCACCGCGCCCTCGCGGATCCGGCGGGAGACCTTGACCTCGCCGCCGTCGACCAACAGGGTTCGTCGACCGATGTTGCGAAGCTCCAGGGTCTCGCGGTCGATGCTGCGGATCCGCAGCTGCTCCTGCGACACCCGCGGAAGCTCGAGCGGCCCCGCGATCTGATTGTGGCCGCCGCGCTGACGGACCAGCGCCAGGCGATCCGGGCCCTGGTCTCCACGTCCAAACCGCCAGCCGTCGGCGGGCTCGGCCTCGGGGTCGGGCACCAGCACCTCGCCGACCCGCTCGGGCGCCTCGCGGCACCAGACCACGACCAGCGCCAGGATCTCCTCGGTGCGTCGCCGGGCGTCGGCGTCCACGAAGTTCGAGTTGGTCGTCAGGGTCTGCACGGCTGCCCGTCGAGCATCGCACGGAGCGTGCGCGGTGAGGACGGATCACTCAGCGTGGAACCGGGGTCTGAGCGAGTTCTCGACCGTGGCGGCAGCCAGAACGCCGCGACGGGGTTTCAGGGGTGAGCCATCGCCCCGCCGACAGGTTGGGCGCACAGGCCGTCCAAACAAGCATATAGTCTACCCAAGGCACCAGCGATGCTCCGCATTCACATCTTCGACGGGTCAGAGCGCTACTTTCTGGTCCGCGGCGGCACCAAGCTGGGCAGCGCGGCGGAGCAGGTCGAGCCCGGCCGCGCGCGGGCGTTGCTCGAAGCTGCGCTGCGCCGCCGGGATCCCGACCTGATCCGGCAGCTGTCCGCGATCCTCAACCTGCGCGACAACGAGGCCGAGGACGTGGCCGCGAAGGCGCTCGGTCGGATCGGCGGGATCGCGGCGAGCGGCGGCGACCTGGTGATGATGCGCGCGCAGCAGGCCGAGGTCCATCGGGTCGTCCGCCCCAGGCAGCCCGAGGTCGAGGCCCCACAGCGCGAGGAGGCCGAGGAGGCGCCCGAGGACGAGGCGCCGCCGCTGGCCAAGACGACGATCCGCGTCAGCCTGTTCTTCGACGGCACGGGCAACAACCGCGCGAACACCCGCGACCGCCTGCGCAACAACGCGACCTATCGAGCGAACGAGGGCGAGGGCAGCTTCGAGAACGACTTCACCAACGTGTCGCGGCTCGAGACCCTGTGCACGGGCGACTCGACCTTCGATCACTCGTACTCGATCTATGTCGAGGGCATCGGCACCCAGAATCACCAGGGTGACTCGCTCTACGGCATGGGGACAGGCCTGGGCGACACCGGGGTCCCGGCCAAGGTCAGGGCCGGCGTCAACGAGCTGCTGCGGGGCATTCGTGAGCTCGGCATCGCGGGCGGGGAGATCATCGAGCGCATCCACCTCGACGCGTTCGGGTTCAGCCGCGGGGCCGCGGCGGCCCGCAATTTCGTCCACTTCGTCCTGACCGAGAACCCGCTCAAGCCCAGGATCGAGGCCCTCGGTCACCCCGTCGAGCTGCTCGAGGTCAACTTCATCGGGCTGTTCGACACGGTCGCGTCGTACGGGGTCAAGCACAGCAACGACACCGCGGATCTCAGCCTCGACGCGATCCGCTCGGCCAAGAAGGTCGTGCAGCTGGCCGCCGCCGAAGAGCACCGCAAGAACTTCCGGCTCACCAACATCGCCAGCGCGATCGGGGCCGGGGTCGGGGTCGAGATCTACCTGCCGGGCGTCCACTCCGACGTCGGCGGCGGATATACAGACAACGCCGAGGAGGTCGGCCTGCAGATCCTCGACTTCGACCAGTTCTCGAACGAGGCGCTGAGGCGCCGGTTCGAGCGCGAGCGCGCGTGGTTGATCGACTCGGGCTGGTACCTGCCGGCCGAGATCGCCGACGTCAATTTCTGGAACGAGCTCAGGGTCACCCGACGAGGGATCCGCAACACCTACAACCGGATCCCCCTCAAGCACATGGCCGACTTTGCGATGCAGACCGGGCTGACCTTCGATCCTCCCGCGGTTCACCACCCGATCCCCGCGGCGCTGGCGGGCGTGAGCGGCACGATCGACGCCCACGTCGCGGCCCACCTCGCCGGGACCACCTCGACCGCGCAGCACTGGATCGGCATGCGGGGCGCGGCGTTTCGCCGGCTGCGTCACGATTACCTGCACTTCTCCGCGTCCTACGGCAGCGTCAACCAGCCGCAGTTCAGCGCGGGCGGGCCGATGACCGGTCAGCGTCAGCGGATCGTACAAGCCGGTTGAGAGCCGACATGACGACACCACAATTGCAGACCTTCGAGTGGCTGCCGACCGAGTGCGCGGACGAGCGCTACCCCATGCAGCTGATCTCGGGTCAGCTGACCTGCAGCGGGGCCGAGAGCGTGCGGGTCCCGGCCGGCAAGATCGTCAACAACGGCTGGGGCGAGATCGGCTCGCGCCACCTCGTGGGTGAGCCGCTCAAGCCCGTGCCCGAGCAGCTCAGCGTGGCGTGGTTCTCGTACACCGAAGACCAATTTTTTTCGGGCACCGTCGCGCTGCCCCACGCCGAGCTCACGCAGCTGTTTCGGGCCGGCTTCAAGGAGCCGGTCACGGGCGAGCCTGTCGGCTGGGACAAGATCATCGTGGGCATGGGGCTCGGTGGTTGGTGCAGCGTGTGGCTGGCGGGCAGCGGGCGCGTGCGTGAGGTCGTCCGCGCTCAGCTCGAGCCGGCCGAGCTCGAGTGGTCGAAGGTCCTCGATAACCCGGACATCTCGAGGTCCAGCTTCATCGGCGCCAAGCTGCGGTCGCGCCTGACCGACGTCGAGCTGAAGTCCCACGCCGAGCGCGGCCCGCCCGTGTCGACCTGGACCAAGTACGTCGGCCGCTACCGCTGGCGGATCCTCGTCGAGGGCGTGCAGGTGCCCCTGCACATGGCACTGCGCAGCTTCAACGGCGAGCGTGAGGTGTATGACTTCGCCCGGGAGCCGCCGCCCGATGAGCTCCACACCGTGCCCAAGCAGCTGCAGATCACCTGGCTGACCCGCGGCGACAAGCGGCTTTTGACCAGGATCGGCCTCAACGAGCACGAGGTGTTCGCCGCGTTCGACAAGGCCTGCGTGGCTGCCCCCGATGCGCCGGAAGCCGCGGCCGCAGCGATCCTGCGGATCGAGCTGGGCCCGCGCGGGCGGGTCTCGATCTCGGTCGAGAGCGACGCGGGCAAGATCCCGCTCACGCGGTCGATCGTCGAGCTGCGGAGCCTCGCTGGTTGACCCGCGCTAGCGATTGAGCAGCTTGTCGAGGTTTTGCCGCTCCCACAGCACGGCCTCGGCGTACTGATCGAACTTGGCCTCGGCCTGGCGAAACGCGCGGGTGTGGTACACGCGGCGGCCGTCGACGATCGGCATGTCGTGAACCTCGTGGAGCATCTCGTGGTAGACGACCCAGGCCAGATAGTGGCGGGGCACGTCGGCGGCGTCCAACACCGGGTGCACGCGGATCAGCTCGTCTTCGACGGTGTAGCTGCCGAGCTTGATCGACGCGCGTCCGCGCTTGCGGTTGGTGCGGGGACCCCAGGTGATCCTGGCTTTGATCGCGCCGCCAAAATAGTCGGCGTTGAGCGTGTCGAAGATGGTCTGGAGGTTGTGGTAGCGCCCCTCCACGTCGACGGTGAACGGCCGCGGTCCGCCGCGCTGGCGGATCACGTCTTCGTTGGCGTCAATGAAGTTGCGCAGCTGCTCCGAGGCCTCGGGGTCTTGCTGCTCGGCGTAGGCGACGACGGCCCGCAGCAGCAGCGGCGGCGCGTCGACGAACATGTGGTGCAGCCGGAAGGTGTAGACCCCGTGGCCGCGCTTGACCGACATCATGGTGCGCAGGTTGTCGGTGATCACCACCCGGGCGCGGCCGCTGCTGAGATACGCGCCCAGCCGATCTTGGAGCTCCGCGCGCAGGGCCTCTTGGTGGTCGGCGGGCAGCTGCGGGTAGGGATCGTCGGCGAGCTCGAGCTCGAGGCCCGCCTCGACTTCGCTGGTGAGCTCGTGGGCCAGCTCCCCATGGACCAGTTCATGGTCGGCCCACGCCTGTTCATCTGACTCCGACTGAAGAGACGCGGAGGGTGCCTGACGTTTGACGGCGCTCGATCGTGACATCGTTTCAGCGCTGTACAGACAGGTGAGGGGGGTGATGGGGGTGTTGCGGACCGAGGGGGGCGCCTGGAGGGGCGCAGCGGTGGTCCGCGAGACCAGTTTCAGGGTCGGCGAGGTGGGTACCAAGTGAGTCTCCGACGCGGCTCGGCGCTGGTTGGCGACGCCGAGCCTGGGTGGCGCGATCAGTATGAGAGCGCGCTAGCGCGCGATCGAATTTCGCGGTTCCCGAGCGTGGGACGGAGATGATCATCTCGAATTTGCGTTCAGCGGGTGGGTCTGGCTGGGGACCTTTGGGCCGAGTTTGCCCGATCCAGACCACCCCACTATATCTGAACCAGACAAGGTGCGGTTGACGAACCACGAGGAGACACGCGTGCGAGTGACAGTGTTGGTGTTTGCCGGGCTGCGGCAGCGAATTGGGGCGGCGCAGGTCGAGATCGAGCTGTCCGAGCCGGCCACGGTCGGGCAGCTGCGAGATCGGATCCGCGCCACCCATCCACAAGTTGGGGCCGGCGTGGCGCACTGCCGCGTCGCTGTGGATCACGAGTTTGTCGGCGACGACGAGCCGATCCTCGCCGGTCAGGAGGTCGCGCTGATTCCGCCTGTGAGCGGGGGCGCGCCGATCGATCAGGTCGGTCAGCGCGCGCGCTTGCGTGATACGGCGCTGTCGCTCGCCGAGGTGATCGCCGCCGTCGAGCACCGCGGTGCGGGCGGCGTCGCCACCTTCACCGGAAACGTGCGCGAGCACAGTCGCGGCAAGGTCGTTCAGTGGCTCGAGTACGAGGCTTATCCAGCGATGGCCGTGGCCAAGATGGATGAGATCGCGGTGGCCGTCGAAGCCGAGATCCCGGGCTCCCGCGTGGCCCTGCAGCATCGCGTGGGGCGGCTCGAGATCGGCGAGACCGCGGTGGTGATCGCCGCCAGCGCGCCACATCGTGACGAGGCGTTTCGAGCCTGCCGCGAGGTGATCGAGCGACTCAAGCAGGACGTGCCGATCTGGAAGAAGGAGATCGACAGCGCGGGCGGAGAGTGGATCGGGCAGGGGCCCTGAGCTCGACCGCGGCTCAGATCCGGCGCACGCCGATCTCGTCGAGCAAGTACTCGACGACCGCCTTTTGCATGGCGATCCGGCGCCGCTCCTCGAACGCCATCCAGGTCTCCACGCAGATCCCCACGCACCCGATCGCATCGACGATGACCTCCGTCGACGAGGTCGCGACCGGGAAGTACTGCGGGTCCCATCGCTCGTCTGGCAGCTGGAACCGCTGATTGAGCCGCGCGATCGTGCGGGCAATGATCGGCGGCATCGGCTCGACCCCATAGACCAGGGTCTGGCCAAAGGTTGGGTGATCGGCGGCCTTGTCGTAGCGCTTGTGCGACTCGTGCAGGGTGGCCATGAGCGCGGGCCGCTCGTCCTCGACCAGGTCCATGAACGTTCGCGCCAGCCGCAGCTCCCAGGCGTCGGCCGCCGCGTCGCCGGGGAAGCAGCGGTTGAGGTCCAGGCCACCGGTGGCCGCCCGCTGGCGCTCCCGGTACGCGCGCGGGTTCATGATCGGACAGATCAACAGCCGCCCGTGAGTCGGCCGCAGCTCGGCCTCGAGCAGCTCTTGCAAGGCGTGCACGCCCGCGACCTCGTCACCGTGGATCCCCGCCTGGATCAGCGCGCTGGGCCCGGGCTGGTCGGCCTCGAACACATACAGCGGGATGGTGGGCGCGAGAAAGTGGATGCCGGGCGCGAGAGCCATGCGGCGGAGCATAGCTCAGGGGATCACGCCGACGGGCAGGTGCGCGGCCGCGGCCAGGCTCGAGCCGACGCTCGAGATCCAGAACCGCTCGACCGTGCTCAGCCGCCGCGAGCCGCACAGCAGCATGCACGCGTCCAGCTCTCGGGCCGCGCTCACCAACCTGGGCACCGTCTGGCCCTGAGCGAGCAGCGTGTAGGCCGTGAGTCCAGCCTGGTCGCGCCACTCGACGATCTTGCTCTGGGCCTCGTCGCGCTGCCGGGCGTGCAGATCATCCCAGCTGCCCTCGGGGAGGTACTGCAGGCCGATCGGATCGCCGCTGTCGATCACGTGGACCAACCGCGCGCTGCGACCCAGCCGCCTGGCCAGGCGCTCGCCGTAGCGGGCGACCGCGACGCCGCGCTCGTCGAGCTCGACCGCGCACACGATCGGTCCTGGCCCAATGTGGTTCAGCTCGAGGTCCGGCGGAACGATGAAGGTGGGCGCCGGGAGCCGCCGCAGCAGATTCCGCGCGACCTTGCCCAGCCGGATCAGCCCGCCGTGCTCCCCGGCGCCGCGACGCCCGAGGATGATCCCGTCGGTGATCCACAGCCCGGCCGCGTTGGTCAGGACATCGACCACGCCGCCGTCGACGGTCGGGATCGACTCGACCACGTTGACGCTCGAGAACGCCTCGCTGGCGTCGCGGACGGCCACGGCCACGCGCGCGGCCCGGAGCGCCTCACCGACGACCTCGGCGCGCGACTTGCCGCCGGGCAGCTTGAACATCCGGGCCTCGACCACGTGGAGGCCGTCGATCCGCAGCTGCGCTGGCTGCTGGTCGTGCGCGCGCAGCCACTGGGCAAAGTTGATGGCGCCGTGGCTGTGGGGTCGCAGGTCGAGGCCGACCACCCAGCGCATGGCTTGTCGTTGTTCAGGTTGTTCAGGTTGTTCAGGCATCTCGGGTCGTTCAGGCATCGCGGCGCTCACTGGGGCTTGGGACCGCGCAACACCAACACCGGACACGGCGCGAGCCGAACCACGCGCTCGGCGGTCGAGCCGATCAGCCAGCGGTCGAACCCCTTGCGCGCGTGGGAGGAGATCACGATGAGCTCGATCTGCTCGAAGTCGGCGTAGCTGACGATCTCTTCGGCCGGGTTCGAGGCCACGCGCACGTGCGGCTCGAACTCCGGTGCGCCCGCGTCGACCAGGGCCTCGCGCAGCGCGGTGAAGCCCTGGGCGATCGCCCGCTCCTCGTCGAACGGCCCGCGCAGGAGTCGGCCGGGCGCGGTCATGGGCGGCGGCGTGATCACGTGGATCACGGAGACCGTGCCGCCGTTCGGCAGGCCCGCGTCGGCCACGAAGGTGCGGGCGACGGCCAGGGCCTTGCGGGACGCGTCGGAGAAGTCGAAGGGGACCAGGACCTTGCGCTTTTGCAGGGTCCACGAGGCGACGGGATCGAGGCTGCTGGGTTCGTTCACGAGTAATCCGGGGGGACGACGGCGACGGGGCAGGGGGCGCTGGCGCTCAGCTCGCTGCCGACGGAGGTCACGAACAGGCGCTCGAGCGCGTTGAGCTTGCGCGAGCCCGTGACGAGCATCAGCGCGTCCTCGGCCTTGGCGAGCCGGCCGAGCTCCTCGGTGACGATGCCCTCGGTCACGACCCCTCGCAGCCCGGTGATCCCGTGCTGGCTCGCCCAGCGCTCGAGCGTGCGCTCGCCGCCTGCGCGCAGATCAGCGCGAACCTGCTTGACCGACTCGGCCGGGAGATACCCGATGCTCCAGCCGTACGGCATGGGCACCACGTGGGCCAAGATCAGCTCGCGGCCGAGCAGCTCGGCCATGCGCAGCGCGAACCGAGCGGCGCCGACCGAGTCTTCGTGGGTGTCGGCGGCCAGCACGATCGGCCCCTTGCCGATGTTCTGCGCGCGGGTGTCGGGCGGGACGACGATCGTGGGAGCCGGCAGCCTGCGAAGCAGGCGCCGCGCGACACCGCCCAGACGCAACAGGCGATCTTTGCCGCGCGGGGCCAGCCGGCCGATGATCAACCCGTCGGAGTCGAGCGCCGCGCTGGCGAGCACGTCCTCCGGGCTGCCGACCTCGATCATGCGGACATCCTCGAGCGGGCTGCTGCTGCCGACGCGCTCGAGCGTGCGGGCCAGCGCGTCCTCGGCCAGCGCGACCGCTTGTTCGTGTTTCTCGGCGCTGGCCAACAGCCGATGCTGGTCCGGCTCGATCACGTGGATCGGCACCAGGGTGAGGTCGGCTTGATCGCGTAGCCAGCGAGCGAAAACGAGAGGGCCTTCCGCGCCTTCGCGGAGGTCCAGGCCAAGGGTCCAGGTCGTGCTCGAGGTCATGGGGGCTTTCGGGGTCAATGGTACTGAACCTCGTCCGCGGTGTCGGCGAAACCCGCGACTCCCCGCAATAAATTCGCAATTCCCGAAAGATGTGCGCTCTAGCCATTCATGTGCATAATTTGCGCGAACGGAGCGTTCTCTTCTCTCGGTTTTCGGGGCAGGGATAACAGGATGGTCGACAAGAAAAATGTGCCTGCCCGAATTCTCGTCGTCGACGACGAGAGCGCTGCACGATCCGCGCTGACCGAGCTCTTGCGCGAAGAGGGATACGAGGTGCAGTCCGCTGGGGACGCCTTCAAGGCGCTCGGGCGGATCGAGGGATGGACGCCAGAGATCGTGATCACCGATCTCAAGATGCCCGGCATGGACGGCATCCAGCTCATGGACAAGGTGCGCGAGCGGATCCCCGACGTCTCGGTCGTCGTCATGACCGCGTTCGGCACGGTCGAGAGCGCGGTCGAAGCGATCCAGCAGGGCGCCGACGACTACCTGACCAAGCCGCTCCACCTCGGGCAGCTGCTGGTGGTGGTCGAGCGGGTGTTGCAGCACCGTGCGCTGCGCCTGGAGGCGGAGCGGCTGCGCAGCGAGCTCGCGCGCCGCGACGGGCTCGACGAGGAGTGCGACTACGACAACCTGATCGGCCGCTCGCGGGCGTTCCGCGACATGATGAACCTCGTCGAGCAGGTCGCGGGCTCCGACGCGTCGGTGCTGCTGATCGGCGAGAACGGGACCGGCAAGGAGAGCGTGGCCGTGACCCTTCACGAGCTCAGCAAGCGCGGCAAGGGCCCGTTCGTGCCGGTTCACTGCGCGGCGATGAGCGAGGAGACCCTCGACCGCGAATTGTTTGGCTACGAGGCAGGCGCGTTCGCGGGGGCCGTCGAGCGGCGCGAGGGTCGGTTCGTGCAGGCCGCGGGCGGCACCTTGTTCCTGGACGAGGTCGCGGACTTACCCATGCCGACCCAGGCCAAGATCTTGCGCGCGCTGCAAGAGGGCTCGATCGAGCGGATGGGCGGAACCGAGAGCGTGCCGATCGACGTGCGGGTGCTCGCCGCCAGCGATCGCGAGGTCCACGACGAAGTCCAGGCTGGGGCGTTCCGCGAGGATCTGTTCTACCGGCTCAACGTGATCTGCGTGCGCGTCCCGACCCTGCGCGAGCGTCGGGACGACATCCCGCTGCTGGCCATGCACTTCCTCAAGCGGCACACCCGGACCAGCGGCAAGGCCGTCACGGGCTTCGCCGAGCGGGCGCTGGGGGTGCTGCTCAACTTCGACTGGCCGGGCAACATCACCCAGCTCGAGAACTGCATCGAGCGCGCGGTCGTGCTCGCGCGCGGTGAAGAGGTCGAGCCGCGCGAGCTGCCGCGCGAGCTGATGAACTCGGGGCGGTCGAGCAACGGGCTGCCGACCGTGCCAGGGGCGAGCCTGCGCGAGCTCGAGCGGTTTGCGATCTTGCAGACGCTCGAGCACGTCGGCGGGTCGACCTCGAAGGCCGCTCGGATCCTCGGTATCTCGCCGCGCAAGATTCAGTATCGGCTCAACGAGTACCGCGAAGAGGACAACGCGACGCCGCGGGTGGTCGCTAAATAGCCAACGCGACGCGCGGGTGTCCGAGTTCTGCACAACGGGTGGCTGAGATTTTGCGCAGCGGCTTCTGGTAGCGTTCGAGAGCCAGCCCGACAGCTGGGCACGACCTCTCGAACTAGGACCGCCCCGTGAAGAAGAAACCACTGCTCATCCAAGGACTCCACCACAACGCCTATCGGTGCCGCAACGCGGAGCAGACGCGCGCGTTCTACGAGGACTTCCTCGGGCTCCCGCTGGCCTGCTCGCTGCGCCGCGAAGTCACGGAGACCGGCGAAGAGACCCCGCTCCTGCACATCTTCTTCGAGATGCGCGATGGCTCGTACCTCGCGTTCTTCGACGTCCCGGATCTCGAGTTCGACTTCAAGGATCAGGAACCGTCCGATCTGCACATCGCCCTCGAGGTCGACGAGCGCACGCTGAAGATGATGTACGACAAGGGCATCGCCGAAGGGATCGGCGTCCACGGGCCGGCCCAGCTCGAGTATCTGAAGTCGATCTACTTCCGGGATCCGAACGGCTACATCATCGAGCTCACGATCAAGACCGAGGGCTACGAGGACGGCATGGATCCGAGCAAGAACCGGGCCCGGGAGATCCTCGACCAGTGGGAGGCCGACAAGGCGGCTGGCTGATCGCTGGCTGGCGCTGGGCCGCTGGGTTCCTGGGCATGGCGCGCCACCTGACCGGGCGTGGTCGGCGCGTGACTGGCGCAAACGCCGGGCCAGCGGGCCGTCGGCGCGCCACCGGACCGTCGACCGCCAGCGGACACCGCCGCGCCCGCCTCCCTCC
Organism: Enhygromyxa salina; assembly: GCF_002994635.1. Classification (GTDB taxonomy): domain Bacteria; phylum Myxococcota_A; class Polyangia; order Nannocystales; family Nannocystaceae; genus Plesiocystis; species Plesiocystis salina_B. The sequence continues at coordinate 1,922 of NZ_PVNL01000013.1, read as the reverse complement.
ACCAATCGTGACCGCGAGCGCGGGAGCAGGTGCCCACGCGGCGCATTGGTAGTAGGGTTGGCTGGCCCATGATCGGAACACGACGCGCCATCGCCCTGCTGATCTTGTCGTTTTTCGTCATCCAGTTCGGGATGACGGCGTGGCTCGGCCCCGACGAGCTCTACCCGCTCTACCTCGGACTGGCGCTGTGCTACGGCCTGGCCTTCTTCGGGGTCGCCGCCGAGTGGTTCTGGGCGCGGTGGTTTGCGATGGGGGTTGGCAACTTCGGCTGCCTGTTCTTGTTGTTGCTGCTCAAGATCGGCCCCGAGCCGATCTTCGTGTTCTTCGGGGTGACCCACCTGCTGGTCGTGCTGTGCCTGATGGGCGAGGGCATGGCCGCCAAGTACGAGTACTCCGAGCGGGCCAGCGAGCGCTGGAACCTGCAGGAAGACTCGATGGCGCTGATGCGGCGGGCCGTGAAGTCGGCCGGCAGCACGCTCCCGCTGCTGATCATCTACGGGCTCGCGCCGCGCGGTGAGTGGCTGCAGCTGAGCCTGCTCGCGGCTGGCCTGGTCGGCTTCGTCGCGCTGATCCGCGGCAAGACCTGGGGTCCGATGCTGCTCGGCGCGACCGGGGCCGCGTGCCTGCTCGACGGGCTTGGCGTGTTTGGCCCGCCCACGATCGGGTTCTTCGTGCTCGGCCCGGACACGCTGCCTGCGCTGTACGGCAAGGCGGGTGTGTTCGCAGGTGCGACCATGCTGGTGATGCTGCCGTTCGTGGCGCCCATGGTCCGCTACCTGAGGGCCCCGCAGTTGCCGATGCGCAACAGCTAGCGCAGGCGCGAAACTGGCACAGCAAACCCAAAGGGCGGCGCAGATGCGTCGCTCTTTGTGTTTGGGGGCATTGGCCCAAGTGTTGTGATTTCGCGACAGCGTGGGTGAATGGGTATGCGCAATCCTGTCGGCCGTGTGTGGGTCGCTGCGCAGCGATCCACCGCACATCTTTGGAGATTCGGCTCGATCTAGCTTCAATGCAGATGGTGAGCGCGCCGACCAACCGCTTGCGACGAATGCTGCAGCCGAGCTTGCTGCGGGCGCCCATGCGTCCGGGCGCGCTGCTGATGCAGAGCGCCGAGGCGATGCTCGAGCTGGCCGGGGCCTTCAACGTGGTCCGGCTGGGTGAGCGTGGGCTCAACCACAAGCTCGAGCGCAAGGGCATCCGCTCGCAGAGCGTGCGGCTCGGCGACGCGAACGTGCGCTACTTCGAGGGCGGCGAGGGTCCGCCGGTCGTGTTGCTGCATGGGTTCGGGGCCTCGGCGGTGTGGCAGTGGCACGAGCAGATCGCTCCGCTCGCGCGCAACCACCGGGTGATCGTCCCCGACCTGCTGTGGTTTGGCGGCTCGTGGTCCAAGCGGCGCGACTTCAGCGTCGACTACCAGCTCGAGGTCGTGACGGCGCTGCTCGATCAGCTGGGGATCGCGGAGGCCAGCTTCGTGGGTATCTCGTACGGGGGGATCATCGCGCACGAGCTCGCGGCGCTGCACCCCGAGCGCGTGCAGAAGTTGGTGATCCTCGACAGCCCGGGGCGCTCGTACACCGCCCAGGATCACGCGCAGATGCTCGAGCGCTTCGCGGTGACAGACGTCGGGGCGCTGCTGGTCCCTCGCACGCCCGAGGACGTTCAGACGCTGCTGGAGGTCGGGTACCACAAGCCGCCCAAGACGCCGCGGTGGGTGCATGGGCAGGTGCTGCGGGCGATGTATGGGGAGTTTCGTGAGGAGAAGGTCGAGCTGCTGTCTAGCTTGCTGAGGGAGCTTGGGGAGCTTGGTGGGCGGCCTGGGAAGGTGCGGCAGGAGACCTTGCTGATCTGGGGGGAGCATGACTGCGTGTTTCCGCTGGAGATTGGGCGGCGGCTGCAGGCGGACTTGGGGGGGCGGGCTCGGC
>NZ_PVNL01000012.1 GCF_002994635.1 Enhygromyxa salina | reverse complement strand
ACCCAGACACCATCAACGCGCACCCAGCCCCCGCCCAGCCGTTCACCGCCACCGTCCCATACCGCAACGTTGCGATCGCTTGCTCGACCGCTTCGGGCTCGGCGCTTCGGGTCTTCGGATGCACGATGAGCGAGCAGCTCAAGTTGCCCCACAGCTCGTCGTTAGCGAAGGTGACCGCCAGATCCAGGAACTTGGCCGGGTCGTCGGTCGGCACATCCACCACATTCAAGATCCCGCAAAACCCCTCGCAGGTGAGCGCCCACTCGCCGCTGGACATTGGGACATCGGTGACCATCGTCCAGGGCACGACCCCGTCGCCCTTGCGGCCAATGATCTTGTGCTGCGGGTATTTTGCGATGAATTCCCGCCAGCGCGTCTCCGTCCCCGGATAGTAGGAGATTCGCGGCGGGCTCGCGGCGATCGCCTGCTCGACCCGCATCACGAATTCATCGCGCAACGCCCAGTCCTGCGCGATCAACAGCACCTGCGGCGCCGCGCAGTTGTGCCCGGCGTTCTGGGTGAGCGCGGCAGCGAGCTGCCGGGCGTGATAGTCGAGCTCGCGCTCGGTGTAGGGCCCCGGCGTCACGATATAAGGCGAGACGCAGCCAAGCTCGGAGGTGAACGGCCGCTCGTTGATCCGCTCCCCCGAGGCCTTGCGGCGCGCTCGCTCGTCGGGATCAGCACCCCATACGATTGCATCGTGGGTCGCGTCGGAGCCGGTCACGTGGATCGTGTCGACCTCGGGGTGCTCGCACAGGTGCTTGCCCACCTCGATCCCGCCGTAGACCACCCGCACGAAGCCGGCGTCGATCAACGGCTTGAACGCGCGCTCGATGTGCGGGCCGTCGACCTCGTTGACCGGGTTCATCTTGAGCAGCACCACCTCGTCATCGACGAACAGCTTGTGCAGCATGTCGGTCGGGCCCAGGAAGATCTGGTTGCCCGCGCCCATGACCAGCGCGACCTTGCCGGACCAGGTCTCACCGCCGGCCTTGCGCCGGTAGATCCCGCCCTGCTCGGGCAGGGCCCCGGGCTCGAGCCACAGGTCGATGTTCCACCCGGTGAACAGCGCCTTGTCGAGCAGGGTCTGCGGGAACACGCGAACGATCCACTGATCGCCGTTTGGCGTGGTGCGGCGGCGCTGGGCCACGGCCGGCGGCGCGGCGTCGTGCTCGAGCGCGTGGATGAAGTACCGGACGCTGCGCGGCATCGCCAAGAATCCGGAGAGCCACTCTTGGCCCTCGGGGTTGGTGCCCGGCGCGATGCCCTTGAGCGCGCAGGAGCTCGCGACCCAGGCGTCGGCCTCGGCCTCGAGCGAGATCATCACCTCGCGCAGCAGCTTGATGCGCGCCTCGATCCCGGTGGCCACCCAGCGATCCGCGCTGGCGCGCAGCTCCGCGACCGCGGCGTCGACAGCCGCGAGCGGCGTGGGATCGAGTGGGGCAGGGCGACTCCAGGCTTGAACGGCGTTCATGGCGTATTCAGCGACTCGCAGGGTAGCGCCCGGGGGCGGTCCACGCGAGCGTGGGGACCCGGGTTTGCGCTATCCTCGCATCCCGAGCCCGGCGGAACAAGGGGACGTGCGCGCACATCCAGGGCCGCCCGCACGGGTTGACACGGCCCAGAGCATCAGCCAATGTCCGCACCCCTTCGGGAGCATCAGAGATGTCGCAAGTCTGCCAGATCACCGGGAAGAAGCCCCTCGTGGGGATGAACGTGTCGCACTCGCACATCCGCACGAAGAAGCGCTCGTTGCCCAACTTGCGCTGGAAGCGGTACTGGCTCGGCACCGAGAACCGCTGGGTTCGTCTGCGCATCAGCACCAAGGGCATGCGCATCATCGACAAGAAGGGCATCGAAGTGATCGTCGCGGAGCTCCGCTCGCGCGGTCAAAAGATCTGAGCTGGAGTCTGTTTTCAGCTCGGGCGAGGCTCCTCGCCCGCTTGCAGGCGGCATTCGTAGAGTGGCTCATCGTGGGCAGCGACCTGATCTGGTCGCAGCTCGGGCGAGGCTGGTTCACCGTAGGCAGCGACCAGATCTGTCCTGGAATTTGATCAATCCCGACCCCAAGCACGCTTGGAGTCGGGATTGTCGTGACGCGTGACCCTCAGGCGCCCGGGATCGCGCAGATGCCTACGTCCTCGAGTCCGGGCGGGGCTGTGCCTTCGTCGTAGAACGGAATGCACTCGGTGCCCGGCGTGGGACAGTTGGGGTTCGAGAGCTCGCACCAGGTCGCGCAACAGGCCCCACCCGCGCAGCTGGGCAGCGCGGCGGCGTCGAGGCACAGGTGACCGGGCAAGCAGTCGTTGATGTAGCCGCACGGCTCGTTGGTCGGGATGTCGCCCGCGGGATCGCAGTTGAACTGCGAGCCGTCCCAGAAGCAGGCCGCACCCTCTTGCGAGCAGTCTTGCAGCAGCGGGTCACACGAGTACAGGCACAGCAGCAGTGACCCGTCGTTGGAGATCGAGCAGTTGAACTGCTCCTCGCACAGCGGATCGTCGGCGCTGCCCGTGCACAGCGGCACGCAGATGCCGACGGCCTCTTCGTTGGTGTAGTAACACATGTAGCCGACGTCGCAGTCGTCGGTGCCCGGGGTCGCGCCGTCGTAGACGCAGGCGTCGCCGGTCTGCGCGGAGCCCTGGAGCGGGACGCACTTGTTGGCGTTCCAGGTGTCGCTGCCTGCGTTGTATGCGGCACACTTCTCGCCCTCGGGGCAGTCTTGGGCCCACGGGTCGCAGGTGTTGGCGCCCGGGATGTCACCCTCGGTCGGCACGAATCCGGGGTTGGTGGTGCTGCCCGGATCGCCGTCGCCGTCGCCCGAGTCTTTGCCGCTGTCGCCGGTCTCGCTGCCGCCGTCGCCGTCGCCGTCGCCAGAGCTGCTAGGCCCGGTGTTGGCCGCGGTGGTGTTGGTCTGCTCGTCCTTGGTGCAGGCCGCGAATATCAGCGCGCTGCACAGTCCGACGCTCAAAAAGGTTGTAAAATGACGCTTGCTCATGGATGTCCCCTCAGCGGTCGACCATACACCATGCGCGAATGTCGAGTGGCATCTATTGGCCTGTCAGCGGCAGTCTTGAGCCTGCGCTTTTTGCGCGATCCGCCGGCGTTTGGTGGCTTTTTTCGGTGATCGGGATCTCGAAATTGGCGGAGTCACGACAGTTTTGCATTTGCCCGTGACCTGGTCGGGTCGGCGCGGGTAAAACACCGCGGCGCCTGTGGAAGACAACACCACCCTCATTCTCGTCGCGCTGATCGTCTTTGCGTTCTTGATCAGCCGCCTCCTCCATCGCTACGCCGAGCGCGTGGCGTTGGTGTCGGGCATCGAGTACGCGGTCGTGGGCGTGTTGATCGGGCCCTTGATGCCGTGGAGCCTGATCAACGAGGACACGCTGGTGTCCCTGGATCTGCTGATCTCGCTGCTGCTCGGCCTGCTCGGGTTCATGGTCGGCCTCCACGCCCGCGAGGCGCTGCGCAGGTTCGAGCACTTCTTGGCCGGGTCGCTCGCGTCGGTGGTCGTGGCGCTGATCGTCGGGCTCACGGTGCTCGGTATGCTGCAGTGGCTCGAGCCCGCGTACCTGGAGGATCCGGTCCCGATGTTCGAGATCCCGGTGTGGACCGACGGCACCCGGCTGTACCAGCTGTGGGCGGCCGACGACGCGCTGTGGCTGGCGCTGACGCTGGGGGCGGCGGCGGCGATCGCCTCGACGACGGCGATCTCGTCGACGGCCGAGCGCTGGCAGGCGGAGGGTCCGCCCGTGGTGCTGCTGCGCGATATCGCCAGCGCGGGTCAGGTCATCGCGATCATGCTGTTCGGGATCGCGCTCGCGGGTGACCGTGCCGTCGACGCGGCCGACAACTACGGCCTGAGCCTGGTCGAGTGGTCGATGCTGATCGGCGCGGCGGGGGCGTTGACCGGGCTGCTGTTCACGATCTTCATCGGCGGCGCCGAGGACGATCTGCGCCTGTACCTGATCACGATCGGGGTGGTGATCTTCGCGGCGGGGATCGGCGCGGCGCTGGGGATCTCCCCGCTGTTCGTGAATTTGGTCGCGGGCTTGATCGTCGCGGCGACCTCGGCCCACGGTGACCGGCTGCGCAACAACCTCGACCAGCTCCGGCGGCCGGTGTCGATCTTGCTGATGGTGTTCGCGGGGATCGCCTGGCAGCCAGTGGTTGGCTGGCTGTGGCTGATCCCGGCGGCCTACCTGCTGACGCGGGTGGGGGCGCGGCTGCTGGCGACCCGCTGGGCGGTCTCGACCTTCGTGCACGGGGTCGAATTCCGGCGGGTGGGCGGAGGCCTGATCGGCCAGGGCTCGCTGGCCGCCGCGGTCGCGCTCAGCTACGCGCAGGGGCACCCGGCGTCCGGGCAGTTGGTGCTCAGCGCGGTGCTGGTCCCGATGCTGATCACGGACTTCTTCTCGGTTCGGACCTTGCGCCGGGTGCTGGCCAACGCGGGCGCGATCCGTCCGCGGGCCAAGCTCGAGCGCATGGCCGACGAGCCGCCCGAGCTCAGCGCCGACCACTCGGATCCCCCGCCGCCAGCCGCCGACGCTTCCGCCGACGCTTCCGCCGACGCTTCCGCCGACCCTTCCGCCGAACCTTCCGCCGAACCTTCCGCCGAACCTCACGAGGAGCCAGCGCATTGAGAATCGTGATCATCGGAGCCGGAGAGGTCGGCCGCCACCTCGCGCGCTCGCTGCAAGACGAGGCGGAGCTGATCCTGATCGACGCCGACTCGGCCGAGCTGGCGATCGCCGAGGAGGGTCTCGACGCCCTGACCCTGGTCGGGAACGGCACGCATCGCTCGGTCCTGCGCAAGGCCGAGGTCGAGCGCGCGGACATGTTCATCGCGGTCACCCCCGACGACTCGGTCAACCTCGTCAGCGCGGCCCTGGCCCGCTCGCTCGGGGCTGCGCGGGCGGTCGCGCGGGTCGACGATCCCAGCTTCTACGAGACCACGCGGGGGTTCGAGCTCGGGGTGCTGGGGATCGAGGCGTCGGTGTGCGCGAGCCGGCTGGTCGGCGTCGAGCTGCTGCGCAAGCTGGCGGGCGTGCGCGCGCGGCAGGTGGTCCCGTGCGCGGCCGGGTTGGTCCAGGTCGCCAGCCACGTGATCGGCGAAGACTCGCCGCTGCTGGCCCGCAGCCGCGCGCGGGCGATCACCTGGCCAGCGCAGGTCCGGGCGGTGGTCCGCGCTGGGCAGCTGCGGGCCTGCGCCGAGGTCGAGCACGCCGAGCTGGGGGACGTCGCGCTGATCGCCTGTGGCCCGCTGAAGCTGCTCGAGCTCTTGCACGAGCTGACGCCCGCGGCCGGCAGCACGCGCACGACGATCGTCGGTGGCGGTGACGTCGGCGTGCAGCTCGCGGGCCTGCTCGGTCCCCGCGAGCTGCTCGATCGCCTGATCGAGAACGATCGCTCGCGCTGCTGGGCGCTGGCCGAGCGGCTCCACGGCGTGCAGATCCTGCACGGCGACGGGACCAACATCTCGTTCTTGCGCGACGAGCAGATCGGCCGGGCCGACGCGCTGCTGGCCGTGACCGGCTCGGACGAGGCCAACCTCATGACCTCGCTGCTGGCCCGCGAGCTCGGCGTCGACCATGTGTTCGCGCTGGTCCATCGGCCCGGCTACGCGGGCGTGTACTCGCACCTGGGCGTGACCGGGACCGTCAGCCCGCACGAGACGATCGCCAACGTGATCCACAGCATGCTGCCGCGCGGGATCATCGTCGGGCGCAGCGCGCTGACCGAGCTCGCGGTCGATCTCGTCGAGCTGCGTCCGGGTCGGGCGGGCGTGCGGGTCTCGGATCTGCCGCTGCCGCCCGGGGCGGTCCCGCTGATCATCGCCGGCCGCAGCAGCCGTGAGCCCAAGCCGCGCGCGACCCTCGAGGTCGACGATGTGCTGGTCGTGGCGCTGCCCGGCGGGCGGATCCCCATGCTCGAGAAGGCCCTGCGCCGCAAGCCCCCCCAGCCGAGCTCGGGGGACAAGCCGTGACGCCGCGCGCGGTCGCCAAGCTCGCGGCGCCGCTGCTGGGGATCGTCAGCGCGACCATGCTCGCGCCGCTGACCCTGGCGATCGTCGATCAGCAGTGGCGCAGCGCGATCGCGTACCTGGTCTCGGCCGCCGGCTGCGTGCTGATCGCCCTGGCGCTGCGCCGGATCGGCCGCGCGCAGAACGAAGAGATCCATCGCAAGGACGCGATCGGCGTGGTCGTGCTGATCTGGACGGTCATGGGGGTGTTTGGCGGGCTGCCCTTCATGATCGAGGGCGCGCTGCTGGATCCGGCGGCGGCGCTGTTCGAGGCGGTCTCGGGCTTCACCACGACCGGCGCGACGGTCATGGCCGACATCGAGGGGCTCTCGCGCGCGACCAACCTGTGGCGCTGCGAGATGCACTGGATCGGCGGCATGGGCATCGTGGTCCTGTTCGTCGCCGTGTTCCCGCAGCTTGGGGTCGGCGCCAAGCAGCTGTTTCGCAACGAGGTCCCGGGCCCGACCAGCGAGGGGCTGCGCCCGCGGATCAAGCAGACCGCGGTCGCGCTGTGGTGGATCTACGGCGGGCTCACGGTCCTGTGCGCGGTCCTGCTGATCGTCGCGGGCATGCCGATCTTCGACGCGATCTGCCACGCGATGTCGACCCTGGGAACCGGCGGCTACTCGAATCGGGCCGCGAGTATCGGCGCCTACCACAACTACGGGATCGATCTGATCACGGGGGTCTTCATGCTGATCGCCGGGCTCAACTTCGGGTTGTTCTACGCGTGCGCGCGCGGGCGCTGGAAGACCCTGTTTCAAGATCCCGAGGCCCGGTTCTACCTGGGCCTGAACCTGGTCGTGACCCTGGTGGTCGCGTGGTGCATCCTGCCGATGCACACCTCGATCCTCGAGTCGCTGCGGTTCGCCGGCTTTCAGACCCTGGCGGTCACGACCACGACCGGGTTCATGACCGAGGACTTCGACGCCTACCCGAACGTCGCCCGCTATCTCCTGTTCCTGTGCATGTTCGTGGGCGGCTGCGCGGGGTCGACGGCCGGCGGCATCAAGGTCGTCCGGGTGCTGTTGCTGTTCAAGGTTGCGACCCGAGAGCTGCGCTCGCTGGCCGCGCCCAACGTGGTCGCCACGGTCAAGCTCGGACGGACCGCGATCCCGCCCGCGGTGATCTCGGGCGTGCTGGTGTTCGTGGTCACGTACATGCTGATCTTCGTCGCCACTTCGCTGTTGCTGGTCGCGCTGGATCTCGAGCTGATGACGGCGATGAGCGCGACGGTCGCGTGCCTGTCCTCGGTCGGGCCGGGCCTCGACGCGGTCGGACCGGTCCAGAACTTCGCGGTCGTGCCCGCGGTCGGCAAGCTCGCGCTGTGCTTTTGCATGATCGCGGGCAGGCTCGAGCTGTTCGTGCTGCTCAGCGTGTTCTCGCGGGAGCTGTGGCGACGATGAAGCGGTTGTTCGTGATCGCGGCGCTGCTGCTCATGATGGTCGGGCTTCGCCTGCTCGGCACCGAGGGATCGGGCGGCGCGGATCCCCTGACCCTGGCGGCGATCGGCTTCGTGGTCCTGGCCGCGTTCGCGGTCGCCGAGCTGTTCGCCAAGGCCGGGATCCCCAAGATCACCGGGTACATCCTGTCCGGCATCGTGCTCGGCCCCTACGTCGGCAAGGTGCTGTCGTTCGAGGTCGTCGAGCAGATGGGCATGTTCAAGACCCTGGCGGTCGGGCTGATCGCCCTGACGGCCGGCCTGGAGCTCGAGGCCAAGGCGCTGCTCAAGCTCGCGCGGACCCTGGTCGCGACGGTCGGCGCCAAGCTGATGATCACCGCGCCCCTGGTCGGGGCCGCGTTGGTGGCGGTCGAGCTCGGCTTCGGCGTGCTGGGGCTCGACGGCAGCACGGCCGCGATCGCGGTCGGGCTGGTGTTCGCGGCCCTGTCGCTGGGCACCTCGCCCTCGATCTCGCTGGCGGTGGTCGCGGAGTCGGGCGCCAAGGGCCGGCTGTCGGAGCTGGTCCTGGGCGCCGCGGTGCTCAAGGACCTGGTCGTGGTCGTGGTCCTGGCGATCTGCGTGGCGATCGCCCAGGCGCTAATGGGCGGCGGGAGCGTGGGCGTGGACGTGCTGATCCACGTGGGCGCGGAGCTCGGGCGCTCGGTCCTGGCGGGCGCGCTGATCGGCGCCGGGCTGATCGCGTACATGCGCTGGGTCAAGGCCGAGATGCTGCTGTTCGTGGCCGCGATCGTGCTGGTCGGGGCCGAGATGGCCCACGCGTTTCACCTCGAGCTGCTGCTGATCTTCATCGTCGCCGGGTTCACGGTCCGCAACTTCTCGGAGTACGGCCACGACCTGCACAAGCCGCTCGAGATGGTCTCGCTCCCGGTGTTCGTGGTGTTCTTCACCACCGCGGGCGCCGACATCGACGTCAACGCGACGTGGCGGGTCCTGCCGCTGGCGGCGGTGTTGGTCCTGGTCCGGGCTGGCGGGTTTTGGCTGTCGGCGCGGATCGGCAACAAGATCGGCAACGAGGGGCCGGCGGTCGCGACCAACGCCTGGTACTCGTACCTGCCGCTGGCCGGGGTCACGCTCGGGCTCGTGGATCTCGCGGCCGGCAAGCTCGAGCCGCAGGGTCTCCAGGGGCCGATCTTCGCGCTCGGCATGGCCGTCGTGGCGATCAACTTGCTGGCCGGGCCGGTGCTGCTGCGGGTCGGGCTTCAGCGGGCGGGCGAGCTGCCGGACTCGGGCGAGGCCGGGTCATCGCCCTCCGCTGAGTCGGACCCGGGTGAGGTCGAGGGCGAGTCGCCAACCGGCTCGCGCAGTCGGCCCCGCGCCGGGCCACTCGTCGCGCTCGATCCCCTGAGCGACGACCTGCGTGGGCGGCTCACGCAGCTGCGCGAGCTGGTCGCCAGCGAGCTCGAGCGCGGGGTCGGGGCGGTGATCGGGCCCTGGGTCGCGCTGCGGCGGCGGGCACTCGCGCACCTCGAGGCGGACTCGGTCGCCCAGATCGCCGCGCTGGCCGAGAGCCCTCCGCGCAGCGACGCGACGATGCTGGCCAACGAGCTCGCGGCGCTGTTCGAGCAAGCCGCCAACCACCCGCAGCGCCTGGACGTGAGCGTTCATGTCCCGCTCGAGCCACGGTGGTTGCAGCCCGATCCGCGCGACACGCCGATGCAGCGGCTGCGTCGCGGCCTGCGTCGGGTCCGGGCCAAGCTCGGCAGTCGCCGGGCCAAGCGGCGCTCGCTGCCGATGCGCCTGATCGCCCGCGAGGCGTTCGAGCCACGCCTCGCGACCGGGATGCTCGAGCTGTTTCGGGCCAGCTGTCGGGCCGAGGCCCGGCTCGCCGACGCGCTGCGTCGCTCGCTCGAGGGCTCGCTCGGCCCGGCCGAGGTCCGCGAGACCCTCGACGAGATCCTCGACAGGTTCGAGACCGAGGCCCGGGCCAACGTCCAGAGCATGCTCGAGTCGGGGACCCGGCGCATGCACCTGCTGCTCGCGCGGATCGACTCGCCGGTGATGTCGGTCAACGAGCTGGACTTCTCCGAGGCGGCCACGGGGATCGAGCGCGAGCTCGGCACGCTGCTCGCCGAGGCCGAGCTGTGGCCGCAGGTGATCGACTCGTGCTGGCAGACCGTCGAGGTCGGCGCCCGGATCCGGCGGCTCGACGATCGGATCTCGCACGGTCTCGCGGGCGTCGCGGATCTGACCAAGGCCAGCGAGGCGGTCGACGAGGAGCTCGGCGCGTTTGGCCGGCGGTTGCGGGCGCTGCGTGAGCTGCTCGACGGCAAGGAGTCGCTCGAGGCCGAGGATCTCGACGGGCTCTCGACCCGGGCCCGCGCGCTGCTGCCCAAGCCGGGCGCCAAGCGCCTGCGGGTGGTCGAGCAGCGGCTGCGCCGGTCGAGCGACAGCAAGGTGATCCATCAGGCCCTGCGCGAGGCCGCGGCCCGCGACACCGGCGCCAAGCCGCTGGTCGGGCCCGAGATCGTCGCGCGCGCGCCCAGCCCCGCGCAGGTCCAGCCCAGCGAGATCGACGTCCGCGAGCTGATCGACGGTGAGATCGCCGGGCGAGTGCTGCCCGCGATCGAGCGCGAGCTCGAGACCGGGGCCAAGCTGATCGCCGACGCCCACCAGGCGGCCGTGGCGATCGTCGGTGACGTCGAGCTGCTGACCGAGGTCTACCGCAGCCGCGAGAGCCAGGACGCGACGATCGACAACCTGCGCGCGGGTCTCGAGCGCGCCCAGGTCAGCTGCGATCAGCTCCACGCGCAGGCCGTCGCCGCGCTGGTCGAGTCGGCGCAGGCGGTCGAGTCCGAGTTCGACGGGCTCGGCGATCGCTTGTCCGCGGCCCTGGCCGACGCGACGGGAACCGGCGATGGCACGGGCTGGGTCTCGCGGCGGACCGACATCGCGCGGCGTCAGGCGTTTCGCAAGTTCAGTCAGCTGCGCGACCGGGTCGCCGCGCGGGTCGGGGAGCGCTGGACCCAGCTGCGCGCGCGGATGTCGTCCGTGACCGCGTCGCTGACCCGCGACTACAGGCTGCGCTCGGGCTTGAGCCTGCCCTCGGCGGCGGCGATCGCCAAGCTGATCGAGGCCGACAACGCCCTGCGCGTGAGCTCGGACTACGCGGTGCTGTTCGCGGATCAACCGATCCGAGACCCGCGCTTCTTCGTCGCCAACCGCGAGATCCTGCGGGTCGTCAGCAAGGCCGAGCGCACCTGGCAGCAGCGCCGCGCGGCCAACGGGGTGCTGATCGTCGGCGGGCCCGGCAGCGGCAAGACCTCGCTGCTCAACGTCGCGACCCTCAAGCTCGCGACCCGCGACATGATGTGGATCCCCGAGACCCGCGCGGGCTTCGTCGCCGCGATCGCGAGCGAGCTGCACTGCGTGGCCACGCACGCCGGGGTCATGCGCCGGCTCCTGGATCGACCGCGGGTGATCGTCATCGATGATCTCGAGCGGCGGCTGCCGGTCGGCGGGCGCGCGGTCGATGAGCTCGAGCTGCTCACCCAGCTGATCGCCCAGACCTCGGCCTCGTGCTTTTGGATCGTCGCGGCCTCACTGGAGCTGCAGCAGCTGCTGGGCCGGCAGTGGCCGATGCGGGTCGGGTTCGCGGAGATCGTCGAACTCGACGCGCTCGACCCCGAGGTGCTCGCGTCGGTGATCCTCGCGCGCCACCGGATCAGCCACCTGGAATTGTCGTTCCCGCTGTCGCCAGCGCGGCGAGTGATCGCGCGGGTCCGCGGGCGCGAGGGCGTGGGACAGCAGCGACGCTACTTCGCTGGGCTCGCGCGCAAGGCCGGCGCCAACCTGCGCGCGGCTCTGACCGAGTGGTGTCGCGCGGGCACCGTCGCGGATCAGACCTTCGTGCTGCGACCGATCGCGGGGGGCCGGCAGCTGCCGTTTGTCCGGCAGCTCCCCAGCACCTCGCTGGCGCTGCTCGCGACCGTGCTTCGCTTTGGTCCGCTCGATCGCCCGTCGCTGGCGTTCGTGCTGCGCCGCGAGGCCCCCGAGCTCGAGCGCTGGATCCACTTCTTGCTGATCTCGGAGCTGCTCGTCGTCGACGAGCACGATCGCTTGTGCTGTCCTGGGCATGTGCGCGACGTGTTGGCCCCAGAGCTAGCGGAGCTCGCGGTGGCGCATCAGGAGGCCGGATAAATGGACAAGTCACTCGCGCTGCAAGCCCCGCTCAGTCTCGGCGCTCGGCTACTGGCCGAGTTCGACGCGCTGCTGCACATCTCGCCGCTGGGGCTGGGGATCTGGCTGGCGTTCGTGCTGGGCGTGGCGTGGGCGCTGGCCTGGGCGGGGCCGGCGATCGTTCGCATGGTCTGGCGGCTCGGCAGGGATCCGCGCCGTCGCTTGGGGTTGCTGGCCAGCGGGCTGCGGGTGCTGGGCCTGCTCGTTGGCGTGGCCGGGGTCTTGCGCCCGGTGTTCTCGCGCGCGCCCACGCTGGGGGTCGTCGCCGTGCTGATCATGATCGTGCTGGCGGGCCTGGCCACGCCCACCCAGGTCCGCAACCTGGCCAGCGGGCTCTCGCTCGCGACCCGCTCGCGGGTCCGTGAGGGTGACCTGGTCACGCTCGGCGAGCTCGAGGGCACGATCCGCGAGATCGGGCTGCTCCGCGTCGGGCTCCGCACGATCGATGGCGGCATCACCCACGTCCCGGCCGCCGAGTTCGACCGCGTCGCGGTCACGGTTGGCAGCCGTCGCGCGGCGATGCCGATCGAGGCCCAGGTGATCGCGGGCCCCGGCTTCGACGAGCTCGGGCTCGAGCGGCTGCGCCGGGCCCTGTGGATGAGCGTGTACCGGCGGGCCAACAGCGACCTGCGCCTGACCCACGATCCCCAGACCGGGCTCGTCGAGGTCCGCATGGACACCTGGGCGGCGACCACCGCGGTCGATGTCCAGCGGCACTTGCGGGTGTTGCTGTTCGAGCTGACCCGGAGCGTGACTGAAGCTGGCGAACCGACTGGCGACCGACCTGGCGAGGGATCGGGCGAGGGGTCGGGCGAGCTGTCTGGCGGGGCGGCGGGACAGGAGCTGCGGGCGTGAGCGGGTCGAGTCGGCGCGAGTTCTGTCGCGGGCTGTGGGGCCTCGCGTGCTTGGGCGTGGGCGGGTGCAAGATCGATCCGATCCTCGACATCCGCAGCGAGGACGATCCGCTGCCGCTCGCGTTTCCCGAGCTGCCCCCGCAGATCCCCGACAAGCTCGCCGACGCCGAGACCACCCTGCGCGCGCTGACCGAGCAGCTGCTCGAGGTCGAGGTGCCACGGCTGACGACCGGCGATCTGCGTGTCCGGCTCAGCGAGGATCCGGCCCCGGTCAAGCACCTCGTCGAGCTGATGCGCAGCTTTGGGCTGGGGCCGGCCGGCAAGCGTGGCGGCTGGGTGCAGCCCGTGATGTTGGACCTCGTCGAGCCGACCCGCGGCGCGAGCTTGGTCGCGCTGCGGCCGGCGTCCGAGGGCCCGGTGGTGCCGCCGCAGGATCAGCCTGCGGACGAGGTCGACGCGGCCGCGCCCGCCAGCGAGGGTGGCGACGCTGATCCGCCCAGTCAGGATCCGCCAGCGCAGGATCAGACCGTCGTGGCTGATCAGGACCCGCCGAGCGAGCCGAGCAACTCGAGCGAGCCGAGCAACTCGAGCGAAGCAGCGCCGCCCGGGCCCGACTCCGCAGGCGCCCCGCCGACTTCGAGCGATCCCCCCGAGCAATCGCCGAGCCGCGCGATCGATCTCACCGCCCTCGGCGCGTTCCGCCAGCGCGGGGCCGCCAAGCCCTATGTGGGCCTGCTCGTGCTTGGGCCGGTCATCGACTACAAGTCCCCGCTGCCCGCCGAGCGGCTCACCGGCCACGTCGCGGTGGTGCGGGCCCCCAAGGAGCTCGATCTCGCCAGCATCGACGCGCCCGCCCAGATCGACGCGATCATGTCCGCGGTGCGAGACGCTGGCGCGCTCGGCTGCCTGCTGCTGACCACTGACGAGGGCGAGCAGATCGAGCGCCTGCGCGCCAGCTGGCAGCGACAGGTCCGGCGCGCCGGGGGGGCCGAGCAGCCCATGCTGATCGAGGGGGTGCTCGCCGCGGCCGCTCGAAAGCCGATCCTGGCCGCGCTCGGCGACGACGACACCACCTGGGTCCTCGATCTCGACCTCGCGATGCGCAGCTACGAGCTCGAGGCCAACAACGTGCTCGGGCGGGTGACGGGCCGCGATCGACCCGACGAGGCCGTGGTCTTGACCTGCCACTGGGACACCCCGGAGCCGGAGCTGCGCGAGCTCCATAACCTGCGCTTGCTCGCGACCCTCGGCGCGTTCTTTCAGCTGGCCGAGTGGAGCCGCCGCAGCACGCCGCCGCCCTACTCGATGGTGTTGGTGCTGAGCGTGGACGCTGGCCTGGCCGCGGGGCAGTCCGTGCACGCCGCGTGGTCAGCCAACTTTGGGGCCCAGACCACCGCGCTGCTGGCCCTCGATCGCCCGACGATCGAGCCGCTGCCTGCGGTCGCGCTCTCGGGCCACTACGACGCGTCGATCGTCGAGCGCGCGAGCCGGGTGGTCGCCGCCGACGGGCGCGAGCTCGTGCTCGACGACCAGCTGTCGATGCCCTCGCTCGCGCCGTACCTGCGCTATCCGGGGTTGGTCATGACGATCGGGGCGCCGACGCCCGAGCAGCTCGAGGGCCTCGAGCTGCCGCCCCCGAGCGACGCAGCTGACGAAGCCGACCCAGCCGACGAAACAGGCGAGGCCGGCGAGGCCGAGACGGGCGAGGCGGACCCGGGCGAGGACCCGCCCGAGGACCGCTTCGAAGGGCTGCAGGCCGACATTCGCCTGCTTCGCAACATGATGCTGGCGCTCGCCGCTGGCGGCCGCTGAGCTACTCGGCCGCGCCCGGCTCGCGGTACAGCTCGCTGCCGCCCTCACGGAACTCCGCGGCCTTGTCTTCCATGCCCTGCACGATCTGATCGAGCTCGCCAGACGCGTCCATGTCACGGACGTCCTGGGTCAGCTTCATCGAGCAAAAGTGCGGCCCGCACATCGAACAAAAGTGCGCGGTCTTGGCCGGCTCGGCGGGCAGGGTCTGGTCGTGGAAGTCCTTGGCGGTCTCGGGGTCGAGCGACAGGTTGAACTGATCGCTCCAGCGGAACTCGAAGCGGGCCTTGCTCAGGGCGTCGTCGCGGGTCTGCGCGCCGGGGTGGCCCTTGGCCAGATCAGCCGCGTGCGCGGCGATCTTGTAGGCGATCACGCCGGCCTTGACGTCCTCGCGGTCGGGCAGCCCGAGGTGCTCCTTGGGCGTCACGTAGCACAGCATCGCGCAGCCGTGGGTGCCGATGATCGCCGCGCCGATCGCCGAGGTGATGTGGTCGTAGCCCGGCGCGATGTCGGTCGTCAGCGGCCCCAGCGTGTAGAACGGCGCCTCGTGGCAGTGGTGCAGCTGCTCGGTCATGTTCGCTTCGATCTTGTCGATCGGCACGTGGCCGGGCCCCTCGATCATGACCTGCACGTCGTGCTTCCAGGCGATCTTGGTCAGCTCGCCGAGCGTGTGGAGCTCGGCGAACTGGGCCTCGTCGTTGGCGTCGGCGATCGACCCCGGACGCAGCCCGTCACCCAGCGAGAAGCTGACGTCGTAGCGCTTCATCAGCTCGCAGATCCGCTCGAAGTGGGTGTAGAGAAAGTTCTCCTTGTGGTGGGCCAGGCACCACTTGGCCATGATCGAGCCGCCGCGCGAGACGATGCCGGTCACCCGCTTGGCGGTCATCGGCACGTAGCGCAGCAGCACCCCGGCGTGGATCGTGAAGTAGTCGACGCCCTGCTCGGCCTGCTCCTCGAGGGTCTGCATGAACACGTCGATGTTCAGATCCTCGGCCTTGCCCTTGACCTTCTCGAGCGCCTGATAGATCGGCACCGTCCCGATCGGCACCGGGGCGTTGCGGACGATCCACTCGCGGGTCTCGTGGATCTGCTTGCCGGTCGACAGATCCATGACCGTGTCGGCGCCCCAGCGGGTCGACCACTGCAGCTTCTCGACCTCCTCTTCGATCGAGGACGAGACCGCCGAGTTGCCGATGTTGGCGTTGATCTTGACCAGGAACTTGCGGCCGATGATCATCGGCTCGAGCTCGGTGTGCTTGATGTTGGCCGGGATGATCGCGCGGCCCCGGGCGATCTCGCTGCGGACGAACTCGGGCTCGACGTTCTCCCGGATCGCGCAAAACCGCATCTCTTCGGTGATGATGCCCTTGCGGGCGAAGTGCATCTGCGACCAGTTGCCGGCCTGCTCGGCCTGCTCGCGGCGCGCTTCGATCCACGCCGCGCGGCGCTTGGGCAGGCCCTGGCGCGGGTCGTGACCCTGGGGCCCGGTCGTGTCGTAGACCGTGATTGGATCGTTGCCGCCGTCGAGATCGATCCGTCGCATCGGGACCTCGAGCTCGCTGACCGTGACCTTCGCGGAGTTCGGGAAGCTCTGGTCGAGCGGGGGGATCGTTCGCAGCGGGGTGACGTCCTCGCTGGCGATCTGAAGGCGGGAGCTGGTGTTGGGTGTATTTGGGGTGTCTGGCATACGCTTTCCTCCGCCGGTACGAACCGGATCAGGTTCTAGGGGACTGTCTCAGGCAGCTCGCTCGCACGAGCGCCACCCCCAGCGTTCGGGGGCAGCGTACACGAACGACGGACGGGTAGGGCGGCGTGAGGGCCGCCGTGGCGGTGGCTGAGATCGCAGGCGAACGAACGTGGGCTATCGTGACGCCGTGCGCCGTGCGTCCAGCCTGGCTCTGACTCTCGCTGCGAGCGCGCTGCTGCTGGCGTCGCCAAGCTGCCAGCGCCAGCGCGACGAGAAGCCTCGGTCACAGCAGGCCAGCCCGAGCGTCCGCGAGGAGGTCGCGGCCGGAACCGAGGCCGACATCGCCCCGGTCGAGGCGGCTGGCTACGCGCGCACGCTCGTCGAGCAGCTCGACCTGGTCGGGGCCGACGCCGATGGCTACCTGGTGATCCGTGATCTGCGACCGCTGATCGCCCAGGCCCGGCGCGTCGAGCAGGTCATGGCGGGGCCGCTGGCCCGGGCGATCCCGGCCCTGGCGCAGCTCGGTGGTGGCACCGGTCAGGCCCGCCTCGAACAGCTCGAGCGCGCCCGCGAGCTGCTCGCGCTGGTCCTCGCCGGGCTCGAGGGATCGGGTGTGGCGCTCGACCAGGGCCTGGTCGTGAGCATCGGTCGAGATCAGCCGGTGGTCGCGTTCGCGGCCGCGGACCTCGATCGCCTCGCCGCGCTCGCCAGCCTCGCCGACCCCAGCTTCGACTTCGCACGCAGCTGCGCGACGGTCAGCGAGCGCCCGGGCTGGGTCGCGTGCAGCCTGGGCGGGCCCGAGCCGCTCGGCCGCTACGTGCCGGCCAAGCAGGGGCAGGCGCTCGCGGATCGGCTCGGCGATCGCATGGGCGCTGCCACGCTCGAGTCCGTCAACGTGGCGCTGTCGCTGGTCTCGGGCCAGTCCCCGATCGACGCGACGCTGCGGACCGACCCCGGGCTGTGGGAGCTGACGGTCCCGTTGCCGGACAGCGGCGGCGGCGGTGGTCAGGCGGGCGATGGCACGCAGGCGCAGCTTCTGCACACCGGGCCGGCTCCCGCGCTGCGGGCGTTGGTGCCGGGCACCTCGTTCATGTGGGCCCGCGTCGACCCGGCTGTGCTCGCGGAGGACGGCGGTCCGCTCGGCCCGGTCGGGCCCGACCTGCTCACAGGCGATCTCACTGGCGAGCTGTGGCTCGGCGCGGTCGATGATCCCAACGGCATGGTCGCGCAGGCGGGCATTCGCAGCGCGAGCGCGGCCACGACCGGGGTCTCGGCGCTCGCGCAGATGCTGCCCACGACCGCGCTCGAGCTCGACGAGCTCCCGGGTCTGCGCCTCGAGCTCGACCGCGCGTCGATCGATCTCGACGGCGAGCGGGTCCCCTCGATCGGCGTGAACGTGAGCGGCGACCCGGCGCAGGCGTGGGCGCAGACCCTCGGTGTGGATCCTCGCGCGCGGGTGTGGGCCCACGGCGACCACCTGAGCGTCGCGGTCGGTGAGGTCCAGGCGATCCCGGCCGCGCTCGCCCGACTCGACGGCACCGGTCCGTCCGCCGCGGCGCTGGCCGGGCTGCCGCCCACGCTGGCCCACGCCCTGCTCGCTGGCGAGGCCGCCCTGGTCATGCACGTGGTCCTGGATCACTGGCAGGCGCCCCCGAGTCAGGCCGAGCTGCAGGCCTTGCTCGCTGGCCTCCCGGACGCCAGCCGGCCCTCGTCCGCGGCGATCACCGCGTTGTTCCAAGCGCTCGCGCCGTGGTCGACGGTCGATCTGTGGATCAGTCGCGGACCGGCGACGGGTCAGCGATCGAGCTGGCTCGCGCACCTGTCCGTCGTCCCGTTCGCGGCCGCTGGCGCGGGCGTCGACCCAGCCGAGGTCGCGGCCGCGAGCGAGGTGCTCGAGCAGGTGCTCGCGGGATCCGACGCCGAGGCCGGCTACCGCAGCCTGCTCTCGCGCTTCGTCGGCTCGCCGCGGGCGTCGAGCTACCGGGCCCGGGTCGGTGACGCGCCGGGTCACCACGCGGCGATCGGGATGGTGGAGCTGGGTGTCGTCGCGGCCGTGGCGATCCCGGCCATGAGCGCCTACCTGAGCCGAGCCAACGACACCGAGGGGGGCTCGGAGTGACGGGTCCGGACTGACCCGAAGGTCCTGTCCCGTCACACAATCATGTGAGTCATGCGACGGTCCCAGGTGGCCTGGCGCGGGCCCAGCACCAGTGCGACTCGCGCCATCGCATCGTCAGGGCACGCCCAACCTCACTCCAGGGGTTTTCGACATCCGGCGATCGGGCCGGCAGATCGCCCGCTCGTTCGCGCCCACGCCGGTTTTCGTCGTTGACACGCCAGCGCGAGGGTGCCAAGAACTCACACCCGCTTCCGTGCGCTCCGCCAGTCACGTCCGGTTGCGCGAAGTGATCCGTTCCGACTGGCGTCGCGAGAGAAACACATGTCGAAGAAGCTTTTTGTGGGCAGCCTCAGCTGGGACACCGATGACGCCGCGCTACGAGCTGCATTTGAGCAGTTTGGGCCGGTCGAGGACGCCAAAGTCATCAATGACCGAGACACCGGTCGCAGCCGAGGCTTCGGCTTCGTGACGTTTGGCAGCGATGCAGACGCCACGAAGGCGATGGAAGAGATGAACGGCGCCGTCCTCGATGGCCGCACGCTCAACGTCAACGAAGCCAAGGAGCGCGAGCGGTTCTTGCGAGAGGCCCAGTCCGCCGCGAGGCTGCGCAGCGCCAACGTGGTGT
>NZ_PVNL01000011.1 GCF_002994635.1 Enhygromyxa salina | reverse complement strand
CAGCTCCCCCGCGCTCGCCCCCTTCTGATCCATCAGCGGCAAATGCAGCACATCAAACCCCTCACCCCGATACGCCTCGATCAAGCCCGCCACCCCATAGCCCTCGAGCTCCGCCTGCGGCACCAGGCAAACGACAGCGTCGACACCAGCCTCCCGCAACGATCCCAGATCCTCACGAAGGTCCCGCCGCCAATCACGGCGCCCCGGCAGCACCGTCAGTCCCACGCGGCCACCCCCAACCCCACTAGCATCCAAGAAATCAACCCGTAGCCGCGTCGAAGCCGTCAGCGTCGCCCGAACCTGGTCCACACACCGCGCCGCCGTATACAGCGCCCACTTCAGCTGCAGTGGCGTCGGCTCGTCAAACGACAACGTGTGCCCAGCGTAGCGCAGCATCGCCACAAACAGCTGCAGCGGCGCGCGGTCGGAGTGCACGAGCCGTCGGTAGTATGACCGCAGCATCCGCAACGTCGCCCACGCTCGCACCATCTGCGGCAGCTGCGACGGACACTGCTCGGGCAGCTCGGCCCACAGATCCTGCACCTCCATCAGCGCATCGGTCAGCCGAAACGCCTCGCGCAGCTCATGCTCTGTCTGCACCGGAGTAAAGATGTAGAGCAGATCGTTCTCCATCTTCACCAGGTCCATGAGCACGTGTGCCCGCCGGGTATGGAAAAAGTCGATCAGCCACACATTGTCATGGCCATCGAGCACGATGTTCTGCCCGTTGAGATCCCCGTGCACGTGAGCTTGATAAAACCGGTCCTGCGCGCGCGCGGGCAGCTGCGCGAGCGTGCGCGAGTAAAACACCGCCGGGTTCGAGACCTCCACGCCCTCCGCGACCTCCACCGTGTCACCCAGCACCTCGTGTCCGACAATCTGCTCAACGCTGCGCTGGACCCCGGCCGCCCGCTCCGGCGAGAAAAAGTAGTGCTCCAGCAGGTCCCCCGACTCCAAGGTCGCGGCCTTGTACAGCCGCATGAGCTGCTCACCGTACACAGTATCAATAACCTGCTCGACCTTCTCGAGCGAGATTCCGCTCTGGTACTCCTTCTGAAACGTAGTCGTGAAGCTCCCACCCATTGACGCATAGCGATACTTGATCGCCCCGCGATCGTCGAGATCCGCGAAGTCGCTGATCTGCGGCGCGTTGTTACCCAGCACATTCTGGATCTGCTCGAAATTCGTTCGCTCGCGCCCCATCTTGGCTTGCAGCCCGATCTTGACGACATGGGGGACCTGCTCGTGGCCGTGCAGATCGACGCTGGTGGTCCCTGCCACGAGGTTGCCCGAGAACCCGCCGCCAAGCAGCTTCAGCGTGACGGACCGGCAGTCGCGGAACAAGAAGCGCAGCAACATCGCGTCGCTGTGGTCGAGCGTGGCCTCACCCGCGTCGATCGTCGGGTACTTCTCGTGAAGCCCCAGCAGCGGCGCGTTGGTGGTGTCGCCGCCAAGCCAGTCGATGAACTCACCGACCGAGTCGATCACCTGGACCCCAATGATCCGATCGAGCTGGCCGAGCGCCTGAAAGTGGTGCTGGCGCGAGGACGAGGCGGTGAGCGCCGAACACACGGCGATCTCGAATTCGGGGAACCGGGTGCGGATCTCGTAGGCCAAGAACAGCACCTTGGCCTCCGTCCAGACCCCGGTCAGCCCCACCCGACACGATCCGTGGCCATAGGGCGCGAGCACCTCGGTCAGCCCCGTACCCTCGAAGTCGTTGAGCGTGACCGAGTTGATCACCGCGATGTCCTTGGCGTGACGGTCGGGCTCGGTGAACGCAAACCGAGCGCCCTGCGTGTCGCGAATACAGTGCTCGCCAAATTGGGCCAAGTGCGAGCGCTGCTCGGGCTGACTGGGATCGTGCCAGTCCCGGATATGCACGACACGCACGAGCTCGTCCGGCTGCGCATACGCCCACTGCATCATGCGCTCGACCGGACCCTCGGCCGGGATTTCCCCAAGCAGACGCAGCGCCTCGGCGTGCCCCACATGCAGCTGGTTTGGGATCGGGTCAAACCGCCCGATCGGCTTGACGAAGTCGTTCTGCAGGCACTGCGTGATCAATAGGCTGGTTGGCATGTCAAAAAGCGAACAGGGGGTAAAAGAGAGAGCGAAGCGTTCCCCCCGGCGCGTCGGGTTCGACTGGGGGTAGAAACACCCTGTCTCAGTCTCCTCGGGCTCCCAAGACGCCGCGGCGGCGCAGCCCGAGCGCGCCCGCGAGCCCGACCAACGCGAACAGAGCCGCGCCTTGCCCGACTTCGTCCTCGACGCTGCAGCGGTTGCATCCACCCGAGGGCGCGATGTCAGCGAGCGCGAGCGCGGGCGCGAGCAGCAACAGAGCGAGCGTGAGCGGGGCGAGAAGACGATGCACACCCCATCATAGCCTGGCAACGGGGGAGGTGGCGTGCGTGATCTGCAGCTGAGCTGCGAAAGCTGCCGACCCCAGTCGGCCCACGTCCCCGCTCGGCCAGCGCGGCCCGAGATCGGTGCTCCACGCGCTGGCATGGAACCTGCTGTGTGGCCTACCGATGCAACTCACGCGGCTCTGGTCCTTGGCCTTGCTCACCTCTACCTTGACCTTCGCCTGCGGTGACGACCCCGGGGTCGCCGACGCGGACAGCTCGAGCGGGACCGACGGGACCGACGAGACCGACGGGACTGACGGCGGCGCTGGTCTGTGTGACGACGACCCCGCGGAGCTGGTCCGACCCAGCGGGTGGGGCCGCGAAAGTCACTGCAAGGGCGCGACGCCCGACTATGACCGACTGTTCGACGATACCAAGGTCCAGCGGCTCGACCTCACGATCGCGGCCACGGACTACGCCGACATGCGCTCCGATCTCGTCGAGGCCGCGGCCAGCAACAACTGGGACGTCGACCCGATCTATGTCCCCGCAGACCTGAAGTACGACGGCAAGACCTGGTGGCAGATCGGCGTGCGCTACAAGGGTAACTCGTCGCTCCACTCCGCGGTCAATCAGGGCATCGACAAGCTCTCGCTGCGCTTCAAGTTCGACGAATACGAGCAAGCCAACCCCGACTTGCTCGACCAGCGCTTTTACGGGTTCAAGAAGATGACCTTCTCGAACGGCTTCAAAGACGCCTCCCTGATCCGCGATAAGCTCGGGGGCGACATCTTCCGGGCCGCGGGCGTGCCGGTCGCGCGCTCGGCGTTTGTGCGCATTTACGTGGACGTTGGCGACGGGCCGACCTACTGGGGCCTGTACACGATGATCGAGGACCCCTCGAACAAAATGCTCGACAGTCAATTCGCCGATGCCGGCGGCAACCTGTACAAACCCGACGGCGAGGGCGCGAGGCTCCAGAGCTTCGACGAAGCCAGCATGATCAAGAAGTCCAACGAAGAGCTGGGCGACTACACGGACGTGCAAGCGTTGATTAGCGCGCTCAATGCTGGCTCGGGCGAACAGTGGCGCGCCGAGCTCGAGGCGGTCTTCGATGTCGAGGGCTTCTTGCTGCTGCTGGCGGCCAATCAGTCGATCGTCAATTGGGACAGCTACGGCTGGATGACCCACAATTACTATCTCTACGCCGACCCCTCGGACGGGCTGTTCAAGTGGATCCCGTGGGACCTCAATGAGTCGCTCCTGATCCAAGGCGGCGGTGGCCCTGGCCCCGGCGGCGGCGGGCCGGGGGCGGGCTCGGACTCGGTGCTGCTCGAGGAGATCAGCGCACAGTGGCCAATGATCCGACAGCTGCTCGATGACGAGGTCTACAGCGCCACCTACCGGCAGAACCTCCTCGACCTGCAGACCGGGGCCTTCGATCTGGAGACCACCACTGCGCTGGCGCAGCGCTATCACGATCTGATCGCGCCCTACGTCGTGGGCGCGGACGGGGAGCAGCCGGGATACACCTTCCTGAGCAGCGACGCGGCGTTCGAGAGCTCGATCTCGGGGGGCAACAACGCGATCGCGGACCACATCGCCACGCGCCACGCGGACGTGAGCGCGGCGACGAACTGATCCACAGACACCTCAATCGGCGATCAGGCTGCGCAGCTGCTCGGTCCTGAGCTGCACGCTCAGCGGGATCCCAAGCTGCGCGTAGCGATCAGTCTCAACCTCGAGGATCTGCTTGCCGTCGGCGCCCCACGGCCTGACGCTGGGCTTGCTCAGCAACACCACGCGCGAGACCTCGACGTTGGCGGCGCTGATCTTGGCCTGAAAGTCGGCGATATAGGGCACCGCGGGGTCGCCCTTACCGTGGCCGTCGGTGCCGCCGTTGACCCATAGCCACAGCTGGTGACCGCTCGAGCCGCGCGGGACCAGCTCCTCGAGCAGCGCGATCGCTCGCTGGTGCTCGGTCTCGAACCGGAGATCGTAGCGCTCGACCGCGAGCGGACCGTCGAGCAGGCGACGGCCATAGACGACGCGCCTGGTGATCGCCAGGGCCTCCGGCGCGAGCTCCCGACCCCACACGCCCAGGCCCTTGCCCTCGTCGCGCAGCTCGTGCTCGTTGGGGTTCTCCACGAAGATCGGGATGATCTTGTCGCGGCGTAGCTCGACACCAAAGTAGCTGCGATCCGAGGCGGCGATCCACTCGGCGCCAACCTGCGCGACCGCCTCGGCGCCGCGTGGGGCCGCGGCGATCATCGCTTGGGCCGCAGCGGCCAACATCTGCATGGAGACCCGGGCGTTCTCGATCTGGATCCGCGCGCTGGCGTCTGCGCCTACGAGCGGCCGGGTCGCGTCGCCAAACAGCCGCTCACTGACGGGAAACGAGCCAAAGTACGCGTCAATGTTGGTGCCCGCCCACGCGGCGTCGTCGTCGAGCGGCGCGGTGCGTGGGGCGGTCAGCGGGCGCGAGGCGAGCGTCTCCGCGACCGCGACGGTGACCCAGCTCGGCGAGATCATGAGCGCGCGCGGTCGCTGGGCGACGGGGTGATCTTGCTGCGAGAACAGCGAGTCACGCAGCACGACCAATCCGCCGACCCCCGCGGCAAACCGTCGCCAATCCACGGCGGTCTCGTCGCCTGAACGAAACAGGCCGGCCGCGTCTGCGTCCCCACGAAAGTGCTTGTTGTTGCCTTCATAGACCAGGTCGGCGTAGCGGGGGCGGATCGGCAGCGCGGCGCGAAGCAGCAGGTGCTCGTAGCGCGCGGGCGCGTCGAGCCGCTCGCTGGGATCGACCGTGGGGGTGCCGGGATCGTCGACTGGGGGCGGCTCGACCTGGGCTTCGGGAGTTGGGGTCGCCGCCGCCGTCGGGGTCTGGTCGGTGGGTGAGGCCACCGTCGTCGTGGGCTTGACTCCCTCACCCGCGGGCGGCGTGACGCTCGTGCAAGCGCCAAGCAGGATGGCCAGCCACGCGATTGATCGTGAACGATGGCGCGAGGAGCTGACCGGCATGGTCCTGTGTTGCACGCCTCGGGAGGTCGTGTCGAGTCGGATGGTCGCAGCGGCTATTTGCAGCCGTCGTCGTCGGGCGTGCAGGCGAAGCGCACGTGGATGTGGTCGTCGTGCTTGGGCTCGTGACGCACGATCCCATGCGCGGCGTAGGGCCCATCGGGATACTGAAACACGTCGACGAGCTTGGCCTTGGACCAGCCGTCTTTTCGCGCGGCCGCGTAGAGCCAGCCCTGCAGCTCGTAGTCCAAGAAGATCTTCTCCACGCCGCCGTCGCGCCCGGCCGTGCGCACGAAGCTGACCAGCAACGCCCAGGTCGCGGCCGCGTCGAAGTTGCCCTTGGTCGCGACCACGAACTCGCTCGGATACCCGGCCGGGACCTTGCGGTAGTACAGGCCCACGTCGATGTCGCGCCCGGACTGGTGCGAGTGGTGGCCCGAGAGCGACCCGCCGTCTTTGTCGGACAGATCACCGATCGCCAGCCGGTGCAGCTTGGGGAACGAGGCGCGTGCTTCGGCCACCGCGTTGACGGTGTGATCGATGACGTGCGCCGCCGCCCAGGTCCGGTCGACGCGACGCCGATAGTAGGCCGAGCTCTGCGGCAGCTGGGTCGGCTGATGCAGCCAGCCGTGCCCGGGTCGGCCGCGGCTTTGGCCCACCAGCAGCCGCACGCTCCGCTTGGCCTGGCCCGGCACCCGCAGCTGCTGACCGATCTTGATCAGGTTGCCCTCGAGGTCGTTGAGCGAGCGCAGCTCGGCGACGGTGGTGCTGTGTCGGCGAGCGATCGAAGAGAGGCTGTCACCGGAGACGACGATGTAGCTACGACTGGTGGCGCTGGGCCGCGCCGGACCCCCAGCGCAGCTCGACAGGTCCAGCTGCCGACCGACCACGATCGGAGCGTCGCGGTCCAGCTTGTTGGCCTTGCGCAGCTGCTCGATGCTGCAGCCGTTGTCCTCGGCCAGCTCCCACAGGGTATCGCCCTGCTGGACAATGTATGCCTGCGGCCCCGCCCACGCTACCGCGCGAGGCCCCGCGAGCGCCACGAGGCTCGCCAAGCCAACGAGCGTGATCAGCTGCAGCCGACGCATGGACCCACCCTCCATCAACCCGCGGGTCCGCGCAAATTTTTGGCACGCGGTGGAGTCGCGCGCCCTGATCACCGAACATGGTCGGGATGAGCAACCCCGACCGCCCCGACATCTTTGACGTCGCCGACCGCGTTCGCGCCGGCAGCACCTCACAGATCCAGGACATGGCGTCCTACCGGGAGCACTGGTCCCGGGCGCAGGCCGACCCGTCGGGCTACTGGCTGGCCCAGACCAAGCAGCGGGTTCACTGGCGCAAGCCGCCGACGCACGGGCTCGAGGGCGACTTTTACTCGGTCCGCGACCAGTCGATCTCGTGGTTCGGGGACGGTGAGCTCAACGTCAGCGAGTCGTGCCTGGATCGCCAGCTCGAGCGCCGCGCCGACAAGGTCGCGATCTCATGGGAGGGCGACGAGCCCGGTGACGTCCGGTCGCTGACCTACGCGCAGCTGCACGAGCAGGTGTGTCGCTGCGCCAACGCGCTCGCCGAGCTCGGGCTCAAACCTGGCGAGCGGGCGATCATCTACATGGGCATGGTACCCGAGGCCGCGATCGCTATGCTGGCCTGCGCGCGGCTGGGCGCCGTGCACTCCGTCGTGTTTGGCGGGTTCTCGGCCGAGGCCGTGCGCGACCGGGTCCGCGACTGCGGGGCCTCGATCGTCATCACCCAAGACGTCGGCAAGCGCGGCGGCAAGAACATCCCGCTCAAGGCGACGATCGACACCGCGCTCGAGGGTGAGCGCGGAGTCGAGGCGGTGTTGGTCTACCAGCGCGATCCCTCGGTCACCGTCAACATGCAGGCGGGCCGCGATGTCTGGTGGCACGAGCGGGTCGACGCCGCCAGCCCGGCTCGCGAGGCCACGCCGCGCAACGCCGAAGATCCGCTGTTCGTGCTCTACACCTCGGGCTCGACCGGGCAGCCCAAAGGCTTGGTGCACAGCTGCGGGGGCTACCTGACCTGGGTCGCCTACACCCACGCGCTGACCTTTGATCTGCGCGAGCACGACGTGTACGCGTGCATGGCCGACATCGGCTGGATCACCGGGCACAGCTACATCGTGTATGGCCCGCTGTGCAACGGCGCGACCAGCTTGATGTTCGAGTCGATCCCGACCTACCCGGACGTGGATCGCTACTGGGACATGGTCGCGCGCCACCAGATCACCGTGCTGTATACGGCGCCTACGGCGATTCGCACGCTCGCTGCCCACGGTGAGGCGCCCGTGCGCAAGCATGATCTGTCCTCGCTGCGGGTGCTCGGGACCGTGGGTGAGCCGATCGACCCGGTCGCGTGGCGTTGGTACTACGAGACGGTTGGCCAGGGTCGCTGCGCGATCGTGGATACCTGGTGGCAGACCGAGACCGGCGGGCACTGCATCACGCCGATCGCCCCGGCGACCCCAGAGAAGCCGGGCTCGGCGACCTTGCCGATGCCCGGGATCATCCCCGCGCTCGTCGATGACGCCGGCCGGGAGATCGTCGGACCGGGGCAGGGCAGGCTGTGCATCGAGCACCCGTGGCCAGGCCTGGCGCGGACCGTGTGGGGGGATCACGCGCGCTACGTCGCCACCTATTTCTCGATGTTCGAGGGCCGCTACTTCACTGGCGATGGCTGTCGGCGCGACGCCGACGGGTACTACTGGATCACCGGTCGGGTCGACGACGTGCTCAACGTCTCGGGGCACCGCATGGGCACCGCCGAGTTCGAGGCCGCGCTGATCGCCATCGACGACATCGCCGAGGCCGCGGTCGTCGGCTATCCACATCCGGTGAAAGGTCAGGGCGTGTACGCCTACGTAGTCTTGCAACCTGCCTGTACGGATGAGGCCGGTGCGATCGAGCGAGCCCACGCAGCGGTGCGTAGCTCGATCGGCGCCCACGCTCGGATCGATCGGATTCAGATCGTGCCAGGCCTGCCCAAGACCCGCTCTGGCAAGTGCATGCGGCGAATCCTCCGCAAGATCGCCGAGGGTGAGCCCGACAAGCTCGGTGATGTGTCGACGCTCGCCGACCCTTCGGTTGTCGAGGTGATCGTGCGCGGGGCGGAAGCGCTCGGTTAATCCCGTCGAGCCGCTCCCCGCGGTGATTGGCTGTTACATTTGTTCGGGTGCGCGGGGTCGGAGAGCGTTTGCGTGAGGCCTTCGACGGTCTGGTGAGCGAGCGCAAGCTCGAGACGCCCGACGAGCTGCATGCCTCGCACGACGTCGTCCAGTCGCGGGTGTGGGTCAGCAGTCAGCCCCGGCGGCCGCGCGAGCGGCTGCGGATCATCTCCAACATCCGCGAGAATCCGGCCGCGTCGGTCGGCAACATCGCGCGGCCAGCTGCGCTGGGCACGATGCTCGAGGGGGCGATGGCGTTCGCGCTCGACGACGTGATCGACCGCCGCTGCGAGGGTCTGGAGATCCGGCTGCTGACTGATGGGTCCGCCACGATCACCCATGGCGGTCCCGGCTTCGATCCCGATCGCGCGACCCGGGGGCTGCAGCGGTGGCCGTGGCTGCGCCGCTCGACGGCCGGGCAGGTCATGCTGACCCAGAGCCTGGCGGCGCCCGTGGTCACCTGCGCGCTCAGCCACTGGTGTCGGATCGAGATCTGTCGGGCCGACGGTGTCTGGCACCAGGCGTTCTACCGCGGCGAGGCCGAGTGCCCGCTGACTCGGGATCCGCCCAAGCCCGAGCTGCCCACGCGTACCCGCGTGTGGTTTCGGCCGGACCCGGAGATCTTCGGCGACCTCTCGTTTTGTGTCGATGATCTGTACATGCGCGGGCTCGGGTTCCTGATGGAGCTCGCGCAGATCGAGCTGCAGATCTTCGACGAGCGCAGCAACGCCCCGCCGCTGATCATGTACGGCACCGGCGGCCTGAGCCGGCGCTAGTCATCGTCGAGCTCGTCGAGGTACGCGGAGCCCTTGCGGTAGCGCAGCTTGTCGCCGATCAGCACCCCGACCACGCCGACGGCCCCCCACGAGAACAGCGCCAGCACCTGCATGCGCATCAAGAAGATGAAGCCTGCGTCGCTGCCCCCCAGATCCCCCAGCGCGATCATCACGACGAAGGTTGCGAGCAACCAGTTGATCGGGACCAACGCGCCCGCCGAGGCCCGCGAGCCTCGCTTGACCAGGAAGGTCAGCAGCAGCGGCGCCCCGAACATCAGGGGGGCGGTCACGGCCAGGTAGCGCCACTGGGCGACGGCCCAGAACGTGAAGTCCTTCGCGGTCATCGAGGTCACGAAGATCGTGAAGCTGTCGTCGCCCCGCGCGGCGATGCAGGCCTTCGACATCTGCCCGTGGCACTCGAGCGCGAACCCCAGCGGCTCACGCAACAACCCGACGATCAACGCAAACGCGATCGACGAGCCCAGGGCCACGAGCATCACCCATGGCCACTGCACGCCGTCGCGGTCTTGCTCGGCGTCGCACTTGGGGCACCGAACCGGGGCCGTGGGGCGCAGCGAGTAGCGGCTGTGACAGTGCACGCAGGTGGCCTTCCCGGTGATCTGCTCTTGCGCGATCCAGCCGGCGAACGCGAACAAGATCGCGGTGAACAACATCAAGAGCAGCAGCTGGGTCAGCAAGATCGGCGCGGGCCCTCGCATCACGAAGCCGTCGCCGGCGATCCACAGGTCGCTGCGCAGCCGCCCCCCCGCGGCCCGGGCCATGAGCAGCCACAGGACGAACTGCACGAACACGCCGGCTGTCGCGCCGAGCACGACCTCGCGTAGGTACCGGCCCGCGAACACGATCGAGGCGACCAGCCCCGCCAGCCCAAACGCCAGCGCCAGGCCGAACACCTGGGAGAGATCGGCCTCGGATGCCAAAACCTTGATCTGGACCGGGCGCTCACCCTCGAACCGGAGCACCTCGGCGACCCCGAGGTGCATCGACAGCCCCGTCACCCACGCCAGCAGCACCGCGCCGACACAGATCCCGGTCACGGTCGCGACCACGACCCCGTGCAGCTTGCGGACCGGCGCGGTCGAGCGCTGCGCCTGGGCCAGCGGATCGAGGACCCGACCGCAGCTCTCGCAGGCGCTGGCGCGCGCAGGATTCTCGGTCCCGCACTCCGAGCAGAACACCGAGCCGGCCATGATGTTCACGATGCCGCGCATGCCGGACTCGCTGTCGAACGAGTCTGGCGAGACGGGTTCGTCCTCGGGGACCGTCTGGATCTCCTGCTCGTCCTCGGGTGCGTCCCCACGTTCTCGCATCGGCACGATGGTAGCGCAGTGAGGCGCCCGCGTTCGGGGACGGGCGGGTATAACCCCGGTAGTGCTCGGTCTGCTCATGATGCTGCCGCTGGTGCTCGGTGCCCAGCAGTGTCCTTCGGTCCTGGATCCCGCGGTCGAGCCGCGGCTGGCCTGCTTCATCGACCGGGTCCCAGGCTGCCCGCCGGACCGCCGCTACTGTGTGGGGCTGCAGCTCCACCTCGCGGACGGGGCCGAGCAGTCGCCCGCGTGGATGGCCGCCGAGGTCGAGCACGCGCTCGAGCTGTTCGCGCCCGCCGACGTGGGGTTCACGGTCGTGGGCATCGACGCGATCTCGGCCGATTTCGCGGTCATGCAGACCGCGGCGCAGCGCGACGAGATCGGTCGGCGGCAGTTCACCCGGGGGGTGATCCACGTGTACCTGGTCGCCCAGCTCGACGACGTCGACGTGCCGGGGGCCCAGATCCGCGGCGTCCACTGGCGGCAGCGCAGCAACACCGACAAGCGCTGGATCATCCTGTCGCAGATCGGCTCCAACGTGGTGATGGCCCACGAGCTGGGCCACTTCTTTGGGCTGCCACACTCGCGCTACACCGACAGCATCATGAACAAGCGTCCGCGCGAGCAGCCGGCCTGGGACCAGCGGGTGTTCGTCCCGCAGGAGCTCGAGATCGTGCTGAGGCAGCGTGACGCGATGATTGGGGATGGCTCGCTTGTGTCGATCGACGCCAGCGAGTGACTCGATCGACGCCGAGCGATCCCGACCCGCCCGCGCTCACTTGACGGTGAACGTGACCTCGCCCAGCACGGTCTCGTCCTCGGTGGTGATCGTCGCCGTCCACTCGCCCTGGTAGCCGTTCTTCTTGATCGGCAGATAGCTGCGGGTCAGGTACGCGTGCATGGCCTTGACGGTGACCGTGCTCTTGCGCGACCCGTGACCGCCGATCTTCGCCCACGTCACCGTGAGCGTCTCTTCGGCGTCGGCGGGATGCACGATCCGCAGACAGATGTTGACGCGGTCGTCGACCTCGACGTCGAAGGTGTCGGTTGGCTCGACACAGCGGCTCTTCTCGAACCCGCGACCGACGACCATGCTGTCGAAGTGGATGCCGTTGGTCCCGATGCCCCCGACCGGTGGCCCGTCACCCTTGGCGTTGGGCAGGCTCTTGAACGCCTCGGCGTTGGCCGCCGGGGTCCCGGGCCGAATCACGGCGTCGCTGCGGATGTCGGCGTCGGGAGGCGGCGCCCAGTCTGCCGGAGCCTCGCCGGCTGGCTCGGTCGGGGCCTCCCCCTCGGTTTCCCCGTCGGCGACCTCGGGAGCGAGCTCCTCGACGGGCGCGTCTGCGGGATCACCCTCGGGCTCGACGCTCGACGGCGGCGGGGCGACAGGCGGCTCGACAGGCGGCTCGACTGGCTTGGCCTCGGGCGCAGCGGCCGGGCCGTTCTGAGCCGCGGGCGTCTTGTTGGCGGCCTGCTTGTTAGCGGCCGGGTCGGCTGGT
Organism: Enhygromyxa salina; assembly: GCF_002994635.1. Classification (GTDB taxonomy): domain Bacteria; phylum Myxococcota_A; class Polyangia; order Nannocystales; family Nannocystaceae; genus Plesiocystis; species Plesiocystis salina_B. The sequence continues at coordinate 52,250 of NZ_PVNL01000011.1, read as the reverse complement.
GCTCCACATGCCAGCGTGGAGAGCAGCACACACGAGAGGACAGCGATTGACGTTCTCGACATGCGTGATGGTCAGCCCTTCGCGACCAGGCGTCAACTAGATCTGACCTTGGCGTGTAATAGGTTCACGGTATGACCGACAGCAGAAACAAGCTCATTCTCATGATCGCGGCCGTTTCAGCAGCAGCGTTCTCGTTGCTCAGCTTCGGTAGGTCAATTCGAGCGTGGCTGACCTTGCGTGCGCTGCCCGACGGGGGCGATCCCGAGCCAATGCGCATTCGAGGTCGGGCCTATCTTTGGGTCTGTTCGATCTGATTGCTGGCGTGTCGCCACAGCACGACGTGTGAGCTCAAACCCCATGACGCTGCGTTCATGCTAGCGCGGACGGAGTTCTTGGCGGGTCGAGTCCCGCGACAGCGGTCGCATCCAAGGTAGAATCTGCTCATGTCGACGGACCTCGAGCTCCTGGATCGTTGGCGTGCGGACGATCAGGAAGCCGGAAATGCGCTGTTCAAGCGCCACTTCGCGAGCTTGTATCAATTCTCGTTTTGTGTGGTCGCGTGCGAGCTGCTCTATGGTCGACGGCCGTTCGCGGGTGACAGCCTCGATGAGCTCGGCGCAGCCGCGCTGAGCGGCGAGCTCGTCGAGCTCGTCGACCGCAAGATCCCACGATCCGTCCGCGCCGTGCTGCTGCGCGGGCTCGCGGCTGATCCGGCTCGGCGCTTCGTCGACATGCCCGAGCTGCTCGCCGCGCTCCAAGCTGGGTTCGAGCGTCGCGGACGTCGACGGCGATGGCTGCTCGGCGCCACGCTCGGCTGCGCGATCGCAGCGCCTCGACGTCGTAGACCGAGACGACGTTGGGGTGAGTCAGCTGCGCGAGCGCCCGCGCCTCTGCGATCAGCCGGGCCTGCGTGAGCGCAGGGCTGGCGCTGACTCGACGCAGGTCCACGACCTTGATCGCGACGCGGCGGTCGAGCTTGGGATCGTAGCCGCGATAGACGATGCCCATCCCGCCGACGCCAAGCCGAGACTCGACCACGAAGCGTCCGATCGAGACGACCGGCGCGCAACCGAACAACACGCCCGAGACCGCCGCGGCGACGCGCTCGCGATCGAGCCCGTCGTCGCGCGGCCGCAGCTCTTCCATGAGATCATCGAGGCTCGCGTTCATGCGGAGGCGTCTCCCGATCGGGACAGGAGCTCGGGCCCGACGGGGTATAGCAACTGGACGGCGGTTCGTGTGCACGGTGGCGACGGGGCACCAGCTTGGGTGCCCCCGCCGCCCGCGAGGATGGGTCGCTCGGCGTGCGCGATCAGTAGTAGCGGACCTTGACCTTGTTGAACTTGATCGCCTGGATCCGCGTGTCGTCCTTGGGGTTGTTGTCCTTGCTGATGTCGTCGCCGCCGGTGTCACCGACGATCGCAAACAGGCTGACCGGGCCGTCGGCCTCGGGGTGAACGATGTGCACGTGGTTACCCTCGAAGTTGATCGCCCCAGCCGCGCTCTCGAGCGTGTTGAGCAGGTCCCGCGCTCGGCGGACTTCGCTGGTGTCCGCGGGACGGCCGGCCAGCATTCGCTCGGCGTCGAACACCATGTTGACGAGCTTCTCGAGCTCGGTGATGAACTTCTTGAAGTCCTCGCCGGGGCCGAGGATCTGGAAGCCCGCCGACCGGCTGGTGAACACGACCTGCGAGTAGGTCGGGCTCTCGATCCGCTCGATCCGCTTGCCGCTCGGCGCGGTAAACACGGTCCGATCCCACCTGGCCTCAGTCGTCGAGCGGTCGCCCTTGGTCTCCGTCGCCTTGAAATAGACCTTGGCGATGATCGAGCGGCGGTCACCCGAGAGCTCGAGCTTGACGCTGCTGATGATGTCGGGACCGTTGCCACCGAACTCGCGGTCACCCCGGAGCACGGCCGTGGGGACCAGCGGAGTCTCGATGTCAGTGAGCTCGATCTCGGCCGAGCTTGGCGCGAGCGCGAGCGCCTCGGTGGTGGTGCCAAAGGTGCCGAGGGCGAGACCGTAGGTGAGGCCGGACAGCGCGGACGCGAGAATGATCTTCTTCAACATGGTTGGGTTCCTGAGTTGGTTGCGGGGACAGCGGCCAACGGTGCCGCTTCGGACCCGGTAGAGATCCGACCCCCCGCAGCGTTCCCAACTTTTTCGAACGCCGTCGGGCCGGGGCCGAGCCCGCCCACTTGGCCGATCTACTGCTGGAAACAGTAGATCGGCATCGGGATGTCGCAGGTCGCCACGTTGCAGCTCGACCACGACCCAACCTGCGAGGTCGTGCGCCCGATCGTCCCGAACGAATTGGGGCTCGAGGACGTGAAGTTGTTGCAGTTGCTGGCGCCCGAGCTCCCGCTCGACGTGGCGCCCGTGCGGGCCAGTCGCACGCTGGCCTCACAGCCGCCGCTGGTGTTGCCGGTCAGCCCGCCGAACTCGTTGCGGGCCATCGCAAAGTTGAGTGAGCCGTCGATCAGGTCGTTCCAGTTGAGCGCCACGAGGTGTCCGTCGGCTGTCACGTAGGGCACCGTCGACAGCACGAAGCGACTCGCCGGGGTGCCCTGGGCGGTCGCGATCCAGGCCTTGTAGCTGCCGGGCAAGTTGCCGGCCGCTGCGCGGGCGTTGCAGATGTTGTCGGCGCCAGCGAGCCCTCCGACGTTGCCGGTGTGCATCGTGCTGGTTGCGAACGCCAGCCGCACCTCCCAGGTACAGCCGGGTGAGCACAGATCAAACGCCATGTTGTTGCCGTCGTCGCACTCTTCGCCGAATTGCAGGAGCCCATCGCCGCACACGGGCAGCGTGCAGGTGTTCGAGCAGCCGTCGTTGTTGACGTTGTTGCCGTCATCACACGCCTCGACGCCCTGCTGCACGTAGCCGTCCCCGCACACCGCGTTCATGCACGCGCCCACGCACGCGTCGGTGTCGAGGTTGTTGGCGTCGTCACACTCCTCGACGCCCTGCTGCACATACGAGTCGCCGCACACCGCGTTGGTGCAGGCGCTCGTGCAGCTGTCGGTGTTGATGTCGTTGCCGTCGTCGCACTCCTCGACGCCCTGCTCGACGATCATGTCGCCACAGTTTGGCAGCTGACACTGGTTGGTGCAGGCGTCGCCGTCGATCAGGTTACCGTCGTCGCAGCCCTCGATGCCCAGCAGCACGAACGCGTCGCCGCAGGTGGCCGCGACGCAGTCGATGCAGTCGTCGGAGTCGATGTCGTTGGCGTCGTCACACTCCTCGACGCCGGCCTGAATGATCAGGTCGCCGCAGGTCGCCGCCGTGCACATGTTGGTGCACGCGTCGCTGTTGTCCATGTTGGCGTCGTCACACTGCTCGAGCGGCTGCACGATGCCGTCGCCGCAGGTCTCGATCAGGCAGCTGCTCGAGCAGCCGTCGCCGTCGATCATGTTGCCGTCGTCACACGCCTCGACGTCGGCCTCCACGAAGGTGTCGCCGCAGATCGAGATCGTGCATGTGTTGGTGCACTCGTCGGTGTTGAAGAGGTTGCCGTCGTCGCACTCCTCGTCCGGGTCGGTGTTGCCGTCGCCGCACGACCACGTTGGCGGATCATCACCGTCGCCGTCGCCCGCGGTCTCGCTGTGGTCACCATCGCCGTCGCCGTTACTGTCACTGGGACCGCCGTTGTCGTTGTCGTTGCCGGTGGGATCACCGTCACCATCACCGTCGCCCTCGGCCTCATGACCACCGCTGCTGCTCCCCTCGTTGGGGCCATCACCGTCTCCATCGCCATCACCCGACGTCGTTGCTGGGCCCGAGGTCCCGATCACATCGTCGACACAAGCTACGGGCAGCGAGCACAGCAAGCAGGCACCGAGCACGGAGCCAAGGTGGGTTTTAGGCATCGGAGCAGTGGAGCCGAGTTCCTCGAGCGCGTCCAGCGAAATGGCGAGCGCGAGCTGAAACATCGTGGCGCGAGGTCTGGCGACACCTCGCTCGGGGCCATCGATCCTGCTAGCCTCGAGCGGCGATGAGCTCTCCTGGCGACAAGTCTGGCGCCCGACCTAGCGCCAAGCCTGGCGCTGAGGCTGGCGCGAAGTCCCGCTACATCGTCAGCGGTTGGTACGACTGGGTGTTCTTCTTGCTCCCGCCGATCCTCGCCTTGTTCGTGGGCATGGGGATCTCGGGCACCCCCTTCGCCGACGATCCCTTCACCTGGTGGGGCTGGGAGGTCACCTGGTCTGGCCTGCTGATCGGCGTGTTCATCCACGCGCACCTGATCTTGGTGTTCGTGCGCAGCCACGGCAACAAGGACATCTTCAGGCAACACAAGCTGCGCTTCGTGGTCGTGCCCGTGCTGCTCTATGCAGCAATGGTCAGCTCCAACTACGTGCTCTACACCTGCTCGGTGATCGCCACGTTCTGGGACGTCTACCACTCCGGCATGCAGACCTTCGGCTTTGGTCGCATCTACGAGTCCAAGGCCGGCAATGAGCCCACCCGCGGTCGCAAGCTGGACTGGGCGCTCAACCAGTTGCTCTACGCTGGCCCGATCGTCGCGGGCGCGGTCATGATCGACCACTTCGAGGACTTCAACGAGTTCAGCGATGTCGGGCTGATGTTCTTCACCAAGATCCCCGCGTGGATGGACGGCAACCAGGCCTATTTTACCTGGGCAATGTTGGGCGGCGGCGCCGGGTTCTTGACCTACTACCTCTACGCGCAGTTCGAGCTCCACCGCGCCGGCCACACGGTCTCGTGGCAAAAGGTGTTCCTCTACGTCACCACTGGCGCGACCTCGCTCTACACCTGGGGCTTCAACAGCTGGGGCGAGGCGTTCTTCATCATGAACCTGTTCCACGCGCTTCAGTACTTTGGGATCGTGTGGGCGACCGAGAACGAGAACATGCAGCGAACGCTGCGGGTCGAGGGCAAGCCGATCGGCAAGTGGCTGACGCTCGGGCTGTTCGTGGGCCTGGCGCTGCTGTATGGGACGTGGGTGCAGTACATGGATCCCGGCGTCCACATGTGGTGGGCGCTCACGCTGTTGGTCTCGCTGATGCACTTTTGGTACGACGGGTTCGTGTGGTCGGTGCGCAAGCAGCAGGTGTGAGCTCAGGGGCGTGCGGGTAGCTGTCGGCGGCGCTGCAGCATCAGGTCCAGGGCGAACAGCGCGACGCCAGCCCAGATCGCTGCAAACGCGAGCGCGTGCGCGCCCGTGAACACCTCGTCAAACACCAGCACCGCGAGCAAGAAGTGCGAGGTCGGCGTGATGTACTGCATGAACCCCAGCGCATACAGAGGCAGACGACGCGCAGCGTTCGTGAACCACAACAGCGGCACCGCCGTGATCGGCCCGGCCGCGAGCAGCAACGCCGTGGTCCGCAGGTCGGGCCCTGCGAAGTGGCCGGACCCGTCAAACCCAAGCCACGCGATCACGACCACCCCGGGGATCGCCAGCATCCCGGCCTCGATCGTCGAGCCGGGCAGGGGCTCGACCTCGATGGTCTTGCGCAGCAGCCCGTACAGCCCAAACGCGCTCGCCAGCACCAGGCCGATCCACGGGAACTCGCCGGCCTGCCACAGCAACACGATCACGCCCGTCGCCGCCGCGAACACGGCCGCCCACTGCAGGCGACGCAGCCGCTCGCCGAGCACGACCATGCCCAACACCACGCTCACGATCGGGTTGAGGTAGTAGCCAAGGCTCGCGTGCAACACCCGATCCGTCTCGACCGCGAGCAGGAACGTGAACCAGTTGATCCCCAGCAGCGCGGCCGAGAGCGCCAAGCCGCGGCGCTTGCGGGGGTCGGCGAGCACCGGGCGCAGCTCGCCGAGGCGACCGCGCGCGAGCAACAGCGCAGACATGACCACGACCGCCCATACCACTCGGTGGAGCAGCTGCTCGCCCGCGGGCACGTGGCGCAGCAGCCTCCAAAACAGCGGCAGCGCGCCCCACAGGCCGTAGGCCGCGAGCGCGAACGAGTACCCGGTGCGGTCGTGGGGCTCCGACACGTGGGGGCGGACTGTCGCATGTCCGCGTGGACGTGTCCCGAGTCAAGGTTGGTCGGCGGCAATGACCTGCGCGAGGGCCCAAAACAGGTGGCCCGGATCTGGGCCACGGGGCGCGGGCGGGCTCGTCGAGCACGAATTAAAAGTGCCACACGAGGCCGCTGACGGGCAGTTTGATCGACCGCGAGCGACGCCATGCACGAGTCGTCTCGAGCCGCGCTGCTAGGTTCTGCCGGCCATGACAACACGACCCCACGACGCCCTGTTCAAGTCCGCCTTCGAGCTCCCCGAGCACGCTGCGGCCCTGTTCTACGCGATCCTTCCCCCGGAGCTGCGCGACCTGATCGCCTGGGAGACGCTAAAGCTAGAGGCAGGCACGTTCATCGGCACACAGCTGGGCGATCGCCACAGCGACCTGGTGTTCTCGGCCACGCTGGGGGGCAAGCCGGTGCTGCTGTACCTGCTGCTCGAGCATCAGAGCACCAACCACCCGTATATGCCGCTGCGGATGCTCACCTACCTCGGGCTGGCCTGCGAGCGGCACATCAAGAAGAAGAAGGGCGGGCCGCTGCCGTTGATCATCCCGGTCGTCATCAGCCACGCACCGGGGGGCTGGACCGCGGCGACGACATTCGGGGAGCTGTTTGATCCGCACCCGGCAAGCGTGCCGGGGGTTGCCCGGCTGATCCCCAGCTTTTCGTTGTTGATCGAGGACCTCTCCACCCGCACGGACGAAGACCTGCGTGATTGGGCGCAGTCGGCGTTCCCTCAGGTGGCGCTGTGGCTGCTTCGAGATGGCCGGGACGGTGAAGAGCTGCTGCGAAGCTTCGACCAGTGGGCGGCGGCGTTGACCTCGGTGATGCAGGCGACCAACGGGATGGAGGCGGTCGCGCAGTGTCTGCGCTACATCGCGTTGGTCAGCGGGAACGTGACGTTCGAGAACTTTCGTGCCAAAATCCGGGAGCAGATCCCCGCCGCCGAGGAAGTCGCCATGACAATCGCAGAAGAGCTACACCAAAAAGGATTGAAGACCGGTCTGGAGAAGGGCCGGGAAGAAGGTCGGCAAGAAGGTCGGCAAGAAGGTCGGCAAGAAGGTCGGGTGGGGGTGCTCGGGAAGCTCTTGAGCCTCAAGTTCGGTGGGATGCCGCCGGAGTACGCGGCGCTGATCGAGGCGGCGACCGACGAGCAGCTCGAGCGGTACATCGAGCGAATCCTGACCGCCGACACGATCGACGCGGTCTTTAGCGACTGACGCCCCTCGAGGTTCCCGGCGGACCCCAAGAGTCTTCGGTGTCGTCATGACAATCGCAGAAGAGCTACACCAGAAAGGCCTGAAGATTGGCTTAGAGAAGGGTCGAGAAGAAGGCCGACACGAAGCCCGGGTGGGGGTGCTCGGGCGAATCCTGACCGCCGACACGATCGACGCGGTCTTCGCCGATTGACGTTCTGGCGATCCAGCCCACGTGTCCGAGGAGTTCGACTTCGGCCTGCGACTCGCCGAGCACGAGCGTCGGTTCTTGCGACCTGCTCGAGTCGACCTCGGCGAGCTAGCGACGGCGATCGGCTACCGCGGCACAAATCCAGGCGCGGTGGTGTGGGCCCGAGCGATCCAGGCGGGAATGATCGAACCCAGCTGGGCAGACGATCCGACCCGTCGGTTTCGGGCTGCCCGTGGGCAGCCCGCGCTGCCGGTCCCCGCCACGGCCCAGGCTGCGCTGTTGCTCGCCAGCGATCCAAGCGGTCTGCTCGCTGCCGAGCGACACGCGAAGGTGTTGGTCTCGCGGTTCGAGGCGTGGGGCTGTCCATCCGCGACCAAGGTGGTGTGGCGTCTCGCGGGCAATCCCGTCGGCCCGAGGGGGGCCCGGCCGCGCACGTTCGGCGCGCTCGCGCCAGCGCTCGCGCGGCTGCGCGCGGTGCTGGGCGGGACGCAGCGCATCTACGAGCCCGCGCATCCGCACCGTCGGTTTCAGGTCGTGGTCGACGCGCTGCATGGCGTGCGGCGCTGGCAGCTGATCGCAAACTCGGAGATCCACGCGCACGAGCAGAGCCTGCTCGGCGGACCGCTCCCCGCAGCGCTGCGCGGTCGGGCGTTCGGTGAGCTCCCGAACCCGCTCGAGCCATGGCTGGCGCTGGCGTTGACCGGCTACTCGCTGTGGGGCGTCCGCGTCGAGGGCCAGGCGTCGCCCACGATCGAGCTCGCGGCGCCGTTCCCCGCTCCACGCGGCGCCCCCCCAGCCAAGGCGCGCGACCGTGGTCGCGTGGTGTGGTCGCGGCGCTTAACGGCGCTGCGCCTCGCCTGCGCGCGTGGGGATCTCTCCACGCTGCGCCGCGGCCTGCCGCTGCTGCCCGGTGACGATGAGCCCGAGCAACCGCGGCTGATCCACTTTGCCAGCTACGGCGGACCCGAGGTGCTTGCGCTGCTGGCCGAGCACGCTGCTGGTCAGCTCGATCTCGAGGCCCGCGACCCGCTGGATCGCACGGCGTTGATGCTCGCGGCCGGGCTCCCCAGCCAGGGTCCCGCTGGCGCCGCGGCGGCCGAGATCAGCGTGCCGATCAGCGAGCTCATCGGTGCGAAGGCGTGCGAATGGTTGCTCGCCGCCGGGGCCCAGCGCGAGGCGATCGACCATCGAGGTTGGACGGCCCTGCACTGGGCGGCCGACGCCTGCCGCCTGCGCTGCGCCGCGAGCTTGATCCAGGCGGGCGCCAAGCTCGACGTCCAGGATCACCGCGGCCGCACACCCTTGATGCTCGCGCTCAGCCGGGCCCCCATGGTCGAGCTCGTCGACTTGCTGCTGTCGGCGGGCGCCGACGCGGACGCGCGCGACCACCATGGCTGGAGCGCCCTGCACTACTTGGCCGCGAGCACTGCAGGTCGGCGGCATCAGGCGCTCGCGCGTCGGCTCGTCGAGGCCGGCGCGCGGCCGAGCCGAGATCGTGCAGGTCGCTCGCCCGCGCAGCTGTGCGTGTGGCAGGGCGTCGAGCATGCCGACGGCGGCCCCCTCGATGCTCAGATCGCGGTCGCGTCGGGCCCCGGTGCGCCGAGCTTGGCGATCGAAGCCACGCTGGTCGAACGCCTGCTCGACCAGCTGGCGCCCGACCCTCCAGATCCCACGCAGCCGGTCACGCGCGGGCCGAGCCACACCGACGACTGGATGGTGTGGGCGGACTGGCTGCAAAGCTGCGGAGATCCGCGTGGTCAGCTCGTCGCCCTCTCACTCGCGCGCGCACGCCTGGGCCAGCGCAAGCAGCAACACATGGCCCGCGAGTACGCCCGAGTCGAGCAGGCCGCCGCCGCGGTGACGCGCATGGGGGTCGAATGTGCAGACCCGCTCGCCCCCGTGCGCGCGAGCCCAATCAAGCTGACGTGGACGCATGGTTTCGTGACCGCCGCCCGCCTGTCGACCACAGGCTGGCGGTGGCCGGACGAGTGCCACCACCTCGCGCGAACCGTGACCGAGGCCGCGCTCGCGCTGCTGGGTCACGAGCCACTGCTGGCCGAGCTGCACCTGAACCTCGCCAACCTCGGCACCCAGCCCGTGGTTGGGCTGCAAACGCTCGACGCTCCAGCGCGGCTGCGTCGGCTGGTGCTCGAGGGCTTGCCACCGCAGCTGCCCGAGCTCGGGTTGCTGCGCGACAGCTTCCCCGCGCTGCGCTCGCTGTGGTTGGTAGGCTCGAGCAAGATTCACTCGGGCTCGCTGCGCTGGCCTGGGCTCACGCACCTGCGCCTGCGCCACGGCAGCACCTCGGAGTGGGCGCAAGGCTGCGTCGGGCTCGCGCTCTCGCTGCCGGACCTGACTCACCTCGACCTCGCGCTCCCGTCGGGCAGCCGCACCAACACCGCCGAGATCGATGGAGCCGCGCGCACGCTGTCGGAGATCCCCCGCTTGTCACATCTGCGTGTCGGACCAATGACCGCCGACTTCACGGCCGCGATCCTAGTGTGTGCTCTAATACAGCGGCTGCGCACGCTCGAGTTCGTTGGCGTGCGGGGTTCGGCGCTCGAGACCTTGCTGCATCACGCTGAGCACCTGCGCCAGCTCGAGCGTGTGCGTGTGTCGATCACCCCCGCGGTCGCGCAGCAGCGTGGGGCCGTGCTCGTTCAGCTGCGCCAGGCGCTGCCCAAGCTCGAGCTTCATGCGGCCGCGGGTACGCCTGGGCCCTTCGCCAAGTGGTGACCAGGCAATTGACATGCGCGGCGTCTTCGCGCCTCATTGCCCACATGCGAGATCTACCTGTCGCGCTTGGGTTGTTCGGTTCATGCCTGCTCGCTCCCGGGTTCGCCCAGGCGGCTGGCGTCTGCGACTGCGATCACATCATCGACGTCGCCACGCCCTCGGCCAACGGCGCGGAGCTCGGCATCGCCCCCGGCGCCAGCGTGTGTGTGCGCGGCGGCGAGCGTGAATTCCTGCGTCTGTACGAATTCAACGGCACCCCCGATCAGTGGATCACCGTCCGCAATTGCGAAGGCGTGGTCGAGATCGACAACGACGATCGCGGCTACGGCCTGACCATGGACGGCTCGCGCTACGTCCACATCACGGGCACTGGCGACACCGACCACACCTACGGCTTTCGGGTCCGCGCGTCCAAGGATGGCCCCGACTACTCGGCCAGCGGCGTGGCCGTGGGCGGGCTCAGCAGCGACTACGAGCTCGACCACTTCGAGGTCTACGAGACCGGCTTTGCCGGGTTTAGCCTCAAGACCGAGTCAACCTGCGACGGCTCCGCCAACCTCGGCAACTTCGTCCAGTACGACACCCGCGTCCACCACAACTGGATCCACGACACCCGCGGCGAGGGGATCTATTTTGGCAGCACCGGCTACGGCGGGCGCGAGTTTCAGTGCGATGGCGAGACCGTGGTGCTGTATCCGCACGAGCACCACGGCGTTCAGATCCATCACAACCTGATCGAGGACACCGGCTGGGACGGTATGCAGGTCGGGGTCTCGCCGGTCGATTGTCGAGTCTGGGCCAACTATATCCGCGACGTCGGGCTCGAGGGCGTGCAGTACCAGCAACAGGGCATGCAGATCGGCGGCGGCTCGCAGTGCGAGATCTGGGGCAACCGACTCGAGCGCGGGCCGACCAACGGGATCTTCATTCAGTATGCCGCCACCACCTACGTGCACGACAACCTGATCGTCGACTTTGGGGAGAGCGGGATCTACTCGAACTCGAACGGCGAATTCGACGGCTCGAGCTATGTGTTCGTGCACAACACGGTGCTGCGCTCGGGCGGCTGGGGCATTGCGATCTTTGGCGGCAATCTGGTCGGCAACCTGGCGTGGAACAACCTGGTGCTCGAGTCCGGCAAGGAGAACATTGCGCCGGGTGGCGACGTCGACTGGGACGATCAGAACAACATCGTCGACATCAGCGTGGCCGAGGCCGGCTTCGTCGACCCGGCCGCGGGCGACTTTCACTTGCTCGAGACCTCGGTGGCGGTCGGCGCGGGTCGGGCCGCGGGCGAGTGGAGCACGCAGGACATCGACAACGTCCCGCGTGACGCCGCGGCCCCCGACGTCGGCGCCTACGAGTACACGGACGAGCCGCCGCCCGGAGACGGTGACGGTGACGGAGACGGAGACGGTGGTGGCGACGGCGATGACGCTGGCTGGACGGCCGGCGAAGAGTCCGACGATGGCGGCAGCGCGGAGGGTGGGGGTGACACCTCCGGCACCGGGGAGACCGGCGCGGACGCAGGCGCCGACACGGGTGGCGCGGATCCTGGCTGCGGCTGCTCGAGCAAGGGCGATCCGATCGGCGGCGCCGCGCTGACGCTCGGTCTGCTCGCGCTGCTCGGCGTCGCCCGCCGACGCGACGACTGAGCTGCCGACGCCGGCGATCGGTCAGCCGGTCAGTCGCGCTCGTGCGCGCTCTGATAGTCCGACAGCACATCGGCGCTGCGGACCAGGTGCTCGAGCAGGGGATCGCGGAGCTCACCCGCGTGTGGCGGCTGCCCGCCCTTCGGCGCGACAAACTCGAGCGGGTAGTTGATCACATAGACCTGCGAGTCCAGGTTGCCGGCCGGCACGTCCATCGCCCAGGCCGCGCCCTCGAGGCACGCGAGCAGCTTGTCGTCGGCGTGGCTCAGGGTCGACTTGGTCAGCCCGGCCATCATCACCTCGCCCTTGCCGACCTCCATGCGCAGCTCCACGCGACCGCCCAGGATCTGGTTGCGGGTCAGCGCTTGGTTGTAGCAAGCACGCGCCCGCGGCAGCACCCGCGTCCGTAGCTGGCGCTCGATGATCGCTGAGTCGAGCTGCCCGGTCGGCACCCAGCCAACCCGCCCGGCCTGGGCCACGTTCATGGTCGTGGTCCGGCGCATGCTGGGCGTGTACCAATCTGGCAGCACCAGCCCCTCTTGGACCGCGCGCGGACGATCACCCTCGCGCAGGGCTGTCGCGAGCGCTTCTGGCCGCGGGTCCCGCTTGGCGAGGGTGAAGCTGGTCGAGACCTTGGTCGCGCCAAACCGCCCGCGCACAGTTACCTTGGATGGCGCTCGCCCGCCGTAGCTGCCCTCGAGCACCACGAAGTCGCCAGCGACGAGCCCGGTCGGCAGCGGCTCGTCGAGCACGACCGTGTCGGGCAGCGACACCGACAGATTGCCGAGCACCTTGGGCGCGGCCAGCAGCTCGTTGACCTGCGCGGGTCCAAGGTTGGCCAGGGTCTCGAGCGAGATCCTGGCGCCGAGCCCTGCGGCCAGATTAGCGATCGCATGGTCGGCTGGGAGCCCGCGCATGTTGAGCAGCGGATCATCGACGACGAACAGGATCTCGGGCCGCTTGGCCTTGCCGAGCGAGTCGCCGAGGGCCTTGGTGATCTGCTCGGCGCCGACGCTCGGCGGCAGCATGCCGTCGGTCACCACCACGATCAGCGGGTGCTTGGCCCCGCGGGCCGCGAGCTGCTCACCCGCGAGCTGCATGGCCGCGCGCAGATCCGTGCCCTGGCCCGCGACCGTCACCCCCAGCGAGCGCGCCAGGTCTGCCCGAGCCGGTTGATTGTCGGCCCGGGGCGCCTTGCCGCCCGCGAAGAAGGTGGGATCGATCAGCCGCTCCGCGTCGCGTGCGAACGTGACCGCGTCGAACGTGGTCGACGCGGGCAGGGCCTCTAGCAGCTGCGCGAACACCCGACCGCTGTCGCGGGGGAGCGTGGCCGAGCCCGACTGCGAGCGATCGACCACGAGCACCACGTGATCTGGCGTGATCGGCTTGCTCGGACCGAGTCGCAGCGCCACCCGCAGGCGCCCACCTTGGCCGTCGGGATCACGCGAGACCTCGTAGTTGCCGTCGAGCTGGGCCGTGCTGCGGGCCTGGGCCGGCCACTCGACCACGATCGCGTCCTCGGAGCGGGTGACCATGTAGGGCGTGCCCGCGCTGGAGCTGCCGTCGACCCAGAAGTTCTCGTCGTTGCCGAGGCCCTGCACGATCACCCGGCGCTGATCGCTGAGGTTGGGCAGCTCGAGGTTGCGGCGGGGTAGCTCGAGCTGCCAGCGATCGCCGCGAAGCAGCGGGAGCACGCGCAGCCGCAGCTCGATCTGGGTGGTGACGTTTGGATCGAGCCCAAACGCGACGATTTCTACGCCTGGGAGCTCGCCCGGGCCCGCCGCCTCGAGCTCGTGGGCGAACACCGTGCCAGGGTCCCGGCGACCGTTGCTCGGGCCGTTTGCGCTGGTGGCGAGCTTGCTGATCTCACCGGCGATCCAGTCACCGCCTGCGGCGATCGAGATCCCGGTCAGCTCGCTGCCGTGCGGCACGCCCAGCGCGAGCACCATGTCTTGCGGGTTGACGCTGGTGTTGGTGAGCGCGACGCGGATCGCCAGCTCGGCCTCATAGCCGGCGCCGGGGCGAATGATCGTCTCGTACGAGAGCTCGTCGATCGGCACGTAGCCAGCGTCTGGATCCGCCTCGAGCGTGTCTGACCGCGCTGGCGCGCCCAGCAGCGCGATGCCGCTCAGCAGCGCGACTCCGCCCAGCCTGGCGAGACGCCGCCGGCCGCTCTCGATCGCTACTGGGGTGCTCGTGCGGGACAGGCTATCAGGCACCGGGCCAGGCTAGCGCACGATCGTCGCGCGCGCCTGTGCGATTTAGCCAGCGCCCTTCGTGCACACGAACACCTGGACCTCGACGTCGCTCGACAGCGACAGGTCCAAGAAGTCCCCGGTGTGGCTCTCGATCTCGAACCCGACGATCCCCAGCAGCGCGCGGGCCTCTTCCGGGAAGATCTGCCGATGGGCGAGGTGCACGACCGACAGCGGCTTGACGCCAGGGCGCAGGCCGTCCCACTCCTCGTCATAGGCGTCATAGTAGATCCGCACATCGCAGATCTGGGTGTCGGGATCGTACTCGTGGTTGGTCGAGTAGATCATCTGTTCCCCGGTCCGCGGGTGCTCGAAGCGGGTGACCGCGTGGCGCTCGTGGGGATCCCAGCGCAGCCAGTCGAGATCCGGCAGCAGCACATCAAAGCCAAACGACCCGCCGGGCTCGAGCACGCGATACACCTCGCGAAAGCAGGCCAGCAGCTCCCGCCAGGTGTACAGGTGCATCAAGCAATTGAAGGGCGCGATCACCAGGCCGACGCTGTGATCCGCGAGGGGGATCTGGGTCATGTCGGCCAGCAGCGGCTCGATGCTGCCCGCGATCGGCTCGCCCGCCTGGGCCAGACGGTCGAGCTTGAGGAACAGGTGATCGAGCATCGGCTGCATGCGATCGAGCGCGAGCACGCGGTGACCAGCGCTCGCAATCGGGATCGCAATCCGGCCGCTGCCAGCCCCGAGCTCGAGGATCGTCTTGCCCACGCCACGCTCGTCGGCCAGCGCGCCGTACCAGTCGACGTCGTCGTGCTGGTCGGCGTACTCGAGGTCGTAGAGCAGCGGATCGACGTAGTGCTCGGTGGTCCCCCGCGCGAGCTCCTGGGCGAGCTGCTCCGCCCTCGCATGTTTGCCCTTGGCCCGCTGCTCGTCGCGCCGGCCCACGCTCAGCTCTCGCTCGCCGACCGCGGCGCGCCCGCCCGGCCGCGACCTGATCGTGAGCCGGACTTGGACTTGCCCCGCCGGCTCCTGCTGCGCTTGCGCTTGCGCTGGCCCCCGGCCCCGCCGTGGTCGCCACCGCCCGAGTCACCGTCATCAGGAGTGTCGGACTTGCTGTTTTGCACGACCGCGAGCTGGCGCCACTGATCGAGGGCGCTGCCGTCGAGATCCCGGGCCTCGACCGAGAACCCCAGGAACAGCAGCGCGTCGTGGAAGTACTGGCGCTGGACCAGCGAGGCCTTGCGCCCGCGCTTGCGGCTTGGCTGGATCATCCGGCGGTGAGCCATGAAGATCTGCCGGGCAAGCTCGCGGTCGCGGCGAGCCACACCCAGCGCGGCGCACGGTGGGGTCATGAGATCGTCGACGCGGACGTCGAGCTCGGCGCGGTTGGCCTCGAGCAGCAGCTGATCGAGCAAGGGCGCGAACAAGATCGCCTGGATCACGCCGTTGCTGGGCACGTGGCCGGTCTCGATCACGTAGTCGTCGAGGGCGCCGAGGTAGCGCCAGAACAGCGAGCCGGGCTGGTCCGAGGGCTGGGCTCGGCTGGGGCGGCGCAGCCCCCCAGCGTCGTCGTAGAGCTCCATGTAGGCCGGCCAGATGTGCTGAAACAAGTTGGCCTCGAGCATCAGCTCGAACGCGCGCTTGGCCGCCCCGCCGCGGAGCAGCTTGTAGAGCTCCTCGACCAGCCGGGCCCGGGAGCAGCGGGCGATGTCGGGGGCGCACTCGAGCAGCGCAGCCCATGACTGCGACTCGATCGTGAAGTCGAGGCGGGCGGCGAACTTGATCGCCCGGATCATGCGCACGGGGTCCTCACGGAACCGCACCTCGGGATCGCCGATCGTGCGGATCACACCGCGATCGAGATCGGCCACGCCGTCGACGAAGTCGACGATCTCCTGGTGCTCGATGTCGTAGAATAGCCCGTTGATCGTGAAGTCGCGGCGGCGCGCGTCCTGCTCGATGTTGCCCCACTCGTTGTCGTGGGTGATCAGCAGGTCGTCGCCGTCGGACTCGCCCTCGCTCGCCGCGTCTTCGCTGGGTATCGAGCGGAACGTCGCGGTCTCGATGATCTTCGAGCCGAAGAACACATGCGCGAGCTTGAAGCGGCGCCCGATGATCCGGCTGTTGCGGAACACCCGGCGGATCTGCTCCGGTCGGGCGCTGGTCGCGACGTCGAAGTCCTTGGGCTTGCGGTTGAGGTAGAGGTCGCGGACACACCCTCCAACGAGGTAGGCCTCATGGTTGGCCGCGAGCAGCTTGCGGACGACCTTCAGCGCCTCCGTGTCGATGTCTTGCAGCGGCAGCGGGTGGTTCTTGCCGGCGGTGTGCTCGCCCGGAGTGTCGTCGGGCTTCGAGCTTAAATTGTCGCTAGTCACGGTTTGGCCGTCGTCTAGCACAGCCGCGGGCGGACGTTTAGGGGCGGGCGCCAGGTTTCTGGCCAGCGGGCGCGAATGTCGCCAGCGGCCAGGCACCGCGCGTATTTGGTCCAGGACAGGCACTAGCGCGTTGTCTGAGCCAGATCAGGTGATCAAAGAGCACTGGCGCGAGTCGCAACAGCACACTATACAACTTATCAGGACTGGTCATGAGTTCCCCAACCCACGCGAAGACCGTCGAACGAGCCTGCGACGGTGAGCATTTGGCCATTTGGGGCCTCGCTGATCACTTTGAGCGGGGTCAGCTCGAGTCCATGCTGTCCGAACTGCTCGCAGAGCGCGAGTCACGCGGCTCTCGGGTTCCCGTTGTCAGTCTATTAATGCGCTCGCGCGAAGACGCGAGCTGGGTCGCTCACGCGATCGCCTGGCTGGGCGTGCGCGGTCGCCGGGTCGTGGTCCGCACCCGGGTGGTCATGCCCAAGCGCGTGGTCGCGGCCCTCACGGAGGCCCAAGAGCTGAACGCGGGTGTCATCGTGGAGCTCGAGGTCGCCCACCACAAGCCCGAGGTGCAGCGCGCCCTGCTCGGCGACCAGGCCGATCCCGCGGTGGCCTTGCTGCTCCAGGCCCAACACATCGAGACCCTCGAGATCCCGGTCGTCGCGCGGATCGGTCCGGTGATGCCGGGCATCCACGACCAACCCAACGGCTTCATGCCGCTGGTCCGCAACGTCGAAGCCGCGGACGTGCGCCGCGTGGTGGTCGTGGTCGGCCAGCTCCACGCCCAACAGATCCACAACCTCGTGTCGTGCCAGCGCGAGCTCACCATCGCCGGCTTGCTCGAGCTCGGGCGCGCCTACGCCGTCGACGCCATGATCCTGCTCGGCAGCGTGCCCGCGCCGGCCGACGGCGCCGTGTACAAGCTCCGCGCTCGCCGGGCGCAGGTGTTCGCGCACGCGCTCGAGCGCATCGTCACCGACTTGGGCCTCGAGCTGCCCGGCTGTGGGTGTCGCTCACACTGCGAGTTGGTGGCGCGGCCGTCGACCAACGGGTACGCCGCGGGCTACGAGTCGGTCATGGGCCGCGATCTGTTCGCCGGCCTCGAGCTGCGCTGACGGCGGGGTTTGTGGGCGTCGGCGGGTGGGTGACGCCCGGCGGTTAACGACTACACTCGCCCCGCGGCGGCCCGCTCCAACGGCGAGCTCCGACCGCGGGAACGAGACTCAGCGCGACGATGGCTTTTCAAGTTGGCTCCGACATCGAGGCGATGTGCAACCCCTGCGGGGACGTGTGGCACGTCGTCGTCGCCAAGGTCGGCGACAAGATCACCAAGGTCCAGTGCAAGCAGTGCAGCAAGCAGCACCGGTTCAAGCCGACTGGCGACGCCCCCGAGGCCAACCTCAATCCCACGCGTCGCAAGGTCGCGAGCGCCGGGCCCAAGACCACGCGCGCGCGCGCGAAGCCAGCTGCGGCGGCGGGCATCGTCCACGATCCAAACCTTCCCACGCGTGACTACGGGATCAGCGAGCGCTTCAGCCTCGGCGAGCAGATCCAGCACAAGAAGTTTGGAGCCGGGATCGTGTGCGGCGTCGAGGACAGCAAGATCCGCGTCAACTTCACGGAGGGCGTCAAGGTGCTGCTCCACGCCAAGCGCTGACTGGTGATCGCCGATCACTCGCGGAGTGATTTGGCGGCCGTTGACCGTAAATAGCTGATCGTTGACGATCTGGCCGGGTTCGGTCAGAGTCTGGCAGGTACCTGGCATGCTCTGAGAAGCAAAATCGTCGGGTCAGATAACCCCACGAAGAACAGGTAAAACATGGCGACGTTCAACGAGGTCCTGTCCCAGGTCAAACAAGGTATCCACGAAGTCTCGGCCGAAGACACCAAGGCACGAGTGCTCGACGGCAACGGGAGCAGCGGCCCCGTGCTGGTCGACGTGCGGGAGCGCGACGAGTACGAGCAAGGCTTCATCCCGACCGCCGAGTGGATCCCGCGCGGGTTTTTGGAGCTCAAGATCGAAGATCTGGTCGCCGATCGCGACCGCGAGGTGATCGTCTACTGCGCGGGGGGTGTGCGCTCGGCTCTGGGCGCGCGCTCGCTCAGCGAGCTCGGCTACACCAAGGTCTCGTCGATGGCCGGCGGGTTTCGGGCCTGGAAGAACGCCGGCTACCCGTTCGAGCGGCCGCGGGTGCTGACGCCCGAGCAGCTCAAGCGCTACAGCCGACACATCATGCTGCCCGAGGTCGGCGAGGCCGGGCAGGGCAAGCTGCTCGACGCCAAGGTGTTGTTCCTGGGCGCGGGCGGGCTGGGCTCGCCCAGCGCGCTGTACCTGGCGGCCGCGGGCGTGGGCACGATCGGGATCGTCGACGACGACGTGGTCGACGAGTCCAACCTGCAGCGCCAAGTCCTGCACAACATCGAGCGGCTGGGCATGACCAAGGTCGAGAGCGCGCGCAAGACCCTGCAAGCGCTCAACCCCGACGTGAAGGTGATCCCGATCGAGGATCGGCTCGACAGCTCGAACGTGCTCGACATCATCTCGCAGTACGATCTGATCGTTGACGGCGCGGACAACTTCCCGACCCGCTACCTGCTCAACGACGCCAGCCTCAAGCTGGGCAAGCCGGTCGTGCACGCGTCGATCTTCCGGTTCGAGGGCCAGGTCACCACGTTCACGGCCAACCCCGCAGACGGCGGCCCGTGCTACCGCTGCCTGTACCCGGATCCGCCGCCGCCCGGGATGGCGCCCTCGTGCCAAGAGGCGGGCGTGCTCGGGGTGTTGCCCGGCATGATCGGCACGCTTCAGGCCAACGAGGCGCTCAAGATCATCTTGGGCGTCGGTGAGACCCTGTCGGGTCGGCTGCTGGTGTTCGACGCGCTCGAGACCTCGTGGCGGACCATGAAGCTGCGCAAGGATCCCGAGTGCCGCGTGTGCTCGAAGCCGCCCGAACAGATCGAGCTGATCGACTACGAGCAATTTTGTAACGTGCAGTGAGCTTGGGTCGCGCCGATCAACCGTGGCGTCGGGTCGCGGACCAACGCGCGCTGGCGGTGTTGTTGGTCCGCCACGGTCGCACCTCGTTCAACGCGGAGCACCGATTCTGCGGCGGGCGCTCGGATCCTCCGCTCGATGAGCAGGGCCGCGAACAGGCGGCCGCGCTCGCCCAGCGATTTTCGGGTGAGGTCGAGCGGGTGTGGTGTTCACCGCAGCAGCGGGCCCGCCAGACCGCCGCGGGATTGGCGGCGGGATTGGGCACACCCGTGGTCGTTCCCAGCCTGCGCGAGCTCGATCAGGGCCTGTTCGAAGGCCACGACTTTCAGCCGATCCTGACCGAGCACGCCGAGTTCTTTCGCGCCTGGAAGCGCGACCCAACCGACGTCGAGATCCCCGGCGGCGGGGAGAGCATGGGCGCGCTGGCGCGGCGGGTGAGCGGTGGGATGACGGAGATCCTGGCCCAGCTCGGCGACGACTGGCGCGGTCGGGTGATCGCGGTCGTGTGCCACCAGATGGCCCAGGCCGCGTTCGTCTGTCACGCGCTCGAGCGGCCGCTGCGAGACTGGCCGCAGTTCCAGCTGCGCAACGCCACGGCCAACTTGCTGAGCTGGGATCGCGAGCGCTGGTCACTGGTCGGTCGCAACCTCTGACCGCGATCCGTCGCGTTTGTCCGCCCCCGGATCCGTGGTAGGACGCCGACGATGCAGGACGTTCAGGGCCTCTCAGACGACCGAGAAATCGCCCTCGACCGCGTCGGCGTCGCCGGCCTGAGTCACCCGATCGTCGTGCTCGACCGGACCACCGAGAAGCAGCGGACGATCGGCACCTTCACGATGTCGGTGTCGCTGCCGCGCGAGCAAAAAGGCACCCACATGAGCCGGTTCGTGGAGGTCCTCAACGACCATCACGGCGAGGTGACCATGCGCACCGTGCCGGCGATCCTTCGGGATCTTCGCGATCGGCTCGACGCCGCCAGCGCGCGGATCGAGGTCGAGTTCCCTTACTTCTTGGAGCGAGCTGCGCCGGTCAGCGGCGCGACGGCGCTGATGGATTACGCCTGCGCCTTCATCGGCGAGGTGAGCGAGCATGCCAGCGACGACTTCGTGCTGCGGGTGCGGGTGCCCGTGACCAGCCTGTGTCCGTGCAGCAAGGCCATCTCCGAGCGGGGGGCCCACAACCAGCGCGGCTACATCACGATCAGCGTGCGCACGGATCGCGATGAGCTCGGCGCTCCGCAGCTGGTGTGGATCGAGGAGCTGATCGACGTCGCCGAGCGATCGGCATCGGCCCCCGTGTATCCGCTGCTCAAGCGGCCCGACGAGGCCTTCGTGACGGTCCAGGCCTACGACAACCCCGTGTTCGTCGAGGACATGGTCCGCAACGTCGCGCGGGTGTTGCAAGATGATCGCCGCGTTCAGTGGTTTCGGGTCCACGCCGAGAACCACGAGAGCATTCACAACCACGCCGCGTTCGCCCAGGTCACCTGGGCCCGGCCCGGTTGATCGCGTCAGGCCCGGGAGCTAGCTAGATTTTTCCGCACGTCGTGCGACCCATGGACACAGGAAATGGGTTTAGAGCCCCCTCCCAGGGGGCCACACATGCGCCTGCGAACAAACAGCCCCGAGGAGCGAAGCGACCAGACGCGCCAGCGGCTGCAGTCGGCGAAGTCTAAGGTCCATGTGGGGGTCATTTACTAGCTGAGCCCGCGCCCACGCGAGAGCACGATCAGCGCGGGCAGCAGCAACAGGTCCAGGACGACCGCGAAGCCAATCACGCCGCCGCCGAGCAGCCCCAGCAGCTGCATCGGCGGAAACGACGACAGCATCTCGAGCGACAGCCCGCCGACGATCACGACGCTCGTCACCAGCACCGCCCGCCCGGTGTGCCCGACCGCCCGGCGCAGCGCAGTCTCGAGGTTGCTGCCGTCGCGCAATTCCTCGCGCGTGCGGACCATGATGTGCAGCGTGTCGTCGACCGCGATCCCCAGCGCCAGCGTCAAGATCACCGCCGCCAAGGGATCGAGGACCTGGCCGAGCACCCCGAGCATCGCGTAGCCCAGCAGCAGCGGCGCGCCGTTTGGGAGCAGCCCGATCAGCGCGGGCCACAGGCTCCGAAACAACACGGCGATGACGCCCACGATCACCGCGAACACCAGCACGAAGCTGTCTCGCACGTCGTTGGTGATCGCATTGACGCCGCGATAGGCGAGCAGGGCGGTGCCGGTCGCGTACGCTTGCACCTGCTCGCCGCCGGGGACCGCGGCCAGGCGTCGCGCGAGCTCGGCCTCGGCTCGATCCGCGATGGCGACGAACTTCTGCCCGCCGAAGTCGGGCATGCCCGCGTGGATCCGCAGGTGTTGGCCGCTGTCTCGCACGAAGCGATCGAGCGGAGCGTAGGCCGCGACCGCAGCGAGCCGGGCGTCGATCGCTGCGCGCGAGCTCGGCACGGTCGTGGGCTCACCGAGCAGCTCCCCAGCGCCCGCCACGATCGACGCCACGCCCTCGACCGTGCGCACGCCAGCTTGCTCGGCCAGCCACAGCTCGAACCCGTGGATCGCCGCGAGCAGCTGTGGCTCACGCAGATCCACGCCGGGCGGCGCACGCAGCTCGAGCTCCAGCCCCAGCACGCCGCCTAGCCGCTCGTCGACGGTCTCGCTGGCCACGCTGGTCGGGTGCGTGGGCTCGAGCAGGCCCGAGATCTGATTGTCGATCTCGACCCGTGAGGCGGGCACCAACGCGAGCAGCATCAGCCCCACGCTGCCGATCACCACCGCCCACGGTCGGCGGATCGCCAGCCCCACGACCGCGTCGACCCAGCGCAGCCCCGGCAACGGGGGCGGATGTCGATCGTCGCGCACGAAGGTCAGCAACATAGGCACCAGCACGATCACCGTCACGAACGCCAGCACCACCCCGAGCGCGGCGTACAGCCCGAACCCCCGCAAGATCGGCATGTCTGCCAGCGCGAGCGAGGCGAACCCGGTCGCGGTGGTCAGCGAGGTCAGCAGGCACGCCACGCCGACCCGCGAGCCCGCGCGAACGATCGCCTGGTCCCGCGAGTCCGCGCCCGCGCGGCGCTCCTCGTGGTAGCGCGCGAGCAGGTGGATCGCATCGGCGACGACGATCACGGGCAGCAAGCTGAAGTAGGCCTGGTTCAGCAAGCCCAGGCCCTCGCCGGTCCAGCCCATGATCCCGACCAACATCAAAGTTGGCAGCCCGGCCGCGATCGCGGGGATCACCACGCCGTGGAGCCGGCGAAACACGACGAACAGCGCCAGGCCGATCACCAGCAAGGTCAGCGGCACCAACAGCAGCTGGTCGCGCACGACCAGGCCCATGAACCCCGCGCGCACGGCCGGGACCCCGGCGATCTGCCAAATCAGGCCGACCTCGGCCAGCGGCTGATTCCCCTGCTTCGCCTGGTGGCTGGCGATCAACGCCTCGAGCTCGTCGACGACCGACCGGGCCCGCAGGACGTCGTCGGTCGAGAAGCTGAGCTCGACCATGATCACTGTCACGCTGCCGTCGGCCGACAGCAGCGTGGGCACGAAGGGCATGCGCTCGAGCAGCGCGCGGCGCTGCGCGGGGTCGAGCTGCGCGAGCCCGAGCCCCGCGGCCACGCTGGGAAACGTGGCGCTCGCCGACGCTGACCCAAGCTGTGGTGGCAGCGGCAGCGTGAGCGTGGCGATCGACACGACCTGCTCGACCTGCGACGCGTCCGCGAGCGCGCGACTCAGCCCGGCGATCGCGTCGAGCCGCTCGCGGCTGAGCACCCCGGCTGGATCGTCGGCGTCGCTCGGCTCGATCAGCACCAGCAGCGTGTCGTCGTCGGCGCCCCAGCTCGCGCGGTGGTCGACCAGCCGCTGGGCGGCCGCCGAGGCGTCCCCGTAGAACGCGGTCGAGGAGAAGTCGACCTGCAGCCGCGCGAGCCCCAGACCCGCGGCCGCGACCGCGATCGCCACGCTGATCAGCGCGACGCTGCGATGCCGCAGAACACCCGCGATCACCCACGCGAGCAGCCGAGTGGTTCGCGGGGCGCGCTCGCGGTCCGACACGGCCGGAGTCTACAACCGGACGGACCCATCGACAGCGCTATGCTCGGGTCCGCATGACCGAGCCCGAACTCGACACCACGCTCGAGCCGTCCGCGGCCCTGACGAACAGCGTGGAGATCCGCCGCCCGCCGATCTTGTTCAACCGCACCGCGCCGCTGATCGAGCGGCTCGAGCGAGCGCTGGGTGGCGTGTTCGTCAGCTACTGGTGCTCGCCCCACGCGAGCATGAGCCAGGCCGACGTGGCGGCGCTCGATCACGTGCTGCGTCGCGCCCGGGACACCCACGCTGGCTCGCGGCGGATCTTCCTGTTCATCAAGTCCGACGGCGGCCAGGGCACGGCCGCGCTGCGGATGACCAACATCTTGCGGCACTGGGCCGACGAGGTCACGGCCCTGGTCCCGCTCGAGGCGGCCTCGGCTGCGACCATGCTCGCGCTCGGAGCCGACGAGATCCAGATCGGTCCGCTCGGCTATCTGTCGGCCGTCGACACCTCGATCCGCCACGCGCTCTCGCCCCTGGATCACACCAACGATCGGGTCAGCGTCAGCCATGACGAGCTGGTCCGCGTGGTTCGTCTGTGGCACGAACACGAGTCCCGAGCCGACCCAGACCAGTCGGTTCCAGGAGCCGACCAGCCGATCCCCAACCCGTGGGGCAAGCTGTTCGACTTCGTGCATCCGCTGGTGATCGGCGCGGTCGACCGCGCGAGCTCACTGTCGATCAAGCTGTGTACGGAGATCTTGTCCTATCACTTCGCGGACCGAGACCGGGCGGCGCAGATCGCTCGTGCGCTCAATGCCGACTACCCCGCGCACGGCTACCCGATCACCCTGCGCGAGGCGCAGCGGATCGGCCTGCCCGCCAAGCCGCTCGCGCCCGAGGTCGAGGAGCTGCTGATCGCCCTCGGCCAGACCTACGCAGAGATGGGCCAGCGCGCCAACACCGACCACGACCCCCGCAACTATCACAGCAACGAGATCCGCAAGATCATCGAGACCCGGGGCTTGCAGCTGTACTACCAGGTCGACATCGACTGGCACTACCGCGAGGTCGAGCGCCGCTGGAGCTCGCTCAACGACCGCAGCTCGTGGCGAGAGCTGCGGCTGATCGCCGGCGAGGAGCACACCAAGGTCGTCCACCTGTAGTTCTAGAGCGCAAACGACGAAGGCCAGCGTCGCCGCTGGCCTTCGATGGTTTGGCGCGCAGGCCGATCAGCTGATCAGGCGCCGGGGATGATGCACACGCCGACGTCGACGTAGTCGGGCGGCGCGGTGCCGTCCTCGAAGAAGGGCGTGCACTCGGTCCCGCCGACGGTGCAGGTGGGATCGGTCAGGTCGCAGAACTCGGCGCAGCAAGACGCCCCGGCGCAGCTGGGCAGCACTTCGGCGCCCAGGCAGATGTCGCCGCCGATGCAGTCGTTGATGAAGCCGCAGGGCTCACCGGTGGGCAGGTTCTGGGTGAAGAAGGCACACACGAAGTTGCCGCTGAAGTCGTAGAAGCACGAGTCCGTAGCCGACGGGCAGTCCTGCAGCAGCGGGTCGCAGTTCAGCAGGCACAGGGTGATCGAGCCCTCGTTGGCGATCGAGCAGCCGAAGCCGGGCTCGCAGATCGGGTCGTCGGGCGAGCCGGTGCAGAACGAGGTGCAGACGCCCACGCCCTCTTCCGAGACGTTCCAACACCAGGTGTCTGCGTTGCAGTCGTCGGTCGACGCCGCGGTGCCGTCGTAGGTGCAGGGCTCACCCTGGGTGCCCTCGCCGTTGATCGGCACGCACTTGTTGGCGTCCCAGCCGCCGCCCGTGCTGCCGTATGCGACGCACTTCTCACCCTCGGGGCAATCTTGGGTCCATGGATCGCACTCGGCGATCGACGCCATGTCGCCGTCGGTGGGCACGAACCCAGCGGAAGTCGTGGTGGCGGGATCGCCATCACCGTCGCCGCCGAAGTCGCTGGCCCCGCCAGTCTCCGTATCCTCGTTGTCCGTGTCGGCGCTGCCGTTCGAGGTGTTGGTGGCCGTCGTGGCTGCGGTGGTCTGGGTGTCGACCTTGTCACCGCACGCCGACAGGGTCAGCGCGCTTCCAACAAGACATAGCGAAAGCAGTCGTAGAGTTTTCATGATCGAGTTTCTCTCTTGGTTCGGCTGGGTTGACGAGGGGCCACGCTCACCCGACGGTTCTCAGTATCTAAGACAGTTTCAGTAGTTTCCATGGTCCGCCATATCTGTTGTTTGTGAAAAAGCTCACTTTATATCGGCCAGTCGAGCGATTCTGCTCAAACTCGGGCGGTTAGCGTCCCGGTCATGCGCATCGCTCTCGCGCCTTCAGTCGCGGTCGGGTTTGGACTGGCCTTCATGTTCGCCTGCAAGTCCGAGCCGGGCGACGCGGGTGCTGCGTGCACCAAGAAAGACGATTGCGTCGACGGCCTGAGCTGCCTCGACGGCAAGTGCACCAAGCTCGACGCGCCGCCCGAGCCAGTGACCGGCCACTGCGCGAGCCTGGTTGACCTCGCCGGGGACTGGACCTTCGACACCACGGTCGTCGGCTCCGAAGACCTCTCGTCGCGCGGGATCAACGGTCACTTTCAGATGAAGGTCAGCGTCGACAACTGCGAAGGCAAGATCCAGCTGACCAAGACCGGCTACGACGACGTGGTGTTTGCGAAGAACAAGATCCAGGTGTCCGAGGCGGCGCTCAGCGAGTCGAAGCTGATCCCCGGCGCGATCGATGCGACCGTCTCGCTCAAGGGCAAGCCCACGCACACGATGAGCTTCATGGTTCGTGACGGCCAGCTGTTTGGCTACTACCAGTACATCGACGCCGAGTGGAAGCGCGCGGGCATCTGGGGCTACCTGCGCGGGGTCCAGGCCGGGCAGGATCTCGCCGACATCGAGGACTTCAGCGCGCAGCCGTGTGAGGTCCAGTGCCAGACCCAGTGTGACGCGGCGCGGCGGCGGTCCGACGCGACCCTGGACGAGCCGGCGCTCGCCGCCTGCATGACCGCGTGCGGGGCCGGCGAGCCGATCGTGGGCTGTGGACCCGGCGCGCCGCTACCGGAGGAGCTGCGCGTGAAGATCAACGGGCCAGCCAAGTCGCTCGACGAGCTGTGCAGCAAGGCGACGACCGGGCTGCTCGCGGCCGACGGTCTCGGCCCCACCGACGCCGACGCCCGCTGCGAGCGAGAGCCCCAGATCAAGGACCGACCCACCAAGCGCACCCTCGCCAAGCGGCGCCTGAACGGCTCGTTCAAGCACGCGCAGCTGCTGCAGATCGGCTACTTCGACGTGGGCTACACCGGGCACCTGATCCTCGCGCTCGAGACCGAGGCCGGGTGGTTTTGGACCGACTCGCTGGCCGACGTCAGCATGGCTGGGGTCGGTGGGGTCTCGGTGACGACGAGGGCGATGACCCTGCGCGCGCGCGAGCTGTTGTCGGGGGTCGGGCGCGAGGTCCTGGCCGAGATCACGGTCGAGATCACCGACTCGGATCTGGGCGTGAACGAGGTCTCGATCGACACGACCAAGCGCGCGATCGTGTGCTCGACGGGCGCGCCCCCGGTGTGCATGGCGATGGCGGTGGACTGGTCGTCCGAGCGCACGCTGATCGACGACAGCGACGACCGCAAGGACCATCCCGATCTCAGGTCCGAGCGCGGCGAGCTGTACCTCTCGCTGCTGCCTGGGGACCTCGTCTCGATCTCGGCCCCGGCTGACGCCCGCGCGACGGATCGCGAGCTCGCGGGCATCTACGCGTGGCCCAAGTGACACGACCAACCATGAACACGACTCGGACCACCCGGCGGGGCTTTCTCTCGCTGCTCGCCGCCGCGCCTGCGGCGTTCGTGCTACCTCGCAGCGCTCGCGCCGACGCGGCCACGGTCTTGATGATCGGCAGCAGCATGATGGGCGGGGGCTTTGGCCTGTACCTGGGCCAGGATCTCGAGCGCGAGTTCGGCTGCAAGATCGACCGCCGCGCGAAGGCGTCGTCGGGTCTGGCGCGCCCGGACTTCCACGACTGGTTCAAGCTCGGCGCCAAGGCCCGCGAGGAGGCCAACCCCGACGTCGTCGTGTGCATGTTTGGCGGCAATGACGGGCAGGGCATCTACATGGGCCGCAACGCCGACCCCGAGTGGTACCGCTATGGTGATCCTGGCTGGGTCCCCGAGTACCGCCGCCGCGTCAACGCGTTCGCCGACGCGGTCGCGCCCGGACGCGAGCGGTTGTTCTGGCTGGGCATGCCGCAGGTCGAGTCCGAGAAGCTGTGCAGTCGCGTCGCGGTGATGAACGAGGTCTACGAGGTCGAGATGTCGCTGCGACCCAACGCGCGGTTCGTCTCGACCTGGGATGCGCTGACGGTCAAGGGTGCGTACAGCGATCACGTGGTCGTCGACGGCACCCGCACCCGGGTGCGCTCGGGCGACGGCGTCCACGTGACCCCGAGCGGGGCTCACCTCTTGGCCGATTACGTGCGGCCGTACATCAGCGAGGCGCTGCGGACCCGGCCCTGATCGGACCACTCGTACGATCTGAGCCCGCCGCGCAGTCTCTGGCCGCGTGCGCGACCGGGACGACCCGTCGGTCGACCCGCGCGAGCGCCCAACGGTTTTACCGGGTTCGACGCGGCCCTGGCCTGCCTGATCGGTAGCTTTGAGTCTCCGCGGGTGGGTGTGTTCGTCCTGGTCTTGTCTCGAGCCGTCGTCGCTCACGGGCAGCGGTGATTCAAGCTCGACCGAGGTCGGGTGATCTAGCTGGCGATCACCAAAAACAACAATGGCGGCGCGGGCTTGGCTGGTCGCGGCGTCGCGCAGCTTTCGTGCCATGGTGGCCAACGGCCGACGGGGGAGCAGGGGGGCAGATGTCCCGGCGGCGGGCTCGAGTGCGGGCGGTCGGGCTCGGTCGTGCTCACGAAACTAACCAGGCGTCGTCTCCATAAACTGCTGATTTACCAGTTGGATTTGCGCGGTTGAGGGCCGGGCCCAACCTGCCAAAATTGGTCAGCGATGGATTCTCATCTCGAGATTTTGCCGCTCGATAAAATATGGCCATGCGCCGCCACCCTCTTGGGACTTCCAACAACCTCGCTCCGCTCCTGGTCTCGCTCGGGTTCATGCTGACCGCATGCCCGGATGAAGGTCGCGTCGACGCGGGGTCGACCACGACCGACAGCGACACGAGCAGCGACACGGATGATCCAACCGCGGAGTCGAGCAGCGGCAACACGACCGACGATGCGACTGACACGACCGACACGGACGCGACCGACACGGACGCGACGGACACCGGTTCAACTGATACGGATACGGACACGGACACGGACACCGACGGCGGTACGTGTGGCAACGGCGTGATCGAGGACGGCGAAGCGTGTGACACCGGGGATCTCGGCGGCGCGAGCTGTCAGAGCGAGGGCTTCGGCGGTGGTGGCCTGCTGTGCACCGACTGCATGCTCGACACCAGCCTGTGCAGCGACTGCGGCAACGGCATGGTCGATGGCATGGAGGTGTGCGATGGCGCCGACCTCGGCGAGCACGAGACCTGCTTCGATCTCAACCTTGGCACCTCGATGGAGACGCTCAGCTGCAACCCCGACTGTACATACAACTTCGAGACGTGCAGCGGATGTGGCGACGCGGTCGTCAATGATCCAGAGCAGTGCGAGCCCGCGAGTGATCTGCTCGACAAGGACGAGCTCGACGGCGCGACCTGCATGTCGATCGGTTTCGACGACGGCCTGTTGTCGTGCAGCCCCGGCTGCACCTTCAACACCGACAGCTGCTACAACTGTGGCGACGCGGTCCAGCAGGGCAACGAGCAGTGCGATGGGGCCGACTTCGGCGGCCAGACCTGCGGCGACTTCCTCAGTCCCTCGATGGCGCCATTCGACAGCGGCTCGCTCAGCTGCGTCGACGCGTGCATGATCGACACCTCGAATTGCTCGCTGTGCGGCGACGGTGTGGTCTCGGGCGCCGAGGTCTGCGAGCCAGGCGTGCTCGAGGGCGAGACCTGCAGCTCGCAGGGCTTCGACGCGGGGATCCTCGGCTGCAATGAGGACTGCTCGGGCTACGACACCAGCGCGTGCACTGACTGTGGCGACGGCATGGTCGAGGGCAACGAGCAGTGCGACGGCAACGACCTCGCCGGGCAGACCTGCAATGGGCTCGGGTTCGTCGGCGGCGGCACGCTGTCGTGCGCCAACAATTGCGTGTTCGACACGGGCATGTGCAGCAACGAATTTTGCGGCGACGGGGTCAAGAACGGCAACGACCAGTGTGACTGCGGCAATCAGGGAGCCAACTGCACCGCCGCCCAGCTCGGCAATCAGACCTGCATGAGCCAGGGCTTCGCCGGCGGGGCGCTGGCCTGCAACAGCCCCAACAACTGCCAGTTCAACACCTCTGCCTGCTACGTCTGCGGCGACGGGGCGATCAACCCGGGCGAGCAGTGTGACGGCATGAACCTCGGCGGTGAGACCTGCGTGTCACAGGGCTTCGCCGGCGGCGGCACGCTCACGTGTGACAACAGCTGCGGGCTCAACACCAGCCAGTGCGTGGCGATCGCCAATCCGTACACGGTGTGCACCAGCCCGAACACGGCGATCCCCGCGTCGGGCTTCGGCGTGGCGTCCAGCATCAACATCCCGGCGGGTGGCACCGTGACGGATGTCAACGTCTCGATCGCCGCGCTGCACACTTATGTCGGCGATCTGAGCTGGACGCTGACCAAAGGCGCGACCAGCCGCGTGCTGATCAACCGCGTGACCAACGGCCTCGGCAACTGCGGGGGCGACAACATCAACGTCACCCTGGACGACCAGTCCGTCGGCGGGTCGGTGCAGGCCCAGTGCACCGTGAACCCGGCGATCGGTGGCAACCGCACGCCCAACGCCGCGCTCAACGGCTTCAACAACACCTCGATGGTCGGCAACTGGACGCTGCAGCCCAACGATCTGGCG
Organism: Enhygromyxa salina; assembly: GCF_002994635.1. GTDB lineage: Bacteria > Myxococcota_A > Polyangia > Nannocystales > Nannocystaceae > Plesiocystis > Plesiocystis salina_B. The sequence goes on along the minus strand of NZ_PVNL01000011.1, from coordinate 21,880 downwards.
GCTGGCGATGCCGGCACGTTTCAGCAGTGGTGTGTCTCGGTCACCTGGCAGTAGGCCTGGCGACACCATCGCGGAGCGAGCCGCTCCGCGATGGCGCGCGGTTCAGCGCCACCAGTCTCGAGGTGGGGGCGGCGGGGCAAAGTCGCGGCCAGACGGGCGCCGCGGCTCGCGGTCCCAGGTCCGCACCGGTCGGTGCACGGGCCGATCATCGAACACCACGCCGCGCGAGCGCAGCCCGTCGATCGAGTCGTAGCGGAGCACCAGCAGCTGGTCGGGCTTCTTGTTGTGCTTGCGCTTGAACGAGACCTCTTCGACTGGCGCGAAGGTGCTCTCGCCATACTCCGTGCCCAGCGAGTTGGGCTGCTCGGGGGCCGCCCAGCCCCCGCTCGAACCCGCTTCGCCGCGCTTCTCGGCGCTGCGGCGGGCCTTGTCGGCGCCGCTGACGACCGACGAGGGCGGCAGCGCCACGCCAGCGTCCTCACCGGGGAACGGGTCGCCGTCGATCGGCGCGAGCGGCTGCTTGTGTCGGCGCGAGCGAACCTTCTCGGCGAACGCCGCGACGCCGATGATGCCGACGTGAACGGGGGTGCCCAGGCGCGCCGAGTAGCTGTCGGCGAGGTCGGCAAAGCGAAACGCGGCGACGTTGTCGAGCGACTGCCGATAGCCCTCGATGACCAACACACCGAACGGGTCGATCACGTAGCCGCGCTGCTTGGCGTAGTCGCCGAGTCGGCCGCTGATCACGTCGCGCCCATCGACGCTGACGACCACCTCGACTCGCTCCGGGCTATGGTTTTGCAGGCGCAGGCTGTAGCGCTCGCCCTCGGAGCCAGCGATCCACACGTCGCCACCGTGGCGGAAGCTGGGGAACTCGCCGCCGTGGGGCGACTGCAGCTGAAGTGAGACCAGCGGGCTCTGCGGTTCGATCGGGGGGGGCGGGCGCCTGGCCTCGGCGTGGTTCTCGGTCGCGCCGCTGGTCAATAGCGCCGTGCCGGCGATCGCCACGCTGACCTCCATCATGCGGATCAGGGCGCCACGTCGGCTCAGGTTGGGGTCTTCGCTTCGCTTGGGGTCGTGCATGGTCGTGTCCTCGCGCCTATCGTGATCGGCCTACGGTGCCGATTGGGGGGTCCGAGTCGTCGGGGCGGGGGAACGCGACCCTCTGAGCATGGCTTACGGCCGCGGAGGTGCGGCCGGGGTGCTGTTCGAGACGGGGGATCCATGGAACACTCGCGCAGGTATGGCGAGCTGGAGCGAAAGCCGCGGCACCACGCTGGTCCTCACGCACGCTCGCGGTCCCGACCGCTACGCGAGGGTCTCGCTGGTTACCAAGCGGACCTTGCTGGGCCAGGCGCACAACGTCCGCGAGGCGCGGGCCGAGGACGTCACGCGCAGCGGCCGTGAGCCGGAGGCGCTCGGACTTGGGCGCATGCTCTCGTGGCGGTGGCTGGGCGAGGGCGAAGCCGAATCGCTGCTCTCCGCTCGGCTGCGGACCCTCGAGGCGCTCGGCTACAAGGTGCTGGGGGGAGCGGGCGGGGCAGGGCGCGGACCCTGGGACTGGCTGCGCGACCTGGTCACGCGTCAGCTCGAGCGGCGCGACCAGTTCGAGCGGGGCGACGGTGGCGAAGCCGATCCGCCTACCCACCAAGCCCACGCTGGCGTGGCCAGCCTGCGCGAGTCTCTCGATCGCCTGGGCCTCGAGCCGAGCGCGCTCATTGAAGGTATTGCGACGATCCTCGAGCTGGATCAGCAGCAGCTGCGCGAGCCGACCGCCGAGACCTTGCGCGAGCTCGAGCCCGAGCTGCTCGAGCTGTTGTTGCCGGTCTGGCTCGAGCACGCGTCCGACGAGCTGCGCGAGATCGGCAAGCGCTGGCTCGCGCTGCCAGCCACCGTCTACGAGGTCGACGTCGCGCTGCTCGAGCGCTGGGTCGGCGGCGAGGGGCCGCTCGCCGCAGCGCTCGCCCCCCGACTCGAGCGCGAGGGCCTGGCGCTGCTGGGACCGGAAGCCCTCGCGAGGCTGGCGCACACCGCCAAGCATCCGCGGGCCAAGGCCACCGCCACGCGCTGGCGCGACCGAACCCGACCCCCCGGCCGATTGTAAACTCCGGTGTCGATCGCTCTGGGCTAGCCGACTTCGCCCAGCGTGCCGCCGAGGTCGCCGAGATCCATGTCGATGAAATTGTGGATATACCCGCAGGTTCCGCACGCGTAAGAGCGGACGGGGGCCGAGGCCGTGAACCCGCCCTCGGGGGAGCCGAACCGCAGCGTGCTCATCTTGAGCGGCAGCGGGTTGCGGACGTCGTGGCCGGCGACGATCGCGACCGGGAGCAAGTTGCCCGTACACATGACACACGACTTGCGCACGGTCTTGCGGCGCTGCTCGTACTCGCCGCTGAGCAGGCCCTTGAAGCGCTGCTCGGCCTCGGCCAGCTCGGCCTGCAAGCGCTGGTTCTCACGCTCGAGGGTTGCGACCTCGAGCATCAGCGCCTGCTGCTCGTCCCGATACGACACGCCTCGGGATCTTAGCGGAACCTGAGCGACGTGCATGATCTAAGGTGCGCCCGTGCGGTACCAACAACGCGAGTGCCAGGCGGCCAGCTGCGGGCTGCGCTTCCCGGTGGCCGAAGCGAGCGAGCTCGGGGCGAATTGTCCCTTGTGCCAGTCACCCACGATCTTCGTGGGTGAGGTCTATGACACCCATGAGATCACCGAGCGCCGGATCGCGGCGGGGCCCCCGGTCGAGGCGCTGCTCGACAACGTCCGCAGCCTGCGGAACGTCGGTTCAATGTTTCGCAGCGCCGATGGGGCCGGCGTCAGTCACATGCATCTAGGCGGGTTCACGCCGACGCCCGCCCACCCGAAATTCGCCAAGACGGCGCTGGGGGCCGAGCGCAGCGTGGCCTGGAGCCATCACCCCGATCCAGCCGCGGCCGCCAACGCGCTGGTCGACGCCGGCAAGCGGCTGTGGGCGCTCGAGGGTGGGCCACGATCGCGCGACCTGTTCGAGCTCGTGAACGAGGCCGGCGGACCGGGGGATCCGCCGATCGTGTTGGTCCTCGGTCACGAGGTCTCCGGCGTCGACCCCCGCGTGGTCGAGCGCTGCGAGCAGGTCGTGCGGATCCCGATGGCCGGGGTCAAGGGATCGCTGAACGTGTCGACCGCGTTTGGCGTCGCGGCCTACTTGCTGCGGCACGCTCGCGGCGTCGTGATCACACCGCGCGGTTGAGCTCGAGGTCGAGCGCGAACAGCTTGCCCTCGACGACGAACACCCATCGGTACGGCCGCGCCTCGAGGTCCGTCAAGGTCCCGCGGGTGTGCAGGTGCACGCGCTGGATCGGGTCGCCCAGCCACTTCTTCTCGCGGCTGGTCACGGTCAGCTCTTGCTCGAGGTCGAGGTTGGGCACCTTGTTGGCCCCGGTCGAGTCACCCAGGCGCGGGGTCCCGGCCAGGGCGACGTCGATCTCGAGCTCGCCGCCGTCGAGGCGCACGGTCTGATCGATCGTGGCGTTCATCGCATAGATCGTGGTCACGACCGGCTGCGAGAGCACCCGCGCGGTCCCGTCGAGCTTCGGATCCGGCTCGCGCACGTCGAGATCATTGCGCGGGTACAGCCGCAAGGTCGCGCGCAGCTGGACCGCCTGGGGGTTGCCCAGCTGACTCGAAAATTCCTGGCTCGGCGCCTCGCCGACCAGATCCACGCTGGCTTCGTCCATGCGGACCTGCTCGGGCGGCTCGAACTCGACCACCCGGGTCAGCACCAGCGCGGCCCCAGCCGCGAGGATCAGCCAGCTGTTGCGCGTCAGCCAGCGGGCGATCCGCCGGGTGCGAACCGGCGAGCTGCCGTCCGTGGCCGGCTCACCTGGGGGACCAGGAACATCATCGAGGAGCTCGTCGTCGCCCTGCTCCGAGTCGTCCTCACGCATCGCGTGGACGCTGGCACGCCTGACCCTGCGCTCAAAATTTGTCGCGGATCTCATCGCTCATGAGCCGGCGCCTGCGCGGGTCTCCTCCAAGAACCGCTCCTCCAGGCTCTTGCCCAGCTTCATCTCGACGAACAGCACGCCCGCGTCGACCAGCGCGCAGACCATGTCACGCGAGGCTGGCCCGGGCGGCTGGGAGTCGGCATTGAAGGCCACGCGGAGCCGCTCGTCGTCGGTTGACCAGGCCACGTCGGTGACGAAGGGCAGGGCGCGCAGGCCGACCAGATCGGCGTCGCTCGGCGGGCGACTGAGTCGAAACACGACGAGCTGCGCGCCGCCGATCACCCCGGTGATCGTGTCCTGGCGGACCAGCACGCCCTGGTCGAGGATCGCGACCTCGTTGCACAGATCTTCGACCTCGCCGAGGTTGTGGCTCGACACGATGACGGTGCGCTGGCCCTGGATCTTGCGCAGCAGCGCGCGGATCTCGCGAGCGGCGTGCGGGTCGAGGCCGGCGGTGGGCTCGTCGAGGATCACCAGCGTGGGCTCACCAATGAACGCCTGCGCGATGCCGACCCGCTTGTGCATGCCGTGCGAGAGGGTCTTGGCCTTGCGATCGTAGACCTCCGACAGCCCGACCAGCTTCAGGACCCGGCGGGCTTCGTCCTGGGCCCGCGCCCGGCTTAGGCCCTGCAGCTCGCCGTAGAGGACCAGCTGCATCCCGAGGTCGAGCTCGGCGATGAAGCCCGCGTCCTGCGGCAGGATCGAGAGCGAGCCTTTTGGTGGTGGTTGGCCCCGGCTCAGGCGCTTGCCCGCGATCTCGACCTCGCCCGCGTCAGCCGGCAAGAACCCGCTGACGACCGAGAACAACGTGGTCTTGCCGGCGCCGTTGGGCCCGACCACGCCAAAGATCTGGCTGGGCTGGACCTCGAGGTTCATGCCCCGCAGCGCCTGAAGGCTGCCGTAGGACTTGCTGAGTCCGGTGACGCGAAGCGCGGCGGTCATAGGTCACGACTCCGAAACCGCCACAGCCCCAGCAGGCCAGCGACCAGGCTGAACGCGAGCAGGTAGAGCACCGTCCCGCGCACCGCCGCGGGATCATCGAGCAACAGGCTGAACCGGCCGACCGACGGGAACAGATAGCTGAGCCGCTCGAACCCGTCGTTGGCCAGCGACAGCAACCCCGACAGGGTCCCGACCGCGAACCAGTACAGGAAGGTCGCCGTCAGGGCCCGCCGCGCGCGACCGAACAACGCCGAGCTCAGGGCCAAGAGCGCGACAAAGGGCACCGCGTAGAGGGACGCGGTCAGCCAGATCCGCCCCAGATACACGACCCCCTCCAAGCCTTCGAGCGCGCTGGAGCGAACGCCCAGGAACACCCCGAAGATCAGCAGCACCAGCGCGATCGCAAGCGACACGAGCACCAGCGCGCCAGCGGCCTTGCCCAGGTAGATCGAGACCCGGTCGCTGCGAAACAGCAGGTAGCGAACGTGGCGGGTCTCGATGTCGGTCGCGGTCTGGTCGTAGGTCAAGATGATGCACAGCAGGGGCATGAACAACATGACCAGGGCGAACAGCGCGACGAGCACGGGGGGGTGCTCGCGCAGCAGGCCGCGAATCCCGATCACGGGGAGATCGGTCAGGCTCTCGACCATGCCCGCGATCATGTCGAGCGCGGGGCCGAGGTCGCGGTCGAGCTCGGCGAGCTTGTCGGCGAACTGCGCCAGCTCGTAGGCCCCAAACCCGCAAAACGCGATCAGCAGCAGCCCCGCCACGATCGCGTGCCGCGAGCGGAGGTGCCGCACGATCTCGAAGCGGGCGATCACCCAGATGTCGTTTACGCTCACCACCAGATCAATCCCGCACGTCGTCCGCAAGCGGGGCAGAAGCCTCGCCCGACTGGGGGGTAAAACCAGCAATCTCGCGGGTTCAAGCGCGGGATGATGACACAGGCCGCTGGTTTCCGGTAGGGCCCGAGGCGACCGGGCGGACGGCGGTGTGGCTCGTGGTCTCAGCGCGCGTGCTTACGCATGAAGTTGCGCAAGCTGCCGCCATCGAACTTCCGGGCCCACACCGAATTGGCCGAGCTCAGCACGCCGTTGCCATACTCGTCGTAGTTCGAGAATTCAACGAGCTCCAAGCTCAGCGACTCGGCCAGGTCCGCGTAGAGATCGTCTTGCAAGACCATCACGATCACGGCGGCCGCGACCCGATCCCAGCTCGCTTGCTTCATGGCGTCGTCGAGTCCGGCGGTGTCGACATACACCTGCAGCTGTCGGTTGACGTAGTTGGTCTGGACATGGGTGATCGAGACATCGGGCAATTCCACGCCGTCGAGCTCGAGCTCCTCGAGCGCGAGCCGCAGCGGCCTGCGGGTGCCCTCGTTCGCGTCGAACACGGCCGGGTCGACCTCGCGCTCGCGCGCCGGCACCCGATCAGCGAAGAAGTCGCGCAGCAGCGGTCCGACCATGCCGCTGAGCGTGTGCGCGGTGATGTCGACGGCCCAGGTCGAGCCGTGATGCTGGTTGTCGTCGAACGGCTGATTGCCCCACGGCGAGTGCGTCAGCAACTGTGGGAGCAAGCGATCGCCGGGGTCCAGCACCACGAAGCCGAGCTGCTCGGCCTTGTCGAGCAACCGGCGGGTGCCCGAGTCGGTCGAGCGCATGCCGTCGCGGCGGTTGGACTCGATCGAGGACAGGTCATAGAACACGACGAGGGTGTCGTAGCGCTCGGCGAAGCGCTGTAGCTTGGCGAACGCCGCGTTGACCTCGCCGGGGGTCTTGGTGTCGCGCACGTAGCTGCCGCCGAAGTCCTGGGCCTCGATGAACACCACGTCGGGCGGGACCGAGGTGCCCATCCAGTTGGCGAAGTTGTTGACGTTCTCGCCGAACGACGCGGCCCCCCACGAGACCTGAAACAGATCGAGGCGAACCCCGTCGCGGTAGCCCAGCTCGCGCTGCAGCTCCTGCTCGAGTCGGCGGCCGAGCGAGTAGTTCGAGTAGCGGTCGGACATCGAGCTCAGCGATGACCCCAGCAGCAGCGCGACATACGGCCCCCGCCGCGCGAGCGGCTCGTAGCGCCGGTCCAAGTAGCGATCCGGCCGCAGCTGGGCCGCGACCTTGGGCCCGACCGAGGCGATCGTCATGAGGATCGGCACGGTCACGGCCTTGGTGTGGTGATTGCCGGTCTTGGCCACGCCCAGCAGGCCATCGGCGATCCGCACGATCCGCGAGCGCTGGCGCTCGACCCAGATCATGGACGCGTCGTCCTGGGCGATCGCCATGCTGCCGAGGTGCCAGTAGGACGCGTATTGGTCGACGCTCTCGTTGTAGAGCACGTGGCCGTCGCCGTGGGTCAGCGGCTTGAGCCACGGCAACACCCGCGCGGCGTCGAGGTCGAAGTAGCGCAGGTGCACGCGCTCGGTCCACCGCTTCTCGAGCGATTCGCTGGGGTTCTCGAGCGGGAATTCATCGGCGATCAACAGCCCGCCGTAGCGCTCGATGAACCGCAGATCCACGATCTTGGCGAGGCGCAATTCGTCGTAGTGATAGGGGAACCCAACGCGGTGGCCGTTGGGCAGCAGGTCTTCGCCGACGTTGCGAAACACCAGGTCCCAGGTGCCCAGCTCCAGGCTCTCGGGGGTGTCGGCGTTCACGAGCTCCCGCTGCCACAGGCGGCCGTCGGCGTCGCCTAGGTAGGCCGCCGTGGGCCCCACGTCGAACGCGACCAGCGGGCTCATCGAGACCTCGGACACGGCCCGCGCGCGGTGATGGTCGACGTCGAGCAGCAGCAAGCGACCGTCGCCGCACAGCATCCAGATCCCCCCGGCGCGGGCCCGCAGGCGCAGATAGCTGGCGCAGCTCGGGCCCGACCAGCGCACGGTCCGGACCCAGTCGTCGTCGAGCACGCGGACCTGCTCGCGCTGCTCGCCGTCGATGAACCACACCTCGTCGCCGCGCAGCTCGGGCTCTCGCGGCTCGACCAAGTGCGCGTCGACCCGGGCCCAGCCGTCGATCTGATCGGGCTCGCGGGGACGACCGGCGATGGTCTCGACGAACTGCATGTTGCCGCGCAGCTCGCGAAGCACGTGATTTTGGGTGTCGGCCACGACCACGCGGGTGCCATCGGCGCTGACCGCGACGCCCTCGGGCTTCCGCAGCTCGGCCTGCCACGCGCCGCCCTCGTTGTAGCCAGTGCTCACCCGGTGGACCAAGCTGCGATCGTGGCCCTCGGGGTGGATCATCATTGCCTCGAAGGGCCGCTGCGCGAGGGGCAGGTTGAGCTCGTGCAGCAGGTTGATCGCCAACAGGCGCGCGCCGTCGGGCCACAGGTGCACGTGATCGATGAAGTGTGCGTCGACGAACAGCGGGTGATCGAGGTCGACGAGCTGCAGCTTGGGATCCTCGTGATCGTTGACCTTGCGCGCGAGCGCGGTGTAGCGGCGGCCGAGCGTGCTCTCGCCCATCGTGGCCTCGGCGAAGCGATCTTCGAGCGGGGTCACGAACAAGGTCGCGGGGCGGTCGTGGGCGTCGAGGTGCTCGAGCAGCTGATCGAGCGCGCGCAGCTGCTCGTGGGTGGATCGCAGCGCGGCGCTGCGGTAGTGCTCGCGGACCCGGGCGCGGCCCTCGAGCTCGGCCTCCCCGTCGAGTTCGTCGAGCTCGTCGAGCTCGCTGGCGTCGCTCGGAGTCTGGTCGATCGCCTCGTCGCTCCCGTCTGCGCCACGCACGACCGCGAGGCCCGAGAGCGCATCGAGCCGCTCGAGCTCGAGCCGCGGGCGTCGTCGGTGCACGGGCACCCGCTCGCGCAGCCAGTCGCCGGTCCCGGCGGCGGCGGTGACGAGGCCCTGCCAGCTGCGCAACAGCGGCCGACCCCCGGCGTCGAACGCCGCGGTCCCCAGCTTGCACAGCACGTCGCGGGTGCACTCGCGCTGCTCGGCGTACTGGGCCGAGAAGTAGCGCAGGTTGATCTCGAGCACGAGCTCGACGCGGCCCGCTGGATCAATGCGGTCGAGCTCGGCGACCAGGTGCAGGGCGTCGACCGGAAGCAGGCCGTCGAGCGCGATCTGATGCAGGCTCGCGTCGGCGTGACCGGCGAGCTCTCGCTGCATGTAGTCGATCACGCGGTGGCGCTGCCAGTCGTGCGGTCGATCGGCGGCCAGCACGTCGCCGGCCAGCACCGAGTCGCCGATCAACAGCAGCGATCGCCCTTCGCTCGCGGCCGTGGTCGCGGCCTCGAGCGTGCGCCGCAGCTCGGCCCCGGTCGCAGGGTTGGGCTCCGCTGTGAATGCCTGCCCCGACTGCTCGCGCTCGTCCTTGCTGGGGATCATGCCCAGCGCCAGGTCGAAGCCCAGCAGCAAGATCACCACGCCGAGGATCCGCCCCCACGGCGACGCGTTGCGGCTCGTCGGCCCGTCGACGAGCCGCGCGCCGTCCCAGTGCGTGGGCACGCGGGGGTCGGCTCCGCTCACTCTGGACCCCCGCTCGCGGCGACGTAGCCCTGCAAGAACTGCTCGAGCGAGGCCCGATCGAAGCTGCGCGACCACACCGCGCTCGCCGAGTCGAGCACGCCCGCCCCGTACTCGTCGTAGTTGGCAAACTCGAGCAGCTCGATGCTGGCGGCGGTCGCCAGCTCGCCGTAGACCTCGTCGACCAGGACCGCGTAGAGCACCGAGACGGCGACCAGCTCGAGCTCGCGCTCGCTGCGACCGAGCGCCTCGAACCCGCTCAGATCGACGTAGATCCGGACCTGCCGGCTCTCGTAGGCGCGCTGCATGTAGGCCGCAGAGACCCCGAGCAGCGCCTCTTGATCGATCGCGTCCATGGTCCCCTCGAACGCCGCGAGCAGCCGCTCGCCCGGGTCGCCATCGTCGAAGCTGCTCGGGTCTCGCTCGGACAGCCGCGCCGGCTCACGCTCACGCAGGAACTCGCTGATCACCGGGTAGCTCATGGCCGCCAGCGCGCGGGCGGTCAGATCGATCGCCCAGGCCGAGCCGTGGTGCCCGCCCGAGGCCCACGGCTGGCTGCCCCACGGGCTCTCGCTCAAGAGCTCGCGCAGCAGCCAGTCCGAGGGCTCGAGCACCACGAACCCTAGGCGCTTGGCGTCGGCGATCAGCTCGCGCAGCTCCCGGTGGGTGTGGCGCAGCCCGTCGCGCAGCCGCGACTGGATCGCGGAGTTGTCATAAAAGATCACCAGGGTCCCATAGCGGGCGGCGAGCGCCTCGATCTTGCCGAGCTGGGCGATGCGCTCGCTCTGGGTCTTGGTCCCGCGGAAGAAGCGATGGTTGAAGTCGTGGAGCTCGAACAACAGCACGTCCGGGGGCGGGCCGCCGCCCTCCACGAACTCCTCGAACATGCCCGCGCTGTAGTAGAAGGCCGCGGCGCTGGCGGTCCGCTGAAACAGGTCGAGGCGAATGTTGTCGCGGACGCCGAGCTCGGCCTGCAGCTCGAGCTCGAGCCGCCGGCCGAGCGAGTAGCTGCCGATCCGATCCGAGACCGACGACATCGACGAGCCGACCATCAGCGCCACGAACGGCCCGCGGCGCGGGATCGGCTCGTGGCGCGTGCCCATGAAGCGATCGGGTCGCCAGTTGTTGCCGACCCACGCCGAGCCCTCGCTGCTGATCGGGTTGAACAGGTGGATCGCGCCGTAGTGCGTGTGCAGGTTGCCGGTCTTCTGCACGCCGAGCAGGCCGTCGGCCAGGCGAAACACGCGGGAGCGATCGTGCTCGACCCAGACCAGCGAGGCGTCATCGCGGGCGATCGCCATGGCCCCGAGGTGATAGTACGAGACGAAGTTCTCGGTCTTGGCGTTCCACATGTGAAACGCCTCGGAGTGGGGGATCGCCTTGATCCACGGCAGGATCATGCGGTTGTCGAGGTCGACCAGGCGCAGGTGGATGCGCTCGGTCTGCTCGCGATGTAGGCGCGAGTTGCCGCCGCCGAGCTCTTGCTGGTCTTGGATCAACAGCGCGCCGTAGCGCTCGACCCACTCCATGTCGACGATCTGCTCGAAGCGCATCTCGTCGAAGCCGAACGGATAGGTCTGGCCGAATTCGTCGGGGATCAGCTCCTCGCCCTGGTTGTCGTAGACCCGCCGCGGCGCCCGAGCTCGGCCGTCGCTGCGCAGGTCCAGCTGCCAGATCGCGGAGCTGCCGTCGGCGAACAGCAGGCGGCCGTCGTGGGTCGGCTCGATGGTCTCGTAGCCCCGCGGCGCGCCGGTTTGGGGATCGGCGAGGACCGGGGCGCGCGGACTCGAGATCAGCGTGGCGCGGGCGGCCGCGAGGTCGACCGAGAGGATGCGATCATCGGCGCACAGCAAGTACAGCCACTCGCGCGCGTCGAGCTGGCCCGCCTCGAGCACGTCATAGTGGGCGCAGGTCGGGCCGTCCCACGCCAGCGTCCGCACAAACCCGTCGGCCAGCTCGCGGACCCGGCTGCGAGTCTCACCGTCGATGAAGTACACGCGCTCGCCGACGATCTCTGGCGAGCGTGGCTCTGTCAGCCGGGCGTGCTCGAGCGCCTCGCCGTCGCTGCGCCCGCTCTCGGTCGGCTTGCCGGCCAGCCGCTCGAGAAATTGCATGTTGCCGCGCAGCTGCCGAAGCGCGTGGTTTCCGGTGTCGGCGATCACGATCCAGGACCCATCGGGGCTGACGGCCACGCCCCGAGGATCGCGGAGCAAGGCCTCCCAGCCGGCCCCGTCGGCGTACCCGGTGCCGCGCCGATGGACCAGCGTGCGGTCGTGGTCCTCGCTGTGAACCAGCATCCAGTCGAGCGGGCGCGAGCGCAGCGGCAGGCCCAGCTCGTGGAGCAGGTTGATCGCCAGCAGCCGGTTGCCCTCGGGCCGCAGGTGCACGTGATCCAAGAAGGCGTGGGGCTCGAACGCGGGGTGATCCAGGTTGATCAGCGCGAGCTCGTCAGGGTCGGCCCGGCGGTCGTTGACGAGCGTGGCGATCTGTTCGTACCGACGCGTCAGCCGGTTGCCTCGCAAGGTCGCGCGCACGAAGGGATCCTCGAGCGGGGTCAAGAACAGCGTGGCCTTGCGGCCGCGGGCCTGGAGGCGATCGAGGATCGCGTCGAGGGCCTGGACCTGGGCGTGGGACGGCGTGAGGGTCGAGCGGCGGTAGTGCTCTTGGACCCGGGCCAGGCCCTGCGCGCGGTGCTGCGGATCGTCTGGTGGTTCCGTGGTCTGAGGATCGCGGCGGACCAACAGCCCCTGCACGCCATCGAGCTCGAGCTGGCGCAGCCGCTGACGGTGGCGATGAACGGGGGTGCGCTCGACCAGCCAGTCGCGGCCGAGTCCGCCAGCCTCGGCCAACCCGATCGCGGCCCGCTGCCAGCTCCCGGCCGTGAGCTCGGGGATCTCGGCGGCGACGGAACCGTGGGTCGGGGACGCGGACAGCGACACGCGCCCGAGCTCGCACAGCTGCTCGCGCGTGCAATCGATCTTGCGGCCGTACTCGCGCGAGAAATAGCGAAGGTTGAGCTCGAACACGACATCGACCTCGCCGCGCGGATCCACGCGATCGAGCTCCGCGACCAGGTGCAGGGCGTCGATCGGCAGCAGCCCGTCGAGGGCGACCTGCTGGATCTCCGCGTCGCTGTCGTACGAGAGCTCGGCCCGCATGTGATCGACGACCCGCTGCGAGCGCCAGTCTTCGACCGTGCTGGCCATGACATCGCCGGCCAGGACCGAGTCACCGATCAGCAACAGCGCGGGCCGGCCCTCGCCGGCCGCGGTCGCGAGTGACTCCAAGCTCGCGCGGATGTCGGCGCTGCTGCTGGGGTTGGGATCGGACGCGCTGGACTGGGTGGGGCCGAGCGCGAGCGCCAGATCCACGCAGATCAGCAGGACCACGACCGCGACGATCTTCACCCACGGACCGCCCGCGGCCACCGAGCGAGCTGCGTCGCTGGCCTGGCCGGGCTCGTGGGTATGCGCGCGCATCGGGTGGCTGACCTGAACGGAGGCTCAGAACTGAAAGTAGATGAACGCAGGCCCATCGCGCAGGCCGAGCAGCATCATGGCGACGATCAGCGCCGTCGCGAACACGACCGCGGAGATCGGCGAGGCCCAGATTCGATCGATCACGCGATAGCGCCGCTCGATCGCCGAGACCCACAAGAACCCGGCGAGCCCGAGCAAGAACAAGGCCTGCTCCCGACTCGGACCTGACCCACCGACGAACACCCCGGCGACGTCGCGGGCGATCGAGCGGACCACGATCCCAAACTGCTCGAGGTCCCTGGCGCGAAACAAGATCCAGCCAAACACGACGAGGTGAAAGCACAGAAACCACGACCCGAACCGCACGCCGAGACCGAGGTAGTCAGGCCTGGCCCCGGCCGAGCCGCCGAGCAAGCGCGCGCGCAGACGCTGGCCGACCTGCGCGTGGAGCAGCAACAACACCCCGTGGTACAGGCCCCAGATCACGAAGGTCCAGGCCGCGCCGTGCCACAGGCCCGACAAGAACATGGTGATCGTCAGGTTCGCGAGCGTGCGGGTCTTGCCCTTGCGGTTGCCGCCCAGCGGTATGTACACGTAGTCGCGAAACCAATTCGACAGCGAGATGTGCCAGCGTCGCCAGAAGTCCGAGATGTTGCTGGTCAGGTAGGGCTGATCGAAGTTGCGCATCAGGTCGACGCCAAAGATCCGCGCCGAGCCCCGAGCGATCTCGCTGTAGGCTGAGAAGTCGCAGTAGATCTGCAGGGTGAACGCGTAGGTCGCAATCAACGCGCTCCACCCGTCGTAGACCCCGGGATCGGCGTAGACCTGATCGACGAGCCGCCCGCAGTGGTCGGCGATGACCACCTTCTTGAACATCCCGAACACGATCATCTGCGCGCCGTTGACGAGGTTGTCGACCTCGAACCGCCGGTTGGCGGCCTGATCGAACTGCACGAGCAAGTGCCCGGCGCGCTCGATCGGGCCTGCGATCAGCTGCGGAAAGAACGAGACATACAAGAAGAAGCGCAAGAACGAGGACGTCGGGCGGATCTTTCCGCGGTAGACGTCGATCGTGTAGGACATGGTCTGGAACGTGTAGAAGCTGATGCCGGGCGGCAGCACGATGTCCAGAAACTCGGCGCCGGGGCCCAGATCAAACGCGGCGTGCAGGTTGTCCAGGAAGAAGTTGGCGTACTTGAAGTAGCCGAGCAGCCCGAGGTTCACGATCAGGCTGACCGCCAGCACGGCCTTGCGCTTGCGGGCCTGATCGCTGCCATAGCGCCCGAGCAGCCGCCCGGCGGTGAAGTCGATCACCGCCGAGATCACGATCAGGCTGACCAGCGGCACGTTCCAGGCCGCATAAAAGATCAAGCTCGCGGCGATCAGGATGATCAGTCGGGCCCGATAGCCCGCGCCGAAGAACAGCAAGCTGGAGACGACCAGCAGCAGCACGTACTCGAGCGAGTTGAACTCCACGGTGGGCCTCGATCTGGTGGCGCGGGCTGGGTGATCCCGAGCGCGCGCTCAGTCGTCTTGGACGGCGTCGTCGTCGTCGTCGTCGTCGTCGTCGTCGTCAGGAGCGACCTCGCGGACCGCTGTGCCCGACACCGACGCGGGCTTGGCCTTTGCCGACTTGGACTTGCGCTGCGGCTTGGTCTTGGCCGAGCGGGGCGCCCCAGAGATCTCGCTGCGAAGTGACTGGACGTCGCGCTCGAGCTCCTGGATCTGGGTCTGGGTCTGCTCGGCTGCGCCGCGGTCGAGGGCGTGCTCGGACAGCAAGTTCGAGAGCGCGAAGTAGAGCACCGCCAACCACGCGAACGGCAGCACCACGCCCAGCAAGATCGGCGTGTAGCGAGGTCCGCCCTGAAAGCTGAACGCCGAGGAGCCCTGGGTCGTCGCGTCGGCGCCTGCCAGGCCGCCCGCGCTCACCCCTGGAGCGGGCGTCGTCGCGGGCTTGTCTGCGACCGCGCGCTCGAGCTTTTCGAAGCCCGCCGCGAGCTCGTCGTCGATGATGACCGTGTCCGTGGATGGGTCCATCAAGACGAACTGACCCGTGTCGGTGCGTGAGACCTGGTAAGGCATTTTGAGGCCGGTTTTATCACGGCTCGCCGGCTGGCCCCACTGCTGCGCCGGGCCCAGCGGACGAGCCAGGTCGCGCGGCGATCGCGGACGGCCGTCCGCCGGGCCATCCAAAGGGTGCCCGAGAGTCGTATCGCCGCCGCCCCTCGTGCTATGGTCCGCCCGGTCATGGGCCGCCACATGAGCATGCCGTCGCGTCTCTTCGCTAGCCTCCTCACCGTCGCCTTGGTGACGGCGCCAATTCACGTCGCCCAAGCTGCGCCGAGCTTCGAGGATCTGTACACCCAAGGTCAGGAAAAATTCGACGGTGGCGACTACGGGGCTGCTGGAGATCTGTGGGCCCAGGCCGTGCGAACGCTGCCCGAGTCCCCGAGCAACTCGGCCACCCGCCAGACCCTGATGAACGTGGCGCTCGACGCCTACCTGCGGGCCTACCGAGGTGACCAAGACCGGTCACACATCGACGACGCCAAGCTCCTGCTCGACGAGTACGAGGCCTCGCTCGAGTCCGCTGGCACCGAGCTGACCAGCGAGATCGCCAGTGAGAAGGGCAAGATCGAGGACATCCTGGCCAAGCTCGCCGCAGCCGAGGAGCCCGAGGACAAGCCCGAAGAGAAGCCCGAAGAGAAGCCCAACGACGAGCCCGTCGAGGTGTTCGTCGATGAGAACCCCGGTCGCGGCCTCGTCATTGGTGGCGGCGTGATGATCGGTGTTGGCGCGGCTGGAGCGGGTCTGTTGGTCGCCGGGCTGGTGCTCGGCGGGTCTGCGCAGAAGGACTTTGACGCGGCCGCGCCGTTCTCGACCGAGCGGGACGCCGCGCGCAAGTCGGGCCGGACCATGAACGCGCTCGCGGTCACCGGGGGCATCGTCGCGCCCGTGTTCCTCGGCGCAGGGATCGCCCTGCTGGTCATCGGGCTGCAGCGCAACAAGGCTGCGCGGCTGCGCAACGTGTCGGTGCTGCCCAACGTGGCCCCCGGCTACGCGGGGCTCGGCTTCAGCGGTACTTTTTGAGCCGCTGGCTGAGTCGCTGGCGCTGCATGGACCGTCGTTCCCGGTGGTGCGGTCGTGGGGGGGTCATATACTGCCCCCGGTGGCGCTGACCGACGCACTCGGCGAGACGCAGGCCGGGCCCGAAGATGACCTCGAGCGCTCGGTGCTCGAGTCCGAGACGATCAGCGGCGGTGGAGCGCCGGACTCTCTGATCAGCGCGATGACGCAGACGATCGCGCCCACGATGGCGCTGCAGGACCGCCAGGCTGCCAACCCCGACGAGGGGGCCAAGCCGCTCGTGGTCCAGCGAAGCGCCGAGCCTGATGATCGGGCGGGCGACATCATCCGCGAGCGCTTCGAGCTGGTGCGCATGCTCGGCAAGGGCGGGATGGGCACGGTCTACGTGGCCCGCCACACCACGCTGCCCAAGACCTTCGCGGTCAAGGTCCTCAATCGCCGCTACGCCCAGCGCAAGGACATCGCCGAGCGCTTCTTGCAAGAAGCCCGCGCGGTCTCGCTGATCGATCACGAGAACGTCGTCGGGGTGGTCGACTTTGGCAAGGAGGCCGACGGATCGGCGTACCTGGTCATGGAGCACCTGCGGGGCGAGTCGCTGTCGGCGATCTGCAAGCGCGAGGCTCCGCTCGCGTGGCCACGGATCGCGCACATCATGAGCCAGCTGTGTCGCGCGCTGCAGGCCGCGCACGACGTCGGCATCATCCATCGCGACGTCAAGCCGGAGAACGTGCTGCGGGTCGGTCGACACGAGGATCCCGACTACATCAAGGTCCTCGACTTTGGGCTGGCCAAGATGCAGGTCAGCGGTGGCCTGCGCCTGACCCGAACCGGGATGGTGCTGGGGACGCCCGACTACATGTCGCCCGAGCAGGCCCGCGGCCGCCCGACCGATCATCGCGCCGACATCTACGCCGCTGGCATCATGATGTACGAGCTGCTGTGTGGGCGCGTGCCGTTCAAGGCCGACACGTTCCCGGCGATGCGCCAAAAACATCTGCTCGAGCCGCCCGAGCCACCCTCGAGGTGGGCGCCCGAGGCGGGGATCAGCGACGAGATGGACGCCATCGTGCTGCGGGCGCTGGCCAAGGATCCCGACCATCGCTTCGCCTCGATGACGCAGATGGAGCAGGCGATCGCTGCGGTGGGGACCGGCGCGCCCGTCGAGCTGCTCGAGCGTCACACCATGCCGCTGCTGACCGAGCGCACGCTGTTGGACGGACCGGGGCGGGCGGGCATGAGCCCGGCCGAGCGCGCGGGGCCGCGGGGATCGACGCTGCCGATCGGGCCGACGCTGCCGATCGGCGCGACCTTGCCGATCGCGGCGACGCTCCCGGTCGGGGCCAAGCTGCCGAGCGCCGCGGAGCCGACCACGAGCGAGAGCTCGGCACGCTCTCCCGCGCGGGTGCTCGCGATCTGGTTTGTCGCGGTTGTCGCTGTGATCGCGCTGACCTACGCGGCCGTGCTGCTCGGTGGTCGACTTGGGCCAGACGAGGTGCCCGGGGTCGCGCCGGCCGAGGCTCCCCGAGCGCAGCGGGAGCCCAGCGTCGCTACGCCGATCCAGCCAGCTGTCGCCAGCTTGCGGTTCCACACCAATGTACCGGTCACGCTGCTCGACGCCCGCGGTCAACCGATCGCGTCCGAGCCCGTGTCGGGTGAGTCCGGCATCGTCACCCAGACCGCGGTCCCGATCGGCGACGTGGCCATCGAGCTGGTGCTGCGGGCCGAGGGCCACGAAGACCTGCACGTCGTTGTCACGCCCACTCGTGATCGAGACCTCGAGTTTGTTCTGGAGCCGGCGCCCGCGGCTCCGGCCGAGCCCGCTCCGGAGCCTGAACGACCCGAAGCGAAGCCGAAACCGAGCAAGCCCAAGCCCAAGCAGGAACCGAAGCCGGAGCCGAAGCCCGTGGTCGAGCCCAAGCCCGAGCCGAAGACCGAGCCGAAGCCCGGTGACGACCACAGCTTCGCGCCGGAGATCGTCGATCCCTTTGGCGCTCCCAAGCGGCCTTGATCGGCCGTGAACGTGCCCCGCGAGCGGGAGCCAGACGACAATGGGCGCGGTGTTGGGGGCGTGCTATTGGGGGGACGGCATGCTGATCCGCGATCGACTGGCCCACAAGCGCCCAGTGTTCAGCTTCGAGTTCTTCCCGCCCAACAACGAGAAGGGCGAGCGCGTGCTGTGGCGCAGCCTCGAGCAGCTCGCCCCGCTCGAGCCCGACTTTGTCTCGGTGACCTACGGTGCAGGCGGCAGCACCCGCACGCGCACGGTCGAGATCGTCGGCAGGATCAAGCGCGAGCTGGGGATCGAGCCGCTCGCCCACTTGACCTGCGTCGGCAGCACCCGCGACGAGATCGAAGCCGTGGTCGAGCGGCTGCTCGAGGCGGGGGTCCGCAACATCTTGGCGCTGCGCGGGGACCCGCCGCGTGGGCAGACCCAGTTCGAGCACACCCCCGGCGGGTTTCGCTACGCGAGTGAGCTGTGCGCGTGGCTGCGCGATCGCTGGCCCGAGCTGTGCGTGGGCGGGGCTTGCTACCCCGAGATCCACCCCGAAGCCGAGAGCGACGAAGCCGACCTTCGCCACCTTCGTGCCAAGGTCGACGCGGGCGCCGAGTTCTTGATCAGCCAGCTGTTCTTCGACAACGCCGCGTACTTCGGGTTCATCGATCGCGTGCGCGGGGCCGGCATCTCCGTGCCGATCATCCCTGGCGTCATGCCGATCACCAACGTCAAGCAGATCGAGCGGTTCACCAAGATGTGCGGCGCGTCGATCCCCAACATGCTGCGCAGCCGCCTGCATGGCATCGCCGAGACCACCGACGGCTACGATCCGCAAGAGGTGTTCTGGACCGGGGTCAGCTACGCCGCCCACCAGTGTCGCGAGCTGCTGGATCCGCCCAGCCGCGGGCCGTTTCGGCGGCAGACGTCGACCGTCGCGGGCATCCACTTCTACACGCTCAACCGCTCACCCGCGACGCGGGCGCTGTTCGAGATCCTCGCGCTCGCCCGCGCCGTTCACTGAGATCCCTCAGGCGCCGTGGCGTGCTCGGGCGAGGGTGACGATCACCCCGTGCGGGTTGACGCTCTCCCACTGCTCGGGCTGATGGTAGCCGCGGGCTAGCCACTGAAGCACTCGGGCCTGGCCGGCGGCGGCCCGGGTGAGCGGTCGCGGCTCGATCCCCAGCAGCCCGCGAACGATGCGCCGACGCGGGACCGCGAGCTCGATGATCAGGGTCCCGGGACGCAGCGCGGCGAGGCACGGCTCCGGCGGGTTGGGGCGCTCGAGCCAGACACCGAACAGCAGGGCGTCGAGCTGCGCGGGCTTCGGCGCGTCGGGGTCGTCGTCCTCGCTGAGCGTGGGCCACTGGCCCAGCGTCGAGCGAACCCGGCGGGGGGCCTCGCTCGGCGCCCACGCGCCCACCTTCAGTCCCGACAGTCGGACCGGCAGCCACTCGGCGAGCGGCGGACAGGGTAGGTGGACGTCCACCCGGTGATTTTGCGTCACGACGGACCAACCCCCAAGTTCGGGGCGAAGCGCGTAGAATCTCCGTGTGAGCTTCACGATCGGCGAGACACCCGACCGCGATGATCTCGGCAGCTATCCGAAGGTCGCCCGGCAGCACGCGCTCGCGGCTCGCGGCATGCGGGTGCCGCCCGGCGTGGTCCTGGATCTCGCGCGGGCGCGGGCGGTGTTGAGCGCGGCGGTCGACGGCGACGACATGATCACCTGGATTCGCGATCAGTTCGCGAGCGGGCACACCCTCATCGCCCGCAGCGCGGGCAGCCGCGAAGATCGCGAGCACACCAGCGGCGCCGGGCTCGGTATGTCGATCGCCGGGATCCGCGATCTCACCCAGCTCGAGGGCGCGCTCGCAATGATCGAGGCCCACGGTCGCACGCTCGAGGGCGTCGGCAACCTCCACGCCGGCCGCACGCTCATGCTGATCCAGCGCGAGGTCCCTCGCCAGGCCTTGCTCGTGGTCGTGCGCGGCGGGGAGCCGGGCGATCGTTTCTACGTCGAGACCCACGGCCCCAACGCCGGGCCCGAGCCGCTGGCCGAGGGACGCTCGCCGGACTGGGCCGGGCCGCTGAGCGAGTGGCCCGACGACAGCCGCGCCCGCGTGGAGCAGCTCGCGGTCGAGGTCGCCGCCAGCGAGGGCGGACCGCACGGCGTCGACCTCGAGATCGTCGTCGATCCCAGCGGCGAGCCCTGGCTGGTCCAGGCGCGACCGCTCACGGCCCCGCTGCATCCGGGTTGGGCCGCGTTCTCCGAGGCCGTCGCGCGCGAGGGTCAACAAAAGCACATGCGGGGCTCGCTGCTGTTCGACGGCGAGCACAACCCCGCGCCGCTGTCCCCGGCCCACGCATGGGTGATGCGCCGGCTGGCCAGCCTGCGACCGGGAAAGTCGGGCGATCCCGTGGTCTTGGCTGGTTGGCTGTACGTCCGCGTGCTCCCGCGCGCGCTCGGCTCGGCCGCGCTGGCGACGTCGTCGGTGATGTCCGTGCACGAGGCCCTCGAGTGGCTGCGCGACGAGGCGCTCCCCCACGCCCGCGTGATGCTGACCGAGTACGCCGCGCTGCTCGCCAGCGAGCCGCCGATCCGCGTCGCGCTCGATCGCGCCGAGGCGTTGTTCCTCAACATGATCGACGCCTACGTCGATCGCCTGGTGCCCGCGCGTCGGGCCGGCCTGGCCCGGGTCACCGCGAGCTCCAGCCCGACCGCGACCGAACGGACTGATCCGCGCGCAGCTCGGCTCGACACCCCGCTGACCCTGCGCGCGCGCGCCCACTTCCTCGACGTGCTGCCAGCGGTGTGGGACATCGCCAGCCCCAGCCTCGCGGAGCTGCTCGACGACGTCGAACAAGAGGAAGAAGGCGAGCCACTACCCACCAGCGAGGCCGCGGCCGTGGGCCTGCTCGGCGAGTGGGACGATCACCTGTTCGCGTGTGGCCTGGCTCCGCTGCGGGCCCTGTGGCGCTACGCCGCCCGCCGTCTCGACATTGACGACGCCCGCGTGTTCTTGCTCGACGGCGCCGAGCTCGTGGCCCTCGACGCGGATCCGCTCGCGCTCGGGGACGGCGACGAGCTCGAGCGTGAGCTCGCTCGACGGATCGCGCTGCTCGAGTCCCAGCGCGAGCTCGATCCACCCAGCCGCATCATCGCGGGCCAGCCGCTGCCGCACCCTTGCGGTGGGCGTCTGCGCGGCCTCGCCATTGGCGGCTCCTTCGACGGCCCGATCGCGCAGCGGCGTGACCTTCGCGATCTGCTCGCGGATCCACCCGAGGCTGGCGCGGTCCTGTGCATTCCAGCGCTCACCGCCCAGGCCGCCGTCGCGCTCGCGCGGCTCGGGATCCAGGCGGTGTGCACCGAGTACGGCGGGGCGCTCGCCCATGGCGCGCTGATGGCCCGCGAGCTGGGCCTGTCCGCGTTGATCGGTTGCCACGGGTGCACGCGGCTGGCCGAAGGCACGCGGGTGCGGCTCGACACCCGGGCCCGGCGCCTGGTCGCGATCGGCTAGTTTCTGAAGCTCAGATCATGGAGACCCTCAAGAACTTCGCTGTCCCGCTCGTCGCGCTCGTGTTGCTGCTGGTGTGGTTCTTCGTGATCCGCCCGATGCTCGCCGAGGCCCCAGCCGACCTCGCCCCAGCCGCCGAGCCGACCAAACCAGCCGAACACAGCCCATGAGCGTTCGCTACGAGACAACCGCCCGCACCGCGATCGTCACGATCGATCGCCCCGAACGTCGCAACGCCGTCGACCGCCCGACCGCGGAGGCCCTCAGCGCCGCGTTCGAACGATTCGACCACGACCCCAACCTCGACGTCGCCATCTTGACCGGCGCAGGCGACTGCTTCTGCGCCGGCGCCGACCTCAAGGCGATCCGCGAGGGCCACCCCAACCGCCTCGACCCCGAAGGCCCCGGCCCCATGGGCC
>NZ_PVNL01000010.1 GCF_002994635.1 Enhygromyxa salina | reverse complement strand
GTAGGATTCGGTTCACCTGAAGAGCTCCTCGTCGCGTTCGCGGAAGGTGTTGCAACCCCTCGTACGCTGAGCTCCTCAGGTGAATTCCATCTTTTTGCTGTTTTGCAGCGCTTGATCAAGGTCTAGTACAGATGCGGAGCGAACGGGGTTGGAGCAACCTGGCGTAAGCGATCCGATCCCCGATCAAGAACACGTAACCTCGCTCATGAGCCCAAGTGTCAAAATTGTGTTCGAGCTGAAGCCGGACGAGGACGGCTTTCCGCCAGTTGGCTCGGAGAGCATCAACGGCAGCCCCGAACGCGACGGGAGCTTCATCCTCGATAACACCCCATTTTTTGTCACCGACGTAGCCCTTGGTGATCGCGTCGCAGCACACGAGATCGCAGGCACTGAAGGGCAATTTGCCTTTTCCCACGTGATCGAGCCCTCGCAGGTGAAGTCGATATCCATCATCTTTCTGGTAGATGAACTGAAAGAGCAAATCTTTCAGTACTTGCGCGGACAAGGCTGCTACTGTGAGTACGGCGACTTCGGGGCGCTCGAGATGCTTGCGGTGAGCATCCCCGATACATGCGACTATGGCCCTTTGCGATCATATCTAATGGATCACGAGCAGAACAATATTCTCAGCTTCGCCGAGTTGGCAGTATGAAAGCTAGTTGCCCGGGTGAGCCGACTTCAAATATCAGCTGTTGAGCCGGAGGAGACGATGGTCCCTCACCTCGCACGCAACAGCCACCTCCGCAAGCCACCGCGGGTCGACGGCCTCCCCAGCGGACCGACCGTCTCCGGGCTGATCGCAGGGTTCATGCTCGATCGCCTTGGCAAGATCGAGGAGGTGCTAAAAGCTCCGGACGGTCACAAAAGTAAGCGTCGCCCTGACATCACAACTGTTGCGCCCGACCGCAAGGCACATCGCGAGAACGTGGGACGGGTGACCAGGCGTGGTCGGCCTGTCCCACGTGAAGAGCGAGCGCTTGATGACCTTGAACAAACGCTGGGTGTTCGACTGACCTTCACACCCTACAACTGAACAGCGAACGCAGAATCATGAACACCCGACGACTCAACTTTCTTGCCACTCCAGATGAATTTTTCGGCTGGATCGAGACATGCGACCAACAGCAGCCATTGAGCTTTGCCATCGACCATGATGGCTCGATCGTGCAAGTTGATCTCGACACGGTGAAGTCCAGCACTTTCTGGCACTCTCGATCATGAGCCCAACGGTCGAGATCGCGTCCAAGGTAGAGCGAGACGCTGCCCCACCAGCTGACGACGAGGCCCCCCGCCCCCAGCCCGACGGCGCCGACCGGTTGGAATGAGCGAGTGACGGGTTCGGCTCGCCTCGCGTCCAGTGCTGCGACGGGAGATGATAGTGTGCCCCCGGCCGCCCATGAGCATCGTCCACGACGACACGCTGCCGCCGCAGTCCCAGTCCGAGCCCCCGTCCGAGCCGCAGTCCGACCTCGACGCGATGCGGGACGTCACGATCGCCGACGACACCCACACCGATCACCACGCCCCCCTCGAGCCCGAGACATCCACCCGACTCAACCACTACGTGCTGCTGTCAAAGCTGGGTCAGGGCGGCATGGGGGTGGTCTACGCGGCCTACGACGAGCGGCTCGATCGCAAGGTCGCTATCAAGCTCCTGCGCTCCGAGGGCGAGCCCAAGGCCAAGCGCCGGCTGGTCCGCGAGGCCCAGTCCATGGCTCGACTCGCGCATCCGAACGTGGTCCAGATCTACGAGATCGGCGAGGCAGACCAGCGAGTCTTCATCGTCATGGAGTTCGTCAAGGGCGCCACGCTGCAGCGCTGGCTGGCCGCTCAGCCTCGCTCGCAGCGGGACATCCTCGAGGTGTTCCACGCAGCCGGAAAGGGTTTGGCGGCGGCCCACGCCCAGGGCCTGGTCCATCGCGACTTCAAGCCCGACAACGTGATGATCGACGCGGACAACCACGTGCGGGTCATGGACTTCGGCCTCGCGCACGGCGAGGTCGACCCCGAGGCCCACAGTCAGGATCCGCTCGGCGAGGCGCTCGAGCCATCGGGCCTGACGGCGACGGGGGTGTTGATGGGCACGCCAGCCTACATGGCCCCGGAGCAGTTCGAGGCCCGCCCGACCGACGCCCGCACCGATCAGTTCAGCTTCTGCGTGGCGCTGTGGGAGGCCCTCCACGGCAAGCGACCGTTCGCTGGCGCGAGCCTGATGGATCTCTCGGTCTCGGTCTGCTCGGGCAGCGTCTCGACCCCAGCCGACAACAACGTGCCCAGCTGGCTGCGCAAGGTGGTCGCGCGCGGGCTGCAGGTCGAGCCCGACGCGCGCTGGCCCTCGCTCGAGGATCTGCTCGACGCGCTGGGCAAGGATCCTACCCGCCGTCGTCGGGCCGTGCTCGGCACACTCACCATGGTCGCGCTGGCGCTGGGGGTCGCGGGCGGCGTCCAGCTCACGCAGCAGCGCGCGCGCACCCAGCAGCTGCGAGCGTGCGACGACGAAGCCCAGACCCTGCGCTGGAACCCCTCGGTCGAGGCCGAGCTCGCCGCGGCGTTCGAGGCGACCGCCCTGCCCTACGCGCGCTCGGCCTGGGCCCACACGCGCTCGCAGCTGAACGACTACGCCCACACCTGGTCGCAGGCCCGCCGTGAGACCTGCGTGGAGACCCACGTGGCGCACCGCCGCGACGAGGCCTCCCACGCGCTGATCACCGCCTGCCTCGACGAGCGGCGCGCGGCCTTCGAGGGCCTGCTCGACGCCTGGGCCGAGCTCGACGAGCGCACGCTCGCGCGCGCGACCTCGGCAGCGGCGAAGCTCTCGCCGGTCTCGACCTGCACGACGGCGCTGTGGCTGACCCAGCGCATGCAAGCGCCGACCGAGCTGCGCGCGGCGGTCGGGCAGCTGCGCGCGCGGCTCGAGCAGGTCGAGGCGCTCGATCACGCGGGCAGCTACGAAGCGGGGCTCGAGCGCATCGAGCAGATCGAGACAGAGGCCGTCGCGCTGGGCTGGTCGCCGCTGCTCGCCGAGGCTCGGCTCGCGCGGGGCGACCTGCACGACAAGCTCGGCGACTATGAGGCGGCGCGAGCGTCGGTCGAGCGCGCGTACCTCGACGCGGTCGGGGCGGGGCACGAGATGACCGCGCTCGGCTCGGCCACGCTGCTCACGGTGATCGTCGGCGATAAGCTCGCGCAGCCCGAGCGGGGCCTGTACTGGGGCGAGCTGGCGCGGATGCACGTCGAGCGGATGGGCCTGACCGACACGGTCCACGAGGCCCAGCGGCTGGGTCACGTGGGCGCGGTCCATACCGCGGCGGGCGGTTTCGCCGAGGCGACCGCGGCCCACGCTCGGGCCCTGCAGATCACCAAGGCCACGTTTGGCGCCGAGCACCTGCAGGTCGCGCTGGCCCTCAACAACGCGGGGAGCACCTGGTGGGAGCAGGGCGACTACGACCAAGCGCTGCCTGCGTTCCTCGAGAGTCTGCGGATCAAGCAGGCCGTGCTCGGGCCGCAGCATCCCGAAGTCGGCGTCGCGCTCAACAACATCGGCGCGGTGTACTGGGGGCGCGGCGACTACGACCTGGCCCTGGCTTCGTTCGAGCAGTCACTCAGCGTCCGCGAGGCTGCGCTCGGGCCCCAGCACCCGGACGTGGCCGGCTCGCTCAACAACGTCGGCGCGGTGCTCGCGAGTCAGCACCAGTACCAACCCGCGCTCGTCAGCTTTCGCCGCGCGCTCGACATCCAGATGGCCACGCTCGGGCCCGACCACCCCGACGTCGCGGGGGCGCTGACCAACATCGCCAACATCTTGCGCAACCAGGCGCAGGGCAGCTCTCCGGAATTGCTGCAAGAGGTGCTCGACACCCACCTTCGCGCGCTGGCGATCTGGGAGACCGCCTACGGGCCCGACCACCCCAAAGTTGCGATGTCGCTCAACAACGTTGGCGTCACCCACTGGCGACGAGGCGAGTTCGAGCAGGCTCTGGCCACGCATCGCCGGGCGCTGGCGATCCGCGAGGGCGCGTTCGGGCCCGAGCACGCGGACGTTGCGATGTCGCTGTCCAACATCGGCACCACGCTGAGCAGCCTCGGCGATCGCCAGGCGGCGCTCGAGCACTATCAGCGCGCGCTGGCGATCCGCGAGGCCACGCTGGGGCCCGATCACGTCGACCTCGCCGACTCGCTCGACAACGTGGGTCATGCGCTGCGCAAGACTGGAGCGATCGACGAGGCCATGGCTGCGCACGAGCGCGCCCTGGCGATCATCGAGGCCTCGCTTGGACCGGACAACGCCGCGGTCGCGGCCTCGCTGATCGCAATTGGCAGCATCGCGGTCGAACGCGGCGCCGTCACTGAGGCCCGCGAGGTGCTCGAGCGGGCCCTGGCGATCCGCGAGCAGCCCGACACCCCGCCGGCCGAGCTGGCCGACGCGATGTTCGCCCTGGCCCCGGTCCGCTGGGCGGAGGGCGACCGAGCCCAGGCCCGGACGTTGGCCGAGGGCGCACGCGAGCGCTACGCCGGGGCGGCGATCGAGTACGCGCAACAGCTGCGTGAGGTCGACGCGTGGCTCGGCGCGCACCGGGTCACCAACTGAGGGCAGCGGCTCACGCGGGGCGGGCGAGGCTGCGCTGCAGCACCCGCATGAGATCGATGATCTCAGCGTCGGGGCCGGGCTCGTCGCTGGGGACCTGGACCACGTCGCGGTGCTCGGCCAACTTTTGCTCGGCCAGCGCGAGGACCTGCGCGCGGGCTTCATCTTCGAGCTCGGACTCGGCGATCTCGGTCGCGGTGTGGGCTCGAATCACCGCGCGCAGGCGCTGGATCTGAGCCTCGTCCAGGTCGTCAGGCGGGCTCGGCAAGCCGATCGTCGCGGGCGTACGCAGCTCCGAGACGAAGCGCAGGGTCTGGGCCCGGAGCAGCTGATCGTCGGCGACGATCGCGACGACGTGCTGGTGCCCGCGCATGACGAAGGTGGCGATCCCGGCCCGGCCGGTGGCCTCGAGCACCTGCGCCAGCAAGTGATAAGGCTTGGTCGACTCCGAGTCCGGCAGCAGAAAGTAGGGCCGCTCGAACAGCATGGGGGAGAGCGCGGCGCGGTCGACGAACTGGCGCAGCTCGATGTCGTGCGAGGCCTCGGGCGCGAGGGCGTCGAGCTCGTCGTCTGTCATGATCACGTACTGGCCACTGTCGAGCTCGTAGGCCCGGGCGATCTCGTCGGGCTCGAGCGCGCGCTCGTGGTCCGGGCACACGTACTGGCGCCGCAGCGGCGCGCCGTCGGGGGCCAGCTGCCGCAGCGACACCCCCGCGGAGCTGCGGGTCGCCGAGACCAGGCTGACGGGGATCGTGACCATGCCAAAGGTGATCGTCCCCGACCAAAACGGCGATGGTGAGTCGGTCTCAGGCAACGTCTTGCTCCTGCAGTCGCGCGATGCTGGCCGCGAGCGCGTCGGCGAGCGACGGGGCCGACGCTGGGGCGGGCTTGCCCGGGGTTTGCGTGGTGGGCAAGCCCGCCGCTTTGGCGTTGGCCAGGGTGATGACCTGCTCGGCGTAGCGATCGTGGAATTGGTCGAGGTCGAGCTCGCCCTCGAGCAGCTCGACCAGCTGACGCGCCATGGCCAGCTCTTGCGGGGTCGGCGACGGCCACGCCAGCTCCGGCAAGGACTCGGTCGCCACGACCTCGGCCGTGGACCGCAGGGTGATCAGCGAGAGGTAGTCACCCGCGGCCCGCAGCGCCCCGCGGTAGTGTTTTTTGCGCATGGTCCAGCGGACGATCCCCTGCTTGGCTTCGGCCGCGAGCGCGCGCGCGAGCGCGAAGTAGCTGTCGGCGTGGGCCGGGTCGCCCGGGCCGAGATAGTAGGGCCGGACGTACCATTGATGATTGAGCTGAGTCGGCTCGACGAAGCGGAGGATCTCGAACACGTCGGACGACTCGGGCTCGAGCTCGGCGAGCTCCGCGTCATGCAGGACGACCATGCCCTCGGGCGTCGGGATTGCGCGCTGCGTGGCCTCCGGCGGGACGGGCTCGCCGGTCGTGGGGTGGACCATGCGCTGCTGCACCGGGACCTGATCGCTGGCGTGGAGCAGCCGAAAGCTGACCGGGCGGGGCTCGACGGCCGAATACAGCTTGATCGGGATGACCAGGTCATCGATCGTCAAGCGGCCATTGAAGATGGAGCGGGCCATGTGGTTGGGTGAGGCGGGTGACGGGGTGCAAGATCGATACATTTAAATGGCACAGGCGGCGCACACCGACACGTGCATTTGTGGTTGCGAAGCGCTTGCGGTCCGTTGCTGACGGATCTGCACGGCACATGCCATGCAGATCGAGCGAGCGTGGCCAAGCTCGACGCCTATGACCGAAAGCGCGACTTCGAGTCGACGCCCGAGCCGCGACCGACGCTGCCGGAACAGTCGCCCGCGCGCGGCCCGCTTCTTTTTGTCATTCAGCGACATGACGCCCGCCGACGTCACTATGATCTCCGCCTCGAGCACGGCGGGGTATTGTGGAGCTGGGCGGTTCCCAAGGGCCCGAGCCTGGTTCCGGGCAAGCGGCGGCTGGCCGTGCAGACCGAGGACCACCCGTTGGATTACGCCGACTTCGAGGGCACGATCCCCGCTGGCGAGTATGGCGGCGGCTCGGTGTTGGTGTGGGATCATGGCACCTGGGCACCCGAGGGCGATCCAGCCGAAGACTTCGAGCGCGGCCGCCTACGGTTTACCTTGCACGGGACCAAGCTGGGCGGAGGCTGGCGCCTGGTTCGCACCAAAGACGCCAAGTCGTGGTTGTTGATCAAGTCGCGCGACGAATTTGGTCGGCCCGAAGCTAGCGCGGAGATCGTCGAGGAGCAGCCGCTCAGCGCGCTGTCGGGCCGCAGCATCGAGCAGGTCACCAGGGACTCGCGCCTTGGAGGAGTCGTCGAGCAGATCAGCACGATCGGCGAGCCGGCGTCGCCACCTCCAACGCTCTCGCCTGCGCTCGCGACCGCCACGGATCAGGTCCCCACGGGATCGGAGTGGCTGCACGAGCTCAAGCTGGATGGCTACCGTCTGCTCGCGCATGTCCGCAATGATGAGGTTCGCCTGCGCACGCGCGGTGGCGAGGACTGGACCGCGCGCTTGCCTCGCCTGGCGCAGGCGCTGCGTGATCCGGCGTTTGCTGACAGCGTCGTGGACGGAGAGCTGTGTACGCTGGGACCCGACGGCGTGACCCGCTTCGAGCTGCTGCAGGACGCGCTCGCCAACGGCCGTGATCAGCATCTCGTGTATTACCTGTTCGACCTCCCATTCGCGGCCGGGCACGATCTGCGTGGCGCGCCGCTGATCGAGCGCAAGCGGGTGTTGCGAGGGCTGCTCGATGGCGCGGCGCCCGATCGCAGCCTGCGGTTTTGTGATCACGTGCAGGGCCACGGCCCCGATGTATTTGCCCGGGCGTGCGCGCTGGGGGCCGAGGGCGTCGTCAGTAAGCGCGCTAGCTCGCCCTACGAGAGTCGGCGCAGCCACGCGTGGCGCAAGATCAAGTGCGGGCGCCGTCGCACCGTGATCGTGGGCGGCTTCACGCCGCCCCAGGGACTGCGCCGCCACTTTGGCGCGCTGCTGGTCGGCAGCTACGACGCCGCAGGACGCTTGCTGTACCGCGGCAAGGTCGGCGCTGGCTTCAGTGATTCCACGCTCGCGCAGATCCACGCGCAGCTCGAGCGCCTACGCCAGGATCAGCCGCCGTTCGACGATCCACCGAGCCCACGAGAAGTCCGCGGCGTCACTTGGGTCGCGCCGTCGCTCGTGATCGAGGTGGAATACGGCGAGCTGACCGCCGCGGGCAAGCTTCGCCACGGTCGATTTATCGGCATTCATGGACCTGAACCCAAACCGGACGCGACACAAATGTCCAAATCCAAGTCCAAACCCAAACCCAAGTCGGCAGAACAGCTGGCGGTTCGCCTGACCCACCCCGAGAAGCTGCTGTATCCCGATCTCGGCCTGCGCAAGCGCGACGTCGCCGACTACCTCATGCAGATCGCCGAGTGGATGCTGCCGCATGTGCGCGACCGGCCGCTGACGATGGTTCGCTGCCCCGATGGGGTCGACGGCGACTGCTTCTATCAAAAGCACGCGATGGCCGGCCTGCCCGACACGGTCTCGCGTGCCCGCGTCCGCGACAGCGACGGCGCGCAGATCAGCTACCCATGTGTGACCGACGCGCTGGGTCTGGTCGGGCTCGTGCAGATGAGCGTGCTCGAGCTCCACGTGTGGGGTGCCCGCGTCGACGCGATCGAGCACCCCGATCGCCTGGTCTTCGACCTGGATCCCGACCTCGAGCTCGGCTTCGATCGGGTCGTCGACGCCGCGATCGAGATCCGTGACCGGCTCGCCGAGCTGGGGTTGGTCAGCTTCGTGAAGACCACCGGAGGCAAGGGCCTGCACGTGGTCGCACCAATCGAGCCCCGCCACGACTTCGAGCACGCCAAGGCGTTCTGTCGGGCGTTTGCGCAGCGTCTGGCAGCGGACGCGCCGCAGCGCTACACGGCGGTCGCGGCCAAGTCGGCGCGACGCGGGAAGATCTTCGTCGACTACCTTCGCAACGGGCGTGGGGCGACCAGCGTGGCGGCCTACTCCATGCGAGCCAAGCCGGGCGCGCTAGTGTCGACGCCGCTCGCGTGGGACGAGCTGAGCCCCGAGCTGCGGCCCGCTGCGTTCTCGATCATGAGCGTGCCCGACCGGCTCGCGTCGCTGAGCGCCGATCCCTGGGGGGCGCTCGCGTCGACGTCTCAAGTCATCGAAGCGTCGGCGTGTGAGGCGGTCGGGCTCGACACCGACTGCGAGCCTTCGTGAGCGCCGCCGTCAGCCGTCAGCCGTCAGCCGTCAGCCACGATCCGCGCGATGATCTCGTCGCGGACCTGCTCGGCCTTGTCGTTGTCGATCTGACAGGTGCCCGCGGCCCCGTGGCCACCGCCGCCGTAGTCGAGGCACAGCCGGCCGACCTGGGTCGCCGACATCCGGTTGAGGATCGACTTGCCGATCGCAAATACGGTATTTTGCTGCTGACGCCCCCACATGACGTGCATCGAGATGTTGACCTCGGGGTAGAGCGCGTAGATCACAAACCGGTTTCCGGCCCAAATGGTCTCTTCATTGCGAAGATCCAGGACCACGAGGTTGCCGTGGATCGTCGAGCAGCGCTCGATCTGCTCGCGCTGCTTGGGGACGTGATCCAGGTAGAGCTCGACCCGCTCCTTGACGTCGGGCAGATCGAGGATCTCGTCGACCGTGTGATCACGACAATAGTCGATGAGCTCCATCATCAGCGTGTAGTTGCTGATTCGAAAGTCGCGAAACCGCCCGAGCCCAGTCCGGGCGTCCATGAGGTAATTGAGCAAGATCCAGCCCGAGGGCTCGAGGATCTCCTGCTTGGACAGCCGCGCCGCGTCACACTTGTCGACCGCGAACATCATCTCGTCGGTCACGTTGGGCAGCTTGGCCTTGCCGCCGAAGTAGTCGTAGACGACGCGGGCGGCGCTCATGGCGCCGGCGTCGATGATGTGGTTGTCCCGCTTGCCGCCGACGCGCAGGACCTCGCTCGCGTGGTGGTCGAAGCACAGGTGGAGCCCTTCGACGTAGGGAAGGTTGGTGCTGATGTCGCGATCGGTGACCTCGACCTTGCCGTCTTGCATGTCCTTCGGGTGGACGAACAAGATCTCTTCGGGGTCGATCAGCTCGAGCTCCTTGAGGAGGACCGCACAAACCAAGCCGTCGAAGTCACTGCGGGTAATCAGGCGGTACTTGCTCTTCACGCTCGCTCCAGGAGGTCGCAAGCCTCTAGTATACGTGAGGGGTGGGCCCATCGGAAGCATGCGGCCCAGCGACGCGAGCTGGCGCAGATCGGTGAAAAACTAGCTTTTGCCCGTGTCTGCGCCGTTCGTCGAACACCGCCGCGCGAATCGCGTGACATGCGCGGTGCTCAGGTACCTGAACAATTGGGCCGCTGTCAGGACCGACATCAGATGGCACGCCGGCGCGCTGGTGGCTTGATTCCCCCGCGTACGCTGGCTGCTAGAGTCCCGCGCACGGATGTCGGACGAGGACACAGACCAAGAGCACGGCCACGACCAAGCTGGGGCCGCGCGCAGCCGCACCGAGCTCAAGGACGAGGCCGTGGCCTACACCGAGCTCGCCGAGCAGCTCGCCAAGGGCAAGCACGCGGCGCTGCCCGATCCCCCGTTCGACGCCCCGATCCGCGAGGCGATCGCGGACGCCCAGCGCATGGTCAAGAGCGCCCGCTCCCGCCAGGTTCGTCGGGTCGCCCAGCTGTTGCGCGCGACCGGACCGATCGAGCCGCTCCGCGAGGCGCTCGAGGGCCGGACACCCGAGATCGCCGAGCGGCAGGCCCGACTGCAGGCGAGCGAGGCCTGGCGGACGCGGCTGCGCGAGCAGGGCGACGTCGCGCTCACCGAGTTCGTCGAGCAGCACCAACACGCTGACCGCCAGCAGCTGCGCAAGCTGATCCGGCAGAGCAACCGGACCCCGCCCGACGCCCGCTCGCGGCGAGGGGCGACGACGCTGTTTCGGTTGATCCACACGATCTTGGCGGACGCCGATCCGCCTGAAGCCACGAGTGAGGCATAACTGACGGGTCATGTCGCCAGCAAATGAACGCCCGTTGGTCCCCTGGCTCATCGGCGCGTTGGTGCTGGTCACTGCAATTGTGCTGGGCTGGAGGCTGATCGGCGATCGTGGGGACGCGCCAGCGGTCGACGCCGCACAGACAACGCCGAGCGAGCGCGCAGCCGAGCTGGACCGAACGCGCGCGGGCAAGCGTGATCGCGTGGACCTGCAGCTCGCGTCCAAGGCGACGATCAGCGGCATCGTCCGCGATCTCGAAGGCGCACCGATCGCCAGCGCGCGGGTGTGTGGCTTCGCCGACAAGACCACGCTGCGGGGGCTCGGCGACGCGCGGCCGGTGTGTGTCAGCAGCGAGGCCGACGGCCACTACCGGCTCGAGGGGCTGTGGCCCGTGCCGACCAGCGTCGAGGCCAGCGCGCCCACCTTCATCCCCGGCCGCTGGCAGGCCCGCGACGACGACGGTCACCTGCGCGAGCGGGTCCGGCTGATCCCGGGCGCCACGGTCGAGGGCGTCGACCTGCTGCTGCAGCCGGGCGGTGTACGGGTCACGGGCGTGGTCCGGGACATCTCAGGCGGCGAGATCGAGGGCGCGCTCGTGATCGCGAGGGGCCAGGGGCCACGCGGCTCGGGGCTCGCGGTGACCATGACCGACGACGTCGGCGGCTTCGAGCTGTGGACGGCGCCGGGGTGGCTCTCGATCGCTGCGATCGCCGAGGGCTACGCCGACGGCGAGGTCGGCGGGGTCGCACCGGGAGCCTCGATCGAGCTGTTCTTGACCCCCGAGTCGGTCCTCGTCGGACAGGTCGTGCACGCGCAGACCAAGCAACCGGTCGCCGACGCGACAGTGACGCTCGGGGGCCGCCGCTTCGGCATGGACGATCGCGCGACCCGGACTGACGCCGAGGGTTGGTTTCGCCTCGACCGACTCGCGCCGGGCACCTACAAGCCGATCGCGCGGGCCGATGAGCTGTATGGCGAGGCCGCGGTGCAGGTGCCGCTTGGACTCGGTGAGACCTCGGAGCCAGTCCAGATCCTGGCCCACCCGGCGTTCCTGGTCAGCGGGGTCGTGAGCGTCGCCGGCCGAGAGGATCGGCGCTGCCCGACCGGCGCGCTGACGCTGAGCAGCCCGGACAGCCGGCTCCGGACCGAGCTCGATGCTGAGGGCGTGGGCGAGCTGCGCGGGGTGCTGCCGGGCGTGTACCAGGTCGAGCTGCGCTGCGACGGCTACATCGCCGAAGACAGCTATCCCCCGGTCGAGGTCGTCGACGCGAGCGTGACCGGGCTGCGCTGGTCGGTTAGCGAGGGCCTGGCGATCCGCGGCGAGGTCGTCGACGCCGCCGGCTCGCCAGTCGCCAGCGTCAACGTCGACGCCGACATGCTGCTCACCGGGGACGACCCGCACGCGCGCACGACCAACAACTTCGGCCGCACCGACGACCGTGGTCAGTTCGAGCTGTCGGGGCTGCTGCCAGGTCGCTACGAGGTCAGCGTGGCGGCCCGCGGCGGCCGGCCTGGGCCCGAGCAGCCGACCACCGTCGAGCTGCTCGCGGGCGCCGACGTCAACGATCTGCGCGTGGTCCTGCCGGCGACCGGGCAGCTGCGCGGGCGCCTGATCGACACCCGCGGCCAGGGGGTCGCGGGCATCTGGATCAGCGCCGTGCCGGTCGGCAGCGAGCGGGGTCAGAGCGCGCAGACCGACGAGGCTGGCGCGTTCAGCTTTGACACACTGCTGCCAGGTCCGACCCGCGTCGGCCAGAACCCGCGCTCGAATCTGCGGACCCCCGGGACCACCGACGACGATCCCCAGGGTCAGGTGGTCGAGATCCCCGTCGACGAGACGGCGGAGGTCGAGCTGGTGGTCGAGGCCCAGGTCGGGGTGATCCGCGGCAGGGTCGTCGACGAGCACGGCGGGCCCGTCGCCGACGCGTTCGTGGACGCCGAGCGGATGACCGAGCGCGCTGGCGCCAACGCCCGCGCCGCTCGCCAAGCGCTGCGCTGGAGCTGGGGTCGCAAGCCCATGCTCACTGACCCCGACGGCCGCTTCGAGCTCGACTCGCTGCCCGAGGGCGTGTTCCTGGTCAGCGCCCATCGCAAGGGCGGCGGCGAGGCGACCCTCGAACAGGTCGCGCTGGGGACCGACATCGAGCTGGTGATCGCGACGACGGGTGAGCTTGGCGGCGCCGTCGTCAATCCCAGCGGTCCCCCGCCCGAGCGCTTTCGGGTGGTCGCGACTGACAACGCGCAGGGCGTCGTGATCGGCGACGGGTTCTTCCGGACCGACGGTGCCTGGACCCTGCGCGAGCTCCCGCCCGGCAGCTACTCGATCAGCGCGAGCTCGACCGCGGGCACGGCCAAGCTCGAGCTGACCCTGGGCGAGGGCGAGCAGCGCGTGGATCTGGTCCTCGAGCTCGAGAACCGGGTGACGATCCGCGGGCGCATCATCGACCTCGACACCCGCGAGGGCATCGCCGGCTTCGAGGTCAACGCCTCTGGCAGCGGGGGCGGCCGCCGCCTGGGTCCGGGCGACTTTCCCGGCGAGGTGACCAACGTGACCGACGCGGACGGTCGGTTCGAGCTGCCCGGAGTCGCCAGCGGCCGCAACCGCGTGTTCGCCCGGCTGCGCACGGGCGGGTCCGACAAGCCCTACGACTTCGCGTTTGGTGTGCGCGAGATCCAGCCGACGCCGGCGGTCCAGGACATCGGCGAGATCGAGGCGATCGCCCGGCGGGTCGAGCGGGGCAAGCGACCGGGCGAGCTGGGCTATTCGATCGTCGAGCCCGATCGCGCGGCGGCGCCCGAGGACATCAAGATCGAGGTCGCGCTGGTCCGACCGGGCGGGCCCGCGGCCGCGGCCGGGCTGGAGGTCGGCGCGGTGATCGAGTCGGTCGACGGCCACGTGATCGAGGGCGACACGAATCGCTATCGGATGCTCAGCGAGGTCCCGGCCGGGACCACGATCACGCTCGGGCTCGCGGGTGGCGAGACCGTGAAGATCACCGCTGCCGCGGCGCAGTGACACGACAAAGCCCACGTCCGCCGAGCCGGCGAACCGACGAACCGACGAACATGGGCCTCAATCGAAGACGGGGACGCTCGACCCGATCAGCCCCCGAGCAACTTGCTCATCGGCTGCGGCGGGTTGAGGGGGAACATCGCGGCGAAGTCCCCACCGTCGAGGCCAGCGAGCTTGCGCAGCTCGTAGTGGACGTGCTGCGGCTCGATCCGAACCCCGCTCTCGCTCAGCGCGAGGCTGTTGGGATCGACCTTGAGCGGCTGATGCCGATCGGTGCTGCCACCGACCACGCGGTTGCCCTTGATGCCCTTGCCCATCAACATCATGCTGCTGACGGACCAGTGATCCTTGCCGTTGTTGGGGTTGTAGCCGGGCGTGCGGCCAAAGTCCGAGCCCACGACCACGACCACGTTGTCGGCGACCTGCTGGGCCTCGGCCTCTTGCCAGATCGCGTCGACGCCCTCGAGCAGGGACGCGAGCCGGGGGATGTGCTGGTTGTCGTGATCGCCGTGGGTGTCGAACCCGCCCACGTTGAGGTTGACGGCGATCGAGATGCCCGCGCGGTAGGCCGCGAGCGCGACCTGAGCCTGGCGGCGCAGCTGGTTGTCGTTGGCCAGCTCCGCGGGCAGGTACTGCTGAAGCAGCTTGAGTTCGTTGGCGCCGTCGGTGGCCGTGAACATCTGGTTCATGGCGATCTGCTCGGCCGGCAGCGTGGCGGTGAGCTCCTGGGTGGTGCGGCGACCGTCGCGGGCGCTCTGGATCAGCTCGCCAGCCTTGACCGAGTGAAACCGATCATCGGCGTTGTTGGGGTCAAAGCGATCGGGGTAGGCGATCCGGCCCAGCGCGTTGACGTTGCCGCTGCGGGTCCGGGCGACCAGGCCGGCGGTCTCGTCGTAGCCGCCAAAGCTCAGGTACGACATCGGCAGCTCGGGCCCCGAGTTGGCGGCGACCAGCGCGGCGATGCTCGGGAACCCCTCGATCAAGCGACCGCTCCAGACGTGGCGCGAGCCGCTGTCGTGGCCGTTGGTCTGCATGTCCAGACCGTTGATGATCAACAGGTCTTGGTAGTACTTCTGGAAGAAGGTGTCGTTGTAGCCGACCGGCGCGTAGCTGATGTTGCCCGCGCTGAGGATGTCCCCCGAGAGGTACATGTTCATGGGGTCGACCTCCATCTCGTTCGCGCGGCCCTTGGGGTCGCACATCGAGGTGGGGTCCCAGCCACCGCCAGCGTTGACGAAGATCCAGAACGTGCCCGCGTAGGCCCGCGGGGTCTGGGGCTGACCGGCGACGCCACCGAGGGTCGCCGCGCTCGAGCCGGGGATGAGGGTGAGGCCAGCGAGGCCTGCCAACTTGAAGAAGTCTCGACGATTCATGGTGTTGGTCCTCCGTGGCTCATTCGTGCAAAAACCGGTAGTCCGAGAGCATGTAGGTCATGACGGCCATCCATGCGCGGATCGTGTAGCGGCTGTCGTTGGTGATCCGCTCGGCGTCGGCGAGCGGTTGATCGGACCAGAAGTCCCGGGTTGCTTGACACTGATTGGGCAGCCCGACCGGGTACTCACCGAGCGCCAGCCCGCGCTTGCCGTCGCGCCAGACCTCGAGGAACAGCGCGTAGGTGCGGTCGATCTCGGGATCGTCGATCTCGAGCTGCTCGCCGAGCAGGCGCCAGTGCAGGTGCTGAATGTTGACGCGGATCGCCTCGGTGACCGCGGGGATCTCGAAGCCGTTGTCGTCCTCGGGCTCGAAGCCGGGGTCGATGTAGGGGAACAGGTTGCGGACCGCGGCCGGCTTGGTGAAGTCGCGGGCGGTGTTCCAGCACGAGACCTCGTTGGCCATGCGCTCGGCGACGTTGGTCATGATCCCGTTGGGCACGGTCATGCGCTCGACGATCGTGTCGGAGTCGATGCCACCGTAGAAGATCCGGTACTCGTTGAAGTCGAGCAGGTAGGTGGTGCCGTTGACCGAGGCCCGCCAGGGGTAGCCGGTCACGGCCTCGACCTTTCGCTCGAGCTGCTCGGGGGTCAAGAACCGCGCGGTGCCAACCGGGGCCAGCTCGGCGAGGCGGTGGGTCGCCTCTTCCGACGACTGCTCGTCCTCGCTCCAGCCGGGGTCGAAGCTCTTGGCCCGGTAGTAGTTGGACTTGACGATCTCTTTGACGACGACCTTGAGGTCGAACTCCGACTCGGTGAACGCGTCGGCGATGCGCTGCAGCTCGGCGTTCTGGGCGTCGAAGGCGACGAGCCGGCCGAGGTAGTCGACCGCGGCGGGGTCGTTGGGCTCGCGCAGCGGCGCGTCGCCGGTCAGGCCCTGGAACACGATGTCGACCTGCGAGGCGGCGAAGCGCGGATCGGCGATGATCTGCTGGGCCAGCCAGCGGGTGCCGTCGAGCTTCTCGCCCGCGGGCAGCTCGGCCTCGCCGAACCCGGGCGCGAACATCTCCTGGTACCAGCCCATCTCTGGTGGCCGGTAGCGTCCCTGCTCATCCCAGTTCTGCAGGGCGCCCGCGACTGGATCGATGTTGGCGTGGCAGACCGTGCAGGCGTCACTCTCGCGGGTCGGGTTGAAGTCCTCGATCGCGGTCGGGTCGATCGGCCGCTCGGCGAGCTTGAGCACGTCGGTGGCCAAGAACAGCTTGAACACCATCCGCGAGCGGTGGCGGTTGCGGTTGGTCGCCGTGGTCGGGAACCGGTTGAGCCAGATGTGCGAGGTGAGCACGCCCGAGTGGGGGATCCCGCTGAGCTTGGCCTCGACCCACTCGTTGGTGTTGGTCGGGTCCTCGAAGTTCGCGTTGATGCCGTAGACCTTGGCCGAGTAGGGGTTCACCAGCGTGTAGTCGGCGGTGAGGATCTCGGTGAACGGGCGATCG
Organism: Enhygromyxa salina; assembly: GCF_002994635.1. GTDB lineage: Bacteria > Myxococcota_A > Polyangia > Nannocystales > Nannocystaceae > Plesiocystis > Plesiocystis salina_B. The sequence continues at coordinate 14,485 of NZ_PVNL01000010.1, read as the reverse complement.
TTGCGGACCACGTGGGCGATCAGCTCGAGCGACTCGCGGGCCACGGCCTCGTTGCTGCGACGGCGGGCCTGGTTGCGCTCGCCCTCGTCTTCGATCGCCTCGAACCAGTAGCTGCCGGGGTAGTCCTCGCCGTCGAGCAGGTCGATGGCGTCGACGTTTGGCAGGTAGCGATCCGTCAAGAAGTGATCGTTGTAGAGCTCGACGACCCGGTCGAGGAACACCTCTTCGGTCATCATGCTGTCGAGCACGAGATCGAGGGCCTCGAGCCCGCCGTTTTGCACGGCGAGCTGCTCCTCCGGGGTGGGCAGCCGGCCGACCAGCGCGAGGCTGGCCTTGCGCAGGGTCTCGACGTCGCTGATCATCTCGACGTCGCTGAAGTAGGCCTGGCTGCTGGTGTCGTCGGTGGCGCACTCGACCGGGTTCTTGATCCGATCGACGAGCTCGACGAAGGCGTCGTACTCGGCGCTGCCACGCTCGATCTGGACCCCGCCGCCGTGCTCGATCGTGTTGGTCGGCTTGACGATCAGCCACGGCTCGCCCTCGTACTCGAGCTTGGCGAGGCGCTCGACCGTCGCGAGGTTGGCGTCGAGGTAGCCGGTCCAGTCCGACGACTGCAGCACGAACTGCGAGTTCTTGGCCACGCCGGTCGTGCTGTGGCAGGTGAAGCACTTCTGTGACATCACCGGCGCCCAGATCTGCTCTTTGAAGAAGTCCTCGTTGGAGACGCACTCCTCCGGTTGCTCGGGCGCGCAGCCCATGAGACCGCAGGGGCCGATGCTCCCGAGGACGAGGACGAAGGCCCCGATGGTTCGAAGGTCACGCTGTCGATACCTGGTCATGATCTGTAGCTCCCGAAGATCCCTAATCTGATGATGCTCAATTCACGCGAAGTGGCGGGGCAGCGGACCGCTCAGGGGCCCGTGTCGCCGTCGCCATCTCCGTCCCCGTCGCCATCGCCGTCGCCGTCCCCGTCGCCATCCCCATCGCCGTCCCCGTCCCCGGTGTCGCCGTCGCCGTCGCCGTCGCCGTCCCCGGTGTCGCCGTCGCCGTCGCCGTCCCCGCTGGCGGGCACACACTGGCCCTCGGCGCCCACGCACATCTCGTCCATGCCGCAGTCGCCACAGTTGCCACCGCACGAGTCGGAGCCGCACTCGCGGCCGTCACACTGGGGCACGCACGCGCACCCGAGCGGGTCGTCGGCCGGCTGCGCGAACCCTTCGACGCACTCGCACCCGGGCTCACCGTTGTCCACGCAGGTGCCGTTGCCGTCGCACTCTTGCAGGTAGCAGCTGCCCGTGTCGAACTGAAAGAAGCCGAGGTTGTAGGCGAGGTCGTCGTCGCCCGCGATCACGCCAACGCTGACTGGCGCGTCGATGGCTGGGGCGTGGAGGGGCAGCACATCAAACGAGACGTGGTCGCCCGCGGCGTTGATCGAGGCGGTCAGCACCCCCGCGGCGCAGCCGGTCGTCAGGCTTCCGCCCTCGAGCTGGGCGAGCTTGAACCCGCAGTGGCCCTTGCCGTTGAGCACGGTCTGCTCGCCGTCAAAGTCCCACGCGGTGATCAGCAGGTCGACCCGATGGGTGCCGTCGAGATCGAGCTCGAAGTGGAGGTTGTCGACGAAGTTGCCGCCCGGCTTGGTCGGCGAGACGCCGAGCTCGGGCTCGACCAAGGCGATCGTGGGGGTGCCCGTGCTCGCCAGCGCGACGTCGCCGAGGTACTCCACATAGGCGACGTTGCCCTCGTAGGCCACGGTCCGCTCGACGGCGGACACCAGCACGCTGGTGTCGGTGGCGCTGCCCGCCACCGTCACGGTCGCCGGCAGGGCCAGGCGCAGATCCACGGGCTCGATCGTGACGGCGTCACCGACCTGATCGTAGCCAGACCTGCTCAGCGACGCCTCGGTCCGACGCAGGATGATCTCGGTCTCGACCGCGAGCGCGCCAGCTGGGATGTCGACCGTCACGCCGCCACCGCTGACCGAGCCCCCGTCGGGGCCGATCAGCGCGCGCGCCAGCTCGGGCTCCTGGTCAGGCGAGCAGGCCACACCGCCAGCCCACACCAGCGCCACGGCCACCAGAGAGACGCATGCGAGTCCAAGGGTCCGGCGGGCGGACCTGGGGGGAGCATCCATACCCGTTCGTTTACAGAGTCGAGCGCTGCAAAGTCAAAGCAAAACGTTCACGCCGGTTTGCGGCGCAGTTGATCATCTTGCAATTTGTAGCGGGTCAATTGCACGGGTCCGACCGACTGTGGTCACTGCCCCCCGCTCGTCGGCGCGAGCTCGCGAACTCCGCGTTTGTGCCAGATCGCCTGGAACTGGCGCGCGTGTGGTCTGGAGCCGAATCCACCCTGACCGGGGCGCGCTCGAGCGGTTCGGATGCGGGGCATGAAAGCCCCGTGAGATGTCCGGACTCGGAAAATCTCCCCGACCGCGGTCCGCACCCGCGGCCATCCGATCAATTCCGCGCGGGTCTGCAAGTCGTGTCATTACGACCACAGGTTCGGCGCGGGGCGACGGGCTCAGCTCAGTCGCCCGGCGAGCGAGCGCTGGCGCTGCTGATGTCGGAGCCGTCGCAGCGCGGGCGCGAGGATCTCTCCGACCAGCGTGCGGTAGTCGATCCCGGCCTTCTCGGCGATCACACACATGTCCGAGAACCCCGGCGACAGCCCGGGCAGCGGGTTGCACTCGATGAAGCAGACCCGCCCGTTCGCGTCGAGGCGCAGGTCGACCCGCGCGACGTCGCGGCAACCCAGGGCCGTGAACACGCCCTTGGCGACGCGCTCGAGCTCGCGGCCCAGCGCCGGATCGGTCTTCGCCGGGCACTCGAACGCCACGCCCTTGCTCTCGAACTTGCTCGCGAACGAGTAGATCGGCAGGTTGCCGGCGTCGGCGGTGAACAGGATCTCCATGGGTGGGAGCACCCGCGGGCGCCGCTCGCCGAGCAGCGCGACGGTGAACTCGCGGCCGGGCAGGTAGGTCTCGACCAGCATCGCCTGGCCGTAGGTCCCGACCGCGCGCTGGGCCACCTCGCGCAATCCTGCCTCGTCCACGCACACGCTGCTGTCGAGGATGCCCTTCGAGCTGCCCTCGGCGAGCGGCTTGATGATCACCGGGAAGTTCATGCCCTTGGGCAGCCGCTCCTTTCCGGTGATCATCACGAACTCGTCGGGGGTCAAGAACCCCGCCTGGCGCACGACCTTCTTGGCCAGGCTCTTGTCGAGCCCGAGCGAGAGCGCGGTCGGATCCGAGCCCGTGTACGGGATCCCCAGCAGCTCGAGCAGCGCGGGGACCTGGGCCTCGCGGAACCGACCGGCCGTGCCCTCGGCGACGTTGAACACCACGTCGACCCCCGACGCGGGCAAGATCGCGACGAGCTCGGGCGTGGCCTCGAGATCGACGACCTCATGTCCGTGCGAGGCGATCGCCTGCTTGAGCGCGCTGATCGTCTCGGGCGTGTCGTACTCGGCCTCGACGTCGGCGCCGCCATCACCGGTGGTCTGGGTGCGGCGCAGGTTGTACGCGAGCCCGACCCGGATCTTGGGGCGCCGCTTCTTGCGGGTCATCTTGAGCCCGTACCGCTCGGCCGCGCTCTCGACCACGGTGCCGAGCACGGCCTCGGGGGTCTCGAGCCCGACCAGCTTGGCGGACGCGTAGATCGACGCGCCGGCCTCGAGGCTGGGCAGCGCGTTGATCTCGATGAAGTAGAGCTCGCCGGTTTGGGCCAGGCGCAGATCGATGCGCCCGACGTCCCGACACCCCAGCGCACGAAAGGCGACGTGACTCATGCGCATGGCCTCGTCGCGCTCGGCGTCGGTGATGACCGCGGGCACGTCGACGTGGGTGGCCGTGCAGTGGGTGGTCTTGAGCTCGTAGTCGTACAGCTGGTACTTGCGGCCGGCGACCGCCTCGGCGTCCCACCGGTAGCTGGCGGGGGTCAAGACGCCGCCGGTCTGCGGCGACGCCTTCTCGAGGAACGGCACCACGATGTCGCGACCGACGATGAACTCTTCGACCAGCAGCCCCGACGGGAACCGCCCGAGCAGATCGAACGCGAGCCGGCGGAGGCTGGGCAGATCCTCGACGACCGAGTCGACGGTGACGCCCTTCGAGCTGCCCTCGTAGTTGGGCTTGGCGATGACCGGAAATTGCAGCTCGATGCCATCGAGATCCGACATCCGCTCCACGAACCGCCAGCGCGGGGTCTTGACGCCGTGCTGCTGGACCAACAACTTGCTCAGGTGTTTGTCGAGCGTGAGCGCGCACACCCACGCGTCCGAGCCGGTGAACGGCAGTGACAGGCGATCGAACAGCGCCGGAAAGAACGCCTCGCGGAACCGCCCGCGCGAGCCCTCCGCGGTGTTGAACACCAGGTCGGGCGCGAGCGCCTCGAGCCGGGCGACCACGCGGGAAGCCGGGCCCGAGACCTCGAGCGGCTCGACCTCGTGGCCCAGATTGCGCAGCGCGCGTGTGATCATTTCCACCGTGGCCGGCGTGTCGAATTCCGCCTCTTCCTCGGCGTCGCTGAGTTGGAGGTTGTGGGTGAACGCGATGCGCATGGGGCCGTTGTACGCCGTCCACGCGAGTTCGTGAACCGATTTATCTGGACGCGCACTGCGGGACGCTCTACGAGTCCGCCATGCAACGCAACGCTGTCGCTCGGGCGCGCGATCTAGGCATTACCCCCGGGTTCTTGCCCCCCGGCCCACTCAACGCGATCACCGACGTCACCGGTGTGCGCGTGGGTCACCGAACCGTGATCGAGGGCGAGGGCGTGCGCACGGGCGTCACGGCGATCTTGCCCAACGACGGCGACATCTTCATGGACCGCGTGGTCGGGGGCGGGTTCGTCCTCAACGGCGCGGGCGAGGTCTCGGGGCTGACCCAGGTGATGGAGTGGGGCCTGATCGAGACCCCGATCCTGCTGACCAACACGCTCAGCGTCGGCGCCGTGTCCGAGGGCTGCGTGCGCTACATGGTCGACAAGCACCCGAGCATCGGCAAGCAGCACGACGTGATCATCCCGGTCGTGGGCGAGTGTGACGACTCGTGGCTCAACGACATCGCGGTCAAGAGCGTTCACGAGCACCACGTGCTCGAGGCGATCCAAAACGCCAGCGACGGCCCGGTCCTCGAGGGCTGCGTGGGCGGTGGGACCGGCATGATCACCTGCGACTTCAAGGGCGGGATCGGGACCTCGTCGCGGCGCGTGGTCCTCAATGAGCTCCAGTACAACCTGGGCGTGCTGGTCATGAGCAACTTCGGCGTCATGAACGAGCTGCGCATGGACGGCGTCCCGGTCGGCGCGCTGCTCGAGCCCGACTACGAGGGCATCGCCCGGCGGACCGACAACTACGGCAGCATCATCGTGGTCGTCGCGACCGACGCGCCGCTGCTGCCCGTGCAGCTGCAGCGAGTGTGCAAGCGCGCGGCCCTGGGGGTCGGCCGCGTGGGGTCGTTCGCCGCCCATGGTTCGGGTGAGATCATGATCGCGTTCTCGACCGGCAACCGGGTCCCGCGAGAGACCGAGCGGCACCTGGCGCAGGTTAATTTTCTGCTCGACTCGTCGATTAACGCGTTCTATCAGGCCGCCGTCGAGGCGACGGAAGAGGCGATCCTCAACGCGCTGTGTGCCGCCACGGACATGCGCGGGGTCGAGGGCCACTATTCGCCGTCGCTGCCGCTGGATCGGGTTCAGCAGATCATGGCTGCGTACGCACGCACCGCCAGCGAGCTGCGCGGGGGCTGAGGCCGATTGGCTGGTGTCACGAGCGCCGCCCACTCGAACGCGCGGAAACTGCGCCAACCTGACCTGTCGGACGCGTCCAGGCGCGGCCGTTCGCGCTCGTGGGGCCGGCCAGTGATAGACTGATGTCGCAGTGGCTCGCGCGGACGTCACAGGAGAGCGGATTCAGCTCGCGCTCGCGGACGACGCGAGCGGAAAGAAGTTTGAAGAGTTCTTTCGGCGTCTGCTGGAGAAGGAGCGCGAGCTTCGGCATGTGGTGGGGACCACGGAGATCCACGGACCGACACGGTACGGCAAGGGTGACGGAGGGAGCGACGGGACCTTTGTCGTCAACGACGAACCACGGATCAGCCGCCGTGAGTTCGCCGAAGCGCTGACGTGGGATGAGCCTGGACGAACCTGGTACACGCTGAAGAACAGCCCAAATTGGGACAAGCTCGTCAAGCGGGACGTGGGCTACGGCGGGTTCATCGATGATCCAGCGAAGTCACCCCCCAAAGGTATGAAGCGGCCGCGGACCGAGCTGCTCGAGCACATCTGTGCTGGGGGTCGATTTGTAATTGTCGTGTCGCAGCAAGCGGGTGACGGCCGCAGCCTGCTCGATGCGGTCAGCAAGGCGCTCATGCACTGGCTCAGCGAGGCTGACAAGGCCGTCCCCGCCACGCTTCGCGAGCAATTGACGTTCAAGAGCGCCAACGAGCTCGCCGCATTCGTTCGTGCCCACGCGCCGAGCTTGCCGAGCGAGTTCGCCAACAAATTGGGCCTGACCGTTCCAGATGGTCTGCAATCGTGGACGGAGTGGACCAGCCGGCTCGGGCGTGAGCAACCGACCTACCGGGCAGACGATCCTCGCCGGCAAATCATCGATCTCATCCGGTCATCATCGACTCCCCAGGTCATTCGTATACTTAGGCTACCCGGCGTCGGCAAGACCCGCCTGGTCCATCACGCGCTGGGTCAGCTCGACCTCGACGTCATTCACTACACGGATGTCGTCATGATCGGTCAGCAGGTTACCCGGAGCAACTGGATCGCCCAGGACGCGGGCGCGATCACGCTGGTCATTGATGAAGTGACGTCCTACGACGCCAAGGAGCTCACGCGAGATTTCCATGGCAAGGCACCCGCGGGTGCACGCATGCTCCTGATTGGCGTATCCGACGAGGATGCCAGTGAAGGTGAATTCGACGGCGGGCAAGCTGTCTCGTTTCACCTGCCGGATCTGTCGAATGCGCAGATGCGTGCCCTGGTCGAGACTGAATTTGGCCAGGCGCCAGACGACGAACAGGTCCAGATCGTCCTCGAGCTCTCGGAGGGCTACCCGCTGTTCGCGATCTTGCTCGTGCGAGGGCTGCTGGGCGACCAAGATCTGCTCGCGCGTGGCGACGATCAAGCTGCCCACTGGGAGGCGGCGCGGCGCGTGCTCGCGGGCAGCCGCGCCGAGTACGGCGGCAACGAGCGCTGGCGTCGCGAGGCCCGAGTCCGGGCGAAGTGCCTGCTGGTCGTGATCATGACCGGACACGTCGACGTCAGCTGGAACGATCTGTGGGTTCAGCACGGCGAGGCGCTGCGGCACGCCATCTGCACGCCCGACGACGCCAGCCATGTTCAGGCCGCGCACGACTCGTGTCACGAGCGCGAGATCCTCCGCCGCGTCGGTCGCTCGAATCGGCGGTATGTCAGCCCGGCGAACCTCAGCCGCATCATCCTCAATCACTTCTTCACAGGGCCTGAGGACCTTGGACCCCGGGTCGCCCGGCACACCCCCGAATTCCTCGAGCGACTCCAGGTCCAGGCCAAGCGGTTTCAGGCCGCGCCTTCAGTTCGCCAGCGACTGGCGCAGTGCCTGTGGGATGAATTCGAGCGGCGGACCCCAGCGCCGGATTCGCTCGACGCGATTCTCGACCGCCCGCGTGGCCTCGACATGGCTGCCGAGCTCATGCCCGAGCGCGCAGCTCATTTGACCGCTGCGGCGATCCAATCGTTGTCATCGGCTCACCTGGCGCGAGCCAAGCGGCTGCGTCACGGACTCCGCGGCGTATTTCAAACACTGGTCCAGCAGCCGATCTCGGCGATCGCCTACGAGCAAATCGAGGACGCGCTGTTTCGCATGGCGAAAGTCGAGGATGAACGCTGGGCCAACAACGCCACCGGAATCTGGAAGAGCCTCGCGCTGGTCGCCGTCAGCCAGACCGATCGGCCCTGGCCTGCGCGCTTCGAGCTGCTTCGCCGTCGTTGCCTTCACGGGCCCCCCGACGACCGCTGGCTCGCCCTCGAAGGACTCGCTGTCGCGGTTGCCCACCGCGAAGTGGGCCTCGGGCACTCGCGCGACGAGTACGAGTGGGCTCAACCGAGCCTCGACGAGCTCCGCGCCAGCAAGCGACAAGCGTGGACCCTGCTGATCTCCGTGTGTGATGACCAAGAGCCGAGCGTGGCCGCGCGGGCGCAAGAGATCGTCGGACGAGAGCTTCGAGGGTGTATCAACGAAGACGCCTGTCTCGTCGACCTCTCGCTGCTCGAGGCGCTCGAGCGATCCGTGGGCACATGGGCACCGGAGCAGCGCAAGCAGCTGTCCGAGGCGCTCGCGGACATCTATCGCTACGACGCCGACCTGATCAGCGCGGCGCTGGCGACCGCCATCGCCAACCTCGCGCGGGCGCTCGCGCCGTCCAACTTCGTCGAGAGCCTGGTTCACCAGGTGGGCAGCTGGCACCCCGGGCCGTCACCCATCGATGACGAACAACGCGAGGCACACGAACGTGCGACGGACGAGATCATCGCACGTGAGGCGATCGCCAATCCGTCGGCCCTGATCGAGCAGTTCCCGTGGCTGAGCTCCGAGGACGCCAAGCGGCGCCGTCCGTTCCTGCGCGCGCTCGGTCGCCTCGATCTCGCGCGGGTGTTTGTGACGCCGCTCGAGGACAACTCGATCGACCACCCACATCCGCGTGAGTGGCTGCTGCCCTGGTACATCGAGGGCTGGGCCGAGGCTGACGACGCAAGCCAGGCAGACGCATGGTTGATCGCGCAGCTGAGCGGTGGTGGTCGTCGTCGCGTCGCCGCGCTCACCCTCCCCTTCTTGGAGCCGAGCGAGGTGCGTCTGCGATGGCTAATCGATCTGATCCAGCGTGGAGAGGCGGAGCCCGCTGTGCCGGCCATGATGTACCGCCGATGGATCTCGAGCGACTTCATCGCGCTCGACTGTGAGCTCATCGAGGCCATGCAGTCGCACGCTGGACTCGCTCCGGTTGCAGTGAGCCTCGCCAACAAGCTGCTCGATGAGCCGCTCGATCCCAGCACGCGTGAGCGCGTCTCGCTAATCGCCGCTCGCCTGCTTCGCAGCACCACCGAGACACACATGCCGAGCGTGACTGAGTTCGACTGGCAGCGTCTGGTGACCAAGCTGGCCGAAGCCGACCACGTCGCGGATGCCGTCGGCGCGGTCGTCGAGCTGGCCTCGACCGACGCCCATCGCAACTTGTCACTGGTCGACCGAGCCGTTCGAATGCTCATCGAGCGCGGCCACGCGGCGCGCCTGTGGACCGGCGTCGCGCCCGTGTTGGCCGGCGAGCAGGGGTCGTCGCTAGCGTGGCGACTCACCGGGACCGGGCTGCTGGCGGCCGTCGACACCGCGACGGTGCTGGAGTGGATCGGCGGTCGCAAACAGCGGGCGGTCATGATCGCCGGGATGCAACGACTGTATGGTCCTGCTCTGCCAGCGCTCTCACGGGAGCTGCTCATTCGCTTCGGCAACGGCAGCGGCGTCGGCTCCACGCTCGCGGCTCGAGTGTTCTCGACGCCCCGAGCCGTACCGGATCTCACCCAGTTCAAGCGTCATCAACTCGAGCGCGCGCGCAGCTGGGGCAAGGATGAAGCGCCCGGTGTTCGACGCTGGGCACTCGACGTCGCCGCGGACCTCGAGCGGTCGATCGAGGAGGCCGAGGCCCAAGCCGAGTTCAGCCGCATGTACGGCTGACCGCGACGCCCTGCACCACGAGTGCGTCCCAACCCGGCAGCTCGCGGATGACGTATGCTCCGCGGCGATGTCGACCTTGCCTTCCGCCCCGCGTCTGCTCATCGTCTGCTCGTCCGCGCTGCTCCTGCTCGCGTGCACCGAGGATGCCCGGGCCGACGCAGACGCGAGCGACACCGGCGACGTGGACACTGGCGACGGCGACGGCGACGGCGATCCAAGCACAGGCGACGGCGACGGAGATCCAAGCACGGGCGACGGCGATGTCCCTGAATTCGGCGACACCTTCACGGTGATCGGCACCGCCGCCGACGGGCTCGACGCGCCCCGCGATCTCGAGTTTGCCCCCGGCGCGCCCAACCAGCTGTGGACCTACAACACCGCGATCCACGGCACCGTGATCTACTTCGATCCGGGCACGCCGGAGCAGACCTCGGAGCTCCGCGTGGACGCGTACGGGGCCCACTTCATGGCCTACGTCGCGTCGGCGGCGTTCGGCGACAATGGCAATTTCGCCAGCTGCCAGGAGTCACGCAACGAGTGGAACGTCGGCCCGCAGGCGCCCGACGACTTCATGGGCCCGTCGCTGTGGCCCGCGGATCTCAGCGTGTTCGCCATGGTCGGCCAGCAGTTCCCGCCTGGCGTGATCGAGGGCAGCCACCTCGACATGCTGCACCAGAGCCCGCTGTGCATGGGCATCGCCCACGACGTCGGCAACGCCTACTGGGTGTTCGACGGCATGAACGGCAACATCGTCCGCTACGACTTCCAGGCCGATCACGGCCCCGGCGGCAGCGATCACTCCGACGGCATCATCGACCGCTACGTCGACGCCACGGTCACCCGCGTCGCCAACGTGCCCGGCCACATGGAGCTCGATCACGCCACGGGTATGCTCTACATCGCGGACACCGGCGGCGATCGGATCATGCGGCTCGACACCAACTCGGGCACCAACACCGGGCCGCTGCCGGGCGACTGGGACGGCGCCGACTACAGCGGCTGGGAGGGCGCCGACTACCAGGTGTTGGTCGACGGGATCGACGAGCCTTCGGGCCTCGCGCTGCGTGACGGCCGCCTGTTCGTCTCCGAGCATGGCACGGGCGACATTGTCGCGTTTGATCTCGATGGCGATGAGATCGACCGAATGAGCACACCCGCGGCGCAGATCATGGGTATTACCTTCGGTCCCGCTGGCAAGCTCTGGTATGCCGACCCAGTCACAAATGAGATCGTTCGAGTTGATGGTTGAGGCCGGGCTCGGCGCGAAGCTGGCACGACTCTAGCGCTGCAGGCGCTACCCCAGCGGCCGTTCGCGACTGGGTATCATGGGACCTCCCATGATCAGCCCACAGTCCACCGGCCCGCGACTGCTCGTCGTCGACGACAACGACGACAACCGCGACATGCTCGCCCGTCGGCTGCAGCGGCGCGGGTACGAAGTCGACACCGCGAGGTCGGGCGCCGACGCTCTCGATGCGATCGACCGTGCGATCAACCCGGACAACGCTCAACCTGACTACGCGCTGGTCCTGCTCGACGTGATGATGCCGGGCGTCAACGGGCTCGAGGTGCTGCAGTACATCCGCCAGCGCTACACCAAGTCGCAGCTGCCCGTGCTGATGGCGACGGCCCGCAGCGACAGCGACGACGTCATCGAGGCGCTGCGGTTGGGGGCCAACGACTACATGATCAAGCCCTTGAACTTCGCCGAGGTGATCGCCGCGCTCGACGTGGCGCTCAACCGAGACGAGGACGTGGACGCGGACGCGGACGCGGACGGGGAAGCGGACGCGGACGCCCCTGCACGAGACGGAGAGTCCGGGCTCTGACCCGCTTGCGAGCGCCTGTGCGTAGGTCAGCGCTCGTTGGCGGCATCTGATGGCAAAAACTCACCGGACGGCCTAGCATCGGGGCCCCACCGCTGGTTCAGGTGGACGTGAGGGGCTTCATGCGAATCGTACCATTGACATTGACGTTGACGACCAGCCTGGTCCTGCTTGGGTGCGGCAACACGGGCGCGACCAGCTCGGGCACCGACACGGGCATCAGCTCGGGGATCTCGGCCGGCACCAGCGAGTCCAGCAGCAGCAGCGACGACGGCGTGCTGTTCGACATGGGCGCCGACGATGGCGCGACCGCGAGCGCGGACGATGGCGGCGGCGACGACTGTGTCCCCGAGAACCTGCCCAACCCCAACGCCACGTTGCAGGGCACGGTGTTCGCCCCCAACATGCAGCTGCCGATCAGCGGCGCGCTGGTGTACCTGACCGACGACCCGGTCGAGCCGGTCCCCGACGGGGTCTACTGCGCGGCGTGTGTCGAGCTGGCGTGCGACGAGCACTTTGTGCTGACCGGCCCCGATGGCTCGTTCTCGCTGCCGGCCGTGGCCGGCACCGGGCAGCAATTGGTCGTGCAGAAGGGCCAGTTCCTGCGGGTCGTCGACCTCGACGTCGAGCCGGGGACCAACGTGGTCCCGCCCACGCAGAGCAACCTGCCGGGCTCGTGGAACCCGGCCGCGGGCATGTGGATCCCTCGGATCGCGGTCTACGACGCCGACCCCGACCGCGTGTACAACGTGCTCGCCAAGTTCGGGCTCGGCCAGGTCAGCGCCAACGGTGAGCTGGTTCAGGGCACCGAGCAGTTCACGCTGATCGACGGCGCGGATCAGGGCGCGGCGATGGACGACCTCGCGGCCATGAGCCAGTACCACATCATGTTCGTGCCATGTGCCACGACCAAGTACTGGGCCAGCGCGCCCACGGTGCCGGCGTCGCGGGCCCAGAACATCCGTGACTACGTCGAGGCCGGCGGCAAGTGGTACGCGACCGACCACTCCAACGAGTACATCAAAGAGCCGTTCCCGAATTACCAAGACTTCCACAACCCGGGCATGCCGGATCTGCAGCCCTCGTATCAGTCGATCAGCATCGTCGTCGACACCGATCTGCTGGCGTGGCTGCAGGCGCTGCCGCCCGCGCTCAAGGACATCGGCGGGGGCAACCCGACCCTGAACATGCTGCCGGCGATCACCACCCAGCTCAACTACTCGGGGATCGAGGCGATTCACGATGTGATCGTGCAAGACGACATGGGCCAGGACGTGAACGTCGGCCACCACAGCTGGGTCGAGGGTCCGTGCTCGAGCTGCTCGAACCCCAACCAGCAGCGGCCCATGGCGATCAGCGGTCAGTACGGATGCGGGCGCATGATGTACAGCACCTTCGAGACCTCGAGCGTCGCCCACCAGGGGCTCAACCCGCAGGAGCTGGTGCTGCTCTACATGATCCTGGAGATCGGCGTGTGCTTCGAGGAGCCGCCGCCACCGCCACCGCCGATCGAGTGAGCGGTCTCAGAGCTCAGGGTCCGAGGCACGCGCCGACGTTGGGCGTGGTCGCGCCCTCGGGGAAATAGTCGACGCAGCTGGTCCCGGCGGCCGGGCAATTGGGCGAGTCGAGGTTGCAGAACGAGGTACAGCAGAAGTTGCTGGGGCAGTCGGGCAGCATCGCCATCGGTGCGCAGAACCCAGAGATGCACTGGGGCATGGACGGGTCGCACGAGTCGCCCAGCTTGATCATGCCGGGCAGACAGATGAACTGCTGCTCGTCCCAGGTGCAGGTGGTGCCGATGGTCGGGCAGTCGACCATGAGCGGGTGACAGGTCGTGTCGCCGTCGCCGTCGCCGTCGCCGTCGCCGTCTCCGTCCCCGTCCCCGTCCCCGGTCTCGGTCTCGGTCTCGGTCCCGGGGGCGGCAGTCTCCGACTCGGCCGGCTCGAGGGTCGACTCGGTGTTCCCGACGTCGGTCATCGAGTCGTTGCAGCCGGCTATACCTAGAAGCCCGAGCAGGCAGCCGGACGTGAGCGCGTGCAGACGACGGATCATCGCGCGATGGTAGCGAACATTGGATCCGAGGTGGCGTAAGATGGCGGCGGAGACCGATGCCGCCAACCGCCCTCGCCCTCGCGCTGTCCTGCGCATCACTGCTCACGCTGTCGCCGCCCGAGCAACCAGCCCCGGCCGACAGCGGGCTCGCGCAGCCGCAGCCGGCACCGGTCGCCCAGCCACAGCCGGCACCGGTCGCCCAGCCACAGCCGGTCCCGACCCCGCAGCCACAGCCGGCACCAGTCGCCCAGCCACAGCCGGTCCCGCCGCCGCAGGGCCCGGCGCCGGCCCCATGGCCCCAAGATCCTGCCTACGCCCAGCCTACTTATCCGCCGCCGGCCCAGGTCGCCCCGCAGCCGGAGCCGCTGCAGGGCATTGGGTTGTTGATCACCGGGCCGCTGGTGCTCGGCGTGGGCGTCCCCTTCTCGTTCCTGGGCAACGCCGCGTGGCGGGACAACTGCGGACCCGACACCAGCAACTCCCAGTGCGCCGATGGAACCGCGGCCTCGGCCGCCTCGCACACGCTCACGGGGCTGTTGTTCGGTACGGGTAGCTTATTGACCGCGATCGGCGGCAGCCGGCTCGGCAAGTCCAAGGCCCGGCGCGATCCCGGCTACGATGGGACCGGCTACATCGTCGGGGGCGCCGTGTTGGTCCCCGCCTCGCTGCTCGGCATGGGCATGGTCCGGCTGTTCTTGTGGCTGCCCACGCCCAAGTGCGAGACCTACGGCTGCGTCGCCACCTACCAGAACACCTCTACGATCGCGGTCTCGAGCTTGGCGCTGACCACCAGCGTGGGCGCGGCGCTGCTGACCTACGGCATGGCCTACAACCGCGAGTCCAAGCGCCCGCCGCGGGTCTCGCTGCTGCCGCAGATCGGGCGGGGC
>NZ_PVNL01000009.1 GCF_002994635.1 Enhygromyxa salina | reverse complement strand
GCCCTCACCCCGCCAGCGGCGCCCCCCAGACCCGCACCCGGCGAGACCCAACCACCCACGGTGTTCGAGTCAGCGCGTACCTCCGGCAGCTGGTCGACGCGGCGACCGAGGCGTTCGCGTTCACCCAGCGCGAGCGACACGTCCTCCACCACGTCCTCTACGGCCGCAGCACACAGGTGATCGCCGCCCGCCTGAGGATCCGCGAGACCTCGGTCCACAAGCACATGCACCGAATCTTCGCCGCGACGCAGACCAACAGCCGAAAGCGACTGCTCGACCTCGCGCTGCGGCTCGCCGCCCGGCGCAGTGCCTCACCCGCCCCCCGCGGCCTCCGGCTAGTCTGAAACCCTTTCGCGCCGCCGCATCAACCCCTCTTGCGCGGTCGAAGCCACCAGCCGCCCATCACGAGCAAACACCCGCCCCCGCACGAGCCCCCGACCCCCATGCGCGGCCGGGCTGTCCACGACATGCAGCAGCCAGTCGTCGACCCGCACGTCCTGATGAAACCACATCGTGTGATCCAAGCTGGCGACCTGCATCCCCCGGGTCAACCACGTGACCGCGTGCGGCAACATGGCCGTGGTCAAGAACGCAAAGTCCGAGGCGTACGCCAGCAAGTAGCGGTGCAGCGCCGGATCATCCGGCAAGCTCCCGGTCGCCTTGAGCCAGAACATCCGCGCGGGCTCGCGGGCCTCGGGCGTGAGTGGGTTGCTGACGGGCTCGAGCGGCCGCATCTCGAACGGCCGCTGGGCCAGCGCCTGCGCGCGCAAGAATTCGGGCAGCTGCTCGGCGTACTGGGCAGCGCGCTCTTGCTCGGTCGGCACGGTCTCGGGCGCGGCGGCGGCCGGCATCACGTCCTGATGCTCAAACCCTGGCTCCACGATCTGAAACGACGCAGCGAGGTTGAAGATCGCCTTGCCGTTCTGAATCGCAACCACGCGCCGGGTCGTGAACGACTTGCCGTCGCGGATCCGATCGACCTCATACACGATCGGTCGATCGACGGCCCCGGCTCGCAAGAAGTAGCCATGCAGCGAGTGCACGTGGCGATCCTCGGGGACGGTCTGGACCGCGGCCGAGAGCGCCTGGCCGAGCACCTGTCCGCCGTAGACGGTGCCCCAGCCGAGGTCCTGCGACTGACCGCGGAACAGGTTGACCTCGATCCGCTCGAGCGCGAGGAGGGTGACGAGTTCGTCGAGTACTTGGCTCATGACAGCGTGCGTCGAGTGTCACCGGGTTCGACGCCCACGCAAAGCCCCCCGCGCGGACGCCTGCCGCAACCTCTGCACGTGCGAACCGCGGGCGCCGCGGCCGAACAGCCCGTCAGTCAGCAGCGGTGACGCGGACGATCTCTTCGACCGTCGTCATGCCTTCGGCGATCTTGTTGAGCCCCGAGCGCCGCAGCGTGTTCATGCCCAGGCGGATCGCCTCGGACTTGAGCTCGGTCGTGGACGCGCCCTGCAAGATTAGATCTTTGAGCCCGTCCTTGAGCAGCATGACCTCGTAGAGCGCGACGCGACCCTTGTAGCCGGAGTCCGAGCAGGTCTTGCAGCCCTTGCCCCGCATCGGCTGGCACTGCTTGGCCTCGGCCGGCTTCATGCCCGCTTCGACCAACATCTGCGGCGTGGTCGCCGTGTCGGGCTTCTTGCAGTCCTTGCAGATCCGCCGGGCGAGCCGCTGGGCGACGATCAAGTTGACCGAGGCGGTGACCAGGAACGGCTCGACGCCCATGTTGAGCAGGCGGTTGACGGTCGAGGGCGCGTCGTTGGTGTGCAGGGTCGAGAGCACCATGTGCCCGGTGAGCGCGGCCTTGACCGCGATCTCGGCGGTCTCGAAGTCACGGATCTCGCCGACCATGATGATGTCGGGATCTTGACGCAGGAACGAGCGCAGCGCGGCGGCGAAGTTCAGGCCGATGTCGTCGTGCATCTGGACCTGGTTGATGCCCGCGAGGTTGAACTCGACCGGATCCTCGGCGGTCGAGATGTTGACCTCGTCGTCGTTGAGCTCCGAGAGCGCCGAGTACAGCGTGGTGGTCTTGCCCGAGCCGGTCGGGCCGGTGACCAGGCACATGCCGTAGGGCCGGTGGATCGCGTCCTTGAAGTCGTCGAGCGGGCCTTGCTCGAACCCCAGCTTCATCATGTCGAGCTGCAGGTTCTCCTTGTCGAGCAGACGCAGGACGATCTTCTCGCCGTAGAGCGTGGGCAGGCACGAGACCCGAAAGTCCATCTCGCGGCCCTTGGCCATCTTGATCTTGATGCGCCCGTCCTGCGGCAGCCGACGCTCGGCGATGTCGAGGTTGGCCATGATCTTGAGCCGCGAGGTGATCGCGTTCTTGAGCTTGAGCGGGGCGTTCATCTCGTGGTGAAGCACGCCGTCGATCCGGTAGCGGACCCGGTAGCTCTTCTCGTAGGGCTCGATGTGGATGTCGCTGGCGGCCTTGTTGATCGCGTTGACCAAGATCAGGTTGCAGAGCTTGACGACCGGGGCCTGCTCGGCCTCGTTCTGGCTGTCGACGATCGAGAACTCGTCCTCGCCGGTGTCCTCGAACTCGATGTCGTCGAGCTCGAGGTCACCGAGCACCTCCTGGTACGAGGCGGTCTCTTCATTCCTGGCCGAGTAGTAGTGCTCGATCGCGGCTTCGATCGCGGCGTCGGTGCTGACGACGGCCTCGATGTGGAGCCCGGTCATGAACTTGACGTCGTCGACCGCGTAGATGTTGGACGGATCCGCCATCGCGACGATCAAGCTGTTGCCGGCTTGCTGGACCGGGATCAGCACGTGCTTGGTCGCCACTTCGCGCGGCACGAGGCTGATGACGTCGGGGTCGATCTCGAAGTCGTCGAGCGTGATCGAGGGGACGCCGTACTGCTTCGACAAGAAGTCGGTCAGCTCGGTCTCTTGCAGGATCCCCAGCTTGGTCAGGCTGTAGGCGAGCCGTTTGCCGGTCGCGTGCTGGTCCTTTTGCGCCTCGCGCAGCTGGTCGGTGGAGATCAGGTTCTCGCGGACGAGAAGTTCGCCAATTCGGTCTGAAGCCATGGGGTTGAGTCTCGGGTCGAGCGCGCCTGGCAGTCGCTGAAGTGGGACGGGAGGGGGAGGGGGAG
>NZ_PVNL01000008.1 GCF_002994635.1 Enhygromyxa salina | reverse complement strand
TCTCCGCTCCCGCCCCCGCCATCGCCCGCCGCGGGCGTGGCCGGCTTCGCGGCTGGCTTGGTCGGCGCAACCGGGGGCGGATCCCCGCGCAGCTCGGCCTCGAGCCGCAGGCGCTCGAGCTCGAGCGCGGCCCGCTTCTCACGAGTCGCGGCGAGCTGCTCGGTGTTGGGCACCTGCCACCACATCGGCGTGTTCCACTGGCGCACGTAGGCCCAGTCGTACGGAAACGGCTGATCCATCCGAGCCGGCGCCGGCTCGTAGCTCATGAACGGCGGCCGCTTGTCGACCATCAAGCCCTTGCTCGCGCACGCGTAGCCGCCACCCTCGATCGGGTACCAGCCCTTGTGGCAGTCCTCGTTGACCACCCGCTCACCCGCGCGCACCCGGGTCCCGATCCGCAGGAAGCCGAGCCGCTCCGAGTCCATGTCCGGCTTGCCGTAGACCGCCACCACCTCGTAGCCCGCGGCGGCGTGGAGCGTGAGCTGCTCATCCGTGGGGGGTTCGGTCGGAAACTTGAACACGCCGTAGCCGGGCGGCGCCTGGGGTTCGCCCGCGGCCGGATCCTCGAGCTCACCAGCTTCGGCCTCGCCAGCCTCGCCAGCGTCGGCGTCGGGTGCCGGTTCGCCGGCCTCCTCCGCTTCGGCTTCGACAATGGGGTCGGCCTCGGCCGGTCCGGCGTCCTCGGTCGGCGGGCGAACTTGGGTCTCGGCCGGGGTCGGCGCGTCGGGGGTACAGGCCAGACCGAGCGAGCAGAGCCCGAACCAGAGCACGAGGCGTGGGCGAGACATCACCCAGTGCATAGCGTACGAGACGGTGAGGGTGAAGAATGTCGCCAGGCTGGCCCGAGCTGCGTCAAATCTCGCGCCGCTGCCGCCTGGCGGGGTCACGAATGGGCGCAGCGGGCGGCCAAACACCTGGCCCGCGCCGCTCGAACCGTCTACGGTCGCACGCACGTGAGCGAGCTCGAACTCGGTCGTGAGCGCGGCGCCGACGGGCCGCCCGTGCGCTTGCCTGCTCGGGCTCTGCTTCGCCACATGATGGCGCTGGGCTCGAGTGGATCCGGCAAGACCGTGCTCTCGAAGGTCGTGGTCGAAGAGATCGTCCGCGCGGGAATTCCCGCGCTGTGCCTCGATCCTCAAGGTGATCTGTGCAGCTTGGCCCTCGCGGCCCTCGATCTCGACGAGCCCGATCCGGCCGAGCGCGAGCGTCACGCGGCGGCGCTCGCGGCCCACGGGATCGATCTCGCGTCTGCGCGGGCGTTCACCGAGCGCTGCGACGTCGTGATCTTCACGCCCGCGTCGAGCCGGGGTGTCGCGCTGGGCGCCGATCCGCTCGCCGCCGTCGTCGCCGGCCACGCCGACCTCAGCGAGATCGACGACGAGCTGTGGACCCGCGCCGCGGCGACCGTCGCCGCGCTGCTCGGGTTCGCGAGCGACGACGATGACGGCGAGGGCTTCATCGCCGTGCTCGACACGATCTTGCGCGAGCTCGCCGACGCGGGCCGGCCACCGACGAGCGTCCGCGCCCTCACGGACCACCTCGACTCGCTCGACGACGCGGGCCTGCAGCCCTACGCGCGGTTCTGGGAGCTCAAGAAGCTGCGCCAGGCGGTCCGCAAGCTCGCGCGGCTCGAGGTTGGCCCGCGCCGCAAGCTGTTCGACTCGGGCGTGCCGCTGGACATCGACCTGCTGCTGGGGCTCGGGCCTCACGGAGCCACGCCGCCAGGCAAGACCCGGGTTGCGATCATCCACCTCAACAGCCTGCACCAACAAGAGGACAAGGAGTTCCTGGTCGGGGCGATCGCCGAGCGGCTCTACGCGTGGATGCTCGCCCACCCGCGCCCGGATCCTCAGGTGCTGTTCTACCTCGACGAGATCGCGCCCTACATGCCGCCGGTCCGCAAGCCGCAGTGCAAGGACAGCCTGCAGCTGCTGTTCAAGCAGGCCCGCAAGTACGGGGTCTGCTGCTTGATGGCGACCCAGAACCCCGGCGACGTCGACTACCGAGCGATGGCGCAGTTCGGGACCTGGGCGCTGGGCCGGTTGATGACCCGACAGGATCTCAAGAAGGTCGAGCCAACTGTCAAGTCGCTCGCGCCGACCGCCTGTGACGCGATCATGGCCGAGCTGCCCCGACTCGAGCCCGGGCAGTTCGTGCTGCTCTCGCCCGATCACTTCTCCGAGCCAACCAGCCTGCAGACGCGCTGGCTGTACACGCGCCACGAGACGTTGGACGAGGGCGCGATCGAGGCGCTCGCGGATCAGCGCTGGCGGGGCCGCTTCGCCGAGTTGCTCAAAGCCGCCAGCTCGAAGCCGGAGCCGGCCAAGCCAGAGCCAGAGCCAGAGCCAGAGCCAGAGCCAGAGCCGAAGCCAGAGCCGGGCTCCAAGCCAGCGGCAAAGCCGGGGCCGGACCCCAAGCCGAAGCCGAACTCAAAGCCAAAGCCAAAGCCGAAGCCAAAGCCAAAAGCGGAGCCGACACCAAGCCCATCGCCCGAGCTGCCCACGCCGCAAGAACCACCCAAGCCCGACAAGGCCGCCACCGCAGCGATCGAGCGCGAGGCTCAGCTGACGACGCTCCGCACCCACGGCCCGCTCGACGTCAAGCGCTTCGCCGAGCTGCTCGAGGTCAGCGAGACGACGGCCCGCCGCGCGCTCAAGCTGCTGAGCAAGGCCGGCCTCGTCGGCGACTTCAAGGACGGTCGCGCCAGCACCTACTGGGCCCTGGACACGGGCACGCGCCCCGACCTCGCGATGCCGGACACGGTGTTGGTCGCGGCCCCAGTGATCGGGCAGGACCAGGCCGCCGTGCTCGGCCAGGGCCGCCTGCGATCGTCGATGCTCGGTCTCGGCCCAGCCGCCGAGACCTTGGTCAACGTGTCGCTGATCCACAAGCTGCTGTGGCGGGTCGACTTCGAGGAGCGCATCGCCTCTGGCCTGTTCGGCCGGCTCGTCGGCCCCGGCTACGAAGATCGACTGGGCAGCGTCTACCTGCACCCGCAGCGACTCACGACCTCGACCTGGAACCCCAACCGCGGCCTCCGGTTCAGCGAGCGCCCAGCCGAGCACGCCAGCGACGTCCACGACCTCGACGGCGTCGTCCGGTTCAACCGCATGCCCCCCGCCGGCCTCCGCTTCGACGAGCAAGAGTGGCTCACCCGCCGACCCGAAGCCGACGTCGCCGCAACCTTCGCCGCCCGCTGGGGCGCCCGCGCGACCACGATCAGCCCCTGCTTCGTCCCCCTGTGGAAGCTACTGATCCGCCGCCACGAACCAGCCGGCATGCGCGTGGTCATCCTCGACAGCATCGCCGGCCACGACGTCGACTGGGACGCAACGTCATAGCCTGCCCAAGAGTCCGACCCGCGAGAGTCCGAGCGCCCCAAAGCCCGACCCGGTCGGCGCCTCGCAACCAGAGCCCCCAAGAGTTTGTTTTCAGCTCGGGTCAGGCTTCTGACCCGCTTGCAGGCGCCATTCGTGGACTGGTTCCGCCGCGCAACCAGAGCCCCCAAAAGTCCGAGCCCGCCGGCCCCTCGCGACGACCAGAGCCCCCTTGGAGGGGGCCACTCACACCCACGCGAACAATTAGCCCGAGCAAAGTCTCAGGTGGCTGTGGGGTCTAAACAAGGACTTTGGCCCCGGGGGGCCACAACCGGCCCCTGCGAGGCTCATACGGCCCCCGAAGTGCACGATGACCGCGGGGGCTGAGAAAGCCCTAGCTCCCGCGCTGTTTTTGGATGACTTGGCGGGCGAGGCCCTTGAGGGTCTCGAACACACCCGTGCCATCGATCGCCACAGCCTCGAACTCCGGCACCTGCGTGGGGTTGAGGCTCGGCGAGAGCTCGGCAACCGGCAGCACCTCGGGCATGTCGCGCTTGTTGTACTGCACGACGTAGGGCAGCTCGTCGAGGTTGAAGCCCTGCTCTTCCAGATTGTGGCGCAGGTTCTCGAGGCTCTCGAGGTTGGCGTCCATCCGGGCGTCTTGCGAGTCGGCGACGAAGCACACGCCGTCGACACCACGCAAGATCAGCTTGCGGCTGGCGTCGTAGAACACCTGGCCGGGGACCGTGTAGAGGTGAAAGCGAGTCTTGAACCCGCGGATCTCACCGAGGTCGAGCGGCAGGAAGTCGAAGAACAAGGTCCGCTCCGTCTCCGTGGCGAGCGAGACCATCTTGCCCTTCGCCTCGGGTTTGGAGACCTTGTAGATCCACTCCAGATTGGTCGTCTTTCCACACAGGCCTGGACCGTAGTAGACGACCTTGAAGTTGATCTCCCGCGCGCTGTAGTTAATGAACGACATGGATTCGTCCGGGGCTGATGCGGCTGATTGGCTCAGCCACCTTTTCGCAGCTCGGTCAGGACCTGCTTGGCTAGCGCCTTGAGCGTATCAAAGACACCCTCGCCGGTGACAGCGCACGCCTCGAACTCGGGCACGTTGTTGCTATTGAGCGTGGCCCGTAGCTCGTCGAGCGGAACCGCGCTCGGCAGGTCACGTTTGTTGTACTGAATGACGTAGGGGATCTTGTCGAGGTCGTAGCCCTGCTCTTCGAGGTTGAAGCGCAGGTTGTCGAGGCTCTCGATGTTGGCTTCCATCCGCTCGAGCTGCGAGTCGGCGACGAAGCACACGCCGTCGACGCCCTTGAGGATCAGCTTGCGGCTGGCGTCGTAGAAGACCTGGCCAGGGACCGTATAGAGGTGGAAGCGGGTCTTGAACCCGCGGATCTCACCCAGCGACAGCGGCAAGAAGTCGAAAAACAAGGTTCGCTCGGTCTCTGTCGCCAGCGATATCATCTTGCCTTTCGACTCCGGGCGGGTCTTGCTGTAGATGAACTGCAAGTTGGTGGTCTTCCCGCACAGTCCGGGACCGTAGTAGACCAGTTTGCAGTTGATCTCCCGCGCGCTGTAGTTGATGAACGACATCGCCGGAAGGCACCTCTACGGGCCAAACAGGTTGTCGATGTCTTCGTCCGTGATCTCTTTGAAGACGTCCTCTTGCGCGCCCTTCGGCTTGGCGGCGAGGGCGTCGAAGATCCCGGTGAGCGCTTCGTTCGCCTTCTTGACGCGCAGGCGCACCAGACCTTGGGTCGTGTTCTTGTCGAACAGCACCACGAGGATGATCCGGCGCGCGACAATTGTCATGTGCACGGAGATCTCCTTGCCCTCGTGGTACTGGCCGGTGAACTCTTCCTCTTCGATCAGCTTGGCGATGCCGCCAGTGGCTGCGACGTTGCCGGCGACCAGCGAGCTGAGGGAGGTGGTGTCGAGCTCCGCGTCGACCCCAGAAGCAGCGATCAGCTGCCCATTCTTGTCCACGATGAGGATCGTGCGGGCCCGGGAATCCTGATGAAGCCTGTCGGCGACCTCTCGGATCTCCGTCAACTCCTCATCATACAAAGCGAGCTGCGGGTTCAGCATGTTCAAGACGGGACTCCTGACCGATCGTCGTCCACTCGGGCTCGGTGTCGTTCCCCTGCCAGCTGTCGGTCCAAGCACAGGCAGGGGCCACTACGAAACGAACCCCTAAGCCGCACGACTCGCAGAACCCGCGGACCCTGACATGGGACGTGGGCCCATCGAACACGCGGGGCTGGAAGTGGGGGGTTCACGGCGTGGTGCAGGCGGCCAACCTAACAAACTCCTTCGGCCAAGTCCATGCGAGACGCGCCGTTTGGGCCGAGGCTCGAAACAGCCGCCGAAGCGGCTCTCAAGCGGCGCATACGGACGAATGCGCGTGATGGCCCCGGCCGCGACCCGGGGTGAGCAGTCGCTCGGTGCGATCATCGGGCCGCTCGACGAGACCAGGCGCGCCAACGCACCCCCCTCGCCGACGCGGGCCGCCCAGGTGGGCGAGTGGTGGGGGAGAGTCGCGCGACCCCGGCCGGTCCCCGCGCTAGATCTGACGGCGATCTTCGAGCGCGCGATGCAGGGTCGTCATGTCCGCGTACTCGAGCTCGCCCCCAACCGCGACGCCCGACGCGATCCGCGTGACGTGGATCCCCAGCGGATGCAGCAACTTCGAGATGTACAGCGCCGTCGCGTCGCCCTCTACGTTGGGGCTGGTCGCGACGATCACTTCGCTGACGCGCTGGTCGGCGGGCAGCGAAGACATGCCCTCGAGCCGGGCGAGCAGCTCGGCGACCTTGAGCTCGCTCGGTCCGATCCCCCCGAGCGGATCGAGCACGCCGTGGAGCACGTGGTACCTGCCCGTGAACACGCTGGCCCGCTCGAGCGCCATGCGATCTTGGGGCTGCGCGACCACGCAGATCAGCCGCGGGTCCCGGCGAGGATCGAGGCAGATCGAGCACAGCTCCTGAGCGGTCAGATCACAGCAAGCCGCACACAGGCGCAGCTGCTCGTGAACGTCGGAGATCGCCTCGGACAGCGCGCGGGTGTACTCGTCGTCGCTGCGCACGATCGCCAGGGCCAGGCGCAGCGCCGACTTCTCACCGATGCCGGGCAGCCGCGCCAACAGCTTGGTCAGGCGCCGCAGCGGATCGCCACTCACGGCGGTCACAAGTTGGGCATGCCGCCGGGGAACATGCCTGGGGGCAGCATCGAGCCGAGCCGCTCTTGCGCGAGCGCCTTGGACTTCTCGATCGCGTTGTTGACCGCCGCGACGATCAGATCCTGCAGCATGTCGCGATCTTCAGCGAGCGCCGACGGGTCGATCTCGACCGCGGTCAGCTGCTGGGCGCCGGTGATCTTGACCTTGACCATGCCACCGCCAGCCGTGCCCTCGACGATCTGCTCGGCGAGGCCCTTTTGCATGTACTCCATCTGCTCACGCATTTGCTGCGCCTGCTGCATGATCTGCGAGAGGTCGAAGTCCGCCATGGCCGGGATCATAGGGGTTGTCGGTGGCGCGAGCCAACCCAAGCTGGCCCGACCCGAGCTGCCCCGAGCTGGCCCGGATTTGGGCTCGACCTGGTCCTAACCAGGCACGCCGCGCTGGCCCAGCGGGGGCAGCGGTGGGGCCTCGAGCACCTCGACGGCGAGCAGCTCGCCACCGAAGGCGCTGAGCAGCGATCGGATCCGGGGGTTGCGCTCGGCGTCGGAGCAGATCGCCGCGCGGTGTCGGCGGTTCCGCTCCGCGTCGACCAGCGCGAGGCTGGGCATGTGCGGAAGGCTGGGGTTGGCGTCGATGATCTCGAGGCGCATGACCTCGCCGAAGTACTCGGCGGTGAAGTGCTCGAACCCCGTCCTGAACTCGGGGTTCTCGCGCAGCTGCGTCTGCGCGAAGCCAGTCGCTGGCGACGCGAGCCGGATCGCCCCCTTCGAGATGCTCACGAGCCCGAGATCCTGCAGCACCGCCCATAGAAGATCGTTCTCTGCCGAGATCTTGGCCAAGAACGACTCCCACGCGTCCCACGGCTCGAGCTCCTGCCATGCGATCGACTCGCGGGGGAGACAGCGCGAGCTGGGGCAGCCGGCCTCCGCGTCCGCGGGCGTCTGGGCGGGATCGAGGTCTTCGTTGGTGAGCGAGAACCCGGCGCCCGCTCGCGCGAGTTGCTGGCCAGGTTGCCCGACCGGTTGCTGACCAGGGTGCCCGACCGGCTGCTGGCCAAATTGTCCGACCGGTTGCTGAACCGGTTGACGTACGGGAGGTTCGGGCTGCCGTGAGGCGATCGGCTGTGACGCGATCGGCTGCGCAGGTGGCCGAGCGACCGCGGGGGAGACTGGCTCGAACGCGGGCCGGCCGACCGGCGCGGCCATGGGCATGGGCGGCGCGGCAACCGGCGGGGCTGCCACAGGTCGCGCGCCTCGAGCCGCGGGTGCGGGCTCGCTCGCTGGGAGCAACCCGGCATCACGGGCGAGCTGCTCGAGCATCTCGATGTGGGCATCCTCGCCCTGGGCCCGGCTCGGCGGCGCGTGAGCAGGTTGCGGCGCGTGAGCAGGTTGCGGCGCGTGAGCAGGTTGCGGCGCGTGAGCAGGTTGCGGCGCGTGGGCAGGTTGCGGCGCGAGTGCGCTGGGGCTCGCCGGACCCACGTAGGGCGACGCCGCGCTCGCGCGCACGAACGCGGGCCCTGCTTGCGCGCCAGCGGGGGCCGCGGAGTTGCCACCCGACGCGTCGTAGACGGCGGGCTGCTCCGCCGCGCCCGAGCGACGCTCGGC
>NZ_PVNL01000007.1 GCF_002994635.1 Enhygromyxa salina | reverse complement strand
CCCCCTCCCCTCCTCCCAGTCCCTACTCGTCCGACTCGCCGCCCTCGCGCAGCCGTGCCAGCGCGGCCTCGGCCGTCGCCTCCCACCCCAGCGGCCCGGAATTCACGTAGCGCCGCCCAGGCAGGTGCCCGCGCAGCGGCTCGGGCAGGTGGCTGTGGTGCTCGGCGTCGACGTGGCCGTCGAGATCGTGCGGATAGCGGTAGCCCGCGCCGTAGCCCACTTGCTTCATCAGCTTGGTCACGGCGTTGCGGATCTCGAGCGGCACGGGCAACGGCCCCCGCGCGACGATCTCTTTGCGGGCCGCGAAGTAGGCCTTGATCGTCGCGTTGCTCTTGCTCGCCAGCGACAGGTACACGGCCGCCTGCGTCAGCGGCAACACGGCCTCCGGCATGCCCACGAACCTGGCCGACTCGGCCGCGGCCTGGGCGACCACCAGCCCCTGCGGATCGGCGTTGCCGACGTCCTCGGCCGCGAAGATCACCAGGCGCCGGGCCACGAACTCGAGCGGCTCGCCGGCCTCGAGCATCCGCGCCATCCAGTAGACCGCCGCGTCTGGATCGCTCGCGCGCATGCTCTTGATGAACGCCGACGTGATGTTGTAGTGCTCCTCGCCGTCGCGGTCGTAGCGAAGCTGGGCCTGACCGAGCGCCTCGGCGACCAGCTCGGCCGTCAGCTGCGGACGCTCGGGCGGGACCAGCTCGACCGCGAGCTCGAGCGCGTTGAGAGCCCGCCGCGCGTCACCCTGCGACGCCAACGCGATCGCGCCCAGCAGCCGATCTTCGACCTCGACCCCCCGCTCACCCAGGCCCCGCTCGGGGTCGTCGAGAGCCCCCCGCAGCAGCGTGATCAGCTGCGGGATCGCCAGCGGCCGCAGCTGGACCACCCGCGCGCGTGACAGCAAGGCCGCGTTGACCTCGAAGCTGGGGTTCTCGGTCGTCGCGCCGATCAGCGTGCACACGCCGGCCTCCACGTGGGGCAGCAGCGCGTCTTGCTGGGCCTTGTTGAACCGGTGGATCTCATCGATGAAGAACAGCGTCGTGCGGGCCTCGTAGTCGCGCCGCTGGCGGGCGCGCTCGACGATCCGACGCAGATCCTTGACGCCCGCGTCGGTCGCCGAGACGGTCTCGAAGCTGGCCCCGGTGTGCGCCGCGATGATCCGCGCGAGCGTGGTCTTGCCGGTCCCTGGTGGACCCCACAGGATCATGCTCGGCACCCGATCGCTCTCGACCGCGCGCCGCAGCAGCCGCCCGGGTCCGGTCAGGTGGTCCTGGCCGACGTACTCGTCGAGCGTCCGCGGCCGCATGCGCTCGGCCAAGGGCGCGAACGCGGGGTCGCGCTTGCGGGCGTGAGCGAACAGATCCTCGTCCTCCAAGCTGGTTCGATAGCAGGACTGGCCCCCGCGCGACAGACCCGGCGGTTGTAACGCTGGGGGTCCCTCGCATACGCTCCCGGCCATGCGTTCTCGCCTCCTCGTTGGCCTGTGCCTGACCACCGCTCTGCTGCTCGAGGCGCCGCTGCTCGGCTGCGGCGGCAGCGACCTCGTCGAGACCCAGGTGCCCGCCGACGGCGTCGAGCTGCGCTACGACCTCCAGCCTGGCTCGTCGTTCGAGGGCCGCATCCGTCGGCGCGAGACCATCTCCATGCGCGGCCAGCCGATGAGCCGCTCGATCAATTTCGGCGTCCACCTGGTCGTCAACAGCGTCGACGAAGCGGGCAACGCCAAGGTCGCGGCGACCGTCAGCGGCATCGATCTCAACTGGGTCGTGCCGGGCTTGCCCGTGTCCATGAACGAGTTCAACCAGCGCGCCAAGGCCCGGCTCGAGGGCGTGACGATCCGGTTCTCGGTCGATCCAACCGGCAAGGTGTTCGACGTGCCGCCCCCGCCCGCGCAGCTCGACGAGGCCGAGGTCGGCGTGCTCGAGTCGGTGATCGAGGGGCTGACATCGGCGTTCTTCGTGGTCCCGGACAAGCGGCTGGGCGTAGGCGAGGGCTGGGAGACCAAGGACACCCGCGGCCGCGAGGGCAAGCTCGGCAAGTTCACCAGTGACATCGCCCGCGGCACGCTCGTGGGCACCTTCGAGCACCGCGAGACCAAGCAGGCGCTCGCCCAGCTGAAGATCGACGGCGACAAGACCGAGACCACCACGACCAAGGACGGCTCGAGTGAGATCCGCACCCGCAGCGCCATCACCGTGCTGTTCGACACCCAGGCCCACTACATGGCCTCGATCGACAGCGAGATGAAGCGCAGCCAGGGGCCCACCACCACCACCGTGCAGTTCGACGCCGAGTGGAAGCGCAGGCCTGCTGGGGGCGCTGCTGGGGGCTCTGGTGGGAGTGGGGGCGCGGACGCCGACCAGCCCGAGGTTCAGGTGATCTCCGATCCCTGCGACGACAACTACGTCGGGCCCGACGACTGCCTCGACGCGTGCAGCGTCAACTACATGGGCGACGAGCCGTGCCCTGACGCGCCCGCGCCAGCGCCCGACGACGACGAAGCTGCACCCGACGCGGGCGGTGGCAACGAGCCGCCCGCCTGACGCATCGCCGATCGGGCTCAGCGGCGCTCGGGGCTGGCGGCCGCGAGCAGGATCAGCGCGTGGGCCTCGATCGCGGCGACCTCGGGATCGTACTCGTCCTCGCGGTCGTCCCGATCAGCCAGCCAGCGCCCCGCCAGCAGCGGCGCCGCGGCTGAGAACAGCACCAGCATCGCGAGGCTCAGGCAGCCGATGAGCAAGATCCCCACGCGCCGATCGTAGCACCGTCACGCCCTCGCTCACCAGCGCGCGCCCGCAGCGTCACAGCACGTGTCGAGGCACTCGCTTGGAGATGCCACAGGTCATCTCGTAGGGGATCACGCCCGCCCAGCTGGCGAGCTCGTGCACGTCGATCGTCTGGCGCCCCTGGCGACCCAACAAGGTCACGCGCTCGCCCTCGCGCGCGTCGGGCAGGTCCGTGACGTCGACCATCGACAGATCCATCGTGATCGACCCGACGATCGGACAGCGATGGCCGCGGACCAGGACCTCGGCGCGGCCGCTCATGTTGCGCGGGTAGCCGTCGCCGTAGCCGACCGGCAAGATGCCCAAGCGCGTGGCCCGATCCAGGGTCTGGCGATGGCCGTATGACACCCGGGCGCCCGCCGGGAGCTCGCGGATCCCCAGCAGCCGCGAGTGCACGCTCATGCCCATGCGCAGCCCCGCCAGCTCGACCGCGCGGCTCGACGCCGCCCCGTAGATCGCGATGCCGGGCCGCACCATGTCGAGGTGCGCGTCCGCGAACCGAACCAGCCCCGCGCTGTTGCACACGTGTCGGATGCTCGGGTGGATGCCGTGCTCGCCGAGCATCGCCAGGCACGCCCGAAATTGCTCGAGCTGGGTCGCGCTGGTGTGGGTGTCGTCGGGGTCGTCGGCGCAGGCGAAGTGGGTCATGACCCCCTCGATCTCCAGCTCGCCAGCCGCGTGGGTCTGAAACCAGTCGAGCAGCGCCGCGAGGTCCGACGGCAGCACCCCCAGGCGCGACATCCCCGTGTCGATCTTGATGTGGATCGGCAGCCGCTCGGCGCCGCTGCGACGGACGGCAGCCGACAGCAGCTGCAGGTGCTGTGGCGCCCAGACCACGGGCGTCAGCGACCCGTGCACGACGACGTCTTCCGACCCGGGGTGGACCCCACCGAGCACCAACACCGGGGCCCGAATGCCGGCCTGGCGCAGCTCCACCCCCTCTTCGATCAGCGAGACCGCCAGCCCCCACGCGCCCGCCTCCACGAACGTACGCGCGCTGTCGATCGCCCCGTGGCCGTAGCCGTCGGCCTTGACGACCGCGAGCACCCGGCAGCGCGGCCCGACGTGGCGCGAGATCGTCCGCAAGTTGTGCCCCAGCGCGGCCTCGTCGATCGCCGCCCAGGTCGGGCGCACCTCGACGATCCTCGGCTGGCGGCGGTCTTGCGCGCGACGATCGGGGCCCTGATAGCGACTCATCAGCGAGGCAGAGGGTAACCGGTGGCGCGGCAGCTGCACGGGCCAACCGACGCCTCATCGGACCGCTATCATCCCGAGCGGCGAGCCGCCGAGCTCAGGCCTCGGCCTGCATCAAGTTCTCGCCCAGGATCATCCGCCGGCCGCTGGAGCTCAGCAGCCCGCTGCGGGCCATCGAGCTGAGCGTGCGCGAGACGGTCTCGCGGCAGGATCCGACCATCCGCGCCAGCTCCGACTGGGTCGGGACCGGCGCCAGGATCCATCCGTCGTCAGCCGGGGAGTGCCGCCCCTGGCGCTTGGCCAGCCGGACCAGCGTCTGGCGGAGCCGCTCCTCGACGTCACACAGCGCCAACCCGCTGGCCACGGACTCCACGTCGCACAGCTTCTGGCTCATCAGCCGCATCATCCGAACCATGGTGTTGGGTTCGCGGCGAAGGTGGGCCATCAGCAGGTCCGAGGGGATCCGGGCGATGTCGCTGGCGACCGCCGTGACCGCCGTGGTCGACGCGCCGACGCCCTCGACCGCGCAGGCCTCACCAAACACGTCACCCGGGCCGAGCGAGCTGAGGATGATGTCGCGCCCGCCATCGACCGCGCGCAGCAGGTTCACCCGACCGCGCAGGACCACCGACAACCCGTCGGGGTGCTGGCCCTCGCGCAACAGCACGGTTCCGCTGGCCTTGCGCGAACGCACCACAGCCCGGGCGAGGAGCTCGAGCTCCTCGTTCCGGGCCACGGTAAACGGCTCGATGCACGCCAGCATCTCTTCCACGGTCATGCGCTCTAGCGGGACTGACGCTCGGCGAGGTTCCATCATCTGGTGACACAGAGCACAACCCGTGCCACGGATTGCCAACCGCCCAATTTCCGGCAACAGGTTGATATCATTCGACTCTGACGTTCAGCATGCGCGCATGGCGATCCGAGATCTGCTGTTGCGTGCACGCGACAGGTGATGGCAGCCAGCCACTGTGACCTGTGATGCGCGCCACAATGTGCTGGCCAGTACGCGGGCGAGCCGGCTCGCAACATGCATGGGGGCCCGATTTCTAGACCGCTCGCGGAAGGGGTACCTTGCGGGCCGTGCCGACGATCGTCCTCAACGGTGAGCCCCGTCCGACGAGTGAGGGCCAGAGCGTGGCCGACTTGTTGCGCGAGCTCGGCCTCGACGCCCGCCAGGTGGCCGTCGAGCGCAACCGTGATGTGGTGCCCCGCGCCGAGCATGGCCAGACCGTGCTCGCGGACGGCGACCAGCTCGAGGTCGTGACCTTCGTCGGCGGAGGCTGAAGCGTGAGCAACACAATCGAAGCCAAGACCCACGATGATCACGGCGAGGATACCTGGGAGCTGGCCGGTCGGACCTTGCGGTCGCGGCTGATCGTCGGCACCGGAAAGTACGCGGACGAGGCCGAGACCCGGGCATGTCTCGCGGCGAGCGGCGCCGAGATCGTCACCGTCGCGCTGCGCCGCGTCGACCTCAAAGCCAAGGACAACCTGCTCGGCTGGATCGATCGTGATCGATACACGCTGCTGCCCAACACCGCCGGCTGCTACACGGCCGACGACGCGATCCGGACCTTGCGTCTGGCCCGCGAGCTCGGGATCGCGGATCTGGTCAAGCTCGAGGTCATCGGCGATCCCAAGACCTTGCTGCCGGACAACGAGCAGACCCTCGCGGCCGCGAAGATCCTCGTTGACGAGGGCTTCACCGTGCTGCCCTACTGCACCGACGACCCGATCGTGTGTCGCAAGCTGCAGGAGCTCGGGTGCGCGGCGGTGATGCCCCTCGCGGCTCCGATCGGGAGCGGGCTGGGGATCCGAAATCCGCACAACCTCGCGCTGATCATCGAGCAGTCGACGATCCCGGTGATCGTCGACGCGGGCGTGGGCACGGCCTCGGACGCCGCGGTCGCGATGGAGCTCGGCTGCGCCGGGGTGCTCATGAACACCGCGATCGCCCAGGCTACCCGCCCGGTTCAGATGGCCGACGCCATGCGCCTGGGGATCATCGCCGGGCGCAAGGCGTTCCTGGCCGGGCGCATGCCCAGGCGCATGCACGCCCACGCCTCGAGCCCCACGATCGGGCTGATCGAGTAGCGTCGTGCGGCTGCTGGCGATCACGCCTCCGGCCGCGCTGGCGCCCACCCTCGACCCCGCGGTGGTCGACTCATGGTTGCAGGCTGGCGCCGACGCGCTGGGCCTGGCGGTGTTGCTGCGCGAGCCTGGGGCCAGCGCGGCAACGATCCTGGCGGATCCGCGGTTGCTCGCGCTTCGCCACGCGCTCGCCGTGCGTGGCGTACCTGCGCTGGTGTCGGTCGATCCGACTGCGCTCGAGCTCGAGCCGCTGTTGACCGCCGCGCCAGCCCTCGCCGGGATCCAGCTGCGTGGTGACCCCGCGCCCGAGCTGTGCGAGCGATGGCGCGTGCAGCTGCCCGGGATGACGATCGGCCGATCGGTCCACGGGGCCACGCCGACGCCCAACCGCTTCGTCGACTACACCTGCCTCGCGCCGATCTTCCCGCCGCACACGGTCCAAGCTGGGGTCGACAAGCGAGCGATCGGCCTCGACGCCCTGCGCAGCTGGACGGCCGTCTGTGGCGATGTGATCGCGCTCGGCGGCGTCACCCCAGCCAACGCTGACGCGTGCCTCGCTGCCGGCGCCCGGGGCGTGGCCGGGATCCGCCTGTTCTTTGCTCGAAATGCCGAGGCCCGGGACAATGTGGGCGCTCTGCGTCAGGTGTTCAGCCTGCGCGAGAGCCCAGGCCCGGACGACCATGGCTCGCAAGCGCAACGACGAGGATGAGCGCCCCGCTCCGCCCCGCAGGTTCTCGACCAAGGTCGCGTACTGCGTGTTGCTGGGTGGCGCGGCCCTCGTGATCACGCGGGCCTCGCTCGCCACGCTGATCCAGGTCCACGGCGACGGCATGGCCCCCACGATCCTCAATGGCGAGTCGGTGATCATGGTCCGGGGCGCGTGGGGGATCGAGGCTGGCGACCTCGTGGTCTACGATCCCAGCCCGCCCGAGCCAGTCGGCGGCGACGAGCTGCCCGAGCCCGACAACCGCAACTCGTTGGTCCCAGGACCGCGCCACGGTGGCTCCGCCGTCGACGAGCGCCGCACCGCCCGGGGCGAGCTGCACGACACCGCGGTCGTCGACGTCGACGACGTCGAGAGCAACTGGGAGCGGGTCCGCGAGCGCGGGACCAAGGCCAGCCCGCGCAACTTTCGGGTGGGTCGGGTGCTCGCCGTGCCTGGGGACACCGTCACCTTCCACGTGCCCGACGTCGCGCTGGGCCTGGTCGTCAATGGATCCGCGCTCCAGCAAAAGCCCGACGATCCGATCCGGCTGGTGCTGTCCGGCAAGCCGGCCGTCGGCGAAGATCGGGAAGACGCCGACAGCCCCCGGCTGCGCGCGCTCGCCTGGGAGACCCTCGGCCACACCCGCTACCCCGTGCTGCTCGGCGGCGAGGTCCCGACCTGGGCCAGCATGGGCCTGCCCGAGGACCTCGGACCGATCGAAGTCCGCGCCGAGGGCTACTTGATCCTGGCCGACAACCGGGACGAGGGCGCCTGTTGCGACAGCCGGGCGATCGGCTGGGTGACCCCGGACGCCCTGCGCGGGGAAGTCGTGGTGCGGCTGGCCGGCAACCCCGGGGCCGCGCCAGACAGCGATCCCCGCTCACGCGGGCTCGCGCACCTGCCCTGAGGGTTTTTGTTTGACGAGCGGCGAGGCGGGCACTAAAACCAGCGCCCCGACCCGCCCAGATAGCTCAGTCGGTAGAGCAGCGGTTTCGTAAACCGCAGGTCGCAGGTTCAAGTCCTGTTCTGGGCTCTCTTTTGATCGATGGATAGCTAGGGCTCCGAGGCCGAAAATGCCCGAACTCGGGCCGGAAAATACCCAGACTCGCGGGCATCGACGCGCTCGAGCGAGTCGATCGCGTCCTCCTTCACGCCGTCGACCGCGTGCATGTAGCGCAGCGTGGTCGTGAGCGAAGCGTGGCCGGACACGCGAGCCCGCGGCCTCGCGGTACGGCGGCCGGCCTACCCTCGCCGGTCTGGTCGGTCTTGGATCGGCGAACCCACGCGAGCAGCCCCTCGCTCGTGGGCTAGACGTCCGCCCAGCGAAGCGCCGCGAGCTCGGACCGACGCAAGCCGGTCACGAGCGCCACGAGCACAATCGCCCGGTCGCGGGTGGATAGCCCGGCCAGCGCGGCGCGGACCATCGACGGCGTGAGCGCTCGCTTGCGCTTCGATCGGTCGCCGGCCGCGGCCCGAGTGCGCGTGACCCCCGCGAGCAGACGGCGGATCGTCGCGTCGCCGGTCGGCGCCTCGAGTCCGGCCTCGCGGTGCGCCCACGCCTAGTTACGGACGGTTGGTGAGTGCGGCGGGATCGAGGGTCACCGGTCGAGGATGTCGACCGGCAAACGCCGATGCCCTTCAGACACCGCGTAGATCACGACTCGTTCGTCACCCACCTGGTAGACCACCCGATACCCGCGCTTGATCACCTCGCGCACGTCGTCGCGGGCGAACTCGGGCACGCGACGCCCAGCGAACGGCAACTCGGCGGCTTGCTCGGCCATCGCCGCTAGCACCTTCGCCCAGCGACCCGCCGCGTCGGGTTTGTCGAGGGCGATGTAGTCCGCGATCTCTTGCAGGTCGGCGAGCGCTCCCGTCGACCAGATCAACCTCCCCCGCGCCACCTACTTGGATCCGGGATAGCGCGCGTCGATCATCGCCAACACTTCGGCATGCGGGACCACGCGCCCGGCTTTGACGTCGGCGATGCCACGCTCGATTTTAGCGATCAGACGCGCCCGGAATGCGTCCTCGGTCTCGGGCGGGAGCCGCTTGGCGGACGGCGCCTCGGTCTCCTCGAGTTCGAGCTGCTCGGCGGGTTGGGCCTGGGCCATGGGCTGATCGTAGCGGCATCGCCCAGCACCGTCTAGTGCGCCTCGGAATGGTCCCGGCCGCTCGCGTCGGGATCTCGATCACGTCTGCGACGACGCGCCACGAGCGACGGCGGCCGGACCGCCGAAGAGAGCCTCGGCTGCTGCCGTTTGGTCCCGCTCCAGGCCAACCGGCGCCAGGCACAGCAACTCGAGTTCTCCCACCTGCGCGGCCGAGCACGCGATCTTGTTCATCTTCCGCGCGCCCCCGCGGACAGGTTCATGTTCAACCCGTCGATGCTTGCCGCTCGCGCGAACGATGGCCCCTGGCACGAAGCCGCTCCATCACCTCGTCGAAGTCCACCGCTGTAGTCTCGCCGCGCTCGTAGGCTGCGAGCCGTCGTTTCGCCTCCGCGATCCAACTCGCCTGGACCTCCTCGGGCGAGGAGCCGTCGCCGATGCTGTCCGTGAGGATGGCGGCGATTTGGGCCCGTTCGCGCTCGGCCAGCTCGAGGGCGGCGTCCAAGATGCGGCTTGCTTCGTCGGTCATGCCTTTGCGGCCACGAACGCGGCGCGTCCGTTCGGCGTCCACCGGGTTCTCGAACTCGTCGCCGTGCGCCTGCTCGTCGCCCACCCGCGCAGGCTACCCGCTGCCGAGCCTCCCCAATGATCCCGCCCAGACCACCGCTGACCGAGTGCGTCGGGATCTTGATCGGCTCCGCGACGACGCACCCACGATCGACAACGGCGGCCCGGCCCTCCGAGCGGCTGCGGTCATCGAGCACCGCGCCGGGAACCGCGCAACCCTCGCCTCGCGGATGCTCGGCTTGCCGATTTTTTGACCGCTGAACATCGGACCCCTAGCTTGCGCCCATGTCCGAAGCCGCCGCGGTCCGCTCCTCGACTCAGCGCGTCCGCGCCGGGGCGGGCTCGTCTTGTGATCTGCTGATCGCGCTGGCCACCCACGAGGTCGTCGCGGCGCTGCTCGGCGAGATCGGGATCACCAGCGATCACCTGCCGGCCCTGCGTGACCAACTCCGCGACGAGGTCGAGCCCGAGCCCGCGGACTGGCACCTGCGCCTGCAGCAGCGCGGCGGTCGAGCCGGCCCCGACGGCGAGCTCTCGCAGCTGCTGGCGATCGTCCGCAGCGCGGACTGCCACGCCTACCGGATGCTGCAGCTCGCGGGCGCCGACACGGGGCGGCTGCGCAAGCGCCTGATCGAGCGAGTCCGCGAGCGCGGGCACCAGCGGGTCAGCCGACGCACGGAGCCGGTCGCACGCGCGCCGGTCGGGCCGCTGCGGATGTCGTCACGCGCGACCAGCAGCGAGGCG
Organism: Enhygromyxa salina; assembly: GCF_002994635.1. Taxonomy (GTDB): domain Bacteria; phylum Myxococcota_A; class Polyangia; order Nannocystales; family Nannocystaceae; genus Plesiocystis; species Plesiocystis salina_B. Next base: position 12,529 of record NZ_PVNL01000007.1, on the reverse strand, counting down.
CCGACGCAGGTCCGCCCCACCACCAGCTCGGTCCGCGCAGCGCCGCCCTCCCCTCGCCTGTCTGCCCAGCGACCCCCGCGGGCGACTCCGGCCGCTCACGAGCCCGAGCAGCACTCGACGCCAGCCGCCTCGACCGTCCGGGCGCCGCGAGTCAGCCCGCGCCCCAGCGCCACGCCGAGCCAGCAGGTCGAGCTCGAGCCGCGGCCGCAGGCCCAGGCCAAGCCCCAGGGGCGCCGCGGTCAGCCCCAGGAGCTGCGCTCGATCAACGCCACGACGTTGCCGCCGATGGTCGGCCGGGTGCGCGAGCTGTCGATGCTCGCCGACGCGCTGCTGCGCAAGTCGGTGCGGCCGCCGATCCTGGTCGGCGAGCACGGCAGCGGCCGCAGCCTGCTGGCCATGCACCTCGCCAGCGTGCTCGACCGCCCGCTGTTTCGGCTCGAGGCGCCGGACTACGAGGACGACGAGACCCTCGCCGACGATCTGGAGCTGATCGCGGAGGCCAAGGGCGTGGTCGTGTTCGATGATCTCGACCGCGTGTCCTCGGACGCGGCGCCGCCGATGCTGCCCGCGCTGGCGCGAGCGTGGGCCAGCGGCGCGCCGCGGGTGATCACGGTGCTGTCCCACGAGGGCCGGGCGCGGCTCGAGGCGTGGATGCCCGGGATCCTCGACACCCTGGATGTCTTGATGCTCCCGCCGCTCGACACGGCCGACGTGCACGCGGCCGTCAAGCTCGCGAGCGAGGCGATCCTCGAGCAGCACGAGGTCAGCCTGGCCGAGGACGCGCGGCTGTCCGAGCTCACGCGGATCGCCGATCGCTACCTGACCGGCCTCGCAATGCCCGGACGCGCGCTGGATCTGCTCGACCTCGCCTGCGCCCGCACCGTCCGCGAGGCCAAGACCGAGGTCAGCAACGACGCGTGGGTGGAGATCACCTGCGAGCGCACGGGGCTGCCCCACAGCCGGGTCGTGGGCACGGGCGAGCGCGACCTGCTGGACCTCGACGTCCGCTTGGCCCGGCAAGTGGTCGGGCACGAGCACGTGCTCGAGGTCCTCGCGGCGCTGGTCCGTCGCAACCGGGCCGGGTTCTCGAGCGGACGACCGATCGCGTCGGTGCTGCTGCTGGGCCCGTCGGGCGTGGGCAAGACCGAGATCGCCAAGGCGCTCGCTACCGCGCTGTACGAGCGTGGCGATGAGGCGCTGCTGCGGCTCGACATGAGCGAGTACGCCGAGGCCCACGCGGTCGCGCGCGTGGTCGGTGCCCCACCCGGCTACGTCGGCCACGAGCAAGGCGGCGCGCTCACCGATCCGATGGTCCGCAACCCGCACCGCGTGATCCTGCTCGATGAGATCGAGAAGAGTCACCGCGACGTGCACCAATTGTTGCTGCAGGTGTTCGACGAAGGCCGGCTCACCGACGGCCGCGGGCGCACGGTCGACTTCCGCCACGCGGTGGTCGTGATGACCTCGAACCTTGGCGCCGACACGATGATCCACCACCACGGCCAAGACGACGATCCCGACCACGTCGGCGACGATCAGGTGCTGGCCCAGGCCCGCGCCCACTTTCCGGTCGAGCTGTGGAACCGGATCGAAGCCCCGCTGGTGCTGCGACCGCTGACCCGCGCGCAGATGCTGGCGATCTGTCGCCGGCTGATCACCAGCAGCTCGGCGCGCCTGACCCATGATCGTGGGATCCGCTACCGCGTCGACGACGAGGCGATCGAGCAGCTGATCGACCGCGCGGGTGTCGATCCGGCCCTGGGTGCGCGACCGCTACGACACCTGCTCGGGCGCGAGATCGAGAGCCTGATCGCCGAGCAGATCCTGCGCGGCCGGGTTCGCGCGGGCGATGAGGCCCGCGTGTTGCTGGATGACGGTCGGCTGGTCGTCGAGATCGGGCGCTGACCCGTGTGGCCTTCCGAGCGGGAGGCGCTGGCCGTGTGGGCCGATCACCTGCAGGCGCGCGGCGATCCGCTCGGCGAGCTCGTGGCGCTCTCGCTGCGGGTCGACGAGGTCCGCCGCCGCGAGCCCGACGCGACCGAGCTCGCCCCCATCGAGTCGCAGGCCGAGCAGCTGCGTCTGAGCCTCGCCGAGCAGCTGCTCGGTCCGGGCGTCGGCGAGCTCCCGCGCCTGCGGCTGCGCTGGCAACACGGGGTGGTCCGGGCGGTCAAGCTCGACCCGGTGACCAGCGGCCACGCTGATCCGCCGCGGGTGATCGTCGAGGTCATCGCGGCGCTCGTGCGCCGACCCGCGCTGCGCTTCCTCGACCAGCTGCACCTGGGCGCGCTGGCTCCCGCGCGCGAGCACGAGCTGCTGGATGCGCTGACCCACCCTCAGTGTCAGGCGCGACCGCGGCGGGTGGTGCTGGGTCGGATGCCCGGTCAGTTCCGTCGACTGCTGCGCGCGGACACGCGACCTCCGGCTCACCACGCACCCTCCCCGCCCCCGCTGTCCCGTCCGCTGCTCGAAGCAGTGGCCGAAGCTGGCGTGACATGGCTGGTCCGCTGGGGCTGGGTTCAGTCGCTGCCGTGGACCGCGGGTGATCACGGCGTGCGCCGCCAGAAGCTCGACGCGCTGCTCGAGCAGCCGTGGTCGCCGGCGCTGGGCCGCGTGTTCGAGCGGGCGATCTGGGACACGAGCCTGCAGGTCCGTCGACGGATCCTCGCGGCGCTGCCGACCCTGGGCGACGGCGTGGCCCCGGCGCTCCTCGCTGCGCTCGCGGTCGACCTCGATCGACACCGCAGGTTTGGCGACCTGGTCGAGCGCAGCCTGACACGGGCCGCGAGCACGCACCCGAGCTGGGTCGCCGGGGTCGCCCAGAACTTCAGTGAGGACGAGCCCTGGGTCGCGCGCTGGCTGGCCGGGCAGGGGCAGCGCTCCCGGTCGGCAGCCAGGCCGGCCATCCCGCGGATCGCCGGGATGCTGCGGCGCGGATCCGCGACCGGCTCCAGCAACGACTACCGCAGCCACGGACTGCGTCGCGCGCTGCACAGCTTCGGTCATCCCGATGACGCCGCCCACGCAGCCCCGTTCGACGACGAGAGCATCGCTGAATTGATCCAGAAGCTCGGGGCCCACCGAAGCCCCGGCTGAGCACGCACCGACGCGTCGGCTACCCGCGGCAAAGATCTGTCCAGCGCGGTCGAGCGCGCCACGAGTGCGATCGCGGACCACTCAGTCCGCGGGCTGCCGGGCCAACGCGCGCGACCGGGACACCACCGATCGACGTGTGACAAAGTGCAGAGTGTTCACGACGGTGGTTTAGTTGAGGCACCGGATGTGGAGCGAGCGCGAGCGCGAAGATCTGTCTGTCTGGGCCGATCGGCTCCAGGCCGACGGCGAGCCGCTCGGCGAATTGGTCGCCACCTCGCTGCTCGCGGAAGCCGTCGCGCAGGCCGAGCCCAACACCGCAACGCCAGCGCAGCGGTATGGCCACAAGCTCACGCGCCTGCGCGAGCGGGTCCACGAGCTCGAGGCCAGGGTCCGCGATCCGATCATCGCCGAGCTGTTCGCCGACTACCCCGAGCTCGAGCCCAGCTGGGAGCACGGGATGGTCGTGTCGCTTCGGGTCGTGGAGCATCCTGGGATCCCGCCGTCTCGCGCGGGCGACTCGGTCCGCAAGCTGCTGCGGCTGCCGGTCGCCCGGTTCCTGCGTCACGTTCGGGTCGACGCGCGCATGAGCGGGCCGCTCCACCATCAGCTCCCCGCCCTGCTCGCCGAGCCCGATGTCGTCGCCCGACCATGGTCGGTGGTCCTGGGTCAGGCCCCCAGGCACCTGCGTCGGCAGACCCGCCTGGCGGCGCTCGCCCCAGACCACCAACGGCAGCTGCGCGCGCTGATTGATCCCGACCGGGGGCTTCGCAGCCTGTTCCTCGATGGCGCGCGGGTCGAGCTGCCCTGGCAGCCCGGCGACAAGGGCACCCGCAAGCGCGCCGCCGCGTCGCTCGCCAGGCGCCACGCGCCCGCGTGCACGGCAACCCGGATGACGCGGCTGTCGCGGGCGCTGTGGGATCCGAGCTTGCGGGTGCGCCTGCAGATCATCGACACGCTGCCACTAATTGGCACCGAGGCCGCGGCGTTCGTGGCCGAGCTGCTGCTGGTCGAGCGCGGCCAGCTCGAGTGGCTCACCCGGGTCCGCGAGGTGCTCGATACGCTCGCGCGCAACCCCGAGATCGTCAGCGCCGTGGCTCTGAATTTCACGGCGGATCAGACCCGGTGTGCCAGCTGGCTGGCCGCGAGTCCGCTCGCGGTGGCCCACCAGGCCGTGCCGCGGATCGAGGCGATGCTGGCGTGCCTGCGCGCGCGCGGGCGAGACCCCAGCACCGATGACGACGCGGCCCGACGCGAGCTCGAGGCCGCGCTGCTCACGATCCGGCGGCGCAACGACGAGCGCCTGCGCTGGCGCAGCTTCGATCCGCGCAGCCCCACGAGCCAGCCTTTGTTGGCGCGCCTGCGTCGGTGGCTGCGCGACTGAGGGCTGCTCACGATGTAGATGGTTCCGCGCGGCGCATCCACGGCAGCGCCGCCGCGATCAGCAGCTGATACCCACCGGCCGCGATAAACAGTCCCGCGTAGCCCAGCGCGGCGAGCAACCCCGGCGCTGCAGCTGGGCCATACGCGCGAGGCAAGTTGAGCAGCCCCATGAAGATCACGAACTGGGTCGCCCGCGCGCGTGGATCAGCTTGGTCCATGAGCGCGGCGTGGACCCCAACGTACAAAAGCGCCGTGGCCATGGACTGCACGGCGACGAGCGCGATGATCGTGATTGGATCGTGCCACGCTCGCTCGAGCAGGCCGAAGCTGACCCACGTCAGCCCGAGCAGCAGCGAGCCCGCAGCCGCGGTCCGAGCGTGACCAATTCTGTCAGCCAACACCGTCGCTAGTGCGTAGCCACCCAGCCCGAACATCAGCGCGGGTGGGCCGAGCCGGGCGCCGATCTCGACTGGCTGCCACGCCAAGTGTTGAATCAACAGGTTTACCGAGGTCGTGCTGGTCACGACATCGGCAAAAAACACGAGCGCTGCGATCACGCACGCGACCCGCACGCCGCGGGGCGCGAACGCGGCGCGGAGCCGGTCGAGCAGCGGCGCTCGCAGCTGCTCGCTGCGTGCCTGTGGGTCCCACGGGGCCAGCAGCGGCACGAACGCGAGCGCGGAGATGATCGCCGCCTCCAGCCACAGCGCCGCCTGCAGGCTCGCCACGACCACGCCGACACCCAGCAGCCGAGGCGCGAGCACCTCGGAGGCCAGCATCCGGCTGCCCAACATCACCCCGTTGCCGACGCCGCGCTCGGACGCCGGGAGCATGTCGATCGCCAGGGTGTCGGCGGTCGCGTCTTGGATCGCCAGCATCGCGTTGTGGACGAACCACGCCCACACCAGCCACTTGGTGTGGGCGACCACGTCGCCGCTCGCGGCCAAGATCACCAGCGACGCGCCGACCAGCAGCTGCGCGACCATGGCCACGCGGCGCGGGTCGAGGGCCGTCTGCCCGCGCAGTCGATCCAGGATCGGCGCCCACAGACCCTTGAAGATCCACGGCAGCGAGCCCGTAGCGAGCACGCCAGCTTGAATCTCCAGGCTGACGCCCGCGGCCGCGAGGTTGGGCAGCAACACGTAGCCCGCGAACCCGTAGGCGATGCCCTGCGTCAGGTACAGCCCGCCCAGGACTCCGTGTCGGCGCAGGCCACCCGTCATGGCCCGAGTCTACCCGAGCAAGGTCGCGAGCCGCTCGCTGAGCTGGGCGTAGAGGCTGCGGGTCGCCCCGTCGTCGAGTGCGGCCAGATGGGCCTCGACGGTCGCACGATCGCCGCGCGCGAGCGGACCGGTGACGCCAGCTGGGATCCCCAGCGCGAGCAGGTTCTCGAGCGATCCAAGCATCAGATCACCCAGGGCCCGCTCGATCGCCGCGTCGGTGCCCAGGCCGAGGCCGCGCAACACCGCGAGCCCGCGATCCTCGAGCACCGCAAGGTGGTTGGCGACCAGGGCACACGCGGCGTGGTAGGCCAGGCGCCCGCGCTGATCGAGGTGACCGAGATCCAGGCGTGGCGCGTCACCGATCAGCGTGGCGCCAAACCGACGGGCGGCGACGTCTCCCCCGAGCCCAAAGCTGGCGGTGCTCAGGCGCGAGCGGGGCCGCTCACGTCGCAGCGAGCAGATCGGGTGCAGGGTTCCGAGCGGGTGACCGGCGGCGTGGAGGGCCGGCAGCGCGAGCCGAGCCAGGCGAGCGCCCGCGGCGTGGAGCACCGGGGTCGAGCTTGGCAACCGCCCGACCAGCGCGGCGTCGACCTTGGCGAGCGCGTCGTCGCGGCACAGCAGCCACACGCCCGCGGGTGGCGGCGCTGAGCTCGACGGCTTCGCGGCGCCGTCGACCAGCGCGCGGGCGCCGAGCTGCTCGACCTCGAAGCCCCGATCGCGCAGCCACGGGACCGCGTGGGCGGCGACGTGGCCATGCCCGATCACCCACACGCGCGGCTCGTCGCCTGCGACCCAGCGCTCGAGCGCGACCGCCACCGCAGCCGGGACCGCGCCGCGCAGGCTCGCCCGGGCCCGATCGGCGTCCGGCCCACCCGCGCGGATCGCCGCGATCTGCTCGCGCACGGCCGTGCTGTTGACCTCGGGCAGCGCCGCGGCGCCGGGCGCCGACCAGCCCGCGCGCGGGACCACGATCGGATCAAAGCGCGCGACGATCTCATCCCAGCGATGCCAGCGCTCGGTCTCTCCGCTGCTGGTGATGTCGGATCCGACGACCAAGCGCACGCGGAAGCCGGGCTCGCGGGCCGCGAGCGTCTCGAGCAGCTCGAGCGTGTAGCTGGGCCGCCCGCCGCGCTCGTCCGCGAGCTCGGCCTCGATCGCGCTGACCTCGACCCGCGTGTCGTAGGCGGCCATGGCCGCGCGCACCCAGCTCATGCGCCGCTCGAACGGCGCGAGCGACTTGCCGAGCGGATGATCGAAGCACGGCGCCACGACCACGCGCGCGGCGTCGGCTCGCGCCAGCAGGTACCCAGGCAGCAGCGCGTGGCCGAGGTGCGGCGGATTGAAGCTGCCGCCGAGCACGGCGAGGGCCGGACGCGTGTCGCTCACCGCCACATCCTAGCGCTCAGCTGGGCACCCCGACGATGCCCAGCTGGATCAACCACAAGAACGCGGCGACCCGGGGCACGCGCAGCAGCGAGATCGCCAGGAACTCGAGATACGGCATCTTGGTCGCGCCTGCCGCCCAGCAGGTGACCGAGTACGGAACCGGAGACACCGCGGCGATCGCCAGGAACCACCGCCCACCGCGGCGCAGGTGTGCAGTCATCTCGTCGCCGCCGCGACGCTTGATGTACCCGCGCAAGCTGGCGCTGCGCGAGAGCAGATAGCGCCCGATCGCCCACCCCGTGCTGCCCCCCAGCAAGCTGCCCAGGCTGCCCCACAGGACGACCTGCCAAAACGGCATCCCGCCCCACAGCCCGAACGCCGTGAACGCGTCGTTGGGCACCGGCATGGTGAAGGCGTCGGGGAAGAAGAACCCGACCGCGATCCCGACGCCGCCAAACCGATCCACGAACCACTGCCCGGTCGCCAGCAACGGCTCCTGAAACAGCCAGCCGAGCACCAGCACGACCGCCGTGAAGCCCATCATGACCAGCACGGCGGTGACGAGCAGGCCGCGCAGGTCGAGCGGCGGCGTGGCGTCTGCGTTGGGCTCAGCGTCGTCCACGTGTCCCCCGGGCGGCCGAAGCTCGTCATCGCGCGGGGGGACTGAAGTCATCCGTGCCCGGATAGCCGTCGCCCGGGCGCAGGTCAACGTACAACCGGCTTTCGCCGCCGCGCGACCGCCAGGCATGCACCGCCCGCCGTCGAACTTCGCGCATCCAGGGACCTGCGCAGGCGCGGCCACGTGCGCGCCCGGCTCCAATGCACCTACATTGAACCTACATTGAACCTACACGACACTCGCACCGTGCACGCGACCGCGCATTGAGATCCGTACACATTGCATTGAAACCGTTGCCATGTGCCCCGCGCCAGCCGGCCCACCGGCCGTTTTGGCCCAGAGGTCCCAGATTGACCCAACTGGCGCACGTTAGGCCAAACCGTCATTCCGATCTGCTGTTCATATTCGCACGCAACGAGGCCGTATATTGTCGCTGTTCAACCATGCCATTGCCCGTTATCATTGGTTCATGGCTGCTGCTGGAATTGGAATGGTTGTGGGTCGCTACTACAGGCAGGTCCTCACCGAGCTGCTGCACGAGTTCAGCGGGTCCAATCCAGGCAAAGCCGCGCTCGAAGCTCGGGTCAGCACCCTCGTCGACGACGGCGAGTACCCATGGCTCGCGTTCACCACCGACGTCGCCCGCGCGTCAGAGCAGATCGCACACAGCAGCCTGGTCGCGGCCGGCAGGCGGATCGTCGGCGCCTCCAAGCCCGAATTCGAGCGGTGGGGCTTCGACTCGGCAGAGGCCATCCTCACCGATCTCGACGCGCCCTTCGGCGCCACGATCATCGACCCGCCCGAGCACGAGCGCATGATGACGGCCAAGTACGAGCCCGGCTACGCGCTGCTGTGCGTCGGCGCCGTGCACCCTGCCGGCCTGGTCGAGGGCTACCTGCGGGGGATCGTGGAGATGTACGGCGGCACGGTCAGCGACCTGGTCTGCCACGCCGTCCAGATGGAGGGGCACGCCATGCACCTGATCGAGCTGCGCTGGTCCACGCCCGTGCGGGTCGGCACGCGCACCCGGGTCGCGTCCGGCCCCCACATTCGCCGCGTCGCGTGACCCGCTGCCACGCGCCGCGGGGCAGCTACAGGATGTGGCGAGACAGGTCTTGATCGGCGAGCAGCTCGCCGATCCGCTCGCGCACATACGCGGCCGTGATCGTCACCTTCTGGGCCCCGACCTCGGTCGCCTCGAAGCTGAGCTCGTCGAGCACCTGCTCGAGCACGGTGTGCAGACGCCGGGCGCCGATGTTCTCGAGCTGCTCGTTGGCGGTCGCGGCGACGCGGGCGAGCTCGTCGATCGCCTCGTCGTTGAACTCGAGCTCGATCCCCTCGGTCGCGAGCAGCGCGGCGTACTGCTTGAGCAGCGAGTTGTCGGTGTCCCGGAGGATCTGCACGAACTCGGCCTTGCCGAGGCTCTCGAGCTCCACGCGGATCGGGAACCGCCCCTGCAGCTCGGGGATCAGATCACTGACCTTGGCCATGTGGAACGCCCCAGCGGCGACGAACAGCACGTGGTCGCTGCGGACCGGGCCGTACTTGGTGGACACCGTCGACCCCTCCACGAGCGGCAGCAGGTCGCGCTGGACCCCCTCACGCGAGACGTCGGCCCCGCGCGCGTTCTCGCGGCTGCAGATCTTGTCGATCTCGTCGAGGAACACGACCCCGAGCTGCTCCGCCCGCCGCACGGCCTCGTTGCGGACCGCGTCACGGTCGACCAGCGCCCGCGCGGTCTGGGCCGCGATCAGATCGCGGGCCTCGGCCACGGTGGTGGTCCGCTTGCGCTTGCGCTTGCCGAGCGCGCCCAGCAATTCCTCGAGCTGCTCGCCCATGCCGGGCATCCCCGGCATTCCGGGAGCGCCGCCCATCCCGGGCATTCCCGGCATCATGGCGAAGCCGCCGCCACCTTCGTCTTCGACCTCGATCTCGATCTCGCGCGCGTCGAGCTTGCCGGCCTCGAGCTGCTGACGCAGCTTCTCGCGGCTCGCGGCGTTGGCCGGCTTGACCTCACTGGGGGCGTCGCCGGGTCGGGCCGCGTAGCCGTGGGTGGTCTGGGTCGGGCTCTGGACCGGCGTCGGCGGCAGCAGCAAGTCGAGGATCTTGGCGTCGGCCTGCTTGCGCGCCGTGTCCCAGACCTCGAGCTCCTTCTCTTCGCGGACCAGCTTGGCGGCCATCTCGACCAGATCGCGGATCACCGAGTCGACGTCGCGGCCGACGTAGCCGACCTCGGTGAACTTGCTGACCTCGACCTTGACGAAGGGCGCGCCGCTGAGCTTGGCGACCCGCCGGGCGATCTCCGTCTTACCGACCCCGGTCGGCCCGACCATGATGATGTTCTTGGGCGAAATCTCGTCGCGCAGCTCGCCCTGGACCTGCTGGCGCCGCCAGCGGTTGCGCAGCGCGATCGCGACGGCGCGCTTGGCCCGATGTTGACCGATGACGTAGCGATCGAGCTCCTCGACGACGCGTCGGGGGGTCAGCTCGCGGGTGTCAGCAAAGCGGCTCGGCTCGATGGTCATTGCGGCGCCTCCAGCTCCAGGATGGTCCGATTGTTGTTGGTGAACACGCAGATCTCGCCCGCGATCGCCAGCGACGACTCGACCAGCCCGCGGGCGTCGAGCTCGGAGTGACGCAGCAGCGCCCGCGCGGCGCTCAGGGCGTAGTTGCCCCCCGAGCCGATCGCCAGGATCCCGTCCTCGGCTTCGATCACATCGCCCGTGCCCGACAGCAACAGGGAGCGCTCCTTGTCGGCGACGATCAACAGGGCCTCGAGCCGACGATAGCGACGATCGAGGCGCCAGTCCTTGGCCAGCTCCACGCACGCCCGCGTAAAATTGCCGCCGACCGACTCGAGCTTGGCCTCGAGCAGATCACACAGGGTCAGACCATCCGCGGCCGACCCGGCGAACCCAGCGAGCAGCTTGCCCTTGGCCAACGTCCGCACCTTGGTCGCGCTGCCCTTGACGATCGTGTTGCCCATCGAGACTTGCCCGTCTGCACCGAGCACGACCTTGCCGTCGCGGCGCACGCACAAGACCGTGGTCGAGCGGATCGGTACGCCCGGCCCCAACTGTGGATCCTGGAACATGTCGCGGAGTATATGCCGGCGGTCTGGATGCTCTAGACGCCGATGCCGGGCTTGCGTATGACCGCACGCGTGAGCAGCCCTGCCCCCGATGCTCCGCGCCTCGCCGTGCTCGCGTCCGGGGGCGGCAGCAACCTCCAGGCGCTGATCGACGCCCACGCGCGCGGCGATCTCCCGGCCCCGATCGTCCTGGTGATCTCCAACCGCGCCGACGCGGGCGCGCTGGCTCGCGCGCGTCGCCACCAGATCCCCGCGTTCCACGTCGGCCGCCGCGACCACGCCGATCCCGACGCCCGGATCCTCGAGCTGCTGCAAGCCCACCGCGTCGACGTGGTCGTGCTCGCCGGCTGGCTCAAGCTCGTCGACCCACGCGTGCTCGCGGCGTTCCCCGAGCGCGTCGTCAACATCCATCCCGGTCCGCTGCCCCGGTTTGGCGGCAAGGGCATGCACGGGATCCATGTGCACGAGGCCGTGCTCGCGGCAGGTGTGCCCTGCTCGGGCCCCACCGTTCACCTCGTCAACGAGCGCTACGACGAGGGCCCACCGCTCGCCGCCGTCGAGGTCCCCGTCGAAGCTGGAGACACGCCCCAGACCCTGCAGCAGCGGGTACTGGGCGCGGAGCACGCGCTGCTATGGCGGGTGATCCGAGACCATTTTTGTGAATCGACGGCCGGCGTGAAGGGAACATGAGACTCGGCCATGCACGCCGCCTACCTGCCCTAGGAGCCCGATCAGGCGATCGCACCACCTACGCTTTCGCCCTGACCTGTGCCAACATCCGAGCATCATGTCTTTGCTTCGCTTGTATGCCGTTCCCGTCTGCGTCGCGCTCCTGCTGTCGAGCGCGGCTTGTGGTCGAACCGAGTCGGTCATCATCGGGACCGGCGCAGACACAGGCGCCGAGACGTGGAGCTACGAGGACACGGGATCGACGATCCCCGACGTCCCCGGCAGCACCACGATCGCCGACGACGAGTCCACCTCGGAGACCGACGACTGGCAAGACGACGAGTGGGGCGACGAGGCCGTCGAGACGTGGGGCGAAGAAGACACCAGCGTCGACTGGGGCGAAGAGACCGCCGACTGGGGCGACACCACCGACATCACGGACACGGACACGGACACGACCGACACCACGGACACGACCGACACCACGGACACGACCGACACCACGGACACGACCGACACCACGGACACGACCGACACCACGGACACGACCGACACCACCACCACGGAGACCGACACCGGTGGTGAGACCTGCGCCGACGCGGCAGCGTGTCTGGTCGACTGCGGCGGCTTCAGCAACATGTGCATCAACGAGTGCACCACGAACCTGTCCGACGAAGAGTCCGACGAGCTGTTCGACCTACAGATCTGCGCGATCCAGTCCTGCTTCTTCCTGGGCCTGTGCGAGCTAGGCGACTTCAACGCCCCCAGCTGCGTCGAGTGCCGCCTCGACGCCAACGAAGATCCCGACAGCGTCGGCTGCTCCGACGAGGGCATGGCCTGCGGAGTGTGACCGTTCATGACCCCCACAAGCGTCTGACCGGGTCATGACCCCCACAAGCGACTTCGCACCGCGCGGTCACTCGCTGCGCTCCCTCCCAACGGGCTGATCGTTCGCGGCCGCATGTGTGGCCCCCTATCAGGGGGCTCCTTCTGATCGCCGTCCCGCCGAGCCGTAGCCTGATACTTCTACGTCGTTCCCCCCACGCTCCCTCCCGCTCCCTCCCGCTC
>NZ_PVNL01000006.1 GCF_002994635.1 Enhygromyxa salina | reverse complement strand
GACCAGCCCCGGCACCACATACGCCCCCGCACAGTCATGGACCTCGACCCCAAGCGTCGCCGGCAGCGACTCGATCCGCCCCCCACGCTCCGAGATCGCCGCCACGCGCCCCCCGGCGAGCAACAAGTCGCGCCGCCCGAGCGGCGCGGGAGCAAACAGTTCAGCGTTGCGCAGCAGCGTCAGGCTCACGCCCCGAGTGTACGCGAGCAACGAGAAGCCCCCACGCCCAACCGTGCGGGGCTACAGCCCCCACTCGCTGCGCAAGCGGGCGAGCAGGCCCTTGCAGGCGGCCTCGACCATGTCGAACATCCGCGTGAAGTCCTCGACCCCGCCGTAGTAGGGATCGGGCACCTCGGCGTCCGTGGGCGACAGCGGATCGTAGCTGCGCAGCAGCGAGATCTTGGCCGTGCCGTTGGACTTGGCCGCGAGCGCCTCGAGCTCGCGGAGGTTGGTGAGGTCCATCCCGATCAGCAGGTTGTGATTGGTGAAGTCGGCGGTCGTGATCTGCCGGGCGACGCTCTGCAGATCATAGCCACGCCGCTGCGCCTCGGTCCGCGCCCGCTTGTCGGCCCGCTCGCCCTTGTGCCACGCCCCGGTGCCGACGCTGTCGACTCGGATCCGGCCGCGCAGCCCGGCGTCGACGACGAGCTTGGTGAACACGCCCTCGGCGGTCGGTGACCTGCAGATGTTGCCGAGACACACGAAGCACACGCTGAGCTTGTTGGGGCTGGGCGTGGTCGTCGTCTCGGGGTGGCTGACAGGACTGGACATGAGGACCCGCGGCGGCTCAGCTGAGGCGATCGAGCAGCGCCTGTTGCTTTGCCAGATTGTCGCGAAGCTCAGTCTGACGCAACTGTTCCTTGGCGACGACCTCGGCGGGCGCGCGCTGCAAGAACCCTTGGTTGGCGAGCTTCTTGTCGATGCCCGCGAGCTCCTTTTGCTTCTTGGCGATGTCCTTGCCGAGCCGCGCGCGCTCTTCGTCGAGGTCGACCAGGCCCGCGAGCGGCAACCCCACCTCGACGCCTGCGGCCACGTCGACCGAGCACTGCTTGGGCAGCTGGAGGTCACGCCCGAGCACCGTCAGCGAGCGCATCCGCCCGACGAACTGCGCTGCCTCGCGGATCCGCTCGAGCGAGGACAAGGTGTCTGGGTCGTCACTTCGAACCTGGACCTCGACCGGCTGCGCGGGCGAGATCTTGGACTCCGCCTTGAGCATGCGGTGACTGGTGACCACCGCGATCAGGCGCTCGATGTCCCGCTCGGCCTCGGCGACTCGTGGGTCAGCGAGGATCGATCCAACCGCGCGGACGGGGCCCGCCATGGTCCGTTGTTGGCCTTCCCCGCTGACGATCGGCCAGGCCGCGCTCATCAAGGTGGGCGCGTCTTCGACCCGCGGAAGCCGCTGCCACAGCTCCTCCGTGATGAACGGGACCATCGGGTGCAACACCCGCAGGACCAGATCGAACACGGTGGCCAGGGTGCCCTGCGTGGCGTGGCGCTCGCTCGGATCCGCGTCGTCGGCGAGTCGGCGCTTGGCGAGCTCGAGGTACCAGTCACACAGCTCGTGCCACACGAACTGGTACGCAGCGTGCGCGGCGAGATCCAGCCGCCAGTTGTCGAGGTGGGCGGCGACGCGCTCGGGCAGCTCGAGCGCGCGACCGAGGATCCAGCGATCCGCGATCGACAGCCGCGCGAGGCCGTCGTCCGCGTCGAGCACGTCGGCGCGCCAGGCCGCGAGGTCGAGCCCCTCGAGCCGCATGCTCGCGAACCGGGCCGCGTTCCACAGCTTGTTGCAGAAGTTCCGGTAGCCCTCGACGCGAGCGCGCGAGAACACGATGCCCGAGTCCTGACCGGCGATCGTGCACAGGTAAAAGCGCAGCGCGTCGGCCCCGTACGCGTCGACCAGCTCGACCGGGTCGACCACGTTGCCCTTGGTCTTGGACATCTTCTGCCCGTCCTCACCGAGCACCATCGAGTGCAGGTAGACGGTCCGAAACGGGACCTTCCCGGTGAAGTGCAGGCCGAACATCATCATGCGCGCGACCCAGAAGAACAGGATGTCCCAGCCCGTCTCCAGCAGCGAGGTCGGGTAGAAGCGGTCGACCTCGTTGTCGTCCGCCGGCCAGCCCAGCGTCGTCAGCGGCCACAGCCCCGACGAGAACCAGGTGTCGAGCACGTCCTCGTCCTGCGAGATGTCGGCGCTGCCACACTTGGCGCACGCGCTCGGATCCTCGCGCGCGACCGTGATGTGGCCGCACGCGCAGTGCCACGCGGGGATCCGGTGACCCCACCACAGCTGGCGAGAGATGCACCAGTCGCGGATGTTCTCCATCCAGCGGAAGTAGTCGGCGCGGCGAAACTCCGGGTAGATGACGGTCTCACCGGTGCGCACGGCCTCGAGCGCGGGCCCGGCGAGCGGGGCCACGTTCACGAACCACTGAAACGAGGGCAGCGGCTCGACGATCACGCCCGATCGCTGGCTGCGACCGATGCTCAGCACGTGCGGCTTGGTCTCGACCAGCAGACCCTCGGCCTCGAGATCGGCGAGCACCCGCGCGCGCGCGCGCTTGACCGACAGCCCCACGTAGGGCTCGGGCGCCGGGGCTTGAATGTTGCCGTCGAGATCGATGATCTGGATCAGCTCGAGATCGTGGCGCTTGCCGGTCTCGAAGTCGTTGGGATCGTGGGCCGGCGTGACCTTCACGGCCCCGGTCCCAAACCCGATCTTGACCAGGATCGGATCGGCGATGATCGGGATCTCGCGCCCGGTCAGGGGCAGCCGCACGCGCTGGCCGATCAGGCTCTGGTAGCGCTCGTCGTCGGGGTGGACCGCGACCGCCGTGTCGCCGAGCATGGTCTCGGGCCGGGTGGTCGCGACGATCAAGCGGGCGTCGCTGCCGACGATCGGATACGCGATGTGCCACAGGCTGGACTCGATCTCTTCGTGCTCGACCTCGAGATCGCTGAGCGCCGTGTGGGAGCCCCAGTCCCAGTTGATCAGCCGATAGTCGCGATAGATCAGACCCTGCTCGTGGAGCCGCACGAACGCCTCGCGGACCGCCCGGGACGAGACCTCGTCCATCGTGAAGCGATAGCGCGACCAGTCGAGCGAGGCGCCGAGCGCCTCGTGCTGGCGATCGATGACGCCGCCGTGGTCGTCCGTCCACCGCCAGACTCGCTCGAGGAACGCCTCGCGGCCGATCTCGTCGCGGCTCTTTTGCTCGCGCGTCTGCAGGTCCCGCTCGACCATCACCTGCGTGGCGATCCCAGCGTGATCGGTGCCGGGCAGCCACAGCGCCCGCTCGCCCCGCATGCGATGCCAGCGGACCAAGCTGTCCTCGATCGTGGCCGTCAGCGCGTGACCCATGTGCAGCCGGCCCGTGACGTTGGGCGGCGGCAGCACGCAGGTGAAGTGGGGACCGTCGTGCTCAGCGGGCGAAAACAGGCCGTCATCGCGCCAGCGGGCGTACCAATCTGCTTCAACCTTGGCCGGCTCGTAGACCTTGGCGAACTCCTGCTCGGACATCGCGTGAACCTGCCACACGAATCCACGCCCGCGTAGGGGCCCCCGCGAGTAATGAGCGGCTGCCAACGAACGCTGGCGAGCGGAGCAGAAACCTGGGGCCCACGCGGATGACTGTCGGCGCTGGTCCGAAGACATCCGGGCGCAACCGCGCGACACGAAAAAGCCCGTGCGCATCCTCGCACGGGCTCCCCGCCAGCAACGCGCTGCCAAACTGTCGGCGCGCTACTGAACTTTTTGCTTGATGATCTCTTCGGCCAGATCCGGGACGACTTCCCAGACCACCTGCTCGACGATCTCTTGGCTGAGCTGCAAGAGCGCGCGGACGGCTGCCGGATCGAGACCCGCGGCGGCGCTGCTGTTGCCGGCGGCCGCCTTGATCCGCTCGATCATGCTGGACGTCGGGGCGTTGGCCGCCGTGAACGGGATCGGGATCGCGATCGGGATCGCGCCTGAGACAGGGGACGCCGGGGCTGTAGAGGCTGGCGCGGACCGTGGCGCGGACCGTGGCGCCGAAGTTGGTGCTGAAGCCGGCGCTGGCACCCGGGCAGCGGGAGCCGCGGCGGCGGCCGGCGCCCTCGCGGGCGTGGGTGCCGCAGCAGGTGCGCGCGCAGGCTTGGCTGCGGCTGGTGGCCGAGCGGCGGGTGGCCGGGCGGCAGGCGCCGCGGCAGGCGGACGCGCCGCTGGTCGTGCCGCGGCCGCGGGCTTGCTGGCCCCGCGCCCGAGCGCCGACGCGACCTTGTCGATCAGCTCTTGGCTGTCGAAGGGCTTGCCGATGTAGTTGTCCGCCCCTGCGGCCGCGACCTCCGCCTCACCGATGCTGCCCTTGGCGGGGATCAGCATGATGACGGGGATGTTGGCCGTCGCTGGGTTGGACTTGAGGGCCTGAACGACCTCAAAGCCGCTTGGCTCGCCGGGCGCGAGGCTGTGGTCGATGAGGACCACGTCGGCCTGCATTTGCTTGGCGCGAGCTACGGCCTCAGAACCCTTGCTCACCGCGGTCACCTTCGCGTCCTCGGCCGCGAAGGTGAT
Source organism: Enhygromyxa salina (assembly GCF_002994635.1). GTDB lineage: Bacteria > Myxococcota_A > Polyangia > Nannocystales > Nannocystaceae > Plesiocystis > Plesiocystis salina_B. The sequence continues at coordinate 6,960 of NZ_PVNL01000006.1, read as the reverse complement.
CTTGATGGCCAAGCGCATTGTCTTGGAATCGTCGATCGCGAGGATCTTGGTGGGCATGTATCGAGTTCCCCGAGCGTTCGGTGTGACGGGCAAAGGCGTACCATGGCGCCCGTGAGTGGGTCAACGAAGCGGCCCGAACAGCCGCCTCAAAAACCGAGCGAGCCCGGCCGCGGCGGCGTGGTGCTCGAGGGCCTGACCGGTCCGATCGACCTGCGGTCGCGCGTAGCGGGTCGATCAGGCGTACATGCGAGCGGCTCGAGCACGTCCGCGCGGGTCGCCTCCGCGAGCGTCACAGGGCCGTTCAGCCTCGGCTCAGCGTGGTCGCGGCTGGTCGACAGCCTCGCGGGGGACGTGATCCTGACCCACGTGCCGGGCCGAAGGGTGCTGGATCTCGGCTACGGGAGCCCCGAGATCAGCGGGTGGGTCAAAGCGCGCATCGGCGATCACCTCTCGATCGTCGAGAAGGGCGCGCTCGATCAGGCCGCTGGCAAGGTCGCGGAGACCTCGGGGTTCCTGCCAGCCAGCCAGTTCCTCGACGCAGACGGCAACCTCATGATCCCCGAGGAGGGCGAGGACGAGCCCAGCGTCAACCTGGCCGAGTACCCCGACGCCAACTTCGACGTCGTGTACTGCCTGCGAACCTTCCCACACCTGGGCTACGACACGAGCAGTTCCGAGCGGCTCGGGTGCCAGCTGCTGCGCGAGGCCGCGCGCGTGACCGTCGACGGCGGCGAGGTGTTTGTTCAGATCGCCAACCCCCGGAGCCTGCGGGGGATCGTCGAGGGCATCCGCAACCCGATCACCGTGGTCTCCCGACGCCGCATGATCTTGGGGGATCGCTACGGGCTGACCCGCTGGGACACGATCCCCAGGTTCTTGCGCTTCCTCCCGCCAGAGCTCGAATTCGTGCGTGTGCATGGGCTTGGCGTGCTGATCCCGCACAACGCGACGCTCCACATCCCGCTGGTTGGCAGCGTGCTCTCGCGGCTCGAGTGGCGCTTGCGTGACCTCGCCCTGTTCCAGCGGTTTGGCGCACAGGTCCTCGTCGTGCTGCGACGCGTTCACCGGGGGGAGGCCGCGATGGTCGCGACCTCGAAGCCTGGCCCAGCCCTATCGTTGTAAACTCCACCTCGTGAGCGAGGTCGATCCGCTACCCGGACGCATTCTGATCGTCGACGACGAGCTGGCGATGCGCGAGTTCCTGAGCGTGTGCCTGGGCCGCGCTGGCCACCACGTGACCACGGCCAAGTCGGGCGCCGACGCGCTGCGCGTGCTCAGCGATGACAGCATCGGCTTCGACGTGGTCATCACCGATCTCACGATGCCCGGCGTGCCCGGCATGGAGGTCTTGCGGCACGCCCGCGCCCTGCCCCATCCACCGCCCGAGGTCATCATGGCCACGGCCTACGCGACCACCGACACCGCGATCGAGGCCATGAAGATCGGGGCCTACGACTACCTGATCAAGCCGTTCAAGATCGACGAGATCCAGCTCCTGGTTCAGCGCGCGCTCGAGCGCCGGTGCCTGAGCACGGAGAACCGACGCCTGCGCGAGCAATTAAAAGGCGTCGACGCGCTCGACCGCATGGTCGGTCGCTCGGAGTCGATGCAGAAGGTGTTCGATCTGGTCCGTCGGATGGCGACGACCCGGACCAACGTGCTGATCCGCGGCGAGTCGGGCACGGGCAAGGAGCTGGTCGCTCGGGCCCTGCACAACCTGTCGGACCGCGCCGATGGCCCGTTCGTCCCGGTCAACTGCGGCGCGATCCCGGAGCAGCTGATGGAGTCGGAGCTGTTCGGCCACGTCAAGGGATCGTTCACGGGGGCCGCTGGCGATCGCCAGGGCATGTTCGAGGTCGCAGGCGGCGGCACCTTGTTCCTCGACGAGATCGGCGAGATCGATCCCGCGACCCAGGTCAAGCTGCTGCGGGTCCTGCAAGAGCGGACGATCCGGCCGGTCGGCGGCAACGAAGAGGTGCCCGTCGACTGTCGGGTGGTCGCCGCGACCAACCGGGATCTCGAGGCCGCGGTCGAGAGCGGCGAGTTTCGCCAGGATCTCTACTTTCGCCTGGACGTGGTTCGGATCGTGCTGCCGCCGCTGCGCCACCGCCCGGAGGACATCTCGCTGCTGGTCGAGCGCTTCTTCGATCGCTTCAACCGCGAGATGAAGCGCGAGCTGATCGGGGTCTCGCGCGACGCGCTCGACTGGCTGCTGGCCTACGACTACCCGGGCAACGTGCGCGAGCTCGAGAACTTGATCGAGCGAGCGGTCGCGCTCGAGAGCACCGCCACCCTCACCGCCGATCACTTCCCGAGTCGGCGAGCCAGCGCCGACGACGTTGGCCGCACGCCGAGCGCGTTTCCGGAAGACGGGCTCGACCTCGACGCCCGGCTCGCGGATCTCGAGCGCGACCTGATCCTCGCCGCGCTCGCCCGCTCCGGTGGCGTCCGCAAGCGGGCCGCCAAGCTGCTGCGGATCAGCTTTCGATCGCTCCGTTATCGGCTGCAGAAGCTGGGTATCGAGGTCGGGCGTTCAGCGGAAGGGTGAGTGGTATGCGCATATCCACCCCTGTCGACTCATGTCCTGAAGGTCGGGTAGGTGATCTCTCGACCGGGCGAAAATGCCCCGTACGGGTAGCACCGCCAGGTTTGTTATGCGCCGGGGTGACGTTCTGCGGCCCACGAGCCGAACTTCGTCGGCCCATGATCGACATTCTGCGGCAGAAACCGGGTGGGATCATTTGCCCCACTCGCTAACTCATTGGGATCACTATGGATCATCGCTGTAATTCAACATTCATCACCGGCACGAGTAGTGCTTACTCCCAGGCCAATCCGATGCGGCCAACGAACCCACGACGCTCGATCACGCGCTTGCTCGCGCAGCCTGATCGTCGCGCACAGGCTGGCCAGAGGGGCTTCACCCTCATCGAATTGCTCACCGTCGTCGCGATCCTGGGGATCATGGCGACGCTCGCGCTGGTTGGATACACGAAGAATCTCCGCAACGCGCGGCGAACCGAGGTCATCGGTGATCTCTCCAACCTCTCGCTGCGCGAGAACGGCTTGATGTCCGTGCGAGGCCACTACGCCTCGACCTCGACCGGCGAGATGGACACCTACCCGGTCACGCCCGATCAGCTCGCCAACAAAGACGGCGCGATCCAGTGGTCGATCGCCGACGAAGGCTACACCCGCGACGCGGTCGCGATCGGCACCCCGTTCTTTCGCGCGGGCGGGGTCGAGCATGGCTTCGACGCCATGAGCTTCATGCCCGAGGGCGGCCACTCGTTCTGCGCGTATGGGGTCATCACCGGTGACGGCACCAACGGCGAGTTCGGTGACGAGCCCCCCGCATTTCCGCTCGCGACAGAGGTGTTCCCCAACACCGACGTTCAGCTCGAGCGCTTCTACGCCCGCGACTGGTTCTACGCATTCGCCAAGTGCGACTTCGACCGCGACGGCGTCTATTGGGAATTCACGACGGCTCACTTCGCCACCGACGTATCAATGGGTGACACCAACTTCGGTGAGTGAGCGCCCGCCAGACAATCATCATAGCCAGCCACCGCCTGACCTCCGTCAGGCCGACCCCCAGACGAAGGACAGGATACGACAATGAAAAAGATCGACATGAAGCAGCTCAAGAACGCCAAGGGTTTCACGCTCATCGAGTTGATGATCGTGGTTGCGATTCTCGGCATTCTCGCCGTGGTCGCCGTTCCGGCGCTGCAAAAGTATATGCGCCGGGCCAAGACCGCCGAGGCCAAGACCCAGCTCGCCAAGATCTACGACTCGGCCTCGAGCTTCTTCAAGAGCGAGCACGCCGACCGTGGCGCGACCGGCTTCATCGGTGATGGTGGTGCGGTCGAGGACATGGCGCCGCACCGCTGCCCGCACCCCGACGGCGTGCCGACCGGTGGTCAGGCAGAGATCACGCCGGCCCTGGCCACCAACTGTAACCAGGGTCCCGGCGGTCGCTGCATCCCGGCGACCGGCGGTGGTCCTGCGGGCTACTACGACATCGCGGAGTGGAACGACAACCCGGTCTGGAACGGCCTGAACTACCTGCAAGAGCAGGGTCACTACTTCCACTACAACTTCGTCGCGGTCAACGAGATCATCGGCTACGGCCGCTGCCAGTTCACCGCGCAGGCGTTCGCGGACCTCGACGACGACGCCGTGTACTCGACCTACGAGCGCAGCGGCGCTGGTGATCAGCAGGGCGTGAACGCGGCGATCGGCCTCTACGTCGACCAAGAGGTCGAGTAGTCACAGTCGCTCGAGTCACTCGAGCTCACAAAGAGCGGGAGCCCTTCGGGACTCCCGCTCTTTGTAATTGGTGCGTCGAGGTTGTGCGCGGTGGACCGTCGGAACCCACCTCCAAGGTGTATACTCCCCACGATGCGACGGCTGGCGCTCGTGCTGCTGCCCGTGTTTCTCGCGGCGATGCTCGGAACCCACACGGCGGTCAAGGATCGCCGTGACGCGTTCCCACCCGATCAGGATCTGCTGTACCTGCCGCCCGCCCAGCATCTTGGGCCGATGAGCCTCGGCTATCGTGAGGCGCTCGGCGATCTGATCTGGATCCGCACGGTGATCTTCGCAGGTGATCGCGTGGGCGCGACCAACTACCGGTGGATCATGGAGTACCTCGAGGCGATCTACTCGCTGTCTCCCCAGTTTCGTCGCCCCTACGCGTGGGGCGGCGTGGCGTTCATCTACACGGGTGACAACATCGATCGGGCGATGGTCGATCGGGCGATCGCCCTGTATGAGCGGGGCCTCGCCCACTTCCCGGAGGATCACGAGCTGCTGTTCGCCGCCGGGATGCTGCTGACGCGCGACGTGCAGTCTGTGCCTGGCTACACCGCGGACGAGCAGGCTGCGGCCATGGACAAGGGCGCCGGCCTGATCCGCAAGGCCGCAGCTTTTGGCGCGCCGCCGCTGGTCCGCGAGCTCGCGGCGACCCTCGTCAGTGAGGGCGGCGCCGATCAGCTCGCGATTGCGTTCCTCGAGAGTCAGCTGCTGCAAGCCGAGGATCCCGATCACCGCCGACTGCTGAAACAGAAGCTAGAGGCGGCGATCGGCGAGGCTGGGCTGGCGTCGATCGAGCGGCTCCGCGAGGAGTTCGAGGCCGAGCACCAAGCCGAGCGGCCCTACGTCCCGCCCGACTTGTACGTGCTCATCCGCGAGTGAGTCGCCTGGGCCTGGCCGCAGCCAGACCCCAGCCAGACCCCAGCCGTCACTTGCTGCCCTTGAGCAGCTTGGATTCCTTGTCGCCGACCGTGACCTTCTGGGTGTCGGTCTTGCCGTCGTCCCACTTCCACTTGACGGTGTGCGAGCCCGCGCTGACCTTGACGAACACGGGCGCGCGACCCTCTTTCTTGTTGTCGACGTAGACGTCGGCCGGCGGGTTGCCCGGCGCGACGCCGATCTTGAGCTCCGCGGTCTTCGGCTTGGGCGGAGCCTTCTTGACCGGCTTCTTCTTCTCGACCGCCTTGTCCGGCGCGGGATCCTCGGCCGGCGTGGGGGCGGGACCGGAACCGGCCTTGGCGACCAGGACCAAGCTGATCGCTTGCGCCGAGTCACCGGTGAACACGATCGGGGTCCTGACCTCGTCGTAGCCGTCTGCGACACCCAAGAGCGTGTACGCGACCCCCGGCTCGCGGGTGAGCGGGTGCTTGTGGCTGGCGGCGTCCTTGCCGATCTCCGTGCTCGCGTCACCAGCGAGCAGCGTGACCGTGGCCGCGAGTGGCTCGACGTTGATCGTCAGCGTGACCGTGCGGGCGTGCAGCTTGATCGGCAGCGGCATGTTCTGGCCGGCGCCGAGCGTGATCTCCTGCGAGAAGGGCAAGAACTCTCCGCCCGCGACGCTGACCTCGATCTTGTGTGGGCCTTCGGACAGGCCGCTGACAACCCGCTGCGCCTCGCCGGCGATCTCTTTGCCGTCGACCAGCACGGTCGCGGTGGCGGGGCTGACATCGAGGTTGAAGCTCGCGGCGTCGCTTGGCTTGGCCTCGGCGCCCGAGTCGGCGGCTGGCTCTTCGTCGCCGCCGTCGAAGCCCTGCCCGAACACGAAGAACGCCACGACCGCGAGGATCGCCACGACGCCACCCACGATCCCGATGATCAGGCCGACGTTGCTCTTCTTGTCTTCATCCGGCTCGTCGTACATCGGTACGGGACCCGGCTGCTGCGAGTGCGGATGCTGCTGCTGGCTGTGCTGCGGACGATATGGCTGCTGCTGCTGCTGATATTGCTGCTGCTGTTGCTGTTGATATTGCTGTTGGGGCTGCTGCTGCTGGTACTGCTGCGGCGCGCCGTAGGGCTGCTGGACCTGCTGGGCTTGCTGGCCCTGCATGCCCATGCCCATACCGGCGCCCATGCCAGCACCCATGCCCGCGCCCACGCCCTGCCCGGGATGCCCGCCGGGTGACGGCAACCCAACCGAGCCAGAGCCGGACTGCCCGGGAGCTGGGAGGCCGCCGTGGCCGCCGGGACCGGGCAAGCCGCGAGCAGCGGCCGGGCTCGGCAGACCACGGTTGGCCGCGGCTGGGCCGCCGGGGGTCATCGAGCTGGGCGGCGGCATGGTCGCCTGGATGCCGGCCGCGGGGGCCGGGCCGCCAACGGGGATACCCGGGCCACCGGGGGTGCTGCGATGCACCGATGGCGCGGCCGCCAGCGCGTCTTCTTCTTGGCCTTCGAACAGCTTGGTCTCGAGCTCGTCGTCGTCCCAGTCGAAGTCGGCGCCGCCGCCACCGGCTGGGCGGGCGCCCTTGGGCCGGGCCGGGAGCTTCTTCCCCACGCCGGGGATGTCCGGCTTGGAGTTGGTCATGACCATGGTCTTGGCCCGCGCGCGGCCGGGCTTGGGCGGGGTCCGCTTGGGCTCTTGGCCGGCGTTGAGCGACGCGAGCGACGGGTGGGCCTCGGTCGCGACGCCCGGACGCCATTCGGGCA
>NZ_PVNL01000005.1 GCF_002994635.1 Enhygromyxa salina | reverse complement strand
CCAACTGGGCGAAGACGCGGGTGCGGGAGACCCATCAAGACCCGGACACGCGCTGGCTCGAGCAGCGCACGTACTTCTCCGGGGGTGGTGGCGTCGTGATGGTGAAGGCCCAAGCCCGGCCTGGCCTGGCGCCACAGCGGGACGTCGACGGCGAGCTGATCTTGGTCGAAGGCGAGCTCCAGTACGAGGACACCAGCCCGAACGTGCGCTGGGTGGGCAGCGGCCGGGTCGTGCTCGACAACAAGGGCAACGTACTCAAGGCGTACGAGCCGTACTTCTCCAGCACGCCCGAGTACGAGGACGAAGCCGAGCTCGTCGAGCAGGGCGTGACCGCGCTCAACCACTACGACCCACTCGGCCGGCTCGTCCGCACGGACCTTCCCAACGGCACGTTCTCTCGTGTGGAGTTCACGCCGTGGGAGCAGACCAGCTGGGACGTCAACGACACCGTGCTCGTCAGCGACTGGTTTGCGCAGCGCGACGGGTACGAAGGCTCGGACGTCGCGCGGCAGAAGGAAGCTCGCGCGGCCGAGCTCGCGGCCAAGCACGCAAACACCCCGAGCAAGACTCACCTCGACACGCTCGGCCGGCCGTTCCTCAGCGTCGCCCACAACAAGGACCTGATCGGCAACGACGAGTTCTACGCGACCCGCTCGGTGCTCGACATCCAGGGCAACGTGCTCGAGGTGATCGACGCACGCGGCAACTCGGCCGAGACGCGCGTCTACGGCATGCTCGGTCAGTCGCTGTTCGTCGGCAGCGTCGACGCTGGTGATCGCCGGCACCTGCTGACTGCCCTCGGCCAGCCCATGCACAGCTGGGACGCTCGGGACCAGCGCTTTTCCTTCAGCTATGACACTCTGCGCCGCACCGTTGACCGCACCGTGAGCGTCGGCGGTGGCGCTGAAAAACTGCTCGGTCGCGTCGTCTACGGTGACCTGCTCGCGTCGCCCGAGGTCACGAACCACCGCGGTCGCATGTACCGGGCGTACGACGGCGCAGGAGTTGCCACCTCGCTGGCCTACGACTTCAAGGGGCAGCCAACATCCGAGCAGCGCCAGCTCGTCGCCAGCAAGACTACTCAGCCCGACTGGAGTGCTCTGCTCAGCCAAAGTACAATTCCCGCGATGGCCACCGCCGCCGCACCGCTGCTAGACACCGAGATCTTCTCGGCATCCAGCGAACGCGACGCCCTCGGCCGCGTGCTGAAGGCCATCTCGCCGGACAATTCCGAGGCCCTCTACACCTACGACCAAGCCGGCGCCCTACAAAAGGTGGAGCTCAAACACCGCGGCGGCGACACCGTCGAGACCGTGGTCGGCGACATCAGCTACAACGCCCGCGGCCAGCGTGAGGCCGTCATCTACGGCCCGGCCAATTCGCCGACCACGACCACCTCGTACACCTACGACCCCAAGACCTACCGCCTTGCGCGGCTGTCCACGCTCCGCGGCAGCGACAACGCATCGCTCCAGGGCCTGCACTATCACTACGATCCCGCCGGCAACATCACCGACATCCGCGACACCGCCCAGCAGACCGTCTACTTCCAGAACGCCGTCGTCGAGGCCGCCAACTCCTACACCTACGACGCCACCTACCGCTTGATCGAAGCGACCGGCCGCGAGCACGCCACTCAAGGCACGACCCAGCGCACCCACGAGCAGCTTCCCGTCGGCCCTCAGCCGATGGCCTCCGATCCGTCCGCGATGCGCCGCTACACGCAGCGCTACACTTATGACGGGGTCGGCAACATCCTAAAGATGCAGCACATCCCCGCTTCGGGGACCGGCTGGACCCGTCGCTACGAATACGCCCAAAGCGGTAACCGCCTGCTCGCCACGTCCGCACCCGGCGATGCCGGGAATGGCCCGTACTCACACACGTACACCTACGACGCCCACGGCAGTATGACGACCATGCCGCACCTCGCGGCGATGGACTGGAACCACGACGACGAACTCCAGCACGCCACCGCTGGCACGGAGCAGGTCTACTTTCAGTACGCGGGCGGGATCAGGAGCCGCAAGTTTACCGAGAAGCAGGGGAGCACGACCGAAGAGCGCATCTACCTCGGGCCTTTCGAGATCTACCGCAAGCGCAAGCGCATCAACGGCACGCTGGACCTCGAGCGCGAGTCACTGCACATCAGCGACGGCACCGGTCGCATCTGTATCGTCGAGACCAAGACCGTGCACGAGGGTTCCGCCGTCGGGAGCCCGATCGGCATCTGGCGCTACCAACTGAGCAACCACCTCGGCTCCGCCGCGACGGAGGTCGATGGCGCCGGAGCGGTCATTTCGTACGAGGAGTACCACCCCTACGGCACGAGCGCGTACCGGGCCGTGAACGCGAGCATCGACGTGTCGGCGAAGCGCTACCGTTACACGGGGATGGAGCGCGACGACGAGACGGGGCTTGCCTATCACTCCGCGCGGTACTACGCGTCGTGGCTGGGGCGATGGATCGCGGGGGACCCGATCGGGCTACAGGGAGGGCTGAACCGGTATGGGTACGTCGGCGGGAACCCTGTCTCGAGCGTAGACCGCAATGGAATGAAGACTGGGAGCGTCACGGCTGGTCTCGTCAACTGGGCCCGCAACCTCGGCTCCGCGGAGGCTCCTACCGAACAAGGTGGCGGCGGTGATCCAGAGGATGAGACCAAGGGCGACGGCAGTGCCGATCCAGACGTCACTCCAGTACACTCCGCCGATGCGGTCATCAGTCGTCCAGAGAGCATCAAACGGGTAGCGAGCTACTACGCGGAACATCCCGGCAGCATCGCGGGGGACGTCGCTTCAGCGGCAGTGGATGTGTACGCCGACACCCTTCGGCGTGCGGTGGAACCCGGCAAGGCAGTCATCGTGGGCGCGGCCGAGTCCGTAGGCGGAGCGCTTTACACAGTCCAGGAGCCCTTTCTAGTGGCCGAGGCAGCCGCAATGGAAGCGATCCACAGGGTGGGCGACATCGCCGACGCCAGCGTGACGATGTGGGACAGGCATGTCCGGGAGCCCGAATTCTGGAAGGGCTGGTCGAAGGGGGCTAAGTCGGCGCTGGCTCTGACGACAGCGGCTGTTGCCGTCCGACAACTACTCCGCCCGCGGGGCAAATCAGCGAGCAGCGCAGGTCAAGGGGCGGGGCCGCCGGTGGATGCCCCGCTGAAGGGACCGAGGGCCAGCGGGTCAGACGCGACCGCAAGCAGTACGGAGGCAATCGCCGCAGAGGGAGGCGCAGCCCGCCAGGCGTTGGGCTTGGCACGAGAGGAGGCGGTCGCAGAAAGTATCGGCGGTAGGGTCGCCAAGACCGGCAAGCGAGATCTAAAGCTAACCACGGAGAGGGGCGAAGGTGTCACCGTGGACGTTCTGGGGCCGAATGGAGAACTCATCGTTGTGGGTGGTCCGGCGAAAGCCAAAAACTTGGGCGCGCTTGGTGACCGGCTGAGGGTGCTCAGGGAGGCGGCCAACGAAACCGGGGTCAAAGGCCAAGCGTTTTTTGAAGAGGGAACACCTGAGAGTGTGCTCCGGTTGGCTCGGAAGGCCCTGGGGGCAGACAACGTCATGACGTTCCCCAAGGTGGGACGATGAAGACAGCGCCAAATTACATCAGCTACCAAGGCTACGCGACTCTATATGGCTTCGAGTATGACGGCTCAGGGCGCGATATGGTCGACACACTGCGAAAGGTGGGGATGACTCTGGCGAGCCCTGGTTCAGGGAAGGTCGTAGTGCTTGACGACACCTGTGAGGAGCGACGTGACATTTCCGCCGCGGACTTCCAACGGATGGTTCGCAGCACAGCGTCTCTATGGTTCAAAGTCTGGACTGCGAAGGGCTCCGACCTACTCTGCAACGTACAACGGCACGGTGGTTGGTGGTGTGAGTACTATGTCATAGGCTACCTCCAGGCAGATGCGGCACCGTTGGTAGAGAAGCTTGTCCAGCGCTTCGTCGCTGCGTCACATCGCCATCAGGAGCAATTCCTCATCGTGGATTGGCAGAATCGAGCGGAGGAAGTGGACTGGAACGACATCTGGGAGAAAACTGCAACCTACGATGGAGAAGCTCTCGAAGTGATGGGCATCCCCTCGCGGCTCGAGTCGCAGTTCAACGGTGTCTTCGAGGGAACAAGCGAGACGCACCTGACCAACCATCGATTGCTGACCACGTCAAGCAGTCGTCTTTCTGACTGAGGATACGAAACGAGAATGTGCACTTGGGACTGACGCGACGGTACCTTCGCCCTCTCACCGCAACGTCGAACACATCGGCGCGCCAACGGCGCCCTCCCCCCGCAACTGCAAACCTGCCGACAGCACGACGTGCCCCAGTTCAGACGACATCCCCACCACAAGTGGGGCCCGCGGGAGGTGGTGCGCAGACCCCCCCCACACAACATCACTATCACGTCCTCCCCGTGGCGGCAAAACAGGGACCCCAAACTCGATTTGGGAGCAACAACGTCCCGACGGGACCTGCTCGATTACCTATTTCGACAGCCAGGGGCGTAGGTTCTCACGTGAAGACTACGGGCAGATTAATGTCAAACGACGTTTACGGATATGTGGAGGCGGCGCCAGGATACACTTACCCGGGGGTTCAGGAGCGGCTAGGTGTTTGTGCCCACCAACTGGGGATTGGCGTCTCCGTCATCTTAGCGGAAGAGGTTTACGGACTGCCAAGTAAAATTGCTCCGACGGAAGACTGCGTTTGCTTTCGACTTCTTGACACGCGCGGTGGGCGCTCCGCCAGTTACCTCGTCGACATGGTTGACTATGCGCCTGATGCGACGATAGGGCTTCCATTGTTGGGGCTGGATCGGCTTGGTCTACTTCTCGACTGGATTGCCGCCATTATCAGTTCCCCCGAAATCCGTCGGGTAGTCATCGCGGTGTCCGACGAGAACGAAGTCGAATCTGCGGCGGAAGTCTCTTCCGCAGATTTCCGTCATCTACTCATCACTGATTTCGAAGACTACGCGCCTCCGAACAAAGTCTATGTAATTGGCGAGGATCGCGGCGCTTCTCTATCAGGGTAGTTGCGGTGTTCCGCGGCAGCACGCGAGGGGGAGGTGGCCGAGTTCCCGGCCCGCCCACAGCGCTCGCGCAGAGTGTCTGTGCTCGACATCGAAGGGCTACGCCGTGCGTGCGTGCCGCACCCGCAACCACCCGGAGGTCAGGCGCGACCGTGTCCGTGAGGTCGGCGATCAGAAGCGGGTCATCGACGCCTGTACGAACACGGCCGAGGCTCACACATATGACATGCTCGGCCAGAAGTGGCTTGGGCGCGTTGGCCGGACGAATTGCGAAAATCTGCTAGCGTCGGCTGAGCTGCACGCGGCTCTTGGGCACGGAGTGCCCCTGCTGCAGCTCGTCGACGCGAACGATCTCGTCGACCCCTTCGAGGCCCTCGAATTCGGCGGGCAGCTCGGAGGTCAGCCACGCCGTCGAGTAGTCGTTGGTGTAGCGGACGATCGCCGGCAGCACCGCGACCAGCTCGCCGGCGTTGCGCAGCTCGATGTAGTGGTCGTAGTCGTCGCCGTAGACGTCGGCGGTGGCGGGCAAGGTGCCGTGGGCGGTCCACCAAAACTCGGTGTTGTCGCCGTTGAGCGAGCCGATCAGCAGCTGCTTCTCCGCGTACCCGGCGGGCCCGAGCGTGAGGTCGAAGCCGCCGTCGCCCGCGTCTTCGTAGTCCCAGCTGGTCAGGGTGCGCGCGCGCGTGAAGGTCTTGGTCCAGCTCCACCGCGACACCCACGAGGGCCCGCAGTAGCTCATGTAATCGTAGGTGTTGTCGGGCGAGTACAGCTTGAAGCTGAGCACCCCAAAGCCCCAGGTTCCGAGCAGACCGTTTTGATACGGGTAGCTGGGGTCGGGGCTCGCGGCCGCAGCGAACGGGCAAAACACGTGCTGCAAGCCCTCGTTGTGGCCGATCTCGTGCACGACCGTGCCGGCCGTGTTGTTGGGGCTGTTGCCGAGCGCGCTGACGGACACGCGGCCCTCGCCTTCGCCCTTGCCGTCGCCGGGCACGGAGGCCACGCCCGCGACCCCGGCCACGCCGCCACCAGGGACCGGAAACAGCGCGTGATAATACTCGTTGGGGAACGACAGCTCGTTGTCACGCAAGGCCGACAGGGGGCCCAGCACCGAGCCCAGGTTGTCCATCGGCAGCGTCCACATCACCGGCTCGTGGACCTCCCAGATCAGCTCCTCGATCGGGTTGTGCTCGAACAGCGCATCGGTGATGATCTTCATGGTCGCGTCGGTGGTCTGGGCGACGCGGTCGATGTCCTCGTACAGGTGGTGGTAGGGGACGAACACGACCTTGAGCTCGATCGGCTCGGACTGAATGCCTAGCTGGTCGGGTTCGGCCGGGGTCTGCCACACGCCGGGGGCCTCGCCCGTGCCCGCGCTGGCGTCGACCTCGTGGAGCTCGACCTTGTACTTCATACCCGCGGTCACCTCGCCCTGCTCGGCGACCAGGCCAAAGTAGTAGATCTCTTGCAGGGTGTTGGCCTGGCTCGGCCCGCTGATGTGGCGGACTTGGGTGCGGGTCTTGGTGGTGCCGTCGGGTAGCTCGAGCAGCAAGCGCGCTTCGATCTCGCGCGGGGTGAAGCTGGGGTCGATGTCGTAGTGCACGCGGATCAGCGTGTCGCGGTTGCGGACCAGCGGCGCGAGGCGCTCGGCGCCCGGTACCCACTCGCCGGCTTCGCCGATGATCACCGCCGTGCCCTGGTTGGCCTCGACCTGGGTGATCGAGATGCCGAGCGCCGGGTACTCCTCGAGCGGCTCGGGCTCGGAGGTGCCTTCGGTGGCGTCGCCATCGCCGTCGCCGTCGCCGTCGCCGTCGCCCATCGTGTCGTCGCCCATCGTGTCGTCGATCGTCGGGTCGGTCGTGTCGGCGCCGCAACCGGTCAGGGCGAGCGTCACAACGGCAAACCCGGAGGCCACGTGGTTGAGCTTCGGTAGGAACATCGAGTCGAACATACGTAAATCCCCACCTTCACGAAAGACGGCGCCATAGGACGCCATCTGCTGGTGTTTGCGCTCTGATTTACCCTAGGCGGCTTTTTCTGAACGCAGATTTAGCGTTGTCTGGCATACCGAAAATCGTACGATAGTCTACGCCGGACGCGTGACGTGGCCCGGCTCGTGGCTGACTGGCGCGCGAAGCTATCGCTTCTTGTTGGCGCCGAAGTAGTAGGTGATCGACAACCCAAAGAACACGCCGCCGTGCTCGCCGAGCTCGAAGCCCAGCCCCGGGCCGTTGCTGGTGCCGAGCCGCTCGCCCGCGCCGCTGCCGGGGTTGCTGTCGGAGTTGTCTTGCTCGTCGGGCTCGCGGTTGCCCGGGACGATCCGAGCGACGAACCCAAACTCGGGCGTGATCGCAACCGAGTCGCCAATGAACACGCTGGTCGTGATCGGGATCTCGACGTCGATCTCGAGCGGGCGATCGAGGGTATCGGGGTTCTCGTCGCCCGGTCCAAAGCCGACGTACACGACGCCGCGCGCGCCGAACCCAAAGTCGGCGGAGATGTACTTGTTGCGGTCGCCGACCACGGGCCAGTAAAAGCCCTGTAGCCCGGCGCCGAGCAGGCCGACCGTGCGGGTCTGCTGGTAGTCGCCGTTGTCGTCGGGCTCCTTGTGCGAAAACGTCGCGAAGCCGACCAGCGCGCCAAGGCTGAACTTCGGCGCGGCCCAGTAGCGCAGCGAGAGGCCGTTGACGCCCGACAAGGACCGCGTCCCGCCAAGTCCGACGCGGCCCTTCATGCCCGCCCGACCGCCGGACGGCGCGGTGTCGTCGATGCTCGCCGCGACGTCGACCTCGGGCTCTGGGTCGGCGACGGGCTCGGGCTCGGGCTCAGGCTCGGGCTCGGGCTCGGGCTCGGCTTCGGGCTGCTTGGCTTTTCCCTTGGACTTCGCGGGGGCGTCGAACTCTTCGTCGCCCGTGGACGCGTGGGCGCTCGCGGGCAGGGCGAGGGCGGCGATCGCCGTCGCTGACAGCACGAAACGCTGAACTTGGCCGAGCTTCATGGGCCGGAAGATACCGCGGAGGCCGGTGCCCCCAAAGCACTAGATGCAGCGAGCGAGCGTGATTCTGAGCCCATCGGTCGCGCTGCCCGGACCGCGATCAACCCCACCAGATCGACACCGCGTTCGCGCGCGGTCCCGATCTGGGGGTCGATGACCACGCACAATCCCCACGATTGAGGGTCGCCAGAGGCTGGGCGGTTCGCTCGTGTGAACATATGATTGCCGAGCATCGACGCGTCTTGCCCGCTGTCGAGCTTGCTTCGCGCGCGCTCGTCCCCGACGCCGACCTGCACAGGAGCCCTCATGCACGCAGCCCCGAGTTCTCGGTCCAACCGGTCCACCCACCTCATCGCGGCCATGGCCATCGCCATGGCATCGCTCGCGGGCGTGGGCACGACGGCGTGCCTTCAGGTCGAAGGCATGGATCCCGCCAACCCGCAGCGCGGGCCGGGTGAGCTGGTCGGCAACGGCGATCCAATCACCGACGGCAATTTTCCCGGGGGCTACGACGAACCTCCGGCACCGCGTGACACACCGCCGCCGGTCGAAGGTCCGATCGAGTGCGACGTGATGTGTCAGTCCTACTGCGACGACCTCGGCTTGACCAACCCGGTCAACCGTGGGGTCTGCACGAGCCTGTGGGGGGTCGGCCTGGCCACCCAGCCGATCGATCGTCGGTTCGCGTGTCGCAAGCTCTACGTCGACATGATCGGCCGCTACCCGACCCCAGCGGAGGTCAACGACGTCTGCAACACCGAGGACTGGAGCGAGACGGTCAAGGCCCTGATGGCCACCGACGAGTTCGTGCTCGTGCAGCAGCAACGCTGGGCCGACCTGCTGCTCTACAACAACCGGATCGTCAACGTCGAGCGCGTGTACGACCAGGACGACCTGGTCCGCAAGGCCTACCAGGGCTACGTGCCGTGGGATCTGTTCGCCTCGGTCACCGCCTCGCACCCGGTGTTGGTCCGTCGCTACGACACCGCGGGCGACCGGGCCGAGGCCGCGTTCCGGCTGTTCCTGCACCGCCCCCCGTACGAGAGCGAGCGCGCCGACATGGGCCGCCTGTACTCGGTCTGGTCCAACGGCTACCGCGAGCACTCGCACCTCGGCACGGTCCCCGACGCGTACCTCAACTACCAGTGCCAGGCCGGCGTCGACGATCAAGACACCGACGCGGGCGCCTGCACCAGCGTGCTGTGGGGCTACAACAAGCTCACCCTCGACCCCGATGATCGCCGCGAGAACGAGGGCGACCAGGCTGGCCTGATGTGGAGCGGCTACATGAGCGCCGCCGAGTGGGAGGCCGTGCAGCTGCCCGGTCAGATCATGGCGCAGCAGTCGATCTTCTGGGAGGCCGCCGTCGACGACGTGCTCATGCAGTACCTCGGCTACGACCTCGGCACCGACGTCCAGGAGGTCCGCCACCAGCTCGTCGAGTACCTGCTCGAGAACGAGGCCGACATCCGCGCGGTCCACTACGCGGTCGCAACCTCGATTCCGTACCTGCAGAGCAACCAGGGCCTGGACGAAGAGAGCGCGTTTCGCTGGACCTACGGCCCGCTCAAGCAGATCCAACCCGAGGGCTGGCTCGACTCGATCAAGCGGACCACCGGGGCAGACCTCGCAACCTGCGACCACCGGATCTCGCACCCCGAGGACTACCTCGACGAGGACATGGGCGCGAACGGGTGGACCTTCGCGCTGATCAACAACTCGCGCTGGATCATCAACGAAGACCGCGAGCTGGTCACCGACTATCGCGGGCTCGCGCAGACGCTCGGCGGCTGCCCAACCAACGAGATCGGCGGGCGCTTCACGACCGTCTCGATCCTCAACACCGCGGTCCAAGAGGCCTACGTGGCCGAGATCTGCGACCCGGCGCTGCAGGGCGGGGGCGTGAGCACGTCGATCTTGCTGCCCGAGGGCATGGACGCCAAGACGGCGCTGACCGTCGACACCGCCCAGCAGATCGTGGCCCGCCAGACCCGGCTGTTCTACGGGCGCGAGCCCACGGAGTACGAGGCCGCGCAGGTCGAGACCTACGCCGATCAGTGCACGCCCAAGCCATGCACGGCCGAGAGCTTCGCGCGACCCACCTGCTTCGCGCTGCTCTCGTCTGCGGAGATGTTGTTCTACTAGCCCTCGGAGCCCACCATGACCACGCAAGACAAAAAATTTGGCAAGACGAGTCGGCGCGGCTTCTTCAAGGCCGTGGGGCTCGGTGGCGTTGCGACCACGGCGGCGCTCGGCGCCCCGTACCTGTGGATCCCCAAGGCCCACGCGAACACGATCGGGTTTGGCACCGCCAAGCACCTGATCTGCATTCGGCTGTCGGGCGGGTTCCGGTTTCCGACCGCGTTCAACTCCGATGTCGGCGAAGAGTTCAGCCCGTGGGGCACCGCCAGCGGCGTCGCCAGCGGGACCGACTGGGGCGTCGGCAAGCTGCTCGAGACCGCGACCGGCAACGGCAGCTGGTACACCCAGGATCTCCAGAACATGGGCGTGCCCAAGTTCACCGACGTCACCAACGAGGTCGCGGTGATCCCCTGCGTCGACCACGAGCCGCTCGCGGGCTCGGCCGACGGCAACCACCAGACCGGGCTCGAGCGCTACCTGACCGGCCACGTCAACGGACAGACGGGGCTGTTCACGATGATCAACTACGGCCTGCGCGAGCGCTACGAGCTGGCCCAGATGGAGGGTGTCACCTTGCTCCCGGCGATCATCATGGGCCAGCCAGGCATGGGCCGCGGCGTCGGTGAGTTCGCCGCCTATCGCCCGCCGGTCATGCGCGGCGACGACCTCGATCGGTTCGGCTTCAACACCGACGAGCTGCTGCCCGACTGGGCCCGGACGATGACCAACGACTACGACGTGCGCTACCGCGATCGGGTCCAGCAGCCGCACTACCCGACCGTCGACGCGTACTTGCAGTCGCGCGAGGCGACCAAGGCCTACGCGGAGATCTTCTCCAGCGATCCGCTCAAGATCCAAAACGGCTCGACCGAGCCGTTCGACGGGGTCAGCAACGCGCAGCTGGCCACCGTGTTTGGCCAGGGCGGGACGTCGAGCAACCTGCGCCTGGCGCTGCGGCTGTTTCACTACGGGTGCCCGGCCGTGTACCTGGATCAGGGCGGCTACGACTATCACTCCGGCGAAGAAGACGCCCTGCCGGGTCGCCTGCAGGAGCTCACCCGGGTCCTGTCTGGCCTGTTCTGGGCGCTCAAGACGATGACCCACCCCGACGGCGGGACCTACTGGGATCACACGATCGTCACGATCGGCAGCGAGTTCTCTCGCAGCACCCGCGGCGGTCGGTTCAACTCGGCCCGCGGCAGCGATCACGGTGGCGACTACGCGACTCGCTGGATGTCGATGCCCTTCTTTGGCGGGCCGATCACCGCAGGCGGGCGCAGCATCGGGGCGACCGCGGCGGGTGACCTCTCGCCAACCGGCAAGGTGCCCAGCTATCGCTCGACCATGAAGACCATGTTCGACGCGCTCGGCTGCGACCACGCGCCCTTCTTCCCGGCCGACGAGCCATTCGACGACCTGTTCAACGCCTAGGAGACGGAGCGTCATGAAGATGATCAGGATGACCAACATGATCGCCCAGCGCCGCGTGTCTCGTCTGTCGGGCGGCCTGCCGGGCGGGCTGCGTGTCGGGGCCGCCGTGCTGGCCCTGGCTGGTGGCTGCACCGTCGGCACCAGCTTCGATCCCGGCGAGATCCAGTTCGAGCCCGAGCGGCCAGAGACCGAGGCGCCCGACGATCCCGCCCCCTACATGGGCGACGACGCGCTCGTGCTCGAGGCTCAGTCGAATTTTCGCACGGGGATCGAGCTCCACCAGAAGGTCATCTGGCGGACCTGCACCCCCAACGGCGGCGTCTGTCACAACAGCAAGGAATTCCCGGATCTGCGGACGCCGGCCAACTTCGTCAACGCGTTCGGAGCCAGCTGCAACGTGCAGTACGGCGAGTATCAGTCGGTCTACGATCGCTGCGAGCGACCCGGCGATCGGTTTCGGATCGCCGGCGGCGGGGTCAACACCGGACAGATCGAGATCGGCTGGATCGAGTCGATCCCCGGCGAGTACTACGACGGCGAGGGCCTGCCCCCGGAAGACTCGCCCGGCCTCCACATCCACCTCGCCGATCCGATCGCCGGCGAGCAGACGGAGGTCTACACCAACGGCGAGTTCCAGCGCACCTTCATCAACGACGGCAAGGTCGAAGACTTCACCTTCGCCGAGTACACCACGCTGTGGTCGATCTTGCCGGGGCGCAAACACCTCATTGGGGAGGTCCGCGACTTCCAGCTCGACCAGGTCCAGAGCTTGCTGTCGGTCGGCGTCGTCGAGGGTGACGCCAACCGCAACGACGTGTTCGGCGCGCGGCAAGATGATCCCGTGCATCTGCTCGAGCCCGGCTCGCCCGAGACCAGCTACTTGATCGCGCGCCTGCGAGGGACCATGGCCGGCGAGGACATCCCCGGCTCGCGCATGCCGCTGGCCAACTCGCCGTTCACGATCCCGGAGATGCTCGCGCTGTTCTGCCTGGTCGAGGGGTTCCCAGATCAGGGCACCGAGGCCGACCTCAACCGCGGCATCGACTACGCCAACTGCTCGTACAGCGACGACCCGGCCGGCCTCAACTTGCTCGGCGAGGGCGTGACCTGGTCGGCGCGGATCTCCAAGATCCTCGAGTTCAACTGTGGCGGCTGCCACGGCGGTGACTCGCCCCAGGCCGGGCTCAACCTCGTCGGCGACGACGTCTACCTGCGCCTGCTCGAGCCCTCCACGCAGGTCCCGGACCTGCCCTTGATCACCCCCGGGGTGCCCGAGGAGAGCTACCTCTACCTCAAGCTGATCGGCGACGACGCGATCACGGGCAACCCCATGCCGTACAACCCGCTCACGGGTGAGGGCACGCTGGGTGAGGCCGAGATCGCCGACATCCTCACCTGGATCACCAACGGCGCGGTCGAGAACGAGTAGCGCGCGAGAACCTGATGACACGCCCTGACGCCGGCTCCTTGCGTATACTCCCGGGCATGGCCTCTGCGGACTACGCCCGGCTCCTGGTCTTCGGCGCGCTGATCAGCTCGTGCTTCGGGTTGGGTTGCAACACCAGCCCCGACGTGTCGCTCGAGACCTACAACGACGGCGCGGCCGAGGACTACGGCTGCATCGTCGGCGATCTCGACTGTGAGTGCGCCGCGGGTGACAAGTGCGACGACGATCTGACCTGTCAGCAGGGCGTCTGTCGCTGCATCACGCCAGAGTGCAAGGAGCCGCCACCTACGACCGGGGCCCCCGACACGGAGACCGGCGGCACCGAGACCGCGGGGGATGGCGACGGGGATGGCGATGGGGATGGGGATGGAGATGGGGACGGCGACGGCGATGGCGACGGGGATGGCGACGGGGACGGAGACGGAGATGGCGACGGAGATGGAGACGGAGACGGGGACGGGGATGGCGACGGGGATGGCGACGGCGACAGCGGTTGAGCTGGCGACGGCGGGATCAACCCTGTGCTGCTGACCGGCTCAGCCGGTGGGTCAAGTGGGTCAAGCCTCGGGATCGTCGGGCTCGGGCTGCTCGAGCGTCGCCGCGTCCGCGACCGGGTGCGTCGCCCGGGTGAGCAACGCCGTGGCAGCTTCGACCGCGTGCTCGGCCCCCGCGAGCGCGATGACGTCGCCGACGACCAGCGGCTCGTGTCCCGAGGGCACGCTGATCGTCTGACCGTCGCGGGAGATCGCGATGATCGTGGCCCCGGTCGCGGCCCGCACGTTGAGCCCGGCGAGGGTCTGCCCGGCTGCGGCGGCCCCCGCCGGCACGACCACCATGGTCGTCGCGCCAAATCCGGGCAGCAGCTGGTCGACCGAGGGCAGGCTGGCGCTGGCCGGGTCGTCGGCCATCTGCCGGCCGAGCAGATCGACGATCGCCGTGGCCCCGGCCCGCACGTGACCCTGGAGATTGGTCGCCGAGCGCCAGAACAGCACGCCGAGCACCACCGTCACCATCGCCAACCCAGCCAGCGCCCCAGGCACGCCAGTGAACGGCGCCAGCGCGAGCACGATCGGGGCCGCGACGGCGATCATCACCATCGACTGCAGCGCGACCACGAACGCGCGTCGCGGGGCCGCGCCGGGATCGAGCGCGCCGGGCGACCGGGCTGGGAACACGCGCTCGGCCAGCAGCTGCCCCGCACGCCGAGCGGAGCGCAGCGCCGCCACGACCAGCGGCAGGGTCAGCAGCACGCCGACCCCAGTGATCAACAGCATCGGCAGCGCGCCCTGCAGCCCCAGCGAGGTGCCCAGCATGTCCGCCAGCTGTCGGCCCCAACGGGCGATCACCACCCAGATCACCGCGATCACGGCCGCGTCGACGGTGATGACGATCCCCGCGTTGCGCAGGTGCGAGCGGTTCTTGGCTCCGGCGGGGGCCCGGCGCGCCGCTTCGAACCAGGACTCGCACAGGCTCGCAAAGGTCTGCAGTGGCTTGGGCAGCGCACGGTCGACGGTGCCCGCGACGCGCTCGGCGACGCGCGCCATGAGTGGGGTCGTGAACGCGGTCAGCACGGCGACGGTGACCACGACCGGCTGCAAGAACGGCCCGACGATCTCCGCCGACGCCCCGATCGCCGCGATGATGAACGCGAACTCGCCGATCTGCCCGAGCGAGAGGCCGGCCGTGATCGAGCGACGGACCCCGTTGCCGCTGAGGATCCCGGCGGCGCTGACCGTCAGGAATTGCCCGGCCACGACCAACACCGCCACGATCAGCGCGACCCCGGCGTGCTCGATCGCCAGCATCGGATCGACGGACATCCCGATCGACACGAAGAACACCGCCGCGAACAGGTCGCGGACCGGGTGGACGACGTGCTCGATCTGGTGGGTGCGCCCGGCCTCGGCGACCAGCGTGCCCGCCAAGAACGCCCCGAGCGCGACCGAGTAGCCGAACGACTCGGCCAGCGCCGCCAGGCCAAAGCACAGCGCGACCACGGCGACCAGCAGCGTCTCCGGCTTGCCGAGGTCCGCAATGAACCGAATCGCGCGTGGGACCACGAGCAACCCCGTCACCGTCAGGGCGACGAGCAGGCCCAGGAGGTTGGCCAGGGTCGACGCCAGCATGTCCGACGACAGCCCGGAGCCGGCTGCGACCGCGGTCAACCCAGCGACCAACACGATCGCCGCCATGTCCTGGACCACCAGGACCCCAAACACCAGCTCGCGGACCCGGGCCTCGGGTGGGTGTTCGTCGAACACCTTGGCGACCACCATGGTGCTGGAGATCGCCACGCACGCGCCCAGGAACACCCCCTCGATCGTCGTGAACCCGAGCGCCCGCGCGAGCCCGAAGCCAAGGCCCATCATTGCGCAGACCTGCACGAGGCCGGTGAACCCGGCGACCGGGAGCACCCGCAGCAGCCGGCGAATGCTGAACTCGAGCCCGACCGCGAACATGACCAGGACCACCCCGAACTCGGACAGCGCCGCGATGCGCCCGGCGTCGGCGAACACCGGGACCGGGATGTAGGGCCCGACCACGAGGCCGGCGAACAGGTAGCCGAGCACCGTCGACTGGCCGAGCTTCTGGAAGACCACGCTGATCAGCGCGGCGACTCCCAGGACCACGGCGAGGTCGACGACGAGATGGCTCATCCGGGTGGGTATGGCCAATGTCGCGCAGATGAGCAAGCTGCATGCTGGAGCGTTCGATGAGTGACTTCGCCTGCCAGGTCCGCGCTCGACGTCACCGGCGCCGCCACGATCGCCGGGCGAGATCAGCTGTGCCGCACGCTGGGCCGGGTGCGGTCGGGTATGCTCCGCGACATGCACTCGGCCTCCCGGCGATGGTATGTATGGCTAGCGCTCGCTTCCCACGTGGCCGTCGCCTGCGGTGGAGGCCCGAGCGGAGATGCCGACGCGGGGACCCAGGCAGACGCCTCGAGCAGCGAAGGCGATGGCGATCCGGGTGATGGCGATCCGGGCGATGGCGATCCGGGCGACGGCGATCCGGGCGACGGCGACACGGGCGACGGCGATCCGGGCGACGGCGACGGCGAGGTCCCGATGGTCGGCAGCGGCGACTTCTTGATCGACCGGCACGAAGTTCGAGTTCGCGACTACTTCCAATTTCTCGCCGTTCCCAACGAGTGGCCGGAGCTCCCGGCTGCCTGCGCATGGAAGGAGTCCGTCCCCCATCAGCCCGAGCAGTGGGCGACCCAGCTCGGCGACAGCCTCGACAAGCCGGTCCGTCGGGTCGACTGGTGTGACGCCTGGGCCTACTGCGCGTGGGCGGACAAGCACCTGTGCGGCCTCGTTGGTGGCGGCCCGGCGACGCTCGATCAGTCCGTCACCGCCGACAACGAGTGGTTTCGCGCCTGCACCGGAGACGGCGCGACGATCAAATTTCCCTACGGCAATCGCTATCAGGCCAGCACCTGCAACGGCAAAGACAACGACGCGGGACTGCTCGATGTCTGCAGCCTCGAGAGCTGCCGCGGCGGCTATGCAGACCTGTGTGACATGAGCGGCAACGTCTGGGAGTGGCTCGACACCTGCGACGTCGCGGGGGTGCCGGATCGTGAGCAGGAGTGTCAGCGGCGCGGCGGCTCGTTCGAGAGCACCGAGCCAAACTTGACCTGCGTCGACATCAACAACCTTCGCGCCCGTGATCTACGGGCTGGCACCACCGGGTTTCGGTGCTGTCAGAACGTCGAGAGTGGAGATGGAGACGGGGATGGCGACGGAGATGGGGATGGCGACGGAGATGGAGACGGAGATGGCGACGGAGATGGAGATGGCGACGGGCTACAGGGGAATCTCGAGTGGGGTGAACCCCTGTAGCTCCGAATACCCAGTCTGGATCGAGATCGCTCCCCCCACCATCGGCGCGTCCTGGTTGGGATCACACGGCGAGCTCGAGGGCGCCTCCAGGATCGGGCCACAGTTGCCGTCTGGGCACGAACTCAATTGTCGCACGACCGGCGTTCCCAGGGTTCCCGAGGTCCCGAATCCATCGCCCGGATCACTGGGCAAGACATACCCATTCATGAAGTCGAACTCCTCGTCGCCCCCCACGCCCAGTCGGTAGGTGACCTCGTAGGTCGCGCCAGAGTCAAAGCTCCACTCGCCAGTATCGTCGTCGTACCAGCGTGGGTCACACAGCGAGTCGCCCGGCTCGTAGATCATGAAGCTCACGTAATACAGCGAAGCGTCGACCTGCTCGGTTCCGTTCGCGACGCCGTTGACGTAGATGAGCGGCGCCCGGATCGGGCGGGCCCGCTTGGAGAATGGCCGGGTCTGATCCTCGATCGTGCCGTCGGCGTACTCGACATGGCGGGTACGCTCGATCTTGTTGAGGGGCAAGCGCATGAACCGAGGGTGGGCGCCGGGTTGGGTCAGCGCACCACCACCTGGAATGTCCAGACCGGCAGCCGGAGTCGTGCGGTGGTCGTCGACCAGCATGTAGACGCTGCTGTGAAAGTCGGCCTCCTCCGCGCCCGGGTCGATCGCCTTGTCATTCGGGCTGCCGCTGATCAGGGCGATCAGGAACTGATCACGATCACCGTTGGCCAGCACGCCACCAGGATTGTCGATGTCGTCGATCCGGTTGTTGGCCGCGACCGCGGGGCCAAAGCTGAACACGTCGCCCTTGCTGGTCCCTGGCGCGATTGGCTTGACGGTGCACGAGAACTCCCCCTTCCCCTGGCACGCTGGGAACACGGCGGCGGGGCTCGCTTGGGCGAACCCCTGCTGGTCGATAGGCCAGGTCCCGCCGCTGTCGGCGAGGTGCGGGAAGGTCTTGGGATCACTCAGGTCCGCGCCGAGATCCCAGCGATACAGCCGGCCGGCGGCGTCGGCCCAATAGGCCTCTTGCATCTCGCCCCAATAACGCGACAGGCAGTGCGAGGTCACGGCGATGTTGCTGACCGCGGTCACGTCATCGAGCGTGTCGTAGGTGGTGCCGGGCGCTGGCGCGTGCATGAGGGCCTTGGCGGTCACGCTCTGGCCCGTGATCGCGTCGACCATCCACGCGACCCGTCCACGCTTGGCGTCACCCAGGCCATTGCGGTAGCCGCTGCCAAACACCAGGTACGCCTTGGGCTCGAGCGACATCGCGTCGTTCGGCACCGCGTAGACCAGGGCTGGCCGCGACCAGGTCTCCCCCAGGGTCTGCGCGTACTCAGTGGCCAGCGCCGAGGTCGAGCTGGTCCACACGACCTCCACGGGCTCGTCATCCTGCAAGCGCCCCATGTGCGAGACATCGAGGGTGACGAGCTCCGAGCCGCCGGGCCCCAGCCCGAACACCGCCAGGTGGCGCCAGATCTGGGCGTCTTCGTCCCATGCCCAGCCAGCGTTGACGCTCGACGCCACCCCATACACATGCTCGGCGAGGCCCTCGGGCTGTCCGAACTGGCTCGGCTTGCCGAGCGAGAGCACGCGCGAATTGTTGATCAGCGCGAGCGGCAAGAACCCAAACAGCTCGTTGCCGCTGTCGTAGTGAAACCCGTGGACGAGCCCGGTGTCGTCGCCGACCAGCACGGCCTCTGCGTAGTCGTAGTGCTCACCAAACCCGCCCCCGGAGTCGAGCGACCAGGCCTCGGTCGAGAACGCCTGCAGCGAGGCCGGCACGTTGTCGCCCGCGACGTTGCGTCGCCCGGCGCAGTGCGGATCGCGGATCCCCACGCTGGGCAAGAATTGACTGTTGTAGCGCGCGACCCGGCGGATCAGCAGCGGCGCCGAGCGAGGCAGACCGGGCAGCTTCCAGCCACCAGGGCCGTTGCGACCGAGCAGCAGGTTGACCATGGCCGCGATCTCCTGCTCCTGGTTGCCCTGGGTCAGCGCCGGCTTGATCTTGCCCTTGGCGTTGAGGGTCAGCACCAGATCCACAAACGCGTCGGTCGGCTCCCCGCCATCGGCGATCCGCACCAAGTTGTTGTCAAAGTCGTGGGTGTACAGCCGACGATCGCTCCACTCGGTCTGAGCCAGACACTCGCCGGCATCCCAGACCCGTCCGAGCGGGCAGGGGCCGAAGCTCTCGGACTCGTCAGTCTCGATTGCGAGCAGGGCGGCGTCCTTGCAGTAGTCAGCGAGCTCGACCGGGTTGTCCGGATCTTTGTCGGTGCAGGCGCCTCGGGTCACGTGCCCACGCCACGCGGGCGTCTGGGTCCAGGCCTCGATGGTGGTCTGAACCGCCGTCGTGTCGCTGTCGGGATCGTTTAGATCAGCCGCCTGGAACTCGGTCGCCACCGTTGGGGCGCCGGCTGGAACCTCGGTCTCGATCACGCCGTCGATGATCGTGGCGAGGGCCTCCGCGAGCTCGGCGGAGTCGTCGGCCAGCCACGCGCAGCCATCCCCGGGATCTTCGGGGTCACGACACGTGTCCCAGTCAAAGTCGTTGCTGCCGTTGCACGGCGCCAAGGTGCTGTTGGCCCCGGCTGCGGCGCAGGCCATGTGGTGCATCCGCTCCCACGCGAGCGGGTTGTTCCACGAGCCCTGGCCAAACCCGACCAGATAGACCTTCGCACCCAGCACCTTGCGCAGCTTGGCGAGCCGGCTGTAGAGCTCGGTGCCACCTTGCGACGCCCACGGATCAGGCTGCCCGTCCGTGACGAGGATCGCCATGGTCGGCCGGCACACGTCCTCGCTGGCCACGGTGGTCAAGAACGCCAGGTACGAGGCCACGGTCGTGTGCGAGAACGCGGCGTTGCTCTTGGGCGTCGCGGGCTTGGCCTCGAGGCCGTTTTGGGTCTGCTTGACCTGCCAGTCGACGTTGCCGATCGCCACGCGCCAGGGCGTGCCGCCGCTCACGTCGATGCCGCCAAGGTGGTTCTCCGAGGTCAGCCCGTCGAACATCACCGCCGCGTCTTGGGGGTCGAGCGGGCCCTTGTCGGCGGCGGCGACCTCGTTGGAATTGAGCACCGCCTTGGAGTAGAACGGCACGTAGAGCGTGGCGCCGTCGCTGTAGTAGCGCCGGTTGACGCCGAGCCGATGGGTCTGCGAATTCGTGGAGAAGCAGGCGCCGTCGTCCTCACACTCCACGTGCCACATGTCGTTGAGCGAATACCCGGAGTAGTAGGAATAGCCAGGGTTGCCGTCGACGTAGGGCCAATAATAGAAGTCGCGGCCGCAGATGTTGGAGATCTTGGTGTTGTTGGTGTTGCCCCAGTCGCCCCACGACTGGGTGACGATCGCCCGTTGCTTCTCGTCGTCACAATCGAGGTTGGCCCGGCGGCCGATGAAGCGCGGGAAAAACTGAACGTCGCGGCTGTAGTTGGCGCTGCTCTTGAATTTGTTGTAGTCGGCCTTGGTCTTGTACAGCGGCTCGTCGGACAGCGCTTCGTTGCTGTTGTTGGGCAGCGAGAACCCGCCCAGGTCGTCGTGGCGCAGGTAGGGGAACGGGCGATTGTCGCCGCACAAGATCCACGTGCCCTGACCGCCGAAGATGTTCGTGAGCGGCTTCCACACGTTGCCCCACGGCTGGTTGGCGTAGGCGACCCACGTGAAGCGGTACCACTTGTTGCTGTCCCACGAGTAGCACTCGTAGGGGAGATCTTCGCTGGACTGAGGCGGCCGAGCCATGCCGAAGCTCATCATCGCGAAGTCGGCCGAGTCGCCCGCGTGCGCGACGACCTCGTTGATCACCTTGCGCGCAGCGTGGACCCGACTCTCACCGGGGCCGTCGCTCTCACAGCCGTCCCAGGTGCACTTTTGGTCGGGCCAGGGCTGCTCGAACCCCATCGAGCCCGAGGTGTCGAGCACGAACAGCACGCGCGGCGTGACGGTGCCGAAGCTCTGGCCAGTGACAATATAGAAGGGATCGAGGCGGGCTTCACTGGCCCGCGGCTGGGCCAGCAGGCCCACGACCACGAACATGACAAACAGCGCGGCGCTGAGCCGCTGCGGCCATGCGCCCGTTCGAACGAGTTGCGTACGCGTGGTCATGGTTCTCACTCACCCTGGTAGCCAGCAAAATTCTCGATACAGACCGAAGCCATGACGTTGTCACCGTTGTGACCGCCGCCGTCGCCGACGTCAGGCGTGGTCATGGACCACGCCTGTGCCGCGCTCCCGGGCGCCAGCACGTACTCTTGCTCGATCGTGATGGTGGTGTTGCGGACCGTGGCCATTGCCGTGAGGACCACGCGGCCGTCGCTGTCGGTCAGCCACGAGCCGCCGCCCTCGCTGTTGACCGCGTCGCCGGTGTTGTTGCGCACCCACAGCGAGACGCGGGCCTCCGCGTCGGCGCCCTCGAGCAGGTCGCGCAGGGGGACCTGCACCCAGTCGGCGGGGACACCCTGACGGTTGGGCAACACCGCGATCGCCCCCTGGCGCATGCAGGGGCGCCCAGCGCAGTCCGACTTTCCCGTCACCGCCCGGTTCTTTTGGCCAGATTGAGGGACGTTGGGCTGACCGCTGCCGCCGGGGATGCAGTCGTCGTAGATCGACATACACGCGCTCTGGTCGCCCGAAGCATTGGCGCCGGCCAGCGCGGTATTGATGACTTGCTGGGCGTTGTTGGTCTGAGTGATCGCCTGGCGCAGGTGCGCAGCGCCCAGCTCGACGCTGGCCTGCGCGGCCATCAGCGCCCGCTCGCGCGCGACCGAAGCGTTGGCCTGGGACAGCTCGCGGTTGGAGGCGCGAATCACTAGAACGCTGATTGTCATCATTGACACGGTCAGCAGCAGCACGCTGACCATTGTCGCGCCACGCTGGCGGGACTGCCCTGCAGCATTGGGCGTAACTAGCCGGGACGCATCTAATTGAGTGCTTGGCATGACCAACCTGTCGCGGACCCGGGCCGGCCAGGCGGCCGGTCGAATTCGCGGAATCGCGCACAACAGGCGCGCTGAATGGCACCGCGAGTCGAGTGTCCTGGCGGACCTGTCGCGGTGCACTTAATGTCGGTCAGAGTACTGGAAAATCGTCAAAAAGATCCCCAGCGGTCCAACCGCGCGATGATGCGATCTCGCGCGATCTCACGTGCTCGCAGCGCACGCGCGAAACTGGCCGGCAACGATGTGTCAGCGCGGGTGACCGAAGATCACGCGTCGGCTTGATCGAGATCCGCCTGCAATGCCGCCACCTGCTGCGCCGCGAGCGTGGTCTCGACGACCAGTTTGCGGTCGGGCCAATCAATACCGAGCGCGACCGGAGCGCGACCCTCGAACTCAAAGGTCAGGTATTGGACGGAGCTCAGGCGATCTTCCCCGACTTGGCGTGGATCCCACGTGGGTGTGATCCTGCCGCCCTCCGCGGTCTTCGCATAGAGATGGTCGAGCAGCCCGATCCACGCACGCAGCTTGATCGCGCGCTCGGCCTCGTCCGCGATGCCAATGAGCAAAGTCGCGCACAGTCGTCCCCCGCGGCCCAGCAGCTCGTTGTAGGTGTCGATCTCGTGCTGAATGTCGGCTTCTTTGACGATCTGCTCGACCCGGACCATCTCCTGGATCTGGTAGCGCACCGTCTCGTGGTTCTCGAACAACAGCGTGAACTCGTCGCCCACGTGGATTCGTCGGGCTCGCTTGGCCCCCAGCGCGGCGTCGCGGATCTCGTCGCGGCGCTCCGTGTAAGTCACGAAGTCGAGGATTTCATCGCGCGATACGGGTTTCATGAGTTGTCCTTGTTGGCTTTGTCTGGGGCGGGTTTCGGTGACTCGGCCGCCAGGATCGGCAGCCGGCGCTTGCCGTCATTGGGCTTGGGCGCGATCTCTGGCGCGAAGCTGTCCCCCCGATACGCGCGAGCAAGGATCGTCATCGGGTGCATCGGCCGCACCCCCGCGTGCTGCTCGAACTGAATCGCGGCGAGCGGGCAGTCGGTCGCCCATAGCTCGGTCTTGGGGTCCTGCATCTGCTCGAACGCCTTCTTGCCGACGCGCTTGGAGTACTCGAAGCCCTCGACCTTCATCGCGTTGGTGCCATCGTGCCCGCAGCACTCCATGACCGTGGTTGGCTCGAGCGCGAGCAATTTACGAATCAGATCCCGGCCCTTGAACCCGACCGACTGCGCGCGCAGGTGGCAGGGCACGTGGTACGCGAACCGCTCGACGTCCGGCTTTGACGCGAATTCGGTGTTGAAGCGGTCCTGCTTGCGCAGACCCCACAGAAATTCACCCGGATCCCGGACCGCGTCGGCGATCGCCTGGACCCGCTGCCTGTGCTCCCGCTCGACCAGCTCGGGCCACTCGCGGCGCAGCATCATCGAGCAGGTCGGGTTGATCGCCACCACCTGCGCGCCGGCCTGCACATGCGGCTCGAGCAGCGCGACGTTGTGGTGGATCTTGGCCCGGACACGGTGGAGATCTCCGCGCTCCCAGGCCGGCATGCCGCAGCACTGCAGGTCGCGCTGACAGCGGACGTCCACGCCGTTGCGCTCGAGCACCTCGACCGTGTCCTTGCCGATCTGCGGCTCGTTGTGCTGCACGTAGCAGGTCTGGAACAGGACGACCTCGCCGCCGGGCACCTGCCCCGCGCGGCCGGTCTGGGTCGCCCAGCGGTCGAACGTGGTCGCCGCGAAATCGGGCAGCTGCTTGTCGCGGTGGATGCCCACGACCTTCTCCATGAACCACCGGTGCGCGCTGACCCGGTTCATCTTGTTGGCGAGGCCCAGGCTCGCGCGGGCGAGGCTGGCGGTCTGGTCGGGATCACGCAGCGCCACGTCGCGCAGGGTCGGGCCCTCGTGGGCGGCCCGCTGGGCCTGGTAGCGG
Organism: Enhygromyxa salina; assembly: GCF_002994635.1. Classification (GTDB taxonomy): domain Bacteria; phylum Myxococcota_A; class Polyangia; order Nannocystales; family Nannocystaceae; genus Plesiocystis; species Plesiocystis salina_B. The sequence continues at coordinate 986 of NZ_PVNL01000005.1, read as the reverse complement.
TGGACGAGCTTGGGAAAGTCGAGCTGAAACTCGTGGCCGTCGCGCGGCGTGTACGGGCACTGGACCTCGCACAGCTTGCACTGGAAGCACTCGTCCATGACCCGCTGCTTGTCGGCGCGGTTGAGCCGGGTGACGTCGCCGTCGTACTTGTTGTCGAGCAGGTCGAACAGGCTGGGGAACGAGTCGCAGTACTTGAAGCACATGCGGCAGCCGTGGCAGACCTCGAACACGCGCGTGACTTCTTTGTCGAGGGCGCGCTCGTTCCAGTAGTGTGGATCGTTCGGATCGTAGGTGAGGCCGTCGGTGGGCTTGTAAGAGATGGTCTCGGCCATGTTCGCGGGGTGAACTTAGCCCACCGCGGCGAGTAGAGAAACTGGTGTGTCTGAGGCGGGGCGGGCGACTTGCGATCCGCGCCTGGCTGTCGTCGCGCCAGCAGCGGCGAGCGCTGGAACTCCACGGCACCCCGCGGCGAGCCGGTGTGCTCGCGCGTGGCTCTACGGGGCGGTTGAGGGGCCCGAGCGCGGTGCTAGTGAAGGACGGTGCCTCGCGTGCTGCCAGGGGTCCTCGGATTGCTCTCGCTCGGCTTCGCCTGTGGCGTGGCGCCGACGTCCGATGACGAAGGCACGGACGTCGTCGACCACGAGGGGCCGCCCGGCTGCCTCGACAACGATGACAGCGAGCCCAACGAGCTGCCCGAGACCGCCACGGCGCTCGCGTGGGGCAGCGTCGACGGGTTCGGCGGGCACCTGTCGCTCGACGCGTTCTTGTGCCCGGGGGAGAGCGACTGGTACTTCGTGCCGGTCAGCCAGCTGGAGTACGAGTTCTATGGGCTGCATGTCGATGGGATCGCGGCGGGCAGCAGCTGGTGCGCGAACGTGCTGGTGTGTGGCGAGCCCACGCTGCCGGAGGCGGCCGAGCATGTCATGCGGATCGAGGTGTTTGACGCGAAGTCGCTGTTGTTGGTGGCGGAGGGGGTTGGGTTGAAT
>NZ_PVNL01000004.1 GCF_002994635.1 Enhygromyxa salina | reverse complement strand
TCGCTGCGCTCAGCGGCCTCGTCGGATGCCCCAGCGATGACTCCATCGTGGCGGAGACGGGCACCTCTGCCACGGAGACCGCCGGCGATGGTGACGGTGACCCGACCGGCGACGGCGACGGTGACCCGACCGGCGACGGCGACGGTGACCCGACCGGCGACGGCGACGGTGACCCAACCGGCGACGGCGACGGCGACGGCGATCCAACCGGCGATGGTGACGGCGACCCGGGCGGCGGCTGTGGCGACGGCGTGGTCGACCCCGGCGAAGAGTGCGACGACGGCAACCCCGTCGACACCGATGCGTGCTCCAACGCCTGCACGCTCCCGGTCTGCGGCGACGGGATCATGCAAGACAACGAAGAGTGCGACGACGGCAACGCCGAGAACGACGACGCCTGCGTCGAGGGCTGCCTCGCGGCCACCTGCGGCGACGGCTACGTCGGCCCCGGCGAGGGCTGCGACGACGCCAACGCCGTCGACGACGACGAGTGCTCCAACGCGTGCATGCCCGCGGGCTGCGGCGACGGTGTGGTGCAGATGGGCGAGGGCTGCGACGACGCCAACATGGACGACACCGACGACTGCCCGTCGACGTGTCAGCCCGCTGCCTGCGGCGACGGCTTCGTGTGGCTCGACAACGAGGCCTGCGACGACGGCAACGGCGAGAACACCGACGACTGCCTCGACACCTGCGAGCTGGCCACGTGCGGCGACAGCTTCGTGTGGGAGAACAACGAGGAGTGCGACGACGGCAACATGGACGACACCGACGACTGCGTCGGCATGTGCGTGGGCCCGGTCTGCGGCGACGGCTTCGTGTGGGCCGGGAACGAAGAGTGCGACGACGGCAACCTCGACAACAACGACGGCTGCGCGTCCGACTGCACCTCCGAGCTCACCGCCAGCTGCAAGGACATCCTCGCCCAGGACCAAAACGCCAGCGATGGCCTGTACATGATCGACCCCGACGGCAACGGCGGCGCGAACCCCTTCCAGGTCTTCTGTGACATGACGACCGACGGCGGCGGCTGGACGTTGATCCTCAACCGCGTGGTCGACTCCGACAACACCGGTCAGCCCGATCTGGACGCGACCCTCGGCGTGCCCGATCTCCCGCGCGCGACCAACTGGCAGTTCGACATCGATCTGTTCTGGGCCAACGCAAGCGACTTCGTGTTCGCCGACAAGGAGAACGCCAACTGCGCGAACTGTGTGATCGGCGACTACGACTCGGCGATCAAGGTCGCCAAGCCCAACGCCATGGCGTGGAGCAAGGTGTGTAACCAGGACTCCGTGTCGGTGACCTACGCCAAGCTGGTCGGACCTGCGCCCGACGGCGATCTGGCCTACCAGTGCGCCGCGACGCTCGGGTGGGGCAACTGCAACGGCGGCGTCTGCCACTACGGCACGCACTACACGAGCACCTCCAGCAACGGCAGCTGGTCACAGAACCAACAGACGGAGATGCACTTCCCGTCGACCTACTCGAGCTACGCATCCTACGGCAACGTGAACGCCCCACCTTCGGCGTGGTGCCGTAGCTGCGGCGGTGGGTTGGCGGCCACGCTCAACCAGTCCACGACCTGCTGCAACAACTCGCAGAACAACGCCCGGTCTCGCTGGACCATCTGGGTCCGCTAGCCGGCCCATGTACGTCGCCCCCCGCGGACAGCCGAGGCGTCCGTGGGGGTCGTTTCGCTATGGGTACGACGGCGGCGCGCTCAGTTCGAGCACAGGTACTCCGCCCCAAACCCCGAGCTGCTCGAGAAGTCCGACCCCCACGAGAGCCCGTCCTGGGTGATCGCGTGGCTCTCGGGGCAGCAGAGTGCTGTCCGTGTAGTTGCGTAGATCGACGCCGCTGCTGGCCTGCCCCCATGCGTTCATGTTGGATACCCCAATCCGGGCGACGCCGCGCAATCGGCGCAATCGGCACATCCAACGCTCCGAACATCGTTCATATGGGGAACTGTGACAGACCCAGGACGCCGCTCCGGCGCGCGGCAGTGCGCGCAATCGAAGCGGCCACCACCCCCGACTCGCGGCGGGTACGATCCACACCAGATGTCCAGCTCGATCGACGCCGACCTGCTGCTGCAGCGCTTCTATCACCACGTCGAGGCGCGCGGCGGCGACATCTACCTGACCCAGCCCGTCGCGGGCGGCGAGGTCGTCGACTACAGCTTCGCTGAGGTGTTCGACGAGGCCGCCCGAATGGCCGCGTATCTCGACTCGCTGGGCTTCGAGCCCCAGTCGAAGATCGCCATCGTCTCGAAGAATTGCGCCCACTTCATCATCGCCGAGCTGGCGATCTGGATGGCCGGGCACGTCACGGTCGCGCTGTATCCAACGCTCAGCTCGGGCACCGCCAACTACATCCTCGAGCACAGCGACGCGAAGCTGCTGTTCGTCGGCAAGCTCGACACCTGGGACGAGCTCGAGCGAGGCGTGCCCGCTGGCCTGCCCTGCGTCGCGTTGCCGCTCGCGCCAGACACAGCCTATCGAAGCTGGGACGACATCGTTGCGAGCGCCGAGCCGGTCGCGGACAAGCGAACCCGCGCGGCCGACGACGAGTCGTTGATCATCTACACCTCGGGCAGCACCGGGACGCCGAAGGGCGTCGTGCACAGCTTCCGCACCATCTCGATCCCGACCAAGGGCATCGTCGCCCAGCTCGGGATCAACGAGCGCGAGCGCCAGATCTCGTACCTGCCCCTCGCCCACGCCATGGACCGCTGGCTGTCGGGCTGCGTCTCCTTGTACGCCGGCTCCCACCTGTTCTTCGCGGACTCGCTCGACACCTTCATGACCGATCTCAACCGCGCCCGGCCGACCGTGTTTCTCTCGGTCCCGCGCCTGTGGCTCAAGTTTCAGCTCGGCGTGTATGCCCAGCTGCCCAAGCCGAAGCTGGATCGATTGCTCAAGATCCCGATCATTCGCGGGATCATCAAAAAGAAGATCCTCGCCGGCCTCGGGCTCGGGCACGTGCGCTTCGCGGGCAGCGGCTCAGCCCCGATCCCCGCCGAGCTGCTCCAGTGGTACCGCGATCTGGGGTTGGAGCTGCTCGAGGGCTATGGCATGAGCGAGAACTTCAGCTACTCGCACCTCACCCGGCCCGGCCTCGGGCGGCCCGGGTACATTGGAAACGCGTACCCGGACGTCGAGTGCAAGCTGTCGGAGGCGGGCGAGATCCTGGTCAAGAGCCCGGGAACCATGCTTGGCTATTACAAGCAAGAGGCCCTGACTCGCGAGGCGTTCACCCCGGACGGATTCCTGAAGACCGGTGATCTCGGGGTCATCGATGCGCAGCAGCGACTCCGGATCACCGGGCGGCTCAAGGAGCTGTTCAAGACCAGCAAGGGCAAGTATGTCGCGCCTGCGCCGATCGAGAACATCTTGAACAACGACCCAAACGTCGAGCTCTCGCTCGTCGCCGGATCGGGGATGCCGAAGACCCACGCTGTATTGCAGCTCAGCGAGGAATTGCTACCCAAGCTCGAGCGGCCGGGCGTGAAGCAGCGGATCACGGCCGAGCTCGAGGGCCTCCTGGATGCGACGAACGCGAAGATCGAGGAGTTCGAGCGACTGGGGTTCTTGGTCGTCGCCAAAGATCGCTGGACGATCGAGGGCGAGCAGCTGACCCCGACAATGAAGATCAAGCGGGGGGTGCTCGAGGAGATGTATGGGAGCAAGCGTGACGGATGGTACGCGGCTGGGGCCAAGGTGATCTGGGAGGCCTAGGCTCGCAGCCCCCAAGGGTCCCGCGAGATTCAAGTTGTGTGACATTCCTCGTTTCGTAGCAGAGTTGAGGGTTGACGTTTCAGCAGCCTGCCGGGGCACCGCGCGACCGACAGGCTGGTGTTTGACAACCGCAGCTACCGCCGCGTCTTGCGCCACGGCCTCAGCGACCGAACTTGCTCGAGACGATAATCAATCGATTCACAAACCAAGCTGATCAAGTCGTCTAAGACCATACTCTCGGCTCCATCGACGAATTCCGGTTTCAGCCCTGCGAGGCGACCAGTCAACGCCTTGCGCAGTATTTCGGGCTCCGTCGGTCTCTCGAGTTCCCGCACCTCGACCTCGAGCCTCTGTTGCAGCCCAAGTAATTTGCCGATCATACCAGGCTGTTTCTCGGACGGTTTCGTCACCAGGGCCACTGGCTTCCCGTCTGCATCCCAACCGTGAACGCCGTATTCTCCCGAGAGGACGTCTGCCGCCTCGGCGTAGCTCATCGCCTCCTCCGCGCTCTGGAAGACGTGTAGGTCGGCCGGACCGTACGGCCCAAGAAATATTAGTGGAGCCCTCATCAGAAAAATCGGTCCCAGAACGACACATCGTCAGGGAACATGAGGGCCTATGTGCATGCCTCAGCGCCAGAATCCGGGAACGGCCGGCGGCAGAGCGTCAGGACAAAATCCATATCTATCACGATCTTGGTGATATATGATTCGGCCGCCTCAGGGCACCTGCGGATTCGCTCCTCCAACATATCGATTTCTGCTCGACTTAGCGGAAGTGTGCCGTCGCATTCCATCGGAATGAGCATCGTGCTACCCCTCGTTTCTTCGCCGAGGCTGGAAAATGCCGCGTGAACCGCTTGGACTACCGCAAAGTCTACCAGGCGATGGAAGCGCCCTCGGAGGGCTTGTTCTGTGCGAAATCGACGAGTGCGGCTTCCGTATACCCAAGCTCCGAAGCGTGTCCGGGGCGTCCAACTCTCGAGAATTGCTGGTTGCATCATCGCGAGTATTTCCGTGTCACCTGGCGGCAATCGGATATTGGTCCACGGGGCTGTAGGCTCATCGCACCAACTCAACCAAAAGAACCAGGGCTGTGCTTGCTCGGTCACCACATTGACCCCCAGATTGCACGAGCGTGAAAGTACCAAGTACGTGCTCGCCCCAGCCGCCGCCAACGACGACAATCCTCCGGCTCTGACCCGCCTACGCGAGGCCGTCGACCGGTGGATGAGGAGGTGATAGGCTCCGGGACACCGGCCGCGTGGCTGGCTGACAAAAACTCGACTCGAAGTTCCACGAGAAGAGCCCTCGCGGGCTCTAGCGTTAGCGGCCCGCTCAGAACATCCCGCGGACCCGCTCGACAAACCGTCCAAGCCCGGATCGCCCCGGATCCCCATGCCGAACCGGCGCCGAGTCAAAATGCATCTCGACCGGCTCGTTGCGCGCCCCGTACAGCACCAACCCAACCCCGGTCGCAAACTTCGGATCCTGGATCACGCTCGCAAATCCACCCTCAGTCAGCCCGATCTCACGGCCGTTGCCGTCCGCGTAGACCGGCGTCCCGCGCCGCACGGGCATCTGAAAGATGTCCTCGGCGATCTCGGTCATCCCGACCATCTGCGCGGCGCCGCCAGTCAACACCACGCCAGAGGCGGCCAGCTCCATGAACCCCGAGGTCAGCAATTCCTGGCGCGCGAGCTCGAGGATCTCCTCGACGCGCGGCTCGATGATCTCGGACAAGAACCGACGATGGAACTCCCGCGGCGGCCGCGGCCCGACGCCGGGCACCTGAATGATCTCGTCTTGCGCGAGCAGAGACACGAGCGCGCAGCCGTGCTGCCGCTTGATGTGCTCGGACTCGTTGACCGAGGTCCGCAGTCCGTGGGCGATGTCCTGGGTCACGCGGTGGCCGCCCATCACGATCACCGAGGTGTAGACGTTCGAGCCCTCGGAGTAGATCGCCAGGTCGGTGGTGCCGCCGCCCATGTCGACCAGCACCACGCCGAGGTCGCGCTCGTCGTCATGCAGCACCGCGTTGGCCGAGGCGACCGGCTCGAGCACGACCTCGACGACGTCGAGGCCCGCGCGGTTGCAGCACTTCACGATGTTCTGAACCGAGGTCACCGCGGCGGTGATGATGTGCGCGCGGACCTCCATGCGGACCCCGCTCATGCCGATCGGATCGCGGATCTGGCCCTGACCGTCGATCATGTACTCGAGCGGGAGCGTGTGAATGATCTGGCGATCGAGCGGGATGTTGACGGCCTTGGCCTGATCGATCACGCGCGCGACGTCGGCCTCGGTGACCTCGCGGTTGCGCATGCTGACCTGGCCGAGGCTGGTGAACCCGCGGATGTGACCGCCCGCGATCCCGACATAGACCGACTGCACATCGACGGCGGCCATCTGCTCGGCCTCCTGGATCGCGGCGGCGATGCTGTTGGTGGTGGCCTCGATGTTGACCACGACGCCTTGGCGCAGCCCCTCGGAAGGGCTGGTCCCGACGCCGATGACGTCGATCCCAGACGAGGTCACCTCACCGATCACGGCGGCGACCTTGGTGGTCCCGATGTCGAGTCCGACGATCACTTCTCCGACTTGCGCCATTACTTCAGTCCTCTTCCGCTTCTCGTTACTCGTAGCTGGGGATGCGGTTGCGTCGCTGGGCGCGACGCTCGGCCGGGGTCAGATCCGCGGCCGGTTTCGCAGTGGGTTCTCGAGCCTCGTCGTCCGACTCCAGCGCGCTCGCGGCCTGGGCCAGCAGCACGGCCTCGTCGTGCTCGGTGGCAAACCGCGCGACCACGCGATCACGCCGATCCGGCTTGCTCTCATTGTCGAGGTGGACGACCGCCAGATGATCCGCGCGGTCGCCAAGCGCGGCCCGCAGCGCGTCCCAGCGACCGAGCCGGGTCTCGAAATCGGTCCGACCCAGACGCAGCTGGGTGCCGGCCTCGGCGGTGTAGAGCGTCAGCGATCCGTCGTCGTCGAGGTGCAGCTCACCGAGCCGCGGACGCTGCTTGCTCTGATACACACGAATGACGTCGAGCGCGGTGACCAGCTGGGGGATCGCCTGACCATCGGCCTCGGCCAGCGCGCTGCGCTCGACCCCCGTGATGATCGGCAGCTCGGAGCGCTCGCCTCGCTCGACGACCTTGAACGGCTGGCCCTCGCCGTTGACCAGGTAGAACCGACCCGCGAGCACGATCGCGGCGGGCTCGTGCTCGACGACCTCGATGCCCAGGGTGTCGGGCAGGTTGCGGGTCACGGTCGCCATCGCCACCCACGGGTGCGCCGCGACGCGCTCGCTCAGCTCGGCGAGGTCACACGCGAGGATGTTGGTGCCCGGCTCGATCGCCAGCAATTCGCGCAGCTGGTCGTCGTCGACGTGCGGCGAGCGGTCATAGATGATGTGCTGGACCTCGAACCGGGTCGACGTGGTCGCGTACTCGTAGACCTCGCGGCCCGCGATCAGCAAGCCCCAGGCCACGGCTACGGTCGCGCCGAGCTTGAGCGCGACCTTGCCCAGCCGCCGCGGCCACTCTCGTGGCTCGCGATGCTTGGGCTCGGCACGCGGTGAACTCGTGGTCGCGCGGGTGCCCTCGCGGCGCGCGAACAGCTTGGCGAGCGCGGGTCGAACCGCCCGCAGCCGACTCGAGAGCCTCCCGCTGGCGACGCGCTTCTCGGGCGCAATTGCCTCGCTAGCCCCGTTTCGCGCCGGTTTACGCTTGCTGTTGCGCCCGCGCTGCTGGGTGCGGCCCTGGGCTCCGGCTCGTGCTCGCGGCACCGGCCGACGTGCGGCGGCGGGCTGCTTGGTGCGCTGGCGGGATCGGATCGGGGTCGTCACGGGATCTCTCTGCGCGGCCAGGGATCCTCTTTGGGGAGGTCGGATCGGCCGCTCGTCTGCGATAGCCGTGTCTCCGGGATTTCCCAAAAAACCGGCGCGTGGGTGCTCTGGTGGCTCAGATCGCCTGTTTGCGTGCGCAGTGACAGCGACCGACGCGGGCCTCACCACCGGTTCGCCAGTGCCCGAGATCTGCCGAATTTCGGGAATTGCCTCCCGTCGCGTGCTCAAAAACCGTCAAATTTGTCCGAATTTGGGCAATTTTCGTGTTGTCAGCGGATCCATCTCCCATACAATGTCCGCGTTCTCGCTCACAAACCCGCGAGATCGGGCACCTACAGCCCACTTTCCGAATCCCGTTCCCAACGATACCTCCAGGAGACAAGAACATGGCAGCCAAGAAGAAGACCGCAAAAACCAAGAAGGCCCGCGAGATCGTCGTCGTCGGTAGCAAGGTCAAGGACGTCGTCCGTGCCGCTGGCTATCGCAGCGACGGTGAGCTCGTCCAGGCCGTGTCCGAGAAGGTGCACGAGATGCTCGAGGCCGCGATCAAGCGCGCCGAGAGCAACAAGCGCGGCACCGTCCGCCCCTACGATCTGTAGGCGCCCGCACGCGCAAGCGTGAACCAAACGACCCTCCCTGGAGGGTCGTTTTTCAATTCTAGCGCGACGTTGAATTGGCGTGGATGAGAGCGACGAAAAGCGGGAGCGGACCATCATTGGTCCGCTCCCTTCCGACCGTTCCCTGAGAGCTCGCAGTGCCCTGCGAGGTAAATTCTTCTAGAGCTTCGCGTCCCTAGCGGACTCGCTAGCGGACGTAGCCGCCGCCATCGGTCTCGCTGCGTCGGCGCAGGAACGCCGGGACTTCGCGTGGATCGGCGGCCGCTGCCTCGCCGCGACTCCAGCCACCGCTGACCGCGGGGTTGCGCGGGTAGCCGCCCGACTCTTGGGCCTGCACCGGTGGCGCGGGCGGAGCGGGGATCCGTGCCTGCGACTGGCTGGCGCTGGCGTACATCGGGTTGACGCTCGGCGCCGGGGCCGGCTCGCGCCGCTTGGGCGAGGACGGCTTGGCCTTGCGCTGCAAGGTCCCGCTGAACACCTGCGGGGGCTGCTGCGGCATGCCGCCCATGCCGACAACCGGGCCCATGCCGGGCATCGGGATCTGCTGCGACTGCCGACGCACGCGATGCACGTGGGCCGCGATCGCGTTGCCGAGCACCTCTTCCTCGGGCTCGTGCTGATCGAAGCCGGTCGCGATCACGGTGATCCGCAAGGTCTCGCCCATGTTCGGATCGACGACCGCACCAAAGATGATGTTGCAGTCCTCGTGGGCCGCTTCCATGATCAGCGACGCGGCCTCTTCGACCTCGTGCAGGCGCAGGTTGGGCCCGGAGGTGATGTTCATCAGGATGCCCTTGGCGCCCTGGATCGTGACGTCCTCGAGCAGCGGGCTGTTGATCGCCTGCTGCGCCGCGGCCACGGCCCGGCCTTCGTCACCCGCGACACCCATGCCCATCAACGCGCGACCCTGGCTGGCCATGATCGTGCGCACGTCGGCGAAGTCGACGTTGATGATGCCGGGCACCGTGATCAGATCGGACACGCCCTGGGTCGCGTGCTGCAAGACCTCGTCGGCCAGCGCGAACGCGTCCATCAAGCTGGTGTTGGCCGAGGTGACGTGCAGCAAGCGATCGTTGGGGATCGTGATCAGGGTGTCGACGGCCTGCTCGAGCCGCTCGATCCCCATCTGGGCGAATTTCATGCGCCGCTTGCCCTCGAACGAGAACGGCTTGGTGACGACACCCACCGTCAGGGCCCCGCACTCCCGGGCGACTTGGGCGATGATCGGCGCGGCGCCGGTCCCGGTCCCGCCGCCCATGCCCGCGGTCACGAACACCATGTCCGCGCCCTCGAGCATCTCGCCGATCTCGTTGACGCTCTCGAGCGCCGCCTCGCGGCCGCGCTCTGGGCTCGCGCCCGCACCGAGGCCGCGGGTGACGCGGCGGCCGAGCTGCATGGTCAGCGGCGCCAGGTTGCGCTCGAGCGCCTGCACGTCGGTGTTCGCAGCGATAAATTCGACGCCTGGGACCTTGGCGGCGATCATGGTGTTGACGGCGTTTCCACCGGCCCCACCCACGCCGATCACCTTGATCTTGGCCTGGTCGTTGAAGGCGTCCTCGAGTTCGAAGTGAGCCATTTTGATAATTCCTCTGGTGGGATCGCAGTCCCGGGTTGGCCCGCGGCTCGCGGGGGAGTGGTCGGTGACACCGCTCTACCCAGGGCTTGATCCGCTGGCAAAAAAACCGAGATTTTTGATCAGTGTGATCGGGTGTATCGCACCCTATCCTACATGTAGGATACGCCGTGGCCGCGGGTCAGGCTGGCCTGTCAGACCGGCCAGCTACCGTCGCGCAGCGCCTGCGCCCGCTCGGGCGTGAGCTCGACGTAGGTCTGGGCGGCGCTGTCACGCAGGAGCAGCAGGTCGCGGACGCGGTCGAGGTCCCAGCCCTCGTCGCGCAGCTCGACCTTGGTGTGCTTGAAGGTGCCGGTCGTGCTCAGGCACTCGACCACCCGCAACAACCGCGGCGCCGCGTAGGCAGGGAGCTCGGCGCTGACGTGGGCGAACAGTCGCTCGGGCGAGAACTCGGGCGTGACCACGATCGCGGCCATGCCCGCGCGGCCGTCACTGTTGGGGATCTGCACGCCATAGACATTGGCCTCGAGCACGCCCTCGCAGGTGTCGAGGACCTGCGCGACCTCCTGGGTCGACACGTTCTCGCCCTTCCAACGAAACGTGTCGCCGAGCCGATCGACGAAGTGCAGGTGCCACATGCGGTCGCGCGAGAGCAGATCACCGGTGTCGAACCACGCGTCGCCGGGCGCGAACAGATCGGTGAGGACCTTGCGCTGGCTGGCGGTCTGATCGGTGTAGCCAGCGTAGGGGTTGCGGGCGTCGATCTTGCCGAGCAACACCCCGGGCTCGCCCGCGCCAACCTTGACGGCGAAGCCATCGGCGCCCCGCCAGATCTGGCCGCGCTCGCCATCCCAGCGGGCCAGCGCCATCTTCCACGGCAGCATCGGGCCGACGGTGCCGCTGCGGTTGAGGAAGTTGGCGGTCTCGGCGTTGCCCTCCGTCGCGGCATAAAACTCGCCGACGCGCTCGATCCCGAAGCGCTCGCAAAACCCGTCCCAGATGTCCGGGCGCAGGCCGTTGCCGACGAAGCAGCGGACCGAGTGGGCGCGGTCGTCGGGACCGGGCGGCGTGTTGCACAGGTACCGGCACAGCTCACCTATATAGATGCACACGGTCGCGTTGGCGGCCCGGCACTCGGTCCAGAACCGACTCGCGGAGAATTTGCGCGCGAGCGTGAGCCGGGCCCGGGCGGAGATCGCCATGGGTACGGCGATCGCGGTCCCGCTGGCGTGGCACAGCGGCAGGCAGCAGTACACGCAGTCACTGGTGGTCAGGCGCGCGAGGCCGCCGAACACGTCGCCACCGCGGCGCAGCCGGTGATGCTTGACGACCGCGGGCTTGGGCAGGCCCGTGGTGCCGCTCGTATAAATGTAGGCGACCACCCCGTGCAGCTGCTGGAGCTCGGCCTCGCCGAGCGCGAGCGGCACGACCCCCGACACCCGCGGGTTCCAGGCCGAGAACGGGGCGCAGTCGAGCTCGGGGCGGTCACCCTCGACGTCGACCAGCACCCGGGCATCGACGACCGGCAGCGCCGCGTCGCCTGGCTGGTCCACGAGCTCGCGCACGGCCGGCAGCTGCGCGTCGCCCAGCAAGATCGCCGCGGGCTCGCAGACCGTCAGCGCGTGATGCAGGGCGGGCCCCGAGAGCGCGGGGTTGATCAGCGAGGCGACGACTCCGAGCTTGGCCAGCGCGTAGAAGTGAAACAGGAACGCCGGCCGATTATCGAGCAGCAACGCGACGACCTGCCCGCGCGCCAGGCCGAGCTCGCGCCACGCTCGGGCGTGACGGTTGACCTCGGCGTCGAACGACCCAATCGTCCACTCGCGACCCTCGAAGCTCAAGAAGCGATCGTGGGGGCGCTCGGCTGCCCAGCGCTGCAGCTCGAGCGGGATGTTCTGGTGCGAGTCGGGATCCCAGAAGAAGTTGGTGCGCGCGCCCTTGAGGATCGCCCGCGTGCGGGTGAGGGCCTGGCCAACCAGCGCGGCCAAAGCTTTGTTTGTGTCACTCATCGCGTCACTAATTCCGTGGTATGCGGAACAACAAGATCACCACGCCGAGCGCCGCGGTTGCGAGCCCGAGCGTCATCAACCAACCCCCGCTCCCGAACCCGAACATCGTCAGCACGGTACCGATACCCAGGATCAACATCGGCAGGTAGATCCCTTCGTGACTGCGCTCGGCCGGCTGGTCGCTGGCCACGCCGGTCGCGTCACCAAATTTCGCGGGGGCGATCTTGTCGTGGACCGCCCAGATCGCATCGAGCACGCGGGTGAACTCGGGCCCGCGCAGCAGCTTGGCCTGACCGAGATCCTTGGGGAGATCGACGTCGACGATCGCCCCGAAGTCGGGCGCCGCCCGGCGCGACGCGCTGCCAAGCTCGAACCGCTCGGCGAGCACGCCGTTGGTCAGGATCGAGACCACCGCGGGCTGGTTGCCGGAGTAGCGCAGGCCCGCGAGGCCGATCGGCGCACCATCGAGGGTGATCCTGGTCCGCTTGCGAACCTGGGGTGAGAAGCGCAGCTCGTCGGGCACGAGCTGCACGTGCAGGGCGAAGCGCAGTCCCTGGCTGATCCGCTCGTCGCCGATGAAGATCGCCGCCGGCGAGTAGGCGCAGTGCGAGCGGATCAACGCCTCCTCGGGCGACTGAACCTGAGCGAGGCTGGCGATCGCGCCGTGATGCACACGCACCCGCGCGCCCGCGACCAGCTTGCGCGACTCGAGCTCGCCGAGCTTCTGCTCGGGTGACAGGCGCACGTGCAGGCCCTCGCTGCCCTGGCCACCCGACTCGATCTCGATCTGCTTGGGCTCCAGGCTGAGCGCGGCGTTGCAGGCGAACGCGAGCTTCTGCAGGGCCCGTCGGCGGCGACGCTCGACCGGATCGGCGTCGGACAGATCGATGAACACCGCCGCGAACAGCTGCTCGAGCTCCTCGCGGCTGAACTCGATCGGCCCGAGCTCGATGCTGACGACGCCGGCCCCCAGCTCGATCTCGATCGGGTCCGCGCCACCGAGCACCGCGGCCTCGATCAGCAGCAACACGTACGCATGCGGGTCGGCCAGCGCGAACCCACGCAGCTTGTCGAGCGCCTTGCCAGCGTCGATCGAGAACCCGCCTTCGTCGACGAGATCACCGCCAGCGGCGAGCTCGGCGAGCAGCGAGCCGGCGACGTCCGGCGGTGCGTCAGAGGGCTCGGACGGCTCGATCACGCGCGCGGAGTCTATCAGACCAGACGCCACGGCCGGGTCGATACCCATCTGTTTTTGGCGCAAAGCGTTGGCTAGCCCACGGTCGTCGAGCGGTAGGCATGCGAGCCTGCGCCCCATGTTGCGCTCGCTTCGTCTGTGTCTCGCCCTGCCCCTGTCCCTGCTTGGCCCGCTCGCCTGCGCCGACGACGGTGGCGGTGACGGTGCGCTCGACGATGCTGGCGAGACGGGCGACGGCGATGGCGATGGCGATGGCGACCCAACCGGTGATGGCGATGGCGACCCAACCGGTGATGGCGATGGCGACCCGACCGGCGATGGCGACGGCGACCCGACCGGTGATGGCGATGGCGACCCAACCGGCGACGGCGACGGCGATCCGGGCGTTGGCATGCGCGTCGACCTGCTCCTCAACAGCAACGTCATCCGCGAGGCCAACAACGACGGTGAGCTGACGGCCGCGTGCATGCTGTTCGAGAACGGGCTCCCGGCGGCGGTCCAGCCCGCGTTCGAGTACACCGTGTCCCCCGTCGACGGCGTGGTCGACAGCGGCAACAGCTGGGCGTTCGAGAGCTTCGGGACCTGGACGATCGAGTGCAGCACGCAGGTCGACAGCCAGGAGCTGTCGAGCGAGCACGAGCTCGCGGTCCTCAATGACGCGATCGACTCGCGCCTCGCTGACGTCGGGGCGGCGCTGGGCACCAGCGGCTCGAGCCTCGCGGCGGTGCTCGCCGCCGACGGTGGCGACGACCAGCTCCTCATCGACGCGATCACGACCCTGGCCACGGCAGGAGCCGCGCTCGCCGATCCCAACCTCGATCTCGCTGGGCTCGACGACGTCTTGGTCCCGCTGCCAGGCGGCTATCCCAGCGACGCCGCCCTCGACGACGCCGGGATCTTGGCCAACGCCGACGACGCGGCGCTCACGGGCGCGCTCGCGCAGGTCAACGCTGCGCTCGACGAGCTCACCATGACCTACGCCGGCTTCGATCCCCAGGTCGAGCCGTCCGAGGCCGATCTCGCCGCGCTCGAGGCCGCAGGCGTCACGCTGGACGCCGCCCTCACGGCCGCGATGGCGCTCGAGCCCACGACCCACGGCTTGCTCGCCAACCGGCAGACCCTGGCCGCGTCGATCCGCGACCACATGTCCCCCGCCCTGCTGGCGATCAACGAGTATGTGATCGCCCGGGCCCAGGCCGAGGCCGACGGCCTGTTTGGCATCGCGCCGCCGGATCCCTTCATCACGTCGAGGTTTGGCCTGATCGGGCTCACGCTCGGCATGTTCAACCAGAGCTACATTCGGGTCCGGCTGATCAACGACTGGTACGGCGACGCGATCAAGCAGCTCGACAAGAGCATCAACAACCTGATCTTGTCGGACCTGATCGACTACCTGCTGCCGCCCAACCCCAACGGGCCGGTCATCGAGCTGTTCAGCGCCAGCGCCAGCGTCGGGTTTGCGGTTCCTGGCTACGACACCTGGGCCTACGGGTCGAACTTCAACAGCGATCCAGCCTTCAACCTGTTCATCATCCTGGGCGATCAATGGCAGGGCGTGGTCGACCAGATCCTTGGCGCCTGCGGGGTGTCCGAAGACAACTCGATCCCCGAGAACATCGACGCCCTCAACGGCTGCGTCGACCAGATCGAGATGGCCGTGGACTCGGCGATCAACTACTCGATCGAGGTGGTCGAGCCGGGCCTGCTCGGCGACCAGGACGTCCACATTGGGCCGTTTCCCGCGGTCTGCGAGGGCTTCTTGCCCGTGGCGACCTTGGTGATCCCGATCAACCTCGCGGTCGGCCGCGGGGAGACCTGGCAGACCAACTGCCTGCCGTGAGCGGCCGCGGCAAACTCCGGCCCGCGTCCGGGCCGAGCGCGGGCCAGACCGTGATAGCCTGCGGCGAATGGAAGCCCCTAGCTTCGACCTCGTGATCCGTGGTGGCACCGTCGTCGACGGCACCGGTGCCGCTCGGCGCCGCGCTGACGTTGGCATTCGTGACGCCAAGATCGTTGCGATCGATCCCGATCTCCCGCCCGGACGCGAAGAGATCGACGCGACCGGCAAGCTGGTCACGCCGGGCTTCGTCGACGTCCACACCCACTACGATGCCCAGGTGACCTGGGATCCCCAGGTCACGCCGTCGAGCTGGCACGGGGTCACGACGGTGGTCATGGGCAACTGCGGGGTCGGGTTCGCCCCGGCCGCGCCGGATCAGCGCAAGTGGTTGATCAGCCTGATGGAGGGCGTGGAGGACATCCCCGGCGCCGCCATGACCGAGGGCATGATCTGGGCGTGGGAGAGCTTCCCCGAGTACCTCGACGCGATCGACAGCAAGCCGCGGGCAATCGACATCTGCGCGCAGGTCCCCCACGGCGCGCTGCGGGCCTACGTGATGGGCCGCCGCGGGGCCAAGCACGAGGCCGCGACCGACGAAGACCTGGCGGCGATGGCCAAGATCGTCCGCGAGGGCACCGAGGCCGGCGCGCTGGGGTTCTCGACCTCGCGCACGCCGATCCACAAGGGCATGGACGGTGAGTACGTGCCCGGCACCTTCGCCGACGAGCGCGAGCTATTCGCCATGGGCCGCGCGGTCGCCGATGGCGGCGGCGTGATGTTCCAGATGACCGGCAACCACGTCGACATGGTCGAGGAGTACCCGTGGATGCGTCGGCTCGCGCAAGAGGCCGGCTGCTCGGTCAGCTTCAACCTGCTGCAGACCGATCAAAAGCCCGATCTCTGGAAGCAGATGCTCGGCCTGCTCGACGAGGCCGAGAGGGACGACCTGCCGATCTGGGCCCAGGTCGCCGGTCGCCCCAACGGGATCTTGATGACCTGGGCGGGCACCGCCGTGCCGTTCATGCCCTACCCCACGTACATGCCGCTGCATGGGCTACCGTTCGCCGAGCGGCTGCCGCGGCTGCGCGACCAGGCGACGCGCGACCGGGTCGTCAACGAGAAGCCGTTCTCGTTCGGTGAATTCGAGGACTACATCATCTCGAGCTTTCACAAGATGTACCGGCTGGGCGAGGTGCCCAACTACGAGCCCGATCCCGAGCAGTCGGCGACCGCCGTGGCCGCGCGCAAGGGCGACGTCGCGCCGGGCGTGGTCTGGGACTGGATGATGGAGAACGACGGGCGCGGCATCGTCTATTTTCCGATCTTCAACTACGCGCACAACAACCTCGACGCCCTGCGCACGCTGCTGCAACACCCGCGCACGCGGCTTGGCCTGGGCGACGGTGGGGCCCACTGTGGCGCGATCTGTGACGCGAGCATCCAGACCTTCATGCTCACCCACTGGGTCCGCGACCGGACCCGCGGTGACAAGCTGCCGCTCGAGTTCATCGTCAAGACCCTGTCGTCGGACACGGCCAGCTTCTATGGTCTCGACGATCGCGGGCGCATCGCGATTGGCTACAAGGCCGATCTCAACGTGATCGACTTCGACGCGATGAAGCTGCACGCGCCCGAGATGATCTACGATCTCCCAGCCGACGGTCGCCGCTTCGTGCAGCGGGCTGAGGGCATCACCCACACGATCGTGTCGGGTCAGATCATTCGCCAGGCCAACGAGCCCACGGGTAAGCTCCCCGGTCGGCTGGTTCGCGGGCCCCAGAGCGCGCCAGCCTGAGCCCGTCTGCGCTACTGAATCTGGGGCTTGGGACGCGGCGGCTTGGGGATCGGCCGCGCGCTCGGTGGGGTCGGCTTCGGCGTTGGCTTGGGGCTGCTGCTGGGCCGGGGGCCGCCGCGGTCGCCGGTCGGGCCCGAGGTGTTGGGCCGCGTGCTCGACGGCCGGCTCGAACAGCAACAGCCGCCGGAGCTAGAGCTCAGGCGGCTGCTGGATTGGACGGAGCGGGTCGGGTGGCCCGCCGCGGAGGTTGTCATCGTGACCGAGCATCCAAGGCTCAGTCCACAGGTGAGGACCAGCGACGACAACAACAGATGGCGGGGCATACAAAATAGACTCGTCTCGCGCTGATGATGTTCTTGCGCCGCGCCAAAACGGTTGATCCTGCCCCCCGGTCAGCGCGGTTTAGGGGTATCCCCCCGCGCGACCGCGAGGCATGATGGGGCATGTCACTGTGGTCACCCGATGCCTGGCTCACCGCGTGGCGGTTCGCCGCCGAGGCTCACCGGGGACAGCACGAGCTGGGCACCGGGCTGCCGTATCTCGTGCATGTCGGCGCCGTCGCGATGGAGGTCGCCAACGCGATCAGCGTGCGCGCCCAGCTCGGCGTTGGGGTCGCGCGGCCGGACCTGGCGATCCAGTGCGCGCTCTTGCACGACGTGGTCGAAGACACCTCGGTCAGCGCCGCCGAGCTCGCCAAGGTCTTCGGTAGCGACGTCGCCGACGGCGTGCGGGCGCTGAGCAAGGACTCTGCGGTCGGCGACAAGCCGGCCCAGATGCGCGACAGCTTGGCCCGGATCCGCCAGCTAGGGCCCGAGATCTGGATGGTCAAGCTCGGCGATCGGATCACCAACCTGCAGGCGCCGCCGAGCGACTGGAAGCCCGCCAAGATCCGCAGCTACCGCGACGGGGCGATCGAGATTCACGCCCAGCTCGGCGAGGCCTGCCCGGTGCTCGGCCCCCGGCTGTTGGCGAAGATCGCCAGCTACGCCGCGTTCATGTAGCCAGCAGCTGCGCGCGCATCCACTGGATCAGCCCGCCTGCGAGCACCACCTGGACCTGGCGCGGCGACAGCAGGTGACGGGCTCGAACGGTTCGGATCGTGCGTACGATCCCCCGCTCGGTCACCTCGCGGACCTCGACGACCTCCGAATTGACGATCTGCTCGCGGACATTGTCGATGACCAGCCTCGCCCCATTCGACAGGTGCCCGAAGTCCGCCACGTGCATGAACTCGAGCGGCAGCACGCCCATGTTGATCAAGTTCTGACGGTGAATGCGAGCGAAGCTGACGCACAGCACTGCCCGCAGACCGAGGGTTCGCGGCGCCAACGCTGCGTGCTCGCGGCTCGAGCCCTGGCCGTAATTCCGCCCCGCAATGATCGCGTGGTCGCCAGTATCGCGGGCTCGCTGGGGGTAGGTCTTGTCGATCGCCGCAAACGTGAATTCGCTGATCGCGGGGATGTTGCTCCGCAGCGGGAGCACGTTGACCCCGGCCGGGAGGATCTCGTCTGTCGAGATGTCATCGCCGACCTCCAGCAAGATCGGTAGCACCAGCTGATCGGGGAGCGGCCCCAACGCGGGCAGCGATTTGATGTTGGGCCCCTTGCGCAGCTCGACCCCGCGCGCCTGCTCGAGGGGGACCGGCGCGACGAAGTCGACCTGAGCGACACGAACCGACGCCCGAGCTGGTTGCTCGATGCTGGGATACGGCATGTCCATCGTGCGTGGATCCGTGATCACGCCAGCGAGCGCCGACGCGACCGCCGTCTCGGGGCTGACCAGGCACACCCGGTCGTCTTCGGTGCCCGAGCGCCCCGGGAAATTGCGTGGCACCGTGCGCAGGCTGAGCTTGCCGGTCGCGGGTGCCTGACCCATGCCGATGCAGCCATTGCACCCGACTTGATGCAGACGCGCGCCCGCCCCGACCAATGCCGCGAGGTGCTCGTCGCGGATCAGGTCCATCAACACCTGGCGCGACGCTGGGTTGACATCAAATGACACCTGATCGTGCACGTGCTTGCCGGCGACCATCGACGCGGCCACCGCGAAGTCACGATAGCCAGGGTTGGCCGATGACCCAATATAGGCCTGATAGATCTCTTCTCCGGCGACATCTTGGACGGCTCGCACGTTGCCGGGGCTCGACGGCATGGCGATCAGCGGCTCGAGCTCGCTCAGCTCGATGTGGTCGTGATGGTCGTAGTGTGCGTCCGGCTCGGGGACCAGTCGTTGCCAGTCCGCCTCACGCCCCTGGGCGGTCAGGAACCGCCGAGTCTCCGCGTCAGAGGGAAACACCGTCGTGGTCGCGCCAAGCTCGGCGCCCATGTTGGCGAGCACGTGGCGGTCCATCGCGGACAGCGACGCCAGCGCCGAGCCCCGATACTCGATGATCCGCCCGAGCCCGCCGGCCACGCCGTGGCGCCGCAGCAGCTCCAAGATGATGTCCTTGGCGCTGACCCAGTCGGGCAATCGACCGGTGAGCTCGACCCCCCAGATCTCGGGCATGTTGACGTGATAGGGCTCGCCAGCCATCGCCATCGCAACCTCGAGACCGCCGGTCCCGATCGCCAACATCCCGATCGCCCCAGCCGCGCAGGTGTGGCTGTCGGCGCCCAACAAGGTCTTGCCGGGCTTGCCAAACCGCTCCTGGTGGACCGGGTGGCTCACGCCATTTCCGGGCGGGCTGAACCAGATCCCAAACCGCTGACACGCGCTGCGCAAGAACAGATGATCGTCCGGGTTCTTGTAGTCGGCCTGAATGATGTTGTGATCGACGTATTGGACCGACAGCTCGGTGCGCACCCGCTCGAGGCCCATGGCCTCGAGCTCCAGCATGACCAAGGTCCCAGTGGCATCCTGCGTCAGGGTCTGGTCGATGCGAAGCCCGATCTCGGTGCCCGGCTCGAGCGTACCTTCGAGCAGGTGAGCCTCGATCAGTTGCACGGCGACGCTCTTGCCCATTTGTAGGAGCTTAGGTCTGCGATTGCTCCTGGGCAGGGCGGTAGGCTCGAAAAGCTTGCGTGGGTAGAGGCGGCACAGACGCTCGTGAGAACGAGGGCCTCGCAGGCGTGTGTGGCGTCGTGGAACCAGTTCCCAGCTGTTATACTCGCCAACATTGAAGGGGTCCCCGCCCAGCACCGAGACCGCCATGCAGCGGCTTCGGGACGAGCGAGATCGGCTGTTGCGCGAGAACGCCGAACTCCGCGCGCGGGCAACTCTCGACGAACAGTTGAATTCCGACGCCACTCGCTATGAGCTGATTGTGTCGAAGCTCGCCGAGGGCGTCGTGCTGCACGGCGCCGACGGTCAGATCCTCACTTGCAACCCAGCGGCCACCCGTATCCTGGGTCTGAGCTTTGATCAGATCGCCGGTCGCAGCTCGCTCGATCCCCGCTGGCAGGCGATCCGTGAGGACGGCACGCCATTCTCAGGCGACACCCACCCGGCGATGATCAGCCTCCGGACCGGCGAGGCCCTGAGTGACGTCATCATGGGCGTCCGCAAGCCAGACGGCAGCTTGACGTGGATCTCGATTCACTCGCAGCCGCTGTTCCACGACGGGCACGAGATGCCCCACGCGGTCGTGGCCTCGTTCGCCGACATCACCGCGTTCAAGCAGTCCGAGGCGCGCGCGCGAGTCAGCGAGCAAAAGCTGCGCTTCGCCCTGGAGGTCGCGCGCATGGGTATCTGGCAGTGGAACGCCGAGACCGGACGGGTGCGCTGGTCCGACGCGGTCGCGGGGATCTTTGGTCTCGAGCCAGGTGCGTTCGCCAAGACCTACGAAGCTTATGTCTCACTGGTACACCCCGCGGACCGAACCAGCTTCGAGGCCACGGTCCAGCGGACCCTCACGAGCGGCCCGGCCAACGACGACTTCATCATCGAGCACCGGGTGCTGCATCCCGACGGGACGACCCACTGGGTTGCGAACTTTGGCCGCGTGCTCCGCAACGAGCAGGGCACGCCCGTCGGCATGGCGGGGACCGTCACCGACATCTCGGCCCGCAAGTCGCTGGAGGATCAGCTGGTGCTGTCGCAGCGGATGCAGACCGTGGGGCGGCTGGCTGGGGGCGTGGCCCATGACTTCAACAACCTGCTCACGGCGATTTTGGGTTGCAGCGAGCTGGGCCTGCTGCATCGAGACCTCGACCCCGAGGTCCGCGACTCGCTCGAGACGATCCGCGAGGCGTCCGAGCGAGCGGCCCGCCTGACCAAGCAGCTGCTCAGCTTTGCGCGCAAGCAAGTCCTCGAGCTCGAGGTGTTCGACCTCGAGGAGCTGGTCCGGGACACCCAGCGGCTGCTCTCGCGCATCATCGGCGAGGACGTGGAGATCCAGATGCAGATCGGTTCAGGCCCCGCCTGGATCCGCGCCGACCGGGCCCAGATCGAGCAGGTCGTGGTCAACCTCGCGGTCAACGCTCGCGACGCGATGCCGAGCGGCGGCGTGCTCGGCATCGAGGTCGCCGTGCGAACGAGGGACGGAAGTACGAGCGAGTCGCTCCCGGCCGGGAGCTACGCGCTGCTCGAGGTCCGCGACACCGGCCACGGCATCGACGCGACCACGCTCGCGCACATCTTCGACCCCTTCTTCACGACCAAGACCGAGGGGACGGGGCTCGGCCTGTCGACCTGCTACGGCATCGTCAAGCAGCTGGGCGGGGAGATCCTGGTTGCCAGTGAGGTCGGCCGGGGCAGTCGGTTCTCGATCTATCTGCCGCTCGCGCTGGCTCCGACCGATCGGGTCGACGCCAAGCTCGCCCCGGTCGCCCCGAGGTCGGGCAGCGGACGGATCTTGCTGGCGGAGGACGACGCGGTCGTGCGCGCTACCGTCGAGCGAGGGCTGCGAGCGATCGGCTACGAGGTGCTCTCGGCGGCGAGCGGTCCCGCGGCGCTCGAGCTGCTGGCGAGCGCCTCGGGGGCGATCGACCTGCTGATCAGCGACATCGTCATGCCCAACATGACCGGCTACGAGCTCGCGGTGCGCGTCCGCCAGCAGCTGCCCAAGCTCGAGGTCCTGTTCGTGTCGGGCTACGCAGACAGGTCACTGGACCGCGAGCGAGCGCATCCGACGATCGCAGACGCGATTCATCTGCCCAAGCCCTACACCGTGTCGCGGCTGGCGGAGGTGATCGCCGAGCTGCTCTCGGCCAGCCGCATGCCGTTCTTCAGCCCCCGGTGATCATCGCGGCGAGCAGCTAAAACCGGCCAGAGACGCTGAGCCCGGCGCCACTCGGTGACCACATTGGCGCCACGCTGACCTGGCCCTGCTGCCACGCCTTGGTCTTCTTGTTGCCCTTCACGAACAGCACGGCCCCGACCGCGACGCCGATCAGCCCGATCGCCCCTAGCGAGGCACCAAGCCCGATCGCCAGGTTGTTCGAGGCTTGGCCCCGCGATCGGAAGTCGCTGATTCGCGCGAAGATGGCCTCACAGTCTGGACGCGGGTCGTTCTCGACGCAGCCCATCTCGTTGCGGGCGTCGTACTCGGCGTTGAGATCGTCCTCGAGCCCCTGGCCACGCAGCCCGAACAACACCCCGCTGACGACCCCGCCGACGATCAGCGCGCCGCCGAGGCCCATCGAGATCCCGCCGCCGAGCCGCAGCTTCTTGCCCGGATCGGGACCCTCCACGACGGGAGCTGGCTGCGGATCCTGCTGGGGTGGCTCGGCGGCGCCTCCGTCCGCGGCGATCTTTTCGTCGATCTGGGCGATCAGCGACTCGGCCTCGTCGAGGTCGCCGAGATCCGGGTTCTTCTGGATCTCGATGACGTAGTTCTGGAACACGACCTTGGCCCGGCGCAGGTGCTTGATGTCGACGTCCACGTCGTACCAACGCAGGTGCGCCAGGCCAATGTTGTAGAGGATGTCCGACAGCCCCGACAGCTCGTAGGCCCGCTCGAACGAGACCGCGGCGTCCTCGAACCGGCCGAGGCGGTAGGCGGTCTCGCCACTCTCATAGGCGGCCCGGGCCTCGGCGTTGGTGTCGACCGGGGGCGCGAGCAGGCCCGGAGGTGTCGGGGTCGCCAACGCGGGCAACGGAGCGAGCGCGAGCGCCAGGCCAACGAAACAGCTGCTGAGGACGTGGTGGGCGGTCATACGCGTCGTCGCCCGCGGAAGGTATCACATGTCGCCGCGACGCCGGGACGCCAACCCTCACGCCGGCTCGGCCCAGCGAACGAACGAGCGCCGCCGACTCAGCCGCTCGTAGTAGCCTGCGCAGGTGGGACAGGACGAGCCCCTGCGCCGCGAGCTATCGGGCTACGACGCGACCGCGGTCGTGATCGGGGCGATCGTGGGGGTCGGTATCTTCTTCACGCCGAGCCGCGTGGCGCTGCTGGCCGGGGACGGCCGGCTCGCGCTGCTGACCTGGGGGATCGGTGGGCTGATCGCGATGCTCGGGGCGCTGACCTTCGCCGAGCTCGGGGCGCTCGTGCCCCGCGCTGGCGGCCAGTACGAGCTGCTGCGGGACGCCTACGGGTCGGCGACCGGGTTCGTCTACGTGATCTGCAATGCGACCGCGACGCAGGCAGGCGCGATCGGGGTGATCGCGTTGGTCTGCGTCGACAACCTGGCCGTGGCGGTGACCGGCGCGGTGCTGGGGCCCTGGCCCACGCTCGGCTGCGCGGTTGCGATGACGATCGGGATCGCGCTCGCCAACGCGGCCGGCGTGCGCTGGGGGGCGCGGATCCAGAACCTGACGGTCATCGCCAAGCTCGCGACCTTGCTCGCCGTCGCGGCGGTCGCCCTGCTCGCCGCGCCACCCAGCGTCGACGCGGTCGGTTCGGGCGCGGCGGTTCAGACCAGCCAGAACCTGAACCCGATCGCCGCGATCGCAGCGGCCCTGGTCCCCACGCTGTTCACCTTTGGTGGCTGGCAGCAGGTCCTGTGGATGGGTGGCGAGGTCGAGCGGCCCGAGCGGAATTTGCCCGTGTCGATCCTGGTCGGGGTCTCGGTCGTGGTCGCCGTCTACCTGCTGGTCAACTGGGCCTACCTCGCGCTGCTCGGGCACGCTGGCGTGGCGACCAGCGAGACCCTGGCGGCCGACGCCGTGGCGGTCGTGTTTGGAGATCCCGGCCGTCGGGCGATCGCCATCGCGGTGGCGATCTCGGCGCTCGGGGTGCTCAACGCCCAGCTGCTCACCGGCCCCCGCTTGCTGTTCGCGCTGGCTCGAGACGGGCGACTGTGGCCGTTGCTCGGCCGGGTTCACGCGACACGCGGCACGCCGATCCCGGCGATCTTGCTGCTCGCGAGCATGGCGATCGTGCTGCTGCTGATCGCCGGCGAGGACGGCGTCGACCGGCTGTTGACCGGGGTCGTGCTGGTCGATGGCGTGTTCTTTGCGTTGACCGGGCTCGCGTCGCTGGTCCTGGCGCGGCGCCTGCCTCACGCCCAGCGACCGGTCCGGATGCCGGGCTTTCCCCTGGTCCCGCTGCTGTTTGGGCTGAGCGAGGTCGCGGTGGTCGTGGGCGCCTGGCTCGACCCCGAGGTCCGCGGCGCGGCGGCGATCGGGGCGGCCTGGATCGCCGGGGCGCTGATTGTGTACTTCGTGGGCTTCAACAAGCCCCGCGCGACCCGGCCGACGGGTGACCCGACCGATGAATCCAGTAGCGCGCGACCTGCATCTGCGTCACCCGCGGATGGCTGAACGTGCCCACGTAGGTCATCCCGAGCTTGCGCATGACGGCGATCGAGGCGGTGTTGACTGGCAGCGCGCAGGCGTCGACGACGGTCTGGTCGAGGGTCCCAAACGCGTGATCGAGCAGCGTCCGCGAACCCTCGGTTGCGAGCCCTCGCCCCCACGCCTCGCGCCGCAGCCGATAGCCGAGCTCGAGCATGTGCTCGTCGAACACGCTGGGCCGCAGGTGAAACCAGCCCAGGTACTCGCCCTCGCTGGGGTTTGTGAACGCGCTGAAGAAGCCGTACGGCTGGTCCACGTGGGCCCGCATCCGCGCGAGCAAGCCTCGCTCGTAGTCCTCGCGCGAGTTGGGTACGCCACCGCTGATGTAGCGCATCACCTCGGGGTCGGCGTCGAGCGAGACGAGCGCGTCGAGGTCGGCCTCGGCCACGGGACGCAGCCACATACGCGCGGTCTCGAATGTCTGATTCACGGCGACGCGGAATCTAGCAGGTTCCAGATCGGCCGCGCAGGTGGGAGATGATCGGCTGGTGCTTGCCAGCTGGGCTGCGGGCGATCTCGGCGACCAACCGGACCTCCACGCGCAGCGGCTCCCCCACGAGCTCGACGAACCGGGCTTGCACGGCGGCCGCCATGTCCGGGCGCCATCCGTGGCCGGGGACCAGCACGATCTCGACGTGCCCGGCGCTGCGCTGGATCAGCCGAAACGCCGCGATCTCGGCCCCGACATCGAGCAGAAAGCTGTAGGTGGCGTCCAACAGCCACCCGCTGGTGAGCACCCGCCCGCTGGGCAGCACGAACGCGTCCAACCGCCGACCGCGTAGCTCACTGAGCTGGTTGAAGGTCCGGCCACACCCGCAGCGCGAGGGCTCGAGCCGCGCGGTGTCGCCCTGGCGGTAGCGGATGAAGGGCATCGCAAAATTGTGCAGGTAGGTACCCACGACTTCGCCCGGCTCGCCAAGCCCGACCACCCGCTCGCTGTCGGGCGCGAGCAGCTCGAGGTAGACCACGTCCTCGAACACGTGGTGGGTGCCCTGCTCGCACTGGGCGGCGATCCGGGTCAGCTCTTCGCTGGAGTACTCGTCGTAGACCCCGCAGCCGAACCGCTGGCTGAGTTGATCGCGCTCGCGCTGACTCGAGGGCTCCGACGAGACCGAGATCGCGTGCAGGCCCAGCCGCTTGCAGCCGGCCGGTCCCATCGCGTCGGCGAGCTCGCGCAGGTGGCTGGGGTAGCAGGCCAAGAACTGCGGACGCAGGGTGTGCAGCCGATCGATGAGCCGACTGATCGGCGTCAGCGTGGGCACCAAGATCATGGGATAGGTGCCAAACAGCGAGCGGGCCGGATACTCGGAGGTGTACACATAGACAAAGCGATGCCACGGGCGGTAGGGCGCGTACTGGGCCAACAACCGGTGCATCGCCAGGCCCTGAATCGACACGCGATCGGCCTGGTGCACGACCTCGAGCACCTGCCCGCTCGAGCCCGAGCTCTTCGAGACCAGGCAGCGACGCAGATCCAGGCCCCGAGTCAGCGCGCCGTCTGGGTAGGCCGCGAGCACGTCGTCCTTGCTGACCGTGGGAAAGTGACGCAGGTCCTCGAGCGTCTGCAGGTCGCGCGGACTGACGTGGGCGCCGCGGTACAGCTCGGCGTAGAGCGGGACGTTGGCGTAGGCGTGGGCGACCAGGGCCTGCAGCCGCCGCAGCTGATAGCGACGGATCTGGGCCCGCGGGGCGAACGGCCGGCGCCAGAAGCCAGGGAACGCGGCGGCGATCTGAGCTGTGTTGACCGCCAGCTCGCGGCGGGTGAACGACCGCACTCAGCCAGGCGCTGCGCTGGCGAGCGCGAACAGGGCAAACACGAGGAGACCGGCGAAGGTGAGTAAATGGCGTGTCGTGGCAGTCATGGGTGCTCGCGGGTGAGCCTGGATGTGTATCGCAACGCGGTGAAAAACGCCACGACGGACGCGAGCAGATCCTGAACCGAGAAGGTCCCCGGCCACAGCTGCGCGGCCTGACCGAGCTCCCAACCGATCGAGATCGCAAGCGCGACGAACAGCCACGCGCGTCGGCCCGGATCGGCGCGTGGGGTCCCCGTCCAGAGGGTGGCGACGAAGGCCGTGAGCGCGTAGGTCCACAGCGCGCTGGGCAGCCAGCCCATGATCGTGGCCAGCTCGCCAGCGGCGAGCTGGCTGGCCGGCAGCTCGACGCCGAGCGTGGCCAACCACTGATCCAGCAGCAGCGCGCGCGGACGCAGCAGCGCGTAGACCAGCACGCCCAGGCCGAGCGGCGCCAGCACGTGGGTGAGCGCGCGCAACACCAGTGGCGCGGGCGTGCGTGCGCGCGACGGCATGGGCGGCGCGTGGACCCGCTCGGCGACCTGCCCCGAGCGCAGCGCGGCGCTGGTCGTGAACGCGCGAGCGAGCGCGGGCAGGGTCACGATCGGCGGTCCCGGCAGCGCGGCCCGCAGCTCGCCAAGCCGATAGAACGGCACGCTCGGGTGCCGGTGGTGCTCCCAGTGCAGGCCGATGTCGTGGGGCATGATTAGCTGCTCGAGCCACTCGGGCACGTGCACGCGATGGGTGCCGCGCGTGCCCAGGTGCTCGGTCCAGATCCGCAGCCTCACCCCCGACCAGAACACGGTGGCGATGCTCACGACCCACACGATCGGAACCCACACGACGCCCAGCACCCAGCAGGCGCCAACGATCACGCCCCAGAACACCGCCATGCCCAGCGCCTCGACCACGCTGACCGGACGCGTGAGCTTGCCGGCCGCGAGCAGGTGCGGGAGCCCGCCGCCCACGAGATCGCCGAGGAAGCCCAGCAGCACCCGCGGCGCGCGAGCGGGTAGCCGCCACTGACGGATCAGGCCCTTGTGGTGGTTCTCGGGATCCTCGGCGCTGCCCAGCTGCTTGTGATGCGCGAAGTGGTAGCGCCGGTAGCCGCCCAAGGTCAGCCCCAGGGGCCAGGCCGCGAGCGCGCTGCCCAGCGCATCGTTGAGCCAGCTGGGTCGACACACCAGCTTGTGCGCGGCGTCATGAAACAGCGCACCGAGGGCCTGCTGGCGGGACCCGAGCGGGACGACGGCGAGCGCGTAGGCGAGCGGGTGATCGATCGCGTCGACGACGATGAAGGTCAGCGCGATCACGGCCCAGTCGGCGATCGCAGCCCCGAGCCAGCGCGAAGGCTCGAGCCGGGACAGCTCGCGGATCAGCTGCGGATCTGCGCTCGGTTGAGCATCGCTACGACTGACGCTCACGGTGGACAGACCTGGGCGTGGCTCGCGAACCGCCTCGGTTGCCCGTCGCCGCAGGCCCCTGTCCGCACGAACCGCACGCTCGACTCTAGCAAACGGGGTCGGTCGGCCGAAGATTATCTCGGTCGCCCGAGCCTGCGCGACCACCTGCTGGACACTGTCGCGCGGGGGTGCTCCCATCGCGTGGTGTTCATCCACGACACCCGGCTCCCGCACGTGCTCGAGCCGGGCTGTTACCACGACCCGGGCTGGTACGAGCGCGAGCTGGCGGCGGTGTTTCGTCCCGGCTGGCACTGCGTCGCGACCCTCGACGAGCTCCCGCGCGAGGGCGACTTCGTGACCCGCGAGCTGTTCGGCGCGCCGTTGCTGCTGCGCCGCGCGGGCGGCCAGGTCCGAGCGTTTCGCAACGTGTGCGCGCATCGCTTCAGCGCGCTGTGCCTGGCGCCGAGCGGCCGCGCGGCCAGCCTGCGCTGCCCCTATCACGGCTGGACCTACGCCGACGACGGCGCGCTGACCTGCGTCCCCGACCCGGCGTCGTTCGCCTCGCCGCCGGGTAAGTCGGCGCTGATCGGCCGGGTCAAGCTGACCGCCCATCCGGTCGCGTGCGCCGGGCAGCTGGTGTTCGTGTCGCTCGCTGAACAGCCCGCGCCGCTCGACCAGTGGCTGGGCGCGCGGACCCATGAGCTCGTCACCCGGCTGTTCTCGATCGACTACCAGCGGGTGTTGGCGAGGACGATCGAGCACCCCTGCAACTGGAAGATCCCGGTCGAGAACGTGCTCGAGACCTACCACGTGGACGAGCTGCATCGCGGCTGGCTGGCCCGCCACCCGCGGCTGGTGCCCGTGTTCGACGAGCAGATCGAGCACGAGCTCGGCGACGGCTTCAGCGAGTACCGCGATCGCATGGGCGCCGACTTCCCGCCCTACCGCGCGCTGGTCCGGGCGCTCGTCGGCCCGGTGCCGTGTCGCTACCGACACCACCACGCGTTCCCCAATCTGATCATCGGCGAGACCCCGGTGCTGAGCTTTTTGCAGGTGGTCACGCCAACCGGGCCGGCGAGCTCGCGCAGCCTGGTGCGGCTGTACCTGCATCGCGGCGCGCCTGCGCGAGCGTGGACGGCCCCGCTGCGGCGGCTGGTCGGCGCGGCCGCGAGTTGGTTCCTCAATGGCGTGCTGCGCGAGGACGCGGCGATCTACGAGGCCGTGCAGACGGGCGTTCGTGGCAGCGATCGCGGCGGCGTGCTCGGGGCTCGTGAGGAGCGGGTCTGGGCGTTTCAGCGGTGGCTGGCGGACAGCGTCACAGCCCCGTGAGCGTGAGCGGGTCGCCGTCGGCTTCGCCTGGATCCGCCGGCCCAAGCACGAAGCCACGCGCGAACTGATAGGTTGCGAAGATCGTCAGGGCCAGCAAGCCGTAGCCCAGGAACCCAAGCGCTGGCATCTCGAACACGTAGGCGAAGTCGAGCCACGCGACGTCGTAGGTCCACTTGGGGTCCGCCGGGTAGTTCCACATCTCCCCGACCACGCCCATCAGCATCGTGCCCAGCGCGAACGCGATCGGCACCCGGGCCTCGCCGCGGGCGATGCAGGCCAGCAAGCTCGGGCGGTTCAGCGCGTCGTTGAGCGGATCGAGCAGCAACAACACACCGACCAAGCTGGCCCCCAGGGCCACGTCTGGCAGCTGCGAGGCCAGGACCAGGGCCGCGAGCCCAGCGAGCATGCACACCCCACGCAAGCTGGCGCTGACGCGACGCTGCGAGCCACGTGGCTGCGCAGCGCGGCGACGTGGCCACAGCGCCAGCGCCAGCATCCCGCATACCCACGTCGCCGGGATCAACGTGGCAAAGAACACCGTCGAGCGCAGCTGCTGACGCCACACTGGGATGTCCGGGCTCTCGCTGTAGGACCACGCCTGCATCCAGTGGTTGGCCAGCTCGAGCCCCCACCACGTCGCCGCCGAGATCACGGCCATCAACGCGAGGTCGCGCGGCCGCTCGCGGATCAGGCTGCGACCGCTGCGGCGCAGCACCCACGCGTCACCGGCCAGCGTGAAGCCGGTCCAGCAGATCGCGTACCACCAGTCCGAGACCGGCCGCAGGTGGACGAGTGTCAGCAGCTGGCCGAGCAGCACCAGCGCGAGCCCGAGCCAGCCAAACCATGCGAACGGACTCGCGGCGAACGGACTCGCGCGACCGCCCCTGTTCACGCGGCCAGGCGCGTGGCGAGGGAGCCGTCGGCGAGCGCCGCTTCGAGCTCTTGAAACCCGCCGATCAGGCTGCCGCGCACGAACACCTGCGGATAGGTCGGCCACCCGCTCCACAGCTTGATCGCCAGGCGCTGCTTCCACTGCTTGGTGTAGCTGCCGTACTCGAGGTAGGTGAACTCGATGTTCGCGGCCGCCAGCGCCTTGCGGGCCTTCTTCACGAACGGGTTGGTCGCCATGCCGACGACCACGACCGCGTCGCGCTCGACCGCGGTGCTGACCTCGGTGACGATGGTTCCGTGAAAGTTCGCGATCTGAGCGCGGACGTGATCGGAGGTGTGCTCGTCACCCAACAGGGGGCGGGGATTGCTGGGCGTGGCCATTGCTCGCCTGCGTAGCGCATGTGAGCCAGCAACGCCAGCGACCGGCGTCAGGGATTGCCCCCCAAACTGGTAGGCTCTCGCCCCAAGGTCACACCATGGCGATCAAGCTCTACTCGTTTCCACGCTCGGGCCACGCCCATCGGGTCCGACTGTTTCTCTCGCTGCTCGGGCTGGACTACGAGCTCATCGATGTCGACCTTCCAGGTGGCGAGCACAAGCAACCCGAGTTCCTGCAGCTCAACCCGTTCGGCCAGATCCCCGTGCTCGTGCATGCGGACCACGTGATCCCCGACGCCAACGCGATCCTCGTGTACCTGGCCAAGGCCTTCGACCGCGCCGACTGGCTGCCGGGGGATCCTGCTGGGGCCGCCGCGGTCCAGCGCTGGCTCAGCGTCGCCGCCGGCCCGATCGCGTATGGCCCCGCGCGCGCCCGACTGATCACCGAGTTCGGCGCCACGTTCGACGCCGCCGAGGCCATCGCGGCTGCCCACGCGATCCTGGGCTTGCTCGACGCCGAGCTTCAGCGCCACCCGTTCTTGGTCGGCGACTCCCCGACCCTGGCCGACATCGCCTGCTACAGCTATGTCGCGCACGCGCCAGAGGGCAACGTGTCGCTCGACGAGTACGACCACGTGCGGGCGTGGCTCGAGCGGATCGAGGCGCTGCCTGAATTCGTCCCGATGCCGCCGGCTCCGGGTGCGTGAGTGGGCTTGGCGTTGTTAGCGCCACACTGTGAGCATCGCGAAGAGCAGCTGCGCGACCATGATCATGGGCAGATCGCGGTCATAGGCGTGGGCAACGGGTGGGTCGGCGCTGCGCCGCCAGACCCACCACTGCACCGCCCCACCGATCGGGTAGATGAGCGCGATCAACATGGCCGTGAACCACCGCCCGTCCTGTACCAGGACATACCCGGTGTGGCCGGCCAGGAACAGGATCAGCGCGAGGGTCAGCCAGGTGTGCCACTTGACTGGGGTTTGCTGTGCGCGTGCCATGGTCACCAGCGCTCACCAAAGATCCGGGCACTTGGCCTTCTTGAAGATCAGCGGCGTGCAGTTGCACACCGTCGCAATCCCCGCGAGCGTGGCACCAGGTGCGTTGCCGATCGCGGTTGAGCCCACCGCGGCGAGGATCGAGACGCCGCAGCTGAGGACGCCCTTTTGTGGGTTTGGGGTGAATCCACCAATGAGCAGGCTGTCGGCCATCACGCCAATCCGCTGATCGACCACGCGGGCCTCGAGATCCGTGGAGACCACGAACGAGTGCCCCTCCAGGTCGAGGGTGTACTCGGCGAAGCCGTCGGCGAAGTCGGCGAAGTACACGAGCTGGCCGTCGTCGGACTCCCACGCCTCGATCGTGGCGACGACCTCGCCGCTGGCATCGTATGCAACGATGCTCGCGGCCGACTCGCTGACGTGAACGTCCATACTATCGATCTGTGGCACCGGGACGACTGGTGTGTAGGGTGGCTGGGCCCCGAACAGGGCAGTGAGTGCGATTGTTGCGATTGTCATAATTTGACTCTACTGAGCCGCGCCGCGATCTGCAAGATGATTAATCGTACGACCCCACCCTGCCACATATACTTCTGTGATTGCCAGGACACTCCGCGCCGCGCCCGACGACTGGCATATGTGCATGGGTCTCTCCCGCAGATCTTCCGCCCCAGCGGCTCCCCTGACACATCAGCGCGTCATCATGACGTCACCCTCACGAAGCAGCTGGGGCGGGCGCAGCCCTTGCCGGCACCACGCTGTAAACACGGTGCTAGTAATCCGGGCATGCTGCTCGAGACATGGACGAAATCCGAATTTGCACAATCAGCCGGGCACCCGCGGAGAGCTAGAGATTGCGGCCTCGTGGTCTCGGCGCTCCTGGGAACGGTCTCGCCTGGTTGTAACCAGGAGTCGCCTGAAGCATGGCGCAACGCTCCCCTCATTGTGCCTGATAGTACGCTGCCCGACGACGACGACTCCTGGAAGCAACCGCCCAAGTTGAAGCCGGGCACTGGCAAGGCATTTCGAGACGGCGTGGTGACCACGTCGGAGCCGGAGGCCGCCTCGGCTGGGGCCGGGGTGCTGGCGGGCGGCGGAAATGCCTTCGATGCCGCGGCCGCGGTGATGTTCATGCTCAACGTGGTCGAGCCACAGTCTTCGGGGATCGGCGGCGGCGGCTTTGTGATCTTCCATCTCGCCGAGTCGAACGAAACGCTGACCCTCAATTGTCGCGAGCGAGCGCCAGCCGATACCACCGCCGACATGTTCGTGAGTCAGCCGGACTTCGCCCAGCGCTCCGCGAGTGGCTACGCCGTTGGAGTGCCGGGTACGGTGCTGTGCGCCGCCACGCTCCTCGACAACTGGGGCACGATCACCCTGGACGAGGCGCTGCAGCCCGCGATCGCGGCAGCGACGGACGGTATCGTCGTCAGCACCCGGCTCGCCGCTGACGTGCTGTTGCCCAAGCTCAGCAACGAGCTCGCCCCCCCGAACAACCCCGTCAAACCAGCCTACGACGTCGCCCGCGCGGTGTTTCGACCCAATGGATCGCCGCTGCAAGCTGGCGACCTGCTCGTCCAGCCCGAGCTCGCCCACACCCTCCAGCTCATCGCGGACGGCGGCACCGAGGCGTTCTATCGCTGCGATCACGACGCAGGGATCGCCGAGGCGATCCTCGCAACCCAGCTCGTCACCCGCACCGACACCCCGCAGGGCGTGGGCAGGATGACCTGCGCCGACCTCGAGTCGTATCACGTGACAATCGGCGCTCCGGTCTCGCGGCCGTATCGCGGTTACGAGGTCGCCTCGATGGGCCCGCCGTCCTCGGGTGGCGTCGCCTTGCTGCAGATCCTGGCGATGCTCGAGGGCTTCCCGATCGGTGACAGCGGGGCCGGATTCGGTCTCGGGCAGGTCTCCAGCTTGAACGTCATGCTCGAGGCGATGCGGCTCGCGTTCGCTGATCGGGCCCGATGGCTCGGCGATCAGGACTGCCTGGGGTGCCCCGACCTGCCGATCGCCGGGCTGCTGGCGGACGCATACCTGGCGGAGCGCGCGGCGTTGATCCAGGTGGGTCAGCGGCGCACGGGCATCACGGCCGGTGACCCGCGCCCCTTCGACCCCGACTTCATCGCCGAAGGCGCGTCACTTGGCCCCGTCTCGTTCGCGCATTCCGATCCGGGCGGCGACACCTCGCACGTCACGATCATCGACGCAGACGGCAACATCGTCGCGTTCACGAACTCCATCGAGGCCACGTGGGGCACCGGGCTCATGGTCCCTGGCTACGGATTCTTGCTCAACAATCAGCTGACCGACTTCAACCAGACCCCGGCCTTCAACCCCAACCCCATGTCCTTCAACCCCGGCGCGAACGATGCCGCCCCCGGCAAGCGTCCCCGCAGCAGCATGGCGCCAACCCTCGTGACGCTGGAGGGTGATCCCGTGGCGGCCTATGGATCACCCGGCGGGGCGACGATCATCAACTCCGTGCTGAACGTGACGCTCAACCTGATCGACCACCGCTTGACCTTGCAGCAATCGGTGGTGGCGCCGCGTGTGTCACTCACGACCGCGAGCGACGCTGGGGTGGCCGAGCGCGAGGCTGGCTTTGACCCACAGGTGCTTGGCGCCCTTGGGGCGCTCGGCTACGCGTTCGTCCAGGTCGCAACGATCGGGGCGGTTCAGGCGATCGTCACGATCCCGACCTCCAAGAAGCAGTATGGCGCTGCCGACTCGAGACGGATCGGCGGCGTCGCGACGCCGGGCAAGGTCAAGTAGCGCGCCGATCTAGCCCGCCACCCAGTCGCCGTGGAACGTGTCTGGCAGCGACTGATCGAACCACAGCTTCGCCACCGGCCCGTCCGCGAGCGCGCCACCGTCGAGCACCGCGACGAAGCTCAGATCGCTGGCCTCATCGTGACACAAGCTCAGGATCCACGGCTCGACCGAGGGATCCTCGCTGTGTCGCACGGGCACGGGCTCGCTCGGCTTGATCTCGGGCCCGAGCGCCCACACGTCTGCGTCGCCGGACTCGGCGTCGACCCGCGCGAGCGAGAACCCGTCCGCCTCGTCGCGCGCGTAGAACCACGCGTGGGGGTGCGCCTGCCCCTCCACGCGCGGGTCGACCCGCGGAAATTCGCAGCTGCTGTGCCAGCGCTGCTCGCTGCGCCACGCCCCCGTTCGCAGATTCAGGCAGCCACGGTGCAGCTTGGGGGGGTCGATCTTCGAGCCGTCCCCGAGCGAGGTCAGCGAGCTGAGATCGGGATAGCGACAATAGTCGATCACCAATTCGTCGCCGCGCTCGAATGCGTTGACAAAGTGCCAGACCCAGAATGCATCGACGTTGAAGCGCTTGGGCGCGCCGGGATTCGCGAGCGGGACCACGATGATCTCGCAGCCGAGCGCGGGCGCCCACTCGAACCAACTCGAGAGCGACCCCAGCTGAAACAGCGCCCGCGCGAGCTTGAGCTTGGCCGGACAGCTGACGAAGATGGCGTGCCGCTCGGTCACCACGAAGTCGTGAACCAACCCAGCCCAGCTGCACTCGTAGCTGCCCAACAGCTGGGTCGGGCCTTCGTCGGGCAGGGCGTAGAGATCCAGCATGGTCTGCTTGCCGTAGCGCAGCCCAAAATTGAAGCTCGTGGCCAGCCGCGCGACCCGATGCGGATGCGCGGAGAAGCTGCGGACCACGGCGCCGTCGAGGTCGCGCTCGCCGAGCACCTCGAGGGTCTCGGGGTCGAGCTCGATCGGCTTGCAGGCCTCCATGACCGCGAACACCCGGCCCCGCCAGCTCCACGCCCGGGTGTTGCCCGTGTTCTTGACCCGCCCCCGCAAGCTGTTGATCACCCGCCGAGGCCACGGCGCGCCCGTGCCGTACAGGTAGCGCCCCGCCGCCTGCTCCTCGAGGTAGCCCGCGCCCTCGATCACGCGCGCGGCCCCCATCGCGCCACCACGACCGTCGAGCCGCACCGCCATCACGACGCCGTCGGCCTCGAACGGGTGCGAGAGGCGATGGCCAAACCGCTCGATCTGCCCGGGGCCGCAGCGGTACATCGTTCCGGCCAGACCTTCGGGCAGCTGGCCGTCCACGCGCAGCGGCTCGAACCCGTGCGTACGGCCGATGTTCTCGTACAAGCTGGCATGGGGACGGCGCTCGGACAGCACAGACCAGATATACCAAGAACCCGAGGTCTGGTCCGCCGCCGTGCGGGACGGGGTTGACCCAGATGGGCGAGCTGAGGTCAGCCCTCAGTCGTCAAAGCCCAGCGGCAGCAAGCGCAGCGCCAGCATGGTCGTCAGCGCCAGCTCGCGGCCCGCGTCGTCCAGCCCCGCGTCGAGCCACGCGCGCTCGGGCGCGTCGAGGATCAGCGCGGCCTCGCTGCCACCCTCACCGCGGATCACCGCGAGCGCGGCCGGCAGCGGCCGACGGGTGAAGCTCCACAGCTGGTACCACATCACGACCTCGACGACCTTGCTCTGTGTCGGAGAGCTCGGCGAGCTCGGGTCGACAGCGACCGGCGCCAGGCTGCCGAGCAAGTTGTTGGTCAGCGGCCCCTCGATCCGCAGCTCCCAGTGAGTCGGGTGACCCATGGTCGAGGAGCCCGAAGAGCTCGCCACCTCCGACGAAATCTGACAGCGGACCGCGACCTCGTCGCGCTGCTCGTCGGCGACCGCGGCCAGATCGTGATCCGTCGGCTGCCGTCGCTGCCCGATGCACGCGGCCGTCCACGGCTGCGCGCCGCCGACGAGCGTGAACGACATCCGCAGCTGCGTGGTTGGGCGAGTTCGCCCGCTCGCGTCGGGCGCCAGTGGCCCGGTGCCGTCGAACGGCTGATCTTCGATCTGCAGGCCCTCGACGCGGTAGCGCCCCATCTCGAGATCTCGCACGCCGCGCTGCCGCTCGACGAGCACGCCCTCGCTGTGAAGCTGCGGATCAATCAGCTTCTCGGCCGCCCGCTGCTGGACGCCGCAGCCCGAGCACAGCCCCAGCGCCAGCAGGAACAGCTGAAAACGGCCCTTTAGCGCCTGCATGGGTCCGCGACGAGCACACGCCCGTGTACCCCGGGCGTCACCCGCTGGCAACGTTGCGCTGGCCAAAAACGCGTTGATCGACACCTACGCGCCGTCCATGATGCCGCAAGCTCGCCCGAAGGTTCGACATGCCGCGCATCAAACCCCGCTCCCCTCGCGTTGCTCGCCGCGTCGCCGTGCTCGTCGGCGCGCTCACGCTCACCGTCGCGGCCGCGACCTCGCTGAGCTCGCCCAGCCCGAGCGTCGCCGCCGAGTCGCAGACCAAGGTGATCCTCAATGGCACGGCCGTGCCCGTGCACTTCAACGACGGCGACTCGTTCCGCGTGCTCGGGGGTGACTTCAACGGCTCGAAGGCCCGACTGTTCGGCTACAACACGCTCGAGTCCTACGGCGCCGTGCACCAGTGGGGCAGCTGGGATCTGCACGAGCTCTACGTGCTCGCCAAGATGGGCACCTACGCCGGCCGCGATGGGGTCTGGGAGTGCGAGACCGACGGCGCCACCGACACCTATGGGCGCATGCTCGTGTGGTGCCCCAAGCTCGCCGAGCAACAGATTCGCATGGGGTACGCCCACGCCATGAGCGTGGACGACCTGCCGGCCAAGCCCGAGCTGATCGAGGCCCAGCGCGAGGCGATCACCAACCGCCGCGGGATCTGGGCCCACGGCGCGCCGGAGTTCGTGCTGACCTCGCTGCACTCCAAAGAAGAGGACGTCGACGGTCACGGCACCTACAACCGCCTGGTCTCGAGCGTCGACGGACACTCGGTCAAGTGGCGGCACAGCACCCGCTACGCCGAGTGCGACCGGGTGTGCCACTACGAGTACACCGTCGACGGCGCGGTGGTCGACGAGCTCCTGATCGCGGCCAAGGCCGACGCCAAGATCGGCCCGTTCCTGACCGGGCTGTCCGACGCCGACGCGCGCACCGTCATCTACGACTTCGCCAAGTTTCGCCATATCAACCGCAAGATCGTCGAGGACAAGCGAGACGCGCTCGACGAGCTGCTGACCGAGTGGGCGAGCGCAGGCAAGTTCGGGGCCCAGCAGCGCAGCGAGGGCGCGTGCATGCTGCATGTGCCCTTCGATCGTCGGTTCGGCGGCGGCAAGGCGGAGTGCCTCAAGTGAGGGCCCGCGTCCTGCTTGGTGCTGGCACCCTCGCGACCATCTTCGCCAGCGGGTTGCTCGGCGCGGCCTGCTACGAGATGCCGCTTCACCCCACCTACGGCTACGAGCAAGACGACATCAGCTGTCGCGACTATGTCGACAACGACAACGACGGGCTGATCGACTGCTATGATCCGGACTGCCTGATCCTCTCGCACCTGTGCGGCGAGGACGTGCCCGACATCCCTGTCGACGAGCCCGAAGACACGCTGCTCAAGTGCACGGACAAGATCGACAACGACAACAACGGGCAATTCGACTGCGGTGATCCAGCGTGCCGGGACATCCCCGAGACCTGCTGCCTGCGCGAGAACACCAACGCGACCTGCTCCGACGGGCTCGACAACGACGGCAACGGCTTCTCCGACTGCGCCGACTTTGGCTGTCGCAGCGGCAAGTTCGTGACCGTGTGCAGCGAGAACACCAACCAGAGCTGCGACGACGAGCTCGACAACGACGGCGACGGCGCGGTCGACTGCGACGACGACGACTGCGACGGCACCAACGCGTGCGTGCTCCCGACCGAGCCCGAGGACACCCTCGCCAAGTGCATGGACGGGATCGACAACGACGACAACGGCTTCACCGACTGCGAAGACTTCGCGTGCTCGATGTTCGGGTCGCAAGAAGCGATCGACTACTGCGCGAACCTGCCGCCGCCGCCGGCCGAGGACACGCCCGAGACCTGCGCCGACGGGCTCGACAACGACAACAACGGGTTCACCGACTGCGACGACTTTTCGTGCAGCGAGTCGGACGATCCCGAGATCGTGTGCCTGTCCGAAGAGACCCCGGAGGACTGCTCGGACGGCGTCGACAACGACGGCAACGGTCACATCGACTGCCAGGACTTCTCGTGCAGCCAGTCCGAGGATCCAGCGGTGATCGAGGTCTGCGCCGATCAGCTCGAGAACAGCCCCGAGAAGTGCAGCAACAACATCGACGACGACGGCAACGGTCACATCGACTGCGCCGACTTCTCGTGCGCCCAATCCGACGACCTCGCGACCCGCCAGGTCTGCCAAGAGAGCCTCTCGGGCATCACCGAGACCCCCGACGAGCGCTGCAGCGACGGCGAAGACAACGACCGCGACGGCTTCATCGACTGCGACGACTGGGACTGCAGCTACGACCCGCTCGTGACGATCTGCGACGGCCCTGGGCTGTGCGAGCTCTGAGCCCCCCTTCTCACCCGCGACTCCCCGCGACCCAAGACGACCTTCCCATGAACGGCCTCAAAATTCTGCGCGCTGCCGCGCTCGCGTTGCTCGCGTTCTCGCTCCCCGGCCTGGCCCTCGCCGCGCCGCCCACCACCGAGACCGACTGCTCGAACGGCATCGACGATGACGGCGACACGGTGTTCGACTGTGGCGATCACGACTGCCACGACGCCAAGGTCTGCCAGCCAGACGGCCGCGCCGAGAGCAGCGACGCGCGCTGCAGCGACTGGGTCGACAACGACCAGGACGGGTACCTCGACTGCGAGGACATCGACTGCAACGGCACCGAGGTGTGCATGGGCTCGTGGGACCGCGAGCTGTCTGGCCAGTCGTCGATCGAAGACACCGGATCCGGGGTCAAGATGGCCGACGGCAAGCGACCGGGCGCCGTGGCCCCCGAGCTGGCCGCGGGCGAGGTCGAAGAGGATCTGCAGGGCCGCGGCGGTGATCGTGACGGCGAGCGGACCAACTACTTTTGCTCGGACGGGTTCGACAACGACGGCGACGGGTTCACCGACTGCGACGACATCGGCTGCAAGCTGGGCACCGAGGTCACCGTCTGCCAGGCCGCGGGCGACATCCGGTTCTCGGTCGTGGCCCGGATCGGCCAAGACTTCAACTTTGCGGGCCCCGAGTTCGGGACCAAGGCGCTGATCCAGCAGCCCGGCAACAGCGACGGCTCGGCCGACGTCGACCCCCGCTCCGAAGAGAACCGCAGCCCGTTCAGCACCGAATTCGAGAGCTTGCAGATGCGGGTGCTGGGCCAGATGCCCTTCATCCAAAACAGCTTCTTCCTGCTCTCGATCCGGGCCGAGAAGACCCCGCGGCTGACCTTCGCCACCTTCCAGATCCCGATCAAGAACGGCCACTACGTCAACGTCAACAGCGGCGGCGGCGGGCTCAGCCTCGAGCTGGTCCGCTCGGTCCACAAGCGGATGATGGTCGACCCGGCCTACTATGTTTACAACGCGTTCGAGCAGGGCAACGGCGCCGCGCTCGAGTTTGGCGGGCCGCTCGACAAGCGCGGCAAGTTCCTCTACCGGACCTTCGTCGCGGGCGGCAGCGGGCGGTTCGCCGGCAACGTCGGCGGCACCTTCTTCCCCGACGGCAACCGCAACTACACCTGGTCGGCCGGCGCGCAGATCCACATGAACCTGGTCGGCTACTACAACCGGTTCGACTCGCCGTTCCTGTACACGCCGGCCTCGACGGCGTTCGCGTTCGTGGTCGGCGCCAAGTACGACCAGCGCGCCCAGGAGCGCTACCCGGCCGCCAACGTCCAGGCCACGTTTCGCTACAAGCGCCTGATCATGCTCGGCGAGGTCTACGGCAAGCGC
Organism: Enhygromyxa salina; assembly: GCF_002994635.1. GTDB lineage: Bacteria > Myxococcota_A > Polyangia > Nannocystales > Nannocystaceae > Plesiocystis > Plesiocystis salina_B. The sequence goes on along the minus strand of NZ_PVNL01000004.1, from coordinate 139,542 downwards.
GAGCTCAACTTCAAGAACTGGCAGGTCGCCTTCAATGTCCAGGTCGGCGTGCTCGCGATCAAGCGGCGGCTGCTGCTCACGAGCGACTTTGGTCAGTACATCTCGACCCCGTTCGAGAGCCCGCCCGAAGATCTCGGCTCGGATCTGCGCCGCCAGCTGCAAGAGCTGCAGTACCGGTTCGCCGCGCACATCTACCTGTGGCGTAACGTGTTCATGGCCCAGATCGTATGGGCCGACCGCTTCGTCGAGCGGCCGCCCAGCAACGCGATCCCCGATGGCACCGATCGCCGCTCCAGCCTCCGCGTGCTGCTGCTGTACCGGTTCTGAGTCGGTTCTGACCACGCGCTGGCAACCTCGCCCGAGGGGACTATCCTGACCGGCGATGTTTCGCTTCTCCGACACCCGCAAGCTCGAGATCGTCGGGCCCGACCAGGCGCTGCCCGGCCGCGACACCCCGATCGAGGTGCCCACGGTTCACTTCGTCAACGGCAACCGGATCGTCCCGCCGGTTCCCGACCACCTGCAGATCGTCGACGTGGGGATGGGCTGTTTTTGGGGGGCCGAGCGCAAGTTCTGGGTCGTGCCCGGGGTCTACTCGACCGCCGTCGGCTATGCGGGCGGGCACACCAAGAACCCGACCTACCGCGAGGTCTGCAGCGGTCGGACCGGCCACACCGAGGTCGTGCGGGTCGTCTACGATCCAGCCCAGGTCGAGCTCGCGCGGCTGCTGCAGGTGTTCTGGGAGAGCCACGATCCAACCCAGGGCATGCGCCAGGGCAACGACACTGGCACCCAGTATCGCTCGGCCCTCTACACGCACTCGCCCGAGCAGGCCGAGATCGCAGCAGCCTCGCGCGCCGCGTTTCAGGCCGCGCTCCACGAGGCCGGCCATGGTGAGATCACCACCGAGCAACGCGACGCCGGGCCGTTCTACTACGCCGAGGACTACCACCAGCAGTACCTGGCCAAGAACCCCAACGGCTACTGCGGGCTCGGGGGCACGGGCGTCTCGTGCCCGACCAGCCTGCCAGGATTGTGACCAGGTTCGGCAAAGTGGGTGAGTCGGCGCCGCCGCCCGTCGCCCGCTCGCCCGGCTGAGCCGAGCTCGCGCAGCGGCGGGTGAGCGCCCAATATGGGCCAGCCTGCTCGACGTGTCGCGCACGGCCGCCAGTACGTGCTTCAATGGTGCTCGCAAGGCGACCATGCAGCGACAACTGACTCTGGTAACTGACTCCAGCTCGGGCGAGGCTTCTCGCCCGCTTGCGCGCGCCCTTCGTGGACTGTCTCACCGCTGGCAGCCAGCGCTGGTGACCGCGGCGCTCGGGCTCACCGCCTGCAACCTGCTCGAGGATCCCTTCAAGGTCGAGCCACCGGCCGAGTGCGACGTGGCCAGCCAAAACCAGTTCGTGCTCGACGTCATGGGCGAGTTCTACCTGTGGAACGAGGATCTGCCCGACGACATCGACATCAGCGTCTACGAGTCGCCCGAGGCCATGGTCAGCGATCTGCGGCAGGGCGTCGATCGCTGGACGCGAGTCAGCGACAAGTCGACCTCGGACGCGCTGTTCATGCAGGGCAAGTTCGTGGGGCTCGGCTACAAGACCCAGCGCGGGGCCGACGACGAGGTCCGGGTCTCGTTCGTCAGCGACAACTCGCCGGCCTCGGCGGTCAACATCTTGCGCGGCGACGTGATCCGCGGGGTCAACGGCTACACCGCCGAGGAGCTCGACGCCGACAACAGCTGGTCCGCCGCCTACGGCCCCAACGATCCGGGCGTCGACGTGACCTTGGACGTCGAGCACCTCGCAACCGGCGAGGTCGAGACCGTGACGATCACCAAGGCCTGGATCGACATCGTCAGCATCCCGGTCGCGTCGGTCGTCACCAGCCCTGCTGGCTCGAAGATCGGCTACTACATCATGGACAAGTTCGTCGAGACCACCAAAGACGAGCTCGAGAGCGCCTACTCGATGTTCAAGGACAACGGGGTCAGCACGATCGTCATCGACATGCGCTATAACGGCGGCGGCCTGATCAGCGTGGCCGAGCGGCAGATCAACCTCACGCTCGGCGCCGACCACAACGGCGACGTCGCCTACACCTTCAAGTACAACAATAATTATAGCGACGAGAACCGCTCGACCAAGATCGACAAGCGCAGCAACTCGATCGGCTCGGACATCATCGTCGTATTGACAAGCTCGCGCACGCTGTCTGCCTCGGAGCTGGTCATCAACGCGATGTTCCCCTACGCCAAGGTCACGCTGATCGGCGGGCCAACCGGGGGCAAGCCGGTCGGCTCGAAGAGCTTCGAATTCTGCGAGAAGCTCTTGTTTCCGATCACGTTCCGGCTGACCAACGCGGTCGGCGACACCGACTACTTCGACGGGCTCCCGGCCGACTGTCACGCCGACGACGATCTCTTCCACCAGCTCGGCGACCCGCAAGAGGGCATGCTCGCGGCCGCGCTGAACTATCTCGACGACAACGCGAACTGTGCGGCGCAGCCCCAGCCGGCCCCGGGACTCCCCCCGAAGCTGATGCAGCTCGACTCCGTCGGCGAGACCCTGCTCCCCAACCCAATCGAGCGCTTCGACGTCGACTCCTGGTAGCTAGACTCCTGCCAATTTTTGCCCGCTGCCATCGAGCGCCCAATAAATTTGGGCGTCCGCAAGCGGGCCAGAAGCCTGGCCCGAGCTGATAACAGCCGAGCTGATAGCAGCCTCAGTCGGACTCGTCGCTGACGGCTTCGATCAGCTCGTCACCCTCGAGCGGCTTCTCCAAGAAGCGATCCACCAGCCCCGGATCCAAGAACCGAGACAGCTCCGAGTACGAGCTGCCCGACAGCAGGACCCGCTCCATGTGCGGGTACTTGTCCCGCACCTGTCGCAGCAGCCAGCTGCCGTTTGGGCCCTTCATGTTGAAGTCGCACACGACCGTGTCGAAGTGCTTCGACTCCAGCACCTTGAGGGCCGTCTCGGCCCCGAGCGCGACCTTGACGTCGGCGTGATCCTCGAGCAGCCGCATGAACGAGCGGAGCACGTCCGGATCATCATCCACTACCAACACCTCCTTGCGTCCGTCCTTCATGCGAGTGCGCGAGTATACGTGAATCAGAGCCGAGCAACCCGGGCAACCGCCCGCGCGCTGAGCTCGCGCGATGGCCGTGGCCGCTGTGGGCTCAGGACTGGCCGTAGACGGGGACGACAGCACCTCGTGCACAGTGGTTGTCGGGGCTGGCGAGCGAGAGGATCGTGGCGGTGATCGCCTCGGGGCTGGGCCATCGGTCGTGGGCGGCGGTCGGCATCGCGGCCCGATTCGCGGGCGTGTCGATGATCGAGGGAGCCACCGCGTTCACCCAAATTTTTTCGTCTGCGAGCTCCTCGGCGAGGGCCTGGGTCATCACCGCGATCGCGCCCTTGGCCGCTGCGTAGGCGATCATGCCCGCGGTCGGGACCAGAGCCGGGCGGGCGCTGACGTTGACGATGCGCCCACCCTCGTCGGCCTCGCGCATGCGTCGGACCGACTCGCGGCAGGCCAGGAAGCACGAGACCACGTTGATCCGCCACATGTGCTCGAATTCGCTGAACGAGGTGTCGACCAGCGGCGCCATCGTGAACCCGCCCGCGACGTTGAGCGTCGCCCACGGGCGCGGGATCTCGGCGAAGTAGGCACACGCGGCCCGCTCGTCGGCGAGATCGACCTCGTAGCGCAGCTCGACGCGCTCGTGCTCGGCGAGCTCGAACGCGACCTCGCCCTTGGCCTGCAACACCGGGATGTGGACAACCGCCCCCGCGTCGACCAACGCCGCGGCGACTGCAGCTCCCAGCGCCCCTGTTCCACCGGTCACGACGACCACCCGACCTTTTAGAGCGTTGCTCATGCGTGCACCTTACTCGCTGAGTGACCGATCTGGATCGCGGTGGTGGGCCGGCTGGGTTCATACACCACACATGAAGTGATGCTGCTTTCCATTTTGAGCGTGGCTATTTGCTCCGGGCCTCACCCGACGCTGTAGGTCGCTGTCTGTGATCGGGTCAGGATGGGTCGCTTTGCTGGCGATCCAGCGCCATTCAGTGCTTGAGTCTCGCAGCCAACCGTGGAAATGTGGGAGTTGTGATGCGTGATACTTACCCCCCGAACAACGCTTCGCTTGGTCTGACAACCTTCGCGCTGGCGATATACACGGCACTGAGTGTCGGCTGCGCCACGGAGACGTCCGAGGACGTCGGCGATGAGACGGCGACCAGCGACACCGGTGATGGCGACGGCGACACTGGCGAGAACATGGCGGGCGCGCCCGCACGTGGGATCCACATCACAGAGGTCGAGGCCAACCAGGGCACGGCGATCCTGATCGGCAAGGACGGCGAGTGGGTCGGTCCCGGCGATCGCAACGCGTTCATGATCCGCGACCGCGACACGCTCGTGCGTCTGCAGCACACCGTCGACGAGAACTGGATCCCCCGCGAGATCATCGGTGTCCTGCACATCCGCGACGAAGTCAGCGGCGAAGAGCTGGCGACCCGCACCCGCCCGCTCGTGGTCGAGGGTCCCTCGGATCCCAAGAAGCTCGACTCGGAGTTCTTCTTCAGCATCCTCGCCGACGAGGCCCAGCCCGGCCTGTCGTACTGGGTCGAGCTGCTCGAGGCCGGCGGCGCCGTGGACCCGGGGGTCGAGGCGCTGAGCGAGGGCGTCAACGTCACGCCCGATGACTTCGAGCTAGTTGGCTACGAGCAGACCCCGCTCGAGATGAAGGTCATGGTCGTGCCGATCCACTACACCTGGGTCGACCCGCCGACCCTGGTCGAGCCGACCGAGGCTGACCTGCAGCTGGTCCACGACGATCTGCTGCAGACCAACCCGCTGCAGACGGTCACCCTGACCCTCCACGAGCCCTACGAGTACACCAACCACCTCACCAACCTCGGCTCGCTGCTTGGGCCGATGTCGGCGCTGCGCAACAACGAGACCGAAGATCCCAACGTCTACTATCACGCGCTCGTCGACGTGCGCGGGCCGGCGGTCAACATGGTCGCCGGGATCGCGCAGCTGACCGGGGACTCCAAGGACGGGGCGTCCTCGCGGGTGGCCGCGACCGTGTGGTTCAAGCAAAACCCGGACCTGCCGCCGGCTGGCAGCTCGGGCACGATCGTCCACGAGATCGGGCACAACCAAGGTCTGCAGCACGTGTTTTGCCCGGGCGCCGCGACCACGGCCGCCGGCCCGGATCCAAACTACCCGCACGACGGTGGCACGATCGGCGTGTTCGGGTTTGGGATCCGCAGCTTCAGGCTGTACACGCCGACGGCCGCCCACGACTACATGACCTACTGCGGCAACGCGTGGGTCTCGGACTGGACCTGGAACAAGACCTACAAGCGGATCCAGACCCTGACCTCGTGGGACTATGCGGGCGCGCCCGCTGGCGGGGCAGCCGGGGCAGCCGCGCCCAGTAGCGGGATGGCGCCCAAGGTCCCGCTGCTGGTTGGCACCTTGTTCGCCGACGGCAGCGAGGACTGGCTGGTCATGATGGGGCCAGCTCCGAGCGAGGAGCAGCTCGGCAGCGAGCAACGGATCGCGCTCACGCGTGATGGGGAGGTCGTGGTGGATCTCTACTCCGCGGTCTCGCGGCTGAGCGACCACGAGACCGTCATGCTCACCGCCCCCCTGACGATCCCCGCGGCCGAGCTGGCGGAGATCGAGGGAATCGTCCGCGTCGACTGGCGCGGCGACAATCACCCCGTCGCGCTCGAGTCACTGCATGTCGATCGTGGCGTGAAGCTCGATCGCTAGCTCATTTAGATCGTGCAATGCCGGGGTCACCCTGGTAATTGTGCGTCCATTCTTCCTACTCGAAAGTTGCCATGAACCGTCCACTTCGCGTCCTCACCCTCGGCTCTGCCTCCTGCCTCGCCTACTTCGCCTGCATCGGTCTCGTCCACGCGGGCACGCTGACCGCACAAGGGGCGGTCTCGGTCATCGACCACACCAACGAGATGCAGGGGGTCGTCGGCACCGGCGACTTCAACGAAGGCAACGGGGGTGGCGTGCCGGCCGCCGTCTATGCCGGCCAGGGCATGACGTGGCGCAGTGGTCTGCTGACGGCGATCCTGCCCGGCTGCGACACGCCTGGATCCGCGACGATCCCCAGCTATCAGGTCAACGGCGCGTACTTTCCCGACCCGGTCGCGGGCGGCGGGGTGGCCAGCGGCACGTTTGCGTTTCATGCCGGGGTCGTGACCTTCGACCAGGCGATCACGCAGGTCGGGCTGGTCGCCAGCCGCAATGGGACCCAGTACCTGACGGCGTGGGACACCAACGGCAACATGCTCGGCCAGGTCAAGTGGGTGCCGGCCAACGACGCCGCGTTCATTGGCATCGACACCAACGGCGTCCCGGTGGGCATGGTCGCGTACGGCAACGATGACCTGTGGAACGGTGGCTCCTACAGCATCGGCGGCTCCACGATCATCTCGGACTCGTGGCAGTGGGCCGTGGGTACCCCGTGCGTGAACGCCAACGACTGCATGGACGACAACAACCCGTGCACGGCCCCGCCGACGTGTGTCCAGGGCGCTTGCGTTCACGCCCCGGACGACAATGGCGTGTGCCCCGACGACGGGGAGAGCTGCACCTTTGACGAGTGCCAGGACGGGTTTTGCGTCCATCCCAACAATCCGGACGGCGAGTGCCCGGATGACGGGAACGAGTGCACCAATGACATGTGCCAGAACGGCGCGTGTGCGCACCCCAATAACAATGACCCGTGTGACGACATGGACGCCTGCACCGAGAATGATGCGTGCGGCGGTGGTTCGTGTAACGGCGATGACCTCGTCTGTAGTGACAATAACCTGTGCACGGTCGCGTCTTGCGATCCGATGATTGGGTGTGAATTCACCTGGCAGATGGGGTGTTGCATCACCGATGAGGATTGCGCTGACGGTGAGGTGTGTCTGCTCGGGTCGAACTCATGCATTCCGGATCCGAACCCGGGGGATGGCGACGGCGACGGTGACACTGGGGACGGCGACGGCGACACCGGGGATGGTGACGGCGACGGCGACGGCGACACTGGGGACGGCGATGGCGATCCCGGCGACGGCGATGGCGACCCCGGCGACGGCGATGGCGATCCCGGCGACGGCGATGGGGACACGAACAGCGGCGAAGATGAAGGTGGGGACAGCGAGACTGGCATCAACACCTTCGGCGGCGGCGATGAGGTCGGCGACGACGGGTGCAACTGCTCGACCGACAACCGCGGGGCTGGTGCCCTGTTCGGGCTGCTCGGGCTCGCGCTGCTCGGGACTGTCCGCCGTCGGCGTGACGACGATCTGGTCGAGTAGTCGGACCGGGAGTCTTTCCGAGGGCCGGTCAAGTCGCATGTCTTGACCGGCTCGCGGGGGAATCCTGACGGGGCGTCTGTTCCAGGACGGAGAATGAGCATGGCAAACTGGATGAGCAACAGAAGAATCTGGACGACGCCGCGGGGAAACGCTGCCCTGGCTGCCGCGGCCTGCATTGTGTTCCGAGGAACAATATGGTGACTACAAGCAATCTACGAGATGGTGTCAGATGGCGATCGCTCGCCTACGCGCTCCTGCACGGGCTCCTCGTCTCAGGCTGTCTAGCGTGCGTCGAGCAGCCCGAAGCGGGTGAGCAGTGCGTCAACTCGATCATCGAGGGCTCGAGACCGTGCATCAGATGTGCACCAAACCACTCGGCGACGAGGCCGACCTGGAGGCGGCGTTGCTCGACACGCTCGGGTTGTCGATCGACGCGGTCCAGGCCGAGCTCGACGCCTACCCACCGTGGAGCATGGCTCAACTTCGGCAGGATCAGGCCTGCGAAGAGGCGGACTCTGTGATCAGCCGAGACTCCTGGACGATCGAGCTGGGTTGTTCGGCCGAGGGCGTCGAGGGCAAGCTCGGTGGCGAGGTGGCAAATCACGTGCTCGTGCGGCTGACTGAGGAAGCCCACTACATCTTCGATTTCGACACGTCCGAGCCGCTGGAAGTGTGGGTCGAGCTGCGCAGCTGCGAGCTGGACGGCCTCGCGTCGATCTACCACGCCAACTGGAGTGGGAGCACCGCCCCCGAAAACCACGCCGCGCAGGTCTTCGATGACATGCCACCGGGCGTCTACGTGCTGCGCGTGAGGGTCAAGGACGCCTCGTCCCTGGCGCCGAACGTCAACGTCGCGCTCAGCGTCGCCCAGTGGCCCTGACCGCGAGACCAGTGTCGCCTGAGGGGGCGTACCGACCGCTCCGCCCAACTCGAAGCGCACCCGGAGCCTTCACGCTCATCGCCCCCCCGGGTGCGGTACCATGCGTGTGCGACGCGCCAACCCGCGCCAGGCGCACACACAGGACAAACATGAGCGACGACCAAGTTCGGTCCACCCAGGACGACACCGAGATCGATCTAGACGCGATCGAAGCCCACGCGGCGAAGCTAGCGCAGGCCCCCAAGCAGGATCCCAAGCCCGCCCCCGCCGCTCCCCCGCCGGACGCCAAAGAAGAAGACACGCGGCCCTCGAAGCTGCTCGGCGTGATCGGCTTCGTCGCTGTTGCGCTGCTGTCGATCGGCGCGGTGTTTGCCTACCAGGGCTACACCAAGCGCGCCCAGCTCGAGCCAGCCGCGAGCATCGGCGCCAAGCTCGAGCTCGCCGCGGGCGAGGTCGTGCTGCTCGCAGCCGACGGCGCCGAGTCCGAAGATCGACTGCTGTCCGGCACGCCGCTGCCACTCGGCGCCAAGCTGCGCACGGGCACAGGCGCGCGCGCGCTGATCCGACTGGCCGACGGCAGCCGGATCTTTCTCAACGAGGCGACCGCGATCGAGCTCGGCAAGGACACCGGGGTCAGCGTGCTGACCGGCGAGCTGTGGCTCGAGACGCCGCCCCTCGATCAAAAGCGCGAGCCGCTGGTCCACCAGGTCGGGTCGGCCACGCTGGCGCTGACCGACGGCGGCGCCAGCCTGACAATCTCCGACGAGGGCGCGATCATCTACATCGCCGAGGGCGTCGCCACGGTCACCAGCCCAGGCGGGCCCAAGGAGGTCCGGTCCGGCGAGCAAGCCGTGATCAAGGGCAACGACGCGCCGCTGGTCACGTCGGTCCCGTACTGGGACGACTGGACCGGGGGCATGGCGGACCGCCGCGCGGGCGGGGCGATCGGTGGCGGCTCGGGCTCGCTCTACGCGGTCGATCGCTACGCCGCCCCGGGCACCCCGTCGCTGCCGCTGCAGATCTCCAGCCAGAGCGTCGACATTGCGATCGACCAGGGCCTGGCCGAGACCCGCGTGGATCAGCGCTTCTTCAACCCCTCGGACCGCGACGTCGAGGGCTGGTACTGGTTCACGATCCCCAACGGCGCGACCCTGGTCGGGTTCGCGCTCGAGACCAACGGCGAGCTGGTCGACGGCGAGATCGTCGAAAAAAAGCAGGCCGCCGCCACCTACGAGCGCGCCGTTGCGAGCAACGACAACCCGGCGCTGCTCGAGTGGATCGACGAGCGGACCGTCCGCGCGCGCGTGTACCCGGTGCCCGCGATGGGCGAGCGCCGCGTGGTCGTGCGCTACCAGCAGCTGCTCAGCGAGAACCGCGGCAAGCTGCGCTACAGCTACCCGCTCGCCGGGGGTGGGCGCGACGCGACGACGATCGAAGAGTTCGCGCTCGCGGTCGAGCTGCGCGGCGAGCTCGCCAACCAGTACACGATCTCGACCCTCGACGAGGCCACGGTCTCCAACGACGACGGGCTGATCACCATGCGGCGCAGCGGCTTCACGCCCCGCGCCGACTTCGAGCTCGAGCTGACCCGCAAGCCCGATCAAGAGCCGGCCCCCGCCCTGCGCCTGAGCCAGTACGAGGCCGGCCGCGACCAGGCCCGGTTCGTGATGCTGCGCTGGCTGCCGGACCTCGACTTCGCCAAGGTCAACCCGCGCGCGGACGTGGTCGTGGTCGTGGACACCTCGGCGTTCGGCGACGACTCCGAGCACCAGAGCCGGGTGGCCGTGGCCGAGGCGCTGCTGCGCAGCCTGTCGAGCGAGGATCACTTCGCGCTGATGGCCGCGGATCTGACCGCCGAGGTGCTGTTCCCGGCCGACGGACTCAGCCCCGCCACCCCGGAGGCGATCAGTGAGGCGCTCGAGGTCTTGACCAGCCATCGGCCCGGCGGCGCGACCGATCTCGGGGCGATCTTCGAGCGCGCGCTGTCCCGCGTGCACGAGGCCGAGCAACCCGCGATCGTGTACGTGGGCGACGGGCTCGCAACCAGCGGCGAGCGGGGGGCCGACGAGCTGACCGAGCGTCTGCGTCGGGCCCTGGCCGGCTCGCGGGCGCGGCTGTTCACGGTGGGGGTGGGGCCGGCGGTCGAGGATCGACTGCTCGCGCGCCTGGCCCGGGTCGGCGGCGGCGAGAGCCTGCGCGTGGAGACCTCGGATCAAGCTGTGGTTCGCGCGCTCGAGCTCTCGGGCGCGCTCAAGACCCCGACGATCACCGACCTCGAGCTCGAGCTCGGCGCGGGCCTGGACGATCGCTTCGACAACGCGACTGGCAAGCTCGCCCGCGGTCAGGAGCTGGTCGTGCTCGCGCGGACCCACAACGAGCTGCCCGAGTCGGTCACGATCCGCGGCCGGCTCGGCGGTGAGAGCTTCGAGCGCGACTACCCGCTGGTCCACCGCAAGGACGCGCTCGAGTTCGTGGTCCCCAAGCTGTGGGCGGCCGCCCGGATCGAGCGCCTGCTCGGCGACGGCCGCGGGCCCGAGGCGGTCCGCGGCAAGGTGCTGTCGCTCGGGCTCGAGTACGGGCTGATGACCCCGTTCACCTCGTTCTTGGCGCTCGAGAGCGAGCGGGCTTACGCGCGCCAGGGCGTCGAGCGCCGCGATCGCCCGTGGGACTTTCAGCTGCTCGGTGCGGTGTTGCCCAACCAGTGGGAGATCGAGCCGAATCGGCCAGACCTGAGCGACTCGCCCGACCCGGGTGAGCTGCTGCTCGGGGCCCTGATGGCGCCCATGGGCTGTGACAAAGCCGAACCAGGCGCGCGAGACGATCGCGCGGCCGTGGCCGCGGCCCCGATGCCCAAGAGCGAAGAGGGGCGGATGGGCAACGCCAGCCCGCGCCCGGAGGCGGACAGCAAGGAAGAGTACGCCGAGCCCGAGCCCGAGATGGCGGCCGAGATGCCGCAGGAGGAGAGCGAGGCGATGTACGACGAGGCCCCGGCTGCCCCGCCAGCCTCGGCGCCGGTCGCCACGGGGATGCCGTCCGAGGGTGGAAAAGGCGGACCGGGTGCCAGGGGTGGGGGCGGAGCCATGGGCCCTGCCGACCTCCCGAGCCCGCCGGCCGAGCCGATGCCCGAGCGACAGGCCTCCAGCGACGGCTACGCCAAAGCGAAGAAGTCCGCCAGCTCGTTCGAGGACGATCTCGTCGGCGGCGACGATGGCTCGGAGCTCGACGCGCCCGACAGTGAGCTGGCCGGACTCGTCGAGCACGAGCGCCTCAATGGTCAGCTCGGCGAGGACGTCGCCCAGGGCCTGAGCGCGACCCAAAAGTCCCGGCCCAAGTCCGCGACCAAGAACCGGCAGCGACCCCAGCGCTCGCAGGTGGTCTCGCCGGTCGCCCGCAACGAGAAGCTCCCGTGCAGCGACGCCTCGGCCCGCTCGCTGGCCCAGCGCAAGGTCCTGTGGGAGCAACGGCTCGAGCGCACGCCCGACATGATCGCCCGGCTGCGCGCCTACGAGAACGCGGCCGCCAGCTGCGAGCTCGAGAACTGGAAGCAGCAGCGGGTATTTTTGCAGCTGCTGCAGACTCGCGCGTCGACCGAGGCCGAGATCGAGCTGTTGCTCGCCCACTTCAACGGCGAGCAGGAGTCGCAGGCATTCGTGGCCCGCGCGCTGCTGCGCCGCCTGGTCGAGCCCGGCTTGATCGGCGCGGTCGAGCGCAGCATGTACGGCGGCTCGCTCGACTGGCGGGCCGTCGCCGACGAGGCCGAGCGGGCGACCAGCGCTGAGGCGGCGCTCGAGGTCGTCACGCTGGCGCTGACCAAGCACGCCGACGCCAGCGAGGACGAGCGGCTGCCCCTGGATCTGATCCGCATCGACCTGTTGTTCGAGCTCGATCGCATCAACGACGCGATCACGGCGGCCCGCAAGCTGCGTGAGCGCGGGCTGATCACCCCGTTGCTGGCCCAGCGCCTCGGCGAGCTGCTGGTCGAGGCCGGCCAGGACGAGGAGGCCAAGCGGGTGTTCTCGGAGATCGTCGAGTACGACCCCAGCGGCGAGTACACCCGGCGCTTGCTCGGCGACATCTTCCTTCGCCATGGCTGGTACCAGGAGGCGTACCGCCAGTATCAAGACCTGGTCTCGCTCAGCGCCGCGCCAACGGATGTGATCCGCATGGCCCGGGCCGCGGCCGGGGCGGGGCGCGTCGACGAGGGCTTGCGGCTGCTCCGCAAGGTGATCGGCGGCGAGGGCCGGCCCGGCGTCGATGACCCGCGCCGCTTCGCTCGGCTCCACGCCGCGGTGTTGATCGGCGAGCTGCTCGCAACGGACGATCAGCTGCCCAGGGCCAAGCTCGAGCGCGAGCTCGACCGCCTGCAGCTGTTCGACACGCCCACGACCTGGACCTTGATCAGCTGGCGAGACCTCGAGCACGATCTGACCCTCGGGGTCGAGCCGCTCGCCGCCGACGCGGACAGGGCCGCGATCGAGGCGGCGAAGAAGGCCGCGCTGCAGACCAGCGACGGGCGCCTGGCCGGCGACACGGGGCTGTGGGCGATCCAGACCGGTGGGCTCGGGGACCTGGTGGTCCGTCACCGCGGCGAAGTACCCGCGCGCGCCGTCAGCTTCGAGCGCCTCACGATCACCTGGGACGGCGAGCACTTCGAGGTCGAGCGCGAGCTCGGCACGATCGCCGCTCGGGCCGCCCGGCAAGGTGACGAGAGTGACGCTGAAGACGAGGACGACGTCGACGACAGTATTTAGCCAGTCTCACCCTCGCGGGTCTCCCCTTTGCCGAACGAATGGCGAACTCGAGCGCCGCAAGCGCGCTTGTAGCACTCGCGTGAACACCCAACTGTAGGCCCTGCGGCGGCGCTTCCACTTCCACCGGCTCGCGCCCGGTCCCGAGGGCCTCGCTCGCTGGTTGCTGCTGGCGTCGGCGCCCCCTCGGTGATGAGACACGGAGCACCGAGGAGAGGTCCACCAATGCACCTCACCGAGGCTTACCTGGGAGTTGGCACTAGCCCATAATCAGATCAGCAAGCAGGAAGTTTGATTCACTATCTAGGAACGAGAATGACACATGGCCGGTCGCCGCCGCATTTCCCCAGATCCGTGACCCGAACATCATCCGAGGCATCTACTGTCTCGAGCATGTGCGAGACCGAAAGCAGACTCTGACTCACAAGCGCCACCACCTTATCTTCGACTAACTGATTGTCGAGGCCTGCGATCGAGAAGTGAGACACGATTGACCCAACCGTCGGTGACTTATCCCTGATGTTGCATTGAGAGCCGGAGGTGCAGCACGGCTTCGAGTTCGTTCGCGGGGGCCCGTGTATGCCGACGGTGCAACGCGCACGGGCTGGATGAGGTCCCAGCCCGAAGATTGGCTCAAGATCGTCGGCCTATTCCTTGGGGATCAGCGATGACTTCGTGACGGCTTGTGCTCCGCTGTGGCTTTCCGCCGCGCCAGAACGTTCGGGCTGGGACCTCATCCGGCCTTTTGTGCGCTCCACGTTTGGCCAAAGCCGTCTCCGCTGCGGGCATAGGGTCGGTAGCGCACGAGTCGAGCACTCGAAGACTGCGCGGCTTCAATCATGCGAATAGTCGGTGTTCGCTCAGGCCGCGAGCGCTTCGTAGATAGCCTTGAATTCTCGTTGAGCCACACCGCTGGCGGCCGTCGAAAGACGCAGCACCCCCTGCGGTCGCGTGAGCCGGCCCGCTTGACGAAGCAGCAGGTGCCGGAGCGTGCCGAGCGTCTTCAACACGTAAAGGGGTGCGCGCGTCGGGGTCGTTCGGCGAGTGGGCTCGCTCGTCTGCATCTGCAGCTCGCGGCCAAGGTTGTGGGCGAGCATCGTCGAGCACGTGAAGATCTCGTTGGCGACGCGCCGACGGCATGGGATGTAGTCGAGCGCCGCGAACTGCTTCGCCTCGGCGTAAACCGCCTCGTTGAGGCCGCGGCCGTTGAAGAAGTGCAGGACGTTGTCAGCGCTAGTGGTCTTGTTGGTCACGATGACCTTGAACTCGAACTCATCGTCGATGGGCTCGAACAGGTCGAGCTGCAGAGGCCCTTTGCGCCGGGCCGCCCGGCGACGGCGGATGCAGATCACTCGTCGTCGCCCTGCCCACGTCTTCGGTCGCCAGTCGAGTTCGAAGTAGGACCAGTCGTCGTCGATCGGGCGCCAGCGTTCCCGACGGTGAACCCGGTGCTTGAGCCCAGGGTAGGCGGCGAAGGGGATCGCCATCGCGTATTCGACACCAAGGTCCTCGAGCAGGTCGAGCACGTTTTCGTTGAAGAAGGCAGAGTCGAGGCGCGACTCGATGACCGCGCGTGGCATACGAGTTCGCAGCGCCGTGATGCACGAGCGGATGAAACCGACCGACCCGTTGGAGTCGTGGACGTTGCCGGAGCGATGCAGCATGTCGAGAAACATGCCCAGCTGAGAGAGCACGCAAAACAACGGGTAATAGCTGCGAGCGCCCTTGCGCTTGGGGTTGAAGCCAACGGCGGTGCCTTCGACGTGGCCCTTGGTGCTGAGCACCGAGCCATCGAAGTCAGCGGTGATCCGAGCGAGCTTCTCGGTCTCGACACGGTCAAGCGTCAGCTCGCCAACATACTTTCGGAACCGGGTAACTTGTACCTCGGTCGCGGCCGCCAAGGTCCTCGTGATCGTCGAAACATCTGGGATCTTGCGGACACCGAGTGCACGCTGAATCAGGGGATCGTCGGCGTAGTAATCGCGGTCACGCAGACGACGGAAGCCGAGTGCCACGTGAATGACCAGTTGCTGCACCACTCGCGCGAGCCCGAAGACGCGGTCGCGGTCGACGGAGCGGAAACAGCGACGCAGCCCCGCCATGAGCTGCAGACGCTTGAACAGGGCGATGAACAGCACCAAGCCGGAGAACGAGGTCAGGCGGTGGTCCTCGAAAGAAACCTCCGGCAAGGTGTGGACACGGCTGACGATTTCTGCTTTGCTGGACTTCACCGGAAGTGGCCTTCTTTCGGGTTTCAGTGGAGAGGTCGGATCCTTCACTTACACCAGACTGGGGGCCGTTCTTCCGGGTTCTTGCGCGCAAAACCTGCCCTCTCTCATGCAACTTGAGGGTTATCTGCCGCCGACCGCGCGAACGTGTGCCGCAGCATACGCAGCCCCAGGGAGTAGGGAATCAACTGCGACCGAGGGACGTCAAATATGTTCGGAATAAGACATTCAGGCGACGCAGAACTATAGCGACCATCAGTGCGCATCAACGCGCGCAGCACCTTGTGAAAAGACAGACGAACACTCCCATAGCGAGCCTGACGACTCACCAACTGATCCATATACTTTGGCTCGAGGCGAAAAATGCTCTCAATTGCACGCAGCGACCTGCGCACATTCCGATTCCCCACCAACTCAACCAGTTTAGCACACTCATCCTGCTCGTAAAAATGATCGCGCAGTGCATCGATCAGAGTAGAAAGCCTATCCCATGTCACACGCTCCGCAAGAGAAAGAGACACCTTACTGGGAAGGCCAACCTCAATCGCCTTTAGCCTCGCGGCCAGTATCTCACCCAACCCCGCGCGCTGCACCTCAAAGACCTCCTCCGTTTCCGCAAGAGCATTCTGCCTAATCCTAGTGACATCGCCTGAGATGTACCTGAAGCGGCAATGAACTTCAACCGTTTCCTGAGGGTCCTCAAGCAGCAAGGGAGTGCTTGTATCCGGTAACAGTCCAACGATGATTCAAACCACCCGGCACCTGGGTGGCGCAAAAAAGCGCCGCCCTGTTTCGGAATTGTCTAAGAGCCCTCGACGCGTGCGTGTCCTTCGAGGTCGCCGCGCTCGACTCGGCTAGAGATTTCGATCCGGGCGACGAGTGGCTCGAGATCTCCCGGCTTGCTCGGGAGCTCGTACTTGCCGGTCGCGCCGCTGCACGACCTGTCCGCAGACGCCAGTAGGCGTCGAGCGGCTGGATGCCGTGCTGGTCGGGTGCCAGCGTCTCGTCGACACGAACGATCTCGCAGTGGTGTCAATGGCTGGTGTCGTCGAGCGGGTCGATCTGACCCCGAATCAGCTGACGTGAGCTGGGCGGGTCGAGGCCGATGGGCTCGAGACCGCACGCAAAGAACTTCGTGTGCGTGGGTGTGCGCACCAGTCCGCGCCAGACCGGATCACAACCTTCGACGCGACTGGTGTGCGCGTGACAGATCCCCTGGCCAGCAACAACAACTCGTCGCTGGCCGGTGCTGCCCGACGATCGGCGCCACCGGTCGGGCGGCGGCGACTCGGACGGAGCAGCCTGCTCGACCACGGGCGACTGCGGCGGCTCGGGGCGATCGGAAGTGGTTGCTCGGCCGGAGCTGGTTGCTCGTCAGGAGTCGTACAGCCGAAGCACAGCGCCAGCACGCGGACAGCCGGAGCGCACGCCGCCGTCATCCCGGCCCCGACGATCAGGCAGAGCGCCCCCAGCGGCACCAGCAAGATCGCCCCCGACCCACCCCCCGGCCAGAGCTCTGGTTAGTCGCCACGGCCCACCGCTGGGGTTCGAGCTGGCAGATGTGCAGGTCCAGGCCTAGCTGCGAGAGTGACCGGGTGACTCGGCTCAGATGGCGGTTGTTCTGCGTACCCAAGCCAGCGCCCGAATACGCGGTCGTCCACGACCTGCGGCATCGGAATCACTCACAATCATCCTGACGGATGGTGAGCAGTGCATCGCCCGAGCACGAATATATGCGGATCTGGTTGGAGCGAGAACGGAGGTGGTGCCAGCGAACACGCTGCGCGTTGCCGCGGTCCAGACCACCACTAGCTTTTCCCCATGTTCACACACGCCGTGTTTTCACTCGCGCTCTTCGCGTCTCCTTCGCCGACCTACCGGCCGCCGCCGCTGACGGTGGTCGACGAGTACACCACCCAAGATGGTCAGCGCACGCGCTGGGCGTCGGTGACGTATGGGCTGCCAGATGGCCAAACCGCGGAGTTCATCCTGGTTGCGGACGACTCAAACAGCGGCGACGGCTACCTCTACGTCAACGGTGAAGCGCTCGTTCACGCGACCTGGGACGACGCCAACGGCGTCAGCAGCTGGACGTCGTCGGTCCCCGGGGCCGGCGCGCTCGCGGGGGCGGCCCTGACTGCGCTCGAAGGAGAGGCCGGCACCGCACTGCTCGACGCCTTCACTGGTGACTCCCAAGTGTTCAAGTGCAGTGCTTGGGGGAAGAAGGTGCTGCGGGCCGGCAAGTACATCTGGGGGGCCGCGGTCATGGGCAGCGCCGCCGCGTGTTGTGTCGAGACTGGCATGGTGGGCTGCGGACTGTGTGGCGCCGCAGGGTGGGCGCTCGCCGAGGCGGGAAGTGAGGCGCTGGAGAACTACTGTGATTGACCACCCCGCACCGACATCCCGCCCAACCTACCCGGATGTGCCCGTCGGATACCGAGTCGCGGTGGCGACGATCGCCGTGCTGATCATGCTGGCCGTCTCGTACCTCGACCCCCCGATCTGGGCCGGCGCGCTGCTGACGGGCGGGCTCATGATGGCGGTGATCAGCATCCTTCAGGCGTTGCTACGCTGGCGAGCCCGCACCACCCCGCCCACCACTTGATCGAACTCAGGCGCACGCCGCTTTGCCCGCAAGCCCGGCCGATAGTTCCAGACCGCCGACCGCCAGCTGGAGCCCGCGTGACTCGGGCGGCTCAAAAGCGGACTCTCGGCCCCGGTGTGGGGGACACTCGCCATTGGCCTCGCGCTCGCGCTCGCGCCGCCACGCAACCCAGCTCCCGAGCCTCCGCCGCCCGAGCCCTACCGAACCGAGGTCGTGGTCGGCCGCGAGCAGGGCGACGGCCTCGCGGCCCAGCGGGCGCTCAGCCGGCGCAACGTCGGCTTCGTGACCGCGATCGACCTCGAGGCCGAGCCTGGGCAGCGGCCGGCTGACGATCTGGCCGGGGTCGTCAGCCGGGCGCCGGGCGTGACGGTGCGATCGCTCGGCGGCCTCGGCCAGTTCAGCGCGATCACGATCCGCGGCAGCACCAGCCAACAGGTCCCCGTGTTCCTCGACGGCGCGCCGTTGACCGGCAGCCTCTCGGGGCTGGTCGATCTCTCGACCCAGCCGCTCGACGCCCTCGCGCGGGTCGAGCTGTATCGCGGCTACGTCCCGATCCGCTACGGCGCGGCGGCGATCGGCGGCGCGATGGATCTGG
The DNA here is from genome assembly GCF_002994635.1 of Enhygromyxa salina. GTDB lineage: Bacteria > Myxococcota_A > Polyangia > Nannocystales > Nannocystaceae > Plesiocystis > Plesiocystis salina_B. Next base: position 121,134 of record NZ_PVNL01000004.1, on the reverse strand, counting down.
TCGGCGCGGTCCACCAGGGCTCGCCCAAGCTGTGGGTCGCGAGCGGGTTCGGCAGCTACCTGGCCCGCGAGGCCCGGCTTGGCTACACGGGCGCGCTGTCGCGGCGGCTCTCGCTGGCCACGCGGGTCGGTTACGCCGGCAGCCGCGGCGACTTTCGCTACTTCGACGACGGCGGCACACCGCTGCTATCCACTGACGACGCGATCCGGCGGCGGGTCAACAACGGCTACGATCGGCTGTTCGGGCAGGTCCGCCTCGACGCCCGGCGCGGGCCGCTGCGCGTGTCCTCGCAGCTGCTCGGCTGGTGGAAGCTACAGGGCGTCCCGGGCACCGCGTCGGCCCCCAGCGCCGACGCCTCGCAGCGGGTCATCGCGGTCCGCAGCATCACCCGCGCGCGCATGCAGCTGGGCTCGCGCGCGGGCGTGCCGGGCCACGTCGAGTGGATCGCCAGCGCGGCGCTCGAAGATCGCGTGTTTCGTGATCTGGGCGGGCAAGTCGGGCTGGCGGCCGACGACGAGCACGCGCGCAGCTTCGACGGCTGGCTGTCGCCGCGGCTGCGCGTGCCGCTGTGGCCGATGGCCTGGCTCGAGCTGGTCGCCGAGCTGCGCGGCGAGTGGATCGAGATCGACGAGCGCTTCGGCGATGACGGCGACAACCCCGGCGACCCGCTCGCGTCGGGCGACGCGACCCGCTCGCGGTTCTCCGCCGCGGCCGGGGCCGAGATCGAGCAGTGGTTGTTCGAGCGGCGCTGGTCGATCGCCGCGGGGATCCGGGTCGACCTCGCCGACAGCCACTTCGCGGTCCCGCCCGGCGCGGGCGAGCTCGACGATCAGGGCGCAGACGAGGTCGCGCTTGGCGTCTCCCCCCGCGTGGGCACCAAGCTGGTGCTCACCGAGGGGCTGGATCTGCGCGGCAGCGTGGGCCGCTATCTGCGGTTCCCGAACCTCGGCGAGCTGTTTGGCGACCGCGGGTACGTGGTCGGCAACGAGGGCCTGCTGCCCGAGCGTGGGACCAAGCTCGACGGCGGCGTGGTCCTCGATCTCGAGCAGATCGGCGGCCGCGAGCTGGGGCTGTTCGCCCAGGTCGTCGGCTTTGCGACGTGGAGCGAGGATCTGATCCAGTGGGTCCGCAGCGGCCCGGTCGTGCGGCCGATCAACGTGGTCGGCGCGCGCGTGCGGGGGCTCGAGGCTGGCTTTGGGATCCGCGGGTTCGGCCGCGACCTCTCGCTGGATCTGACCTACACGCTGCTCGACACCCGCAACGACACGCCCGAGGCCGAGCAGCAGTTCAAGCCGCTGCCCGGTCGGCCGCGGCACAGCGCGCTGGCCCGCCCGGCCCTCGGTCACCGGTTCACCGCCGGACCCAGCGGGGTCGAGCTCGAGCCGCGGCTCTTCTACGAGCTCGAGTGGATCGCCGGCAACTTCTTGGATCTCTCGGGCCGCGTCGAGCTCCCCGCGCGAGCGCTGCATGCGGCCGGGATCTCGCTGCGGATCGCCGATCGCGTCGAGCTTGCGATCGAGGGCCGCAACCTCAGCAACCGGCTGCGCGCCGTGATCGATCCGGCGTTTGGACCGCCGACTCCCTACCCCGCCGCGATCAGCGACTTCATCGGGTTTCCGCTGCCAGGGCTGAGCGTGTGGGGTACCGTCCGCGTCGACGTGATGCCTGGACCTCGCCATGAAACGTCTCGCTAGCGCCGGGTGGCTGCTGGCGGCCGCGTGCACCCCAGAGCCCGAGCCAGAGCCGAAGCCGCCGCCGCTGATCGACGCGGTGATCGAGTCGGGCTACCCGAGCCTCGATGGACCCTGCCGCGGGCCGATCAGCGAGCCCACCCACCTCGTGGTGACCAGCACCGACTTCAACACGGGCGCGGTCGGGCTGGTCGATCTCCAGACCCGCGAGGTGGTCCCCGATCTCGCGCTGGCGTCCTCGGACGCGGTGCCGATCGTCGACGCGGGCCGGGTGTTCGTGATCAACCGGTTCGGGTTCGACTACATCGACGAGCTCGACCCCCACGATCGGCTCGCGCTGATCCACGAGTGGCCGATCCAGGCCGCGACCCCGGCGAACCAAGACGCGCCCGCCAACCCCCACGCGCTGGCGCTCGATCCTGCCGGGCGCGCGTGGGTGTCGCTGCACGGCGCCCCCGAGCTGCAGCGCTTCGCGTTTCCCACGCTGCAGGCCGCCCAGGTCCACGCCGAGCTCGCCGTGGATCTGTCGAGCTTCGCCGACGCCGACGGGATCCCCGAGCTCAGCCGCATCATCGGCTGCGGGACCCACTTGTTTGTCTCGGCCGAGCGCATCGATCGTGAGCTGTGGATCCCCGCCGCGCAGACGGTGCTGATCCCGATCCGACCGGGCGCCGAGCCAGCGCTGTTCGAGTTCGACGCGGACCAGCCGGGACCCGACGCGATCCGCCTGCTGGGGGTCGGCATTGGACCGTGGCGGCTGGATCCGGGCGACTCGCAGGGCCACGTGATCCTGCTGCTCAATTCGGGGCTCGAGCGGATTGATCTGGCGAGCGGGACCAGCGAGTGGGTCGTGCCGCAGCAGCTGTTCGAGGCGGCCGACTACGAGCGCCTGCAGCTGTCGGGCTTTGATCTCGACAGCTCCGGGCGCGCGTGGATCAGCGCCGCGAGCCCGGACTTCGCCAGCTTTCGGCTGCTGCGTGTGGATCTGAGCGGACCGGAGCCCGCCCTGGTCACCGAGGTCGAGGGGCTCGAGAGCGTCACGGGTGCGCTCGAGATCGTCGGGGATCAGGCGTGGTTCGCCGACACGACGATCGGCGCGTCGGGCCTGCGGGTGTTCGATCTGAGCCAGAGCCCGGTCGTCGAGCTGCCCGAGTCGCCGCTCGCGGTCGGCCTGCCCCCCATGAGCCTCGCCCCGCTGTCGCTGTGAGCCACAGTCTCAGCGATCAGCCAGCGCCCGCGCGATCACCTGCTCGACCGGCGACGGATCCGCGCGGCGGTGATCGAGCGGCGTCTGCATGTAGACCATGGGGTTGCCCAAGAACCGGATCCGCGGCGACGGGTTGGGCGACGCCGAGTGCAGCATCAAGGGGTGGACCAACAACAGGTCACCCGCCTCCCCGGTCACCTCGAACAGGCGCTCGCACTCGCGGGTGATCCGGCGGCCGGCGTGGACATCACAAAAGTCGACGCCCTCGGGCGCGGCCGCGAGCGCGCGCGCGACCCTGGCCGGGGAGTCCAGCGCCAGCCAGCTGTTGCCGCTGGCCGGGAGCAGATCCGAGAACACGATGAACACCAGCAACCCGGTGCGCAGCTGATCCAGGCGGGTGTGCACGCTGGGCGAGTCGAGGTGCCAGCTCTCTTGATTGGCCGTCGGCACCCACGCGCGCGCAGACGGGTCCCACTCCCCTCGGCGCGGATACTGAATGATCAAATTGCTGGTCCACGAGCGCGTGCGGATCCGGCCGGCGTCGCCGAGCAGCTGAAACACCGCACGCTCCGCGAACGGCGAGAACTCGTTGATCGTGAGCGGGTGCTCGCCGACCACGTCGACGCGGCCCTGTGGCCACGTGCGTGGTTCGTTGCGATCGTAGCCGGCGAGCTCGGCCGCCTGGCGCTGGACGTGGGGGCCGCTGAGCCAGCGGGCTGGATCCTGGGCGAGTCGGCGATGCGCGCTGTCGACGATCGACTCGGCCAGCGCGCGAGGAAACGCGCCGCGCAAGTGCACGTAGCCGTCGGCCATGAACTGCTCGATCTGCTCGGCATCCAGCGAGCGCGCCGCCGTGGCCGTGTGGGCCGATCGACGGCGGTTGGTCTGGGACGAGCGCAGCAACAGCCGGGCCACGCGATCGAGATCCCGCTCGTCGTCGGCGTGCGCCACACGGGCGATCGCAGCGGCAGGTACGTGACGCAGCTGGGTGGTCCCGGCTCCGCTCGCGCTGCGGTAGCTGATCGGCGCTGAAGATCGATCGGCGCTCAGCAGCGATCGGGCCCGCGTGCACACGCGGAGCAGCACCGCGGGATCGTCGACGATCCCGCCGTCGATCCAGATCGCCACGCCGAGTTCGCGGGCCGCGTCCGACAGCAACCCCGGCGCCAGCGCGTGGAGCCGCGCCGCGTCCGGCGAGCGAGCACCGTCGCCCGCGTCGATCAGCGTCGAGATCAGCGCCGTGATCGCGTGATCGGGCTCGTCCGCGCGCGCCAGCGCCTCCCTCGCTCGATCGAATTGACCGAGCTCGAGCGACGCCTCGGCCCGCAACCGCCACGCTCGCGAGCTGCGCGAGTGATCGAGCGACGCCGCAGCGACGAGGTCGTACTGACCTCGCGCCAGCGCCAGCGCCAGGTGCTCGTCCGCGACGCCTGGGTCGCTGGCGTCGACTCCAGCGAGCGCGGCCGCGGCCTCGTCGAGCCGACCCTGCAGCAGGCTCAGCCGCCCGCGAACACCCGCGAGCGCGGCTGCGCTCGCGGGTGTTCGCGCGGCCAGCTGCTCGAGCTGGGCCTCGACCCCGCCTGGTCCCGACTCGTACAAGCTCGCCCACGCCTGCTCGGGCGTCGTCACCACCACCGCGAGCCCGCTCTGCGCCCGCGCCTGTTGAAGATCCGCGATGTGCCCTCGCAGATCGCGGACCCCCAGCGCCGCGAGCTCGCGCTGCCGCTCGCGCTGCTCTTGCGTCCAGCCCAGCCGCGCCAGGCGAGCAGCCAGCTCGTGCAAGCTCGGCGCCGCCAGATAGCGATGCGCGTGCGCGACCTGATCGAGCAGCACCACCGCGCGGTCATAGTCGCGGGTCACATATAGGATCAGCGCCCCCGTCAGCTCGACCAGCTCGTGCGTCGGTCGCTTGGCCAGCGCGGCGTCGACATCCGCGCGCGCGCGCGCCAGCGCTCCGCGTCGGCACCACGCGATCGCTCGCAACACATACGCCCGGGTGCCCAGCTCGTCTTGGATCTCTTGCGATAGCCACGAGTCGAGCTCCGCGGTGCTCGACCGGATCAGCGCCGCCAAGTCCTGCGATGCCCGTGCGCGAGTCGGAGCCACGGGCGCTAGTGTACCGACGCGATCGCGTCGAGGTCGAAGCCGCCCGCGCCCTGGTTGCCAGGATCGCAGTAGGACAGGCCCCCGAGCGGCTCCCAGTGCTCACGGCTACGATCCCGAATGCGCACGAACTCGACCCGCGCGGGTGCATCGGCGAGCGCGCTCAGATCAAACCCATCACCGCCCGCCTGGGCTGGATCCGTGGGGTCGATCCCCGACCCTGGCAGCGCCAGCGTCGGCGTCACGCCTGCGCACCCGACGAGCGCGACGGGATCGCAGGGGAACACCCACCAGTTGATCCCGTCGTCGCTGACCGAGACCTCGCCGGGCTCGGGGAACTGCTCGGTGAACGGGTTCTCGAACACGATCAGATCGACCCCGGGCCCGTCGACGATCCCCGGTGCGTCGAACTCGAGCACGATCGAGCCTTCGCACCCGAGGCTCGCCACGTCATACAGGCCACCGGGCGCGCCGAGCACGACGGCCGGCAGCCGGTCATGGTTGAAGTTGCTCTCGTCGGCCGGCGCGAACTCGACGATCGCATCGGCGAAAGGATCGCTCGACGGGTCCTCACCCTCGCAGGCGACTTGGAATAACAGCAGGATCATCGCGACAGCGACGGCGTGCTTGGTTTCGAGTCGGCGTGACAGAGTGAGGCTCGATAGCTTCGCGCGTCGCACTCGTCAACATTCGATGTTGAACGTCGACAGTCCCCTAATCGCGGCGGCGTCGTGGCATTGTGTGAGCGCATGCCTGCGAAATGGGGATCGTGGACTGGACGGGTCGCGTTGCCGTCTGCGCTGCTGCTCGCGCTGGGTGTTCTCGGGGCGCCTGTGCGCGCCAACGCGGGAGAGCCCGAGTCCGAGTCCGAGTCAAAAGCCGAGCTAGACGTCACCGCCAACACGACAGCCGAGGGAGATCAGAGCCGCACGCACCTGCCGTGGCTGCAGCGCTGGGCGCCCGAGCCTCGCATGCTCGAGCTCGGCGTCTACGGCGGCTTCATGTTGCTCGCGCAGACCCACGAGCTGTTCGGCGCGGATCTCAATCTGCCGCAACAGGGCTACAAGCCGCTCAACCGGGTGATCCCCGATCTCGGCGTGCGCGTCGGCTATTACCCGCTGCGCTACTTTGGGGTCGAGGCCGAGGGCGGCGTGCTGCCAGCGAGCCTGCGCGACGAGTCGGGCTCGCCGCTGCTGTACACGGTCCGCGGTCACCTCGTTGGCCAGCTCGGGATGTGGAGCGTCACGCCCTTCGTGCTCCTGGGTGCCGGCGCGCTCGGGGTCAGCAGTCCACGCGAAGCGCTCGGCAAGGACGTCGACCCGGCCCTGCACTTCGGCGGCGGCGTCAAGGTCTACGTGCACCGCTACGTGATGCTGCGTCTGGATCTCCGCGACGTCGTCACCCACAAACAATCTCTGGAGGCGGGCTTCGTCTCGCACAACCTCGAGGCGTTGCTGGGGGTCTCGGTCACGCTTGGGCGCCGCAAGATTCAGCCCAGGCCGGAGCCCGCGCCCGAGCCAGAGGACGACGACCGCGACGGCGACGGGATCCCCAACGACCTCGACGGCTGCCCCGACGAGGCCGAGACCGTCAACGGCTTCAAGGACACCGACGGCTGCCCCGAGATCGACACCGACGGCGACGGGATCTTCGATGACCTCGACGCCTGCGTCAGCCAGCCCGAGACCGTCAACGGCTTCAAGGACGACGACGGCTGCCCCGAGGCCGACACCGACGGCGACGGGTTCTTCGACGAGCAGGATGGCTGCCCCGATCAACCCGAGTCCGACAACGGCTACCAGGACGCCGACGGCTGCCCGGACGAGGTCCCGCAGCAGGTCGCCCGCTTCACTGGCGCGATCCAGGGCATCACCTTCGACAACGACAAGGACACGATCCGCAAGTCCTCGACCAAGACCCTCGACGAGGCGGTCGAGGCCCTGACCGCGTACCCGGACGTCCGCATCGAGATCAGCGGCCACACCGACGCCAAGGGCGACCACGACCACAACCTGGATCTCTCGCGTCGGCGGGCCGAGTCGGTCAAGGCCTACCTCGTCGAACATGGCATCGACGCCGCCCGGATCATCACGATCGGTCACGGCCCCGACAAGCCGGTCGACACCAACGACACCAAGGCAGGCCGGGCCAACAACCGGCGCATCGAGTTCAAGCCGATCACCCGCGAGGGCCGGGGCGGCTGAGCCGTCCGCTTCGCACCCACCGCCGCAGGAGACTGTCATGCCAAACCGAGCCAAGCACACCGCATCATCGATCCGTCTGCGGTCGTTCTCGACGATCATGTCCGTCATGGCCGTCATGAGCATGGAGGGCTGCGGCGATCCCTGTCTCGACGACGGCCCGTCGATCGGCACCTGCAAGAACGCCGCCGCGAGCGGCTCGGAGACCCAGGCCACCAGCGGCGCCGAGTCCAACGACGGCACCGCCGACGGGACCGCCGACGCCGAGGCCGGGACCAACAGCGGCAGCGCCGAAGGTGACGGCGATCCTGGCGACGGCGACGACGGCGACGGCGACGGCGATCCCGGCGACGGCGACACAGGTGACGATGATCCCGGCGACGGCGACGGCGATGACCCCTGCCACAACGGCATGCACGATCCAGGCGAGACCGGCGTCGACTGTGGTGGCGTCTGCGTGTGGGTCAACCCCCTCAACGAGGACGACGTCGAGGGCCAGTGCAACGAGGGCGATCCGTGTGATGAGATCGAAGACTGCGTCGCGGGCGAGTGCAGCGACGCGGGCATCTGCAATGTCTGCCCCGACGAGCGGCCGCCCGAGTTCGACCCCATGGACCTCGGCTACAACGACTGCCAGAGCTGCCTGCTCACCAACTGCTGCGACGCCGTCATCTCGTGCTTCCAGAACATCGAGAAGTGCGTGTGCTGGTTCAACTGCGTCGAGCACACTGGCGCGACACAGACGTGCATGGACCAGTGCGGCAACGGCAACATCGGCGGCATCAACTCGTGCATGAACAGCTCCTGCAAGGCGTCGGGCAACCAGCAAAACTGCTCCGCCCCCTGAGAGATCGGCGCTTCAGCGCGGTTCTACGCCTGCGGTCAGGGATCACTTTTCGCCTGCGCCCGGTGACGATAGAGTGCTCAGGTGAGCTCCGAGCCAGCACAAGCAGAACCGCAGCTCTCACAAGAGGAGCTCGAGAACATCGAGCTCGCGTCGGGCTCCCTGATCACCCAGTCGAAGACCTACAAGATCGTCGACCGACTGGGCGAGGGCGGGTTCGGCAAGGTCTACAAGGTGTTCGACCCGATCATGAACCGCTACTCGGCGCTCAAGATGATGAAGATGAGCGTGCCCGAGGACGAGCGTCGGCGGTTCCGCCAGGAGGCGCGGTTGTGCGGCACCTTCATGCACCCCAACCTGATCCGGACCCTCGAGGTCGGGACCACCAAAGAGCACGGTCTGTTTTGGTTCGCGATGGACTACCTCGAGGGCTCCGACCTGCTCGGCTACCTCAATCGCGGCCAGCAGCTGAGCTTCGCCCACCTGCGCGAGATCTTCAGCCAGACCCTCGACGCGCTGACCCACGTGCACGCCCGCAACTTCGTGCACTGCGACATCAAGCCCGCCAACATCTTCGTGGCGATCGATCTCTATGATCCCAACCTTCGGCTCGTGAAGCTGATCGACTTCGGCGTCGCCATGGATCTGTCCGACCAGGACGCGCCCCCCAAGGGCACGCCCAGGATCATGGGCGATCCCTTCTACATGCCGCCCGAGCAGACCTACGCCAACCCCAAGCTCGACGCCCGCTCCGATCTCTACGCGCTCGGCATCACCTTCTACGAGATGGTCACCAACGGCCGACACCCGTTCGAAGACCTGTTCGAGGCCCACCCCCGCGAGGTCCTGATCGCCCAGCGCGAGCGGATCCCGGCGCCGCCGAGCACCTACCTGGCACCCGACATCGATCCCGAGCACGCCAGCGACGTCGACGGCTTCTTCGCCACGGCCACCGCCAAGAACCCCGACGAGCGGTTCCCCTCGGCCGAGATCATGAAGCGAGCCCTGCAGCACGTCGTCGACCCGCGCGGCGAGTGACCGGGCGAGTCGAGCTCAGAGCCGGGTGATGTTCCCCGTCGCGGGGGCGACCTCCCACTTGCTCCCTGAGCCATCCACGATCTGCACCGGCTTCTTGGTCACCGTCGCAATCGCAACCGCGCGCGCGACCGTGCTCGGGCCGACCCCGGGCCCAGGCGTGGACAGCGGGAGCTTGCTGGTCCCGTCGCCGGCCAGCTGCAGACGCTCGCGCGAGACCGTCAGCGCTTGCTTGCGCTTGACCGGATCCAGGACCGTGTACTCGATGTCCGGCGACTGATCATCGGCGCCGATCATGTAGACCCGCGTCTGCCGTTGGCCCGTCGCTGCGCCGTCGGCCATGACCTGCTCGCGAAACGCATACGCGACCCACCGCCCCCCGGCGTGCTTGGCCGCTGCGCTGGCTTGAACCACCTGCACCGCCGCGATGGTTCGGCGCTGCTCCGCGTCGGGCTTGCCGCCGAGCTCCTGCGGCTCGAGCGACTCGTCGGGATCGATCGTCAGCGGCACCACCACCCAGTTGCGGGCCTCGTCGGCGCTCGCGTCCCCGTCGGCGAGATCGTCGTCATCCCAGCGGTAGTAGGCGACCTGGCCCGAGCTACCGCCAGGATCGATCATCGGGATCGCCAGGAACTTGGCCGCGGTCACGCCAACGAAGCCCGCGAACGCCCGATCGCCGAGGCGCATGGCTCGCTGCATGCGCCAGATCGTCATGCCCCGCGCATGGATCCCGGCGAGGTCACTGTCCTCGAGCGCGGGTGGGATCGCGGCCATGTCGGGCGATGAGGCGTCGTCGTAACCGATCGTCCCGCCCTCGTCGTCGGGCGCGGTGCCCGGTCCCCCCGCGCCACCCGTGGCACAGGCAGAGCCGGCGAACAGCACGATCGCAGTGGCGAGCAGGAGCTTCGGTCGGTGCACGACCAACAGCGTAACAGCCGATCCGAGTCGATGTGTCGCGCGAAGCCCCGTCAGCCGCGCGGCCCACAAATCATGCCTGTGGGCGGCGCCAGTCCATGAAATAATGCGGCGTGGTCCGGCTCAGGGTCGTTGACGAAGACGGGCGCTCGTCCGCGCAGCGCGGCCAAGATCTGCACCGCGCCCGCGATCGAGACGAAGCGCGCGAGAACCTCGCGGCGGTCCTCGCCCCGTTGCGCGAGGCCCAGCGCTGCGTCGAGGCGGCGGTCGCCAAGCCCGGCCGGGCGACGCCGTCGGACCAGGTCTTCGACCTGCTCGATCGCGCCTACGCGGCCCTCGATCTCTACCTCGCCGACCTGCTCAACGAGGCCGCGATCGACCCGGCCTGCGGTCCGCGGTGCTCGGCGTGCTGCACCGACCTGCCGCCGATCCTCCCGATCGAGGCGCTGCGCATGGTCCGAAGCCTGCGCGCCCAGGAGGGGGGTCCTGCTCGACTGCAGCGCGCCGTCGAACAAGCCCGCGCCTTTCAGCGAGTCCTGCTCGCGCACACCGGACCGCAGCCCAAGCTCGACGGCACCGAGCCCGGCTACCGCGAAGCCCAGCTGGCCTGGCGCCGGCTCGGCCACCCCTGCCCCGTGCTCGGCGACGACGGCAACTGCTCAGCCTACGAGGCCCGCCCGCTCAGCTGCCGCGCCCACGTCCACGTCGAAGATCCCGCTCACTGCGAGCCCAACAGCCCCCGGTTCCTGATCGCCGAGCGCCCCCCTGTATGGGGCCACCCCCGCGAGTGCGAGGTCGAGCTGGCCCTCGCCACGATCAGCAAGCTGCTCGAGCTCCCGGCCGCGCCCAACCTCCAGTGGGGCCTGGCTCTGTTTTTGACCCCCACATAGACTTTAGACCTCGCCGACTGCAGCCGCTGACGCGTCTGGTCGCTTCGCTCCTCGGAGCTGTTTGTTCGCAGCCGCATGTGTGGCCCCCTGGAAGGGGGCTCATTCGTGCTGTGAGCATGGGCTGGCTCGACCGCAGATGCCTGCAGTTGGCTTCGTGGAGCGCGAGCAGCTGCAACTCGAACGACTGTCTACAGTCGCTTCCCCCGTGCCCGAACGAATGAGCTGGCCCCGTCAACGACTCTCCCGCCCCCCATCAAACCTCGACACGTCGATGGAGCGCCATCCGGTGGCGGGCAAACGCCCAGACGAGAGCCCCCTTCCAGGGGGCCAATCATACGCCCGCACACAGCCAGCCCGCCGGGAGCGAGCGAAGCGAGTGACCTGCGAAGTGCGAAGACCTATGTGGGGGTAAAGGTCAATGCGGTCCGTGGCGGGCAGCCGTGGCGTCGGCCTCGAGCTGCTTCTTGCGATCGCGCTCTTCGAGGTAGTCGCGGGCCTGGACCCAGTCCGTGGGGCTGGCCGGCTCTTCGCCCGACATGAACCGCCGCAGCGCCTTGTTCGGGTGATCGTCGCTCAGCGGCGTCAGGGCCCAGCGCAGGACGTCGTCGACGCTCTTGGCGAACCGGATGTCGAGCGACTTGAGCACGTTCTTGGGGATGTCGTGCAGGTCCTTCTCGTTGTCAGCCGGACACAGGACCAGCTTCATGTCGCTGCGGTAGGCGGCGAGGATCTTCTCTTTGAGCCCGCCGATCGGCAGCACCGCGCCGCGCAGGTTGATCTCGCCGGTCATGGCGACGTCCTTGCGAACCGGCACGCCGAGCAGCGCCGAGACCACCGAGGTCACCATGGTGACGCCCGCGCTCGGGCCGTCCTTGGGCACCGCGCCCTCGGGGAAGTGGATGTGGAAGTCCACGTGCTCGTAGAAGTCCGGGTCCAGACCAAAGGTCAGGCAGCGCGAGCGGACGTAGGTGATCGCCGCGCGGGCCGACTCCTGCATGACCTCGCCGAGCTTGCCGGTGAGCGTGACCTTGCCCTTGCCGGGCGTGATCGTGACCTCGGCGGGCAGCAGATCGCCGCCGAAGATCGTGACCGCGAGGCCGTTGGTCATGCCGATCTGGTCGTTCTCTTCGCCGCGCTGGTAGCGGAACTTTCGCGGCCCCAGCAGCTTTTGAACCGCCTTGGAGTCGACCTTGAACGACTTCTTCTTCTTGTTCTCCTTGACGTAGTCGCGGGCGACCTTGCGCAACACCGAGGCGATCTCGCGCTCGAGCGAGCGGACACCGGCCTCCTTGGTGTAGTGGTGGACCAGCTCCTTGAGCGCGGCGTCGGAGAAGCTGACCTCGACCTCGTCGAGACCGTTGAGCTCGCGCTGCTTGGGCAGCAAATATTGCCGGGCGATCTTGAGCTTGTCTTCGTCGGTGTAGCCCGACAGCTCGATGATCTCCATGCGGTCCTGCAGCGGCAGCGGGATCGTGTGCAGGCTGTTGGCCGTGCACAAGAACAGCACGTCGCTGAGGTCGTAGTCGAGGTCGAGGAAGTGGTCGACGAACGCCGAGTTCTGCTCGGGGTCGAGGACCTCGAGCATGGCGGCGGAAGGATCACCGCGGAAGTCCATCGACATCTTGTCGATCTCGTCGAGCAAGAACACCGGGTTGGACGACGCGGCCTTGCGCAGCCCCTGGATGATCTTGCCCGGCATCGCGCCGATATAGGTGCGCCGATGCCCGCGGATCTCGGCCTCGTCACGCACGCCGCCAAGCGACACGCGCACGAACTTGCGACCGGTCGATCGCGCGACGCTCTTGGCCAGCGAGGTCTTGCCGACGCCCGGCGGGCCCACGAGGCACAGGATCGGCCCCTTGACCTTCTTCACCAGCGCCTGCACGGCCAGGTACTCGACGATGCGCTCCTTGGGCTTCTCGAGCCCGTAGTGATCTTCGTCGAGGATGTGCTCCGCGTCGGCGATGTCGAGCTTGTCGCCGGTCTTGTCGTTCCACGGCAGCGAGAGCACCGAGTCGATGTAGTTGCGGACGACCGTGGCCTCCGCTGACATCGGGCTCATCATCTTGAGCTTGCGCAGCTCCTTCTTGAGGCGATCGGTCGCCTCCTTGCTCATCTTCTTGCGGCGGATCTTGTCTTCGAGCTCTTGCAGCTCGTTCTTGAATTCGTCTTGCGAACCCAGCTCCTTCTGGATCGCCTGCATCTGCTCGTTGAGGTAGTACTCCTTCTGGTTCTTCTCCATTTGCTTCTTGACGCGGGTACGGATCTTCTTCTCCACTTGGAGAATCTCGATCTCGTTCTGCATCAGCTCATAGAGGGTCTCCAGCCGAGTCCAGACGTTCTCGGTCTCGAGCAGATCTTGCTTGGCGGCGAGCTTGAAATTGACGTGGGCGGCGATCGTGTCGGCGAGTCGCGAAGGGTTGTCGATGCTCTGCACGCTGACCGCGAGCTCTGGCGGTACGCGCTTGTTGAGCTTGACGTAATTTTCGAAGGTGGCCTGGACCGAGCGCATCAGCGCCTGGAACTCCGACTCTTGCTCGGGATCGACCTCGGGGGTGTCGACGAGCTCGGCCTCGACTTCGAAGTACTTGGCGGTGTCCAGATACTCTTTGATCCGCGCGCGGGCCTTGCCCTCGACCAGGACCTTCACGGTGCCGTCGGGCAACCGGAGCAATTGAACGATGGTGCCGATCGTCCCGAACTCGTGGATGCCCTCTGGCTTGGGGTCGTTGACCTTCGCCTTCTTCTGGGCACACAGAAGGATCTGGCGGTCGGCCGCCATGGCCTCTTCGAGGGCATTGATCGACTTCTCGCGCCCGACGAACAGCGGCACGACCTCGTGGGGGAAGACGATCAGCTCACGCAGCGGGAGGAGGGGTATTTTGACGGTTGCCATGGCTCAGCAGTGGCCGCGCGTGATCTTGCATCCCGGGGGCCTAGGCCGAGCAAACGCTAGCACCGGCGCCAGGGGTGGTCAAACAACGCCCGGGCCCGAGAACGGCCGATTTTTGGACACTATCGGCGGTTTCTTGGCAACCCCGAGGGATGGCGCGACCCGCGAGCTTTAGGGCACCGGGCTCGTGAACCACCGCCAGAGACGAGCGACTGCCGACCCAGCGAGCACCGTCCACGGCACGCCCGGCTCGCCTGTCAGAGCGCCGACCGCCGTCGCCATCTCGAGCAAGGGAGCGCCCTGCAGCCACGAGGGCATCGTCACACCGAGACGCTTGATGAGCGCCGCCGATCGGGGGAGCTCGAGGATCCTCGCGTCGTCTCCGCGCAGCCGCGCGCGCGCGTGGGCGAGGGACAACAGCGCCGAGACCCCACCGACCGCGAGCAGCACCAGCGCCGCGACATTCGAGCGATCGGTCTCGGCGACCAGGACATAGGTCAGACACACCGACAAGGTCGCGTGCGCCAGCGGTCGGGTCGCGCCAGCCAGCGTGTCACCGGGCACCCAGATCTCCGGGCGGCCAAATTCGTCGCGCGGATTCATGGCTTCGTCTCGCAAGAAGCGAAGCGGCGCGAGCAGTCGCGAGACGTGGACACCGAGTAGCAACAGCAATCCAGCCAGCACCAAGCTCGCCCAGCTGTTGACCAGCGCGACCGGCCCCGAGGCCAGCGCGACACCCAGTGCAAGTAGCTCGAGCTGGGCGACGGCCAGGTTCGAGCGGGCCAGCCAGCGCAGGGTCCACACGCTGATCTCTCGGTGCCAGCGCGACTCCCCCGCGAGGCTGCGGTGCACGTGCTCGGTCTCGGTTCCGCGCCAGCCGCTGGTTCGAGACCGGCGCGCCTCGGTCCGCAGCACCAGCCACTCGGCGCGCTCGACGTCCTCCGGGTAGACGACGCGAGCGATGTCGTCGGGCCCCAGGCTCTCGGGCCAGTCGAGCTCCTCGGACACGGGCATGATCGCCGGCATCGCGCCGAGTTCGCCGGCGAAGAAGCCGGCCGGCCGGGCGACGCCGTCGTAGAGGCTGAACCGCTCGTCGGGCTCGAGCGGGTGCTCGACCATCAGCCGCAGCAGCTTGGGATCGACGAAGGTCCCCTCGAACACGACCAGCGCAGGCCCCGAGAGCTCCTCGCCGATCGCGACCTCACGCGCGCCCGCTGGCGCGATCGCCAGGCCCGGCGCCGCGACGACCTCGGAGAACCCTGCCTCGCGGGCGGCGGATGTCGTGCGCTGCGCGAGCGGGATCCCCAGCAGCGGCGCGGCCAGGCGGGCGCGCGCCTCGGGATCGGGGAGCAGCACCAGCTTGGGCCTGAGCTCCGATCCGTTGGACTCGCCGTGCGCGGCTCCAGTGGTCCCGGCTGTGGGCTCGCCGGTCATGAACGCAGCATGACCGCCCGCAAGAAGTCTGCGTCGATGCCGGTCAGATCCTGGACGATCCGGTGGGCGCCGCGTTGATCTTGGTGACCCGGGTCGCCGACCGGGCGGTTGGCCGCCGCGGTTGCGACCACGCGCATGCCGGCCGCCAGCCCCGACCCGATCCCGGCGCTGCTGTCTTCGAACACCAGGCAGCGCGCGGGCGCGACCTCGAGCTGCTTGGCGGCCGCGAGGTAGCCATCGGGCGCCGGCTTGCCGCGGGTGTAGTCCTCGGCGCCCAGGTACATGCGCAGGCTCGGCCCAATGCCCAGCAGCTCGATCGCTTCGCCGAGCTCGGCCCGACACGAGCCCGAGACCACCGCGGTCGGGATCTCGAGCTCGGCGAGGATCGCGACCAGCTCGCGCGCGCCGTCGAGCACGGTGAGCTCGATGCCCTCGGCCCGCATCTGATCACGCATGTTGATCGACCCGGTCTGCATGGCCACGAGGTCAACGCCGACGCGCTCGGCCACCCGCAGCTCGACATAGATGTCTTGCCAGGCGTGGCCGATCACGAAGCTGCGCTCACGCTCGTCGAGCTCGACCCCACGCGAGGCCATGTAGCGGGCGATCGCCTCGGCGTAGACCGACTCGCTGTCGATCAGGGTCCCGTCCATGTCGAGCAATACGGCTGCGGGCAGCATCGGCCCCAGCATAGGTTGGAAACGCGGACGAGAAAACGACCCGCTCACGCGTCGCAGGCGTCGCAGGCTCGACCGGCCGTGTGACAGTCGTCGACGGCGCGCTCGCAGGCGTCGGCGTAGACCGGGTCGTCGGCGTGCGAGTCCGACAGCGAGCAGATCCGGACCTCGAGCATGCAGATCGACTCGCTGAGGTCACACAGATCACCGCAGCGCGAGCCGGTCTCCTCGACGGCGGACGGTTGGTCGTCGGCCTCGGCGGGCGCGGGTGCCTGTTCCCCGGCGCCGATCGTCGCGTCAGCTGACGCGTCGCCACCCGCGGACCCACCCGCGCCGCTGGGGCTGGCTGTCGCCTGGTTGCCGAGCGCGGGCGCCAGGCCGAGCGCGCGCATGCGGCCCTCGAGGGCGTCGAGCTCGGCGAGGGGATCACCATCCGCGCGAGCCCGGTCGCCGGCTTCGGGCAGAGCGTCGGGGGCGGTCGCGTCCCGGCTGCCAGCTTTCTTGCTGCACCCGGGCGCGAGCATGCCCAGCGCGCCGAGCAGCGCGATACCTGCGAGCCCTGTTCCAAGGGATCCGAGCGGCCCACGTGGATCAACCAACACACGCATTGCATGCCTCCTGAGCGACTTCGCAGTCTTCGGCCGCGCGATCGCACGCGGATCGGTAGTCTTCATCGCCGCCGTGGCGATCCGCGAGCTCGCAGATCTGAGCGTTGAGCTCGCAGGTGATCTGGCTGAGGTCGCAGATCATCGCGCAGCGACCGGCCGCGTCCTGCTGTGGCGATCCGCCGGTCGGGGACAGCGGCGCGGCCTTGGCCTCTTCCATTTTGGGCGCCGCGTGGGGCTGGATCGTCTTGGCTTGCTTCTCGCGCTCGGACCCCTTGCGCTTGTCGGTCTTGTCTTTGCTGCGCTCATTCCCGTCGCGCGGCGCGGGGCCAGGCGACGGTGTTCCGCCGGGCGGTGGCGGCGCGAAGTCGCCGCTGGTGGACGGCTTGTGGTCGGGCTTGGTCCCGCTGGGGCGCTCGGGCGCGGCCTCGTCCTCGAGGTCGGCGTCGTCTGCCGCCGACCCGTCACCTGGCGAAGGAAGGGCGACCCCGAGCGCGCGCAGCTTGGCCTCGTTGGCCGCGAGCTCGCGCTGCATCTGATCGAGACCCCGCTCGCCGTCGGCGGCGGGCTCGGTCGCTGGGCTCGCGGACGCGGCGTCGGGCATGGCCTCGGCCTCGGCCAGGGCATCGGCCTCGCTGGGCATGCTCTCCTCGTGCTGCGCCGCGCAGCCGAGCGTGGTCGCAGCCGCGCATGCGAGCGTGACCCAGTGCAGGACCCAGTGCAGGACCCAGTGCAGGCGTCCCCTCACCGGCTGCCCTCCATGACCTCGTCGAGCAGATCGCGGTTCATGTCGAGCGCCTGCTGGTAGATCAACAGCGCGTCATCGTCGCGACCGAGCTGCTCGAGGACCTCGCCGCGCAGCGACAACAGGTGCGCGGTGAAGGGGTTGGGGTCGAGCAACTCCCACTCGCGGCCCAGGCCCTGCTCGGCCAGGTCCAGCAGCTGCTGCGGGGTCTTGGCGTCGACCTGGGGGTTGTCGAGGCGCAGCCGCAGCAGCCTGCCGAACGCGTCGTGGCGCAGCTGGACGCAGGCATCACCGCCGCGATCGCGACCGGGCCACTTGATCGCGCGCAGCTGCTCGAGCGCACTGATCGCGCCAGCGATGTCGCCCCGCGCCAGCATGACGTCGACCTGTTTGTCGGTCGTGTCGACGGTCTGGGCGAGCGCGACGAGGGCGTCGGGCTCACCGGGCGGCTTGAGCTTGCCGGCGAGCGCGAACCCACCAACTGTCAACAGTGCGCCCAGGATCGCGCCAGTGAGCAGCTGCCCGAGCGCGTGCGAAGGGGTCGAAGGTGCCCTTGCTGTCGTCATCATCCACCTCCCCTGGACTTGGCCAGAAGTCGTGACCGCAGCTCGTCGCGGCTCTGATCGACGCTCACGCCGATCGTCGCGCGACCGTGCGGAGCGAGCCGAGCGAAGCTAGTTTCGAACGCGCCCGGCTGGCCGTCGCGGGATGCGATCTCGCCGGCGCCCCGGCCCCCGCCGGTCACGGCGTCGGCCTTGGCAGCGCGGGACTTCGCGGGCGCGGCCGACTCGGCGAGCTCGGCCTCGGACTGATCAGCGAAGCCCTCGGCCGGCGCCGCGGCGGCCGGCTGCTCGGCTTTGCGCTCGGCGTCGTCGGGAGCGGCGGCATCCTGCAGCGCGACGCTGTCTGGCGCTGACGCGGGGTCGACGACGACGACAAACAACACCGCCGCGGCGGCGAGCGCGGGCGCTGTCCACCAGACCCAAGCCTTGCGCCACCAAGGTTCAGTGGCGGGCGCGACCTCGGCCTGGATGTCGGACCAGATCGCGTCGAGTTGTTCAGCGGAGATCGCCTCGGGCTCGCGGGTGTGGCGGAGCAGGTGGACGAAGGCGAGCTCGGCATCGACGCTGCCGGCTTCCCCCTCGGCCTCTTGCCCACGTCGCAGGGCCTGTTCCCACTCGGGATCGAGGACATTGCTGGGGTCTGGTTTGGTCATCATGAACACCCTCGCGTGGGGTGGCGCGTGTAAGGCGAAGCGGGCTGGCCCGTAGGGAGCCTTCGGCTTCCGCGGCGGGTAACGCCTGCTTGGAAATTGGGCTTACGTCGAGCTGACAATACGAGTGGTTGGGGGTTGGCGCCCGCCGATCGGCGACGTCGCGGCACTCGAACCGAGGTCAAAGCTGGCCGCGGGCTGCTCACACGCTCACCTCGGCCAGGTCGAACTCGACGCCCTCCTGCTCGCACGCCTTTCGAAACGCGCGAACGGCCCGGAACAGGAGCACGTCGAGGGTCCCGATCTTGACCTCGAGCAGCTCGGCGCAGTCTTCGCGGCTGCGATCCTCCAGCAGCCGCAGGCGCAGGACCCGGGCGTAGCGGGGGTTGATCAGCTCGAGGATCGTGTCGATCCGCTTGCGCAGGGCCTGGTGCTGGACGGCCTCTTCGATCGGGGTCTCGGGTTCGCGATCGCCGAACACGTCGAGGTGGTGCGAGAACGATCCGCGCAGGCGCTGACGCCGGCCCGACGCGCGCAGCAGATCCCGGGCCTTGTTCTTGGCCAGGACCTTGAGCCACGGCCAGATGCTGGTGCCCCGCCACTCGTAGCGCGGCAGCGCCCGGTTGGCCGAGATGAAGGTCTCGCGCACACAGTCGTGGGCGTCGTCCTTGTCGCCGAGCATCGGGACCAGGATGTAGCTGAACAAGATCGGCGCGTAGTGCCGATAGATCCGCTCGAACGCATGCTGGTCGCCCTGCATCGCGCGTTCGACAATCGCGCGCTCTTCGGCCAGGGGCTCCGGGCGACCCACGCCGCGCACCATACCCTACTATTGGCCGGGCGTGCCCCGGCTCGATCAACTCCTCGCCCGCAACCTCGGTCAGTCTCGCCGCGAGGTCACCCGACTGCTGCGCTCCGGGGCCGTGGCCGACCCGACCGGCGCGCGGCTGCGAGACGGCCGGGTGGCGATTGCGACCGCTTCGCTGCCGTTTGAGGTCAGCGTGTCCGGGGTCGCGCTGCGCCTGCGGGAGCACGTCCACCTGATGCAGCACAAGCCGATCGGGGTCGTGACTTCACGCAACGACGATCGCCACCCGACCGCCTGGGGCCTGCTCGACGGCGCGCCGATGCACGCGGAGCTGCGCGCGGTCGGTCGGCTGGACCTCGACGCGGCCGGCCTGCTGCTGTGGACGACCGAGACCCCGCTGGTCCACGCGCTGACCCACCCCAACCGGAGGGTGCCGCGTACGTACCAGGTCGCGCTCGCCCGGGGCTGGACCCCGCCGCCGCTCGGGCCGGACGGTACCCCCACGCTGGCCTTGCTCGATGGCTCGCGCCCGCGCATCACCGAGCTCGCCCCGCTGCCCGAGCTCGACCTTCACCCAGCCCTGCAGCCGCCGCCCGGCACGGAGTCGCTCGCTCGGATCACGCTCCTCGACGGGGCCTACCACGAGGTCAAGCGAATCTTCGCCGCGCTCGACAGCCACGTGCTGCGCCTGGTTCGGGTCGCTCACGCGGGCCTGCAGCTGCCCGAGGAGCTCGAGCCAGGCGCGTGGATCGAGCTGCCCTCGCTGCCCTCCCAGCGACCGTGATATGACAACCGCGCAGTGGGACCCAAAGTCGAGACGCCACTGAGCGCGGCCAAGCCGACGCTCGAGTTTGCCCTGCGCCCCCATGCGGTCAGCCGGGCCGAGCTGGTCGAGCGCTACCGACCGGTCATGATGATGGTCCGGCAGATCCTCGGGGTGGTGCCCCACGCGATGAGCTACTTCGAGATCTGGCCGCCCGCGTTCACCACCTACAGCGTGTTGGTACCGAGCTTGCTGGACATTCCGCGCTGCGATCTGGGCCGCGGGATCCCACCGGAGCTGCGCAGCCTGGTGCTCTACATCGCCAGCCGATCGTACGGCTGCTCGTACTGCTCGGCCCACGCAGCGGGGGTTGGTACGGTGTTTCGCGGGCCGGGCGGCTCACTCGAGCGCAACAAGCGGGCGCTGGACGCCGAGTCGTGCGACCTGTTCGGCGCCGCCGACATCGCGGCGATCAACTATGCGACGGCGGTCGCCCGGATCCCCAGCGAGGTCACCCTCGAGCACCGACTCGACCTCGCCCGCCACTACAGCGAGACCCACGAAGAGGCGATCGTGCTCGCGGCCACGCTGATGGGCTTCCTCAATTGCGCGATGGACTCGCTGGGCATGGTGCTCGAGTGGCGGATCCTCGAGCTGGCCAACCAGTACCTCACACCCAGCGACTGGCAGCCGGGGCAGAATTACGACGAGGCGTTCGACCGCGACATCCACGAGGCCGACAAGGACACCGACGACGGCGAGACGCTCGGCCCGCTCGCGCTCGCGCGGACGATGGCGGGGATCATCGCGTACGACCGCGGCGCGCTGGCGGGCATCGCTGGGCGGCCGGTGCGGATCTACGAGCAGCTGCGTAGCTCGCTCGGGTTCGTGCCCGGCTACGTCGAGCGCATCGAGCGGGTGTCGACCCAGCGGGTGTTCACCCACTGCCTGGTCGAGCGGCTGCAGTCGGACGCCGGCTCGGTGTCGGTGTGGCTCAAGCACGCGGTGTGCTTCGTGGCCGCGAACAAGAGCCGCAACCCGCTGCTCGCCGCTCACTTCGCGTACCTGGCCGTGCGCGCGGGCGCGACGGCGAAGCGGCTGGCCAGCGCGCTCACTCCCAGCGACGACGAGGGCCGCGACGCGGCGGCGTTCGCCTTCGCCCACGCGGCCGCGATCTCGCCCGCGGGCGTGGGCCGCCGGGAGATCGCCGGACTCACCAGCTTCTTCAGCCCGTCCGAGATCATCGAGCTCGTGGTCGCGCTGAGCATTCAGGGCATGCTCAACCGCTACACCTCGACGTATCCGGTCGACAGCTACGAGCCGGAGATCGCCGCGTTCGTCGCCCAGCATGGCGAGGCCCTCGGGCTCGAGCCGCAGCCGTATACCCACGGCAGCAGCTGGGACGAGCAGTGCGCCAAGGTCCGCCTGACGGCGGCCTGATCCGCCCCGGTAGGTTGGCTCAGGGCTGGCTCGCGTGCGCCTGCGCCACCTGTCGCTGGGCAGCCAACAGCTCTCGCTTGCGTTGTTCGGGCATGAAGCTGTGCCGGACGCCAGCCTGGGCGATCGCCAGCACCTGCGCGGGGCCCCACTCGAACGCGGCGGCGCAGCGCTGGTACTCCTCGATCAGCGTGGTCCCGAACAGCGGCGGATCGTCGCTCGCCAGGCTCAGCTCGACGCCGGCCGCGAGCAGGCGCGGCAGCGGGTGCGCGGCGAAGCTCGGCACGACCCCCAGCGCGACGTTGCTGCTCGGGCAGACCTCCAGCGGGATCTGGCGGTCGGCGAGCTCGGCGGTCAGCTCTGGATCCTCGAGACACCGAACCCCGTGGCCAATGCGATCGGGTGCCAGCAGATCCAGCGTCTCGCGCAAGCTGGGGGGCCCGTGCTGCTCGCCCGCATGCGGCACGCTCTTGAGCCCCTCGGACCGACCGCGCTCGAACACTTCTGCGAGCGGCGCGACCGACCACTGCGGGCCTTCGGGGCCCCCGACGCCCAGCCCGATCACCCCCTGATCCCGCGCGCGCAGGGCCAGCTCGAGCGTCTGCGGGCCCTGCTCTGGGAGGCTGCGGACCACGTCGAACACCCACGCGAACTCGACCCCGAGCTGGTCGAGCGCGCGGCGTCGGCCGTCGGCGAGGCCGGCCAACATCGCGTCGGGATCGACACCCTGGGTCACGTGGGTCATGGGGGTGAAGGTCATCTCGACCCAGCAGATCCGCTGCGCGGCCAGACCCTCCGCGATCCCAAACACCGCGTCGGAGAAGTCCTCGGCCTGCTGCAGGGTGTTGGACAGCGCGATGTACACCTTCAAAAAGTCGCGAAAGCTCGCGAAGCGATAGGCCTCGCGCAGTCCCTCGACCCCGCGCTCGGCTCCAGGTAGCGCGACGCCGCGCCGGGCCGCCAGCCGCAGCGCCAGCTCGGGCACGATCGA
Source organism: Enhygromyxa salina (assembly GCF_002994635.1). GTDB lineage: Bacteria > Myxococcota_A > Polyangia > Nannocystales > Nannocystaceae > Plesiocystis > Plesiocystis salina_B. The sequence goes on along the minus strand of NZ_PVNL01000004.1, from coordinate 98,682 downwards.
GCCCTCGAGGTGCACGTGCAGCTCGGCCTTCGGCAGCGCCGCGATCAGCTCATCTACGCCCTCAACCTGTGGTGTCGCGGTCCCCATCGCGCCCATAGGTTGTCCGTCGCGCGGCAACAGGGCAAGGTGCATTCGTGGCCCCTGAGGACGACCCACCCACGATCCCCTTCGTGTGGGCCCTGGTCCCCGTGGTCGCGCTGATCTCCCTGCTGGCTGGCACGATCATCGTGCTCGAGGGCTCGGGTCACATCCCGCTCGTGCTCGGCGCGTGCGTGGCTGGCCTGGTCGCGTGGGCGCACGGATATCGCTGGGAGCAGCTCCAAGACGGGGTGCTCAGCGCGATCGGCCTGGCGATGGGCGCGGTCCTGATCTTGCTCACGATCGGCGTGCTCATGGGCACCTGGTTGGCGGCCGGGATCGTCCCGGCGTTGATCGCCTGGGGCCTGGAGCTGATGTCACCCAGCTGGTTCTTGCCGGCGACCTGTGCGGTGTGCTCGATCGTCAGCTTGGTCTCGGGCTCGTCGTGGTCGACCGCGGGCACGGTCGGCCTGGCGTTGATCGGCGTCGGCAACGCGATGGGGATCAACCCCGCCATGACCGCGGGGGCGGTGATCAGCGGGGCCTACTTTGGCGACAAGCTCTCGCCAATGTCCGACACCACCAACCTCGCGCCCGCGATGGCGGGGACAGATCTGTTCACCCACATCCGTCACATGCTGTGGACGACGGGGCCCGCGTGGACGCTGGCGATGATCGCCTACGCGGTGGTCGGAGCGGGGCTGGAGAGCACGGCCGAGCCGGGCTCGATCGCGGCGATCACCGACGTGATCCGCACCAACTTTCAGCCCGGGTTGGTGCACCTGGTGGTCCCCGGGATCGTCGCGGTCATGGTCGGCTTTCGGCTGCCCGCGCTGCCGACCCTGCTGACCGGCGCGCTGCTCGGCGGCCTACTCGCGGGAATTCAGGGCATGCCGATCCAGGACGTGCTCGCCTCGGCGATGACCGGGTTCGCGCCCGACACCGGCTCGGCCCAGGTCAACGAGCTGCTCGCCCGCGGCGGCATGACGAGCATGTCCAGCACCGTGTTGTTGGTGCTGTGTGCGATGTCGTTTGGCGGGATCATGGAGCGCACCGGGCAGCTCAAGACCCTCGCGTCGAAGACCCTCGCGGTCGCGACATCCACGGGCTCGCTGATCGCCGCGACGGTGCTGACCTCGATCGGCGTCAACGTGCTCGCCGCGGATCAGTATCTGGCGGTGGTCGTGCCTGGGCGCATGTACGCGGCCGAGTACGCCGAGCGTGGCCTCGATCCCAAGAACCTGTCGCGCGCGCTGGAGGACGGCGGCACGATCACTTCGCCGCTGATCCCGTGGAACACCTGCGGGGCGTTCATGAGCACCACGCTGGGGGTGGCGACGCTGGCGTATCTGCCGTGGTGTTTCTTGAACCTGCTCAACCCGATCATTGGGATCGTGCTGGGGTTCACGGGCTTGTCGATCGCCCGGCTCGACCAGGGGGACCCGCAGCCGGAGCCGCAGGACCAGCCATGAACCGGACCTCGAAGCTCTGCTCGCTCACCCTGGCTGCCCTGCTGCTCGGCTGTGCGACGCCCGGCCGATCCAGTGACCGCGCCGACGGGCCCACCCAGACCGCGCAGACCCAGTGGGCGGCGTGGTCACCCGCGAGCTTCGAGCGAGCCGCTCAACAGGACAAGCTGATCCTCATCAACGTCGTCGCCACGTGGTGCCACTGGTGTCACGTGATGGACGAGGTCACCTACGGCGACCCCGAGGTCGCCGCGCTGCTGGCCGAGCACTTCGTGGTCATCCGGGTCGACTCGGACGCGCGGCCCGACATCTCCGAGCGCTACCGGGCGTGGGGTTGGCCGGCGACCGCGCTGCTGTCGCCCCGCGCGGAGCCGGTCCTCAACTTGCGGGGCTACCGTGATCCGCAGGTGTTCGCCGCGTTGCTGCGCGAGCTCATCGCCGAGCACGAGCGCGGCGAGCTGCATCGCCGCGACGATCCACGCGAGACCCGGGTCAGCACCCCCGTCGATCAAGACCTCGACCGGATCCGCGCCAAGGCGACCGCCCAGCTCGATCGCTACTTTGACGTGAACGGCCTGGGCTGGGGCGACAAGCAGAAGTATCCGTGGTCCGAGCCGATCGAGTACGCGTTCTTGCGCGCGCGGCTGCACCGAGGCGACCCCGAGCACGCGCAGTGGCGCGATCGAGCGCTGGCCACCCTCGACGCCGAAGCGGCCCTGATCGATCCGGTCTGGGGCGGCATGTACCAGTACTCGCTGCGCGGGGTGTGGGACCGGCCGCACTACGAGAAGATCGCCATGATCCAGGCCGGCGCGCTCGAGAACTACGCCCACGCCACCATGATCACCGGTGACGCGCGCTGGCTCGATCCGGCCCGCGCGATCACCAGCTACCTGCTGGGGACCATGCAGGATCCCCGCGGCGGCTTCTACACCAGCCAAGACGCGGATCTGCGCCGTGATGATCACAGCAGCGTCGAGGGCGAGGTCTACTTCGCGCTCGACGACGCGGGTCGGCGGGCGCTCGGGATCCCCCGGGTGGATCAGGCCGTCTACGCCGACCTCAATGGGCTGACGATCCACGCGCTGGCGGAGCTCTACCGCGCGAGCGGAGACCGGGCGCTGCTCGACGCTGCGCTGCTCGCTGGCGCGCGGATCCTCGAGACCCACGCGCGGCAACCGGGCGGTGGCGACACCCTCGCGCTCGCCGTCAGCCATGGCCCCGACCGCGACGCCGATCCGCTCCGCTACCTCGCCGATCAAGCCGCGATGGGCTGGGCGCTGCTGAGCCTGCATCGGGTCACCGCGGATCCTCGCTGGCTGAACGCGGCGACACAGCTGGCCAACTTCATGCTCGCGTCGCTCGCGGCCGAGGACGGTGGTTTCTACGCGCACACCGAAGATCCCCACGCGGTCGGTGTGTTCGCCGAGCGTCGCAAGCCGCTACCCGAGAACGCCCTGGCCGCGCAGTTCTTGCTCGAGCTGCACGCCGTCGAAGATGGCGACGGCAGCACGCCCACGCCCTACCTCGAGCACGCCCGCGCAGCCCTGCTCGCGGTCGGGGGCGACGCGCAGATCGAGTCGCGGGGCAAGCGAGTCGCTGGCTACCTCAGCGCGATCGAGCTGCTGGGCGCGAGCAAGATCGACATCACTGTCGTCGCCAAGCCGGGCGATCCGGTCGGCGACGCGCTGTGGCAGGCGGCGCTGCGGGTGTGGGAGCCCCGGGCCAGCTTCGAGCGAAGTGAGCCAGGCCAGCGCTACCCCGACACGGGGGCGGCCGCGATCTACCTGTGCAGCGAGCGCTCGTGCTCGCGGCCGATCACGGAGCCGGCCAAGTTCGCCGCCGAAGCCGAGGCGTTCTTGCTGCGCGAGTAGTCACGCATCGAGCTCGCGCTCGGCCTCCATGATCAGCGCAGCTTCTTCTTCGGGCGCCGACGCGACCAGGTGGTGCCGGCTGTAGAGCCCAAAGTACAGCAGCCCGACCGCGAACACGGCCAAGGTCGCGAGCACCGAGCCGAGCGCGGCCTCGCCGTAGAACAGGCTCGAGCTCAGCGCCAGCAGCGACAGGACCAGCGCGATCGCGGGCGTCAGCGGGTAGCCGGGCGTGCGGTAGGGCCGAGCGAGCCCCGGATGCCGACGGCGCAGCACGAAGTGGCTGACCATCATCATCACATACGAGATCAGCGCGGCGAACACCGCGATCCGCATGAGCAGATCACCCGTCGCGACCGCGCCCGCGTTGCACAGATCGACGAGCTGAATGCACGCGTAGCCGACCACCGCGGGCACGATCAACGCCCAGTGCGGCGCGCCCCGACGGTTGGTCTTGGACAGCCAGCGCGGCAGGTAGCCGGCCCGCGACAGCGCGAAGATCTGGCGAGAGTACGCGAAGATGATCGAGAAGAAGCTGGCGATCAGCCCGGTGAGCCCGACGACGGTGGTCAGCCAGTACACCCCACCGCGCCCCATCACCGCCTCGACCGCGGCGGGCAGCGGGTTGGCGGAGCTCGCCAGCGCCTCGCTCCCGGCCGCCGCGGGCGCGAGCAGCAGCGCCAGGCTCGACAGCGCCACGAGCGAGAGCATCGCCGCGATCATCCCCTTGGGCAGCGCCTTCGAGGGATCGCGGGTCTCTTCGGCGGCCAGCGGCACGCCTTCGATCGCCAGGTAGAACCACCCCGCAGCCGGCAGCGCCGCGATCACGCCGCCGAACCCGTGCGGCAGCCAGCGCGAGCGACCGGGATCCGGGGCAATGTCCAGCCACCGCGAGGTGTCCACGTGCGGGACCATGCTCAGCGCCCACACGATCACGACCACGACCGAGACCGCCGTGATCACCAGCAGCAGCGACAGCGACGTCTTGCTGCCCATCGCGTTGATCGCGACGAACACCACGTACGCGAGGATCGGGACGCCAGCCTCGATCCACGCGGGCGGCTCGGCGAACATGCCCGCCACGTAGCCGCCGATCCCCGTGGCGATCACCGCGGGCGCGACCACGTACTCGATCGTCACCGCGAGCCCCGTCACGTACCCGCCCCACGGCCCCATGGCCCGGCGCGCGAACGCATACGGCCCGCCCGCGACCGGCATCATCGTGGCCATCTCCGCGATCGAGAAGATCATCGTGACGTAGAGCGTGGCCATCGTGATCGTGGCGATGACCATGCCGCCGAAGCCACCCGCGTTGAGCCCGTAGTTCCAGCCGAAGAAGTCGCCCGAGATCACATAGCCGACGCCGAGGCCCCACAACAAAAGCGCGCCCGCGCTCTTTTGCAGGGTCCGCGATGCGAGGTAGTCCCGCTCGACGCCCTCGTCGTCGATGCCACCCCCCTGCCCCTCGCCGCTCGGCTCCTCGCCCACCCTTCGAGTGTCGCGAAAATTGTCGGCGGCCGCGATCGTGGGGGACATCGACCGGGGGACCCGCTATGCTCGCGGCCGGCCCCGCGTCATGCTTCAGCTACTCGTTCCACTCTCGCTGCTGCTCGCCCCCTCGCAGGCGACGCCCATCCAGGTCGACGCCGAGCTCCAGATGGCGATCGACAACGCCATGGGTGAAGATCGACAAGCCGCGATCGCGGCGCTGGAGAGCGCGATTGAGCTGCACGCGCAGTCCCCCGACGCAGCCAGCCTGAAGCCGTCGGAGTCCGTGCTCGAGGCGCGGGTGATCTTGATCAGACTGCACCTGGTCCAGGGCGAGACCCAGGCCGCGCAAGCGGCGATGGACGACCTGATCCGGACCGCGCGAGATCAAGCCCCGCCCGTGCGCTCCTACGGGCCCGAGGTCACCGAGCTGTACGAGGCCCGCAAGGCCGCGCTGCAGGCCGCGGGCACGGCGACGCTCGAGTTCGACTGCGAGGTCGCGTGCGAGCGCATCATCAACGAGCGCAAGTCGACGAGCGACCGCGAGCCGCTCCTCCTTGGCAGCTACCGGGTCTGGGTCAAGGCCGCGCAGCCCGGCGCAGACTGGGTCTATCACGACGTCGAGCTCGCCGTGCCGGGCGCGGTGAAGACGATCGGCTATGCGGACCCCAACCCCGCCGATGTCGCGCTGCCCCCTCCACCGCCGCCCGAGGAGGCCCCGAAGCGCCGCATGCTCCCGCGCGGGGCCGAGATCGCTGGCCTGACCGCCGGGGTGGGCCTGCTCGTCGCGGGCGCGGTATTGCTGTCTTTTGATCAAAAGTGCAGCGCGAGCAAGCAACCGCTGACGCCCGACACCACCATGGAAGCGTGCGGCGACTCCGTCTACGAGACCACGGCCGCGGGCGCCTCGCTGCTCGGGGTCGGCGGGGGCCTGCTGGTGGTCTCGGGCGTGCTGCTGGGCGTCGACGAGGTCCGGGTCGGGCGGGCGAAGGGCCGGCAGGTCACGCTCGGGATCGCCCTTCGCTTCTGATGGTTGACAGCGCCGCGTAGTCAACGTGAGCTGAGCTTGGTGCGCGAACTAGGGGGATACACGCTGACCCACCGTCTGGGCGTCGGCGGCATGGGCGAAGTCTGGAAGGGCACCCGCGCGGCCCTCGGCGGCGCCTCGGTCGACGTCGCGATCAAGGTGTTGTCGCGCTCGAGCGTCGACGATCCCGAAGCGCGGCGGATGTTCCTCGACGAGGCCCGGCTGACCATGCTGCTGGCCAACTCGAACATCGTGAAGGTGTTCGACGCGGGCGAGTCCCCCGACAAGACCTGCTTCATGGTCATGGAGTGGGTCCACGGGCTCAACCTCGCCGAGCTCACCGCGAACCTGCGCAAGACGGGCGAGACGCTCCCCGACGTGATCATCGCGTACGTCATCGGCGAGGTGCTCAAGGGCCTCGCGCACGCCCATGATCTGCGCGACGGCGACCAGCGCCTCACGATCGTCCACCGCGACATCTCACCGCACAACGTGATGCTGTCGGTCTCGGGCGAGGTCAAGGTCATGGACTTCGGCGTCGCGCGGATGGCCTCCGAGGACACCAGCGGCACCCACGTGAAGGGCAAGCTGCGCTACATGCCGCCCGAGCAGCTGCGCGGCATGTCGCGCGAGCCGACGCTCGACCTGTTCGCGGTCGGGGCCATGCTCCACGAGCTGCTCGACGGGGTGAAGTTTCGCAGCGACGTGATCGACGAGGGGCGGCTGTACGGGATGATCCTCGACGGGGAAATTCCCCCGATGACGCGCCCCGCTCACACGCTGCCGAACGAGCTCGATGACATCCGCGGGCTGCTGCTCGCGGCGAAGCCTGAAGATCGGATTCAGAGCGCGCGTGAGGCGTTTCGCCAGCTGACGCGCTGGCCGGGCTATCGCGACGCGCGCTTCGAGCTCGACGAGATTGTCCGGCGCTTCGCGGGCGAGCGTGAGCTGAAACCAGCGCCGCTGCCGACCGCCCCGGTCAACGCACGGTCTGCCACGGTGGCGTCCGGTGTGCCCTTCGTCCAGCCCGTGCACACAGACGCCGGCTCGTTCACGGCTCACGATGTCGACGGCCCCGACGAGCGCGGCGGAACCTCGCTGTCTCGCGTCGACACCGAAGCCACCGACCAGACGGACATCATCCACTCGGATCAGGACGGCACCAAGGCGACCGTCGCCCGCGGCCCGGCGCCCGCGAAGTGGGACGACCGGCGGATCTTCAAGCTCGCGCTCACGCTGTGCGGGGTCGGGTTCACGGCGCTGTTGGGGCTCGCGCTCGTCGCCCTGTACCGGGCTGATCAATACAAACGCCCGATCACCGATCCACCCAAGCGCGCGCTCGTGGCCGACAAGGGCGAGGATGCGGGAGAGGCCGACGCTACGCCGCCCGAGGATGAGGTCGAGCTTGCCGAACCGCGACTAGACCTCGGGCTGCCACCCGACGTCGCTGCGGCCGTCGAGGCTACTGCTGACGAAGCGGCGCAGGAGTCTGATGCGGGTGACGAGGAAGTGGTCGAGGAGGTCGAGCCTCCCGTGACGGATCAGGCGCGGAAGCCCGCAGTGGCCACGGTTGCGGTCTCCGTTTCGTTGGGTGCCAACATGCCCTGGGCAGAGGTCAAGATCGGCCGCCGCAAGCTCGTGTTGGACGCGTTCTCGAACAAGCGCTCGACCACTCGACTCGCGCCGGGGAGCTACAACGCGACGTTTCGGACCAAGGTGGACGGGCAGTGGCAGGCGGATCGGCGGATCCAGATCCCCTCGGGGGGGGCCTCGGTCACGCTCGAGAAGAGCGGGCAGTTTGTCGTGAAGTGACGCGCGCTGGTTCGATCACGGGTGCGGTGGCGCGAGGTACGGGAACTGGCTCGAGAATGGGACGTCGTTTGACGTGGGGTTGAGGAGGCCGATCAAGGTGTTGATATCCTGGCCTGGCTCATCTTGGTCGAGTAGGAGCAGCGACAACATCATGTCCATCGCTGGGTCCGCGAGGGTGCGTCCGTTCGGGAAGCCTGGATCGATCTCGAGATCGATCCGGAGGGTGTCGGGTACAACCACTTGGATCGCCTGAATGAAACAGTCGATCGGGGAGCCCGGCGCCAACATGAGCTCGAGCAAATCGTCCTCGTGGGCCATGTACAGCGATTGGCAACTCATGTTGATCATCTTCGATGAAGTCTAGCTCGTCATCGTTGGTCGGATTGGCGGCGTTGTAGTCGTCCTTCGACATGATCAAGATGGTGTTGGGGCTGGGCGCGCCTATTCGATCGACGCGTTGGTACTCGTCGGACGGGTTGTCGAGGTACACGATCGGGTCCGGCGGTTCGCCGTCGCCGTCTCCGTCGCCGTCGCCGTCGCCGTCGCCGTCGCCATCGCCGTCACCATCGCCTATGGTGTCACTGCCGCCGGTCACCTCTTCGCCCGTATCTGTCCCGCCCTCCGCAATGCACATGTCCGGGAGCGCGTCGCAGAACGGCACGAGCGTGCACCCCCCTGACCCCACGAGAGCGACCATCAGACTTAGCGACGCGCCGAAGCCCGTCGCAGTTCTCACCAGACCCAGGCTCACCAGGCGCCCCTAGCGAAACGTCGAGCGCTGGTCTAGGGCGCAGCTCCTCTGAACGGCGCCGCTAGCCAACGCACTAGTTTGGAGGAGCCAGGTACGGGAACTCGTCCAAGAACGCGACGTCGTTCTGCGTGGGGTTGAGGACGCCGACCAAGGTCGTCGCGTCCTGGCCTGGATCTCCCAGCAGGTCGAGCAAGATCACCGCCAAGATCACATCCATCACTGGATCCGCGAGCGCCCGTCCATTCGGAAAGGTATTCTCAGATTCGAGATCGATCTTGAGGGTGTCGGGGATAATCAGCGGCGCGGCTTGCGCAACGCAATCTGACACGGCGCACGGAGTGCGCATCGACTCATAGAGATCCTCGTCGAGCGCCCCGTGCAGCGCCAGGAGGTTGGTGGTGATCTCGTTGACGACCATGAAAGCGCCGTCGTCAGCCGGGTCGGCGGCGTTGTACTCGTCCTTCAACGTAATCAGAACCGTGTTGATCGCCGGCATCCCCATGCGATCGACCCGGGTGTAGTCCTCCGCCGCGTTGTCGGCATAGACGATCGGATCGGGCGAATCGCCGTCACCGTCACCGGTCGGATCACCGTCACCGTCACCGGTCGGATCGCCGTCACCATCGCCAGCTACCGTGGTGTCACTGCCGCTGGTCGCCTCTTCCCCCGTGTCCGTTCCGCCCTCCCCGACGCACATGTCCGGGAGCGCGTCGCAGAACGGCACGAGCGTGCACCCCGCTGTCCCCGTGAGAGCAACGAGCAAACTCAGCGACCCGACGACGCGCGCGGCAACTCTCAATCGACCCAGCGTCACCGCGCCAGCCTAGCGAACCGGCGAGCGCTGGTCTACCGCGCCGCTCAGTAGTCGGCCGCGATCGTCGGGTGCAGCGCCACAGCCTGCTCGCGCAACTGCTTCGCACGAGCTTCGTCACCCACCTGCGTGTAGACCAACGAAGCAACCCAAAATAGATCGGCTGAGACCCAGGTGGTCGCCAGCGCCTCGTCGATGATCTGCTGCGCCCCCGCGACATCGCCGACACCGAGCCGCGCCTCGGCCAGCGAGACCTTGGCTGGGACCCCCGGTCGCAACCCGTGGTTGGCCTCGGCCAGCTCGAGCGCACGCGCAGCAGGGCCGAAGTCCAGGTAGTGACCGAGCGCGTGCCCGTAGCTCGCCTCGGGAAACTGCTCGAGCTGCGCCTCGTAGACCGCGACCGCCAGCTCGATTTGCTTCGTCGCGCCAGCTTGATCGCCAGCGGCCAACAATATCGACGCCTTGGCGTCCATGAACTCGCCCTTGCCCGTGCGCGCGATGATCTCCGTGTAGAGCTCGAGCGCGAACGCGTCCAGCTTCTTCAGGGTCGCGATCTCGGCGATGTGCTCTTCGAGCAGCCACCAGCCCCCGAGGATGTCGGCGCCGTCCCGGAAGTGCTCGAACGCGTCGTCGTAGCGGCCACGCTCGAGGTCCATGATGCCGAGCTGCAGCTGCACCCACGCGCGGCCCTCGAGCGCGGCCGGTAGCATCAATTGCTCGGCCTGCCGGTACAGCTCGTCAGCCTTGTCGAACTCCCCGGCGCGCCAGTGCCACTGCGCGAGCTTGGCGATCAGCGTGGAGTTCTTGGGCGAGAGCTCGAGCGCAGCGTCATAGAAGGTGCGTGCTTCGGCATATTGACCGCGCTCGAACGCGACGTCGCCTCGCACGCTGGCGATGTGGGCCCGGGTTGGATCGTCGACGACCGGGCGCGCCTCGACGGCGGCGAGGTCGGCCTCGATCAGCTCGAGCGGCGCGAGCCGATGCAGCGTGAAGTTGAGCGCCACGCGGGTCAACATCGGACCCGAGCCCTCAGGCGCGATCTCGAAGGCCTCGTCGAGCGTGGCCTGGGCGTTGGCGTAGTCGGCATAGCTACCGCTCAGTCGCGCGCGACGCATGTAGAGTGACGCCAGCTTGTCGCGCACCAGCCATGAGTTGGGCTGCTTGGCGACTCGTTCGGCGGTCGCAGCGATCTCGTGATCGATGGCCGTGAGCGCGGCTTCGAACGCGGTCGCGTCGCGGTTGAAATTCAGCGCCTTCGCACCCTCGGCCGCTGGGCCTCCCGAGTCATGAGTGCTCTTTGCCGCGGGGTCGCTGTTTGACGGTGAACGCGAGCAGCCGAGTGAGAGCAACGCGACGAACAACGTGGGTGTCAGAGTGCGCGAGAGCATTGAGAGTCATCGAGGTAGTAGATGGAACGAACGGGGCTGAGCCATGTACATGGCCCAGCCCCAGGGAAACAGCGACACTAGCCCTGCGGACTAGTTCGCAGGCGCCAGGTACGGGAACTCGTCCAAGAACGGGACGTCGTTCTCCGTGGGGTTGAGGGCGCCGATCAAGCTCGTCGCGTCCTGGCCTGGCTCTTCCAGGTCGAGCATGATCACCGCCAAGGTCACATCCATCACGGGATCCGCGAGCGCCCGTCCGTTCGGAAAGGTACCGTCGTTCTCAAGATCGATCTTGAGAGTGTCGGGCGTGACCAGCGGTAGGGCTTGAGCCGAGCAGGTCAGCACCCCGCAAGGCACCAGCCCCAGCATGTCCAGGTCATCATCCAGAGCCGCGTGCAAGCCTGTCAGGCTAGCGCTAATCTCACCCTGAAACGCAGCGTCGCCCACGGGATCGCCTGCGTTGTAGAGGTCCTTCGACATGATCAGCGCCGTGTTCAGCGCGGGCATCCCCATGCGATCGACCCGGGTGTACTCCTCCGCCGCGGCGTCGGAATAGACGATCGGATCGGGCGGATCACCGTCACCGTCACCGGTCGGATCGCCATCGCCATCGCCATCACCGTCACCGTCACCGGTGGTCGCCGGATCACCGTCGCCGTCGCCGGTCGGATCACCGTCGCCGTCGCCGGTCGGATCACCGTCGCCGTCGCCGGTCGTGTCGGTGGTCTCGTCTTCAGCCACGTCGTCGTTCTTGCAGCCGCCGCCGAAGATCAGCGGGGTCACGAGCAGGCTGAGCATCAAGGTCTTCGTTGCGTATGTCATGACTTAGATCCTCCCCGTGGTGGCCCAGATCTGCAGGGTCGTGCCTTCGCCCGCGGCCACCAGCGCGTCCATCTCGATCACGATCGCGGTCACGTTCGTGCCCGCGAAGCTGTCGCGGGCAGGATCGAACATGAGGTCGCCGGTCATCGTGGTGTTGACGAAGCCCTCGAAGTCAAAGAAGAAGGGATCTTCGCGGGGACCGGCAAAGATCATCGTGCCGTTGCCACCGTCGATCGGCGCGCCGACCTCACCGTTGGTGTCCGCATCGGCGGCACCCGGCACGTTGAGGCACTGAACTCCCCACACGTCCTGCGCCATGTTGGTGCCGAACCGACACCAGATGTCGATGTCAGCGACGTTGTCGTCGTTGTTGTCGATGTGGATGCCGTAGAGCACGTCCGGGTCGTAGGTCGGGTCCGCGCCCGCCTCGGTCAACCCCGCGAACGTCACTGCGGCGACCAGCTTGTCGTCGGCCGTCTCCCACGCGTAGAAGTCCGCGATGTCCGCGGCGGGATCCATCTGGGTCCCGGGTGCCTCGTTGTGGTCGGCCGCCTGAACGCCGTCGTTCAGGAGCAGCATCGCCGCGGCGAAGCCAAGCGCTGCGACCAGCTTCAACCTCGGCTTCAGTTGCTTTTCATGTTGAATTTTTTTCATGTTGTCTCCGAAGATACGTCATCGAGTGTAACGGGAATTTTCCCGACGCCACACTACTTCTGTTCACGGATTGTGCTGCAGACCGCACGGCGTGGGTGTCGAGATCGCCACCCTGCGAGCGGTCTGCTAGGCGGCCACCGACGGGTTTGTTCTTTTGACCATGAACCTCGGAGGCGGCCAGATCCGTGTTAGGAGCGAGACCGCGCCCACACTGCAAACAAGCCGGCAAAAACTCGTATTTGGCAGATAGATCGGGGATCCGCCGTCCGGGTGACTGGTACCGTGGCAGGGGACGATGCGAAGGCTACTCGACGCGTTTGGCCTGGGCCGCACCGAGAAAGACTCGGCGGCTCGTGTCGTGGCCCACCGCTACCGCGTGATGGGGTCACTGGGTGAGTGCGGAGTCGGTGAGCGGCTCGTGGCCGAGGACCAAGTCAACGAGGAGCAGGTCCTGTTGCTGCTGCTCGAGCCCAGCTTCGCGGGCCCCCGCATCAAGGAGCGGCTCGCCCAGCTCGACGTCCCCTACGGTGACCTCCGCATCCTTCGCCCGCACGACAGCGGCATCGACGAGCTCGGCCGCCCGTACACGGTCACCCGCTGGGTCGACGGCGAGCTGCTCTCGGCCGCGATCGAGCGCGAGCGCATGCCGTGGTCCGAGATCTGCGAGCTCGTCGAAGATCTCGCGGACATGCTCGCCGCCTCGCACCGTCGCCGCCTGGTCCACGGCAGCCTCGAGCCGGGGCGGATCCTGGTCGGCAAGGGTGGTCCGTGGTTGCTGGATTTTGGGCTCGCGCGGGCGCTGGGTCGGCCCACCAACGATCCCGCGTACATGGCCCCCGAGCTGCACAACGGCTGCGCCCCCAGCCCGCTGGCCGATCTCTACAGCCTCGCAATGATCATGTACGAGCTGGTCGCGGGCGCGCCCGCGTTCACGGGCACGCTCGACCAGATCAAAGCGGGCCACCGCAGCCGCCCGGTCCCCGAGATCGGCCGCCGCGGCACCGCGCCCGCGGAGATCGACGCGCTCCTCGGGATCGCGCTGGCCAAGAAGCCCGACGAGCGCTTCTCCGACACGCTCGAGTTCGTCGAGACGATCCGCGGGATCCAGGCGTCCTCGAGCGGGGTGTGGTCGCTGTCGTCGCTCGCGCCCGACTCGTCGTCGTCGCTGGCCCCGACCACGGATCTCGGCGCGATGCTCCGAACGTTCTCGGTCGTGGAGCTCAAGGCCGCGCGGGCGCTGATCGATCGGTTGATCGAAGCGCGCGGCGGGTGACGTGGCCCGACCCGGCTCGAGTCAGCGCAGCGGTGAGATCCCGCGAGCGGGGACCCGCGCCCGGGGCTTGCCAGCCTGCGGGTCAGCCTCGGGGGCGTTGGCCAGCACCACCCAGACCATGTCGAGCCGATCAAACCGGACGGTGGGCACGACGTCGACCAGCTGCGCGTTGACCCGCCGATCCACCGCGATCACCCGGCCGACCGGATGCCCCTTCGGAAACAGGTCGTCGACGCCCGAGGTCTGGATCACGTCGCCTTCGATCACGGGCTCGTCACACGAGATGATCCGAACCTTGCACTGATCTTCGCCGGCCCCCTCGAGGATCCCCGGGCAGCGCGTGCGCGCGACCTCGACGGCGATCTTGCTCTCGGGGTCGGTGATCAGCATGACGTCGGAGTGCTGCGCGTGGGTTCGGCTGATCCGCCCGACCACGCCGTCGGGGGCGAGCACGGCCATGTCGGGGCGGACGTAGGCGTCGCCGCGGTCGACGGAGATCTTGACGACCCGAAAGAACGGCGACTGCTCGACGCCAGTGACGGCGGCCGAGAGCAGATCTTCGGGGACCTGGTCGCGCATCTGCAGGGCGCGGCGCAGCTGTCGGTTCTCTTCGCGCAGCTGGGCGAGCTCGACGAGCTGGCGCTTGAAGTCGCGGGTCTGCTCCTCGAGCGCCTCCTTCTCATCGAGCATGCGCGCCTGAAACACCCAGCGCTCGAAGAAGCTGCCGACCCAGCGCGCGGAGTAGGTGACGCCGGCCTCGAGCGGCGCGCCGATCCGATGCACCGCGCGATCGAAGCCGTTCATGTGGTGCGGATCGGCGATCGTCGAGCGCAGCAGCAAGATCGGGATGCCCAGTAACAAGACGATGATCGCCCCGCTGCGCACGTCACGGAGTGAAACAGCCACGGCGCTACTCGATCGCGACTTCGCGCAAGATGTCGATCTCATCGAGCGCGGCGCCGGACCCGAGCACCACGGCGAACTCGGGCTCATCACACAAGAACACGGGCAGGCCGGTCTCGTCCGACAGCAGCACGTCGAGGTTGCGCAGCTGCGCGGCGCCGCCGGTCAACACGATGCCCTTGTCGACGATGTCGGCGCACAGCTCTGGAGGCGCGCGCTCGAGCACGACCCGCACGGCGTCGACGATCTGCGAGACGGGCTCGTTGAGCGCCTCGCGGATCTCGTCGGAGTCGATCAACACGGTCTTGGGGATCCCGGCGACGAGGTCGCGGCCCTTGACCTCCATGGTCATGACCACATCGGTGGGCGCCGCGGTGCCAATCTCGATCTTGACACGCTCTGCCGTGCGCTCGCCGATCAGCAGGTTGTACTTGCGCTTGATGTGCTGGACGATCGCCTCGTCCATCTTGTCGCCGCCCACGCGCACGCTCTTGCAGGCGACGATGCCCGCGAGTGAGATCACGGCGACCTCGGCCGTGCCGCCGCCGATGTCGACGACCATGTTGCCGCCGGGCTCGGTGATCGGCAGACCGGCACCGATCGCGGCGGCCATCGGCTCTTCGATCAAGAACACCTCGCGGGCGCCAGCGGCCAGCGCGGAGTCACGCACCGCCCGCTTCTCGACCTCGGTGATGCCCGAGGGCACGCAGATGATGATGCGCGGCTTGACCAGGGTCTGGCGGTTGTGCGCCCGGTTGATGAAGTGGCGCATCATCGCCTCGGTGACCTCGAAGTCGGCGATCACGCCGTCCTTCATGGGCCGAATGGCGACGATGTTTCCCGGCGTCCGGCCGAGCATTTCTTTCGCCTCTTTGCCGACGGCGAGCACGCGCTTGACGACCCCGCCCTGCTTCTGGACCGCGACGACGCTGGGCTCGTGCGCGACGATGCCCTTCCCTTTGACATAGATCAGGGTCGTCGCCGTCCCGAGATCGATGGCCATGTCGTTGGAGAAGAGGCCGTATACCCAGTCGAACAGCATGCGGGGTGCACGTGGAGGGTCGAGGGACGCCGGACCGGCCCAGCCTGTTCCCAGGCTTTCGTGGCTCTGGTCGAGAGCGGTGGCCCGAATGCCATGAACGGACAGGACAGGGCCAGAGCGGCCGGCGGCAGCGCCGGTCTCGCAACTGTCGTGAAATACACGCCAAAGCGCCAGCGGGCAAGCCTTCGTTTGGCCAGTGACGGCCGCTCCCGAGCGGCGTCAGGCCGCTCACTCGCCGCAGTCGGCGCGATCTGCGGTGGCCTCTCGTGGGCCGGGGCGAGGTGTACTAGAGTCCGCCGCACGCATGCTTGGCCTCGAGCGCGGAAAAGGCGGCAACATTGTCGTCTGGTTGATCCTTGGCGTCCTCGCCTTAGCCTTCGGCTTCACCTTCGGGTTGCCGTCGGACCAGCTGTCCTTCGGGGAGTCTGGCTTGCTGAAGGTGCACGGTGAGAACGTCACGAAAGAAGACTTCGCGTACCAACACCGGGCGATCGGCTGGGTGATCCCGCTGCCCGAGGGCGAGGAAGCCCAGACCATGGGCGTGCGCGAGGAGGTGCTCGAAGCTGTCATCGAGCGGCTCGTGCTCGTCCACGCCGGTGAGGTGCTCGGACTCGGGGCCGAGCTGCGCGACGCGGAGCTGCTCACCAAGGACGGGTTCTTGCTGGTCCTCGATCAAGATCGCCCGTGGCCGTGGGCCGACAAGGACAAGTTCGACTACGAGATGCTCAAGCGCGGGCTCATGCAGTTCAACGTGTCCGAGGCGCGCTACCTCGAGATCCAGCGCCAGGAGCTGCTCGCCCGGCAGGTCCGCGATCTGATCGCGGCCTCGATCACGGTGCCCGAGGCCGAGCTGTGGACCAAGTACGAGGCCGACAACAACCAGCTGTCGCTGCGCTACGTTCGGTTCCCGGTCAATGACTTCTCCGAGATCGTCGACCCCACCGACGCCGAGATCGACGCCTACATCGAGAACAACGCCGACGCGCTGCAAGAGTCGTGGGAGACCAACCAAGCTCGGTTCTTGAAGCTGCCGGCCCAGGTCGATCTGCGGCTGATCCAATTCAGCAAGCCGATCGCGCCGCCGGCCGACTCGCCCGCGGAGATGGTCGCGGAGTACGAAGCCAAGCTCGAGGCCGCGCGCGCGGCCGTGGTTGCAGCGCGCGCCCGGATCACCGAGGGCGGTGAGTCGTTCGCGGCGGTCGCCCGCGAGCTGTCGATCGACACCGACACGGCCCGCTCCGGTGGGCACTACGGCTGGGCCCAGGTCACCGACTCGGGCAGCGGGCTCGAGCCGATCATCGATCAGACCGCGCAGACCCTCGAGGACGGGCAGGTCTCCGAGCCGATCGAGGGCGACGAGGGCCTGTACCTGGTGATGGTCGCGGGGCACCGCGAGGGCGACGTGCCCGAGGACGTCGCCAAGCGCGAGCTCGCGACCAACGCGGTCCGCAGCGTTCGGGGCCGCGAGCTGGCCAAGCGCGCCGCCGAAGAGGCCCTGCTCGCCGTCAAGTCCGGCACCGATCTCGACGAGCTGTTCTCGGCGGGGACCCCCGCGCTCGGCGGCCCCGGTGGCCTGCCGGGCCTCGACGGCGAGAACATCGAGGACTTCGGGCTGCGCGAGCCGAGCGGGCCCCAACAAAAGATCGAGGAGACCGGGCTGTTCGCCAACGGCCAGTCGATCCCGGGGATCGGCGCCCAGCCGATCCTGACCGACAAGGCCTGGACCAGCGATCCCACCGCGCCGATCCTCGACGAGGTGTTCGAGGTCCCCGGTGGGTTCGTGATCGCGGCCGTCGACGAGCGCCAGACAGCCACGCGCGAGGGCTTCGCGGAGGCCCGCGCGGAGCTCTACCGCGAGCTCGCGACCCAGCGCGCCAACGGGGTGATCAGCGGGTTCACCAAGCACCAGTGCTTCCTCGGCAAGGCGCGCGTCGAGATCCGGGTCAACGACAACGCCGTCAAGGCGCTGATGAACTACGGCGGCGAGACGCCGACAGACGCGGACGGCGTCCGGCTGGTCCCGCCCTATCACGTGTGCGAGCGCGTGGGCGACCGCGGTGGGCTGCTGCAGCTGGCCATGATGCTGCGCGGCCAGGGCAACGTCGGCGCGCCGCCCGGCTCCTGAGCAAACCACGCTACAACAGACGGGGAGACCCGCAGATGGACGAGGGCACACTCGACGGCGCCGACGACAGCAACTCCCTGCTGTCGGACCTGTCATCGGGGCCCGAGACCCTGGTGACTTCTGGCGGCGAGGAGGGCCGCTCGAGTCGGGGTCGAGTCGACTACAGCGACGACCCCAGCCGGATCGATCGCTTCGTGATCCTGCGTCGGATCGGCGAGGGCGGCATGGGCGTGGTCTATGCTGGCTACGACAATGAGCTCGAGCGGCGCCTGGCGATCAAGCTCGTCCACGTGACGCGGGCCCGCGGCGACTCGCAAGCGCGGATCCGCCGAGAGGCCCAGGCCATGGCTCGGCTCTCGCACCCCAACGTCGTGCACGTCTACGAGGTCGGCGTCCACGAGGAGCAGGTGTTCGTTGCGATGGAGTTCGTGACCGGGCCGACCTTGGCGGCGTGGACCCGCGAGCAGCCGCCCTCACCGACCCGCTGGCGGACCGTCCTCGATCGCTACATCGACGCGGGGCGCGGGCTCGCGGCTGCCCACGCGGCGCACATCGTCCACCGCGACTTCAAGCCGGCCAACGCGATCGTCGGTGACGACGGGCGGGTCCGCGTGCTCGACTTCGGGATCGCGCGCGCGCCCGAGGCCGACGCCAGCGTCGACCCCCAAGCCGAGGCCGAGACCCAACCAGCCACGCGCGAGCCTACACCGGGCGCAGCACAGGAGCTCGGGGTCCAGCAGCTCGGTCTCGAGGTGACCGCGGCCGCGGCCGACAGCCGCCGAACAATCGACCCGCTGTCGACGCCGCTGACGTTGACGGGCGCGCTGGTTGGCACGCCCGCGTACATGTCCCCCGAGCAGTTCGAGCACGGGCCCGTCGACGCGCGCAGTGATCAGTTCAGCTTCTGCGTCGCGCTCTACGAGGCTCTGTACGGCGAGCGCCCGTTCGGTGGCGACAACGCGGCCGCGTTGATGCTCAACGTGATCAGCGGCCAGCTGCGCCCGGTCCCGCCGCGCGCCGAGGTCCCGGCGTGGGTCCGCGATGTCGTGCTGCGGGGGCTCGCGGTCAAGCCGGCCGCGCGCTGGCCAACAATGGACGATCTGCTGGTCGCGCTCAGTCGCGACCCCGACGCTCGACGGCGACGACGGCGGCGAAAGACGAGCTTCATCTCGCTCAGCCTGGTTGCGATCGTCAGCCTGGGTGTGTTCGCGAGCGACCAGATGCACGCCGCCGCGCAGGCCGAGCTCGCCAGCGCCGAGGCCCAACGGCAAGAGGCGCTCGCCCAGGCCCACCAGGCCCAGGCCCAGGCCGAGCGTGATCTGGCGTTGATCGAGGCCCAGGCTAGCGCGGTCCGAGCCCGCGACACCGCCCGGGTCTTGGCTGCCCGCGGACTCGACCGCGAGCCCGCCGTGGCAGCGGCGCTGCTGCGCGACGTCGAGCACACCGCCACGACGCCCGGCTGGCGATCGGCGGCCGTCAACGCGCTGCAGCGTCCGCTCAGCGAGCGAGTGCTGCGTGGACACGAGGCCCGGGTCGTCTACATCGACGCCTCGCGCGACGGAAAATGGATCGCCTCTGCGGGGTTCGATGGATCCGCGCGGCTGTGGCCGACAGACGGTGGGCCACCGACAGTGTTGCGCCACGAACACGACGTGATCTCGGTCAGCTTCGACCGCCAGAGCCAGCGCGTGGTCACGGCCTCGCGCGACAAGACCGCGGCGGTCTGGCAGCTCCCCGAGCCAACCGCCGACGGCTCACCCGCGCCAGCTCCCACGCCGCTGATCTTGCGCGGCCACGACGAGGTGTTGTGGTCGGCGAATTTCTCACCCGACGGGACCAAGGTCGTGACCTCCTCGCGCGACTGCACGGCGCGGGTCTGGTCGCTCGACGCACCCGACAGCCCGATCGTCTACCGCGTCACCGATCACATCGTGTGGTGGTCAGAGTTCTCCCCCGACGGTCGCTGGATCGTCACCACGGGCGGAGACGGCAGCGTCAAGGTGTGGTCGGTCGACGAGCCGAAGCGCCCGCCGATCGTGCTCGAAGGCCACACCGACAGGGTCGGCGGCGCGCACTTCGACGGGAGCATGAGTCTGATCGTCACCGCCTCGGATGACGGCACCGCCCGCCTGTTCCGGTTTGACCAGCGCGCGACCGCGCCGATCCAGGCCCACGCGGTCTTGCAACACGACGGCGCCGTCAACCGAGCCCGGTTCTCGGCCGAGAACCTGCGCGTGGTCACGGTCTCGCACGACCAGACCGCGAAGGTGTGGACGCTCGACGATCTGGGCAACCTGAGCCAACCACCGAAGGTGCTCGACACCAAGTCGGGGCCGGTCCACAGCGCCGACTTCAGCCCCGATGGGCGGTTCCTCGCGCTCGGGGTCAACGCTGGCGTCGTCCAGGTCTGGCCGCTGCAGGGGGGACCGATGCTGCCGCTGATCGGCCACAGCGCCGATGTGTTTCGCGTGCGCTACTCACGGGACGGTCGCCACCTGTACTCGGGATCGAGCGACGGCACCGTCCGCGTGTGGAATACCGATTGGCAGCAGGTGGCCCGACAACTCGACGGCCACCAGGCCGACATCACCGCGCTCGAGCGCCGCGGCAAGGTCCTGGTCAGCGGCTCGCGCGACGGCACCGTGCGGGTCTGGGGGGTCGACGATCCCGGCCCGGCGCCAGCCGTGACCACCCGCCCCTCGGTGATCGACGGCCACGTCGGGCGCGTAGTCGTGAGCCTCGACGCGTTCCCGCGCCTGCTCGCCAGCGCGGACGATGAGCACGAGCACGTGCGACTGTGGCGGGTCACGGGCGAGTGGGTGATGCAGCCCGATCGACCCCTGGCGACCCTGCCAACTCACGGTGGCTCGCTGCGGTCGGTCGACCTCGACGGCGAGGGTGAGCTGCTCGCGGGCGCGACGCTCGACGGCGACATCTTGCTGTGGTCGGTCGCCTGGCAGTTGAAGATGGTCGGCACGCAGGCTGGCTCGCTGGACCCGCGCGCTCCCGAGCTCACGCCCATCGTCCTGGGTCGCCACGATTTCAAGCTCCGCACGATGACGCTCGTCGAGTTCTCGCCCGATAACCAGATCCTGGCGTCAGCGGGCGGCGACGGCGTCATCAACCTGTGGGATCGACCGGCGCTGCTGAGCGCGACCGCTGGTGGGCCCGTGCCTGCGACCACCCGCCTGGCGACCGACGGGGGCCGCATCCACCGAATCAGCTTCTCTCATGACAACCGTCAGGTCGCGTCGGCCAGCAACGATCACCGCGTGCGCGTGTGGAGCCTCGCCTCACCCGACGCCGCGCCGCTCGTGCTCGAGCACGCATACATGGTCAACGCTGTCGACTTCGACCCCAGCGGCCGGCGTCTGGTGACCGCCTGCAGCGACACGAACGCCTACCTGTGGGATCTCGACCACCCTGACGAGCCACTCCTGTTGTCGGGCGCCGCCGCCGAGATCCGCGACGCCGAGTTCAGCCCCGATGGTCAGCTGATCGTCGCCATCTCGCTCGACGGTAGCCTGCGGGTGTGGCCAACGTCGGGCGGCGAACCGATCGTGCTCGAGGCCGGGTTTGGATTGCAGGAGATCGAGTTCGTCGACGCCGGCCGTCGGGTCGCCGCCGCGGGACTGAGCGCTCGGCTTCCGATCTGGTATCTGGGCGACGTGTTGGACACCGACAGCCTGCAGTCGCGGCTGACCCAGGCCACGCAGCTGTGCCTGAGCCCCGAGCAGCGCATGCGCTTCGTCGGTGAGTCACTCGAGGTTGCGACCCAGGCCCACACCGCGTGCGCGGCCAGCTGGGTCGCCCTACCGCCCTGAGCTTCAGCTCGGCGTGGGTTTGTGGCGTGGTTGCGGAGAGTGTTGTTGCGCAGGTTCGTCAGTGGGAAGCTGTGGACATGCTCGACCGCTTGACATCCCCGCTGACGATCGCGCTCCTGCTGGCTGCTGTGCCCCTGCTTGGCTGTAGCGACAGCGCGAGCCCCACGGACACAGGCGCCGCCGACACCACCGACGGCGACGGCGATCCCGGCGACGGCGATCGCGGCGATGGAGATCCCGGCGACGGCGACGGCGATCCAGGCGGTGACGGCGACGGTGACGGCGACGGCGACGGCGACGGTGACGGCGACGGCGACGGCGACGGCGACGGCGACGGTGACGGCGACGGTGACGGTGACGGTGACGGTGACGGTGACGGTGACGGCGACGGTGACGGTGACGGCGATCCAGGCTGCGCCGCGATGGACGCGGTCAACGGTCCCGAGGAGTGCTTCAACCCCCGCGGCTGGTTCTGGGACGGCACGGCCTGCGAGCAGATCCTGTGCACCTGCGAGGGCAGCGACTGCAACGCCCTGTACCCCGACGAACTCAGCTGCGCGAGCACCTACGCCGGGTGCAGCGAGTTCCCGCCCGGATGTGATCCAGATCAGGCCGTCGGCATGGGGCCCTGCGATCAGTTCTTTGGCTGGGCCTGGGACGGGGCCATGTGCGTGGCCGTGAATGGCTGCGACTGCGAAGGCGCAGACTGCCAAAGCCTCACCCTCGAACTCGAAACCTGCCAAGCCACCCACGCCGACTGCTGAGCCGGCCGACGCGTCAACCAGCTTGCAGCCAGCACCGATCCATCCGAGAACCAAGCATGCGCCACGTTGCCCTGACCCTCGCTAGCCTCACCGCCCTCACCGTCGCCTGTGGCGACAGCGCGGCCGATGGCGACACGCTCGGAACCGAGGGCGGCGTCGTCACGCTCGACGGCAGCGGCACGGGCGACGAGCAGTCGACCGGTGACGGCGACGGCGATCCCGGTGATGGTGACGGCGACGCCTGCACCAACCCGTGCGGCGACGACTGCTGCGCCGCCAACGAAGCTTGCGATCAAGACACGCTCGAGTGCGTGCTCGACTGCGGCGACACGGATCCATGCGGTGCCGCGCCGGGTGAGTGCTGCAGCGCCGGGCAGATCTGCTACGTCGGCCAGTGCGTGATGCCGGGAGGTCCCTGCGCGGAGCTCGGCTGCGCGACCCAGACCGAGTCCGACTGTGAAGAAGACGAGATCTGCGACGGCGACCTGGGCCTGTGCGTGCCCGACCTGGCCGACGAGACCTGCACCTTCATGCCCGAGCCCGGCGTGTTCGATCCGGTCCCGCGCTGGTCCTGGGGCGTCCGCAAGCCTCGCAACTGCATGGCCGACAGCGACTGCCAAAAAGAAGAGATCTGCGACAACGGCAGCTGCGCGGTGACCTGGCCGCACCACGTCCCGGGTGACGACGACTACCCCGCGCACCACCAGGCCATGGCGTCGCCGATGGTCGCCGACCTCGACGGCGACTGCATCCCCGAGGTCATCTTCAACAGCTACGAGCCCAGCAGCTGGCAGGACAACGGCATCCTGCGGGCCGTGCATGGCGACACGGGTGAGAAGCTGTGGTCGCTCGGGGATCCGGCCTGGCGCAGCGACGGCTCGGCGATCCCCGCGATCGGCGACATCGACTACGACGGCGACCTCGAGATCATCAACGTCAGCGCCGATCAGCACCTGCACCTGATCGATCACCAGGGCAACCCGATCTGGAAGACCGCCAACGTGCTCGCGGCCAACCTGGTCTCGGGCGCGCCCGCGCTCGCCAACTTCGATCTGCTGGGCGACGCCGAGATCGCCCACGGCCGCGAGATCTATGCCAGCGACGGCAGCTTGCTGTGGGGTGGCAACGGCGGGCTCGGGACCAACAGCGCCTACGCGACGCTCTCGTGCGTGGCCGACCTCGACGGTGATCTGCGGCCCGAGCTGATCGGTGGCGGGACGGCCTACACCTTCACCGGCACCGTCGGTGTCGACTTCACCGGCTCGACGATGTGGCAGAGCGGCGGCGACGGCTACTGCGGCGTGGCCGACTTCCAGCTCGACGGGATCCCCGAGGTCGTGGTCGTGCGCGGCGGCAACATCGTGATCCTCGACGGCCCGACCGGCGCGCAGCTGGCCACGTTTGCGATCCCAGGTGGCGGCAGCGGCGGGGCCCCGAACATCGCCGACTTCGACGGCGACGGGTTCCCCGACATCGGCTCCGCGGGTGGGTCGCGCTACGTGGTCGTGCAGTTCGACGGCGTCGACACGATGACCAAGCTGTGGGACGCGGTCACCAAGGACGTGTCCTCGAACCGCACCGGGTCGTCGGTGTTCGACTTTGACGGCGACGGCCGCAGCGAGGTCATCTACGCCGACGAGTGGTACCTGCGCATCTACCCGGGCGTCGAGCCGGACTGTGCCCTCAATCCCGTCGGTCCCAGCTGCGATCAGAACATGACCGACGCCGAGATCCTGTTCATCGACATCACCTCGTCGGGGACCCGCGTCGAGTACCCGGTCGTCGCCGACGTCGACGGCGACTTCAAGGCCGAGCTGGTGGTCTCGACCAACAACAACTTCAGTCAGGGCAACATTGGCGACGCCGGGATCGAGGTATTCGAGGATCGGCTCGACAACTGGGTGGGCACCCTCCCGATCTGGAATCAGCACACCTATCACGTCACCAACGTCGACGCGGCCGGCCAGATCCCAGTTGTCGAGTCGAACAACTGGGAATTCCCCATGTCCAAGCCCTACAACTCGTACCGCCGCAACAGCCAAGGTGGCATTGACGGCTGCGCGCCGGATCTGGTCGCCCAGGATCTCGAGGTCGTGGGGATGTGCATCGACGACCTGGAGCTGTCGGTCCGGATCTGCAATCAGGGCTGTCTCGGCGTCGGACCTGGGGTCGACGTGACCTTCAGCGAGGCCGACGCGGGCGTGCTCGGGACCGTGCAGACCACCCAGGCGATCCCAGCTGGCGGCTGCGTGAAGGCTCTACTCAGCGTCCCGCTGCCTGGCGCGGCGCCGTTCGACGTCAGCGTGTCCGTTGACGACGATGGCATGGGCGGCGACGCATTCAACGAGTGTATCGAGGACAACAACGAGTTTGGGCCCGTCGAGCTGTGCCCGACGATCGGCTGACCCGTCTACAACGACAAACGACCCTGGCCCGGCCCGGCGGCGACGCCGGGCACAGGTAGGGCGGAAGCGGCTCAGCCGGGGACGCCAGCGACCTTGTTGAACGTGGTCTGGGTCTGCCAGAACGCGACGAGGCTCAGCGGCCCCAGCAGCGAGAACAGGAACAACATCGAGGCCGAGTGCTCGCCGTTGCTCAGCTTCTCGACGCCCTGGTAGAACTTCCACAGGTACAAGAAGTTGACGATTGGGAGGAAGACCAGGATGAAGCTGGGCAGCTCGACGCCGCGCTGCTTCATCTCTTCCGAGCACTTGTACATCCAGATGATGCCGTAGATGCCGAAGGTGACAAAGGAGAGGATGAGGACGGAGATGGGGCTCTTCTCGAACATGCTTGGTTCCTGTCGGTGGGGGAGTCGGATTCTGCTCAGCCCAATGCCTCGCAGGTCCGCCGAACGCGAGCCGCGAGCATGACTGGGCCGCTCGCGGCTGGCAAGGCCCCCGGCGAGCCACCCCAACCTAGATCCAAGAGACGAGCTCACAGCGCGGCTTCGCGCTCCCCAGCCCGCTCTGTGACAGATCGCCCCTCAGCCGTTCGAGTGGCCTCCCGGTCGCAATGGCCCCGGGATCGCGTACCCGTGCAGATCAGGTCTCGCCATCGCCGATCCAGCGGGGCACCGTCGGCGGCTGATAGTCGGCGATCTGATCGAGCAGGGCGTCGACGCGATCATCGACGATCAGCATCCGTCGGTGCGCCGCGATCACGAACCCTCGATCGACCATCCGCTCGACCATTGCCAGCAGCGGCCCCCAATACCCGTCGACGTCCAGCAGGCAGACCGGCTTGCGATGAAACCCCAGCATCGCCCAGGTCCACACCTCGAACAGCTCCTCGAGCGTGCCCAGGCCACCGGGCAGCGCGACGAAGGCATCGCTGAGCTCGGCCATCATGGCCTTGCGCTCGTGCATGCCCGCGACCACGTGCAGCTGCGTCAGCCCCTGGTGCCCGGCCTCGCGCGCCTGCAAGGCCCTGGGCAGCACGCCGATCACCTCGGCACCGGCCGCGAGCGCGGCGTCGGCCACGGTCCCCATCAGGCCGACGTGGCCGCCGCCAAACACCAGGCCCAAGCCCCGGCCCGCGAGCGCCCGCCCAAACTGCCGAGCGGCCTCGGCGTACGCTGGTGAGGTGCCAGCGGCGGAGCCACAGAACACACAGATGCGCTGCATCGCCGACGCATAGCACGGGGGCCGGCGCGCCGCGATCATCCGCTACCCTGCCCGCATGCCCGCTCGCATCCGCCGAGATCTGCACGAGGCCAACCGCCAGTCGTGGAACGTCGCGACCGCCGCCCACAACGGCCACAAGCACGATCAGGCGACGTGGCTGCGCGAGGGTGGCGAGCTGTTGTTCGACGAGGACTACGAGCTGCTCGGTCCGCTCAGCGGTCGCCACGTGCTGCACCTGCAGTGCAACAGCGGGCAGGACTCGCTGTGTCTCGCCCGCCGCGGCGCCCACGTGACCGGCGTCGACATCAGCGACGAGGCCGTCGCGTTTGCGCTGGCGCTCGCCCGCGACTCGGACATCGCCGCCAGCTTCGAGCGCGCCGATATCTACGACTGGCTGCCGACCGCCGCCGCCGCGGGCCGCCGCTTCGACCTCGTGTATTGCTCGTACGGATGGCGGCCGTGGCTGTCGGATCTGCGCGCGTGGGCGCGGGGCGTCGCCGCGGTGCTGCGCCCGGGCGGGGCCGTCGTGCTCCTCGAGTTTCACCCCTACGCGTGCATTTTCGACGAGCAGCGACGCCTGGCCTACCCGTATTTTGGAGCAGAGTCAGGCCAGGCCCTGACCTGGCCCGAGGGCGTCGGCGACTACGTTGGCGCCTCGGGGGCCGCGTTGGCGCCAAGCGGCTTCGTCGAGCACGCGGGCGAGTACCGCAACCCTCACGCCTGTCACGAATTCACATGGTCGGTCGCGGACTCGCTGGCCGCGCTGCGCGAGGCCGGGCTCGAGCTCGAGCGCTTCGAAGAGTGGCCGCACAGCAATGGTTGCCGGCTGTACGACGACATGGTCCGCGTCAACGATCACGACGGACGGCGGTGGACGACCGCGCCGGGCCAGCCCACGTTGCCCCTGATGCTGGGGATCCGCGCGCGCAAACCAGCCGGCCTGCCCATGGTTCAGGTCGACGCGTTCAGCGACGAGCGGTTTCGCGGCAACCCAGCTGCGGTGGTCGTGCTCGATCAGCCCCTCGACGACGCGACGCTGCTGGCGATCGCGGCCGAGAACAACCTGTCCGAGACCGCGTTCTTGCTGCGCTCACACGCAGATGGCTTGGATCTGGCCACGCCCTCGCGGTGGTCGATCAGGTGGTTCACGCCCACGACCGAGGTCGACCTGTGTGGACACGCGACCTTGGCCAGCGCCCACGTGGTGCTCGGGCAGCTCGAGCCCGATGCCGAGCGCGTGGAGTTCAGCTCGCGCAGCGGCCTGCTCACGGTCAGCCGTGATCACCAGGCACCCGACCGCCTGTGCATGAACTTCCCCGCTGATCCACCGCAGCCCTGCCCCGCCGACGGCGCGCTCAGCCACGCGCTCGGGGCCACCCCACGCGAGCTGCTCGTCGCCAGCTACTGGGTCGCCGTGTTCGACACCCAAGCCGAGGTTCGTGCGCTCGCGCCAGACTTCGCCGCGCTCGCCAAGCTGCCCCCTGGCGAGGTCATCGCTACCGCCCCCGCCGACGGCGACGAGCTCGACTTCGTCTCCCGGTTCTTCGCGCCGGGGGTCGGCATCGACGAAGACCCGGTGACCGGCTCGGCGCACTGTATCCTGGCGCCCTACTGGGCCGCGCGCCTCGCCAAGCAGCGCCTGCGCGCCCGCCAGATCTCGGCGCGAGGCGGCTTCATCGAGTGCGTGATGCGAGGCGACCGGGTCGAGCTGATCGGCCGCTGCGTCGGCTACGCGCGCGGAACAATCGATCTCTAGCGGGAAGCGGACTTGACCCTTCCGCCAGTGAAGGTGAACACCAAGATCGAGCCAGGGTTCGCCAGCTGATCGGTCGCGCCTCCTTCGGTGTCGCGGGTCAGGCCCGAAGTGTCGGTGGCGATGTAGAAGGTCCGATCATCGGGGCCGATCGCCAGATCGCGGTAGCGGTTGACCGTGTCGAACAGCTTGTCGACGTCACGAATACCCCGTGCGTCGCCGCTGAGCTTGAACCGATAGACCGCGCCGTTCTTGAGCGTGGTCGCCAGCAGCGATCCACCCCAGCCGGGGATCGGCCCGTCGTGGGGGTAGACGTCGACGCTCGACGGCGCGACCGAGGGTCGGCAGATGAAGTAGGACGCGCCGCAGGTCTCATCCTCGAAGTCGTAGCTGTTGTGAACCGTGAACAGGGTCTTCAGCGGCTCGACGAAGTCCTGCTCCCACGCCGACTCGGTCTGCACGGGCACCGACTTCGGGATGCCCGCCGGGTCGGTGAGGCCCGTCCACGTCAGCTGCTCGCAGTCGGGCGCCGCCGACCAGTTGGCGTAGACGTAAGCTTGGTCGTCGCGATAGCCCGCGATGTGTGGCCAGCCGTAGTTGCCGCCGGCCTCGATCAAATTGACCTCGTCGTCGGTGTTGGGCCCGTGCTCGACCGCGTACAGCGCTCCGTCGGGCCCAAACACCAGGCCCTGCGGATTGCGGTGGCCATAGCTGAAGATGTGGCTCTGGACCCCGCCGAGCTCGGGGTTGTCGGCCGGGATCGAGCCGTCGAGCTCCATGCGCAAGATCTTGCCCTTGTAGGCGGACCAGTCTTCGGCCTCGACCTCGGCCAGCGTCGGCAGCCGCTGGGCCTCGATCGGCGCGCAGTAGCGGTTGAATTGGTTGGCCCCTTGCTCGCCGAGCGAGTAATAGAGCAGCTCATCCGGTCCGATCTTCAGGCGACCGCCGTTGTGATCCGAGCCGGCCGGGACGCCCGAGATCAGCTCGACCGGCTCACCGAGCGTCTCGGCGCTCTCGCTGTAGGTGAGACGCACGACCTTGGCGCGGGGGTCGTCCTGCTCGTCGCCGTCGTCGGGCGTGGCGTCGTAGGTATAGGCGACATAGACATAGTTGCGGTCGTCGCCTTGCAGCAACAGAGGGTCGAACGCCATCCCGAGCAGGCCTTGGTGCTGTTGATCCACCAAGACCTCGTCGATCGTGATCGCCTCGGTCATCTCACCAGTGGCAGGATCGATTCGGGTGATCCGCCGACCTTCGCGCTCGGTGACCCACAGCATGTCGTCGGGACCAAAGCTCAGCTCCCACGGCGCCTCGAGCCCGGTCGTCAGGACTCTCCCGGAGAAGCTCTCCAGCGGAATTGCAGCGGCTTGCGGTGCGGACGGCGTGGGACCACACCCCGCCACGGGCCAGGCCAGGATCGCCAGCAAGATCGCCAGCAGGATCGACGAGGATAGGGTGAATCTCATGTTCGACAGCCGTGGACAGCCTGCTCGTGAGCCTGGCCGAGCGCGGAACCGGATGATCAAACAAGCGCCTGGCAGCGTGAATTCACGCTGCCAGGCGCTCGAGCGCTCCATGTCGACACCGACCGGCGCGGCCGGCGAGTGTCGACACGATGACTTGATCAGGCGGCGGCCTGCTCGGCGGGCTGCTCGGTAGCCGCCTCGGTGGTGGTGGCCGGCTCGGCGGGCGGCGGCAGCTCGTACTGGGCGATCAGATCTTCGCGCGCCGCCGGCCGCAGCGTGTCCCAGATGAAGTCATGGACGTCGAGCAGGTCGCGCGGCTCGACCCCGGCATCGCCCAGCTCATCACGGACGATGTTGGCCACATGCAGGTAGCGAACGTAGCTCTTGTAGCGCGGCCGGGGCTCGGCGCTGAACACCGGGAGCAGCAGCTTGGCTTGCTCGCTGAACACGCTTGGCCGCACACACACATGCTCGACCGGATCGAGCAGCCCCCGCAGCGACGTGACCACCGGCCAGGTCCCGGCGTCGCCGAGCTGCCGAACCAGGTAGTTGAACCGGCGATCGGCGTCGTCATTGTCGTCCTCGCAGGAGATCCACTCGTACACGGCGGTCGCCAGCTCGCGGGTGGGCGAGAGCTTGCGCAGCTTCTTCACGTGCACGCCGGGGACCAGGTTGGTGGCCTCGGCCACCGCGATCATGCGGTCGAGCACCTGCGCGTAGTCACGCGCTGCAATCAGCGACGCGAGCTCGGTTGCGCTGAGTTGCTTGGCGTCGGAGATCGCCGGGTCTCGGTGCCGCTTGAGCCGCTTGAGCCGCTTGAGCCGCCCCACACCGCGATGCTTGGCCATCCACGCGTCGCCAGAGAAGCCCTCGGTAAAGCTGCGGCGAAACAGCAGGATCTGGTCGCGCAGCGATGGCAGCCGGGTCGACTCCGTCACGCCATCGGCGCGGGCCAGGCGGGCGAGGCGACGAACAGCTTTGGCGCTGCCATCACCTGGCGCCTCGGCCGACTGAAACAGGTGATAGAAGCCCTGCTTGAATACTCGCATTTTACCATCGGAGAACTGATAGCCACGCTTGCCGTCCTGCTCCCACAACAACGCAGCGACTCCCCACTGTTTTCGGCTCTGATGGCGGAACAGTTGAACTTCGGGGCCAGCAGGTGTATGGGGGGGTTGATGGGTGGTGGGTTGCATGCGGCGTTCTCCTTGCGATGTGGTGTCGCCATGGTTGACGGGTTTGGCAGGGGCCTGATGGCGCCTTGCGATGACTAGCGAGCGTGCTAGCAATGTGATGGGCGCGAAGCCCAAGCGTTGTATTGGGATCCGTATCTACCGGAGGCGCGGTGGGCCTCCACGGGACACGAACTCAACTAACCTAACACGTTTTCAACGCCAGCGCAAATTTCCATTGCGCGCTCGTATCATTCGACGTCGCCGTTCACTCGACCGCGACCTCGATCAGCGCCGCGTCGCTCAGGACTCAGCGGGTTCAGCAGCAGGCTCGACATAGACCCCTGCTTCGAACGCGCCGTGCTTGGGACCGACAGGTGGGCTCTCGAACGCGATCCGGCGCAGCCACGACCAGGTGTAGATGCCGTCGTCGTGACCATCGCCAAACCGCACGCCCAGCGCGTAGGCCCCGACCTCCCACAGCCCGTCGATCGTCGTGGTCGCCGGCGCCGTCAGGTAGGCGACGCGGGTCGAGTGGCCCTGGCACCCTGCGCACGGACACCAGCTGCGCAGGTACGCCACCGGATAGGTCGAGGCCACGCCGTCGGGCCAGCTGATCGTCAGGGTGTTCTCGCGCGGGTTGTGAGCCACATCGGTCGGGCGGGCCATCTCGCTGGAGAATA
The DNA here is from genome assembly GCF_002994635.1 of Enhygromyxa salina. Taxonomy (GTDB): domain Bacteria; phylum Myxococcota_A; class Polyangia; order Nannocystales; family Nannocystaceae; genus Plesiocystis; species Plesiocystis salina_B. The sequence continues at coordinate 67,883 of NZ_PVNL01000004.1, read as the reverse complement.
CAGCGAGAGCCCGGTCGCGCACGATCGGGCGGCCCGCGCGGCCGCGACCGACAACGCTGGACCTCGTGCGGGTCCGGGGCCGTGCACGGCGGACCCGCTGCCCCGCGGCCAGGCGGCTACTTGCGCCAGCTCGCCCGCATCCGGCGAAGCTTGTCGACCTCAACCGGCAGCGGCCAGCCGTGAGCCACGCAGCCGTCGAGCTCCATGGTCTGTTGCTGCATCACCGCCGCTGGCCCACCCGCCTCCGGACACCGCTGGTGCGGCATCCCGAGCAGGTGTCCGACCTCATGGTTGATCATGTAGTTGCGGTAGCCCCGGACATCGTCGCCCCAGGTGGGCGTGCCCTCGCGCCAGCGCGCGAGGTTGAGGGCGGCCCGACGCTCGCGGCCGCACGAGTACTCGCCCCGGGTCCGCAGCGGCGCGCAGAGCTGATCGATCGTGTCGGGTCGCGCCAGCAACACGTCAAACCGGGCGTTGGACTCGACCCGCACCAGCTCGCGACCGATCCCCTGCCAGCCGCGGGCATCCGCGAGCACGTCGGTGACGGTCCGGGGAAAGCTTGGGAGCTCCTGCTCGAGCCCGACCTCGAGCAACACCCGATAGCCGATCGCGTTGCGCTCGCGGACTTGTTCGGCGGTCACGCTTGGCTGCGCCGGATCTCGAAGCACCCAAAATTTCGCGCCAAGGATGTCCTCTTGCGCGGCGTCGAGGGCCTCGTCAGCTCCGACCACGAATAACGCGCGCACGCTAAATAACCAATGCAGCAACCACAAGTTCAGAGACACGGGGTGCAACTATACACCATGCCGCCGACGGCGCTGCGCGCCGTTGGTGTAACATCGGGATCGCTCGGGCGAACCCGCGTCAGGCGCTCCATGCCAAGCTTCAAGCTCATCTCCGCCGCCACCTGCCCCTTCGTCCAGCGCTCGGCGATCACGCTCGAGCACAAGCAGGTCCCGTACGACATCGAATTCATCGACCTCGCCGACAAGCCGCAGTGGTTCGTGGAGCTGTCGCCGCTCGGCAAGGTCCCCGTGCTGGTCGTGCGTGATGGCGAGCGCGAGATCGTGCTGTTCGAGTCGGCGGTCATCAACGAGTACCTCGACGAGATCACGCCCGGTTCGCTGCTGCCCGCCGATCCGCTGCTGCGCGCGCGCCATCGGGCGATGATCGAGTTCGCCTCGGCGATGATCGCCGACACCTGGCGGATGGGCACGGCCAGCACCCGCGAGGCCGCGCACGAGCACGCGCTCGCGCTGCGTCACAAGCTCACGCGGCTCGAGAGCGAGCTGGTCGGGCCGTTCTTCACGGGCGAGGAACTGTCGCTGGTCGACACCGCGACGATCCCCGTGCTGCTGCGCGCCGTGTGGACTGTCGAGCTCGCCCCGGAGCTGGCGGTGTTCGATGGGCTCGACAAGATCCGCGCCTGGCATGCGGCCGCGACCGAGCTCGACGCGGTCGAGCGCTCGGCGGTCCCCAACCTGCGCGAGCTGTACCGTGCGTACCTGGGTGACCGCGCGGACTCGTGGGTCGGATCGAAGCTCGCCTCGGCCTGAAACAGCCGGCGCTGAGGTGAGCCCAGGGGGAGACGATTAGATCTCCAAGCTGCGCAGACGCGGCCGACACAAACCGCCGAAACGCCGGGTATCGCCGCCTGCGCCGGCTTGACAGCGATCCGTCGCCGCGGACAGGCTGCGGCGTCTCTCATGCGTGCCCGCAAGTCCACGATTTCCCGACCCGACCCGATCCTCGTGCTCGACCTCGGCAGCGCTTGTGTGCGCGCCGCGTTGATCGTCGAGGGTCGGCCGCAGGTGATCCCGTTCCCCGCCGAGGGTGGGCGGACCCCGACGATCGTGGGCTTCGACACCAGCCGCATCCACCAACCGCAAGACCGGCTGGTGCTCGGCGACGTCGCCCGGCGGCTGTCGATCACCGAGCCGCGGACGCAGGTGTTCGGCGCGCTGCGCCTCGCGGGTCGCCGCCACGAGCTCGCCGATCTCGACGATGATCAGTGGCGACAGGTCGCGGTCGAGCGCGGCCCAGGTGGCGACGTGCACTTTCGACTGGCCGGCGACGCGTGGCCGGTGCCGCGGCTGCTCGGGGCCCTGGTCCAGTCGATCGTCGAGCAGGTCCAGCGCGCGCATGAGCTGGTGATCGAGCGGGCCGTCGTGTCGATCGCGCCGGGCAGCAGCGATGCCCGGCGGCGCGCGATTGTCCACGCGCTGACGGTCGCGGGGCTCGAGGCGGTCGAGCTGGTCCACGGGACCACGGCGGCCGCGCTGGCGTGGTCGACCCTCGAGCGCGAAGGCGCGACCGCGCTAGGCATCCGGGGGCTCGAGGCGGCGCTCGCCGGGCGTGGGGCGCCCGCCCTCGTCGCGGCCGAAGCCAGTGACGAGGCTGACGAGGCTGAGCCCAAGGACGACGATGATGACGACGCCAGCGACGACGACGCCGTCGTGCCGGCCGAGGCTGACGCGGCCGAGTCCGGCGACGCTGACGACGAGCCCGAGGACGGCGACGCTGACGACGAGCCCGAGACCGACGAGCCCCGCGAGCAGACCGTGCTGCTGCTCGACCTCGGCGCGAGCAGCTTCGACGCCGCGCTCGCGCGACTCGACGACGGCAACGTGGAGATCTTCGCGTCCCGCAGCCGCGCGGATCTGGGCGGCGACGACATCGACGAGCGCATCGTCAACTGGTTGCTCGGCCAGTTCGAGGACGCCAACGAGGTCGATCTGTCGGGCGACGCCACGGTCCGCGCCCGCCTGCGCGACGTCGCCGAGAAGGCCAAGCGAGCGCTGAGCGACGACGAGCAGCATCAGATCCGCCTGCCGTTCTTGTGGGCCGACGCGAGCGGGCCCAAGCACCTGTTCGTGACCCTCGAGCGGAGCCGGTTCGAGCGACTGATCCACGATCTGGTCGAGGCCACGGCCGCGCTCGCGCAGGCGCTGCTCGAGGACGCCGGCCAGGATCCCGACGAGCTCGACGCGGTCGTGCTGGTCGGCGGCAGCGCCCGGGTTCCGGTCATTCAGGATCGCATTGAAGCGCTGCTTGGCCGGGTGCCCGAGACCGAGCTGGCGACCGCGGCCCTCGATGATGACTTTGTCGTGCGAGGGCTCGCGCTCGAGGCCCATCGTCGCAGCCAGCGACGCCCGCAGACCCGCGTGGTCGACGTCGCCAGCCGCGAGCTGTGGCTGACCATGGGCGGCACCACCCGGCGCCTGGTCGATCGGGGCACGCCCACACCAGTGGTCCGCAGCGTCCCGCTGGTCGAGTTCGACGCCGATGGCCGCGCGCTGCTCGAGCTCTACGAGGCGGACGACGACGAGCGCGCGCTGGCCATGCGGGTCCTCGTCGACGGCTACAGCGGCAGCCGCAAGCAGGCCCAGCTGCACATCGAGCTGAGCGCGACCGGCTGCGTCGACGTCCGCGTCGATCATCCCAGCTTGTCGCTGACGCTGACCGAGCGGGTGGGCCTGAGCGCGCGGGCGCTCGCGCGGCTGCGCCTCGAAGCGCGGACCCGGGCCCACGTCGCGGCGGCGCGCGATCGCAGCGACCGCCTGCGCCAGCGCGTGACCAAGCTCGCGAAGATCAACGAGGCGTGGCTGGCCAACCTCGGCTCGGGGATCGACGATCTGCTGCGCACCAGCTTGGTGACGTGGGGCAAGGACACCGAGGCCGCGCTCGAGCAGGGCGACGAGGAGCTGTTGCCGCTGGCGCTCGAGGGCTTCGCGGGCCTGCTCGGCGCCCTGCCGGCCAAGCTGCGCTCGCAGCTGGACGACGACGCGGTCGCGCTCGAGCCGAGCGAGGACGACGCGAGCGAGGATGACGGCGAGACCGGGGAAGTCGACGAGTTCGCCGAGCTCGACGACGGAAGCGATGACTATGGGGCCGACGATCGCGTCGCCCCGCTCGAGCTGCGTCGCGCGGATGAGCCCGACCCCGATGAGGTGGTGGAGGACGAGGCGGACGAGGCGGACGAGGCGGACGAGGCGGACGAGGACGCCGAGCTCGCGGACGAGAGCGATGAAGGGGACGCGGACGCCGAGCTCGCGGACGAGAGCGATGAAGGGGACGCGGACGCCGAGGACTCGGACGCCGAGGACCCGGACGCCGTGCCGGAGGCCGACGACGCCGTGCCGGAGGCCGACGACGCTGCGCCGGAGACCGACGACGCCGCGCCGGAGGCCGACGACGCCGAACCAGAGGCCGACGGCGCGGAGCCGGAGGCCGAAGCGGAGTCGGAGACCGACGCCGAGCCGGAGGCCGACGCGGAGTTGGAGGCCGACGACGCCGCGCCGGAGGCCGAAGCGGAGTTGGAGGCCGACGACGCCGCGCCGGAGGCCGACGCGGAGTTGGAGGCCGACGACGCCGCGCCGGAGGCCGACGACGCCGAGCCGGAGGTCGACGACGCCGAGCCGGAAGCCGACGGCGCCGAGCCGGAGACCGAAGCGGAGTCGGAGACCGACGCCGAGTTGGAGACCGACGGCGCCGAGCCGGAGACCGAAGCGGAGTCGGAGACCGACGCGGAGTTGGTGACCGACGACGCCGAGCCGGAGACCGACGCCGAGTTGATGACCGCCGAGCCGGAGACCGACGCCGAGTTGGTGACCGACGACGCCGAGCCGGAGACCGACGCGGCGTCGGAGACCGACGACGCGGATGAGGCCGTCGCCGACGACGTGGGTGAGGCCGTGGACGTCGACCTGCCCGCGGTCGCCGACGCGGGTGAGACCGTGGTCGACGACGAGCCCGTGGCCGCCGACGCCGAGCCAGAGACCGCGGACGTCGAGCTGCCCGATACCGTGGTCGACGAAGCCGCCGCGGCCGACCGAGGGGAGCTGATCGAAGCCGAGACCGAGCTCGTCGCGGACGCCCAATCACCCGACCCGGTCGAACTCCAGACGGACGAGCCTGGATCGGACGACGCCCCGACCGACGCGCCGCCCGAGCCCGAGACCGAGACCGAGGCCGACCCGGCCCAGGCCGACGTGATCCAGCCCGAGGCCGACCCCGAGCGCGCCGAGGCGTCGACCCCCGACACCATCGCGCCAGTCGACATCCAGCCCGCCGCCGACGAGCCGCCCGAGACTGACGACTCCCAGAGCGCGGCCGGGTAACGGCCCTGAGACTGACAGGCCCGGCCCAGCTCGGACCGGCCATCGCCCGCCGCGGCGACGCCTCGCGCATGTCCTGGATTGGATCAGCGCCGAGAACGCACACCCTGAAAGTTTGACGCGGATCCCCGAATGTGTACTCTCGCCCCCGGCGGTCGGACTACCGACCCCAACCCCGCGTAATCAAAGCGCTTTCCTGATATGTCCCAGCTCGAGCTGACCACCGATCCAACGATTCCCGCGGAAGCCTTGAGCCAAGCCCGGCGCAAGCCCAAGGGCGAGGAAGCGCCCCCCGCTGGCCAGGGTGGGGGCGGCAGCGCGGGCATCGTCGAGGGCGACCTCGCCGAGCAAGCCCGCCGCAAGTACCTCAATTACGCGCTGAGCGTGATCACCTCGCGGGCGATCCCCGACGTGCGTGACGGCCTCAAGCCGGTCCAGCGCCGCATCCTGTTCACGATGTTCGACGACCTGCGTCTGACCTTCGACGCGCGCCACCGCAAGAGCGCCAAGGTCGTCGGCGACGTGATCGGTAAGTACCACCCGCACGGCGACACGGCGGTCTACGACGCCATGGTCCGCATGGCCCAGGACTTCGCGATGCGGATGCCGCTGGTCGACGGTCAGGGCAACTTCGGCTCGATCGACGGCGACTCGCCGGCCGCCTACCGCTACACGGAGGCCAAGCTGTCGCGGCTCGCGGCCGAGCTGCTGACCGAGCTCAAGAGCGACACGGTCGCGTACCGGCCCACCTATGACGGCACCGGCCGCGAGCCGATCGTGCTCCCGGCCCGGTTTCCCCACTTGCTGGTCAACGGCGCGACCGGGATCGCGGTCGGCATGGCGACCTCAATCCCGCCCCACAACCTGGGCGAGGTGATCCGCGCCAGCTTGATGCTGATCGACGACCCCACCGTCACGGTCGCCAAGCTGATGACCAAGCTCAAGGGTCCGGACTTCCCGACCGGCGGGCAGCTCGTGGCAACCAAGACCGAGCTGCGCGAGGCCTACGAGCAGGGCAAGGGCACCTTCAAGCTGCGCGGCAGCTGGTCGCTGCAAGAGCCCAAGCCGGTCAAGGCCAAGTCCAAGAAGCCCCCCGGCGGCCCGCGCATCGTGATCACCGAGGTCCCCTGGGCCGTCGAGAAGAGCGCGCTGGTCGAGGAAATCGGCCAGATCATCGTCGCCAAGAAGCTCCCGGTCGTGATCGGGGTGCAGGACCTCAGCACCGAGGACATCCGCGTCGAGATCGAGCTGGATCCCAAGGGCGACGTCGACCCCGAGCTGGTCATGGCCTACCTGTTCAAGCACACCCGCTTGCAGACCACGATCAAGCTCGACATGACCGTGCTGGTCCCCAGCGCCAACCCGGAGGTGGCCGCGCCCGCGCGCCTGGACCTCAAGTCGGTGCTCTCGCAGTTCCTGGCGTTCCGCCTGATCACGGTCAAGCGCCGGTTCGAGCACGAGCTGCGCAAGCTCGAAGAGCGCATTCACCTGCTCGAGGGCTTCGAGAAGATCTTCAATGACCTCGATCGCGCGATCAAGCTGATCCGCACCAGCGACGGCCGGGCCGACGCCGCCAAGAAGCTGATCAAGGCGTTCGACCTCGACCAGATCCAGGCCGACGCGGTGCTCGACACCCGCCTGTACAAGCTGGCCAAGCTCGAGATCCTCAAGATCCAAGAAGAGCTGGCCGAGAAGCGCAAGCGCGCCAAGCAGATCCGCGCGATCCTCAAGAGCGACACCAAGCTGTGGGCGATCATCAAGACCGAGCTCGAGGAGCTGGCCACCAACTACGCTGATCGCCGTCGCACCCGGATCGACGCGGAAGATCTGACCGAGGAGTTCTCGGCCGAGTCGTTCATCATCGATGAGGACGCGGTCGTGCTGATCACCCGCGACGGCTGGATCAAGCGGCAGCGCAACGTCAACCTCGAGACCACCCGCATGCGCGACGGCGACAGCCCGCTCGCGCTGGTCGGCGGCAGCACCCGCGAGTCGATCGTGCTGTTCTCCAACCGCGGCTCGGCCTACGTGATCCGCATCAACGACGTGCCAGCGTCGAGCGGCCACGGGACCCCAGTCCAGAAGCTGTTCAAGTTCAAGGACGGCGAGAAGGTCGTCGCCGCGGCGCCCACGGATCCGCGCTTCATGCTCGAGTTCGCCGAGCCAAACAAGCCCGAGCTCGGCGCCGAGTACGAGGAGCCCTACCCCCACTTTCTCGCGGTCAGCCAGGGCGGCATGGCCCTGCGCTTCACCCTGTGGCCGCATCGCGAGCCCAGCACCCGCGCGGGTCGGCTGTTCGGCAAGCTCAAGCCCGATGACGAGTTCATCGATGTGTTCAAGGTCTACGCCGAAGATCAGGTCTGCGCGCTGTCGACCAAGGGCAAGCTGCTGTGCTGCGAGGTCATGGACGTCAACTTGCTCGCGGGCCCCGGCCGCGGGGTGACGCTGATCAAGCTCGACGACAGCGACAAGCTGGTCGGCGCGTGGACCTCCAGGCACACGGTCGAGGTCAACAAGTCCTCGGGCGGCACCCTCAAGCTGAGCGAGAGCAAGGCGACCGTCACCAATCGCGGCGGCAAGGGCCGCCCGATCATGAAGCGCGGCACCGTCGAGTCGCTGGTGTACCCGATCCCCGAGACCCCAGACTTCGAGGCCGGCGCCGCGCGCCTGGTCGAGATGGGCTACGAAGCGCAATAGGACCGCCACCATGGCCAAGAAGACCACCACTTCAAAGAAGCGCGCCGTGTCCACCGACTACGGCGCCGATTCGATCCAGGTCCTGCAAAACGTCGAGCACGTGCGGGCCCGGCCCAGCATGTACATCGGCGGCGTCAACAAAGACGGCCTGCATCACATCGTGTGGGAGATCCTCGACAACTCCGTCGACGAGGTCATCAACGGGTTCGCGTCGAAGATCCAGGTCACGCTCAGCGCCGATCGCAAGGAGCTGACGATCGCCGACGACGGCCGCGGGATCCCGGTCGACAAGCACCCCAAGCTCAAGATCCCGGCGGTCGTCGCCGTGTTCACCCAGCTCGGCGCGGGCGGCAAGTTCGACGGCGAGAGCTACCGCCACTCGGGCGGCCTCCACGGCGTGGGCGCGGCGGTGGCCAACGCCCTGTCCGAGCGGCTCGAGGTCCGGGTCAAGCGCGGCGGCAAGATCCACGAGGTCGCGTTCGTGCGCGGCGTGCAAGAGGGCAAGCTGGTGTCGCGCGGCAAGGCGCGCGGGACCGGCACGGAGGTGTTCCTGCGCCCCGATCCGACCATCTTTGGGCAGAAGGCGCTGCTCGACCCCGACGTGCTGCGCCAGCGGATCGAGGCCAAGAGCTACCTGCACAAGGGCCTGACGATCTCGTTCGTCGATGAGTCGACCAACAAGACCGAGGTCTTTCACCACGCCGACGGCATCGCCGAATACCTCGACAAGCTGATCACCGTGCGGGGTAAGCCCGCCGTGCACAAGGGTCACTTCTATATCGAGCGCAGCGACGACCCCAAGCTCGAGCTCGCGCTCGCGTGGACCGAGGCCAGCGAGACCACCATCAATTCGTACGTCAATGGCGTGCCCACCCCCGACGGCGGCACCCATGAGCAGGGCCTGCGCAGCGGCCTGGGCAAGGCCCTGCGCGCGTACATGCAAGCCCACAAGCTCGAGCCCAAGGGCCTGACGATCGGGCTCGACGACATCCGCGAGGGCTTGATCGCGCTGTTTAGTGTGTATGTGCTCGAGCCGCAGTTTCAGAGCCAGACCAAGAACCGGCTCAACAACCCCGAGGTCGCGACCCAGATCGAGGGCGTGGTCCGCCCGGCGCTCGAGCAGTGGCTGCACGAGAACCGCAGCCTGGGCGACGCGATCGTCGCTCGGGTGATCCTCTCAGCCCGGGCCCGGGCAGCGTCGCGCGCGGCGGTCAGCTCGGTCACCCGCAAGGCCGCTGGCCACGCCAAGATCGGCCTGCCCGGTAAGCTCGCCGACTGCGGCAGCAATGATCCAGCCAAGTGCGAGCTGTTCATCGTCGAGGGCGACTCGGCCGGCGGCTCGGCCAAGATGGGCCGCGACCGGCACACCCAGGCGATCCTGCCGCTGCGCGGCAAGGTCCTCAACGCCGCCCAGGCCAGCATCGCAAAGGTGCTCAAGAACGAGGAGCTCGGCAACATCGTCAAGGCGCTCGGCTGCGGGATCGGCAAGGACTTCGACATTCGGGGGCTGCGCTACGATCGCGTGATCCTGCTGATGGACGCCGACTCCGACGGTCACCACATTGCGACCTTGCTGCTGACCTTCTTCTACAAGTACATGCCCGAGCTGATCCGCAGCGGGCACATCTACATCGGCCAGCCGCCGCTGTTTCGCGTGGATGTTGGCAAGCAGACCCACTGGGCCGCCGACGACGACCACCTCAAGCGGATCTTGGCCGAGATCAAGCAGGGCAAGCCCGAGATTCAGCGCTTCAAGGGGCTCGGCGAGATGATGCCAAAGACGCTGAAGGACACGACCCTCGACCCCAAGAAGCGGCAGCTGATCCGGGTCGGCATCGCCGACGAGCTCGCGACGGATCGCACGATTCACGACCTGATGGGCAAGGACGCGTCCATGCGGTACGAGTTCATCATGGAGCGGGCCGCGGACGCGGACGAGATCGATATCTAGCGTCTCGACGAGTCAGCGGGGAAACTCGGTCATCAAGGCCGAGACCGCCGCTTTAATCACCGTGTCTGGATCGGTACCCGGCTCGAGATCTTTCTTGGTCCACGCCGACCAGACTTGCGCCTCGCGGGCTCGATCAAACACGTACAAGCTCAGCACCCCGCGGGTGACGCTTGCAGGCCCGCCGGTGACCAGGTCGAGGCCGGTCCGCCCACCTTTGATCTGGTAGCGCACGTGCGTCCCGACCGTGAACGCGACGAGCAGCTGGGCGTCGTCTCCCTCGACCTTCCTCAGCCCTCTCGCGGTCAGCTCACGCTCGACCGCGGCCCGAATCCGCTTCTCGTTCTCGATGTTGCGGATGGTCTCCTCACCGGTCCCCGGCTGGATCAGCACCAGGTCGTCGGTGATCCAGCGGTAGGTCTGGTAGCGCGAGAAGTCGAGCCCCTCGGCGATCTGGGTCTCGACCCGAAATTGCTGGGTGCACGCCGACAACGGCGCCATGAGGATCAGCGCCAGCGCAAACAGGCCGACGCGAGTGAGCGGTCTGGACATCGGTCGACAAGCTAGCCTCGCGTTCGCGACCGACCAGCGCAGCTCGAGGACAGCTGCTCCCGGACCCGCCGTCGCCACGCCCACCCATGACAGGAACAAGCGCCAGATTTGCGCCGGCCGACTCCAAGAGCGACCTCCGCCGCTGCGCCGCTGGCTCGGCGCGGGGTTCGGTCGGCGGCCGCGCCTGCCCAACCTCGCTGTTCACCCCCTGCACGGTCAGCCGGAGTCCAGAGTGAGGTCCGACCGCAACGGCCCATTTACCCCAATCAGTGGACTTCCCGGTACCATATACAGACCGCCATTTGCGGCGTGGCGCCTGAATGTCTTCCACTCGAACATCACCCCGTCGCGTCAAGCTTCGTCGCGCCTTCCATCACATCCCGCGCGCGATTGGCTTGGTATCTGTCGGCGCGAGAGTCGGAGCCGCGGCTCGGGAGCCACGACTCAACCAGGTCCTGTGCCAGCTCGGCGTGCTCGAGCGCGACCCCGCCACGGCCAAGGACGCGCCGCTGCTCGAGGCGCTGCCGTGGGGCGGTAAGCCGGTCACCGCCCCAGCGCCCAGGCCCCCCGCGGGCATCGACGGCATGTGGCCGCAAGGCCCGATCTGTCACGCCGACTTCTACCCCAGCGTGCTGCACCTCGATCCGCGCGAGCGCGACGATCACCTGCGCTACACGGCGCTGCGCTACCTCGGCCAGATCGTGAGCGCGAGCCCCCGGGCCGCGTGGCGTGCCCGCGTGCGCCCCCGCGTGCGCGCCCTCGACGACGCAAAATTCTGCGAGCTCCTGACCCAGACCTCGCTCGCGCAGCACCTGTGCTCGACGCTCAGCGAGGCCGACCGCGACGCGTTCGCGTCCACCATGCAAGGCGAGCTCGCTGACTACGCCAAGATCGATTTCTCTGGCATGCGCCCAGACCTCGCGCTACCTGGGATCGAGCTGATGCCCACGGTCACGCTGTTTCACCGCCAGCGAGATCATCGCCATCGGGTGGTTGCGATCCGCTTGCGCGACGCGGTGTTCACCCCGCGCGACGGCGCCGCGTGGGCGCTCGCCCGCTACTTCGTGCTGCAAGGCGCACACGTACAACATACGGTCATCGTTCACCCGCGGCTGCACTTTCCCAGTGACGTCATCAACGCGGTGAGCAAGAGCGCGCTACCTGCTGGCCACCTGCTCGCGCGGATGCTCTTGCCCCACACCCGATTCTCGCTGGGCCTCGATCTGGCCGTGACTCACCATCGGCGTTCGGTGCTGTTCAACTCCCAGCGCGAGGTCTACACCGCGCTGCCGCTCACCACCGAGGGCATCTGCGCCGCGGTCACGCTGGGGCGCGTCGGCATGCCGGGCAATCACGCCTATCCAACGTATGACTATTGGGGTGTGACCCACGACGAGCGCACCCGGTTTGGGCGCTATTGTCAGCAGTGGCAAGACGCATTCGAGGACTTCACGCGGGGCGTCTGCGCGCAAATTCCCAAAGGTGATCCCACGGTCGCCCGCTGGGCCGACGCGATCAGTGAGTGGGTCCCGGGGTTTCCCGGTGGCGCCACGATCTTTCGGGGCGACCTGCTCGCCCAGGCGATCGCCCGCTATCTGACAGCCGTCACGGTCCTGCACAGCGGCGATCACTACTCCTACGCCGCAATCCCGATCGAGTACCTCCCCATGCGAATTCGCGTCCCGCCACCGGACGAAGTCCGGCCCGCGAGCCTCGACCTCGACAAGCTCGTCAGCGCTGAAGATCACTTTCGCCATCAGCTCTGCCATCGCATGTTCTTCGCCCCAACGGTGATCGAGTCCCTCAATGAGGTCCGCTACAGATTTCGCACACCAGCCGCGCGCCAGGCCGCTCAGCGGTTTCAAACCGCGCAACACCAGCTCGACGCGCGCTGGGCCGGATCTGGATTCCCGGCATCCTACGAGATCGCAAGCAGTATTCAGTATTGACCGGTCAGGTCAGAAGTGGACACGCATGAGGCTCTGCTCGCCGGGCACGCCCAGCCGGATCGGAAAGCCGTAGACGCCCTGCGCCCGATGGACATACAGACGATTGCGACCCAGCGCCCAGGGGCCGTGGTCGGGCATCTTGGCGACGATTGACACAAACGTGTGCGGCAGCCCGAGGCTGAGCAGCCCGAGCTGACCGCCGTGGGTGTGGCCGGAGAGCACCAGATCCCCGTGCCCCGACGGCAGGTGGGCAAACGCGCCAGGATCGTGCAACAGCACGATCCGTGGTGCCGCGCCGGTCCGGGGGAACCGAGCGATGACGCTGTCAATGTGCTGATTGCGGCCACGCCACACGAAGTCGAGTCCGAGCAGCTCGACCGCGCCCGCGGGGGTCTGCACCGTGACCGCCTCGTCGATCAGCAGCCGCGCACCCACGCGGGCGTAGGCGCGCTCGAGGACCCGACGAGCCTCGAGGTCATGGTTGCCATGACACGCGAACACCCGCCCGGGCAGCGCAGCGAGGGGAGCGAGGGCCGCGACGACGGCCTCTTCGTCTTGCGACTCCATTGTCATGATGTCGCCGGTAATCAGCACGAGGTCGGGGTCGCGGGCGACGGTCCGCTCACAGATCCGGCGGAGTCGAGCGACGGACATGTACGGACCCAGGTGCGGATCCGTGATCTGCACCAGCGTCAGCGGCCGAGCCGAGGGCCCGGGCTTGCCGACGGCCGCTGGATAGCGGATCAGGCCCTCGACCTCGGTGTCGCTGTCGACGACGAAGTCCACCGTGGTCTCGCGGGTGTAGAGGGTCTGGATCGTGCCGAGCGCGGCGAGAGCGAAGGGCACGAAGATCCCAGTTGGCTCGAACCCAAGGCTGGCCGCGATCAGCCACGGCAGCGCGAGCATGCTGGCCGCCGCGAACCCGAGCCCCGGGATGCTCACGCTGGCCCGAAACCAGGCGGGTCGGAGACGTGGCCGCAGCAGCAGCGCGAGCAAGTGCAGCGCGGCCGCGAGGTGCCCCGCCACGAGCAGCGGCCACGCGGCGCCGACGTGCGGGGTGAGGCTCAGGACCGCCCAGGTCGGCAGCCCGAGCACCACCAGCGTGAAGATTCCAAAGGTCAGCTCGCGTCGGACCGCGACGCCGACGACTGCCGCGTAAACGAGGAGCGTGAAGATCCAGAGCGGCTGCATGGGTCTCGCCGGCATTCGTCGACGCGCGGGGGATGTTTCACGACTGGAAAACGCCTTCACCAACGAAGCGTGCGCGAGCTGACAGCTGCCGTCCTGGCTCGTGTCGAGAATGTAGACACTCCAGCCAGCGCAGACGCTCTGGTGGATTCGCCAGGCTCAAAACAGCGCGTACACAAACGGCGCCACGTAGGCCAGCCCACCGGTCAGCCACAGCAACACGCCTGCAAACAACAAGACGATCAACAGCGGCGCGAGCACGAACCGGGCCGGATGCAGAAAGTGCAACACCAACGCCCCCGAGGTCCGCAGCCGGGCGCCGAGCCGCCTCAGCAACGATCGCTTGGGCCGCTTACCCGGCGTGCTCACGCTGGCCTCTCGATCACCAAGTCTTCAATCATCATGGCGTCCACGGCGTGGCGCAAGAAGAACCCCAGCGCGTCTTCGCTGCTGGCGACGATCGGCTCGCCCGGACCATTGAGCGAAGTATTGAGCACCAGCGGAGCATGCCCGCCGCGCTCGAGCGCGACCAACAACTCGTGCAATTCGGGGGCCCCGGCCGGCGAGACCGTCTGCACCCGCGAGCTACCGTCTTCGTGGGTCACGGCCCCCAGCGCGTCGCTGCGATCGGCCCGGGCCGGGAGCACGGTGGTCATGAACGGCGTCATGTCGTTGGCCTGCCCGTCGAAGTACTCGCCGATTCGCGGCTCGAGCACCGCCGGGGCGAACGGCCGAAACGGCTCGCGCTGCTTGATCAACCGGTTGATGCGCTCCCGGGTCTCACGCGCGGCGGCGCTGGCGAGGATCGACCGCTGCCCGAGCGCCCGCGGACCCCACTCGAACCGACCACGGACATGCGCGACGATCTTGTCGGCGGCGATCAGCTCGGCGGCCGCCGATGCCGGATCGTCGACCCGGCGGACCGGCAGCTCGAGCTCGCGGGCGACGGCCCACGCACGCTCGATGTCGACGGGCAGCCCGAGCGCGGCGCTGAGCATGGGCGTGGGTCGGGGATCACCGAGCTCGAGCGCGGCGAGGATCGCCGCCCCGAGGGCCCCGCCCGCGTCGCCGGCCGCGGGCTGGACGAACACCGCCTCGAACCCGCCCTCGCGCGCGAGCCGAGCGTTGGCCAGGCTGTTGAGCGCGACGCCGCCGGCCAGGCACAGGTTGGGCGAGCCCGTCAGCGCCTTGGCCTTGCGGGCCAGCCCCAGCAGCGCGTCCTCGATGACCTGCTGCAAGGTCGCGGCGACGTCGGCGTAGTGCTGATCTCGCTCGCCCTCGAGCGCCCACGCGAGCCCGGGTGGACGCCGCGGACCGAGCAGCGCCTCGAGCTTGGGCCCAAACCCGAGCTCGGCGTCGCTCATGTGCGCGAAGTAGTCGAGCCCGAGCTCGTAGCTGCCGTCGTCGTGGAGCCGAATCAACCGCTCGAACCGCTCGCGCAGGCCGGCGTGACCGGGCCGGCCCCACGCCGCGAGGCCCATGACCTTGTACTCGCCCTCGTTGACCGCGAACCCCAGCCACGCCGTCAGCGCGGCGTAGAGCAGCCCCAGCGAGTGCGGGAACTCGATGCTGCACAGGGCCCGCAGCTGGGCCCCCTGCCCGTGCCACAGCGTGGTCGAGCTGTGCTCACCGACGCCGTCGACGACCAACACCGCCGAGTCCTCGAAGCGCGAGACAAAGTGCGCGCTGGCGGCGTGACACTGGTGGTGGGCGAAGCAGCGCACGTTGGCCCGCGGCTGCCCAAACGCCTCGGCGAGCTGATCGAGCACCCAGATCTTGTCGCCGAGCTGGCTGGCCATCGCGCGCGGGAACTGCCGCCAGGTCCGCGGCAGGTTGCGCATCAGGTTGACCATCACGCGCTCGAGCTTGTCGAACGGCCGCTCGTAGAACACGACGGCGTCGAGCGCCTCGCCGCGCACGCCTGCGTAGGCCAGGCACGCGTCGGCGGCGTCGAGCGGCAGGCCCGGGTCGTTCTTGATCCGCGACAGCCGCTCTTGCTGGATCGCCACGACGAGCTCGCCATCGACGAGCAGCGCCGCGGCGGCGTCGTGGTAGTGGGCAGAGATTCCGAGGACCTTGGCCATGCGCGGTGCCTAGGCGTCCCGCCAGCCCCGGGTGAGCGGTCGGGCCCAGCGGACCAGCAACCCCAGCGGCGCCGCGAGCAGATACACGAGCAGCATCGCCACCATGTAGACCCGCTCGGCCAAGAACCGACCCGCGCGCAGCCAGGTGCGCCAGGCCTCCCAGCGACGGACGCGACGCAGGGCGCGACGTGCAGCGGCCTCCGAGTCGGCGAGCTCGAACAACAGCGCCCGCGTGTAGTCGGCGTGGCGGTGCTCGTCGACCAAGATCGTGGTCAGCAAGCTCGCGTCGCGCTCGCGCCCCTGCGCCTGAAAGTAGGCCACGTAGACCAGGAATTGTTCGATCGCCCGGGCCTCGCCGACGTGCACGAACGCGAGGAAATCCAGCTCGCCGAGGCCCACGAACAGCTGCTCGGAGTCGGCCCGGATCGGCTCCCACACCGCGTGGCCCCGGGCGAGCCCGGCCTCGCGGGCCAGCTGACGCGCGCGCTTGCCAAACATCTGCGCGTGGCGGGTCTCGTCGTCGGCGTGGCGCAGGTACGCGGCCGCGCGGGTGGGCGAAGGCGTGAGTCGAGCGGCGAGCCGCAGGTCGAGCATGCTGCCGTGCTCGGCCAGCGCGAACCCGTGCAGCTTGTCGGCCGAGCGCGCAGGCGAGCGCCAGACCAGCGGGTTGAGCATGCGAGCGAGTGCGACGGTGAGGCTCATGGGGCGGTGGTCCAGGCATTGTAGGCCGGACTGGCGCAACAGGCTCGGCTTGCAACGGGCCTGTCCCGGGTTCGGCGCAGCGCGGGGTGCTCATCATTTGCACCGATTCGCCCTGGGTAGAGATCGCTCTCGAGTTTACGAGGGACCACCCGACAAGTGTGCATGATCTCGACCAAGACCGACCGCCACAACCCCGTTCGCACGGTTTCGCGTGGATCGCTCGCGGCTGAGGCGCCAGGAGATCGAAACACCAACGTCACCGAATCAGGCTCGACCTGCCCTATGCTCACGGACTGTGCCACCCCACCGCACGATTGGTCGCGGGCGCGCCAGTACTTGTCTGGGGCTCGCGCTGCTGATCGGATCGGCGAGCGGGTGCGGCCGGGATCCGCTGCCCGAGCTGTGCCCCGACGTCGACGCGGGCGAGCTGGTGATCTCGGAGCTGCGCGGTGACCAGGCCAGCGACGACTCGTTCGGCCACTACATCGAGATCTACAACGACGCCGGGCGAGGCCTCGACCTCCAGGGTCTGCGGGTCCGGCTGCGCTCGTCGGGCGGCGAGCAGCTCGAGCTGTTCGTCCGCGACCCGGTCGAGCTGAGCGCAGGTGGCTACGCGGTGATCGGACCCGGCCTCGAGGACGACGTGGCCAGCTGGATCGACTACGGCGTGGCCTGGGACATCTCGGGCGGGACTCCGGACGAGAACACCTATCCCCGCGACTTCATGCGCTACCGCTCGGGCTTCGTCGAGCTCGACGCGTGTGGCTCGCTGATCGATCAGGCGTTCTACGAGACCGATGTGCTGACCAAGACTGGGACCATGGCCTGCGGCAACGCCGAGAACCCGCCACGCGCGAGCGACAACGACGACCTGAGCGGTGGCTGCTGGTGCGTGGACGACCTGGGCGCCGAGGGCCAACCGCTGTTTGGCGTGGGGCTGCCGGGCTCGCCGGGAGAGGCCAACCGGTGCCCATGAAGATCGCCAGCGTGATCGCGCGCGGCCTGCTGGTGACGGCGCTGTCGCTCGGAGCCTGCAGCAACCTGGACACCCGGTTTGATCGCAGCGAGCTCGAGCGCGAGGACGCCGGGCTGGTGCTCGGCGAGTACCCGCTCAAGCAAAACGCGATCGTCGACGGTGACACGATCAAGGTCGACGGCCTCGACGCGAGCCTGCGCCTGCTGGCGATCGACACCGAAGAGACCTTCAAGTCCGACAAGTCCTGGCGCGCGTTCGAGGTCGGCTGGGACAACTACCTGGCCAACGAGCAGGCCAAGACCAGCCGCATGATCAAGGTGCCGACGCCGCTCGGCATGGACGCCAAGCACTGGGCCGAGGACTTCTTCGCGGGCGTGACCTCGGTCCGGCTCGAGCGTGACAACCCCAAGCAGATCCGCGGCCGCTACAATCGGTTCTTGACCTACGTGTTCGTTCAGCGCGACGGCGAGTGGGTCAACTACAACCTCGAGGCCGTGCGCGCGGGCATGAGCCCCTACTTCACCAAGTACGGCTACTCGCGGCGTTTCCACTATGAATTCGTGGCCGCCGAGGCCGAAGCCAAGGCCAAGCAGCTCGGGCTGTGGGCCGCGGGTGCGCAGTGCTACCCCGACTACGACGCGCGCGCGGTCTGGTGGAACGCCCGAGCAGACTTCGTCGCGCAGTTCGAGGCCGAGGCCGCCGCCGATCCCACGCTGATCGACCTCACGAATTGGGACGCGATGGTGCTGCTCGAGGCCCGCCTCGGCGACGAGGTCGAGGTCCTGGCCACCGTCGGCGACATCCGCCAGGGTGAGCGCGGGCCCAAGCGCGTGCTCCTGAGCCGCCGCATGTTCAAGGACTTCCCGCTGATCTTCTGGGAGCCCGACGTGTTCGAGGAGTCGGGCATCGGGCGCTACCGGGGCGAGTACGTGCGCGTGCGCGGGGTCGTGACCAGCTACACGGATCGCCGCAGCGGTCGCAAGCAGCTGCAGATCGAGGTCCGCGATCCCATCCAGGTCCGGCTCCCGACCTACCTGCCTCCAGGCGACGGCGGCAGCGACGACTTCGACCCCGAGTTCGACATCCCCGAGGACGGCGCCGCGGTCGAGCAACCCGACGACTTCGACCAGGCGCCGCCGCCTGCACCCACGCCTGCGCCCGAGCCCGAACCCGAGCCCGAACCTGCTCCCGAGCCCGAGCTCTCGCCCGAGCCCGAGCCCGAGCTTGCGCCCGAGCCCGAGCCCCCTACTGACTTGCCTTGACTCGATCGGACCTGCTTCATGGATCGACCTCGCTTCCGTTCACAACATGCACTAGCGACCCTCGGCCTGGTCGCGCTCGTCGGGGCCGGATCGCTCGGCTGCAGCGACGACACCGTCAACCCCGGCGACGAGACCGGCGGCGACGGCAGCTGTCCGCTGGCCGGCGCGCTGGTGATCTCCGAGGTCGTCGCCAACGTTCCAGGCGCTGACGCTGGCCTGGAGTGGTTCGAGATCTACAACGCCAGCGGCGCGTCGATCGACCTTCAGGGCTTGACCCTGGTCTACTCCAAGACCGACGGCACGGGCCGCAAGACCCACACGATCACCCGCAGCGTCGAGGTCCCGGCCGGCGGCTACGTCGTCGTGGGCTCGGTGCTCGACGAGCTCGCGGAGGGCCTGGCCGATATCGACTATGGCTACGCCAATGTCCTGGGCGAGCTCGGCAACGCGGCCGGCTACCTGGCGGTCGAATGTGACGATGTCATTGATGAGGTCTATTACGCCGAGGCGTCCGATGAGGCCTCGCGCGCCCTCGACGGGTTTCAGACCCCCGACGCGATCGCCAACAACGACCTCGCCAGCTGGTGCGACAGCAAGACCGCCCTCAGCCCCGAGTTCAAGGCCACGCCCCGGGCGCCCAACGATCTGTGCGGCGGCTCGACCACCTGCCTCGAGGGCGGCAACACCATCGAGGTGATCCCGCCGAAGCCCGGCGAGCTGGTCATCACGGAGGTCCACCCGAACCCGGCCGCCGCCGAAGAGGGCGACGGCGAGTGGTTCGAGATCCACTCGCGCGCGGGGACCGACTTTCACCTCAACAATCTGCAGATCGCCAAGACCTTCGACGTCGAGAACAAGGACATCATCGCGGCCGCCGAGTGCCTGGTGCTCGCGCCCGGCGAGTACGCCGTGATCGCAGGCAGCGCGGACTCGCTGCTCAACGGCGCGCTGCCGCCCGACACCCTGGTGTGGGAGAGCAAGGTCGCGATGTCCAACTCCAACGGCGCGCGCTGGATCGGCGTGGCCGGGGAGACCCTCGACGCCGTCACCTGGGGCACCACCTCCGACGGCGTGTCCCAGCAGCTCGATCCCGACTTCTTTGATCCGCTCGCCAACGACGACCTCGCGCTGTGGTGCAAGGGCACCCAGCCCTACGGCGACGGCGACCTCGGGACCCCGGGGGCCCCCAACGATCAGTGCTCGATCCCGCCGCCCGACGGCCAGTGCTACGAGAACGGCCAGCTGCGCGACATCACGCCGGTCGACGACGGTGACCTCGAGATCACCGAGTTCATGGCCAACCCCCAGGCCGTGGACGACGGCGACGGCGAGTGGTTCGAGGTGTTGGTCAAGGGCGGCGGCGACCTCAACGGCCTGCAGATCGGCAAGGCTGGCGGCGTCGAGCACACCGTGGACTTCGGCGACGCGCCCGCGTTTGGCAGCGACGCGTGCATCACGGTGAACCCCGGAGATTATGTCGTGTTCGCCCACTCGGCCGACGCCGCGGTCAACGGCGGGCTGGCCCAGGTCGACGTGGTGTTCGACATGGCGATCAACAACTCCAACAGCGACCTGTTCATCCAGTTCGAGGGCGGCGTCGGTGATCAAGCGACCTGGACCTCGACCACCGCCGGGTTCAGCGAGAGCAAGGACATGCTCGGCAACTGGTGCGACGGCCTGGGCGTGTACGGCGACGGCGACGAGGGCACGCCCGGCGCCGCCAACCCGCCGTGTGGCGGTGGCAGCCCCGATCAGTGCCTCGACCCCGACCTGATGTTGATGCGCCCGATCAACGCGCCGACGCCGGGCCAGATCACGCTGTCGGAGCTGATGCCCGATCCGTCCGGAGCACCCGACGCGAGCGGCGAGTGGTTCGAGCTCTACGCCAGCGCCGCGTTCGACCTCAACGGTCTCGAGCTCGGCAAGAACGACGTGGTCAGCCACGTGGTCAGCTCGAACACCTGCATCGAGATCCCCGCCGACTCGTACATCGTGTTTGGGCGGACCGACGTCGACGCCGACAATTGCTCGCTGCCCAACATCGACTACGTGTACGGCGGCCTGGCGCTGAGCAACGCCAACGGCAGCATGCAGATCGGCCGCGGCGGCGTGGTGTTCGACGAGCACAGCTGGCCGAGCGTCAGCCCCGGGAAGGCGCTCAGCTACGACCCCATGGCCATGATGTGGTGCAACGCGGTCGCCCCGTTCGGCTGCGGCGACCTCGGCACGCCTGGCGACGCCAACCCCAGCTGCGACGGCGGCAACAACAATGAGGGCATGTGCATGGACGGCATGGTCATGCGCAACATCGTCAACCCGAGCCTGGGCGATCTGGTGATCTCGGAGTTCATGGCCAACCCCGACGCGGTGTCCGACGCCAACGGTGAGTGGTTCGAGATCCGCGCGCTCGCGGCCTTCGACCTCAACGGCGTCGAGCTCGGGCGGCTGTACGCCGATGGCCCGCTCGACACCATCGCCGACCCCAACTGCCTGGCGGTCGAGCCTGGCGACTCCGCGCTGATCGCCCGCAACGGCGACAACATGGTCAACGGCGGGCTCCCACCGGTCGACGTGCTGATCAGCTTTGGCCTGACCAACTCCAACAGCGCGCTGTATGCAGGGGTCGGCGGGATCCTGCTCGATCAGGTCACGTGGACCAGCGTTGCGACCGGCGCGAGCACCAGCCTCGACCCCGATAATTACGACGTGATCCTCAACGATCCACCCGCGGCGTGGTGCGCCGCGACCACGGTCTACGGGCTCGGCGACCGGGGCTCACCAGCGGCCGACAACCAACAATGCAACTGACACTCCCCTCCACAGCCGCCCCGCAAGTTGTCAGGCACGGCCGCGTCGCGGCCCGTCGCGCGCGCGTGGGCTGGTTGCTCGCCGGGCTGGTCACGCTCGCGCTTGGCTGTGACACGGAGCCCGCAGCCGAGATCGGCGAGCAGCTGTGCGGTCCGAGCGAGGCCAAGGTCGCGCGGGTCGTCGACGGCGACACGATCGAGCTCGAGACCGGCGAGCGCGTGCGCTACCTGATGATCGACACCCCGGAGAGCACGACCGAGACCGAGTGCTGGGGCGCGGAGGCCAAGGCCGCCAACGTGGCCCTGGTCGAGGGCAAGACCGTGACGCTGACCTACGACGTCGAGTGCGAGGACGCCTACGGCCGGCTGTTGGCCTACGTCGAGCTGTCGGGTCAGGAGATCAACCGCGTCATGATCGAGCGCGGCCACGCGTGCGTGCTGCACATCTCGCCCAACGGTGACGCGATCGCGGACGAGTACGAGGCCCTCGAGTATCAGGCTCAGATGCAGCTCCCACCGGCCGGCCTGTGGGCCACCTGCGACCCGATCCCGTGCGGCTAATGGCGACCCGACTCCGACTCCTCCTGCTCGCCGGGCTGCTGCTCGCGCTGTTGGTCCCGCGCGCGGCGCTGGCAACCCAGTACGAGATCTTCATCGACATCGACACCGAGGACGACCTCTACGATCTGTACATTACCGATCAGATCTCCGAGGACACCTTCAACACCCTGCTCGAGCTGCGCCGCCGCGGGGTCGACCTCAACCAGGCCGATCGCGAGGTGCTCTACTCGCTCCCCAACCTGACCTACGAGGACGTCGACGCGATCTTGGCCTATCGCGCCGAGGTCGGGGTCATCCACGCGCCGGGCGACCTCGCGGCCGCCGGGGTCCTGAGCGCTGACAAGCTCGGCTCGATCCTCGCGTTCATCCAGGCCCACGACCGCGCCGCCAAGCTGACCGCCACCCACGGCTGGGTCCGCTACCAGACCGCGTGGTCGCAAGAAGATCGCACGGTCCCGCCCATGGTGTTGCAGGCCCGGATCACGACCCTCCGGCAGCTGACGATCGGCGTCGCTGGCTTCGTGACCCGGCAGCGGCCCGGCAACCCAATCTGGGATCCGACCCGCGAGGCCATGATCGCGTCGGAGATGGGCCCCCGCGTCAACGTGCCCAAGTACTTCGTGCA
Organism: Enhygromyxa salina; assembly: GCF_002994635.1. GTDB lineage: Bacteria > Myxococcota_A > Polyangia > Nannocystales > Nannocystaceae > Plesiocystis > Plesiocystis salina_B. Next base: position 45,415 of record NZ_PVNL01000004.1, on the reverse strand, counting down.
GTGGGACACCGACCGGTTCGGCGTGATCGCGGGCTCGTACCGGATCGGCTTTGGTCAGCGCTTGACCTTTGACAACACCGATCGCTACACGCCCAACGGGTTCGTGTTCGACGACACGATCACCCGCCCCCCGGACCTCGGTCGGCTGTGCCGCGAGAGCGCGGGCGAGCTGCCGCAGACCCCGTGTCCAGGTGGCGCCGACAACCCGGTCCGCTACGGAACCAAGGACTTCGACTGGTCCGACCGGCTGCGCGGCGTGGCGATCGGGGCCAAGCACCTGTCGATGCCCGTGGGCTGGGTGCAGCTGTACGGGTTTGGCTCGTGGCAGACCAAGCAAATTTATCAGTACCAGGTACGAGACGCCGACGCGTGCCCCGACGCGCTGTCCGACGACCCCAGCTGCTCCGCGCCCGCCGTGCTGATCTCGCGCGAGGGGCAGTCGCCGCTCGACCCAGCCGCCGCGCACAGGACCCAGACGCTGCCCAACATGTACGACGAGTTCCTGGGCGGCGGGAACTTCTCGTGGTTTTACGATCGCCGCACCCACTGGGGCTTGACCGGCTACGGCGCGACCACCAACTGGCGGGTCAAGGGCGCCAACCTGGACTTCCAAGACTGGTCGCCGCTCCCCCACGGCGGCACCTGGGGAGCGATCGGCACCGACGCGACCTGGGGCCGCGGGTGGTCGGATCTCGGCATCGAGCTCGCCCGCAGCTTCGACTCGATGACCAGCAGCTCGGACCCGAGCTACGGCGGCGGCGGCTTCGCGGGCATCGTCCGGCACACCTCCACGTTCGGCGCCCACGAGCTCGAGGTCAGCGCCCGCTACTACGACAAGGGCTTCGCCAACCCTTACGCCGGTCCGATCTCGCAGGCCGACCAGTACCATGGCAACCGCGCGCGCGACGAAGCCGGCGGTCGGGTTCGCTACGGCGGCCGGTTCGGCGACCGCCTGGATCTGCGCGCCAAGGTCGACGTCTGGGTTCAGCCGCGCCAGCTGGTCCCCAAGATCGAGACCAACCTGCGCGGTGACATCGACGTCAACGACTGGCTCCGGCCCGGCCTGTGGCTGGAGTACCGCAACGTCGACATGCGGTCGGGCTCCCGGTTCAAGGCCGGCTGCATCACCGATGGCTCGCAGCTCGACCAGGATCCCGCCGCCGAGGACGGCACCCCCACCTACCGCAGCGGGTGCCTGGCCGAGGTCGGCAAGCTGACCCCGCGGGTCCGATTTCGCCTGTTGAAGGGCAAGCTGTCGATCACCGCGCAGTATCAGCACGAGTTCATCGACGACCCCAGCTTGCTCCGCAAGGAGCAGGGCGACCTGTGCGAGGTGGACCCGAGCAGCCCCTATTGCCAGGCCCAGGCCTGCATCGACGGTGATCAAGACGCGTGCAACCTCGGGTGTGGCGGCGAGGGCCAGCCCGCGTGTCACAACGTCTGCGAGGACGACCCCGCCAACCCGCTGTGTGTAGCCAGCTGCGCCGATGATCCGACCAGCTTGACCTGCCAGGGGCGGCTCCGACACGACTCCTCGGCGACGCTAATCGTGCGCGCGCAACCGCTGCCGGGCTTCCGCGTTACCGGCCGCCTGCGCTATCTATTCGAGGACATCGCCAACAACAGCTATTACGAGCAGTCGCTGTGGACCTATTTTGACCTTTCCTATGTCATCAAGCGCGTGTTCTTGATTCGGGCCCGCTACGACGTTTATCTGTGGCTCGATGATCGTTCGTCCACGATGAACCGGGTCCCCAACCCCGAGCATCGCTTGCGCCTCGAGCTCGAGGCTCGCTTTTAGCAAAGTTACGCCTAGGCTTGATTCGCCATGCGCGGATCACCTCATTCCAGCCATTCACCGCAAGCCAAGACCAGAGCCAAGGTCCTGATCATTGGTGCCGGCCCCGCCGGCTCCGCCACGGCCCTGCGCCTGGCCCAGCTCGGGGTCGACGACGTCACGATCGTCGACCTCCACCCGTTCCCCCGCCACAAGACCTGCGGCAGCGGGCTGTCACCGCGAGCAATCCAGACGCTCCAGCAGCTCGGGGTCTGGTCCAACGTCGAGCCGATCTCATACCCAATCTCGGGCCTGCGCCTGGTCACCCCCGGCGGTCACGAGACCTATCTTTCGGCCGGCGACGCGGCTCAGGCCGCGATCTGTCTGCGCCATGACCTCGACCATGAAATGCACAAGTGCGCGCTCGCGGGTGGCGTCAGCTTCGTGCCGGGTTTCGCCGCCAGCGAGCCGATCGAGCACAACCGTCGGTGGATCGGCGTCCGCGCCCGCGATGGCCGGGAGATCCTCGCCGACTGGGTGGTGGTCGCCAACGGCGCCCACACTCGCTTCTCGACCTGCGACGGGCCCAAGCGCACGATCCACACGATCATGGGTTGGTGGGAGCACGTCGGGTATCGGGCCCACACGCTCGAGATGATCTGGGATCCGCTGACCCTGCCCTACTACGGCTGGCTGTTCCCCGAGACCTCGACCCGGGTCAACATCGGGATCACTTACGAGGACGGGCTCGACCGCAAGAACGCGCGCGATCTGTTCGACCAGTTCCTGGACAAGCACTACGCGGCGCGGCTGTGTGGGGCCACGCAGATCGGCAAGTGGAAGGGCCACCCGATCGTCTACACCTACCGGACCGGCCCGCTGTCGAGCCCCGGCCGCGTGATCGTGGGCGAGGCCGGGCGCATGACGCATCCGGCGACCGGCGAGGGGATCAGCCAAGCGATGCGCTCGGGCATCTACGCGGCCGAGGCGATCGCGGAGGTCCAAGCCGGCGCGACCAGCGAGCGCGCGGCCCTGGCCCGCTACGAGCGTCGCTGCGCCAACAGCTTCCTGCCCTCGTTCTGGGCCGGCGGGCTGTTTCGGAGCGTGCTTCGCACACCGCTGCTCGACTACGTGGTCAAGGCCAAGAACATGCCGCTCGTGGAGGCCGCGACCGCGAGGATGCTCGCGCATATGTGAGAAAAGCCCGGCGCCCGCGCTATCCAGCGGCGTCCACGAACGACTCGAGGTCGTGACACGCACGAAAATTCAGTATCTTCCGCCGCAATGAGGAAGCTCGAGACTCGAGTCTTGTCGCTGACCGGCGTGCTCGCCAGTGCGCTGTTGGGCACCGCCTGCTTCACCCCCGCCGACTTCGGCGCGGACGTGGCCGCCGCTGAACACGGTGATCCCGAACACGGCGACGCCCACGAGGCCGACGCCCACGAAGCCGACGCCAGCCACGAAGCGGGCGAGCACGTCGAGGCCGAGTACATCGTCGAGGGCATTCAGCCGGGCACCGAGGCTCACAGGCTCGAGATCAAGGCGCCCGAGATCCCCTACGAGCCCCCGTTCGACGGCAAGCCGCTCAGCTCCAAGACCCTCCCCAGCGGCGTCGTCATCGACGACTTCGTGCTTGGCAGCGGCACCCCGGTCGCCGATGACATGGTCATCGAGTTCACGTTCAACGGCTACGCCAGCGTCAACGGCCGGCAGGTCATGGGCTCGCGTGGGGGCCCGGCCAAGCTCGTGATCAACCAGTCGACCCGCGATCAAGATCCGATCGCCAAGTCGATGGCCGAGGGCCTCGCGGGCATGAAGCCCGGCGGCAAGCGGCGCATCAAGGTCCCGGCCGAGGTCGTGGACGAGGGCGCCCCTCCCGGCCGCCCGGCCGTCGGCGATCTGCTGATGACCGTCGAGCTCCTCAGCGTGTCCGAGGCGATCGCCCTGCACCCCGCCAGCGACTTCGAGGGCGAGCCGATCGCCACCAGCAAGCGCCCCGACGGGCTCGAGATCTTCGACTACGCCGCTGGCGAGGGCCGCGAGTCCAAGCAGGGCGATCAGGTCGTGACCCACTACATCGGCCAGCTGACCGACGGCACCGTGTTCGACAGCTCGCACACCCGGACCGAGGGCATGCCCGTCGTCGTCGGTGGCGGCGGCGTCATCAAGGGCTTCGGCGACGCGCTCGAGGGCGTCCGCCCCGGAATGCTGCGCAAGGTCGTGATCCCGCCCGAGCTCGGCTACGGCGACCGCGATCAAGGCAAGATCCCGCCCAACTCGACGCTGGTGTTCTTGCTGCAGATCATGGACGTCAAGGATGGCCCCGTCGGCGGACAGGCGCCGGTCGACATCCCGGTCCCCCCGCCAGCGAAGCCCGCCAAGCCCGACGACGCTGAAGACAAGCCCGACGACGGCGAGTAGCCGGACAGTCGCGCGATTGGTCCTGCGACTGGCCCTGCGATTGGCCCTGCGATTGGCCCTGCGATTGGCGGGGCGGTGACGAGACCGCCCGCGTCGCGTAGGCTCGCAACATGGATCAGGCCTGCCGTGCTTGTGGATCGCCCTCGGGCGGCACCTACGTGTGCCACTACTGCGGCGCCGCGACCCAGCTGATGAGTGATCCCGCCGAGGAGCGGATGGCCCTCGACGAGCTCCACGGTCGGCTCTCCACCGGCGGCGAGAGCGAGAAGATCCTGCAGAACGCGTTCGTGCCGACCAACACCGAGGTGCTGATCGAAGCCGGCCTGCGGCTGCTGCCCGTGCTCGAGAAGGGCGTCGCGGAAGACGGCGCCGCCGGGCGCATGCGGGCGATCATCATCAAGCTCGAGCTGACCGGCCATGATCCAACGGCGACCAAGGCCGCCGCGCAGCTCAGGCAGGCGCTCGAGGACTACCGACGCAGCGACCGGGTCATGGGCTACTGGGTGATGGGGCTGTTCTTCGCGGCGCTGGCGGGGATCGGCTACTGGATCTGGGGGCCCTGACGCGCTTGCATCTGGCGTCACATCGGTCGGTCGAGCTTTACGATTGGCTGTTTAGTTTGATTGCGGAGATTGAGGCCGAACGGAAGGACGCTCGTGGCCCCGCACTGCGCGATCAAGAACACTCCGGCACCGGCGCAACTCAGGTGGAGCGAGTGACTCGTGACTCGTGATCGACCCTCCGGCGTCGCGGCACGGCTAGTTATTGCCGAATTCTCACCCCTGCACCCCTCCAGACCCCTCGCACTGAACCCCCACCAGACCCTGCTACGCTGCCGCAGCAACCCGCGATGGCCGAGCAACAACCCACCGGACTCGTCAAGCTGGTCGACCGTGCGGTCGACAACGTCGCCGCTGTCGGGCGCGCGCTGGAGACGGTGCTGCGGTCGCCGGGCTCGCGCCGCCCGGTGACCTCCGCCTACCACCAACCGGGCGCCCCACCAGGGATCGAGCACCTCCCCGACATCGAGATCCGCCCCGAGCCCGGTGAGGTCCGCGTCCGGGTCCTGCAGTTCTCCGCGAGTCGGGTCGAGACCATCTCGATCACGATCGACGAGCTCGAGGCATGGCTGGCCACGCCGACCCCCGACTGGGTCACCGTCCGCTGGATCAACGTGGACGGCCTGCACCCGTGGGCGGTCGAGCGGCTCCGCAAGGCCCTCGGCTTTCACACCCTGGCCGCCGAGGACGTGCTCCACGTGCCCCAGCGCCCCGGCGTGGAGGCCTACGACGGCCACCTGTTCGTCAAGACCCGGCTGCTGATGCTGCAGGCCGTCGCCGACCAGGCGGCCGCGGCTGCGCAGTCTCAGGCCAGCCCCCAGGTCACCAACACGCCCGATGTGCCCGAGGGTCTGCTGGTCTCGGAGCAGGTCTCGATGTTCGTGTGGCCGGGCCTGCTGCTGACCATTCAAGAGCGGGTGGGCGACGTCTGGGAGCCGCTGCGGGCCCGGATCTGGCGCGACGGCTCGCGGGTCCGCCAGGCCAACGCGGGGTTCTTGATGTACGCGCTGCTCGACGCGGCGATCGACCACTGCTTTCCCCTGCTCGAGCACTACGGCGACACGCTCGAGGATCTCGAGGATCAGGTGCTCGAAGATCCCGAGCCCGAGACCCTGCTCCGCGTCCAGCGAATCCGCCGCGAGCTCAACGCGATCCGCCGGGTCATGTGGCCGACCCGCGAGCTGGTCGACGGCCTGTTTCGTGACGAGTCTGGGCTGATCTCGGCCGACACGCGGACCTACCTCCGCGACGTGCACGCCCACACCATTCAGCTGCTCGACATCATCGAGGCCCAGCGCGAGATGTGCACGAGCCTCACGGATCTCTACATGTCGGGGGTCTCGACCCGCATGAACGAGACCATGCGGGTGCTGACGGTGATGGCCTCGCTGTTCATCCCGATCACGTTCTTGGCGGGGGTCTACGGGATGAACTTCGAGCACATCCCGGAGTACCAGTGGGAATGGGGCTACCCGATGTTCTGGGCGGTCTGCGTGGCCGTCACGATCGGGTTGTTGGTGCTGTTCCGCCGCAAGGGGTGGTCGTAGTCTGGCGCAGCGCGGGCAGCAGCTCGGCCTCGAACCACGGGTGCTTTTGCATCCACAGGCGTGAGCGCCAGCTCGGGTGGGGCAGCGGCATGAATCGGGGCAGGTAGTCCGGGAACGCGCGCACGGTCTCGGTCAGCGTGCGCTTGGCTGCCCTGCCCAGGTAGTGACGCTGGGCGTACTGCCCGAGCAGGACGATCAACGCGTCCGCGGGGAGCTGATCGAGGATCCGCTGGTGCCACGCGGGCGCACACTCGGGCCGCGGCGGCGCGTCGCCACCCGGCTTCTTGCCCGGGTAGCAAAACCCCATGGGGACCAGCGCGAAGCGATCGGGATCATAGAATTCCGACGGCGTGACCTGCAGCCACTCGCGCAGGTTGTCGCCCGAGGCGTCGTCCCACGGCACGCCGCTCGCGTGGACCTTCGTTCCCGGTGCCTGGCCGATCAAGACCACGCGGCTGCGCCTCGAGAACTGCACGACCGGCCGCGGTCCGAGCGGCAGGCTCGACGCGCACAGCGTGCAAGCGGCGATCTCCGCCCGAAGCACCGACAGCCGCTCGCGCCTGGCCACGCGCGCGAGCGTAGCGTGGATGACGTGCCCGTCGCACGGCCAGTCCGTTTGTCGTCAGTCCGTCGGACGCGCGAGCGCCGTCAGCGTCGAGCGAGTCACCTCGACGCGCTCGTCGACCTTGGCCTTGGCGGCGGCGAGCTCACGACGGCGCACCTGCAGCTGGTCTTCGGTGCTCAGCAGGCGAGTGACCAGCGGCCCCTTCTCGCCCGCGCTGTCACCCGACATCGCCTCCAGGTGCCCCCGCAGGCGCTCGATGTCGGCGGTGATCGTGACGATCTCGGCGTCGAGCCGCGCGACCTCGGCCTCGGCGGCGCGCAGCTCGGTCAGCCGCTCGTGGGTCGCCTTCATGACCGCGCGCTCGGGCGCAGTGAGCGACGCGGCCGTCGACAGCCGCTCGACCCGGATCAGCGCGAGGCTGGTGACGCTGGTGGTGCGCGACAGCCCCTCTTGGATCACGAGCTTGCGGGCCTCGACTCGGGCGTTGGGTTGAAGCTCGAAGATCGCCAGCGGATGCCCGCGGTCGACGTCGAAGTCGACCCTGTCCGCGCCGTTGATCGTGGTGTTGCTGCCCGCGTCGACGACCACGTGCACCTGCCGGGCCTGCCCGCTGCGGTTTGCCAGGTCCAGCACGATCGTGGTGGTCCGCAAGAAGTGCTCTTGCAGGTCGCCCCGAGCACTGACGAGCTGCTTGGGCAGGTCGGCCGACTCGCGGCTGACGATCGTCAGCTCGGTGTCGGGGTCGTCGCCGATCTCGAGGAAGCGCCGCTCCCCGGGCTTGAGCCGCGGGAGCACGGTCTCGCCCGCGAACCCTCCGTCGCCGAACACCGCGAGCGTGCCCGAGGGCAGCGTCTGCGCCGTGCTGTTGAGCACCTGGACCGCGTGGCGGGCGGTGCCCGACGAGAAGCCATCGAACCAGGTCATCGCCGCCGACTCGACCGACGACTGTAGGAACGGAACCATGGCCGAGCGACCGGCGGCCAGATCCAGCGCCTCGCCAGCACCATACACGAACGCGGTCTTGGTCTCGCGCCCCTGCCCGACCGCGAGCTCGGCCAGGTTGCCGACCGCGACCAGATCGCTGCTGCCCAGCTCGACCCGCCCGATCGAGCCGCTGCGCCGCCCCATCGAGCCATGCCCGCTGCCGTAGCCATAGCCGGTGCCGGTGCCGCCCCCGCTGCCGTAGGTGATCAGCTCCGTGTCCAGGAAATCGCCCCACATCGCGTCGGGTGTGGTGTCGAGCAGCTGCGGCACGCTCGACAGCTCGCGGTCGGGCACCACGAGATCACGCCGGTCATAGCGAGGCGCAGCGAGCGGGAACAAGAACGAGTCGGGCCGGCCGTTGACCAGCTCGAGGGTGATGTCGTCCCAGTCTTCCTCGGTGTCGTTGTGCACGAGCGCCCAGCCCTGCAGCGCGCTGGGCTTGGTCGGGTCGAGCACGAGCCGGTAGCTGGCCCGCCAGACCGGGGACTCGGCCAGGTACCCCAGGCGAACCGCCGCGCCCTTGCCCTCGACCTCGAGCTGCCCGCGGGCGTTGCTGTGCAGGGCCAGGCCGGCGTCGAGCGCCGCCTGCATGCGCGCGCGAACGCCTGGATCGACCGGGGTGATCTCGTCGATCGTCGCGACGTCGACCCGGCGGTAGCGCCCGGTCGCGGTGACCACCAGCGCGAAGGTCTTGTCGGGCACGGCCCCGGCTTGCTCCGCGGTGGTCGGGCCTGGGTTGGTCTCGGTTGGCTGAACCCCGAGGCGATCGGCGTCGGGGACCCCGATCACATCGACCAGCCGACCCCGCACGCGCTTGCGCCCGTGCTGCAAGATGAGCTCGTGGCCGCGCAGCCCGAGCAGCACGTCGTGGACCCGGATCGGGGCGTCGGACTGGGGCGGCAGCCCAGCGCGGGCCCGCGCGACCGCTGGGCTCTGACGGCTGTCGAACGCGATCGAGCGGACCGTGCCGTCCTCGCCGAGCACGACCAGGCTCTTGAGCGCGTCATCGAGGTGCCCCGACGGCACGGGCAGCGCCGCGCCGTCTGGGCCGCCGAGCTCGCCTGCGCGCTCGTAGTAGCCCACGCCCGTCTCGTACAGGCGCAGCTTGGTCAGCGGCAGCGGGCGCTCATGCGAGACGGTGGCGCAACCAGAGATGGCGAGGATCAACGTCAGGCTTGCGAGACAGCGCATTGTAATTCGCGAGGCGCCAGACTCGAGTGGAGAGTCCGGCGCACGGCCGCAACACTGTGCCACAGGTTTGCAGCCCCCACAGGCAGCCTCGCGGACCCTGACTGCCGCCGCTCACAGCTCGGGCCGCCGCTCACAGCTCGGGCGACGGGCCACCGACCGCGAGCTCGAGCATCCGCGCGGCCGCCAGGTTCGAGCCACCCGCCCCTCGGGCGGCCCGAGCTCCCATCGCCTCGCGGACCAGCAACAGCTCGGCCACGCTCTCGCTCGTCAGGACCCCGACGAGCCGGTCGTGGCCGTCGATCACGGGCAGCGCCTCGCCCTGCGCCAGCACCTGCAAGAACGCGTCGTCGAGGTCGTCGCTCGGGTGCACGCGCTTGGGATCGCGGTTCATCACTGCGCCGATCGGCACCTCTGGACCCGGTCCAGCCAGGGCCCGCAGCATCGCCTCGCGCCCGAGCATGCCGACCACGCGCCCATTGGCGACCACTGGAAAGTCATGCTGAAAGGTCTCGAGCACCCGACGCAGCGGGACCGCGACGGGGAGCTCCGGGCTCATCGCCTCGAACTCCCGGACCATCGCGGTCGCGACCGGGACTCCGTGGGCCGCGTGCTTGGCCTCGGCCAGCCGCGCCTCGCCCGATGCCCCCATCCACAGGAACAGCGCGATGAAGATCAACAGGGGATCGACGAACAGCCCGGTGATCCCCAGCACCACGGCCATCGCCTGGCCCAGGCCCGCCGCGATCCGGGTCGCCCGAATATCCGAGACGCGCAAAGCCAACAGCGCGCGCAGGACCCGACCGCCATCCATGGGAAATGCCGGGAGCAGGTTGAACACGCCCAGCGCGAGGTTGATCCAGACCAGCTGCGTGAGCAGGGGAACCGACCCGCTCGCGGACTCGAGCATGACCCCGAGCGCCAGCGGCTGACCGAGCGACACCGCGACCACCGCCAAGATCGCCGCCAGTCCCAGGTTCACCGCGGGACCAGCGATGGCGACGAGCAGCTCCTGGCGCGGATCGTCGGGCATGCGCTCGAGCGAAGCGACCCCGCCGATCGGGAGCAGGGTGATGCTGCGGGTCTTGATGCCGAACCGCCGGGCCGTGAGCGCGTGGCCGAGCTCGTGGAGGATCACGATCGAGAACACCAGCAACACCAGCAACAGGCCATGCAGCGCAGCGGCGGCGGTGCCGGCCGACGCGTAGCTGATCCAGGCAATCCACGCGAGCAACACGAAAAATGTCACGTGCACGCGTACGTCGATCCCCGCAATTCGGGCGATGCGCCAGGCCCACTTCATCGTATGCGAGTTTGGCCCAGCTCTGGCTCCACGTCCGTCCACAGGTGGCAATGCGCAAGCATTGCGCAAGCTCCAAACTGCCGCTTGCCCCCAGTCGTCAGCGGAAGACTCAGCGCAAGACGACGAACCCATCGGGCACCAGCGCCGTGGCCAGCATCACCGCGTCGACGTCCTGTTGCGCCGCGTCCCTGCGGGCTCGCACGCCCCGCCAGAACCCCACGATCTTGCTGCGCATCGACTGGTAAGGGGCCAGTCGGTCCACCCTCGCCGGTTTGTCTCCGCACCCGGGCGGCCGACTGCGCGCGACCACGGGCAGGGCCGCGAGCCCGATCGCCAGCTCGAGCTCGCCAGACGCGGTCCGCCGGTCCGGGGGCTGGGCGAGCGCGTCGGAGCCCGCAAACCTCGACAGCCCGGCGCGCGCCGACTCGAGCAGCTCCTCGAGCAATTGCCCGGGCTGGATGGCGTCGATGACATCGAGTCGATCTGCGGCGTCGATTGTGTTGAGCGCGCTGACGGCATCGGGTGCGGCGATCTGCGCGACGCGGCCCGCGTTGATCAGCAAGTCACCAATACCCAGGGCGTCGTCGATCGCCCAGGTGGCGCCCGCACACATTCCGGCCGCGTCGTGAATCTCGCCCCGCAAGTCGGGCCCGCCGCCCGACGGCGACGACTGCAATTGGCAGTAGGTGATCAACGCGTCGAGCGGATCATGCTGGGCCATGGTTCGTGACATCGAGGCGACCAGCGGACGCTCGAGGTCGACGCTCATCTTCCAGAACATTCGCCCGGCCGCGGCGTCGCGGGCGAATGCGCTGTGCGCAGTGCACGCCAGCTCCCGCGCCCAGCGGTGATAGATCGGGTCACCGGTCTGGGTGCCCATTTGATTGAGGGCATGCATCCACTTGGTCAAATAGTGAAAGTACTGACCGTCCCGCTCGGCCTCGTTCTGCGGATCGAAGCGCTCGCCAGCGCGTCGCTCCGGTCGCGGGTTGCCGATCCGCAGGCCCCCGACGGTGGGTTGTTGGTCCGCCTCCCAGACCGGGAGCGCGCTGAGTGGCCCCTGATGAACGTCACCCTCACGGTAATAGCCGAGCCGGCGGTGGACCTGGCGAACCAGCCGACCGGCCAGCTCGAGGTAGAGATTGCGCTGCTGTAAGTGCGCCCTGGCGAGCGCCAGGAAATTGCAGACAGCGAACGCGTCGGTCCACAGGTAGCGGGTTGGCAACGAGCGCTCCGGTGCCAGGCCAGTGCGCGCCGCAAAGCTTGCCATCAGGCTCTGCGCCTCGCTCAGCTGGGTTTCGGTGCTCGCGTCGATCATGTTGGACCTGCTGTGTGTCCAAAAAAACTGCGCCTGAATTGAGCTAGCGCAACCCCTATTTGCGACATTCACCCAATGTGCTGTTCGGGCACTGCGCGTCACTCATATTGCATCGTCGCGGGTTTTGAAATGTCGTGGTGCGGGTGCTACGACCATCGTCCATGCTTGGCGATGACATCGACCTTCCGCTGCGAGATCGGAGCACCGCCGGACGGGCGCTGGCAACCGCGCTCGCCGGTCAGTACGCCGACGAGGATCCGCTGGTGCTGGCCCTGCCACGCGGTGGCGTGCCCGTCGCGTTCGAGATCGCCGACCAGCTCGGCGCGACGCTGGACATCATGCTGGTTCGCAAGCTGGGCGTCCCCGGGCACGCGGAGCTGGCCGCGGGTGCGATCGCCAGCGGCGGCGTTCGGATCCTCAACCGAGACATCATCCGCAACCTCGGCGTCTCGGATCGAGCAATCGACGCCGTCGCCGCCGCCGAACAACGCGAGCTCGAGCGGCGCGAGCGGGTCTATCGGGGCGACCAGCCGCGGCCCGAGCTGGCGGGGCGCGTGGTCATCTTGGTCGACGACGGCGTGGCCACGGGCGCGACCATGCGCGCCGCGATTGCTGCATTGCGAAAGAGCCGCCCCGCTCGCGTGGTCGTGGCGGTGCCCGTTGGCGCCCCTGACACGGTGCGCGTGCTCGAGCGCGAGGCGGATCACGTGGTCTGTCTGGCCACGCCATCTCCGTTCTGGGCGATCGGCCAGTGGTACCAAGACTTCAATCAGACGAGCGACGAGCAGGTGCGCCAGCTGTTGGCCGCGGCCCAGCACTCCAGCACGGCGGCCAGCACCCCGGGCCACCCGCGAGTGGGCGACAAACCAGGGTCGCGCCTGTGACACGCAAATGAAGCGCACGATCACCTCCGTCACCGTTCAGTCGGGTGAAGTCGAGCTCGAGGGCGATCTGACCCTCGTGCCGGGCGCGGGTGGGATCGTCGTATTCGCGCATGGCAGCGGCAGCAGCCGGTTCAGCTCGCGCAATCGCCATGTGGCCAGCAAGCTGACCCAGCGCGGGCTCTCGACCCTGTTGTTCGACCTCTTGACCCCCAACGAACACACCGTCGACGAGCTGACCCGCGAGCTCAGATTCGACATCGCGCTGCTCGGCCACCGCTTGATCGGCACAATCGACTGGCTGCAGCAGCGGTCGCAGACCCAGGCGCTTCGGATCGGGCTGTTCGGCGCCAGCACGGGGGCCGCGGCGGCGTTGGTCGCGGCGGCCGAGCGTCCCTTCGAGGTCGGCGCCGTGGTCTCTCGCGGCGGGCGGCCCGATCTCGCCGCCGCGTACCTGCCCCGGGTCCAGGCGCCCACGCTGTTGCTGGTTGGCGAGCTCGATGAGCCGGTCATCTCGATGAACAGGCAGGCCGCCGCCGCGCTGCGCTGCGAGCACGAGCTGCAGATCGTGCCCGGCGCCTCCCACTTGTTCGAAGAGCCCGGTAAGCTGGAGATCGTCGCGGAGCTGGCGCGCGAATGGTTTGTCACCCGGCTTGGCTGAGGCTGTTTTCAGCTCGGGCCCGAGCTGAGAACAGTCTGCGCATGCGTCAACCAGGGGTGAGGTTGAATGGATAGGTGACGATCACGTTGCCACCGCCGCGGGGCTTGGGGAACCGCCAGGTCGTGACGGCCGCGGCGATACACCGACCGACGGCGGCATCGCTGAGGTTGTCGTCCTGGACCACGGCCGAGCCCACCGTGCCGTCACCGGTGATCACGAAGTTGATCGCCACGCGACCCTGCAGCTTCGGATCGACGGCCAGACCCTGGTTGTAGCAATTGCGGACGTCCCCGAGGTGGCTGCGAACGATCCGGCTGATGATGTCGCGGTCGAGCGCGCCCTTCAGCTCGGTCCCCGGGCCGCCCGCGTCCGACGTTGGCGGGCGGTCGAGCGGGACGCCCGTGGTGGCCCCCGTCGCGATGAGCTCCCCCGGCTCGCTGCACAGCCATCCCTGAATCACGCCGAGCCCAGGTGCGCTCCGGTGCTCGTGGCAGGCCAGCTCGACCGGGCCCGTGTCGGCCGCCGCGTTCGAGCGGGTCGTCGCGGGCGTGAAGAAGTGGTGGGCCTCGGCGACCCGACCCGCCACGCGGCCGTCGGGCCAGCGAAGGATCACCCCCGCGGCCACGTTCGCCTGCGGGACCAGCTTGATGGTGGCGTACACCCCACTCTTGAATTCACCCATGGGCAACGGGGCCGGCGCGGCCGCGCTCGGCTCGAGCGCGAGCAGCTGTGCGGCGGGAACCCAACCTTCGAGCTCGAGGATCGCCAGGCCCATGCTGGCGTCGTAGCCGAGCGCCACGGCTTGCCGCGGGACCACGGTACGGACGAACGACCACCCCTCGCGCGCATCGAGGAGCTCGACGATGCGCTGCGTCGCGCCCCCGGGTCCGGGGGCGAATTTCAGCTGCTGCGCCGAGGCGCTGGGGTCGGCATGGAGGGTGACGGTCGCGCTCACCTGAGCCCACCGAGGGGCCTGCGGTTCAGGTGCCGCGAGCTTGGTCGGCGCGGCGGGGGTCGGCGCAGCGACCTCCACGCTCACGGCGCAGGCGCTCACGCCCAACACAGCGACAACAGGGAGTCTGATGACCACGGCGCCCAGCGACATCGCGGGCAGCATATCAATGATCGGACAGCCCAAACGCGAGGATCCGCGCGCGCAGCTGCTCGGGCAGCGCGACCGACTTGCCGTGCTCGGGGCTGCGCTCGTCGAGGTTCATCACCACACACACGCTGCGCCCGGTCGCCCGCCGGCCGTCTTCGCCGTGGACCTCGTAGGCGAACCCGATCGAGCTGCGCCCGAGCTTGGTCACGCGCTGGTGGATCTCGATGCGCTCACCAAAGCGGCTGGGCCGCTCGAAGTCCGCCTCCGTGTGCACGGCCGGAAACCCGAGCTTGCGGACCCGCACGAACTCGTCGTACCCAAACCCGAGGTGAGTCGGAAACCAGGTCTCCATGGCCTGATGGAAGAAGTCGAAGAAGCGCGGGAAGTAGACGATGCCCGCGGGATCGCAGTCACCGAAGCGGACCTCGATGGCGAGCTTGTGCACGCCGGGGCCAGTAGACGTGGTCACGATGCGTCAGTGTATGCTCCGCCCATGTCACTCGTCGAGTACGCCGCCGCCGATGGGATCGCGACCCTCACCCTGACCAACCCGCCCGCCAACTGCTACTCGCGGGAGATGATGACCGAGCTCGACGCGGCGATCTTGACCGCGCGGTTCGACGCCGCCGTCCACGTGATCGTGATCCGCGGGGCCGGCGAGAAGTTCTTCTGCGCTGGCGCCGACATCGCGATGCTCGACGGCGCCGATCCCTACTTCAAATACAATTTCTGCCTGCACGCCAACGAGACCCTGCTGCGGCTCGAGCACACGGCCAAGCTGGTGATCGCCGCGATCGATGGCCACTGCGTCGGCGGCGGCCTCGAGATCGCGCTGGCCTGTGATCTTCGCATCGCGCGGGCGGGCGCTGGCAAGGCCGGGCTGCCCGAGGTCAAGCTGGGCGTGCTGCCCGGGACCGGCGGCACCCAGCGGCTCGTTCGCCTGGTCGGCAAGCCCAAGGCGATCGAGCTGATGGCCGTCGGCGACACCTTCGATCACGAGCGCGCGCTCGAGCTCGGGCTGTTCGACCATCTGTGGGAGGCCGCCTCGCACGAGGACTTCCACGCCAAGGTCCGCGCGTGGGCCCAGCAATTCGTGCCGCCCAACGCGGCCTCGCGGGCGGTCGGGCTGATCAAGCGGGCGTGCCAGACCGGCGCCGAAATTGCGATCGCCGACGGCCTCGCGCTCGAGCGCGAGCTGCAGCAGCGCCTGTTCGAGAGCGAGGACGCCCGCGAGGGGCTCGCGGCCTACAATCAGCGGCGCAAGCCCGAGTTCACGGGGCGCTGAGCTCCCGTGTCCGCCCCGCCCGAGACCGGCTCCACCGGCGCCATGTTTGGGCGCTACGTGCTGGTGCAGAGCATCGGCCGCGGCGGTTCCAGCGATGAGGTCTGGGTGGCGATCGATCCCGACCTCGACCGCAAGGTCGCGCTCAAGTTGTTGGCGCGCTCGAGCGGCGACGCGGACCGGACCAACAGCGCGCAGCTGCTGACCAAGGCCCGGGCGATGGCCCGCCTGACCCACCCGCACGTGGTCACGATCCACGACGTCGGCGAGGTCGGCGGGCGGCTGTTCATCGCGATGGAGTACGTCGACGGGGAGTCGCTCCGCGCGTGGCTGTCGCGCGGGCCGTACCCCTGGCAAGAGGCGCTCGAGGTCCTGCGCCAGGCCGGCGCCGCGCTGGCGGCCGCCCACGACGTGGGCCTGGTCCACGGCAACTTCAAGCCGTCCAACGTGATGATCGACAGCAACGGCCGGGTCCGCGTGCTCGACTTTGGCCTGGCCCGAACCCCGGACCTGGCGGCTTCGTATTACATCGCGCCAGCGCAGCAGCGCGGCGATCCGGTCGACGCGCCCGGCGACATGTTCTCGCTGTGCGTGGTGCTGTTCGAGGCGCTGTACGGGTCACGTCCGTTCGACGGCGCCGACACCCGAGCGATCGTGGCCAACATGACCGCGGGCAACGTGCTCGAGATCGCCGCAGAGGAGCGCGCGCCCGCGTGGGTCCATCGGGTCGTGACGGCGGGACTGAGCAACGATCCGAGCCAGCGCTTCGAGGACATGCAAGCGTTGCTGCGCGCGCTCGAGCGCTCGCCGGTTCAACAACGACGGCGGCGGCGGCGGGTCGTCGCGGCGACGCTGGTGACCGTGGCGGTCTCGATCGGCCTCGCGCTCGGAGCGAGTCGTCACGATCCCTGCGATGCCCAGGCCGCTCGCGCCCAGACCTGGAACGGCGAGCTCGAATCCCAGCTGAAAGCGCAGATCGACTCACGCACCCCGGCAGGCTCGCTGGTCAGCCAGCGGCTCAGCGAAGGCTTGGATCGCTCCACCGCCGCGTGGGCGGCCGCCCAGACTCAGCTGTGTGTCGACCGTCGGGCCCAGCGCATCACGCCCGGCCTACAGCAGGTGCGCGAGCGCTGCCTCGATGATCGACGCCTGGCGATCACAGCGATCACTGGCCTGACGAAGGCTGGGGGCGACGCCGACCCGGCCCTGCTCGATGCCCTCGCCGCGCGGCCGTATGTCGGGCTGCGTAGCCTTGGTGATCCGGCGCGGTGTGTCGAGCTCGGGATCGACCTCGAGCAGGTGCCAGCGCGCAGCGAAGATCAGGCCCAGGCCCTGGCGATCACCCGGCTCACGCTCGCGCTCGCCCCCGCTGGTCTCCGGCAGCTCGCGGCGAGGGAGCTCGCGCGGATCGGCGACGCAGCCGAGGCCGAGGCCGCGGATCCCGAGCACACGCTGCTGCGAGGACGGCTCGCGGCCGCGGCTGGTGACCGCGACGCGGCCGAGCGCGACCTTCATGCGGTCGCGCGAGCTGCCACCGCGAGCCGCCACCCGCTGGCTGTCCGCGCGTGGTTGGCGCTCGTCGAACTCGAGCTCGCCGAGCTCGAGGGGGATGGCGGCGGGTCGGCGACACCAGACGGCGCGAGCGATCTGAGCGAGCCGAGCGATCTCAGCGAGCCGAGCGATGCGAGCGAGCCGAGCGAGCCGCTCGAGCCGCCCGAGCGCGCCGCCCGTCTCCGCCACGCCGCGCGCCTGCTCGACTACGCGGAGGCCCTCGTCGATCCGGGCGAGGGAGCACAGCGCAGCCAGGTCGCGCTCCTGCGCGGGCGCCTGGCTGGGGCGCTGTCCGAGCCCGAGCTCGCCCTGGCCAGCCTCGACGCCGCGATCGAGCGGGCCGAGCTCGAGCCTGCGCGCGACCCTGACCTGCTCGTTGACCTGCTCCGCATTCGCGCGTCGCTGCACCGCTCACCCACGGCCGCAGCCGCCGATCAGGCCCGCGCCCAGGTGGTCACGACCCAGGCGTTCGGCCCTCAGTGACGCCGTCGAGCCTCGACTTATTTGGGGCCACCCGCGGACGAACATATAGAATCGCTCGATGACCAGGCTTGCTCGACTCGAAAACTTGCCCTTGCTGCTCTCGCTCTCGCTGTTCTCGCTCGTCGTGGCATGCGGCGACGATGGGCCCTTGGCGACCACCGACGCAACTGACACCGGCGACAGCGAGACCGGTGAGTGTCTCGACGCGGACTGCGGAGACACGCTGGACACGACGAACCCCGGTGATGGTGATGGTGATGGCGATGGTGATGGTGATGGCGACGGCGACCCAGGAGATGGAGACGGCGATCCCGGTGACGGCGATGGCGATGGCGATGGCGACGGCGACGGCGACGGCGACGGCGACGGCGATCCGGGCGACGAGGGCCTCGCCTGCCCGATCATCAATGAGTGCATCTTCGCCTGCAACGGCGACATGGCCTGCCAAGACGCGTGCTTCGCCGACGCCAGCCCCAACGCGGTGATCGAGTCGGGGGCGCTCTTGCAGTGCGCCCTCGACAACAACTGCAACAACCAAACTTGCATCGAGCAAAACTGCGCGGGTGAGCTCTACACTTGCTACACCGGCACCGGGACGTGTGGTCAGCTGGCGGAGTGCTACGACAACTGTGCTGGCGACGAGGTGTGTGAGACCGACTGCTTCGTGGAGTCCTCGGGCCTGGCCCAGCAGCAGAGTCAAGCGCTCGACGAGTGCGTCGTCGACAACGATTGTGTCGATGAGCAGTGCATCTTCGCCAACTGCAACAACGAGCTGCAGAGCTGCATTGGGGGCATGAGCGATACCCTGCCCTGCCCGCTGATCGCCGAGTGTCTGATCGACTGCGACGGCGACCCAGCCTGTGACCTCGGCTGCACCCCCGCCACCCCCGAGACCGAGGCCGAGGCCGAGAGCGTGTTTGGCTGCGCGCAGATCGAGGGCTGCAATGACTTCGACTGCACCGAGATGGCGTGTCCCAACGAGTGGGGCATGTGCGTGGCCGGTGACGCCAGCTGTGGCGAGATCGCCCTGTGCGTGCAGGCCTGCGCCGGGGCTGAGCTGTGCCAGTACAACTGCGTGACCGAGGGCGAGCTCATGGGTCAGGCGCTGTTTGGCGCGCTGGCCGAGTGCGTGGTCGACAACGACTGCGAGGATCAAGACTGTATCGACGCCAACTGCAGCGACGAGCAGACGGCCTGCCTCGGATGACCCCGACACGGCTGCGCTCGCTGCGGGCACAAGCGCCGGCTCGGGAGGCCTGAGCTCGGGGCCCTGAACGGCGACCCAGTCGGGAAGCGTGGACGCGTGCAGCAGACCCGCTCTATGCTGCGCTCGTGATCCCGGGTGTGCACGCGCCAGCGCACGATCGCGGCGCGTGGACGCGGGCGTTCGCGTGGAGCGGGCTTCGGCTCGTCCTACTTGGTGTGTTCAGCATGTCCGCCATGGCCGTGGGGCTCGGCGGCTGCAAGCACGGCCCGACCACGGCCGAGCTGCGTGGCGCGGAGTATGTGATCCGCAAGGTCGAGTTCGAGGGCGTCGAGCGGTTCGACGACGCCGAGCTGCACGAGTACCTCGAGCTCCGCCCCCAGCAGCGCCTGCCGCCCCGCCGCTACTGGTTTTACGAGGGCCTGATCCCGATCGACAGCGAGCAGATCGTCGCGCTCTACCACGCCTATGGTCACTTCGCGGCCAAGGTCGTCGACGTCCGCGTCGAGCGGATCGAGCGCTCGGGCAAGCGCCGAGACAAGGTCGATCTGACCTACGTGATCGACGAGGGGCCGGTGACCCGGGTCGAGGCGGTCGAGCTGCGCTGGCCCGGGGGTCCGCCGGTCGGTCCCTCGCAGGCCGAGCGAAGCGCCGCGTTCGCGCGCGCGCCCTCGGTCGAGCCCACCGACATCGCCGAGCTGGTCTCGATCGAGGTGAACGATCGCTTCGAGGTCCCGGCGATGACCAGCTCGGCGGCCGCGGTGCGCGAGCGCCTGCGCCGGGCTGGGTACCCCTACGCGACCGTCGAGCACCAGGCCCGGGTCGACCCCGAGGCGCTCACGGCCCGGGTGGCGTTCGACGTTCGCCCCGGCCCGTTCATGCGGATCGGGGCGATCGAGATCACCGGGCTGGAGACGGTGCCTGAGCGACCGGTCCGGGTCGAGCTCGAGCGCACGATCGGCAAGCCCTACTCACCGGCCCTGGTCGAGCAGATCGAGCAGCGAATCTACGCGCTCGGGGTGTTCTCGACCGTGACGATCGACCGACACCCAAGCGACCTCGCCGACGTCGAGCTCGACGCCGATCAGACCGGGACCCTCGACCTCCACGTCGCCGTCAAAGAGAGCGACCCGCAGCGGATCCGCGTCGGGGTCGGCCTTGGGTTCGAGCCCAACCGCTGGGACCAGCGGGTCAGCGCCCGCTACAGCCACGAGAATTTGTT
The DNA here is from genome assembly GCF_002994635.1 of Enhygromyxa salina. GTDB lineage: Bacteria > Myxococcota_A > Polyangia > Nannocystales > Nannocystaceae > Plesiocystis > Plesiocystis salina_B. The sequence continues at coordinate 25,366 of NZ_PVNL01000004.1, read as the reverse complement.
TCATGCGCTGTACCGGCTGCGCTTGACCGCCCGGGCCGGGTACGCCGAGCTGCCCAACCTGATCCGGCCGCAGGCCCACGGCCCGTTCGCCGAGCTCGATCTGCACACCGAGAAGAAGGGCCTGCTCGAGAAGCACCTGGTGTGGACGCTCGAGCCCAAGCTCGAGCTCGGCATCGAGCAGGGCTACCAGTACTGGTCGTCCCAGCACCGGTTTGGGCTGTCTCGATTCTTTACGCGCTGGCTGCAGCTGCGGCTCAACCACACCCTGCGCTACGTCAATTTTTTCTCGATCTCGCCGACCCTGCAGACCCAAGACACCTTCTTGAGCCTCGATTTTCGCGACCCCTATGTGATCAGCTCGGTCGGCCTGGGCGCCACCGTGTTCGCCGTCGATCAGATCGCGGCGCCCAACCAGGGGGCCGTGCTGGGCGTCGACTACCGCGTCGCGGGCGGGCCGTTTGGCGGCCAGTACGACTACCAGGAGCTGACCCCGTTCGTGCGCCTGTACTGGCGACCGATCGAGCGCTTGCAGCTGGCGGCGCGGGCCCGGGTCGGGCTGATCTTTCCGTTTGGGAATCAGCCCGGCGCGCCGATCGATCTGCGCCAGTACCTGGGCGGCACCGACAGCGTGCGCGGGTGGGGCTTGCGGCGGCTCGCGCCCCGGGTCGACGACTGCGAGCCCGGCCAGAGCTACCGCGACGGCAGCTGCACCTCGATCCCGATCGGCGGCAACACGTCCGTGCTCGCCAACGTCGAGCTGCGGGTTCGGACGTGGAAGCAGCTGTGGGTCGCCGGGTTCGTCGATGGTGGCGACGTGCAGGCCGGCATCGCCAGCTTCGCCCCGGCCGAGTGGAACTACAGCGCGGGCGGGGGGCTGCGCTACGACACGCCGATCGGCAAATTCCGGCTCGACGTGGGGGTCCGCCTCAACGACACGCCGCTGTCCGCCGGCGAGCCGATCTGGGCCCTGCACTTCGGGCTGGGAGAGAGCTTTTGAGCGAGGCTGACACGACCGCGTCGGCACCCGACGTGCCAACCAAGCAAAAGCCCAAGCCCAAGCGCCGCTGGTGGCGGTGGCTGGCTGGCGCCGTCGTGGGTCTGATCACCGCGCTGGTGTTCGCGGTCTTGGTGGTCGCGTGGGTCCCCGCGGCGTCCCAGCGGGTCGCTCGCGTGGCGCTCGAGCGGTGGGACGCGGGGGTCCCAGGCGAGGTCGAGTGGCAGGGCATGCGCGGGAGCCTGGGGGCGGGCCTCGAGCTGCAGGGCTTCGAGCTGCGCGACGCCGACGGGCGCGCGCTGATCCGGGCCAGCTCGGTGCTCGTCGATCTCGACATGGCGAGCCTGGTGCGAATCGAAGCCGGGCTCGAGCGGGTTCACGTGCGCGAGCTCGAGGTCTGGGTCGATCGCGACTGGAGCGCGCTCGCGGCCCCCAGCGAGGGTGAGGCGGCGCCGAGCGAGGGACTCGGCCCCGAGCTGCCGCTGCGGATCCGCGCGGGCGTCGAGCTCGAGGGTGCCCGGATCTATCTCGCCGACCAGCTGCTGGTGAGCAACGAGGCGTTGACCCTGGGGCTCACGGGCATCGGGCGCAGCGCTCGGGCCGAGCTCGAGCTGCGTGGCACCGAGCTGCCGCAGCAGCAGCTGGGGATCGAGTCGCTCACGCTCGCGCTGGCCTGGGCCGAGCCGACCGTGACCCTCGAGCGGCTCGAGATCCAGACCACGCTGGGGCGGGTGCGGGCGGTCGAGCCGGGCGAGGTGGACGTCGACGCGTGGGTCGCTGACGTCGCGCTGCAGGTCGATGGTGAGATCGAGTCCCTCGCCGAGCGGCTGGGCCTCGAGCAGCTCCGGGCGCTCGACCCGGCCGTCGTGCGGGTCCGCGCCCGCGTGCTCGAGGGCGCGGGCGATCCGGCCGGGCGGGCCGAGCTGACCATGAACGCCGAGCTGGGCGAGACCACGCTCGAGCTGGTCGCGACGACCTCCAACCCAGCTGCCGACGCGCAGCGGGTGGATGTCCACCTCGACGCTCAGCTGGCGGCCGGGCAGCTGCACGCCGAGCAGGGTCCGGTGACGCTGGCGCTCGCGCTTGGCCTCGAGCGAGACGGCGCGGGCGAGCTCGAGGCGACCGTCGAGCTTCGCGCAAAGGATCGCCACAGCGGAGCCGCGCTCGAGCTCGACGCGGGTGGATCCGCGACCAGCCTCTCGCCCCTGCGCGGCGCGGCGTGGCTCGAGCTGCGCGGGCCTGCGCTCGCGGTCGAGGCCGCGGCCGCCAGCTCGGACACCCGGGCGATCGACGCGAGCTGGTCGGTCATCATCGAAGATCTCGGCGGTCCACTCGAGGTCCTCGCGCCCTACGTCGACGACGCTCGACTCGCCAGCGTCGGCGGCTCGCTCACGCTGACGGGCAGCTGCGCGAGCCAGCCGGGCGAGGACCTCACCAGCGCGCGCTGCCCGATCTCGCTCGCGCTCGACCACGTGGCCGGGTTCGACACCCAGCTCGCCCACGCCTCGCTGAACGGCGAGCTGAGCCCGCTCGCCGAGCCGATCGAGTTTGCCGCGCGGCTCGAGCTCGACGGCCTGCGCCACCCCCAGTTCGGACTCGACCAAGCTGAGCTCTCGGTCGCGGGCACCTCCGCGCAGATCTCGGTTGCGGGGCACGGACACGGCATGCAGGAGCAGTTCGAGATCGACGCCGATCTCACGCTCGCGGGGCCGGACAAGCTGATCGACCTGCGGGTGCTGGATCTGGTCAGCTCGCGCGGCGCGACGCCTGCTCAGTTTCTGCTCGCCCACCCTGCCCGGATCACGATCGGCCCCGAGCGAATTACCCTGCGTGAGCTCCGGGCCCACGCCGTCGGCGGACAGCTCGCCGTCGATGGCCATGTGGGACTCGCGGACCAGCCCAGCGATCTGCACGTCGAGCTGCGCGCGATCGATCTCGAGCGGGTCGACGCGGTGATCCCGGGTCCGCGCTTGCGGGGTCGGATCGACCTCGACGCCACGATCCGCGGGCGCCTCGATCAACCCTCGGGCTCAGCCTGGCTCCGCGCCGACGCGCTCGAGGTGGGGGATCACGCGATCGGCGAGGTCGAGCTCGCGACCAGCTTGTGCGGCCCGGCCGGTCGCCCCCCGCCGATCCGGCTCGCGTCCGCCAGCGTGGAGCCGTGCAGGTCGCCGGGCGAGCTGGTCGTGTGGGCGCGCGTCGCCGGTCCGCTGGCCAAGCTCGTCGAGCTCGACGCTCGCGTCCCCGTCCGGGTTGGCGAGCAGATCGGCCTGCAACCCGGGCGCAAGCTGGACGCTCGCTTCGTCGTCCGCGAGCTCGAGCTGGTCGAGCTCGGCGGCCTGCTGCCAGCGACCCCGAGCTGGTGGCGGCAGACTCAACCGGGCGCCAGCGCGCCCCCTGGCGATCCTCGGCTGATCCCAGAGGGCCAGCTCGACCTCGAGCTCACGCTCGCGGGCACCAGCACACGGCCGCAGGTCGAGCTGCGCGCCAGCGCCCGCGAGCTCGCTATTGATCGGACACCAGTGGGGACGGTCGCGCTCGCGGCCACGCTCGGCGCCGCCGGGCTGCACGTCGATCTCGACGCCGACCTGACCCTGGCCCAGGTCACGCTCGACGCCGAGATCCCGATGAAGGCCAACCTGACCCGACCCAGCCTCAGGTGGGACCGCGCCGCCGAGCATGTCGTCGCGCTCTCGCTGGTCGAGCTCGACCTCGACGCGCTCGACCGGACCCTTGGCCCCAAGCTGCCCGCGCTCGCCACAGCCCTCGCCAAGGCCGAGCTCGGCGGCCGCGTGTCGGCGTCCGTCCACGCCCGCGGTCCAGCGACCGGGCCTGCAGACACGCCTGCGACCGCGCCGTGGCTGAGCGCCCGGGTCGACGTCGACGACCTCACCCACCGCGACCTGCCGCTCGGCGACGCGAGCGTCGGCGTGGAGCTTCGCGCCGACGAGGCGACGGGCACCCTCGCGCTCGCCGGGCCCCTGGCGCGACGCCTCGACGCCCGGGTCGCCCTGCCGGTCCTTCTCACCCTCGATCCAGATCTCACCTTCGAGCTCGGTGCCGACGCCTCGATCGACGCCGAGGTCCACGTGCACGCGGTCGAGCTCGCCGGGCTCGAGCCCCACCTGGGTCCGCTGCCGCTGACGGGACGCGCGGATCTCGACGTCCAGCTGCGGGGCAGCCTCGCCGATCCCAAGCTCGAGGTCGCGGCCCGGCTGGCGGACCTGCAGCTCGAGGCCGAGCGCGTCGGTGACCTCACTGTCTACGCCCACGTCAATCACGAGCGCGCCACCGTCGAGACCGACCTGGTCCGCCGCGGCGCGCAGCTGATCGCCGCCGAGGTCCAGGTCCCGCTGATCGTCGACCTCACCGATCTCGAGCAGGCCCGCCTGGGTTGGGATCGCGACGGCGACCATCGCCTGAGCGCGCGCGGCCGAGGGCTCGACGCCGAGCTGGTCGCGGCCCTGCTCGGCCGCGCGGTCTCGGACTTCGAATTCGAGACCGCGCTGAGCTTCGACGTGGACGGCCGCGGCACCATCTCGGCGTTCGAGCTCGCGGCCAACCTCGACGGTCGCGCCCAAGCCGACGACGGTGTCCCGCTCGCGATCCACGGCGCGCTCGCGCTCGACCAGCGCCACCAGGGCCTGACCCTGGTCGTCAGCCCGATTTCGAGTCCCAGCGCTGGGTCCACCGTCGACGCCAGCTTGACGCTCGCGGCTGGTCTCGACGCCGACGTCGCCGCGCTGCTGAGCGGCGACCAGGTGATCCGCGAGGTTCCGTTCACGCTCGACGTCGCCGCGCCCAGGCTCGCGCTCGAGCTGTTTGCCCCGTTCTCGGGCCCCTCGCTCCACGATCCGCGCGGGACCCTGAGCGCCGAGCTCACGGGCCGGGGGGTCCTGGCTGCGCCGGAGCTCAGCGGCGCGCTGGCGGTCCAGGGCGCCTCCATCACCGTGATCCCGCTGCGCGAGCGGCTCCACGACATCGACGTCGAGGTCGACTTCGACCACCAGCGCGTCGAGCTGCGCACGCTCCGGATCGGCGCCGGGCGGGGTCAGATCAGCGGCAGCGGTCAGGCCAGCTTCGACGCCGCCAGCACCAGGGCCGAGGCCAACCTCGAGGTCGAGATCCGCGAGGTCCCGATCGTCCGCCCCGGGCTCCCGGCGATGACGCTCGACAGCGACGTCGAGATCGACGTCGAGCTCGCCGCCGCCGCGACCCGGGTCTCGGTCGCGCTCGCCCACACCGAGATCAAAGTCGCCGGGGTCACCCGCGACGCGCCCAAGTCGATCCCCAGCGCCGATCAGGTCGTGTTCGTGACCGGGCCCGAAGCTCAGCCTACCCCCGACGCTGCAGCCAGCGCCGCGACCGTGGCCAGCGTCGGCCCGGCGCTCGAGCTTCGCCTCGAGCTCCGCGACCCTCTCCAGATCACCGGCTCAGCGGTCGACATGGCGTGGGCCGGATCGCTGGGCATCACCCGCGACACTGGCCTGGAGATCGACGGCCAGCTCGAGGCCCGCCGCGGTCGGCTCGAGCTCCTGGGTCACCGCTTCGACATTCGCCGCGGGCTCGTCAACCTACCCACCGACGGCTCGCTCGATCCCTTCTTGGACATCATCGCCGAGACCAGCACCACCGAGGCCGACGTCACCGTCACGATCCGCGGCCGCACCAGCGCGCCAGAGCTGCGGTTCAGCTCGAGTCCGGCCCTGAGCGAGTATCAGATCCTCACCTTGTTGGTCACCGGCTCGACCGAGCTCGGCCAGGGCGAGGGCGAGGTCCAGGCCAAGGCCGCGTCGCTGCTCGCCGCCGTCAGCAACCCCAAGCTGCAGCAGCAGCTCGACCGCTACCTCGGGATCGATCGCGCGAACATCGGATTCGGCGACAGCATCGATCAGCCGATCCTCAGCGTCGGCAAGCGCGTCACCCCCAAGGTCTTTGTCGAGACCACCTATCACCACAACGCGCCGGACGACGAGAACACCGCCGAGGTCGGGGTCGAGTACGACTTCGCGCGACGCTGGTCGCTCGAGACCTACTTTGGCGACGCCGCCGTCGGCGGGGTCGGCGTGTACTGGACCCACAGCTTTGGCGCGGTCCCGTGGCGCCCGCGGCCGGTCGAGACACCGTGATCGCCGCGCTCGCGCGGACTCCCCAACGAGCGAATGGCTCGATCTCGATCTTGCGAGCCGCCGGATCGCCAGCCAGCATCCGCCGCCATGCTGGTGCTCGCCAACGCGTCGACCGCGGTCGGATCGGAGACAGAAGAGCTGGTCTTGCGCCTGCTCGTGCAGCTGCTCGTGATCCTGGTCGCCACCCGAGTGGTCACGGTCGTGGTCCGACGGCTCGGCCAGACCGACGTCTCCGGTGAGATCTTGGCCGGCCTGCTGCTCGGGCCCTCGGCGCTCGGGCTGGTGTTTCCGGAGATCTCGACCGAGCTGTTTCACCCCTCGACCTCGACGATCTTCGTTGGGCTCGCGCAGATCGGGCTGATCTTGCTGATGTTCCAGATCGGCATGGAGTTCGAATTCAGCGAGCAGCTTGGTCAGCGCAAGGCCTCGGTCGTGGCCGTCAGCCTCGCCGGCCTGGTCTTGCCGTTCGTGTGCGGCTACCTGTCCGCGCCGTGGTTTCACGAGCAGCTCGCGGCCCCACGACCGCCGCTGCTCGGGTTTCGCCTGTTCTTCGCGGTCTCGATGTCGATCACCGCGATCCCGATCCTCGGCCGGATCTTCATGGAGCTCGGCCTGTCGCACACCCGCACCGCCGCGCTGGTGATCGGCTCGGCGGCGATCGACGACGTGGTCGGGTGGCTGCTGCTCGGCTCGGTCAGCCTGATCGTCGCCGAGCAATTCAGCTTCGTCTGGGCGGCTCAGCGGATCGGCCTGATCGGCGTCTACGTCATCGCGGTGTTCTTCGTGGTCCGGCCGCTGCTCAAGCAGTGGTTGGCCAGGGACATCGCCAGGCGCGGCGGGCTCGGGCTGCCGACGATCGCCGTCGTGCTGATCGTGCTGCTGTGCTCGGCCTCGCTGACCAGCTACCTCGGCGTGTTTGCGATCATTGGCGGCTTCTTGATCGGCCTGGCGCTCCACGATGATCGCCGGTTCGTCGCGCTGTGGAACCAGCGGGTCTCCCCGCTGGTCATGATGCTGCTGCTGCCCGTGTTCTTCGCCTACACCGGGCTGCGCACCGACATCGGCGCGCTCGATGGCTGGTGGGGGCTGGCGGTCTGCGGCCTCGTCATCGTCGTCGCGTTCGGCTCGAAGTTTGGCGGCGCGTTCTTGGCGGCCAGGGCCGTCGGCGAGTCGAGCCGCGACGCCCTGACAATTGGGGTGTGCATGAACACCCGCGCGCTGATGGAGCTGATCGTGATCAACATCGGCTACGACATGGGCGTGGTCCCGCGCGACATGTTCACGATGCTGGTGATCATGGCGCTGGTCAGCACCTTCGTCGCAACGCCGCTGATCGGGTGGTTGATGAAGGGCGAGCGGCGACAAGTCGCGGCGACCTGAGGTAGATCTTCGGCATGCGCGATGCCGAGCCGGACGAGCCGAACGAGCCGAACGAGCCGAACGAGCCGATCACGGCGTGGATCCAAGCCTGGTCAGAGCACCCGAGCGATGACCTGCCCACGAGCTTCATCGTGGTCGACGACGCCGTCGCGCGCGAGCTGGCGAGCACGCACGCGCGCGCGTTCGAGATCGCGGCGGTGACCACCGCGGCCGGAGCCGAGCAGCTGACCCGCGAGATCCCCAACGTCAGCGAGGACTCGCTCGCGGATCTCGACGAGCGCGGGCTGGTGCGCGTGGGCGCGCGGGTTCGACCCGGCAGCCTGCTGGTCGGCAAGGTCAGCCCGACGGGCGAGGGCCTCCCCAGCCCCGAGGAGAAGCTGCTGCGGGCGATCTTCGGCGAGAAGGCGGGCGAGCTGCGCGACACCTCGCTGCGCTGTCCCCCCGGTTGTCATGGCCGCGTGCGCGAGGCGAGGCTGAACGAGCCCGGTGAAGGCGAGATCGCCGTGGCCCAGGTCGTGGTCAGCTGGGACCGACCGCTGGTCGTCGGCGACGGTCTGATCATCGAGGGCGGCGCAAGCCGGGTCGCCCACGCCGTGGTCGCGCGCATCACCTCACTCGACGGCGGCGGGGTCGCGTGGGCTGGCGGCGGCGGCTCGATCCGCGTGGCCAAGCAGTCGATGGCCCAGGATCTGATCCACGCCCGCTCGATCGGCCCCTACGCCACCGTCACCCAGACCCCGCCGAGCGGGCGCGAGCAGTTTGGTGGCCAGCTCGTGAGTCCGCGCCAGGCCGCCGCGCTGGCCGAGCGAGCCCCGTGGACGGCGTGGGAGCTGTTCACGATCAAGTCCGACAGCGTCGGCGGCCGGACCCGCGCCTACGAAGCGCTGGTCAAGCGTCAGAGCCCCGAGCTCCCCGCCGCACCGCGAGCTCAGACGACAGCTGAGCCGACCGAGCCCGCCGACATCTTCTCGTTGTTCGAGCGGCCCAAGCCCGCGAGCTGGCGAGACGGCGACGTACCCAGCGAGACATCCACGAGCGTCGACGTGATCGTGCGCGAGCTCGCGGCCCTGGGGATCGAGGTGCGCCTGTCCGCCGCGCAGATCGAAGCGCGGCTGCTCAACCCAGACGAGCTGCGCGAGCGCTCCCACGGCGAGGTCACGAAGCCCGAGACCATCGACTATCGGACCACCAAGCCGGCGACCGACGGTCTGTTCTGTCAGCGCATCTTTGGCCCCGTCAGCGACTACGCGTGCGCCTGCGGCAAGTATGCGCGGATGAAGCACCGCGGGGTCGTGTGTGAGCACTGCGGCGTCGAGGTCATCGCGTCCAGGGCTCGGCGCGAGCGAGCGGCTCACATCACGCTCGCGGTCCCCGTGGTCCACCCCTTGTTCCTGGCCGAGGTCGCGCTGCTGCTGTCACTCTCGCTCGCGCAGCTGAACAACGTGCTCGCGGGGAGCCTCGGGCTCGACCTTGGCGGCGACACGAGCACAGGCGTCCAACCGATCGACGTCGACGCCGCGTCGGCGCAGACCAACGCGGTCGCGGTTCGCAGCGCGCTCGCAGCGATCGACCTCGACGAGCTCAGCCGCAGCGACGATCCCGACCGCCGGACCCTCGCCACCCGTCTGCGCGAGCGCGGCATGGCTCCGATCCAGTTCGTGCTCGAGCTGATCCCGGTGCTGCCCCCGGATCTGCGCCCGATCGTCCCGCTCGGTGGCGGCCGGTTTGCGACCGCGGATCTCAACGATCTCTACCGCCGCGTCATCAACCGCAACAATCGCACGCGTCGGCTGGTCGAGCTCAACGCTCCAGCGATCATCCTGCGCAACGAGTCGGCCATGCTGCAGACGGCGGTCGGACAGCTGTTCGACAATGAGCGGACGAGCAAGCCGGTCAAAGCTGAAGATCACGTGCTGCACTCGATCGCAGCCACGCTCGAGCAGCGGCTCGCCACGCTCCCGCAGCGCTGCGTGGACTACAGCGGCGTCGCGGTCGTGGTCGCCGATCCGCAGCTCGAGCCCGGGCGCTGTCGGGTGCCATGGAGCATGGCCCTCGAGCTGTTCAAGCCGATCACCTACGGGATCATGGAGTTCGAGGGCTCGGTCACGACGATCCGGGCGGCCAAGGCCGCGGTCGAGCAGGGCCTCGACTACGCGCTCGCGGCGACCGAGGCGGCCAGCCGCGAGCGGCCCGCGATCTTGCTCAGCGACGCTGGCTTGGTGGTCCGCGAGATCGAGCTGTGGGACGCGCCGGCGATCGCTGTCGACCCACAGACCGCGCGCCTGCTGGCCGGGACCGCGCGACGTCCCTCGGTCTGCGTTCACGTGCCCCTCAGCGAGGAGGCGATCCGCGAGTGTCGTGGGCTCGCCGACATCGGCACCTTCGTCGACGTTGGCTCGGCCTCCGCGAGCGGCTGGCTGAGCCGCGCCGTGCTCGAGGGCAACGGCCTCGCCCGGGTGTGCGAGGCCGTGATCGCCGGCCACGTCGACACGGTCGAGCAGCCAGTGCTACGCGCCGCGCTCGGCCGCGGACCCGGGTGACCTCCCGCGCGGTCTCGCTCCTTCCCAAAAAACCAGGCGCCGCGTCATCCACGGCCGCGCGGGCGCCAACGGGACAGCAGGAGCCACCATGAACCGCACCATCATCATCTCACTTGCCCTCGCTGCCACCGCCTTCGCCCTGCTCGGACCCGTCCCGGTCGAGCGGACCGCAGCGGCGCAGCAACCCTCGAGCACGGTCGTCCCCCTGGCGCAGGAGCAGGCCCCGACCCCGGCGATGTCGGCCGGCCTGTGTGGCCTGACGTCCTCAGACGTCGCGGACATCGTCGACTACTACGCGCTCGACCCCGACATGCCCGCCGTCGCCGACGCGCTGTCGACACCGTTCGACTGCGACGCCTACGGGGATCTGTGCTCGGCGCTCACCACCAATCAAGCGCACGCCTACGCCTGCGGCGCGTGGACCGACATGAAGGCCGAGCTGTCGATCGCCCAGGTCAACAACCGGGCGGTCGGACGGCTGCAGCAGTGGGGCACCTCATGCACCCCCGACTACGAGGTCTGCGAGGACATCTGCGGGTCCGCCAACGTCATCAGCTGCTCTGGCGTCTGGTTCAAGGGGAGCTGCCACAGCATCGCCATGTGCGACTACTTCAGCGGGATCGACATCAAATTCCTCGAGATCCTCACGCCGTTCTGACCCCGTCACTGCCCCGAGCTGAAAACAGCCCGCTGCCCACGCCTGAACCAGTCCACGAATGGCGCCCGCAAGCGGGTCAGAAGCCTGACCCGAGCTGAAAACAGTCAGAAGCCTGACCCGAGCTGAAAACAGCCGCGACTCAGCCGGCTTTGGGCCGATGCTCGGGGTGCTCGTTGAACCACACCTCGATGGACTCCTGCGACAGCTCGACGACGAGGTCCTCGTCGCCGAGCTTGACCTGGCAGCCCAGCCGCGAGTTCGGCCGGACCTCGAACGCCATGTCGAGTCGGTCCTCCTCGGCGTCGCTGGCCTCGTCGAGCGAGTCCTCGCCCTCGACCACGTAGCAGTGGCACGACGAGCAGGCGCACACGCCCCCGCAGGCCGAGCCCATCTTGACGTCGTTGTGCTCGGCGATCTCGAGCAGGCTCACGCCGGACTCGGCCTCGATGGTTCGCTCTTGATCAGGGCCGCCTCGATAGGTGACTTTGGGCATCTTGCTTGTTCCTACTGCGGATCGATGACTTCGGCCGCGTGTGCGCCACGACGCTCGTCGAGCGCGTCCTCTTCGGCCAGCGCCGACTCGATCTCGGCCAGGCTCTTGCCGGCCATCCCGGACCGCAGCGCGCGCTCCATTCGGCGCCGCGCGAACGGCTCGGACCGCTTCTCGAGCTGCTCGCGGGCCTCGTTGATCGGGTCGGCGTGATCGGCTTCTTGCATCACGCCCTCGCACTCGACCAGCGCCGCTAGAATCTGCTCGCGCTCGGTCGGATCGAGCATGCCCTCGATCGCGCCGACCTCGTCGATCGCGGTGCGCAGCGCGAGCATGACCCGGCCCATCTCGACCCGGGCCTCGGCCAGGTTGCGGGCGGCGAAGTCCTCGCGGGCGTGGTCGAGGCTGTCCATCACCAGCTCGTCGACCTCATCGGCCGACAGCCCATAAGTTGGCTTGACCTCGATCGACTGCTTGACGCCGGTCATCAGCTCGCGGGCCGTGACCGTCAGCAGCGCGTCGGCGTCGAGCTCGAAGGTGATCTCGACCCGGGCCATCGACGGCGGCAGCCGCGGGATCCCGCGCAGCTCGAACCGGGCCAGGCTGCGGCAGTGGTCGGCGAGCTCGCGCTCACCTTGGACCACGTGCACGGTCATGCCGGTCTGCTTCTCCGAGTAATTCGTGAACACCTGGCGGGCCGAGATCGGGATCGTCGCGTTGCGCGGGATGATCTTCTCCACGATCCCGCCCATGGTCTCGAGCCCGAGGCTCAGCGGCACGACGTCGAGCAGGGTCACGCCCTCGCGCTCGCTGCCCGACAGGATGTCGGCCTGGATCGCGGCGCCGTAGGCCACGACCTTGTCGGGGTCGATGTCGGCGAGCGGCTCGCGGCCGAACGCCTTTTGCACGAGCGCGCGAACCAGGGGCACCCGCGTGGAGCCGCCGACCAAAACCACGCCGTCGAGCTCGGTCTTGGCGAGGCTGGCGTCGGTGAGCGCGGCCTTGCTGGCTTTGATCGTGCGCTTGACCAGCGGGAGGATCAGCGCGTCGAGCTGCGCCCGGCTGACCTGCGTGGGCCCGAGCCCGCAGCGCTCGAGCGTCACGGTGGTGACCTCGGCCTCGCTGAGCGCCTCTTTGGCGGCGCGCGCGGCCTGCATCAGCTCCTGCTGCTGGGCCGGGCTGGGTGCGTCGATCTGGGCGAGGCCGAGCAGGTGGCCGGCCAGCGCGCGGTCGAAGTCGTCGCCGCCCAGGGCCGAGTCGCCGCCGGTCGCGAGGACCTGAAACACGCCCTCGCGCAGCCGCAAGATCGAGATGTCGAAGGTCCCGCCGCCGAGGTCGTAGACCGCGAACAGACCCTCGCCGTGCTCGCCGCGACCCTGGCGATCGAGCCCGTAGGCGAGCGCGGCCGCGGTTGGCTCGGCGAGCAGACGAAACACCTCGAGCCCCGCGATCCGCCCGGCGTCCTTGGTCGCCTGTCGCTGGGCCTCGTCGAAGTAGGCCGGGACCGTGATCACGGCGCCCGCGACGTCGTCGTCGAGCTCGTGCTCGGCCCGATCGCGCAGGACCTCGAGGATCCGCGCCGAGACCTCGACCGGGCTGACGTAGCGCGGCGGCTGGCCCGGCTCGGCGATGTCGAGGCGCACCACCTGCGCGTCGTCGGCGAGTCGGTACGGGTGCGAGAAGTCGATGTCTTTGGGCGCGCGGCCCATGAAGCGCTTGACGCTGGACAGCACCTGCTCGGGGTGCTCGACCGCGAGCGCCCGCGCAGCGCGACCGACGACCGGCTGCCCGGTGGTTGCCCCACTCCCGGCCCCACTCCCGGCCCCACTCCCGGCATATGAAACCACCGAGTGCAGCAGCACCTCGCCCTCGGCGTCGGCGAGCACCCGCGGCTCGGCGCCGTTGGGCGCGATCGCAACCAGGCTGTGGGTGGTGCCGAGGTCGATCCCGATCGCCTTGCCAGGCTTGCGCCTGCGCTTGCTCGGGGCCTCGGGCTCGGCGATCTGAAACAGTCCGCCGCCCTGAATATCGATGCTCTGCGCCATGAAATTAACCTGAGTCGGCCTCGAGCTCGTCGAGCTGCGCGCCGACTTCGTCGCTGAAGCGCTGCAGGTAGCGACGGTGCACGAACGCGCCCGCGGCCGCCCCCGTGTCACCGCGCTCGAGCGCAGCCACGCCCGCGTCGAACACCTGCTCGAGCTCGTCGTCGACCTCTTCCCGCAGCTGCTCGAGCGCCGCTTCGCCGCCAGCGGTGACGGCCTCGAGCCGCTCGCGTCGCTCGATCATCTCGATCAAGAACGACTGCTCGGGGTGCGGTGCGCCGGTCTGGGGATCGCTGGAGTCGAGGTCCACGCCCGCGAGCTTGACCAGGTACTCGGCCCGGCGGACCCGGTCGCGCAGCACCTGATAGGCCTCATTGATCGCCGAGCTGTGCTCGAGCGCGGCCCGGCGGGTGCTCGCGTCGGCGACCGCGTGGCGATCGGGGTGATAGCGACGCGAGCGAGCGAGGTACGCGTCCTCGAGCGCGCTTCGATCCAGGCGCCACGCCCGATCGAGGCCGAGCCGGGCGAAGTGATCGAGCGCGGGGTCGAACGGCTCGAGCCCCGGCTGCACACCGGCCTCAGAAGTTGACGGACTCGCCGCAGCCACAGTCGTTCTTGACGTTGGGGTTGTCGAACTGGAAGCCATGCCCGCGAATGCCCTTCTCGAAGTGGATGGTCGTGCCCTCGAGATAGATCATGCTCTTGGGATCGACGTACACGCGCACGCCGTTGGCGGCCGTGATCACCTCGTCGTTCTTGCGCGGCGGCTTGTCGCTGAACTCGAACACGTAGCTGTAGCCAGTGCAGCCGCCGCCGCGGATCCCAAACCGGATCGCCGCGTCTGGGGTGCCGCGCTTGACGAGCTGCCCCTGCATGATCTCCGCCGCAGCCGGGGTCACGGTGAGCCTCGGCAGGCCGGCAGCCGCGTGCGTGGTCGCCACCGCGGAGGCGGCGTCTTCGCTGGAATGCGTCGTCATCTGAGCTTGCACCGGTGAATTCGCTTCGCTTACTCGGGCGTGGACGGCGTGGCTTCGCTGGTGCCGTGCTTCTTTTGATAGTCGGCGATCGCAGCCTTGATCGCGTCCTCGGCGAGCACCGAGCAGTGGATCTTGACCGGCGGCAGCGACAGCTCCTCGGCGATCTGGCTGTTCTTGATCTGCATCGCGTCGCTGACCTTCATGCCCTTGACCCACTCGGTCACGAGGCTGGAGCTGGCGATCGCGCTGCCGCAGCCGTAGGTCTTGAACTTGGCGTCGGTGATCACGTCACCCTCGACGCGGATCTGCAGCTTCATGACGTCGCCGCAGGCGGGCGCGCCGACGATGCCGGTGCCGACGCCTTCGTCGTTCTTGTCGAGCGAGCCGACGTTGCGGGGGTGCTCGTAGTGGTCGATGACTTTGTCGCTGTACGCCATGGTGATGACTCCGGTGGTTGGGGGGAATTAGTGCGCGGTCCACTCGATCGACGCGAGGTCGATGCCCTCTTGAACCATCTCCCACAGCGGGGACATGGCCCGGAGGCGCTCGACGTTCTCACGAATGCGGTCGACCACATAGTCGACCTCTTCACGGGTGGTGTACCGTCCAATTGTCATGCGCAGGCTCGAGTGCGCGAGCTCGTCGTTGAGCCCCATCGCGCGCAGCACGTAGCTGGGCTCGAGGCTGGCAGAGGTGCAGGCCGAGCCGCTGGACACCGCGATGCCCTTGAGGCCCATCAGCAGCGACTCGCCCTCGACGTACGCGAACGAGATGTTCAGCGTGCCGGGCAGGTGATGCTGCAAGGTGCCATTGACGATCGCCTCGGGGATCTCGGCGGTCAGCCGCTCGCGCATGTGCTCGCGCAGGCCCAAGATCCGCTCGGTGTCGGCGGCCATGTCTTGCCCGGCGATCTCCGCGGCGGCGCCAAACCCGGCGATCAGCGGGACCGCGAGCGTGCCTGATCGGTTGCCGCGCTCGTGCCCGCCGCCGTGGATCTGCGGGGCGATGCGCACGCGCGGACGCCGACGTCGGACATACAGCGCGCCGACGCCCTTGGGTCCGTAGATCTTGTGGGCCGAGATGCTCATCAGGTCGATGTGCATCGCGTCGACGTCGAGCGGGATCTTGCCGTAGGCCTGGACCGCGTCGGTGTGGAACAAGACCTTGCGCGCGTGGCAGAGCGCGCCGATCTTCTCGAGCTCCTGGACCACGCCGGTCTCGTTGTTGGCGGCCATGATGCTGACCAGGATGGTCTCCGGTCGGAACGCGCGCTCGAGCTCGTCGAGGTCGATCAGGCCGCTGGCGTCGACGCCGAGCCAGGTGACCTCGCAGCCGTGCCGCTCGAGGTACTTGCAGGTGTCGATGACCGCCTTGTGCTCGGTCACGCACGTGATGATGTGGTTGCCCTTGCTGGCGAGGAACTCGGCGACGCCCTTGATCGCGAGGTTGTTGGCCTCGGTCGCGCCGCTCGTGAAGGTGATCTCTTTCTCGTTCGCGTTGATCAGCGACGCGACCTGCGAGCGGGCCTTGTCGACCGCCTCTTCCGCGACCCAGCCAAACTGGTGGGTGCGGCTGGCCGAGTTGCCGAAGTGGGTCGTGAAAAACGGCAACATCACCGCGACGACGCGCTCGTCGACCGGGCAGGTCGCGGCGTAGTCCATATAGATCGGGGTCTCGATGCTCATGGCGTGGTCAGCTCTTCGTTGGAATTTGTGGTGTTGGCTTCGCCGCTGCCGCGGTTGAGGTGGATGCCCGAGACCAGCTTGGGCTCGGGCAGGCCCCCGTGACGATCATCGCCACACTCGACGCAGGCCTTGGTCGACGGCTCGCCGCAGCTGCGGCAGGCCTCGAGGTAGCTGAGGCTCTCGGCGATGTCGCGCTCGAGCTGCAGCAGCTTTTGGATTTGCTCGCGGGTGTCGCGGAGCTTGCTCTGGAACAGCTCGCGCACGCCGTGCATGGCGCCCGGTGCCGAGGCCGAAGACTCGACGGCCTCGAGCAACCCGCGGATCTGGCCGAGCTTGAAGCCCATGTCCTGGAGCTTGCTGATCCAGTAGACCCGCGCGAGCTCGTCGGAGCCGTAGAGCCGAAACCCGCCGTCCGAGCGCTCGGGCGAGAGCAGGCCCATCTCTTCGTAGAGATGCAGCGCGCGCACCGTCTTGCCGGTCTTGCGCGCGAGCTGGCCAATCTTCATGCGGGGCCTCGCCCCTGTCTTGACCGCGCTCGGCTTGCCTGTCGACTTGCCCATCTGGTTGCCCATCCGGTTGCGAACTCTAACCCTCACGTGAGAGTTGAGTTGTGCGGCCAACATGACCGGGTATGGCGCTCGTGTCAACCCTGCGCATGGGCCTCGAACTGCCCGCTCGTAGCGGTCTGCGGCCACAACTGGGGTATTTGCGGGTCCCAGCCAACTCTGACGTGCACGTGAGAGTGAGCCCAAGCACGGGGCTCACCACGCACCGCCCAAAAACAAACCAGCCGGCAGTGAACACTGCCGGCTGGACTCAGGATGCGGAGGCGCGAGCGCCTACTTGATCGGGCGGGCCGGGACCTTCTTGGGGATGATCGGCGGCGGCTTGGGTGCGCCGTCGTCACCGTCGTCACCGCCAGCGGGATCGACGGGGGCCGGATCGGGGGTCGGCTCGGGCGTCGGCTCGGGCGTCGGCTCGGGCGTCGGGTCCGTCTTCTCGTCGGGCTTGGGCGTCGGCTTCGGCGTCGGCTTCGGCGTTGGCTTGGGCGCGACCTTCGACTCCTCCTTGGCCTTCTCGGCCGCGTCCTCGGCGATATCCAGCTCCTCGGAGATGTCGGTGTTGCGCGCGCCTTCCATGATCGGATACGCGAGCGCACCCGCGGCGACCATGGCCCCGACCCCAGACGCGACCAGCGCGGCCGGAGCTTGACCCGAGCGGGCCTTGTACGCCGCCAAGCGCGGCGAGGTTGGGTAGGCGGTGACCAGCGCGCCGTACGACGTGGCCGGATCGCCGCCCGATGCGACGGCGACAGCTGCGGCCAGCGCAGCCTTGCCCTCGTCGTCGGCGTGGTGACCGAACGCCTGCACGGCCATGTGCAGCTGCAGCCGGCCGCCGCTGTGGGTCATCCACATGGTCCCGCTCGACAGCGGTGAGGCGACGTCGAAGAACGCGACGACGAAGTCGGCCGGAATCTCCTCGGCGTTCTTCAGGGCGGTCTTGAGCAGCTCACGGCTCTGCGGGCTGTGCAGCGCGTCGAGCGGCATGTGGGCGATCATGCTGACCTGGTTGGCGGCCAGCGCCGAGGTCAGCGAGCCGGGCAGGTACGCGATCAGCCCATCGCTGGCCCCGTCGTTGTCCATGCCCGCCTCGGCGAGGTGACCGATCGCTTCGGGCGTGGCACCCAGGGCGAAGTTGAGCGAGTCGTTGGCCGCGAACATCCAGCCGTCGATCGTCAGGCCGGTCAGCTGCGCGAGCACGTTGGCCTCTGGGACGCCGGACAGCCCGCCGTGGACCGCCTTGACGGTCTCGCCGGAGACCTGGATGTCGACCATGCCGATGTCCCAGACCGCGCCCGGCAGGTCGAAGTCCTTGTTGATCTCGTCGTTGACCTTGGGCAGCACCGCCCCGAGCTCGGCCGCGACCGCGGGCCACGACGAGTCGTCGAGCAGCCCGACCTGCAGCGCGACCGCGGCCGGCTTGTAGTGGCCGGCGAGCAGGAACTCACCGCTGAGCTTGCCCGCCATCTCCTTGACCGATGGCGGCGCGCTTGGATCGTTGGCGATGTCCGCGCCCATCTCCTGCGCGAGCAGCTGCGGCGAGACGCTGGCCCAGATGAAGCCCGAGCCCGGCTGCACACCCCGCAACAGCTTGCCGGGCGCCGGCGACAGCGCGCCGGCCATCTCGTTGAACTCCGGGTCGGTCTGCGGCGGCGCGATGCTCATGACCATCAGGCCCGGCGGCGTCTGGATCGCGATGTGAACATCTTCTTCGGCGATGTCCATGATGATGTTCGAGGCCTCGAGATCGACGCCCGCGAGGTTGGTCGAGATCGCGGCGCGGATCGACGCGGCGCCCTCGGGGCCCGCCGCCGCGTAGGCGTCGAGGCTGGCCTGGCTGTCCGAGCACACGACGTAGCCGGCCGCGGTCTCGATCGCCTTGCAGTGCAGGTCGGGCGCGCTGTCGTCGATCGCCTTCATCAGCTTCGGCAGCGCGTCGGGTTGGTCGCCCGAGTAGATGATCACGCCCTCGCCGTCGGCGCCTTCCGCGACGACGAGGCCCTTGTCGAGGTGCACGCCGCTGCTCGAGATCGTGGCCTTGGCTGCGTCGTACTGCAGCTTGCCCATGTTGTAGATCATGCTGGCCGAGGCCAGCTCCGAGAACTCGGGGTTGCCCGCTGCAGCCTTGCTCAGCCGCTCGAGCGGACCGGTCAAGAACCGCGATCCCTCGTCGACATAGTCGAGAAACACGCTCGCATCGCGCACGACGACGACGCCGTTGTACTGGCCGTTGGCCTGCTTGGGCGCGAGCGCCAGCAAGTCGTCGAGGCCGGTCATCGGCGTCGCGGCGACCGGGGGTGGCGCGAGCGCGGCCTCGGGCAGGCCAGCTTCTTTTGCAGTCTCGAGCTCGACCGCGGCCTGCTCGGACTTCGCCTCGGGCTCGGGTGGCTTCTCTTCTTCGGTGTTCTCCTCAGCGGGTTTGTCTTCCTCGTCGGTCTGGCCGGTCAGCTCCTTGACCTTCTGGCAACCAGCGAGTCCAAGGGGTGCAGTGACAGCGAGTGCCGTGAGTAGTGTCAGGGGGATCGGTGGGGTCCAGGCACGTCGGTGTGTGCGCATGGGGCGGAGCATACTTGATCGCGGCCCCTGTCGCGCCGGTGCCACGAGCGCACCTGCGCCGCGACTGACGGCAATGCCGTCGGGACCCAACTGATTGATCTTCTTGATGGATTGACCCGGATTGCGCGCCCCGAGTCGTCGCCCTCGCGTGATTCGGGTGTGCAAACTCATGCACGTTGCCGCCAGGATTGCTGACGCTGTCCCCCGCTGCCCTGCCCGAAGGTCCTGTCATGCCCCTGCCCGAAGGTCATGTCGAGTCACTCGAGAACTGTTCACCTAGGACCGCCTGGGTACGAAAACATCAATAAATTCATTTGACTGTGAGCAGAAAGGATCGTCTCTTTGACACCTCGGTGAAACAACTTCACTTTGTTGATTCACCGTGAACCAGGTTCAGCAGCGAGCCTCTCAACTGCCACCGGTCATTCACATGCGAGAAAAGCGCAGGGAAGCCACAATTGAGCGCATCGTCGAGCGGGCGATGCATTTGCTCGAGACTGAAGGCTTCGAAGCCCTCACGATCCAGCGCCTCGCCAAGGAGCTCGACTACGCCGTCGGTGCCCTCTATCGCTATTTCCGCTCAAAGGACGCCCTGCTGGTCGCCCTGCTCCACCGGGTCATGGATCGCATGGGCGAGGACATGGCCGCGGGGCTGGAGTGGATCGACAACGAACGCGCGCAGCGGCTGGCCAGCGCGGGCCAGCCCGCTGACACGCCGCTGACCGAGAGCGAAGGCCTGCTCCGGCTGATCGTGGTCAGCAACGTGTACGTCGGCTTTGCCCAGGGTCGCCCGACCGAGTACGGCCTGATCTCCACCTTGATCGGCGACCCCCGCGAGTTCCTGGCCACCGAGGCCGCGGCGCCGATCTTCCCCGCGTTGGTGCGTCTTCAGCTCATGCTGACCGCGGTCATCAACGACGCGGTCCAGGCCGGGGCCCTCGTAAAAGGCGACGCGCGCGAGCGCGGCGTGATCCTGTGGTCCGCCATGCAGGGCGTGTTGCAGCTGCGCAAGCTCGGTCGGTTCGGCGTCGCAGGTGTCGAGCTGGCCCGGCTGGTCCCGATCGCGCTGCGGACCTTGCTGCTGGGCTGGGGCGCCACGCGTGAGCTCGTCGACGAGCTGACCCCGCGCGCGGTCGAGATCTCCAGCGTCCTCAACAAGCAGCGCGCGGCCCGGCGCGCGCAAGAGCTGGCCACCCGCACAAATGACTGTTCGACCGATGGGTCGGAGGACGGCTCCCTGCCCTCCGATCCGCCCGAAGCAGACGAGTCAGATGAGGTAAATCATGGAACGACCTGATGAACTCGAGACCCACGGCCGCCCCTCGGTCACCCTTCGCTATCGACTTCGCGACCACGAAGACTGGCTCGAGCGCGAAGTCGAGCTCGAAGCCTTCTTCGGCGGCGGCGCGGACCACCCCGAAGATCTCTTTCATGACGTCGACTGGGTCCCTCAGCACGCAGCGGTCAACCTGCTCGACGACATCGAGGCCGCCGATGTCGCGGTCACCGAGCTCACCTTCGCCAACAGCGAGGGCGAGAAGCTGACCGTCAAAGAGACGTTCTGGAACCACGGATACAGCCGCGTCATCGAGGTCATGCAGCAGCTCGGCGAGCACTGCGAGCCCTACTGGGAGGTCATCGTCGATCTGCGCCGCGAGGCCGGTGAGACCTACGAGCTGATCCGGCTCGGCCGCGAGCGCGGCGCGGTGGTGCCCATTCACCACGCGGTCTCGCACTCGCGACCCGACGGCAGCAAGCAAGACGTCACGTTGTTCCCTTCGCGCTGATCGCAAGTTCGCCAGCTCGGGGTCTAGTCGTCACCTGCTCGTTACCGAGCGCGTGCGACAAGTCGCCATTGCCGGGCTCCACGTGGATCGGTCGCGTGGTAAACGGCCAGCATGGACTTCCGCAAGATCTCGACTGTGGCTGCCGCGGCCTTGTTGCTCGGCGCGTGTGGTGACTCGGCCGCTGACGCGGGCACGGACGTCAGTGGGACTGACGTCGGTGTCGAGACCGCGGGCGAGACCGCGACGACGACCGAGTCCGGCGACGACATGAGCACCGGCGATGGCGATGGCGACGGCGACGGCGACGGCGACGGCGATCCCGGAGACGGCGATGGAGATGGCGACGGAGATGGCGATGGCGATGGCGATGGCGATGGCGATGGCGACGGCGACATGTGTCAGGGCGGCCAGCGTGGGCCGGTCGAGAAGCTGATCTGGATCGCCAATTCGGCGCAGGGCACCGTGTCGAAGATCAACACCGAGACCGGCGACGAGCTGGGCCGCTACATCGTGCGCTCCGACAGCGCGGGCAGCCCCTCGCGAACCTCGGTCAACCGCTTCGGCGACGTCGCGACCGCCAATCGCCTGGGTGGCGTCGCCAAGATCTACGCGAGCGTCGACGACTGTCCGGACACCAACGGCGTCCCGGGCATCCAGACCTCGGAGGGCGGCAACATCCTGCCCTGGGGCGAAGACGAGTGCCTCGCGTGGTTCACCGACATCCCCCACGGCGACAACCGCCCGGTCGCGTGGACCAACGGCGTGTTCAATGAGCAGACCTGCGAGTGGGAGGACGTCAACGTCTGGACCTCGTGGTCCGACTGGGCCGGTGGGACGGCCGCGGTCGCGCTGCTCGATGGCGAGACCGGTGAGATCATTCAAGAGGTCCCGATCCCCGATCTTCCCCAGCCGTGGCCGACATGGTTTGGGTTCTACGGCGCGGCCGTCGACGCTGACAACAACGTGTGGCTGTCGCAGCTGCAGGGCGCCAACCCTTCGCCGTCGTGGGTGGTTCGCGTCAACATCGACGACTTCAGCTACGACTCGTTCGAGGTCCCCGAGGAGGGTGGCTACGGCATGACCGTCACCTCCGAGGGCTACGTGTGGATCTGCGGTCGCTCGACCCGGCGGCTCAACCCCGGCACCGGGCAGTGGACGTCGGTGCCCCTGGTGGGCGGTGGCGTACACACGGGCGGCTGCATGGGCGACGGCAACGGGATCCTGTATCGAGGCAGCTACGCGCAGATCCACGGGATCGACACCACGACCATGCAGGTCGTGCGCACGCTCGACGTCGGTCAAGGCGGCGACGACTTCATCTGGGGCGTCGCGGTCGACTTCGACGGGTTCGTGTGGGGCGTGCCTCGCAACGGCAGCCGCGCGTACAAGGTCGACCCCGACAACAACCAGATCGTGACCACCGTCAATGGCCTGGTCGGGGCGTACACCTACTCGGACATGACCGGGTTCGCGCTGCTCAACGTCAATCCCGGCTGATCCGACGGGTCGACCTGGGGGGCTGACGCCACGTGACCGTGAGTCCTCCCAGCTCACCCGCGACCAAAACCGCTGAGCGACACGGCTTCCTCCGGTAGGATGGAGGTATGCGTCGAACGCCGTTAGCTTTGCTCCTCACTTGTCTCGTCTGCACCGCCTGTCCAGGTGGCGGCGACGAGACGCCCGCCCAGACCGGATCCGAGACCGGTGACGGCGATGATGATCCTGGCGACGGTGACGGCGATCCGGGTGACGGCGACGCCGACTCTGGCGATGTATGTGGAGACGGCGTCGTCACCGGGGACGAGGAGTGCGACCTCGGTGACGCCAACGCGGACACCGGCGAGTGCACCAGCAGCTGCACCATGGCCGTGTGTGGCGACGGGCTCGTGTACGCCGAGGCCGAGGCCTGTGACGGCGCGGGCGAGACCGCGGACTGCAACGCGAACTGCACAGTCGCGGCTTGCGGCGACGGCATCGTCAACCCCAGCGCGGGCGAGTCGTGCGAGGGCACTGTCGACAACAACGGCAGCTGCGACATGTGCCAGCTCAACTGCGACGCGGACTACGCCAACTGCAACAACAACCCGGCCGACGGCTGCGAGATCTTGCTGTGCGCGGGTGGGACCTGCGACAACCCTCAGCTGCAGCCGGGCAGCGTGGAGTTCGACTACACCGGCGCGCTCGAGTTCTTCACGATCCCCGCGTGCGTCAAGACCCTCACGATCGAAGCGCTCGGCGCCTCGGGGGGCTCGGGCATGAACGTTGGCTACCCCGGCGGGTTTGGGGCTCGCATCAAGGGCGATTTCGACGTGAACGCCGGCGACGAGCTCACGCTGCTCGTCGGCGGGGCCGGGCTCGACGCGACCGACGAAGCGGCGCAAGGCGGCGGCTCCGGGGGTGGCGGATCGTTCGTCGCCGACGCCAACGGCGATCCCATGTTGGTCGCGGGCGGTGGCGGCGGGGCCAACTACGTGACCATGGGCGGCACCCTGCTCGCGCCCGGCGGCGACGGCCGGACCGAGCAGGCCGGTCAGCCCGGCGGTGGCGACAACGGCGGGGTCGGAGGCAACAACGGCTCGGGCGGCGGGACCCTCGACTGGGCGGGCTGGCACGGCGGCACCGGTGGCGGCGGCTTCCTGGGCGCGGGCCTCGGTCCGAGCAACGGCAACCCCGACGAGGGCTCGCCAAACCAACCTGGTGAGGCGTTCGTCGACGGCGGCGCCGGGGGCATGGCTGGCGACGGCGGCGGCCGAAACGGTGGCTTCGGCGGCGGCGGAGCGGCCGGGTTTTGTGGTGGTGGCGGCGGCGGGTACTCGGGCGGCGGGGCAGCCGGGACCGCGACCGACGTCGTGGGTGGCGGCGGCGGCGGCTCGATCAACCTCGGGGACAACCAGGACAACCAGGCCGGAAACAACTCGGGCGACGGCATGATCACGCTGAGCTGGTAGCGGCGAGCATCAGGGGATCAGCGGGGGTGGGCTCCAGTCCGGGAGCCCAGCCTCGGCCGCGGTCACGCACGTGCCGTCGTCCGCGGTCAGGCACCGCCCCTCGCTCGCGCACTCGGGATCGCGCAGGCAGCCGACCACGCTGCTCGGGCTCCGTCCGCGATCATGGGCGCAGGCGATGCCCTTGTTCTCGCAGCGTCCGAACGCCTTGCACTCGAGGCTGCGCTCGCAGTTGCCCGCATCGCCGGCGCCACACATGACCGCGGGTCGGCCCACGACCGAGCAGCGCCCCTGGACGATGCAGGCGAGCGACGCTTCACACGCTGAGGCGTCGGTCGGCTGACAGGTGCCGTCGATCCGCGCGCAGTCGCCTCGCTCCCAGCACAGCTGCCCGCACTCGGTCCGGCCGTCGTAGCAGCCCTCGCCCCCGCTCACGGGCACGCACCAGCCGTTCATCTCGCACATGCTCGACGCCTCGCACTCGGCCGGGCTCCCGGCCACGCAGTGATCGCCCGCCAGCGTGCACTGGCCTGCCTTGCGGCAGTCGCTGCTGCGTTCGCAGTGCGTCGGCTCCGTCGCCACGCAGAACCCGTCCACGAGCGAGCACGCGCCCTCGAGCCGGCACGCAAACGTGCAGTCGAGCTCTCCCTTCACGCAGCGCCCCCCGGTCTGATACACGCACGTGCCGTCGCGCTCGCACCCCTCGGTCCGCTGGCACCCCGAGGGCTGAATCACGCACTCGCCCCGGACACCAAGGCTGCACTTTGCCTCGGTCTTGCATTGCTCGGACGCGCGGCAGTCTGCGTCGGTCAACGCCACGCAGCGGCCTGGTTCGATGCCATCGTAGAGGTGACACCTGCCCTGATCCGCGCAGAGCTTCGAGCTCGCGCAGTCATCGGACGAGCGCACGAAGCAGCGCGCGTACGCGTCGCCGGCCTTGTAGGTCCGCCGCCCGCACTCCCCGGTCTCCTTGCACCGCTGCTCGCACTTGGGGAACAGACCGCCGCACTCCGGCACGCAGCCGCTCAGGACCGCGACCACGAACACCCAGGCGACCCGTGTCCGCGTGCGCATGTCAGTAGACGGCCCCATGCAGGGTCACGCGCACGCGCTTGAGCCCGACCTTGCCGCTGCCGCCCCACGGATCGATGCGCACCGCCTGGGTCGCCGCGCCCGGCACCAGGCAGTTGCCAAGATCCACGCCGACCTTGTGGACCTCCCACGAGTGCGAGATCTGGGCGTCGGGCACCCCGCAGCCGTTGAGCGGGTTGCTGACCTCCATCGTCGCCGACGAGCCGACCGAGATGCTGCGGCCCTCGATGCACACGGTCGCGTAGTCGTAGTCGACGAGATCCTGCAGGCCCATCATCAGCTGCCACGTGCCCGAGATCGACGCGACGATCCCGATCGGATCGTTGGTCATCGAGTTGCCACCGAACTCGAAGATCTCCGGCCACGACTCCTGGCCCCACGCCCACTCTGGCTCGCCCCAGCCTGGGGTGTCGGAGTAGGACCACGAGGGCGAGCTGACCGAGCCGAGCTGCCAGTACTCAATCTCGACCCAGGGTCCGTCGTTGGGGAAGTCGCAGGCGTCGTAGGTGATCGGGTCGCCGTCGCCGTCCC
>NZ_PVNL01000003.1 GCF_002994635.1 Enhygromyxa salina | reverse complement strand
CCTCACCCTACGAAGGAGGTCTGGTCGAAAAACAAGAGGTCCGCGGGGAGCACCGACCCCCGTAGTCGGAAACCTGTGTCTGCGGAGCGTGGCTCGCTTCTCTTCGGCCCGCTGCGCTTGATCAAGGACTAGACGTGAGTTCAGACACGTAGCTGAGTCCGAGGGGGCCTCCGCGGGTGAGCAGTGGCGCGATCAGTCTGACGGCTACCGAGAGTGCCTACTCTTGCTCGGGGATCGGACTACGACGCCAGGTTTGGTCCAGCACAGCTCGCTCCGCGTCCCATCCGGGCGCGAGGTCAAGCACAGTGTTGATCGTTGAGTCGGCGTTGAAGATGTGGCCGACTCCGACGACGCGGTATGCTGATGCGTCGTCCTCGTGCTCGTTCCGACATGAGAAGCACCAGTCTCCCTCAGGGCGTGATACGAGCAACACCGGACCTTCACCACTGAATGCATGGGTGCAAACATAGGACTTAAAGTGTGGTTCAACTGTCGTTTTCACGGCGGAGCCTTCCTGTTCAGGAGTGACATGAGGTGGTGAGGAAGCTCGGAGATCGGTGTCACCCTGGCTAGTTCCTCCGCTGAGAACGCATCAACGAGTTCGATTGACCCGACTAAAGACATCCGTGCTTCTTCTCCGAGTAGCCCGTCGAGGACGATGATTGCAGCGACATACCGGTCGTCATCATCATGGAGTTCAGTCCCGTCCTGCCTGAGGAGGATATCAAACGTGCTGTCGGGGAAGCGCAGCAGGACGTAGCGCCAACGGTTGGCGTCCACGTCGACGACGGTCTCGCCCTCTGTCTCGAGCGAAAATGTTAGCGCCCACTCCTTGGGTGGTTTCGCGGGATGGAACTCCCAGTTCGGGATCGAGGGCGCGAGCGCCACGATGTGCTTGGTGGCTCGGAGCAAGTCTGGATCACCGTCGGGGGTCAGGGTGAGAGCGTTCTGCGCGGCGTGCCCGGGACCTAGTTCCCAGGTCATTCCACCCAGCCGCGAGACCTGGCGATCGAGCTCTTCGTGGATTTGCGGATTCTCGAAGTTCTGTGCGAGGATAGGCGCGACAGTCTCGAACCAGGCCCAGAACGAGTGAACGCTGACTTCAGGGGGGAAGGATGTCATTCTCGCTCCACTTCGAAGGGCGAATTTCGTTCCGCTTGTTGTCAAGATCATTCACTCCGCCCTCACGGTTGATAGCGTTTTGTTCAGCGCGCCGACCCGCGACAGTGTCACTTGGGTCATAGCTGTCGATCACATCGGCACCACGCCGATCTCGGCCGTCCCTGCGACCGCGTTTCCCAGGATTTTTCTGTTTGGTGCGCCCGATGTAGGGTTTTCCGCTAGGGGTCTTCTCTCCTGGCACGCGATAGACTTTACCGCCAGCGGTACTCGTCGCTGCGTTTTTCTTCTTTTTCTTTAGAACACCGGCGACGAGAGGTAGCGCCTCCTTGCCTCCACGTCGTGCGACGATCTCGACACCGCCCTCGATCAGCGCCCCCACCGCCTCAGCGTCCCCGCCGATGAAGAACAGCGTCATCTCGATCGAGATCACGACGTAGGTCGGCGGGTCCTGCATCGTCTGCGAGACCCGGTCGGCAGTCTCGGCCGACACGTTCAGGCGGCGTCGCTCCTGCGAGGGCCCTTCGTGCGGCAGCATCGCGTCGGTGAAGCCCTCGAGGGTGTGCGGCTTGCTCACCCCGGTCCCCGGATTCAGCGCCTTGAGGCCATCGAGCATGTACCCCGCGATCAGCCCGGAGACGGTCGGTCCGCTGGGGAGGCCGTCGACCCGCGGTGGCTTGCCGGGCGCGCCGGGTCCTTGCTCGCCCGCGCCTTGGTTGGCGCGCGGCTCCGACGTGCCGCCGTGCGTGGTGCGGTTGCCGCTGGTCGGGGCCTGGTTGGTCTGGCTGACGCCGACCATGCCGCTCGCTCCGCGCGGGGGATCACCGCTACCTGATTGCGGATCGCCGCCGGCCTCCGGTGGCGCGCCCGTCGGTTCGAAGCCGGTCGGATCCGTGAGCGAGAGCGGCTGATTCAGCACGTAGGCGTAGCGGTTCCACCCTTGCGCGCTGTTGGGCGCGACCACAAAGGGATCCGCGCTGGCCATCCGCCCGAGCTGCGGGTCGTACATCCGCCCGCCCATGTTGAGCAGGCCACCGTCTTCCTGCGCCTCGTGCCCGGTGTACCCGAGGTTGACGGCGCCGAGCTCCGCGAGTTCGTCGGGCAAGCTCCAGTCTTCGGCGTCGCGTCGCTTGCCCCACACGTCGAAGGACATGCGCTGCTCCACGACGCCGAGCTCGTCGCTGACGACGTCCGTCGATCCCAGGTGATCCGTGTGCAGGTAGTGCGTGGCTCGGGTGGCGGTGAGCCCGTCGTCAGTGTCGACGACGGTGGCGACGATCCGCTCGAGCCCGGGCACGTAGTAGTGGTGCTGAGTCTCGCCGCCGAGCGTGTCGCGGTGGCGCTGGTACAGCTCGGTGACGTAGACGCTCTCGCGCGCGTCGGCTTCGCTGTAGCGATAGACCCGCTCTTGATCGGCGTCGTACTCGAAGCTGCTCGCCCCCGCCTGGGTCTCGAGTTCGGCCGGCTTGTCGAATGCGGTGTAGCTCAGCGTGATCGCGCGTGCGCCCGTGCGGGCGAGCAGGTTGCCGTTGCCGTCCCACTCGTGACCGCTCGCGTCGGCGACCGCGAGTCGGCCATTGCTGTCATACTCGTACTCGCCCCGATCAGTGGCGAACACCAGATTGCCCAGACTGTCGTAGGCAAAGTGTCGATCATGACTCTGCTGACCGTTGCCCGTGTGGACGGCAGCGACGCGGTGCAGAAAGTCGTATTCGAACGCCTCGTGCTGGGCGTGGAGCAGATCCTCGCGGCGCTCGAGCGTGCCGTCGTGGTTCCATGTGTACGCGAGCGACTGCAGCGCGCCGCCCAGCTCCGAGTTGGTCTCGATCGTCTGGGTGAACGGACGCAGCGGATCATAGCTGCGCTGCGTGGTGGTCCCGTTGCCGAACTGCTCCACCGTCACGCGATCGAGCGCGTCGACATCATCCACTCGCCACAGCAGCGCGTCGGTCGGTCCGCTTCGAACCTCGCGCAGCTGGCCATGGTTGGTGTACGCGTTGCGGACCCAAAACGACGGCAGCAGATCGCTGTGCGGGTAGTGGATCTCCGCGAGGCGATCAACATCGTCATACGCGAAACCAAGCTCGAAGCTCTCACCCGCAATCACCTTGGTGAGCGTCTCGAGCCGGCCAAAGTCATCGTACGCGAGCAGCTGCTCGTGACCGTCGGGGCTCAGGCTGGCGTCGAGTTCACCGATGAAGTCCTGGTCGAAGCTCCAGGTGGTCAAACCGTCGACGTCGCTGCGCATGATGACGCGACCGAGCGCGTCGCGCTCCAGCGCGACCTCGTTGTCGTTACCGTCGACGTAGCGCGCGAGCTCGCCGTGACCATTGTAGAAGTAGCTGCGCAGACCTTCGCTGGGGTCGTGGCTGGAGATCAGCCGGCCGAGATCATCGTGGACGAAGCGCTTGATCGTCGGCGGTGCTTCGCCCTGATCCACGCTCAACGCCGCCCGACCCACGCAGTCGGGCCGGACGTGCGTGGTCAGCTCCCAGCCGCCGTAGTCGAAACACAGCTGCTCCTCGTCGGGAGTCCCGAGCGCGCGCACGCTCTGGACCACGCGGCCAGCCAGATCCCGGCGGGTGACCTCGATCATTCCGCCCGTGTCGATGTGCACCAATTCGAGCCCGTGGTGCAGCCACGACTCGCTGACGTCGTCGGGCAACCGGTGGCGGATCAGCCGGTCCGCAAAGTCGTACTCGTAGCGATCATGGCCGTCGGGCGGCAGCCCGTAGATCGTCGGCAGACTGACGTGCGTCACCCGGCCCAGGCGGTCATAGCGGGTCGTCACATCACGCGCGACGCCGTCGTGCCCGGGGCTGCGGGTCTTGATCACGCGACCCAACCGATCATAGTGAGCGACGTCGTAGCCGTGACCCGCGGTCTCCTGCCGGATCTCCAGCACCGCGTTGTTGAAGTTCGGCCCCAGCATTTGATAGCTGAATGTGGTGTCGTCGCCGCGCGGGACCTGACCGGCGAAGCTGCGCAAGCCCGTGACGTGGCCAAGCCCGTCGTAGTCGGCGACCTTGCGCAGGCCGTTGGGATCCCTCGCCTCGATCACCACACCCAAGCCGGGATCCCAGCGCAGCTCGGAGCTGTGCCCGAGCGCGTCGACGCCTTGGACTGGAAACACGCCCTCGTCGTCGTAGCTCACCGTGCTGCTGCGCTGCTCACCCGCGAAGTCAGTCGCGGTCTGACTGACCAGATTGCCGTGAGCGTCGTAGCTGCGGGTCGTGTGCAAGAACAGCTCGGGCCGGGTCGGCTCGAGCGTGTGGGTCTGCAGCGCCCCGGTGTCTGGATCGTAGCTGGCGATCCACTCGCGCTCGCGGGTGGTCTGGCCGAGCTCGACAAAATAGGTGCGCTCGAAGATCGGCAGGCCGAGCAACCATGAGTCGCCGTCATTGATGTGGCCCTGCTCGTGCCGATAGGTGAGCGTCTTGTCGCCCGCGTCGATCGAGGTCGTCCACAAGGTTGGGTTGGCGTAGTCGTCGAGCTCGAAGATCGTGTCGACGACGTCGCTGATCCGCTGGTCCTCGTCGAGTTCGTCGACCTCACAAAAGGTGTCGGCGCAGGTCTCCAGCTCGTAGCTGCGCGCAATCTGCTGTGAGACGTAGGGGTGATAGCCGGGCTCGGTCTCGACATAGTCGAAGATGCGCTTGATGTGCGTGACAAGGTGCTGGCCAGTCTGTGCGTCGCGCTGATCCTCGGTGATCGTCGCGGGGATCCCGGTATAGGGAAAGTCGCGGAGCTCGGGCGCGTAGGTGTGGCTGTAGCCGACGCGGCGTCGGTAGATCGGCTGATGATCCTCGTCGTACTCAATCGTCTCGTGCGAGACGAAGCCAAGGCCGCGCCGGCCCTCACGATCGCTGCGGGCCATTCCATAGCGGTGCTCGAAGCGGCGCGGCACCAGCTGACCGCCGCTGTCGAGCCGGTGGGCGTCCACGACGATCCGCGGGTCTCGCTCGCAGCGCCGCGGGTACGCGCAGCTGTCCAGATCCAGCGCGTAGATCGGACTTGGCGCGTCGTAGTCGGTGATCGAGCGGTAGCTGACGTCGATCCAGGCGCCGAGTCCGTTCTCGATCCGCACGAGCTTGTCGGGCACCTCGCCCACGCGCTCACGCAGCGACCAGCGAAGCGACGTGAATACGCCGACGTCGTGGAGACCGTCGCCGGTCAGATCAAACGCGGTGCTGGCCCGCGGGCTCGTGTAGATGTCGCTGAGCATCAGATCGAGCGAGACCGGCAGCTCGTCGAAGCTGCCGTCGCCGTTGCTGATCCACACAGTCCAGGCCCAGTCACTGGCGTCTGGATCGTCGACCGGCGTGAGGTAGTCGAGCACCCCGTCGCCGTCATAATCGAGCACCCCCGAGGCCAGGTAGCGCGCGAATGATCGATTGCCCTCGACCTCCGACTGCATCAACCAGCCGCCGTCGACAAACCCGGCGCCAGTGTTGAGCCAGATCCGAACGCCGCCCCACTCCGGCAACGGGGGATCATCGACGACGATCGTGTCGTAGATCAGCTCGAGCTGATCGGGCCCGTCGCCGCCGTGCAGCTCATAGCGCAGAATGTCCTGCAGGCCGTCGTCGTTGAGGTCCAGGACCCGGTCAACGCCAAAGCCCTGGTTCGATCGCGGAAAGTCGTCGTCAATATCGGAGTTGTTGTAGTGGCCCGCGAGGCTCGCCCGCCAGCGCTGGGCGAGGTCTGGCGGGAGCCCGGTCGGCGCGAGCGAGCCGGCCCAGTCGGCGTGGGGATCGAGCTCGAGCGCCGCGTAGTCGGACCACTCCTTCGAGGGGATCCGTTTGTGTTGGGCGGCGTCCCAGGCCGGGATCACCAACAGCGAGGCCAGGCCGTCGCCGTCGTGATCGAGATGCAGCAGCTTGTCGTAGCTCGAGCAGACCAGGCCAGTGTCGTAGACGGCGTTGGCGTTGAACCCGACGCCCGGGACGTTGGGCGCGAACAACCAGCGCCCGGTGCCGAGCTCGGGCTCCTCGAGGTCGGCGTCGCCAGCACAAAACAGGAGATCGCCGAGGCCATCGCCAGTCTGATCCGCGCCGCTGAACAGCCAGATCAGCCCGGCGCCCGGGTCGAACTCGAATTGGTCGACGCCGCCCTCGGGCAGGCTGCGGGCGATGAAGAAGCTGCGACCCGCCGGAGGCAAACCCGGGATCGGCACATTGTCACCGAGCGCATAAACGTCGTCGCGGCCGTCGCCGTCATGGTCCGTCGCGAACATCGGCGGCACCGCCGGGCCGTTGCTGGCGTGGGAGCCCAGCGCCAGCAAGCCGCTGCGCTCGCTCTCGTAGACGAGATAGTGCCCGTCGGCCGCGCACTGCTGAAAGTTGGGCCGCGTGGATCCGCAGTACTCGAAGTCCTGTCCGTGCGCGCCCGGCTGCGAGGTCCAGGTCTCCCAGCCGCGATGCTCGGGGAGGTTGGACGTGCCGTCGCCCGCCGACAAGAACATGTCCGTGCGCCCGTCGCCGTTGGCGTCGAGCAGGGTCATGAGCTCCGCGAACGGATCGACCACATACTGCTCATTGTTGGGGAACAGCATGAACGGAAAGAAGGCCCGCTCGGCGAAGTTGACCTCGCCGGGCGTGGGCTCGAACCCGTGCTCTCCGGGCTCCCACTCGAACCGCGTCGCAGGCTTGCAGACCTGCTTGGCGTCGCACTGCTGAACGGCCTGGAGCAGGCTGCGCCCGGTGATGCTCGGGTTCGCGTAGGTCAGCTGATAGCGATACGCCAGCCCGTTGGCCGCGAAGCTGGTGACCCTCGCAAGGCGCGACGACTGCCGCTGCGGCGCGCCAAGGCTATAGCCCTGCGAGGGATCCGGCCGTGTCTCCCAGTCCAGCCGCACGTGGCGGGTGCTGGTGTGCAGGCCCAGGTGTGCGCCGTAGTCGATCGTGCTGAGATAGTGCTCGACGTCGGCCTCGCCAATGATCTGCGCATTCGGGCCGAGCACCGGGGTGGTCTCGTAGCGATAGTGGTAATTGACGGCGTTGCCAAAGCGACCACGCAGCTGCGCCAGCGACCAAGTTCTGGCGCCGAGGTGCGTAGTCACGGTCGCGTCGCGGCGGCACCCGTACGTTGCGATCGTGCCATCGCGCCGACGCACCTCGAACCCATACCCACCATGGCAGGTGTTCGAGCCGTCCGCGTCGACCTGGGCGACGACGCGCACGCGAGAGAAGTCGTCGCGCTTGGGCCGGTAGGTCGCGCCGATCTCGAATGGCGCCCCGTCGACGAGCATCAAGCGCTGGCCGTCGAGGCACAGCGCGTCGTCGCTGGTCATGCGCACGGGCGCGAGCTCGCCGTCCTCCGCGAGCGTGTGGCCGCAGCGGGTGATCGCCGAGTTGCCGCCGCCCAGTGCCCAGCCGACGCCGAGCGGTCCGTCACCGAGCTGGCTGTCGTACTCGAGCGACAGCGCGGGCTCGAGTCCGCGGGCGGCTGGCGGGAGGTCGAGCGGGATCGAGTAGCGGGCAGCGCCGCGATCATCGACGACGAAGCTGCCAGGTAGCGTGCCGACCGGCGACGACGCCGTGCGCTGGGGTGAAGGGGCGCCTGCGTTGAGACCTGCGAGCAGGGTGTGTTGCAGCAGAGAGCCCGCGAGTGGCGTCGCGCGGGCTTGGGGAGCGATGGATAGCCACACCGCGACGGTCAGCAGCATCAACAGCGCAACAGCGCGATGCTGAGGGCGGGCAGAGTTGGGCGTGGCCATGCTGGACCATGCCAGCATCAGCGCGTTGCTGTCACGCGCTGATGTTGCCGCGCAGCTACAGGCGGAGAGCGCCGCGGCTAGCCCTCGGCGGGCAGGTCTTCGGTCACTTCAACGTCGGCGGCAGGCTCGGGCGACGCTTCGACTTCACTGAGATCGGCCTCGCCGTCGGCGACGACTTCGCCGTCAACTCCGGGAGCACCAGGCTTGCGTCGCGCCTGCGCGCGCATCACCAGGATCGGCCGCAACGCCACCTCCACGATCTTCGCGGTCTCGGGCTTCTTGAAGTCGTACATCGTGCCGACTCCGCCACAGTACGCGTACAGCTGACGGCGCAGGCGATTGCGGAGCTCTCGGAGATCCGCGCTGGACTTGCCGTCCCGCGAGCTCCGTCCGCTGACCATGGCCTCATAGCGGGCTTGACAGGTCTTTAGCAGGGTCGCCAGCTCGTCACCCACCAGGGTAGCGAGGGTCTCGCCGTCGAAGTCTTTGGTGTCGAGCCAATCGAGCCGAGCGGCCATATGTGTGGCTTGCTGGGGGTACACGGCGCGCAGGAAGTCAGTTCCGTCGCTGAACATGCGCTCGCGTATCTCGGCCGCCGTGCGGGCCTGACTGATTCGCTCGTCGAGCTCGAGCCCGGCTC
Organism: Enhygromyxa salina; assembly: GCF_002994635.1. Classification (GTDB taxonomy): domain Bacteria; phylum Myxococcota_A; class Polyangia; order Nannocystales; family Nannocystaceae; genus Plesiocystis; species Plesiocystis salina_B. The sequence continues at coordinate 26,496 of NZ_PVNL01000003.1, read as the reverse complement.
GATCTTCCTCAGTGAACATGGCCGCACCATCGTGTTGATAGATCGTGTAGAACTCCAGGCGCTCGCGCAGCTCGAGCCAGACCCGATCCACCAACGAATCGAACGCCTGCTCGCGGCGAGTGCTGAGATCCTCGTCGATTCGCGCGACCAGCCCGGCCTCAACCTCAGCAAGGACCGCGGCGAGGTCATTTCGGGTGGCCGTCACTTGCGGCGGCACTTGCCCAAGGTCCACGCCAAGCAGCGTCTTGCACAGGGATACGTAGCCTTCCGTCGTGAGCAGTGGAATCGGGTAGTAGATCGAGAGATCGAAATCATTCACAGCGAGGCGAGACTATCAGCTCACTCCGTTTTGGTCCAAAACTCGCCAGTCGCGTATCGCGCGGATGAAGTTGCGACTCGAGCTCGCGGGCGTTGGGCCGCTCGCAACCCAGAATACAGACGAGCGGCTCGCGGTCACGCGGGTCTCGTTCGAGAATCGGATTGTTGGACGCGCGCTCAGGCGGGTCCCGATCGAGAGCTGATTTGGTGCTGAGAGGGGTTTGACCCGTGCGAGCTGAGAGCTGAGTTGTCCGGGACGGGCCCGGGGATCCTCACGATACGAGTCGAGTTGCTCCGGAGCGGGTCCGATCCTCTGCCGATCGAGAACGGAGCTGATCCGGAAGGGGTCCGCCCCTCTCCCGATCGAGAGCGGAGCTGATCCGGAACGGGTCTGCCGCTCTCCCGACCGAGAAGCGACTCGCGTCGAGGCGGTTGGCCGCAGCTCCGCGAGAGTCGTAGGCCCCGAAAAGGGGTCCACGCTGACGCGAGCGACTTGGGACTTGGTGCGATCGGGCCTGCCGAGGCCGCCGAGCTGCTTCGAGTTTGGTCGGAAATGGCTGCGCGCCCCCGCGATCGAGTATGCACTCGCCCGATCTTGGTCTCTCGCGGCCGACGGCGAGTCAATCCTTGGCGCGAAGTGGGCGTGAGCGTCGATCTGCGAGATCGGAGTCGCTCGGATCGGGGCGTGTGGCGTCCCGATCGAGTGGGAACTCGATCGGGAATGGGTGAACTGGCGTCGCCGACAGCTAGGCTCTCGTCGGTGAGTGGTCGGGGCCCTCTCGCCGACAAGCCGACACTCGGAAGCGAGAGGGGCGGGGGCAGAACGGTGCGACTCGCGAGTCGCCAAATCCGGCACAGACGGCCGCCAAGGGTACTATGGAATAGGTCTGACGGCGGCGACTGGGCGCGGGCAGACTATTTTCCCTGCTCGAGCGTGTGCCGCGCGCGCACCCGAGCGTACACTGCACCGCCGCCGCATTCTTCGCGCTCCGTGCATGGCGCGTTGCACGCTGAACTGTCTGCCCGCTGACTCCGAGTCTTCGCGCGGCCAAGGCTGACCCCCGAGCCGCTGCTGGACATGGGCCAGATGAACCGTGCGAGCCGAGATCTGGGCTCGTGGTGGCGACGCCGAGCGGCTGAGCGACGTGTTTCCTGGAGAGGTTTGCTCGCCCCCATTCAAAGGGATTTCAGCCGCGGAACTGCTGCATTTTTTGCGGTTGAGGAGCGAGCGTTGGCGACCCTGGTCATCGACCGCGCCTCGTGAGAACGAACGGCCCGACCCGCGCCACGTAGTTCTCACTCAGGCGTTCGGCGCTTTCCGCCGGTCGAGACGGACACAGGCGCGGCCTCGGGAGTAGTCTTGCCCTCATGCGCCGTCCGACCGTCTTCACCCTGCTCACCCTGGTTCTCATCGCCATACCACTCACGGCAGACGCCGAGTACAGCTACCTGTGTACCTCCGTTCCTGGCGCGTGCGAGTACACTTCCGCGAACGTGCCGAAACTGTTCGCCGATGTCTGTTACAACCCAAGTAGCAATGCGATTCATGTGAAAGGGACGGCGCCGTGTCCATCGGGTAGCCGGGCGTTCAACGTGGTCTATGGGGAGATTGTTGATCCACAAACAGGGCAGGTTTCTGCCTACGCGCCGCTCGGCGATGCATGCGCAGCGGGGTTATGCATCGACTACGTGCCGCACGATAATCCGCAGGAGTATTCCATGTGTTGTGAGAGCGGTGGGCCGTGCTGGCCGGGTGGTGGCTGCGGCGGAGTTCTCTATTGGTGCCATGATGGAGTCTGTAACGAGGATGGTACCGTCACTTGCTTCAATGCAGAGGCCTTGTGAATGGCGATCGCGGCCGAGTAACCCCGATCTCGGGCTTGATTCTCGAGATCGCTATCGCTGGCATCTCGGGCGAAAAGAGCAACTAGATGCCACGCATCTAGGGCATTTTCGAATAGCAGGGTCTGCTCGAACTCGACCGCAACGGATCGACTCGCCAATGCCAGCGCACGAGATGACTCTTCGGTGCGCTCGGAGCGTTGGCCCTCCTCCAGGCGCCACAACGCTCCATCCACGTTCCCCTCTCGGGCAGCGACAACGGCCGCCTGCCCGAGCCAACGCATCCGCGCGTTGGCGACGAACTCCACCGACCCCCCACCGCGCGAAGCCATCGGCAACAACTGCATCACCACGCACGCGACCATGACCCCGACAAGCGCTGCTGCGATCAGATGGCGCCAACGCCACCTGCGTGGCGGCGGAGCCAGTGCTGCCGCCAACGCGTCCATGCTGGGGAACCGATCGTACGCTCCGACGGACAGCCCCCGCCGAACCGCACGAACGACATGCCGTGAGCCGCGAGGTTTGCCCAACAGCTCGGCCTGTGCCTGTATGGATCGGAACCGGCTGACCGGCACCGTGGCCTCCAGGCAGGGACCAAACGGGTTGGTGCCGCTCAGCGCCTCCCACAGCGCAACGCAGACCGAGAACTGATCCGAGCGCTCGTCGCCTGGCAGGCCGACCAGTCGCTCGGGTGGCGCGTAGTCGACCGTCCCCACGAAGATCCCCAGCTCATCCAGGTCGGCCGTGAGCGTGATGAGGTGGCGAGCGAGGCCGAAGTCGACGATGACAGCTTGACCCTCGGAGCCGATCCGGACGTTGCTGGGCTTGAAGTCGCGATGGACCAGCCCCTTGGCGTGAACCGCCGCGAGCCCATGCGCGACCTCGATGAACTTGGCGACGATCTCCTTGGGGCTCTCGTCGGCCCACCAGGCACGCAGCGTCGGCCCCTCGAGCAACTCTAGCACGAAGTAGCGGTAGTCGGGCCCGATGCCGTGCTCGAAGATCGAGACGACGTTGCGATGGTGGAGTTCGGCGAGCAGCTGGCCCTCCCGCATCGCGACATCACGATCCCCGAGGTCCAGCACCTTCAGCGCGACCCGTCGGCGGAGGTCATGATCGAACGCTTCGTAGACCCTCCCATACGTGCCAAAGCCGATCGTGCGCATCAACTCGTAGCGATCACCAACGACGACCGGTGTAGGCGACCGGCCCAGTCGACGCAGCACGACCTCGCCCGCGAAGTAGCGATCGATCGAGCGGATGTTCTCGTCCTCGTCTTCGTCTTCCACGGGTCACTGCGGTGTGATAGGAAGGGGGATGGAGCCTGGACCCACGGACGCGGAGTTGGTGACGCGCATGCGTGAAGGTGATCGGCAGGCCGAGGCCACGTTCGCCAAGCGACATTCGGCGTGGGCTGAAGTCTACGCCAGCAAGCTAGGTGCTGGCGACCTGGCCCCCGATGTCGCCCAGAACGTGATGCTCGCCATGATCTCCAGTCCGCCACCTGTCCCTTGGACCGGATCGGTGCGGCCGTACCTGCGGGTGGCGATCTTTCACGAGCTCATTCGAGCCCGTCGCCACAAACCCACCGTGCCGCTCACGGGTGCGTCTGCCCTGCTCGGCAATCTCGGCGACCTCGCGCTCGCCGACAACCGAACGAGCCCGAGCTCAGCAGCAGCGCGCCGGCAGATCCTGCGCGTCGCCTCGCAAGCGCTCGGCGAGCTGCGGACGGTCGAGCGTGTCGTCGTGCTGCTGCGGAGCGTGGAAGGGCTGGCATTCAGTGAGATCGCCAACATTACAAACAGGCCCGTGGTCACCGAGCGCGTTACCTACTTCCGTGGAATGGAGAAGATTCGTCGGCGGGTCTCGGAGCTTCTCTGCATGGAAGCGCCGAGTTAATGAGCGCGGGTTCGATCAGCAGAACTCGTCGACGTTGCACTCGTCGCCGGAGCAACCGGTCATGCACAGGCCCCACCGGTCGCTGGAGCTGCACAGGACACACGTGCCGTCGCACGCGTCACCTAGCTTGCCAGTTGCATCGCAGTAGGGCGCGCAGATCCCAGGGGCCGCGATGTCACCTTCCGGATTCCAGCAGCGGTAGCCGTAGGCGCAAGTGTCGACGTCGCCCGGCGCGGAGGGGAAGTCGCACGCGTCGCCCTCGACCCCTTGGCCCAGCAACGTGTGGCACTGGTGGTGCATCCATCCGGCTGTTTGTGTGGCATCGAAGCGGACCGGCTTGCAGTGAGAGTCTCCAGTGCAGTGGTGGGCCGTGCCAAGCACTGGGTAGCACTCGGGCGTCTTCAACTCGGCGTAGCAACTATTATACGTCGGAAGGCAAAGAGATACGCAATCCGACGACTCACACCAGCGCGCTTCGAGCGTCTCGTGGGGAAAGAGCCGTGGGGGGTCAAAGCTGCGATCGAGTCGGCCGCGAATGCGAGTGTACACGCCATCGCACGATCCCTCCAGCACGCTCTGCGACCCCGGGTAGCCTATTTCAAAAGTCTCGTCCGACTCACATTCCCTGAATTGAGTCGGTGCAGCTTCGAAATTGACGCCGTAGAGGAGTCCCTCAAAAACGGTCGGTTCGCTCGGAAGATCGGTAGGGAGATCCGGCAGGCCTTCGGCGCCGGCTTCGCCCTCGGTGGGGTGCGGGCGCGAGCAACCGAGCATGAGGAAATACAGGAAGGCCGTGGCTGCTGCGCCGAATGAGGACCAGGTGGGATCAGCGATTGGTTCCGTTGGCTTGTGCGGCTGCATTGAAGTCTGCTCCATTGTTGGGAAAGCGCAGGCTAGCTGCCTGCGAGATGTTGTTGTACGCGTCGATAGACGTGGAACCGGGATCCCAGCCGCCCGACATACCCGCATCGTTGAGCAATTTTAGCACGGCCGCAAGTTCGGACGCCCCGACGACCTTGGTAAAGTCCCACAGCGCTCCTGCCCAGTCGATCTCGTTGCTGCCACCTGCGTCCGAGCACATCGTCGCGTCGCCGGGTTGCTGGCACAATCCCTTGGTCGCTAGCTTGTCGAGGCTGGCCTGGCACTGTGCCTGATAGCGCTGGGTGTCATTTTCGACATCTTCCTCGAAGAACCAAGCGCCACTCTCGATTTGGTTATATACAGCGACCGCGTAGAAGTCCGCAAAACCCTCGACGATAGCGGCGCTCTGCCACTCAGGCGAGTTGGCGGTGTGGTTGCTGCCACCGCCGTTGATGACGGAGCACCAGTCGTAGTTGGAGTTCACCATCGTCGTGCCAGAGCCGGATACCCAGATCGTCTGCACATGGCCCAGTTCGTGGGCGATCGTGAATTTACTCTCGGGAGCACCACTGAACTTTTCGCCGTCGACGGCGCCGGCGGCGATGTCCAGGGTTGGGTGGCCACCGACGTTTGTAGTTCCAGCTGTCTTGGGTCGGCAGTGGTCGAACGGGGAAGCCTCGAGGTCCGTCTCGCACGTAGTGCCGTTGGGACAGTACCCGTCTGGGCAAGCCAAGACTTGACCACCCCCGAGGTCAGCCGCGCCGAGCACGCGAGCGTAGATGTGCGCCTCCATGCCCATCGAGATCCGTGACTCTGCGAACGCGCTGGCCCAGTACACGAGCAGTTCCTCGCGGAACTCCTGGCCCACGTCGGCCGACGCGATGAAACTGGTCTCCTGCACCATGGGTCCTTGCGCCGTTGTCCAGCCAACATAGGGCCGCGGCAGCGTGCAAGGTTCGAGTTGCTCACAGTCGTACACCAACACAAACGTGTCGGGCTCGGGCGAGCGCTCGAAGTGGGACCAGAGCGCGTACTGCAGCACGAACTGCGTATCGGTGGGCGACGGAGTCGAGATCGGTGGTGTGCACCCGTTGGCGTCGAGGGGGCCCCAGCCGCGGCGAACGGTTCCGTCCTGATCGAGCACGCGCACTAGCATGCCGTTGGGCTGCCAGCGGTCCGGCGAGTCCCCAGGCCATAGTCTTCGAAGACGCCGGCTTTCGCGGCTGCGTCCGTGTAGCCATCATCGAGGTCGAAGCGCGGACAGAACACCCGTGTGGCGCCGTCGGGCGGCGCATACGGCGTCGCGGTCGAGAGCGCGTACGTCTCGAGTGTATAGGTCGGATTGCCCGCGACTCTCTCGACGAGGATCGTATAGGTGCCACGCTCGAGCAGCTCGTGGATCACCTGAATCTCGGCGCCACCTTCCGACCGACCGATCATCGCGCTGCTGCCCTGGTCCCAAAGCTCCAGCGCGACGTCCTGGGCATTCTTGGTGAACCGCACCTCGATCCCAACGTAGCTTCGTTCGGTCAGCGTGAAGGTCCACCAGTCGGCCTCGTCATCCCACGCACACAGCCTCGCGGTCCGGGTGATCGTGGCGTTGATCGGCGTGGCCGCCTCCGGCGAGTCGTTGGGGTCGTACAGGTCGAGCAAACAATCCCCACCCGGCGGATCCAAGGGGACGATCCCATCATCCGTGCCAGCCGTACTCGCGGTTCCGCCAATTGGGTCAATGGGATCCTCCGTACAGCCGGTCAGACCAATCAGACCGAATACAGCAGCGTTCCATACGGCTTGCTTTGCTTGCACGAGGGCAACGCTACTTGGAGGATGATCGTGCGCAACCGAAAAATGCGCGCTGTGCGGGTATCATGCGTTGGTCGGTTTGGTGAGCCACACGGCGAGAACGGCGGCTGCGGATTTTTTGAATCTCTCTGAAACGAAACATCCGATGATCTATCTGCCGGAGAGTGACCCGGCCGCAGAAGTCCGCGACAACACCAACCCGTGCGTCAGCTACAAGCAGCTCAGCTCTGGCTTCTTCGTGCGGCTCCTGGGCCTCGAGCGTTGGACGGCGCAGTCGCTGCTCGCCGAGATCGCCGAGCGCGGCTTACCGGACCGCGAGGGCAAGACCTCGGGCACCGAGGTACTGCTTGGCCACGCCAGCGGAGCGACGAGCCATGCCCGCTCACGCTCGCCGGCGCCGTCCAGACCACACGAGCCGCTGCCAACACGAACATGACGATCGCTACTGAACCTTGGGGCGACGAGTTCGAGCCGGCCGACGACACCGAGCCAACCCGCAGCAGCGCGCCGCGGCCCGACCCCGCGCAGCTGTGGCCCGATGACGGTTCACCGCCGACGCTGGGCCGCTACGAGGTGATCCACATGATCGGTCGTGGGTCTCACGGCGTTGTGTTCGCGCGCGCGCGCCCGTCAAGTCGAGACGGTGCTTTGGGATCTCCAAGCAGCTCGAGCGGGTGTTGCTGCGAGGACTCGCGCTCGAGCCCGTCGATCGCTTTGCGAGCATGGATGCGCTCGCCGACGCGCTCACTGGCGTGGTGATCCCCGGTCGGCGCTTCAACGTTCGGCGCCGCGAACTCGGCGTGGTCGTGCTGGCGTCGGTGTCTACGATCGGGCTGGGGAGGGTTGCCCAGTATCTTCAAGGCGAAACTGTGATCGATATGCGTGATGATGATGGTCAGCAGCAGTCCAAGACTTGCGTGGAGTTTGGTGCGATGGTCGAGCGCTTGCGCGAGGAGCGGGGGTTGACGCGAGCGCAGCTGGCCGCGAGCAGTGGGCTTGGTGAGGATATGATCGGGCGGCTCGAGCGTGGGGGGGTCTCGCCGTCGCTGCTGACGGTGACGAAGCTGGCGCGGGGGCTTGGGATGCGCGTCAGCGAGCTCTTCGAGGCGTTCGAGCACCGCTGACGACCCCTCCAGACGCAACCTCGTGCGCGCAGCATGTCAGGGCGTCTCGCCATTGGCGAGCAACGCGACAAACCCCTCGATCCGCCGCTTACGCGTATCCGCCCGCTTGGCATCATGAATCCGAACCAAGATCTGAAACCGAGCCGCCCGGCTAATCGTCGGATAAAACGCCTTCGCCGGTTTCGACCTACCCAGCGCCGCGAGAAAGTCAGCAGGCTCCTCGATCGTCGCCGAGCTCGGATACGCCGCATCCCAGCGCCCATCGGCCTTGGCGGCGTCGACCTGGGCGACCCCCGGCTCCGCCATGCGCCCCGCTTCCAGCAAGCGCTCGGCGATCTCACGATTGATCAGCGACCACTTCGAGCGCGAGCGCCGGGCGGTGAAGCGCAGCAGGTAGCCGTCCTCGTCGAAGGCGTTCTTCAGCCCGTCGATCCAGCCCCAGATGATCGCAGCCTCGCGGGCCTCGACGTAGCTCAGGGTCTGCCTGGCGCTGTTCTTCTTGGCGAACATCAGCCACACGGCCGTGTCGCGGGTGTGGTGTTTCGCCAGCCACCGCTCGAACGCGGCCTGCGTGCGCAGGTGGAGGATCGGTAACCCCTCGTGGGTCTCGGGCATCGGCCAACGGTATCAACCTTCGCGCGCCCACGCGACGGCGACCAGCCCACGACCGTCCGACCAATCCCGCCCTCAACCAAACACGCCGCGCAGATCCACGGTGTCGTCCAGCTCATTGACGCTGTCGCCCGACTCGGCCGGAAAGTGCCGGGCCAGCGCCTCGCCGATCGTCTCGATCGCGTGGGTCAGCCCCTGCGTGTAGCGACCCTCGGCGAACGCGACCCCGAGCGCGACCCCAACCTCGTCCCACAGCTGCGGCCCGACCAGCTCGTCGATCCCTCGATCCCCCAGCACCACGAACTGTCGGCGCGCGGGGGCGACGAAGATCAACACACCGTTGCGCCCCCGGGTCGAGCCGATCTCGAGTCGGTCGAAGGTGCGCTCGGCCGCCCGTCGCACGCTGCCCCAGAACAGCGGGGCGAGCGAGACGCGGATCTGACCCGAGCTTCGCCGCTCGGCCCGGGCGATCGCGGCCTCGACCGTCGGGAGCTCGATCGCCCGGACCAGCGCGCGCTTGGTCAGCATCGCTCGCTCCTCACCATCGGCCTGTCGCCCCTCCGCCGCCGGACCGACCGCCTCCGCCTTGGAAGCCGCCGCCGCCACCACCACCGCCGCCGCCACCGCGACCCACGAAGAACAACAGCAGCAGCGCCAGCCGCGGGTTGGTCACCAGCAAGATCAAGAACAACACGACGCCGATCGCAATCGCCGCGAGCTCGAGCTTGGACAGGTCGGCGAGCGTCCGCTGCGGTGGTCCGTCGTCGCTCGGCAGCGCGCCAGGCTGACCTTCGATCGTATCGACGAGCGCCTCGACGCCGCCCTCGATCGCAGCGTCCCAGTCGCCGCGCTCAATCTGCGGGATCATGACCGATCGGATGATCCGCGAGGCCTCGAAGTCGGTGGCCATCGGCTCGAGCGCGTAGCCAACCTCGACCCGCATCGCGCGATCGTCGACCAGCACGAACACGGCGAGCCCGTCGTCGAGCTCGGCGCGGCCGATCTTCCAGCGCTCGAACGCCTCAACCGCGAAGTCCTCGATCGGGACATCGCCGGTCGTTCGCCCGATCCAGACCACGACCTGGTGACCGCTGGTGGCCTCGTACGCCGCGAGGCGGCGGTCGAGCGACGCACGGACCGGCTCCGAGAGCACGCCGACCTGGTCGTGCACGCGCGCGCTCGGAGCCGGTGGGAGCTCGGGCGAAGCTCGAGCCGCCGAGGCCGCGACGCTCAGCCAGACCAGACAGCTCAGGACCCACGCGAGCAGCGATGTGCGGGGGGCGGACATCCTCGTTTGGCCGTCAAAAGCTCACGGTCGGCGCCCGCGCGGCGCCAGATTGAGCCTGGAAGTACGCCTTGGGATCGAACCTGTCGTCGAACATCCCGACGAACATCACCGTGGGAAAGCTGCCGCGCTTGGTGTTGAACGCCTGCGCCGCGTCGTTGAAGCGCTTGCGCTCGACGGCGATCCGGTTCTCGGTCCCCTCGAGCTGCGATTGCAGGGCCAAGAAGTTCTCGTTGGCGCGAAGCTGCGGGTAGGCCTCGGAGACGACCAACAGCCGGCTCAGGGCCGACGACAGCTCGTCCTGAGCTGCCTGGTAGCGCTCGAGCGCCGCTTGATCTTCGTAGGCGGCGGGCATCTCGATACGCCCGACCTTGGCCCGGGCCTCGGTGACGGCGGTCAGGGTCTCGCGCTCATGGGCGGCGGCACCCTGTACGGTAGCGACCAGGTTGGGGACCAGGTCGGCCCGGCGCTGGTAGGCGTTCTCGACCTGCGCCCACTGCCCCGCGACGCCCTCGTCGAGGCGGACCAGCGAGTTGTAGGTGCCAGCGAGGGTCGAGCCCAGGATGACGAGGATCAACGCCACGACGGCGACCACGATGAGACCTGGGCGTTTCATGATGAGCGCTGTCGAAGCTGCCACGGACCTACGAGGTGGACACGCGAAGACCCTGCGGTGTGCGCCGGTCGCCGTTGCGTTGGCCGTCGGATCAGAGCGATTGCGACGCTGTGACGTATTTTTTGCGCTGCATCTAGTCGGCTGAGGTGTCACTCTCATCGCGGCCGCAGATCAAACGGCTGAACAAACTTTGAACAAAGACGAACACCAGCAATTGCGTTGGCGGGCGGAGCTTCAACTCGATCGGCGCGGCGCCGCGCCAGTATTGCATGCAGACGGCGACCCGGCGACGCTCTACGAGGAGCTGCAGGTCCATCACATCGAGCTTCAGCTGCAAAACGAGGAGCTGCGGTCGACCCAGCAGGAGCTCGAGCGGTCGCATGACCGCTACCGCAAGCTCTACGATGAAGCACCCGTCGGCTACCTGACCCTCGGACGCGGCTCGACCATCGAGGCCGCGAACTTGACGGCGGCGACCCTGCTCGGGGTCGATCGCGCGGCGTTGATCGGCACGCCGCTCTCGCGCCGGATGCACCAGGCCTCGGCCGATCTGCTCCACGCGCACCTGCAGCACGTCATCCAGGACGGACAACGCCACGCTTGCGAGCTCGGGATCCACCGCGCCGACGGCAAGCTGGTGTGGATGCGCCTCGACAGCGTCCCTGACGACGACGACGACGACGACGACGACGAGGACGACGACGGCGAGCCAGGCTCGCGCGGTCCCTCGTGTCACACGGCGTTGACGGACGTCAGCCAGCGGCGCGAGCTCCAGGCTCACGTGCAGCGCGCCGAGCAGATCGAGGTCATCGGTCGCCTCGCCAGTGGCGTCGCCCACGAGTTCAACAACCTGCTCATGGCGATGCTCGGCTGTGCCACCAGCGCGCTGCTCGAGATCGACGAACAAACCCGCGCGGGCCAGTTGCTGCGCGATCTCAAGTCCGAGGCAATTCGCGGCGCCACGCTCACGCGCCAGCTGTTGGCGCTCGGTCGATTGGGCGACGACACCAACTCGGTCGTCGACATCAACGCGATCGTCGCTCAAAACGCGCGGATCCTGCGTCACACCCTGCCCGAGGACATCTGCTTGGCGTTCAAGCTGGGCGCCTCCGACGGCCGGGTGTGGGCCAAGCAAGGTCAGATCGAGCAGATGCTGGTCAACCTGGTGCTCAACGCTCGCGACGCGGTCAGCGGGGGTGGCAGCGTCAAGGTCAGCACTGGCGAGATCACCCTCGACGACGCGCGGGCCCGGGCGCTGCGACTCGAGCCGGGGACCTACGCGACGATCACCGTCATGGACACGGGCGTGGGCATGGACGCGGAGACCAAGGCCCACTTGTTCGAGCCCTTCTTTACGACCAAGGCGGTCGGCGAGGGCACGGGGCTCGGGATGTCCACCGTGTACGGGGTCGTGCAGCAGGTCGGCGGGCAGATCGAGGTCAAGAGCGAGCTGGGCGTCGGTACCACCGTGCGTGTGTACTTGCCCCGGACCACGCGGCCGCTGTCGTCGCCCACCGAGCGATCGCAAGCTGCGCTGCTCGGCGGCGACGAGACCGTACTGGTCGTCGAGGACGAGGCGCTGGTCCGCCAGACCGTGCGCAACTACCTCGAGCGCTGGGGGTATCGGGTGCTCGAGGCCGGCGACGGCGCGGAGGCGCTCGACCTGCTCAGGGCCCGCCCAGACATCGACTTGCTCGTGACCGACATGGTGCTGCCGCGCTCGAGCGGCTCGGAGCTCGTGCGCGAGGCCGCGGGGCTGCGGCCGCAGCTGCGGGTCCTGTTCATGTCGGCCTATCCCAAGGTCAAGCTCATCCGCGAGCGTCAGCTCGACCGGGAGGCGCCGACCCTGCAAAAGCCATTCACGGAAGATACGCTGCTGACGAAGGTACGAGAGGTCTTGGGGAGCGGACCCGAGCAGGCGACTCTGCGCGGGCCCGCGGGTGAAATGGTGCTGCTCGTCGAGGACGACGAGCTGGCCCGCGAGGCGATGGAGCTGCTGCTCGAGGACGAGGGGTACCAGGTGCTTGCCGCGGGCGACGGCAGCCAGGCGTTGGCGCTCGCGGGAGAACACGGCGAGGCGATCGACGTGGTGGTCAGCGATCTCGGTCTGCCCAACACCTCGTCCCGCGAGATGCTCGAGCAGCTCCAGACGCTGGTCCGGCCCCGCGCGATCGTGATCCTCTCGGGCCGCTCGAGCGCCGACGCCGAGGTCGTTCAGCTCTTGCAGGTGATGACGGCGAAGTCGACCTACCTCGAGAAGCCCATCGAGATCGAGCAGCTGGTCGCGGCGATTCAGCGAATGCTGGCTTCTTGATCATCACCGTCAGAGCCGGCGTCGTCGATCTGGCGGACCGCGACGGCCATCGCCGATACACCTTCGACCTGACCCTCTGCGTCGCGCAGGGGGTGCGCGCAGACCCGCCAGGTCTGGGCCTGCTCGTTGAGCTCCAACACGAGGTCCTGCTCCTCGCCGACGCCGGTTGAGAAGACCTGGCGCTCGAGCTCGAGCACCTTCTCCGCGCCGCTACCGAGCCCGAGCTCATCGATGCGCCGTCCGAGCATCGACGGCGCGGACACCCCAGGAAACGGGTTCCCGACCCAGGTGTGGCGCAGCTCGCTGTCGACCCGCCAGAACACCACAGTGACGCTGCAGTTGCTCAGCACGTGGTTCATCGATTCGTCGTTGCGGCGGATCTGCTCCTCGATCCGCTGCAGCTTGGCGTACGCCTGCTTTTGATCGGTGATGTCCACGAAGGTCATGACCAGGCCATCGATGACGTTGTCGGTGGTTCGGTAGGGGACCATGCGCATCAGGTACCAGTTGCTGTTCTTGGCCTGCAGCTCGCGCTCGAGGCGGATCAGCGTGCGCGTGACGGCGGTCGCGTCGGCGACCAGCGACTCGTAGTGCAGATCGGACGCGAGGTCCCCGATCGGGCGGCCAACGTCGCTCCAGATCAGCTTGATGACCTTGGTTGCGCTGGCGGTAAACCGCTTGATGCGGAGATCATGGTCCAAGAACACCGTGGCGATCTCCGTGCTGTTGAGGAGGTTGGTCATGTCGTCGTTCGCCTCCGACAGCGCCGAGACCTTCTCTTCGAGCTCGCTGTTGACGGTGTGCAGCTCCTCGTTGAGCGACTGCATCTCCTCTTTGGAGGTCTCGATCTCCTCGTTGGTGGACTGCAGCTCTTCGTTGGTGGACTGCAGCTCTTCGTTGGCGGACTTGAGCTCCTCATTGGAGGTCTCGAGCTCCTCGATCGTGCTGCGCAGCGTCTCTTTGGTGTAGCGCAGCTCGTTCTCCACCGCCTGCAGTTGGTTGGTCTCGTCGGTGCTCATGGAACGCCCTGGAACGGCCTCCACCAGGTCGTTGTCGTCCTGTGGACATGGCGTGAAGGTGAACAGGATCAGGCCCTGCAGCGGCGGAGGATCGAGCAGTCGCCGGGCGCTGACGTTGACGTAGGTGAAGTCGCCGTTGCTGCGCACGCGCACGCGCCCGTGCTCGACCGGGGCGTCGCGCGTGGCCGCCTGGCGCAGGCAGGTCGCAAGCGAGGGCTGCAGGCCCTCGCGGGCCATGTCGAGCAGGTTGAGGCTGGGCTGGCCGGGCGCCGGCTCGAAGAACATGCCGATCCGCCCATGGATGTGGATGATCGTGCCGCGCTCGTTGACGACGACGCTGGGCGGGACGTGCTTGGCGACCAGCACCTTCTCGATCAGCCTGGCGATCGGCGCCACGGAGGACTTGCGAGGCAGCTCTTTGGGCTCGCGCATGGACGGGTCAGCCTGGGTGGAGATCGACAGCGGGAAGCGGGGCAGCAGGCTGGTCGTGACCGAGACCCGACAAAACAGCTTGGACTTCTTGTCGGCGGGGGCGAACAGCTCCGTGTGAACGCCGACCGACTCGGAGGTGCCCAGGAGCATCAGGCCGCCGGGCCGCAGCGCATAGTGGAACAGGCCGATGAGCCGTCGCTGCAGCTGCGTGTTGAGATAGATCAACAGGTTTCGACATGACAACAGATCGAGCTTTGTGAATGGTGGATCGGCGATGACATTGTGAGGTGCGAAGATCACCATGTCGCGGATCTCCTTGCGCACGTGATAGGACGCGTCGCCCTTGGTGAAGTAGCGCCCGAGCCGGGGCTCACCGACGTCGACCGCGATGCCATCGGGGTAGACGCCTGCGCGCGCCATGTCGATCGCCGCCGCGTCGAGATCGGTGGCAAAGACCTGCAAGAGCAAGCGGTTGGACTGATCTCGGGTTGCCTCATGCAGCAGGATGGCGATCGAGTAGGCCTCTTCGCCGGTCGAGCATCCGGCCACCCAGACCCGGACGGCGTCGCCATCACGCTTGTACTCGAGCAGCTCGGGCAGCTTCCTCTCGAGCGCCTGAAACGCGTCGGGGTCGCGGAAAAAATTGGTGACGCCGATCAGCAGCTCCTTGAACAGAATGTCGAACTCAGCGGGGTGCTGCTGCAGATAGGCGATGTAATCGCGGGGGGTCTCGAACTGGTGTAGGTTCATGCGTCGCTCGATGCGGCGACGAATCGTGTTCTCTTTGTAGCCCGAGAAGTCGTGTCCGGTGTAGTCGCGGACCAAGACCAGGATCTTGCGAATGTCTTGCAGCGAGACATCAGGGCTCGCGGCCTGCTGGCTCGGGAGGTTGCGGGCGGCGTAGTTCACGAGCTTGTGCGCGATTTCGGCTGGGGTCCCGATGTAGTCGACGACCCCGGTAGCGATCACGCTGCGCGGCATCCCGTCGTAGGACGCCGAGTTGGGGTCCTCGGCCAGCACCAGGCCGGTCTCGCGCTTGATGATCTTCGCGCCCACCGAGCCATCGCTGCCGGTCCCCGACAGCACGACAGCGAGCGCGCGATCACCCGCCTCCTCTGCCAACGAGCGAAAAAAATAGTCGATCGGCAAGACCGACGAGCTCGAGGAACCGGCAGCGATGGCTCGCATGTCGTGGAGCGTGCCGCCCATCAACGCGAGTCGGCCGCCCGGCGGAGACAGATACACGTGGTTTGGCTCGACCAACATGCCGTCGACGGCCTCGACGACCGGCAGCTTGGTGTGCTTGCTCAGGATCTCTGGCATCAGGCTCACGTGACCGGGGTGCTGGTGGGTGACAACGACAAACGCGAGCCCGGTATCCGGCGGGAGGTGCTTGAAGAAGGTCGTCAACGCCTGCAGGCCACCGGCCGACGCGCCCAGGCCCACGACCATGAAGTTGGTCACGGGCGGCTCGGTCGTCGCGTCGTTCGTGGTGTCGGCGTGGTCAGCCATGGCGGCCGGAGTCTAGCGGTTTTGGACCCCACCGAGACCTTCGCCGCTGCTTCTACTCGTCACTGATCCACGCCAGGCTCACTCGCAGCTGCGTGGGTGGGGCGGCGTTGCTGGACGCGCCGCGGGGCTCGAGCGGCATGGTGACACCGGCCGCTCGCAGTGCGTCGACGAGGGCCCGGCCTCGCTGTTGCCCGAGCGCGCGGGACTTGTCGCCTCGGGCGTCGCCGTAGCCGGTGACCACGGCGGTGACGGACGCCGGGTTGAAGCTGCGCAGGCGGGCCGAGAGCTCGTCAATGTCCGCGGCGTGATCACTCGAGAGCGCGGCCTCGCTGGGCTCGAACCATGGGGCGTCGGTGCCGGGCAGCTCGAGGGGGCCGAGCGGCTGTTCAATGGACTTATCGGTTCGGCTCGAGGCGGTGGAATCTGGGACGCAGGTGTGTGGGATCTCGACCTTGGCGGCGGCGGCCGCCGCGACCGCGCGGGCGTCGAGCAAGGTCTCGAGGCTGGGCGCCGAGCCGGTCACCTGATCGCGGGCGCGCAGGGACGACCAGGTCGCGTCGACGGCCTCGGCCAACAGGGCGCCGTGGTCACCGCCTGGGTTCAGCCACAGCTGGGCGCCAGCGGCGTCGGGCCTGCACAGGCCGAGCAACGCTGCGCTGGCCTCGGCGGCGCTCAGACCGGAGCTGGTGACGACTTGCTGGATCAGCGGCTCGTGCTCGGCGGGGTCGGTGTGCTGGGCGTGGACGACCTCGTAGTAGCGACCGACCACGGTGCTGACGAACGCAGGGTCGGAGCTGAGCGCGCGCTCACTCGCGACCAAGACATGGATCACGGCAGTCGGGAGCTCAGCGGTGCTGACGGCGACTGTCATGCCGGCCTCGCGGGCCCGGCTCAGCCACGGCTCGCTCAACATCGCGGCGACGACCGGTGCCTCGTCGTCTGCCGCCGCCGCGAGGGCATCGTAGACCGCCTGCGGATCCGCCGCTTGCTCGGCGCGCTCGAGCGCTGGTTGATCGAGCGCGGTCAGGAGCGAGTCGAGCCGCAGCTCGAGGTACGCACCCGGGTCCGCGTCGGTGGCGGCTAACACGGGCGCGAGGTCGAGCTTGCGGGCGAGCTTGGCAAGGTCGGCGAGCGAGCGCAGGGTCGGGTGCTCGACGCTGTCGAGCACCAGGCCATCGGCGCCATCCGAGACGGCGACGAGCGCGACGATCTTCGCCCCGGCCATGGTCTGTGCGGACACCCGGAGCAGCTGATCGAGGCGCATGAGCGCGAACTCGGCCTCGCCAGCGGCCAGCGCCGCGAGCGGCTTCGCGGCGTCTGCACTGGGCGACGACACGTACTCGTAGAGGATGTCGTCGGCGGCGAGCTTGTCCATGCGTCGGTGACGAAAGCCCGCGTGACTCGGAGAGCCATCGCCCAGCACCCGGGCCTTGCGGAGCCCGAACGTGTCGGTCGGCGCCGACTCGTGCTGATCGTTGCCACGTGCATCGAGGGCCTCGATGAGCGCGATCGTGCCGTAGCCGGCCAGGCCGAGGCCCGCCACGCCACTCATGATCCACAGGAGCACCGCCCCCGTGCGGCGCTTGGGCACCACCACGTGATGGCTGGTCGTGCGCGGGCGATCGATGGGGCCAAGCTCGAGCCGCGCGCGGCCGCCAGGCACGTCGAGCTCGAGCGACGATGGGTCGAGCGCCTCGACGCCGCGGTGGCCGCCCGTCGCGAGTCGAGGCTGCGCGCCCGTTATCGGCCGACTCGGCTGACTGGGTGGGTCGTCGATCACAAACCCGTCTTGGTCGATCCCACGTCGGTCGTCGTCGTGGGGGTGGCCGACATCGTCACCGCGCCGGGCGTCGCTGGCTCGGGCCCCGGACGTGGATGGCTGCTCGAACGCAGCCGACAGCATCGACTCGTCGGGCGGCCTGTCGAACGCCAAGAAGTCGTCCGATTCCTCGACCCTGATCTCGTTGGTGTGCAGAAACGTCGCCTGGTGGGCCAGGCCAGTCTGCGTGGGCTGCTGCGCGAGCCCGGTCTGACGCTCCAGATAGCGCATCACGATCTGGGCGACGTCCGAGCTCGCGTCGCGATAGCCCTTCCAGCTGTCGAGCAGCTCGAGCGCCTCGGCGCTGCTGCGGAGTCGCTGACGGCGATCCGGCGCGAGCAAGCCACGGCGCAGGCGCTCGAGCGCGCGGGGGATCTCGTGGGGGTACTTGGGCGCAGGCACGTCACCGTTGACGGCCATCCCCAGCAGCCGCGCGTCGTCGATGCCCGCGCCGCGGAACACGCTGCCGTCCAGCATCTCGTGGAGCACGGCCCCCGCCGCGAACAGGTCGACGGTCGGCGAGCGCGACTCGCCACGCAGCTGCTCGGGCGGCATGTAGCGAGCCTTGCCCTTGACGTGGGTACCCGAGGTGTCTTCGCTGGACAGCCGCGCGACCCCAAAGTCTGTCAGCTTGACCTCGCCGTCGACCGACAGCATCACGTTGTGCGGTGAGATGTCGCGGTGGACCAGCGACAGGAGCTCGGCGTCGTGCACGAGGTTGTGGGCGTAGTCGAGGCCCGTCAGGATCTGCCCGATGATGTAGGCGATGACCGGAGCGGACAGCCGCTCGCCGGTCTCGGCCATGTGCTTGCGCAGCCGGGCGAGGTCCAGGCCGTGGACGAACTCCATGGCGATGTACGCGTACCCGCCGACCTCGCTCGCGTCGAACACGTGGACGATGTTCGGGTGGCGCAGCAACATCGCGAGCCGCGCCTCTTCGAGCAGGATCTGGCGAAACGCTGGAACGTCGGCGAGCCGCTCGGGCAGGCACTTGACCGCCAGGACCTCGTGCTCGCTCGCCCCGATCCGGTGGGCAGCCCAGACCTCGCCCATGCCGCCCGCGCCGATCATCCGGACGAGTTCGTAAGGTCCGAGTTGCATGCCGTCGCCGCAGTCTACCAGCGGTTGCGAGATCCGAGCCCCTGGCGATCTCCACAGGTGCGATCGTCCGACCAAAAACACTGCACATCCGCTGGTGTCCGTGCGATCTTGCCGACCATGAAGCGTTCCGTCTCGGGGGTCTTGCTCGGCAGTATGGTGCTCGTAGCGGCGTGCCTGCTCGGATGTGGGGGTGACGACGGTGGCGCAGAGGCCGACTCGGCCCCAACCGACACCAGCGACTCGGCCACACAGACCAGCGAAGACACACAGACGGAGACCGACACCGGGGATGAGGAAGATCCCAACCTCCTCGAGGTCCCCGGCGCCAGCTTTTTCATGGGCTGCGGGCCGGAAGACATGGCCTGCGATCCAGACAATCCAGGCCGTGACGTGACCGTCTCGGGCTTCTACATCGAGCGCACCGAGGTCACGGTCGCGGCCTACCAAGGCTGCGTCGACGCCGGGGTCTGCACCGCGGCCGCCACCGACATTGACTGCAACTACGGCAACGCTGCGCTGGGCGATCACCCGATCAACTGCGTGACCTGGCAGCAGGCCGTGGACTACTGCGGGTGGATCGACCGCCGGCTGCCGACCGAGGCCGAGTGGGAGCTCGCTGCGGCCAGCCCAGACAGCCGCACCTTCCCCTGGGGCAGCGGCGCGGCCACCTGCGCGCTCGCCCACATGATCTCGGCCGCGGGCGACATGGGCGACTACGGCTGCATGACCGGCATGACCTCCCCGGTCGAGGCCTACGAGGACGGCGCGTCGCTGATCGGGGCCCTGCAGATGGCGGGCAACGTCGACGAGTGGGTCTCGGACTGGTTCGCGGCCGACTACTACACGACCGGCGAAACCACGGATCCGCAGGGGCCCACCGACGGGACCCAGAAGGTCAATCGTGGCGGCGACCTCACCGACTTTAGCGATCTCAATTTGCGGGTGTTCGAGCGGCGCAAGGCCGACCCCGACGCCGCGCAGCCCGAGCACGGGTTTCGCTGCGCCGCCGACATGCCCTGAATCGAGTCCACATGAAAAAGGCCCAGGAGCAGCGCTCCTGGGCCTCTTGTACGCGGTTGCGCAGAGCCTAGAGCTCGCGAACCCAGATGTGCCAGGCGCCGTCGTTGATGCCAGAGGTACCGCACTTCTTGGAGCCGTCGTCCTCGCCCCAGTCAGTGCCGTCGCTCTGGTTGCTGTCCATGCCACGATCGTCGAAGTCGACGGTGAAGTCGCTGGTATCGCCGCAGGCGTCCTCGCCCTCGAGGTAGCCGGCGTTCCACTGGTCGTTGGCCATCAAGCTCGCGTTGTTGATGTTGTTCTTGCGCGCTGGCGTCGGCTGATCGTCGTTGACGCCGTTGTTCTCGCTGAAGCAGCTGTCGGTGTCAGTGCCGGTGCTGATCTCGTCGTACCAGATGATGTCGTAGAACGAGAGGTCCACGTTCATCGCGTTGCCGTCGGGGTTCATCATGCAGGTGAACCGGATGTCGCTGTTGCCACCGTTGATCAGCGGACGCATACCGTCCCACACGCCCGGGTGAGGGGCCTGCGGGTTGAGGGTCTGCAGATCGTCGTGGTAGGCGATCGCCGCGTCGTCCATCGTGGTCGTGCGCGTGGACGCGACCATCGTCCAGCCGCCGCCATCGGTGGTCATGTCGCACAGCACCTGCTGCGGGTCGTTGCCACCGTCGCCGTCGGGATCGATCGCGTAGACGCCGTCGGGAGCGTTGGGATCCTGGGCCAGGATGCTCTTGCACGAGAGCGCGGCTTCGGAGGTGCAAAGCGAGGAGCAGCCGTCGTCGTCGTCTAGGTTGCCGTCGTCGCAGCCCTCGACGCCAGCTTGCAGGAACCCGTCGCCGCAGACCGCGGCCACGCAGACGCCGACGCAGTCGTCGGTGTCGTCCATGTTGGCGTCGTCGCACTCCTCGACCATGTCCTGGACGAAGCCGTCACCGCAGGTCGCCGCCACGCACATGCCGACGCAGTCGTCGGTGTCTTCCATGTTGGCATCGTCGCACTCTTCGACGCCGGCCTGGACGAAGCCGTCACCACAGACCGCTACCGTGCACACCGAGGTGCACTCGTCGGTGTCGTCCAAGTTGCCGTCGTCGCACTCCTCATCCATGTCGACGTTGCCGTCGCCACAGACTGGACCGGGATCGCCGTCGCCGTCGCCGTCGCCGTCGCCGTCGCCGGTTGGATCGCCGTCGCCGTCACCGTCACCGTCACCGTCACCGTCACCGTCGCCGTCGCCCGGGTCGCCGTCGCCGTCACCGTCACCGGTGGGATCACCGTCGCCGTCGCCGGTGGGATCGCCGTCGCCGTCACCGGTTGGATCGCCATCACCGTCGCCGGTCTCGGCCGTTCCGGTGCCAGCGTCCGCCATCGGCACGTCGTCGCTACACGCGAAGCTCGTCACGAGTGCGAGTACGGATAGGGTCGTCAAAGTCTTCTTGCGCATGCGACATCCTACTCGGTCCCCCCAGGGAATTCGCCTGCGTAGCGGCAGCGCGCGTGAGGCTGTGGAGCTCGGGTGGCTCGGCCTGTATCCAGACTCGCTGCTGAGATCGATCGCCAGTGCTCAATTGGAGGATCAGCACATGGTCGCTCGCGCGAAGTCGAGCCCGCCGTTCGGCGTGCGTCCAACCACAATCGATCTGCCGAGGTGCGCGACAGCCTCACTCGTTGGGCAGCTCGAGCCCCTGGACCTGCTGACCTCGAGGCGCTTGGCGGGCACCTGTGTGATCGGTGCGACGGTGCGGTCATCGGCTCGAGGGAGCCGCGTCCCCGCACGACTCGACGGCAGCGAGGCCGCGAAAGCCCATCGCACAGTAGATCGTGCCGGCCGCGACCACGGGGCGTTGGCAGTCGCTCCACCGCGGGAGCGCCGTGGTCTTGACCGATGGCCGCTCGAGATCGTCTGCGTCGACCAGGCTGAGGTGGCCCTCGTTCGAGCGGCTCAGCGCCCGGGATCCGTCGACGCTCAGCAACCACCACCAATCGCCGAGCTGCTCACCGTCGAGCGCCTGCAGCTTGGTGGTCGGCGCGAGGATGTCTGCGATGATCAGCGTGGTGTCGCGGTGGTACAGACCCTCGGCCTCATCCCACCATGACGCGTTGGTCTTCGCGAACACCCGCGAGTCGGTCGCAAGCAGCTGCGCGAGCCCGGCGTCAGCTTCAATGTCGACGGTCTCGACCAGCGTGGCCTGCGAGCCGTCGAGCTCCAGGCGCTCGAGGGTGCGGCGGATCAGCGTGCAGGTCCCGAGCTGCGTGGGGTCGGGGTCGGGGTCGAACGTCCAGTGGTTTGGGTGCCGGTAGCACGCCGCCGCGTCGAGCTCGAGCTGCTCGAGGCGGAAGTCCACCGTCGCGGCTCGCCCGGCGCGTGGATCGTACGCAATGACGATACCTGGTACGTTGATCTTGCCGGCCCAGCTCGGTGAATTCTGAGTCTGCACCAGGCGATCCAGGTAGAACCGGACCTTGCCAGGCTGGTCCTCGAGTGGCTCCGTGTGCCATGACACGATCGTGTCGGAGAGGACCGACAGCTGGCCCTGGGTCTGCCCGGGGGGCCGCTCGAGGGTCGCGCTGATCGCCAGCGCGCGCGGATCTCCCAGCGCGATCACCTGAACCCGCGCCACCTCGCTTGGATCTCGCACGAGCATCGCGAGGTGCTCACCGTCGTGCGCGAGCCAGCTCGACCGCGTGATGACGTTGGCGAGCGTGGCCACGCCGTGAACACGCTGGCCGGGGATCTCCAAGCTGTCGGCGATGACCGGCGCGCTCGGATCGCCGAGGTCCACGGAGATGACTCGAACGAGCGGAGCCTCGCCGTTGGTGCGCGAAGACTGGACCACGAACAGGTGATCGTCGATCGCGAACAGCCCTTCGATCTGGCGCAGCTCACAGTCGTCGGGCTCGCCCAGATCGACCACGCCGATCGGCCCGGGAGCGCCTGGATCATCCGCGGTGACGATCTCGAGCCGTTGTTCACCTGTCGACCAATCCCGCGCCTTGCGAACCCAGACATCGCCTGTGTCCGTGTCGAGCACGAGCAGGTCGTCGACGTTCACGGCCACCGCGAGGCTGTCGCGGGGCTCGGGCGCGTCGCGCTCAGCGTGGTCGAAGCTGGCCAGTTCGAGCTCGGACGCGATCAAGAGCCGCTGGGCATGGGTGAACGCCCGGCGAGCTTGGCCGTGGGTGGCGACCGAGCCACGCGCGGTCAGATCGTCGCCGAGCCAATCGATGAGCTGAACCCCGCTGCGGCGGCGCCCACGACAGTCGGGCTGGCCCCCGTGGTCAACACCCGTGTGCGGCACGAGGATCATCTGTTCGTCGTCGATGACCGTGAGCGGCTCGGCGTTCTGAGCCCAGTCGCCACCAAAGTAGACCCGGCTGCGCAGCGCTGGCTGGGCGAGCGTCGTCACGTCGACCAGGCTGAGGTTGAGGCCGCCGTCTGGATGGCCAGGGTCGAAGCCGAGGGCCAACACCCGATCTTCGCGGGGCACGACAGCGTGGACCCAGCCCGGGAGCTCCAGCGCGCCAGCTTGGACCGGGTTGGCCGGGTCGCTCAGATCGATCGTGACCAGCGGATCGCTCCGCGCGGTCGAGGTCGCGTACGCGCGGGGGCCGTCAAAGGTCACGCGGCCCAGCGACTCGGGGGTTGGCAACGAGAGCGCCGCGCTGCCCAGCGGCACGATCGACTGCGCCGACACAACCGCGAAGGTCTCGAGCACCGGGTCCTGCTGGCCGAGCGTGCTGATGACCCGGAGCACGCCCTGATGTTCGTTCATCTGCCAGCGGTCGGACACGCTGCCGACGACCGCGAAGCTGTTGCCCAGGCTCAGCGAGCCGTCGCCCGCCGAGATGTCGATCACATCGATGACCGAGCCGTGGCCGGCCGAGTGCCCGCCCCACGCCCGCGGCTGCGCGGCCACATACATGCGTTCATTGGTCAACTCGACGCTGCGCTGCCAGGCCCAGCTCGGCCCGGTCGCCGGGAAATCGCGCTGGTCGACGATCGCCGGGTGGGTTGGGTCGCTGATGTCGAGCGAGGTGATCACTGTCTTGGGCTGGCCGTCACAACCCCAGCAGGAGCCGTCCTCGAGCGTGACCACCATCACCACATTGCCGGTCCAGAGCGACTCCACAGCGTGCCCTGGCAACCTGAGCTCGCCCGCGATCGCGATTCGCTCGGGGTCGGTCGTGTCGAGCGCGACCAGCTGGCTGCTCGTTGCGAACGCCCAGCGCTCGAGCGCCGCGTCCCACTCCCAGAGCTCGGACTCGTCGAGCAGCACGAACACGCGGTCGCCCTCGACGTGCAGCGCGATCGGCTCGGCGTCGAGCTTCCACTTGCCGAGCGTTGTGAGCCGGTCGGGAGCGCTCACGTCGACCACGGCCAGGCCCGCGTGGGACGACAGTGCATAGAGCCGGTCGCCGTCGAGCTGGGTGAGGACGGGATCGCCGATCTCGGTCTCGACGCCGCCACCGACGCCGGGAAATGCCTCGCTGGTGTCGATGTCGGCCGCGCTGACGCTGGGATCGTCGGAGATGAAGTCCTCGCGTCCCTGAGTGTCGCCACGTGTGCAGGCGCTGAGCCCGAGTACACAGAGTGACAATATTGAGTTGACCATCACGAACATGGCGGGGCTGGTTTCAGCTCGGCCGAGGCTCCTCGCCCGCTTGCAGGCGCCATTCGTCATCGTGCTCCGATCAGGGTGATGGACGGAGCTTATTCGTCGATCCCGAAGTTTCCTGCGCATTGTGTGCAATCGCGATATTTTCGCAGCACTGCGCTTTGTTTGCGCCCACGCCAGGCTGCTTGCAACTCGGGCGAGGCTTCTCGCCCGCTTGCAGGCGCCGTTCTTTGACTGGCTCGCCCGTGGGCAGCGGGATGGTTTCAATTGGCTGCAGCGCACTTTGTCGGTATTGTCGGCCGCATGAACAGCGAGGATGAGAGGCGTCGTGAGGAACGTGTTGCGTTGCACTCGGTTGGTGTCGTCGATCTAGGCGATCACACGGTCGCGTGTCAGACCCTGGACGTGTCGCGGACAGGGATGGCGGTGCTGGCCGCGGCCGCCGCCCCGACCTGCGCGGTCCAGGTGCGCTTCAAGCTGGGCAACAGCGACGCGGCGTGGACGGACGTCGAGGCCATGGTCGTGCACAGCCACCCCCTGGGCGACGGGCAGACCCACGTGTGGGGTCTGAAGCTGCACCCAATGGATCTCGGCACACGGACCCGCGTGCGCGGCTACATCGCGGCGAAGCGAGCGGCGGCGGTTCGACAGCGCAACTAACTGCGATCGGCGCTACTCTCACCACACCAAGGACATGAGCATGCCTGCCCCAGAGAACCGACTACTCGATCAAGCGGCCCGCGAGGCCGCGCTCGCAGCCCTCGACGGCTGGACCCTCGACGATCGCCTGCGTAAAAAATTCTGTTTCGCCGACTTCCCCGCCGCGATCGGGTTCATGACCGCCGTGGCGTTCGACGCCGAGCGCCTCAACCATCACCCGAACTGGACAAACGTCTACAATCGCGTCGAGATCGAGCTGTGGTCCCACGATCTGGGCGGGGTCTCGTCGCTGTGCGTCGAGCTGGCCAAGGCGATGGAGCGTCGCTGCGGCGCGATGTGAGTCGGGGCAAACAGATCCCCCAGAGGTCTCAGAGGCAGTCGACGTCGCCTGCCTCGCACGCGAGCACCACGAACGTGTACTCGCCGCTCTGCTCGACGGCCTGTCCGTCGACGTAGGTGTCGAGTGAAAAGTAGTAAGTGCCGGGATCGAGCGTGAGCTCGATCAGGCGATCCGCGCGAGCGATGCATCCGATCTCGCTGGCCGTGTCGTCGAGCACGTGGATGTCGATGTCGACGCCGGCGCGATCGAGCACCATCGCGCGGATCGGCGTGACCTCGGCCAGCACCAGTCGATAGATGTTCTCGGGGCCGGACTCGTCGGCCACGGAGCCGCAGCCCGAGTACACGTCGAGCAGCAGGCTAGGGGCGTTGACCGTGGTGTTGGTGTCCGCAAACGGCAGGGCGGGGATCTCGAGGGGCGCGTCGACGTCGCCTAGGCCCTCGAGCAAGATCGCTGGTTCGTCGATATCTGGGTCGACGTCAGGGGTGGGGTCGCCGTTGCTCTCGCCGTCGCTCTCGAGTGATCGCCGGGTTCGGTCGAGGCCCTCGAGCGCGATCAGGTTGCGCATGTTGTAGCCGTGGGTCAGGCCTTCCGGGCTGAACAGGCACGGGCCATCGCTGAAGCCCTCGAGGTGGAGGCCGTCGCCCGAGATGCCGTGGTTGGGCAGGGGCTCGGTCGCGAGGCGTAGATCGATGAACGGGATCGATCGGGCCTGGGCCAGGCCTCGGGACACCGCGTTGTAGGTCTGCACCCACAGATCTGCGGACTCGGAGTCCAGGCGTCGGGAGATGCCAAATACGATGGGGACGATGCCGGCGTCGATCAGGATGTCGAGCAGGTCGCTCATGTTCGCGAAGTAGTTGGGCATCGCCGAGGCGTAGGTGATGCCCAACTGCATGTCGTTGGTGCCGTAGTGCACGAGCGCGAGGCTGGGGCCTGACGGGTGGATCGCGGTGCGCTCTTGCTCGATCGGTGGTGGCATGCCCTCGATCGCCCAACCCGCGCTCTTGCCCGACATCGCCGCGAGCGTGTCCCGATCGAAGGGGGTCGTGCCGCCGGCGTCGCCGAGTAGGAAGAAGTCGAGGGTTGGGCCGAGGATGTCTTCGTGGATGTCGAGATCGACGATGTCGTTGGCGAAGCAGTAGAGGGTGCTGGGGCTGACCGTGCTGGATGCGCCGACTTTCATGAAGATGGCTGCGGGCGCGGCGGGGGCTAGGGTTCGGATTGAGGCTAGGTTGTCGCGGACGAATGCGTTGATTGGGGAGTGTATTCGGGTGTCGGGGTATAAGGGGGGGGCGTAGGG
>NZ_PVNL01000002.1 GCF_002994635.1 Enhygromyxa salina | reverse complement strand
CTCCAAACGCCCGAGCCCTCGCGACCAGCGCCCCACGGCCTTGGACAGCGGGACCACGAGAACCGCAGTATTTCGCTTCAGTTGCTCGGCGAGCAGGGCCCAGTAGACCCACAGGCGCCAGCGCTTGACCGAGTTGATACGCTTTTGGACCTCGACGATCACCGCGATCCCGGCACGGCGATGTTCCGGTTGCTCGAGCTCGGCGGAGAGCGCGAGGTCCATCCGAAGCTCCCCGGTATCTCCGGTGATCGGCAGATGACGATCGAGCTCCCCCTTGCGATCGGTGTATTGCGTCAGTGGCGGCAGCTCGATGCCAAACACTGACCGCAGCAGGTCGAACGCGAGCCTCGGGTCATCGCGGAACAGCGAGACCACTCCTTGGTGAAGTGTGCTTGGCATCGTGACGCATCACCAAGGCAAGCGACGTGCCACAGCGATTCGCCAATGATGTTGGGCGAGGCGTGAATTTTTGTGGCCCGCCGGCGGGCCACTGGCCCGCTGCCGGGCCGCCCTCGCAACGATGTCCGGCCGGGTCGCCGAGTCGACGACGGGATCGAGCTCGCCCCTGCTGTCGGCCTTGGATGTGCCGGCAGCGCGGCGTGTATTATTATAAACCTGGGCCACACGGTGTCGTCTCGACCATACTGATTGTCGCAGCACCCGTTCACGCGCACAGTACCAGCATGAACATGCGCAAGCTCTTCAATGTCCTGGTGCTGGTGGGCGGCCTGACCGCGGAGGTTGGCTGCGATCCGGGAGACAACGTGGACACCGAACCCACGACCGGCGACGGTGACAGTGACGACTCGACCTCGAGCGATGGCGCCACGACTACCGGCGATGGCGACGGCGACGACACCACCGACGGCGACGGCGACGGCGACGACACCACCACGGGCGACGGCGACGACACCACCACGGGCGACGGCGACGGCGATCCAACAACGGGCGACGGCGACGGCGATCCAACAACGGGCGACGGCGACGGCGATGACACGAGCGACGGCGCCTGCGCCTGCTGCTGGGGCTCGGACTGCAACTACGCAGACGCGTGCTGCGAGGGCCTGGGCCCGCTTCCAGAGGACCCCGACTGCCCGTGAGCGGCGCTCAAGTCCCGATCCGCAGGACCCGAACCACCGGCCCTTCGGGCGAGTGATCGTCGCGCAGATCCACCTCGGCGTCGATGAACCAAAACCCATCATCCTCGGGATCCAGCAGCGTATGCCGCACCCCCCACAGGTGGTCGGCCTGCTGCTCGATCCGGGTCTTGTCGGTCTGCCGCGCGCGGGGGTCGAAGATCAGCTTGGGATACTCGGCGTAGTACTCGTTCATGACCTCTTCGAGCCGCGCCTCGGTCCAGGCCTCCCCCGTCAGGTCCGGCAGGTCGCGGATCGACGCCAGCGCCTCTTCCCAGTCCCTGCGCGAGAGCGCGTGGGTGACCTGGTGTAGCTCAGCCCGGATCCGCGCGTAGAACTCCTTCTTGTCGAGCGAGATGTCGAGCTCTTCGGGTCGCAGCTTCTCGAGCTTGGCGGCCAGCCGGGCGTCGATCTCGTGGGCGCCGCTGAGCATCCGCTCCCACTCCTGAACCAGGCTCGAGTCGACGCGCTCGATCGTGGCCCGCAGCCACGCGATCGCGTCGACGACGGCCTCGGTCTTGTGGATCGGGGGCACAGTCTGCTCGAGGGTCTTGTAGGTCTGATGCAGGTGCCGCAGCAGCAAGCCCTCGCTGCGCGCGAGCCCGTACTCCTTCACGTAGTCATTGAAGGTCGCGTAGCGCTCATACATGTCGCGGGCGATCGACTTGGGCCGAATGTTCTCGGTGCCGACCCACGGGTGCTTCGCGGCGAACTGGTTGAAGGTGTCGTAGATGAATTCGACGTCGGGCTTGAGGTAGCTGACCTTCTCGAGCTCTTCCATGCGCGCGTCGTACTCGACGCCCTCGGCCTTGAGCTCGGCCACGCGGTCGCCCTTGAGCTTGGACTCCTGGCGCATGAGCAGGACCCGGGGGTTCTCGAGGATCGCCTCGGCCAGGCTCATGACGTGCAGCGCGTGGCGCTCGTCCTCCGGGTCGAGCAGCTCGAGGGCTTCGACCAGGTACAGGCCCAGGGTCTGCAACAGCGAGAAGTGGCGCTGCAGCTGCTCCGACACGATCACGCTGCGGCCACGGCCACCCCAGGCGCGGGGCCGCAGCTCGACGATCCCGGCGCCTCGCAGCGCGCGAAACAGCTGGGCCGACTCCCGCTTGAGCCGCGTGACCACGACCGGACGCTCGCCCGAGTCGAGGACCAATTGCAGGAGATCACGGTAGCCACCGTCGGGCCGCTCGTCCCCCCACGCGAGCGCCTGCGGGCGCTGCAGCAGGTTGAGCATCATGCCGTGATCGACGCGAAACGCCGGCTGCAAGGTCTCGGGCTCGCCGTCGACCAGCTTGGTGAAGGTGTCTTGATCCCAGTGGACATAGCCGCGGTCGGGCGGCTTCTTGCGCACGAACTTCTTGGGCTTCTTGCCGGACGCGCTGCCGGATCGGGCCTTGGCCTCGAGCTTGAGGTTCTCGATCACGTGCTCGGGCGCCTGCGCGATCACCCAGCCGCGATCGTCAAAGCCCTTGCGGCCGGCCCGGCCGGCGATCTGCTTGAAGTCGCGGACCGCGAGGATCTTGGTGCCCTCGCCGTCGTACTTGCACAGCTTGGTGAACAGGACCGTGCGCAGCGGAATGTTGACGCCAACCCCGAGCGTGTCGGTGCCGCAGATGACCTGCAGCAGCCCCTCTTGCGCGAGCTTCTCGACCAGCAAGCGGTACTTGGGCAGCAACCCGGCGTGGTGCAGGCCAACCCCGGCCTTGATGAAGCGCTGGATGTCCTTGCCGTAGATCGTGTCGAACCGAAACCCGTGGAGCGCGTCGTTGATGCGGTCACGCTGGTCACGATCGATCAGCTTGGTCGAGGTCAGCGCCTGGGCGAGCTCGGCGGCCTCGCGCTGGGTGAAGTTCACGACGTAGACGGGCGCGCGGCCGCCGGTGGCGAGGTCTTCGATCGCCTCGTGGATCGGCGTCTGCGAGTACGAGAATTCGAGCGGGACCGGACGCTCGACCGACTTGACCAGCGCGACGCTCCGCTCGGTCCGCGCTTCGATCTCTTGCTCGAAGCGCGACGTGTCGCCGAGCGTGGCCGACATCAGCATGAAGGTGGTCTGCGGCAGCGTGAGCAGCGGGATCTGCCACGCGATGCCGCGCTCGCGGTCGGCGAAGAAGTGAAACTCGTCGAGCACCGCGTAGTCGACCCGGGCGTGCTTGCCCTCGCGCAGGGCCACGTTGGCCAGGACTTCGGCGGTGCAGCACACGACCGAGGCGTCGTGGTTGAGGGCGGCGTCACCGGTCAGCATGCCGATCCGCTCGGCCCCAAACACGCGACACAGATCAAAGAATTTTTCGGACACCAACGCCTTGATCGGCGAGGTGTAGTAGGCCCGCTCGCCCCGGCACAGCGCCCGAAAGTGCATGGCCAGCGCGACCAGGGACTTGCCCGATCCGGTCGGGGTGTTGAGGATGACGTGGCGCCCGGCCATGATCTCGAGCACGGCCTCCTCCTGGTGGCCGTACAGCTCGAAGCCCTGCTCGGCGGTCCAGTCGAGGAAGTGCTCGAGCATCTGGTCGTCGGTCAGGCGCCCGGCGGCGCCCTCGCTGGGGAGCGGGACGCCATCGACGAGCGTGCGGGTGCTTGGCATGTGGGGTGATCATCGAAGATCTGGGCGGTGGCGGCAAATTAGGCCGCGCGGGTCCCACAGGGCCAGGAGCTGACCCATGCTGGCGGACACGGTCTCCACTTCACGTCGAGGTGCGCACCGATGTCGACTGAGAAGCCGCCGTCGCGGCCGCAACGGAAGGGCGAGCTTGCCCCGACACCAGCGCGATTGGACGAAAGCCGAGGGAGTCGAGTCGATAGCTCGGCAAGATTGGCCGGCGCGCGGCCGAGCGCGCCTCCGCCGGCCCGTCGAGGTAGCTCCCGCCTCGATAGACTCGACTGCCGGTCTCGCTCGGAGGGTGCCGGAGTCCGTCCCCGACCCGAGGGATCTTCGCGTACGAGCCAAAGTCGTCACGGCACCACTCGCGGACGTTGCCGTGCATGTCGAACAGACCCAGCGCGTTGGGGTCGCGGGTGCGCACGGCGTGAACACGTCCATCTGCATTCCGGGCGTACCAGCCGACCCGGGCGAGATCAGCCTCGTTGTCACCGGCGTGAAAACGTGTCGTCGTCCCGGCCCGGCAGGCCCGCTCCCACTGCGCTTCCGTCGGGAGTGCGAGGCCAGCCCAGTCACAGTAGGCGCTGGCCTCGTCCCAGGACACCCCGACGACGGGCTGCTCGGGTTGGTTGAAGCGACGGTCGTCCCAAAAGCGGGGCGTTGGGGTCCCCGGGTTGGCCCGAAGATAGCGACCATATTCGGTGTTGGTCACGGGAGTGCGCGCGATGTAGAAGGCGTCGAGGGTCAGTTCGTGGACTGAACGCTCGTCGCGCGTGCCGCCGGGTTCGGAGTCCGGGGCGCCCATGGTGAAGGGGCCGCCGGGGACGCGAGACAGCTCGACGCCGCCACGCGGGGCCTCGATGCGGGACGGCGGGATCGAGGCGGGCTGGAGCAGGCGTTCGCGGACGCGCTTGGAGATACGAACAAGTCCGTTTTTGACGGCGGGCACATCGAACATTCGTTCCAGCATCGGCGACCCCGCCCAGTGGGGGAAGCTCGGATGCGATGCGCAAGCGTGCAAGAAGGGAATGGTTGCGAGGGGGTAATCCTGCGGATCATCCATCAGCACCATTGAGATGACCTCTCGCCACCAGCCGTCGTCGAGGCGTTCGACGAGGACCTTCGCTAGTTCGTCGACGCGGTGGTGCTCTCGCAGGTGCGCAGCCGTGAGGTACTCCTGGATCCCGACGTGGGTAAAGCCGAGTTGGTCACCGCGGCGCCGCAGCATCCCGGCCATGAGCCCCCGTTCTAGAAGCCCCTCGGTCGTGACGTGATCCGAGCTGGCGCGTGTTTGCTCGATGGCGGCGTGCCACTCGGACGCCGACGCCCAACGACGACCCCGTTGTTCGTGGATCCAGGCCGCGAGCGCCTCGAAGGTCTTGCGCTCGGAGAGAAACGCATAGCCAACGAGCTCTGCCCGCAGACCTTCGCGGTAGAGATCTATCGTGGCCCAGTAGCTGAAGGGCCCGCCATGCGCGAGGACCTCCTTCCACAACAGCGCGAGCCACCCGGGCGAGTGGGCGAACTCGGCCAACCGTTCACTCGCTGGATCGGGGGCGAGCGCGAGCTGCTCGACCAGCGCGTCGGGGCGAGGGCTCCCCGAATCGTCTCGCTCATGCCATTGACGTACGAGTGCACGGATTTGGTCGAAGTCGAGGGGAGGCAACCGAAGCGGGAGGGACCCCGCTCCGAAGCTCGGTGATGGTACGCCCGAGTGGGTGACGATCACCAGGCTATCCGAGAGTCCGTCGAGTATCTCCTCAATCCAGCCGATCACTTCGGCGTGATCCCGGAGGTCTGGGATCTCGTCGAGGCCGTCGAACATCAGCAACAGTCGTCCACGCCGAAACAAGCGCGTACCAAGATCCGCGAACCGACTCCGGCTCACCATGGTCTGGATGAGGTCTCCAAGGCCTCGCCGTTCCCCTGTCAACCCCTGGACGGGCACGTAGATGGGCACGGTGTCCTCGGGCAGCCCCAGGGAACCAGGACCATGAGCGACCAGCTCCCGCCATACCCAGGCGAGCAGACAGGTGCGCCCCGAGCCAAACGGGCCGCCCACGCTCAGCACTCGCCCTCCCCGCTCGCGCAGGAGCGCGAACGCGGCCGGCACGGATAGCGACTCGCTAAGTTCCCGATCCGACGCGGGCATCGAAAGGGTCAAGCGCGGCTCGATGAGAGACTTCGGCTGCCCCAACGAACGCTCGAGCATGTCGAGCTGGTAGCGCTCGATCTCTTCAGAGCTCACGCTGGTGGTATCGAGCGCCGCCTTCGCTCCCCAGGGTGTCTGAGCCTTGGCCGACCACGGCGCGCTCCCGAGGCGCCAGTCCTGCTCGGCCCCGCTCGTGACCCAGAACCTCGACTTGACACGTACGGTCTCGGCGTTCAGTCGACCGACCGAGTATCCTGAAATCCCCTCGGAGTTCTCGCGGGTGAATGAACCTGAAAGCCGTCCGGGTATGATCCGATCGGGCCATGGGGTGGCGATAGGACTCGGCTCCTCGGAGCTTCGCGCGCAACCATGGCTGTGAAGGCAAAGATCCCAGCGGCTGCTCCGAGGTAGTCGCGATGTTTCCGGGCTCGCGCCGGTGACCCAGGAGAGATCTTGAATCAGCCCCGCCCATGTTCGTACTTCCCTCGCCGACTCGTGGGACACGGCAGCGAGTTGTTCGCAAGCAATGCGCCCACCGAGCGTGCCCCCGGCCCGGCTGGCCCACACGGTGTTGAAGCCTTGAATGCCCACCTGCCAGTCATCTTTTTCGATGATCACTGACCAATCGCCGGGGAGATGCGAGCGGACCCAATCTCTCACATGGCCGACGCTGGGCTTCATCCCCACCATGTCCGTCTGCGGAGCCCATCGTCGCGCCCAGTCGAGATAATTGGCGAACAATAGCTCGAGCGAGCTGACGATGCTGGCGTCCAAGAGCGGGTCACCAGCGCCGTTACCAGAGCCGGAGCGCTGGTTCCAGCCATCCAGCACCTCGCACCAGCGCTCGAACGCCGGCCGCTCGCGTTGCATGTCTCGATCACCGGGAACGGCGAGCACGAGCGGTCGCGTGTCGCTGCGCCGCTCGAGGCGTGAGCACAGCTGAAGCAAGAAGCTATCCACCTGCTCGAACTCGGCCGGCTGTCCGTGCGCGGTCAAATCGCCGCTGATGAACACGACATCGACGTCCAGCATCTCTCGGTCTAGCGTGCCGTCGAGATCCGTGAGCAACACTGAACTGAGGCGAGTCCAGGCGCCGCTCGTGTCAAATTGAAGGCTCGGTATGTGCAGCCAGCCGAGCTCGGGCCACCGTCGCGCGATCACGTGCGGCGCCTTGAAGGCTCCCGAGTAGATGTCCTGCGCGTGAACGGTCATGATCCGCCGCAGCCACAGCGGCCCCGCGAGCACCCACACGTAGCGATGCCGAGACCGGAGCCGGTCGCGGCTACGGTTGAGCGCGACCGCCAGCTCTCGCCACGCACGCTTGGCCTCCTCCGCGCTCGCGTCATCCCTCAGCTCAATCCATCGCACGGCGCCACCAGGTTGGTCCGCCTCGAGGACCGGCGCCTCGGCGACCGCGGCGAGCGAAGGTTCGACAACCTCAATGCGCGCCCCATGCTGCTGCAGCCGCTTGCGCAGCGCGACGCGATCGTCCTGCTCGGCGCTCGTGACCACCACGAGCTCAAAGCCAGTGTGGGTCGCATATACATCTGCGAGGTAGGCCTCGGCCTCGCGCGCGCTCGTGCCCCAGTCTGCGCGGCTCATGCCCCGTCCGCGGCCTCGCGCTCGAGCAGCTCGAGCAGCTTCTCGCGCACGAGCGGATGGACATCATACCAGCCGTCCCCGTTGCGATAACACAGCACCGTGTAGTCATCGAGGACGCTGGCGAGCACGGGTAGCTGTGCTAGCGGCATCCCAGGCAGCTCACCGTGGGCGAGGACGTCCCGCAAGATCGGCAGCCGCTCGCGCCACAAGTTGCGCTCGGCGTCCTCACGGTGACGCTGCAAGACCTGCTTGATGCTCAGCGCCGCGATCGGCAGCCCGGTCCGCTTGATCTTCAGCAAGGCGTCGCGCACGAAAGTCAGCAGCAGGCGCACGTGCCCGCCCGAGTAGGCCACCAGCTCGCGCAGGAGAGCGTCGTCGTCCCCGAACACTCGCTCGACCGGGATCCGCCGCCGCACGACCTCGCACAGCGCCTCGATGCCTGGCGCGTAGCGCGCGGGCACCGAGCGCTCGCTGCCTGTCGCCAACGTGATGCGCTGCCGCTCGTGTACGCGAATCGCCGGGAGCACTTCGCTCACCTGGGTATACAAGGTCCCCAGCTCGAGCTGCCGCACGTAGGGCGGCATCGTGTACACCACGTGACAAGGAAACCGCAGGAGCTCGGCTTGGTTGACGAAGACCT
Source organism: Enhygromyxa salina (assembly GCF_002994635.1). Lineage (GTDB taxonomy): Bacteria > Myxococcota_A > Polyangia > Nannocystales > Nannocystaceae > Plesiocystis > Plesiocystis salina_B. The sequence goes on along the minus strand of NZ_PVNL01000002.1, from coordinate 86,696 downwards.
CGACGATGCTCTGGATCACCGCGCCGAACTCTTCGGGCCGAGCGCTACGGATCTTCTCGAGACTGTCGAAGATGAACACGACCCCGCGGGCGGCGGGCTCTTGCACACGGAGCTTGGTGACGATTTCTTCGACGTAGCCATGGGCGTCGGCGCGAAGCCGGCCGATCGAGACCGCCAGCCGCTCCCGCGCCTTCGTCCAAAAGGGCTGGTTGGTGTTGATCGCGAGCCTGAGGTCGCCGATCCCGGTGGGGAGCTTCAAGCCATCGAGCTCGACGTCCTGCCTGACGACATCGAGGACGCGACGCAGGTAGCCAGCCTTGCCCAGATCCGCGCCGATCCGCTCGTTGGCGACGTCGCCGAATGCAGCCGCGACGACGACGAGCAGATCGGTGATTGTCAGAGGATGACGCAAGTTCAGGTACTCGGAGGCGTCTGCGAGCAGAACCAGGTAGCCCTTGGCCTCGAGCTCCTGCTTCAGCCCCAAGAGCTCGGAGCTCTTTCCCGTGCCCGAGAAGCCTGAGAACAGCTGGCAGGACGTATCCCCGGCCAGCTCGATCGCGTCGGCCAAGGTTGCGAGGCCGGCGTCCGGGTCCTCTCCTCGCAAAGACAGCTCCTCGCCCTCGAACGCGAACCGATAAAAGTCGACGAAGCGGGGATCCGAGGGGGGGATCGGGGCCTTCGGGTCGCACGCGTTCATCCACTCGCGGAGCTCGTCGTCCGAGACGTGGGGAGCGGAGGCTGCCATGGCCGCAGCATGCCACGCGGGGATCTGAGCGCCAAGCATACCTCCGCGAGCGGTCTCCTGCCCATGCCGCAACGCGAAGTGATCGAGCCGTGTCGCCTCAGCCGCCGAGCAGCCCGTCGAGCAGCTCGGGATCATCGGTGATGATCCCGTCGACCCCATAGCCGATCATGTCCACCATCAACGCCTGACTGTTGACGGTCCACGGGTGCGCCCGGATCCCATGGGACTTGGCGAGGTCGATCAGCTCCTGATTCACGACCTCCCAGGGCACCTGCATGAACGGCGCGGGCGGTTCGTAGCCGGGCTCGGCGCCGTTCGAGTAGAAGTCGATCATCTCGGGCGCGGACATCGAGGTGAGGATCTCGGGCGCGGTCGCGCGGACCTCGTCGAGCGTGACCTGATCAAAGCTCGCTATCACCACGTGATCTTCGACCCCGGCCATGACCAATTCGTCGATGAACGCGGGCACGATCGAGGGCTCGGCCTGCTTGATCTCGATCATGTAGTACTGGCCTGGCGTGGCCGCGAAGATCTCGGCAGGAGTGGGGATCTGGATGCCGACGCCCCGGAACGGGTAGGTCGCGCCGTCGTCGGTCGTAAACCGGTAGCCGGCGTCGAGCAGGCGCAGCTGATCGAAGCTGAGCTGGTTGATCAGGCCCGTGCCGTCGGTCGTGCGATCGACGGTGTCATCGTGCATGACCACGATCACGCCGTCGGAGCTGGCGTGCACGTCGAACTCGAGCACGTCGGCGCCGATCGTCAGCGCGGTCTCGAACGCGGGCAGCGTGGCCTCGGGTCGGAGCTCGCGGCCGCCGCGGTGGGCGATGTTGATCAGCTCGTCGGACAGCAGCGGGTTGCCCGGCGGCTCGCCGGTCTCGCCGGTCTCGCCGGTCTCGCTGTCCAATCCCGTCTCGGTCGCCGAGTCATCGGTCGTAGCCTCGCTCGCGCCCGAACTCGAGTCGCTGGTCGGCTCGCCGCTGTCAGCCGGCGCCGGGCCGCCGCAGCCGCCGACCGCACCAAGCAAGATCAACCCCAAGCGACACGTGAGTTCAGCGCAGCGCACACTCGACGCTACCTCAGCTGAGCGGGCCGCCGCTACGGCGTGGGCAGCTCGGGCGCGGTGCCGAACTCGGCGTCGTTCCTGCCGATCTTCCCGGAGCAGTTGCCGGCTTCCTCGACGTTGGCGGTGTAGACCGACGAGGGCTCGCCCTGGATGTACAGCGTGCCGCAGCCCCCCTCGCCAAACTCGGCCATGGGGTTGCAGGGCTTGCAGATCCGCTTGTTCCCGCTGGGCGCACACACGAAGCCCTCGTCGCAGAAGTAGAACCGGCAGAACTGATCCATGACGTCCCGCCCGGCAATATCGGCGCCGCCGACCTTGAACGGGTTGACGGCCGGGAACAGGGCGTCGGGGTCGTCACAGATGTTGAGTTCGGGGTCGACGATCTCCAGGCCCTCGTTGCAGCCGTCGGCACTCGGGGCGCAGCCTCGCTTGCCCCGGTTCTCGTCGGTGCAGTTGCCGTACGCGCCCTTCGAGTCCGTGGTGGCCTCGTCGAGGATCTCGGCGAAGCGGGAGTCGGGATCGATGCCCGTGAGGTCGCACTCGACCTCGTCGTACGCGGGCGCGCAGATGTTGTCGGCCTTGTCCTCGGCCGCCACGCACTGCGAGATGTAGCGGTTGTCCCCCAAGTCAGGGCAGTCCGAGCCCGTGTTGCAGCGGTGAACTCCGTCGTCGCCCACGTCGGGCACCAAGATGGCCGTGCAGGCGCTGATCGTGAAGCCGGCGAGCAGCAAGGAAGCGGAGATGAGGAGGCGACGCTTGGACATGTGGAATTCTCTGGACGGCGCTAGCGGCCGTCAGCCGAGGCTGCCGAATCGGTTTCCGAGGATACGGAGGGGACCGGAGGAGCGCAAGCCGGCAGCCTGAACTCGAATCGAGTGCCCTCGGGCCCGGTTTGGAGCAGCACGACGGCGCCCCCGTGGTCGGCAGCGATCTGCCGGACCATCGGCAACCCGAGCCCGGTCCCGTGCGCCTTGCTGGTCACGAAGGCCTCGAAGATCCGCTCGACGCCGCCATTGTTACCGTTGCCGTTGCCGTTGCCGTCGACGGCGGCGGCTGGGATGCCGGGTCCGTCGTCCGCGACAAACACGAGGGCCATGCCGTCCTTACAGACCAGCGTGACCGTGATCGTGCCGACCGCGGTCGCGCCAACTGCGGCTCGCGGCTCCATGGGGCCGCCCGACTCATCGACATCGTCGAGCAGATCACCGAGGTCCCCCGCCCGATCGCTGCCCATCTCGAGCGGATCGAGCGGATCCCCGGCCAGCTCGAGCACGGCCTCCTGAGCGTTGCGCAGCAGGTTGAGCAGCGCCTGGCGCAGCTGGCCCGCGTCGGCCTCGACCCAGACTGGCTGATCCGGCAGCTCACGGACCACGCTGACCCGGTTGCGCTCGTGCTCGTGGGCGGTGAAGTCGAGCAAATCCGTGAGTTCACGGCGTAGATCGACCTTGGCCATCTGCGGCGCGGGTCGGCGAGCGAGGCCGAGGTAGGCCTCGGTGATCTGGGTGAGTCGATCGACCTCGCCGCTGATCCGACCGAGCAAGGTCCGAGCCTCGTCGACGCCCGCGACGGCGCCGAGCGAGTCGAGCTCGTCCTCGAGCAGCTCGGCGTTGAGCGCCACGCTCGACAGCGGGTTGCGGATCTCGTGGGTGATCTGCGCGGCGAGCCGGCCGATCGCGGCGAGCTGCTCGCCGCGGAGCAGCCGACGCTCACGCTCTTCGAGGGTCGCGGCCATGAGGTTGACCTCGCGGGCGAGCCGGGCGACCTCGTCGTCGCGCTCGGGCTTGGGGCCGACCTCGATCCGCTCGCGCCACTCACCCCGCCCGATCCGCCGCACGCTCACCGCCAGCCGCCGCAGCGGTCGGAGCGTCAAGATCACGATCAAGGTTGCGATCAGAGAGAACGCCGCCGCGGCGATCGTGATCACCAAGGCGCGCTGCTCGGCCGCGCGTCCGGCCTCGGCGACGGTGTCCCGCTGGGCCCGCACGGCCTCGTTGGCCCGGACCTCGAGCTCGGCGAAGCGACGGTTGATGTCGGCCTGGCGCGGCGCGTCGGCCAGGACCTCGGTGACATCAAACTCCTCATCTAGCGCGACCAGCTCGCCGAGCCCCTCGACGAGCTGGGCGAGCGCGCGGACGTCATCGAGCTGCTCGAGGCCCCCGAGTCGCTGCGGGTGGAGCAGCGCCTGCTCGAGCGGCGCCCGGACTTCGGTGACCAGGTGGGCGCGCAGCTCGAGCGCGTCCTCGAGGTTGAGCAGATCCCCGCGTCCAAGCTGGGCCTCGGGGTTGCCGTAGCTCGACACGAACGAGCCGATCCGCTGCGACTGGTTCTGGGCGCGCAGCAGCTTGGTCTGAAACGGGATGTACACGCCCGTCAAGAGATCGAAGTTGGCCCCCAACCCACGGACCTGGGCGCGGATGATCAGCGCAGCCGCGCCCGTGCCAAGCACTACCAACACGACAAGCGCCACGATCCGGGCGGCCAAGCTGCCGCGAACTCGCAGCGGTGGCAGCTCGGGCGACGCTGGTGGGCTGGTAGACGGCTCTGGACCGCCGATCAGCTCTTCGTCGGACCTGTCGTCGATCTCGCCCAGGGCCACCGAGCCCCACGATACCACGAGCGGCGCCCCCCTCTGGTCATCGGCCCCCACCCCACGGCCCGCGGTGTCCGGGGGGCTTGCCCGTTCAGGGCGGGCCTCCCCGCCCACGGTCCGCACCCTCCCGGCTGGCCGACTGGCCCTTTTCAGCGTCCGCTGAACGTGTCATTTTCGCCGGGCCCGCCGCACTCGGCGGGTGAGACGTCATGCTTCGCCGCTCCCTATCCAGCCTCACCGCTTCTGTCGCTGCCACCGCGTTGAGCTGCAGCTTGCTCGCCGCGACCCCAGGCCTCGCCCAGGCCGGAGCGCTCGATGACAAGACCACCTTCCTCGGACTCGAGGGTGACGGTGAGCTCGTCACCTCGCTCGCCGACGCGATCCGCTGGGACCTCAACCAGCGCGGCCTCGACGACGGCAACACCATGAGCCTCGCGGAGCTCAAGCTGACCATGGGCTGCGGCGACGAAGATCTGGCTTGCTTCGCCCAGGGTGGCCAGACGCTCGGCTCGTCGCAGCTGGTGTTTGGCGCGGTCCGCAAGCAGGGCGCGGACTACGTCGTCGAGCTGCAGTCGCTCAACGTCGGCACCGGTGAGCTCAACAACAGGATCGAGCGCACGGTCACGCCAGCCGAGCTCGGCGACGCGCAGCTCGGCGCGACGGCCTCGGCGCTGATCGACGCCCTGTACAAGATCGAGCCTTCGGTCGACGAGCTCCCGCCCACAGACACCGCAGACGATCCCGACACGGTCGACGACCCGGACGCCACCAAGCCGACCAAGCCGCCCCCCGGCGATCGAGCGTTGATCTGGGGCGCCTACTCCCCGCGTCCAGCGTGGAAGTGGGCGGGCGTCGGCGTCAGCAGCGTGCTCTTGGTCGGCGGGCTCGGCACGGCGATCGGCGCGACCGTGGCGATCAGCACCAACGGCCCGATCCGCAAGGAGCTGATCACCGCAGCCGAGAATTCGCTGACGGACTCCAAGCCCGGCAACGACGTCGACCCCAACAGCACCCAGGATCTGTGCGAGCTCGGCCGCCGCCCGCCCGATCCCAGCAAGCCCAACGAGGTCACCAACGCCGAGGTCACGCGGGTCTGCATCAAGGCCGACAACGTGGCGTCGGTCGCAACGGCGGGCTGGATCGCCACTGGCGTGTTCGCGGCCACGACCGTGGTGTTCACCACGCTGTTGTTCGTGCACAAGAACGACAAGACCGTCGCCAAGCTGCGCAAGCACAAGGTCGGGTTTGGCGGCGCGCCGTCAGCCGGGCAGGGCTTTGTCGTCGGCGGCTCGTTCCAGTTCTGACAACTCGGGGAACGCCAGCTTGCTCGGGTCGCCGCCGTCGACGGTGAAGTCGACGATCCAGCGCCGACACACCTGATGGTTCGGCTTGCGCTGCTTGGGCCCGCTGTTCTTGGGATCTGGGGCCGGCTCGTGAATCGGCTCGACCTCGCGCAGCTCGTGCAACAGCGGTTGATCGGCCAAGGTCGCGACCGGCAGCAGCTCGGCGATCGCCGCGACCAGCTTGGTCGGGCCACACAGCTCGAGGTCGCAGCGAATGGTCCGACACCCGGGCCGGATCTGCATGGGCGGAGGCGGGGCGCCGTCGAGCTCCAGCTCGCGCGCGCGGGTGACCACGTGGCGCAGCAGGCCATCGTGGCGGCGGCGAAAATTTTGGTTGATCGGCTCGTCCTCGAGCGGGACGTCGGACCAGCGGGCGCGCAGGCCAGCGAGCGCGCGCGCGGTCCGGCGCTGTGGCGGCTTCTTTGATTGGGCCTGCTTGGCCTTGGCTTTGTTGGCCTTGGCCTGAGCCTGGGCGTTGCGGGCGGCGGCGCTCTTGCGGGGCTTCTTCGGCGGCTTTTGGTCGCGCTCGAGCATCGGCGCGCGCGGGACATCCAGGCCGACTTGAAACGCGATCGCGGCGGTCGCTAGCGCGGGCGCGAGCAGCCAGGCGGCCCGTCGGCGAGCGAGCGGAGACAGTCGGCCCAAAAGTCGGCCGCGGCGCTCCGAGGACTCAGGCATCGGGCGGCGCGGCTCCGGTTGCCATCGAGCTGTCCGCGGCGCCGGTTGGCAGCGGAATCCGGACCTTCCAGCCACCGGGACGGGCCGCCCGAGCGGGGTGGTCGTCGTCGTCGCGATCCCCGCCCTGATCCTCTTCCCTGGCCTCTTCCCAGACCAGCTCGAGCCGCAGGGTGCGGCCGTCGGTCATGGTCAGCTCCACGTGGGCGCGCTCGCCATCATCGTCGAGCAGCTCGGCGCCGGCCACGGCCACGCTGCGATCGACACCGACGATCTGCAGCATCTCGCCAGCCTCGATGCTTCGCCGGCCGCCGACGTGATCGCTGGCGTGCTCGGCCGCGGACTCAAGCCGCTCGACCGCCGGAGCCTCGATCACCGCGAGCATCCCGTCGACGTCACCCCGGCGCGCGGTCTCGGCGAAGGTCCGGGCGACGGCCACCGGCTCGGACTCCTTGGCACGGCAGCCCAGCCCAACGCTCACGCACAACAAGGCTGTCAGCAACGCCCGATACGCCACCTGGGACTACTCCTCGGCCTTTTTCTTGCTGCTCTTGTGCATGCCCAGCCGCTTGAGCAGCTCGCGCAAGTAGTAGCGAGTGATCCCGGCTTCGGCGGAGGCCCGCGACAAATTGTTGTCGGTCTTGGCCAGCAGTCGGGCGAAGTAGGCGCGCTCGAAGTCGTCGACGATCACCTGCTTCGCCTCTTTGAAGGGCATCGCATAGATCTCTTCGGGGAGCTCGCCCTCGGACTTGGACTCGGACGGGTCGCCCTCGGTGCCGAACTTCTTGACCTTGCTGGGGCGGCCCTCGCGGCGACCCAGGTGGAGATCGGCGGGCTCGATGATCGAGTTGTGCGAGAGGTGGGCGGCGCGCTCGATCGCGTTCTTGAGCTGGCGAACGTTGCCGGGCCACGGCTCCTCGAGCAGGATCTGCTTGGCCTCGGCGTTGAGCTGCGGGGCCCGACCGTGGACCCGGGCGAAGTCCTCGATGAACTTGTTGGCGAGCAGCAAGATGTCGTCGCCGCGATCACGCAGCGGCGGCAGATCGACGTTCATGACCGTGAGCCGGAAGTACAGGTCTTCGCGGAACTGGCCCTGACCGACCATCTGACGCAGATCGCGGTGGGTGGCGGCGACGACCCGGACGTCGACCGTGCGGACCTGGCTCTCGCCGATCCGCTGGACCTCGCGGCGGTCGAGCACGCGCAGCAGCTTGGGCTGCAGATCCAGGGGCAGCTCGCCGACCTCGTCCAAGAACAAAGTGCCGCCGTCGGCGTCCTCGAACGCGCCCGCGCGGTCACCGATCGCGCCGGTGAACGAGCCCTTCTTGTGGCCGAGGATCGCGGCCTCGGCCAGCTCGCGCGGCAGCGAGCCGCAGTCGAGGACCACGAAGGGTCGCTCGGCCCGGCTGGACTCGTCGTGCAGCGCGCGGGCGACCAGCTCTTTGCCGGTGCCGGTCTGGCCGCCGATCATCACGCTCATGTCGGTCGGCGCGACCTTCTCGAGGATCGCAAACACTTCGCGCATCGCCGGGCTGGCACCCCACAGCGCGCCAAAGTGGTCGTGACCCGAGAGCGGGACCTCGATCTCGTCGGCCGACAGGAACAGGATGTCGGTCTTGCCCAGCGAGATCGTGGCGCCGGGCTCGATGTAGGCCTCGCGGACCCGCAGGCCCTGGACCTGGGTCCCGTTGGTGCTGTCGAGGTCGCGCAGCAAGATCCCGCGCTTGTCGCCGAGCGTGATCTGCAGGTGCGTGCCGCTGACGGAGGTGTCGGTGAGCACGAGGTCGTTGACGGCGCTGCGACCGACGGTGATCCGCGGGCGCGCGACCTGGATCTGCGCGCCCTGATCGGGACCGGCGGTGACCCGCAGCATCACGCGCCGCAGCTGCGTGTGGCGGTGCGTCGACGAGAAAAAAGTCGTCGTCATCCCTGGATCGAGGTCGTCGTCGATCTGGGGGACACCGTTACCGAGGGGCTCTTTGGTGGAATTCGACACACCTAGACAGCTTGCGCAAGGCCGAGGACGGGCCAGAGATCAGTTGAGCATGTCTTCGGGGGTCCGAACAACACGCAGATGCGTTTGGCCACGCGGCTTCGTTCGGCCGACTTTGCCCGAGTTCTCGCGCTTTCGCCAGGGCTGCACGAACAGCGTCGCGACGACGGCCGCGACCACAGCGGGGATCGCCGCGGGCCAAGCCTGCGCGATGGGGGTCCCCGCGGCCACCGCAACCAGGGGCGCAAAAGTGACGCTGAGCGCGGCTGTGATGCCTGCCACGAGCACTGGCGAGATCTCGGCGGAACCCAGGCGCATGCGCTCAGCAGCAAACACCCACGCAAACGCCACGACACAGGCGGCGTCGATCGGGCCGGGTCCCGCGTAATCCAGCGACGCGGTCGCCGGCATCACTGCGGCCAGGGCGACCACGCTGGCGTAACCGACCAGACCCGCGACGAGCACCATCACCAGGTAGCGGGTCGTGCCCCAAAAGCCCTCGAGGCGGCTGCCGATCACCCACTGGATGGCCAGGGTCCAGACCAACCCGAGCAGGCCGAGCCCCTCCGGATAGCGAAACAGCGCGCTCACCGGTGTCCACCAGTGACGACCGGTGAGCAGCTCGTCTGGCTGCAGCGTGAACCACCCAGCCGCCTGGCCGCGGTCGCCCAGGAGCATGGTCACCAAGAACGTGAGCGCGAAAAGAGCGAACGCTCCGCGGCGAAACCTGGGCAGCACCGCCCCAGTGTAGGCCGGAGGTCAAGCTTGCGCGAGACTTTGAGCGGGGAGCGACGACTTGAGGCTCCCGCTGGGGTTCTCGAAGATCATCCCGGCCCGGGCCTGGCTCACGTAGTCGACCACTTCGTCCAGCCGGGGCCGGCCCACGGCCACGACCGGCGAGGTCAGCACGTCGGTGTCTCGGCCCCAAAAGTGGATGCGCTGGCCGATCCAGGCCTCGCTCTCGGGCACCTCGGGGATCGCCAGGGCCAGCAGGCGCAGCGCCGCGTGTTGCAGCATCCACGCCCCAGAGCTGCGATCGCGCACCCCCACGCACTCGGCGTCACGCAGGTGATACTCGGTGTGCTTGGTGAAGAAGACGCAGTGGCGACGGCGATCGTCAGACATGCCCCACCCTGCCAGCAGATCGCGCAACCACACAGAAACCCGCAGATAGCGGACGCGCCTGTCCCGCCGGCCCGGACACGGCCCGGACACGGCTCGGACCCCCCATGAAAAGTTGGTCTTTCGTATCAGCCTGGATACCGCCTAGAATGTCAGTGGTCGATATGGCACGGAAGTCTTCACCAGCGACACGTCCGGGGTCCGTGCGTGAAGAACTCGCCCACGTGTTCGACGCATCGACGGGGGTAGACGAGTTCGTCCATGGCTTGATGGCGTTCCTCGTCGAGCTGTCGCGATCGCATCCCAACCACCCGATGCTGACGGCGCTGAGCGACGAGCTCGGTCGGGCCTCGAGCGCCCCCCTGGCCGCGTCGGCGGTCCACGATCTGCGCTCGATCCTGCAGGGGGTGTCGGCGGGGCTCGACTACGCGCCCGTCCTGCTCGAGCGCAGCGGTGTGCTCCAGCACATCAACCAGCCAGAGCACAAGAGCACGGGTATTGACACTCGGCGCCTCGAGCTGCTGTTCGAGGCCATCGACGACGCCCGGACCGGCACCCGGCTCGCCGCCGAGCTCGCCGCCGAGACCCTCGCGGTCCAGCGCGACTGCATGGCGCACACGCCCTCCGAGCCCCCCGCGGGTGAGAAAGTCCGCGTCAACGAGGTCCTGCGGGCCGCGGGACGGCTCGGCGGGCGACTCGCCCCGCTCGAGCTCCGGCTCGAGACCAGCGACGACACGGAACTCGCTGCCAGTCGCAGCGCGTTCATGCGCGTGATGGTCAACCTGCTGCGCAACGCCGCGCACGCGATCGACGAGCTCGAGGATCCGGTGGGAGCAGCAGTGACGATTTCATCCTGGGCTTCCGACGAGTTCGTCTTTGTTCAGGTCGCCGATGACGGCCCAGGGATCCCGGCGGCCGCGACCGCGTCGATCTTCGATCTGTTCTTCACGACTCACGCAGAAGGCACCGGCATCGGCTTGTATGTGTGCAAGACTCTCGTCAGCGCTTGGGGAGGCATGATTCATGTTGACTCTCGCGACGGTGAAGGTGCTCGATTCACCTTCAGCGTGCCCAAGGTCAACGCCGGCTCCTGAGTCCGCGAGACCGATCAAGCTGGACCTCGTCTGCCTCGTCTGCCTCGTCTGATCAGGAGCCCCACCGCACCCATGGCGACTTCGCGATCGCTCGAGCCGGCTGATCTCGGCCGGCTGTCGACCATCGACCCGCTCACGCTCGAGCCAGGCATGATTGTCTGGGGCCGGTTTTGTGTGGTCGGCAAGGTTCGCTACGCGAGCCCGCTGTGGAGCGTGCCAACGACGGATCTCGAGCGCGAATTTGGCCGCCCTCCCCATCACCGGGTGTCGCTGCAATATCTGCCGATCAGCGAGCGCCATCGCGAGCGCATTCGTCGAGCCGTGGTCGCCGACGAACAGGTGCAGCCGCGGGTCCGCGCAACGATCGATCTGCCGGCTGGCTTCGCGCTGGTCCACGAGCCCGTCGACGGCGAGCACCTCGGCGCCCAGCTGCCCGCCCGCGAGTCACGAGCGCTGGCGCTGGCGCTGACCGGCCTGATCAATCGGCTCCACGAAGCCAACGTGCGCGGCATCAGCCTGCGGGTCAGTGATCTGCGCCAGAGCGAGGGTCGGTTTCGCCTCGATGGCTTCGAGCACGTGTGTGGGGCCGGGACCGCCGAGCAGGACGTCGAGGAGCTGGTCTCGCTGCTGCGCCGGGTCGCGGGCCATCACATCGGCAATATCTTGGATCCGCCACCACGCTCGGCCGCCGAGCTGTGGGGGCGGGCGCGGACGTTGAGCGAAGATCACGGGCCCCCGACCACGCCGCTGAGTCAGCTCCCGCCCTTCGTGGGTCGCGAGCAGGCTCGCCGCGCGCTCGAGGCCGCGTTCGCCGACGCCCAGATCGCCCGATCTTCAGTGACCCTGGTGTGCGGCGCCCAGGGGGTCGGCAAGAGCCGCTTGCTCGAAGAGTTCGCCAGCTGGCTGCGGGCGGGCGACCGCGCGGTGGTGCTCTCGGGCGAGTACCTGCGCGGCTGCGGGGAGAGCCGCGCCGGGTTGATGGGCGCGCTCGGTCGGCTGCCCGCCGCGCTCGCCAGCTGCCCCGCCGACGTGTCGGCGCGCGTGCGCGAGCGCCTGACCCGGCGCACGGGTCCGCTCGCGGGGGTGCTCGCCAGCTACGCGCCGGGGCTCGCCGAGCTGCTCGGGCCTGGCTCGACGCCGCACGAGCCGATCGCGATCGAGTCGCCCGCGGTCGAGTTCGAAGAGGGCTTCGCCCGCCACGCCGTCGCGGTCGCGGAGGGCGTGCGCTCGCTGGGCTCGCAAGAGCGACCGCTGGTGATCCTGCTCGACAATCTCCAGCTCGCGGATCGGGGCTCGATCGCGGTGCTGCGCCGGCTGCTGCTCGAAGATCGCAGCCACCACACCATGATCGTCGCGGGTCTGTGTGGCGCCGCGCCAGCCGGGCTGGCCGAGAGCTCCGACGAGGGCAACTGGAACCCCCAGCGCGATCCCCAGCTGCTGCTGCGAAGGGTCGTGCTCGCGTCGCTCACCGTCGCCGAGCTCGAGCGCTTGATCGTCGCCGGGCTGCCCGGCCCTGTCGTCCACCCCAACGAGCTCGCCGAGGTCCTGCACGACGCCAGCCGCGGCAACCCGCTGGTCGCGTGGGCAACCTTGCAGTCGTGGATCGAAGGCGGCGTGCTGGTCCGCGGGGAGACCGAGCCGTGGACGCTGCGCAAGCGCAAGGTCGCCCGGACCAGCCCCAAGAAAGTGTTTGGGGAGCGCGTCGAGGGGGCGAGCCTCGACGAGCGCTGGCTCGCGCTGCTGGCCGCGGCCGCGGGCGGGCACGTCGACGAGGCGTGGTTTCAGCGGGTCTCGGGCTGGGATCCCAAGCGGGTCGCGGGCGCCGTCGCGGGGCTCGAGAGCCGCGGCCTCATGACCAAGGCCGGCGAGGCCAGCCTCCGGTTTCCGCATGAACTGGTCCGCGATCTGATCGTCAAGCGCACACCCGCTGGCGACGTCCGCCGCGCGCACGCCACGATCGCCGGCTGGCTCGCCTCGCTGGGTCCTCGGGTCAGCGCGGCGCGGCTCGCCTATCACACCGACGCCGCCCTCGCTCAAGACTCGCACGCCGATCCCAAGCTGGCCGAGATGCACCTCGCCGCCGGTCGCGAGATGCTCGGGGTGTTCGACCTCGAGCGCTCGGGCTGGCACTTCACCCGGGCGCTGATCGAGCGCGGCAAGGGAACCGGGCGCCTGGCCGCGGTCGAGGGCGCGGCCGATGTCGCGCTGCTGGGCGAAAAATATGAAGTCGCGGCGCAGCTGTACGCCGAGGCCGTGGTCGAGACCGACGATCCACTCGTCGCCTCTCGGATCGCGGCGAAGGCCGTGCATGGCCTGTTTCGCAAGTCGGCCGCGAGCGAGGCCGCGACGATCGGACGGCTCGCGCTGGCCCAGGCTGATCAGCCGCTCCCCAACGCGGGCTGGCGGCTGCGGGCTGGCACGATCCAGGCCAAGCTGCGCCTGCGCCTGACCGGCGACACGCCCCCCGATCTGGCCGATCAGCTCCGCGAGCAGCTGTGCTGGCTCTACGCTCGGCTGTCGGTGGTGCTCGCGCTGTCGGAGCCCGAGACCGCCGAGCTGTGCCTGCTGCGAGCGCTGCGGCACGCCCGTGGGCTCGAGACCGCGGCGGCGGCCAACGTGCTCGCGCTGCGCGGGGCCAACCTCGCCATTCAGGGCAACCTCGACCAGGGCAAGCTGATGCTGTCGCAGGCGACCGAGCTGGCGACGAGCGCCCACAACGACTGGGCGATGGCGATGACCCAACACCTCCGGGGTCACATCGTCGAGCTCCCCGCCGGCGACTACCGCCAGGGCCTCGCGTCGCTCGACGAAGCTGTCGCGCACTTTCGACGCACGGGGGATCTCTCGATCGCCGTGTCGAGCCTGCTGTTCAAGGCTGCCTACGCGCGCAACCGCGAGCCGCTGCCCGTCCTGCATGGCTGGCTCGACGAGGCCGCGGCGCTCAACGAGGTCCAGGGTGACACCGTCGTCGATCTCGCGATCGATGCGCTGCGGCTGTGCCTGCGTGCGCGAGCGGGCGCTCGCAATGTCGTCGAGGCCGCGGCCAGCATCTCGGCCCGGGCCCGGACCCGCGCGCTGGTCAGCTACGAAGGCCTCTTGCCGCACGCCTACCTCGCGCTCGCGTTGCTCGAGGTCGGCGAGCAAGCCCGGGCCCGCGAGCAGGTCGAGTTCGTGTTCACGCCCGCGCTCGAGCGCCCGCACATCCCCGACTTTGCCTACGATCTCTGGGTCGCGCGGGCGCTGGTGCTGGTTCGCTCGCGCTCACCCAGCGACGAGCGACTGCTCGCCACCGCGATCCATCGGCTCGAGAAGGCGAGCCGGCTGTCGCCGCGACTCGGGGCGTTCGCACTGCTCGCGCGGGTTCGCCAGGCCATGGCCGCGGGCAAGCGCGAGCGGGCCCGCGGCGCCGCCGAAGCGCTGATCTCCCAGCTCGCCAGCCACGGCCAGGTTCACCACGCGCTCGAGGCTCATCGAACCCTCGCCGAGCTCCTGCGCGGCAGCGATGTCCTGGCCGCGCGCGAGCACGTGCACCTGGCCAACGAGCTCGCTGAACAGCTCGGCTTGGAGCAGGCCCGCGAGCGTGAGATCGAGCGTGAGCGCGCGGCTGAGCAGCAAGACGTCCCGCGCGCGCGCGGCCACGATCGCAGCAGCCGTCGGCACAGCAGCGCATACCTGCGCGCGCTCGCCCGCAACGAGCTGGTCGAGGTCTCGGAGGTGCTCGAGCGCTCGCGGCAGGTGCTGCTCGAGACCGTGGGCAACGTGTCTTGGCTGTACCTGCGCGCGCAGCCGCAGCTGCGGGTCCACGGCGAGCTCATGGAGCTGCAGTCGCTGCTCGTGCACCTCGCCCTGTGTGCGCGCGACAGCGTGACCGAGCCCGAGCAGCTGCGCGCGGTCGGCTCGCTCGAGCAGCTCGACAACGCTCGCGCGTCCAGCATCCCGGGAGCCAGCCCCGGCCCCTGGGGTCGGATCGCGGTGTCCGTGCTCGGCACCCCCACGTCGATCGGCGTGACCGGGGGCGTGAGCGCGTGTCGCCAGGTCGCGACCCGCTTGGGTGGGTTCTTGGATGTCGAGCAAGACGGCCAGCTCCTGACCCTGGCCGTGTATCTGCCGGCCGAGCGCACCACCGGGTCGACCGCCAACCCGACGCCACAGCTCGAGTCGGTGCCCAACTTCGCTGGCGTGTATGTGCTGCACCCCGATCCGATCATTCGCGAGACGCTGTCGGGCGCGGTCACGCGGCTCGGGTATCAGTGCGAGAGCGGGGCCCCCGACGACGTCGACTTTCGCGAGCTGCCCAGTGTCGAGGTGCTGTTCGTCGACGGCGACACGCTGGGGAGCTACGCCGCCCAGCTGCCCAAGGTCCCGAAGGTCGTGGAGATCGGCAGTCGCGTCGTTCGGCTGGGATCCAAGCACCCGACCCTGCGCGTGCCGTTCGCCATGGGTGAGCTGCGCAAGTTCCTCGAAGGTGAGGCGTGAGCGCGCTCCTGGGTCTAATCACGAGGCGGTGTCGTGCGCAGCCAATGCCGGGTAGATTCCGCCGCACGTCTCAGACTTCTCATGAACACCACGACCAGGAACTTGATGTTTTTGTTGGGCGCCGCACCGATGGGCATGGGCGGCTGCCTCGGCGGGGCTGATGACAGCGACTCGTTCGCGACGCTCACGACGACGACGCTCGGCAACACCACGACCAACCCGGACGGCGACGACACGGGTGATGCCAACGGCGACGGCGACGGTGACACCGCGGGTGATGGCGACGGCGACCCGGCTGGCGACGGCGACGGCGACGGCGATGGCGACGGCGACACGGGTGACGGCGACGGCGACACGGGCGATGGCGATGGCGACGGCGACACGGGCGATGGCGACGGCGACACGGGCGATGGCGACGGCGACACGGGCGATGGCGACGGCGACACGGGCGACGGCGACGGCGACACCACGGGCGACGGCGACGGCGATGGTGATCCCGGCGTTACCTGTCAGGACTACGGCGACCTGATCGGTGAGTGCTACGGGGCCCAGTACACCGAGGTCGCGCAGATGTACTGCGAGGAGTATGTCAGCTACGCGCAGATGATTGGCGGCGGGTGTCCCGCAGCCGTCGAGGCGTTCCTCGTCTGTCTATCGGCCCTCACCTGCGACGAACTGGCGATGGAGTTTCCATGTCCAGAAGAGTCGATCATGGTCGATGCTGCCTGTTGAGTCTTGCCGGCCCGCGTTGCTGTTGGCGCTCGGGCTCGCGGCCTGCTCGGGCGCCGGTTCGGCTCCACCCGCGGAGCCAAGCAGCTCGCCGACCGCCAAGCCGGATCCAGCCGACACCCAGCCTGCGCCCGCGCAGGTCGATCCCGTTGCGATCGTCGCCGCCGACGACCGCGATCCGGCCGACCGCGAGTCCGACGCTCGCCGCAAGCCGGCCGAGCTGCTCGAGTTCATGCGGCTCGCGCCAGGCATGAAGGTCGCCGACATTGGGGCCGGGTTTGGCTACACGACCGAGCTGCTGGCCCGGGCCGTGGGGCCGACGGGCACGGTGTACAGCCAAAACCCGACATTCGTGCTCGATAAATTCGCCCGCGAGGGCTGGGACGCGCGCCTCGCCAAGCCCGTCAACGCCAACGTGGTGGGCCTCGAGCGCGAGTTTGGTGACCCCTTCCCCGCCGACATCGAGCCGCTCGACCGTGTCGTCAACGTGCTCTTCTATCATGACTTCGGGTGGATGAAGATCGATCGGGCCGCCCACGACGCCGACGTGTTCGCGGCCCTGCGGCCGGGCGGCACCTACGTGATCGTGGACAGCTCGGCCGCCGCGGGTCACGGCATCGCGGACTCGGAGTCGCTGCACCGCGTCGAAGAGGCGCTGGTGATCACCGAGCTCGAGGCCGCCGGGTTCACGCTGACCAGTCGCGCCGATTTCTTGCGTGACCCGAGCGACACCCGCGACTGGAACGCGCTGCCGTGGCGCAGCCCCGAGCGCGCCGAGGCGGGGGAATTCAGCGACAAGTTCGTGCTCGAATTCACCAAGCCCGGCGCGTGAGCGTGGGACAGGCTGCTGCCGAGGCTGTATTCTCCCCGCGTGCGAGCGCGGCTGCACGTCCAGGCCGGTCAACCCCGGCACCCCGAGCGTGCGGCGCAGCTGATCGCCGCCGATCTCATTGGTAGCTTTCCCCGCCAGCGGCAGGTCACCCTCGCGGTCGTCGCCCTCGGGCCGCACCCCGGCCTGACGCCGACCCCGTGGATGCTCGATGGCTTGCTCGCCGCGCTGGTCGAGGCCGAGCGCACGCCGGTCAACTTCGTCACGATCGGCGATCACCAGACCGGCGAGGCGCTGCTGCGCAAGGCTGGCCGCCAGGGCCCGGTCTCCGGCGCCGAGCTGATCGAGCGACCCAACCGGGACCGGCGGATCGACCTGCGCGTCGGCGAGACCGCTGGCCACGCGCGGCCGCTGTCGGTCGTTCGTGAGCTCATCGGCTCGAGCTTGATCGTGTGCGCGCCGCTGTGCTTTGGCGCCCACGATCTCGGCCCGGTCCGCCACTGGCAGGGCCCGATCGCCGCGCTGCTGGCCGGCTTCGCCCGCGCGCACGGGTTCTCACCGGCCCCGTCCAAGCTGCGCATGGGCCTGCGTCCGCGGCCCGAGGACAGCCCCGATCGTGCGGCGGTCTCGGTCGGGCTCGAGCTGCTCGGCGCCTGCTTTGCGAGCGCGGCCGTGGTGCTCGACGGGACCTGGGCGGCCGCGCTGGAGCCCCGCACCACGCCGCTCGCCGCTCGCCGGGCGCGCGGCTCCGACGGGCGGTTCAGCTCGCTGCCCAAGCTGCTCGCCACGACCGCGAGCGAGCCCGAGACGCCGACCTTGCTCGGTGAGCTGGCCACGACCGATCGGGTGCTGGGCGTCGACGCGCTCGACCAGCTCGCGCTCGCGTCGGTGCTGGGCATCGACCGCTGGCTCGCGGCTGCGCTCGGGCTCGACAGCCGGACCCCCGACCACAGCCCCGAGCTCACGACCAGCCCCGGTCGCTGGCCGGTGCTGTCGCTCGCGGCGACCCGCAGTCAGCCCCCGCGCCTCGCCGATCGAGCGATCGTGGGGATCCGCAACCAGACGAGGCGGCTCCCGGCCACGCTGGCGAACCGCGTGACCAAGGGCCTGACCGGCGCCCCCCAGCTTGGCGCGCTCCCATCGACGGTCCCCGGCGAGTTCGCAGGGTTGTGGACGCAGCGCTGGTACGGCGAGCACAGGCCGTCGTTGACGGGGCGTCGATGAGTCGACTGCTGCGCCGCACGCTGATCGGCGTGGTGTTCGGTGTGGTCGTCTATATCGTGTGGCTGCTGCTGTCCGACGCCCGCGAGGTCGCGGACAGCCTGCAGGGCTTCGCGTGGTCGGCCGTGGCCTGGGCGCTGCTGGCCTCGTCGCTCAACTACCTGCTGCGGTTTTGGAAGTGGGAGCTGGCGCTGGGCTGGCTGGGCGTGCGCTCGGGCTCCGGGGGCCTGCACGCGCCGACCGAGCTCCGACTTGGCCGCTCGCTCGAGATCTATCTGGCCGGCCTCAGCATGTCGGTGACCCCCGGCAAGGTCGGCGAGGTGCTGCGCAGCGTGCTGCTGCGAGCCAGCAACGACGTGCCCTTCACCCGGACCGCGCCGATCGTCGTGGCGGATCGGCTCAGCGATCTGATCGCGCTAATTGTGCTGGCGCTGATCGGGATCTCGGACGTCACCGAGTACCTGCCCTACGTGATCGCGGCGCTGGTCATGGTGATCGCGGGCGTGGTCGTGCTCGGCTCCCCCAAGCTGTTCGGCGGGATCCTGAACGCCTGCGCAAAGCTCCCGCTGATCGGGGGCCTCGCCGTGCGCGCGCACGGGCTGATCGACAGCTCCGCCAAGCTCCTCGAGCTGCGCTACATCACCGTGCTCAGCGCGATCTCGGTGGTCGGCTGGGGCCTCGAGTGCGTGGGTTACTGGGTGATCCTCAACGCGTTCCCGGGTGTCGAGGCCGGCCTGCCGCTGTGCGTGTTCCTGTGGTCGGTGGGCACCCTGGTCGGCGCGCTGTCGTTCCTGCCGGGGGGCCTGGGCGCCACCGAGGGCTCGCTGGGCGTGTTCGTGGCCCGGTTCGCCGTGGGCGTGAACAGCTCGATCGCGATGGCGTCGACGCTGCTCATCAGGCTCTGCACTCTCTGGTACGGTGAGCTGGTCGGAGCCATCGCGCTGGTCTCCTTCATGCGTGACCCCAAGCTGCGCGCGGCCGCCCGCGAGGTCGAACAGGCCGCCCGCGAACCCAGCCCCGACACCAGCTCCCCTGCTTCTCCCCCGAGTGAATCCCCATGATCGAATACGAGATCGTCGACGAGTTTGCGACCACACCCGACAAGTACTGGGACATGTTCTTCAGCGACGCCTACAACGCCGCGCTGTGGAAGGCCCTCGACATCGAGCGCGAAGTCATCGAGTTCAAGCGCACCGGTGAGGGACCCGACGAGACGATCCATCGGGTCCAGCGGCTGACCCCCAAGCGCGACGTGCCCTCGGCCCTGCGCAAGCTGGTCAAGGACGCGATCTCGTACGAAGAGCGCAACGAGTGGCGGCGTGGGGACAACCGCATGGAGGTCGTCACGATCCCCAACTTCTTCGCCGACAAATTTACGACCCGCGGGACCTACGAGCTGGTTGCGATCGGCGACGACAAGCTCAAGCGGATCTGGAAGGCCAGCTGCGAGTGCCGGGTCGCCCTGGTCGGGGGCAAGGTCGAGAAATTTGTCGTGGAGGAGGTTCAGCGTAGCTATCGGGCCACGACGATCTTCACCCGCAAGTGGATCGCCGACCACCTGGCGCAGTAGCGCGCCGGGCCCAGCCCCGTCCCGCCGCCATCAAGGACGAGAGACGACGACGGACGCGAGACCGGTCTGAATTCGGTCTCGCCAGTCCGGTTGTCGCACATTCACAGACCACGGCGCCACGCACTTCGCCGGCCGCGGCCGCTTCACGACGGCGCGTTCCCTCGGCATCATGTCCCCGGTGCCACGGCAAAGGACCACCGACAGCGACGACGCCGTCCGGGACGCGCGCTCCGGTGAACCATGAGTAGCTCCCTCGACTCCCTCTCGGAGGTGCAAGAGCAGATCGAGGCGTTCTCGAGTCGGATCATCGAGCTCGAGGGTCAGCTGCGCGACGGCGAGGCGCTCGACCCGGCCCTGCTCGACGCGGCGTTTCGGGCCGTGCACACGCTCAAGGCCGGGGCGAACCTGCTCGACGCCCTCAAGCTGGAGAAGGTCAGCCACGAGCTCGAGTCGACCCTCGACGCGCTGCGCCTCGGCAAGCTCGTGTTCGACGAGGGCACCTCGAGCCTGCTGTTCGCGGCGTCCGATCTGTTCGACGAGCTGGTGCGACAGGTGGTCGATCCGGCGGCGCCCAGCGTCGACATCGAGCCGTTCTTGGCCAAGCTGGCCGCGCTCGCGCAGGCGCCAGCGCGGGTCGAGCCCGATGATCTGCTCGCGTGGCTCGACGGCTCGATCCGCGCGGTCCTGACCGAGTTCGAAGAGTTCCGCCTGCGCGAGAACGTCCGGCTTGGACGGCGCATCTGTCGGGTCAGCGCGACCTTCGATCTGATGGCGGTCGACGTGGGCATCGGCGCGCTCAAGGACGAGCTCAAGCGCTTCGGCGAGGTGCTGACCTGCCTGCCGAGCCCCGACAGCGCCAGCGATGATCGCATCGGGCTCGACTTCATCCTGGGCTCGGATCGCTCGCCGACAGACATCGCCACGGGGATCCAGGGCCGGGGCGCCGTCGTCGAGCCGCTGTTCCCCGCCGACACCGAGCCCGCGCCGCCCGAGCCAGCCGCCGCCGAGGACGACCCCAAGGGCGATCAGCTCAGCATCAAGAACCTCAGTCAGACCGTCCGGGTTGATCTGCGTCGCCTCGACCAGCTCATGAAGCTGGTCGGCGAGCTCTCGCTGGCCCACACCAACCTCGACGCCGGGCTCGAGCGCATGGCCCCGACCCAGGTCACCCACGAGCTCCGCCGCGAGTTTCGCGATCAGCTGCGGGTCATGAACCGGCGGCTTGGCCTGCTGCAAGAGGCGGTCCTCGAGGTTCGCATGATCCCGCTGGGGCAGGTGTTCAGCGAGCTCGAGCGGCTCGCTCACAAGGTCGCGCGCAAGCTCGGAAAAGAGATCCGCCTGGACATCTCGGGGGCCGAGACCGAGCTCGACAAGGTGATCGTCGACTCGCTGTCTCGCTCGATGCTCCACATGATCAACAACGCGATCGATCACGGCGTCGAGTCGGTCGACGAGCGGCTCGCGCGAGGCAAGCCCCGCGCCGGTCGGGTGGTGCTGTCCGCCCATCAGCGCGGCAACCGGGTCGTCATCGAGCTGAGCGACGACGGCCGCGGCATGGACTGGCGGGCGATCCGGGACCGCGCCGTGACACGCGGGTTCATCAGCCGCGAGGCCGCGGCCGCGCTCAACCCGGCCCAGGCGCTCAACCTGATCTTCATGCCCGGGTTCTCGACCAAGGACACCGCCACGACCACCGCCGGCCGCGGCGTCGGCATGGACGTGGTCAAGACCAACATCGCCAAGCACTCGGGCATGATCGACGTGAGCTCGCAGCTCGGCGTGGGCTCGCGCCTGCGCGTGACCCTGCCGACGACCATGGCGATCATCCAGGCGCTGGTGATCGAGGCCGCCGGCCAGACCTTCTGCATCCCGCTCAACTCGGTGCTCGAGTCGATCATGATCCGGCCGCAGGAGGTCCACACGATCGAAGGTCACGAGGTCGTCTCGATCCGCGGGCGCACGCTCCCGCTGCTGCAGCTCGCGCGGGTGTTCGAGCTCGAGCCCGCGGGTCGGACCCGTCAGCGAGACGGTCACGACCACCTGTATGTCGTCGTCGTCGGCCTCGCCGAGCACCGGATCGGCCTCGTGGTCGACGAGCTGCGCGGCCAGCAGGATGTCGTGAGCAAGCCCGTCGGCAAGGCGCTCGAGCAGATCCCCGGGATCAGCGGGGCGACCGAGCTCGGCGACAACCGCACGGTGTTGCTGCTCGATGTCGGCACGCTGGTCGCCGAGGCCGTCTCCACGTGAAGCTGAGTCGTGCCCCTGGACCCCATTTCGTGATCTGCACAAAGGAGTCCGCCGCGCCAATGTCGTTGGTCTACGGCGGCGCCAACTCGAGGTGCAGGCCACCATCGACCGAAGCCGCGGTCGCTAGATCGGCGAAGCCCTCGAACTCATGAATGTTCCGTGTGGGGTCGTCAAAACGCAACACGCCGAGCCCACAGTAAATGCGGCGTCGCCATGGACCAATGGTGGCGAACTCACCCGAGAGCGTGGAGACTCCGAGCAGCAACACGGCCTCGACGTCGGCCTCGCGCGCGGCTTCGAGCACACCCCTCAGCACGGGCACGGGGGTGGCCTCATCCACGTAGAGCGAGATCCCGGGCCGACCATACCACTCGGCATCCCTGGCGAAGCTGCGGTGTGCATCGAAGGTCGGCCCGTGGGGCAAGCTCCCAGGTTGGAACTGGTGAAGTTCACCGTTCGCAGCCAGCTGGAACGTAGTGCCGAGCACGAGGTCATGGCTGTCGGCCCACGCTGGCGGAGAGCTGCAGGATTCGACCTCCACACCGTGCAGATCGACCGTGGACGCGTCCACCCAGTGCATGTTCCGGGGATCGTCTCGCTCGGTGCACGCCGCCAGCACCTGGACACGATCGGCCCGATGGGCCCGGGTCGAAGCTAGCGCGGCGATACCGAGCAGGAAGCAGGTGATCGCAGCACGACTCGAGCCCTTGCCGAGTCGTGCCTCGGCCCCGGCGCGCCAAGCCGTCACCACGGCGGGCACGAGCAGGACCGCAGTCACGACGAGGATGATCGTGGGTGCGAGCGAAAAGACCGTATCGAACGCGAGCAGTCGTGAGCATCGATCGAGCGTGTCCGCGCCGCTCGGAACCTTGTGTAGCTCTTCGCTCGAGATCCACCGGTGAATGTCTTCGACACTCGGCTGACTCCAGCGCCTCGCCAGCGACGCGGTCCCCAGCGTGAGCAGCACCGGAGCGAGTACTGGCGCAGCCATGAGGGGGAGCCGAACTTGGTGTGCTCGCCCCATGCTCCAGAGCCGAGCCATGATCACCAAGACGCAGACCGAGGCCAACCCGAAGATTGGGAGCAGGATATCGAGGTGCCGTGAATATAATGACGAGAAGGCCAAATGCCGATTCGAGGCGACTTCGTCGGCGGCGAACCCTGTGTGCTGGTCGATGGCCCAGAAGTATTCGATGACCTGCCCATGTACAAAGCTGACGGTGGCAACGAGCGTGACGAGCACCGCGACGAGCACCGCGACGCTCAGCAGCAGCAATGCGTGGCCCCGCCGAGCGGGCTTCACGGAAGCCCCGCCCACAAGGTCACTGGATGGATGAGCCAGTCGAGGAGCGCGGTCCCCAGCATCACCACCCCCAACGCAGCGAGCAGCAGGTGAAGTGAGTTGTGTCGCCCCGCGGCCCGTGCCTCGTGACTATCAAGCGGCAGTCTCGACGCGATCGTGTCGGGGACGAGGGTGGTCTTCGCGCTCGAGTCTGTCATGTCGGGTCACGTTATCAGCTCGGCATTGCAGCGGGAAGCCAAGCGTGTGGACGGAAGGCCAGCGGCGCGACATCCGCAACGCTGTCGGACAGACACTCGTTCTAGGCGCTCTCCGCTTCCGAATTGGTCAACGTCTCTCCGTTGCCGCCGATCCCTACTTATGGAGAACGGAACTCCAGCCAGTTCCAGGGGCGGTCACAGACACTTTGCGTCGCGGCCCTTTGCCGATTTTGAGCAAACCGCTTCGAGCCCTGACAACAACAGTGGCTACTGGACACACGCCCATACTCTGCGCGAACTGCGCAGTCATGGTTCACAACTCGAGAAGGCGCCGAGCGACAACGCCCAGTTGCCCGATCCCACCTCCATGTAAGAACTCGGGGAGTGGTAGGTCCTCCACTCGCCGGTGATGGAGCCCGTCCCCATATCGCAGAAATTCGAGGCAGTCTCCAACGTCCCAAGCCCGACGAGCAACACTCCAGCAGACTTGATTGATAACGATAACTGCCCAAACCTGGGCGTGTAGCCCGGATGCCACCTCCCGCCGAGAGTGACCGTGGCCTCGTTCGATTCCATGACGATGAAGAATGAAGCCAAGCCGACCTCCGACATCGCCTCATTGACTTTGAGGTCGAGGTCTGCGTAGGACAACATGTTCATCCCCGTCATTTTGAGTTTGGACTGTTTGAGCAGTCGTGTGATCCACAGTTCCCGAGTGGTCTTACTCGACGGGAGCGAGCCGCCGAAATCAAGCAGATCGTCGACAAACCGATACTCCTCTATTGGCGCCAATGGACGGGGCGCGCGGACGACGACTTTCTTGATACCTTCGAAGGGTACGGGGGGGGGTCAGTTTTGCGGCCGAGCATATCCTCAGTTTCAGCTGAGACGACCGTGTCTTGGAGATCGTTGTCGCCGTACATGGTGCGCTTTCGCAGGCCATACCCGAAGCGCAGGATATTGACAAAGGACTCGTGTACACCGACGTCACCGTTCTCAGGATCCCTCCGCCAACCCTCGTCGGTCTGGCCGCTGTAGACAGCCTTCTCCGACTCCTTCTTGTCTTTCAGTATCGTCTCGTTCTGTGCCAACGCGAGAGCTTCAAATATGTCATCTTGAGCCCGATGAAACAACTCATGCAGCAGAACCCAAAACCCGTCGTAGGCTCCCCCCAGGCCTTCGTGGGCATATATTGACCCAACCAGATTTGGGTTGACAGTGATACCTGCCCCCGCCGCCTTCAGACTTCGGAACGCAGAATCCTGAGTTGTGTCGGCCGAAACATTGACGTCGGATTCAAGGATGAGCTTTTGCGCGACATCGAACACCTTGCCGGCGTAGTTTTCGTCCACCAACACATCAATCGGATGCACTATAACGGTCGAGGCGTGTCCTCGTACGGTATCAGGCCTGTACACCACACCACCTTTGAATGCACTGACGAAGGTCGTACGCAGATCGCTCGACTGCGAACCACGATGGGGCTTCAGCCGGGAGCCTCCGACCATACCCTCACTCGTGAACTCAATGCCGAGATATTTTTCGCTCCGCGCATAAATTCATCGAAGACGGACACGGACTGCTCAATATTGCCGAGATCGTCGTAGGTCTTGGTCGTGGCGTTGAGCGACTCGTCGTCGACCTCGTAGTTTTTTTCGCCGTACGACGGGGTCACCCGCGGCGTGTGACGGCCGCTGGAGGGCGTGCGCCACTTCATGTGCGAACAACTGCATGCCATTGCGCGTCTGGGGTCGGGCTTCGTTACTGCCAAAGAAGAGGTCCTGGCCGACCGTGAACGCTCGGGCATTGACCTGTCGCGCGAGACCGTTGGCGAGGCTATTCGTGTGCACGCGAATACTGCCGAGATCAACGCCGAAACGGGGTTCGAGGAAGGTACGCACCCGGGGTGGAAGGCGATCGCCGCCGCGACGTGCGAGAGTATGCACGCGGTGACTGAAGTCGGGGGCCGCCGTCTCGTCGGCTTGTTCGGACCCGGCAGATACGGGTATGTCAGCCAGCTTAGCGCTCGGCCCAGATCCGTCGAGCGAGGAGCGACTGGCGGCGACTTTGGCGCTGTGCATCTGCATGACCTCGCTGGCCGCCGCGTCGGCCTCCCGTTCGTGCGGATCGTTTGCGTCACCGATTTCCAATTTGGGCCGTAATCCCGCCTCGCCGAGCGCCGCTGCGGCGTCGCCGATGGGGTACCTTCGAAGCTCGGGGTGGAACTCGGGGGCGAACGACGCGACGGGGGATCCGGTTGGGGCGGGACGTGTTTTTGGCTTGGTCTTGACAGTCAACTTTGGATTGCGGATGAGCTTAGCGTAGGACATGTGGCCTCGACCAACGGGTCTAGCACGCGCCGCGAATCCCCGAACCTGTCCGATCGTGAAGCTAGTCCCCAGGTGGGCCAGTCATGTGGCCGATCGGCCACGGCCTGCCTACTGCATGACACCAAGCAGCCCGACCGCCGTGGGCGTGGGTGCCAGCCCAACGCCGCGCTGGGTGCTCGAGGCGTGCACGAGCGACGCGATCCCGAATGACGGACGACTCGCGCTCGACTGGTCGAGGGTCCCGCAGGTCGAGCCTTCGTTGCCGACTGAGTCAGTGACCCTCGAGCTGCACCGGCCCCGACCAGACAACTATGACTCCGTGTTCGCTACGGCGTGAGCGTGCTGCTTGGGCTCGCCGTCGGGGATGATCCGCCACTGCCGATGGACCTCTCCGCCTCCCCGGCGTTCGGCATCGGAGCGACGACCTGCGAGCTACCGCCCTCGAGTGTCTCGGCGACGAGATCATCTAGGGGAGAGTACAACGAACACGGCGACTTCGGGTTCGTCGCGGTACCACGCGGCCCGATAGAAAAGCTAGACTTTTCCGCACGTCGTGCGGCCCGCGTCGGCTATACTCGCGCATGGCCGCCCGCCAGTTCGTGCTTGGCACCGCCGGGCACATCGATCACGGCAAGACCTCGCTGGTTCGCGCGCTCACGGGCGTCGACACCGATCGCCTCCCGGAGGAAAAGCGCCGCGGCATCACGATCGAGCTCGGCTTCGCCCGCTGGCAGCCCAGCGAGGATTTAAACGTCGGGATCGTCGACGTCCCCGGGCACGAGGCGCTGGTCCGCACGATGGTCGCGGGCGCTGGGGGCATCGACGCGGTGTTGGTGGTGATCGCGGCCGAGGACGGGGTGATGCCGCAGACCCGCGAGCACCTGCACGTGTGCGAGCTGCTCGGCCTGCGCCACGCCGTGGTCGCGCTCACCAAGATCGACCGGCTGCGCAGCGACGGCGGCGGTGACGACGGCGAGTTCGAGGAGCTGCTCGAGCTCGCGATCGAAGACGTGCGCGCGGTCCTGGCCGAGGGCCCGTTCGCCGAGGCCCCGATCCTGCCCGTCAGCGCCCACACGGGCGAGGGCATGCCCGAGCTGAGCGCGGCGCTGACCAAGCTCGCCAAGCAGCTGCCCAGCCGCGGGCGCAAGGGCGCGCCGGTCCTGCCGATCGACCGCGTGTTCACGATGCGCGGGCACGGCACGGTGATCACGGGCACCTTGCTGGCCGGCGAGATCGATCTCGACAAGCAGGCGGAGCTCGAGCTGGTCCCCAGTGGCCACGCGCGTCAGCGCAGCCCGCTGCGGATCCGCGGCATGCAGATCCACAGCGGCGACGCCCGGCGCGCGCGGGCGGGCACCCGCACCGCGCTCAACCTCGGCAACGTCAGCGTCGACGAGCTCGCGCGCGGCGACGTGATCAGCTCGGGCCTCAAGGTCGTGACCAGCGATCGTGTGCTCGCGCTGGTCAACCAGCTCGGCTTTGGGCAGCGCGCCTGGGCCCGCGACACCGCGCTGCAGCTGTGCGCGGGCACGGCCAGCACCGCCGCGCACCTGGTCCCGCTCGCGCTCGTCGATCCCGATCAAGACCACCTGCACCTGATCGAGCCGATCGCGGGCGCGGCCAAGCCCAAGATCGGCCCGGGTCAGCGCGGGCTGGTCCGGCTCTACCTCGACACGCCGCTGGCGATCTGGGCCGGGCAACGGGTGATCCTGCGGGCCTACTCGGCCGCCCACGCCAACTTCGAGGGCCTGACCGTCGGCGGCGGCGTGATCGTGGATCCACTGCCCGAGCGCCGTCACCCCTCGCGCCGCGTCGCGCTCGCGCGGGCGCTGCTCTCGGACGATCCCAGCACGCGGGTCCAGGCGCTCGTGGTCGACGCCGGGATGCCCGGGATCGACGCGCAGGCGATCGCGGTCCGGGCGGGCGTCGAAGAACCAGGCAAGAACCTCAGCCGACTCTCGCGCCCCGAAGGTCCGCTGCTGGGGCTGGCTGGCGGTCGCTGGGTCGACCGCGGGCTGCTCGAAGAGCTGACCCGCGTGGCCGTGCAGACGGTCGACCGCTACCACCAGGCCCAGCCGCTGCACCCCGGGATCGGCCGGGCCACGCTCGAGGGCTCGCTGCCGGGGCACCCGACGCCAGACCTCGCCCGCGCGGCCGTCGACCTCGCGCTCGAGCGTGGCTCGCTGCGCGTGGCCGACCGCGCTGGCAGCCTCGCGCGGCCGGGCAAGGGCAGCTTGGATCCCGACGCGCTGCCCGAGCAGATGGCCGCCATGGTCGAGCTGTACGCGACCGGCGGGGCCGCGCCCCCAACGCTGCGGCAGGTCGGCGAGCGGCTGCGCCTCGACGCCAAGCAGGTGCTCGAGTACGCGGGCTTGCTGCAGCGCAACGGCCTGTTGGTCCGCGTCAGCGACGACCTCTCGTACGCGCCTGCGACCCACGCCGAGCTGCTGCGGCGGATCCGTGAGCACCTCGCGGCCCACGGGGAGATCGACGTGCAGGCCCTCAAGGACATCAGCGGGCTCTCACGTAAATTCGTGGTCCCGTTCTTGGAGCACCTCGACCATCTAGCGATCACCCGCCGCGAGGGTGACCGCCGGCTGCCGGGGCCTCGCGCCGAGTCCGACAGCTGAGTCTCCGTGAGTCGTAACTACTTGATTTTATTATACAAATTGAAATCGACACGATTTCCTGCCCGCAGCCCCCTCCGACCGCCCAGATCGCCGGTCACGCCGCCCCCGCGATCCCCGAATTTCCTGCGAATTCGGCCGATCTTTCCCAGGTTCGCACCCGTGCAAGGGGTCGCATCGGGAGCTATCATCCCCCCGTTCGAGGCCTCCTTGGCGCGCGCTCTAGTCCACGTGATCCAGGTGATCCCGTGCCGCGCCACCAGCCCGAACCACGCTCCCCGATCCCACCCCAGCGACCTGCATGGCCGAGACGAAGTCGACCCTCAATATTGAAGACGAGATGCGTAGCTCCTTTTTGGACTACGCCATGTCCGTCATCATCTCTCGTGCGCTGCCCGACGTCCGCGACGGGCTCAAGCCGGTCCATCGCCGGATCTTCTATGCGATGCACCAGCTCAAGAATTCGCACACGCAGCCGTACAAGAAGTCGGCGCGCGTGGTCGGCGATGTGATCGGCAAGTACCACCCGCACGGCGACTCTGCGGTCTACTTCGCGCTGGTCCGGCTCGCCCAGGACTTTGCGATGGGCTACCCGCTGGTCGACGGCCAGGGCAACTTCGGCTCGATCGACGGCGACTCGCCGGCCGCCATGCGCTACACGGAAGTGCGCATGCAGAAGCTCGCCAGCGAGCTGCTCGCGGACCTCGACAAAGAGACCGTCGACTGGGTCCCCAACTACGACGAAAAGGAGCTCGAGCCGGCGGTCCTACCCACCAAGATCCCCAACCTGCTGCTCAACGGCGCGGTCGGGATCGCGGTGGGCATGGCCACCAACATCCCGCCCCACAACCTCACGGAGCTGATCGACGCGACCGTGGCGTTGATCGACAACCCCCACTACCGGGTCCCGGAGCTGCTCGAGTACGTCAAGGGCCCCGACTTCCCGACCGGCGGGATCATCCTGGGCAGCGGCGGGATCAAGCAGGCCTACCTCGAAGGCCGCGGCTCGGTCACCGTGCGGGCCCGCTGCGAGATCGAAGAGGACGCCAAGGGCCGCGAGTCGATCGTCGTCACCGAGATCCCCTACCAGGTCAACAAGACCCGGCTGATCGAGCGCATCGCCCAGCTGGTCCGCGAGAAGAAGATCGAGGGCATCGCCGACATCCAGGACTACTCCGACCGCACGGGCATGCGGATCTGGATCTCGGTCAAGAAGGACAGCGCCGCGCAGATCGTCCTCAACAAGCTCTACAAGATGAGCGATCTGCAGACCACGTTCGGGGTCAACATGATCGCGATCGTCAACGGCCGCCCGGAGGTCCTCAACCTCCACCGCTGCCTGAGCGAGTTCGTGGATCACCGCCGCACGATCGTCACCCGGCGGTGTCGGTTCGAGCTGGCCAAGGCCATGGCCCGCCGCGAGATCGTCGAGGGCCTCGGCGTCGCCGTGGACGCGATCGATCGGATCATCGCGCTGATCCGCGGCAGCCGTGACCCCGACGAGGCCAAGGCCAAATTGTTGGCCGAGCCGCTCGACGGGTTCGCCGGCTTCCTGCGCCGCTGCGGTCGCCCCGAGGCCGAGATCGAGGCCGCCAGCCAGGGCCCCTACCGCCTCAACGAGCGCCAGGCCAAGGCCATCTTGGACATGCGCCTGCAGCGGCTGACCGGGCTCGAGCGCGAGAAGATCGAGGCCGAGTTCATCGAGCTGTCGCTCACGATCACCGAGCTCGAGTCGATCCTCACCGACCCGGCCAAGCTGATGTCGGTGATCCGCGAGGAGCTCGTGCAGATCCGCAACGAGTACGGCGATCGTGACGGGGCCGACAGCGGCGACGGCTCGGTCGGCAGCAAGGGCTCGCGGCGGACCGAGATCGTCCCCAACGAGCTCGAGATCATGCCGATCGACCTGGTCGCCGACGAGTCGATGGTCCTGATGATCACCCGTCAGGGCTACGTCAAGCGGATCCCCACCGGTGAGTATCGGGTCCAAAATCGCGGCGGCGTCGGGCTCAACTCGGGCTCGCAGCGCGACGAGGACGACCAGGTCATCGAGCTGTTCGAGGCCTCGGCCCACGCGGTGATCTTGCTGTTCACCAACTTTGGTCGGGTGTTCCGCAAGCGCGTGTTCGAGTTCCCGCTTGGCACCCGCGGCCAGCGGCCCAAGGCCCTCGTCAACTTCCTGGATCTGCGCGAGGACGAGAAGATCCTGGAAATGGTCGCGTATCGCGAAGAAGAGGTCGACGACGATCACTTCGTGGTCCTGGCGTCCAAGCAGGGCTACATCAAGCGCAGCTCGCTGGCCGACTTCGCCAACATCCGCAGCTCGGGCCTGATCGCCGCGACCGTCGCCGAGGGCGACACGCTGATCGACGCCAAGCTCACCAACGGCCGCTGCGACATCCTGATGGCCAGCCGCAACGGCCAGGCGATCCGGTTCGACGAGGCCGACGTCCGCGTCATGGGTCGCAACGCGCGAGGCGTGCGGGGCATGGGCCTGCGCAAGGACGACGAGGTCGTCAACATCCTCGTGTTCGAGCGCGAGGAAGAGCAGGACATCCAGTTCCTCACGGTGTGCGAGAAGGGCTACGGCAAGCGCACCCCCGCGGCCGAGTATCGCTCGCAGAGCCGCGCGGGCCTGGGCTTGAAGACCATCAAGGTCAGCGCGCGCAACGGCAAGGTCGTCAGCGTGATCAAGGTCCGCGAGAGCGATCAGCTGATGGTCGTGACCTCGGAGGGCAAGATCATCCGCACCCCGGTGTCCGGCATCAGCGAGCTCGGCCGCGCCACCCAGGGCGTCCGGCTGATCCGGCTGGGCGAAGACGAGGTCGTGGTCGGGACCGCCCGGATCGACGATCCCGATGACGCCGAGCCGTCGGGCGTCGAGGTTCAGGGTCCGCTCGAGCCCGACGAGCAGGACATCGTCGACGACGAAGACGACGACGACGAGGCCGACGAGCTCGAGGACGACGACGCCGTAGCCGACGACGACGCAGCCGAGCAAGCCGACGACGACGGAGACGCCGAATGAGCACGCAAGACGACGGCCGCGCCGGGCCACGCAGCAAAGAGCTGTTCGCGGCTGCCCAAAAAGTGATCCCCGGCGGCGTGAACAGCCCGGTGCGGGCGTTTGCGTCGGTCGGTGGCGAGCCCCCGTTCATCCGCAAGGCGACCGGCTGCCACCTCGTGACCGAGGACGGGGCCGCGGTGATCGACTACGTCGGCAGCTGGGGCCCGGCGCTGCTCGGCCACGCGCCTCCGGCCGTGGTCGAGGCCGTGATCAAGGCCGCCCGCGACGGCCTGAGCTTCGGCGCCGCCACGGCGGCCGAGGTCGAGCTCGCGGAGCTGATCTGCGAGTTCGTGCCCAGCATGCGCGACGGCATGGTCCGGCTGGTGTCGTCCGGCACCGAGGCGACCATGAGCGCGCTCCGCCTGGCCCGGGGCTTCACCGGCCGCGACAAGATCATCAAGTGCGAGGGCGGCTACCACGGCCACGCCGACATGCTGCTGGTCGCCGCCGGATCGGGCGCCGCGACCCTCAACATTCCGGGCAGCGCGGGGGTCCCCGCCCAGGCCGTGCGCGACACCTTGCTGGTGCCCTACAACAACGCCGACGCCGTCGCCGAGCTGTTCGCCGCCCACCCCGGCCAGATCGCCGCGATCATCGTCGAGCCCGTCGCCGGCAACATGGGCTGCATCCCGCCGCGACCGGGCTACCTCGAGGCCCTGCGCGAGATCACCACCCGCGAGGGCGCCGTGCTGATCTTCGACGAGGTCATGACCGGCTTTCGGGTCGCCCCAGGCGGCGCGCAAGCGCGGTTTGGCGTGACCCCGGATCTGACTTGCCTCGGTAAGATCGTCGGCGGCGGCATGCCGGTCGGCGCCTACGGTGGCCGCCGCGAGATCATGTCCAAGGTCGCCCCGCTCGGGCCCGTGTACCAGGCCGGCACGCTCAGCGGAAACCCGCTCTCGGTCGCTGCCGGGCTCGCAACCCTCGAGCAGATCAAGCGCGACAAGCCCCACGAGGCGCTCGAGGCCACGACCAAGCTGCTGTGCGAGGGCCTGGCCGCCCGCGCCAAGGCCCACGGCATCGACTTCACCTACGTGGTCGTTGGGCCCATGTTCGGGTTCTTCTTTCAGGCCGATCCGGTCTGGGACTACGAGCAAGCCAAGCGCAGCGATCTCGGACGATTCGCCCGCTTTCACACCGAGATGCTCGCCCGCGGGGTCTACTTTGCGCCCTCGCAATTCGAGGCCGCGTTCGTGTCCACCGCCCACGACGAGGCCGCGATCGAGCACACCCTCGCCGCAGCCGACGCAGCCTTCGCGGCGCTGGCCTAGAACCTGGCTTAGAACCCAAAACTAGAACCGAAAGCCCAGGTTCCCGGAGTAGATCCGGGCGCCTGGGTCGTCCTCGCGCGCGTCGTAGTCGCTGAACGTGAACGCGAGGTCGATCGTGGCCTTCTCGACCTGCATCAAGAACCCGCCGCGCACGCGGGTCTCGTTGCGCATGGCTGGGTCGTCGCGGTTGAGCCGGACGGCCCGGGCATACATGCCAATCCGATCGGTGAAGTGGACCCCAAGCGTCCCACCGAAGTGATAATAGGCCGCGGGCGCGACGTGGTAGGCCTCGGCGATCGTCAGCTTGCCGCCGGCGATCTGATCATACCCGCCCCCAAACTCGGGGGTCAGGTAGACCTTGCCAAAGTTGAAGTTCAGGCGCAGCTCACCGCGCGCATCGGCCAGCCAGCGCTTGTCTCGATTGCGGCCAAACTGCCCGCCGCCGCCGAGCTGCATCGAGAAGAATTTGGCGGTGAACAAGGTCCAGTGCAGCGCCAGGCCGGCGTTCCAGATCAGCCCCTTGCGGCCGTACTCGGGCTGGAAGCTGCCGACCCCCAGGTCGATCAGCACGCTGGGGATCACGTTGCCCTTCTCGACGACCTTTGACTTGCCGTCGTCGACCTCGATCTCGTCCTCGCTGGTCTCACTGGTCTCGCTGGTCGCAGCGATCCCGGTGCTCGAGCTCGAGCTCGACGAGCTGCTGGTGTCCTTGATGCTCGAGCCCGAGATCCCACCGGTCCCCAGCACCGAGTCGGCCGAGCCCGAGGCCTCGATCACGCGCAGCCAGGTCGCGGCGTAGACCTCTTTGTCGTCGGCGGTGGCCTCGTTCACGCTGCCGCGCTGGCGCAGGATCTTGGCCTCGTCCATGAACCCGCCGGTCTCGAGCAGGCCGACCAGGAAGCTGCGCACCTCCACCGTGTCACCCCCCTCGGGGCCGAGCTCCCGCTCGAGGATCTCGTAGGCGAGCAGCAGCCGGTCCAGCCCATCGATGTTGCCGGCCTGCAGCAGGTCCAGGCCCTGCTTCACGGCCAGCTCCGCGTCGGCGATGCCCATCTGAGCGGTGTTCGCCGCGGCCCCGGCCGAGAACCATGTCGAGGGCATCACCGTGAGCGGGTGCTCGACGTAGCTGCCGCGCGCGCGCAGGGTGTTGGCCTCGTCTTTGAGCTCGACGGTCTCGAGCGCCTTGACCAGCCAGCTGCGTAGCTCCTTGACGCCCCTGGCCTCGGGTCCATCGCTGAGCTCGAGCGCGATATAGGCCTCGAGCATCTTCGCAAGCCCCTCGGCGATGAGCTCCTGCTCGAGCAGCGTCTCACCCTCGACGAGCACCCGCAGGGCTTGTTCGTGACTGAGGTTGGACTCCGTTGGGACTGGACCAATGCGTTCTTTGCTGATCGACGGGGCCGCCTGGGCGAGCGAGGGAGAGGCCAGCAGACAAGCTGCGAGGGACAGAGAACGCACGCGTCCACGCACCGCCGGAGCATAGCGGAGATTCGAGAATTCACAGCCTACCCGCGTTGCTCAAAAACGCGCAGGGTCAGCGCGACGCCACAGTCACGAGGTCGACGCACCACGAGCTCGCGCTCGGTCGCGCCGCGTCCACCAAAACGCCAGGGTCAGCCCGGCGACAATGTGCCAGATCCCCCACCACGCGGCGATCATGGCCATGCCACCCAACCCCGCAAAGAACGCGAAGATCAGCACCAACCCAAGCCCCGAGTTTTGGATGCCGACCTCGATCGACACCGCCCGCTGATCCGACTCGTCGAGCCCGCCAAGCCTGGCCAGCCAAAACCCCAGCGCTAGCGCAAGCGCGTTCATGATGAACACGGGCAAGAACACCTTGGGCAGGTAGGGCACGAACACGTGGCTGTTGGCTTTGACCGCCAACACGATGAAGGTCACGAAGAAGATCACCGACAGCCACTTGAACGGCGGGTGGACCCGCTTGGCGAGCGTGGGGAACCGCGTGGCCAAGAACACACCGATCACGATCGGGATGCCCAGCATCATCATGACCGCGCGCAGCATGTCGACGGGATCGAGCGCGACCTCGGTCAGGATCGCCGAGGTCTCCGGGCTGAGCGAGCCCCACAGCCCGATGTTGAGCGGGGTCATCAGCACCGAGGCCGTCGTCGAGACCGCGGTCATGCCGATCGAGGTCGTGGTCCGACCGCCGCCCAGGTGCGTGATGAAATTCGACACGTTCCCGCCCGGACACGCCGCGATCACGATCATGCCCAGCGCCATGCTTGGGGTGATCATGCCGACCGCCAGCAACACCCGGCTCAGCCCCCAGGTCAGCGCGGGCAGCAACACGAACTGCGCGAGCAGGCCGATGCCGGGCGCCTTGGGCTGGTTGATCAGCTGCTTGAAGTCGTCGAGCTTCAGATCCAGGGCGACCCCGAACATCACGAAGCCCAGCACGATCTCGAGCACGAACAGGTTGTCCTGATCGAACGCGAGCCTGACCGCGTCGAGCTCGCTGGTCATCGGCCGCTCGCCCCAGGCCTACGCACAGTCGACCGCGACCTTCCACGCCGCGCGCAGCTGGGCCAGCGTGGCTGGGTCGGCCTTGGGCACGAACTGGCGATCTTGCTTCCACGTGGCCGCGACCGCCTCTTTGTTGGGCCACAAGCCCACGCCGAGCCCGGCCAAGAACGTGGCCCCCAGCGCGGTCGACTCGAGGATGGTTGGGCGCGCGAGCGTGACCCCCAGCAGATCACTCTGGATCTGCATGAGCAGATCGTTGGCCGCGGCGCCGCCGTCGACCCGCAGGCTCGAGAGCGGCGCGCCGAGATCTTCGGCCATGGCCTCGAGCAGATCCGTGACCTCGAGCGCGATGCCCTCGAGCGCGGCGCGGGCGAGGTGGGCCCGGTTGGTCCCGCGGCTCAGACCCCGGATCAGCCCGCGCGCCTCGGGCCGCCAGTGCGGCGCGCCGAGCCCCGCGTGGGCCGGGACCATGATCACGCCGCCGGCATCGTTGACGCTGCGGGCCAGCTCTTCGACCTCGCTCGAGCTCTTGAAGAAGCCCAGCCCGTCGCGCAGCCACTGGACCACGGCGCCGGCCATGAACGCGCTGCCCTCGAGGCAATAGGTGGTCTCGTCGCCGATCTGCCAGCCGACCGTGGTCAGCAGCCCGTGGTCCGAGCCGATGATCTCGGGGCCGGTGTTGAGCATCACGAACGCGCCCGTGCCATACGTGCACTTGGCCTGCCCGCGGGCGAAGCATGCCTGACCGAACAGCGCGGCCTGCTGATCACCCGCGATCCCGTGGATTGGGATTCCGTCGGGCAGGCCCGGCACCGACTTGGTCAGGCCAAACGCCGCCGTGCACGGGCGAACCTCGGGCAGCACCGAAGCCGGCACCCGCAGCAGCTCGCACAGCTGCTGATCCCAGTCGCTGCGACCCTCGCCGGCCTTGCCCTTCAGCGGCCACAGCAAGGTCCGCGACGCGTTGCTCGGCTCGGTCGCGTGCACGGCCCCGCCGGTCATGCGCCACACCAGGTAGGTGTCGATCGTGCCCGCCGCGAGCTTGCCCGCGTCTGCGTCCGCGCGGGCGCCCTCGACGTGGTCGAGCACCCACGCCAGCTTGGTCGCCGAGAAGTAGGGGTCCAACACCAGACCGGTCCGCTGCTTGATCAGCGCCTCGTGGCCGGCCTCGCGCAGGGCCTTGCAGGTGTCGGCCGTGCGGCGGTCCTGCCAGACCAGCGCGCGGTGGATCGGTCGGCCATCCGCGCGCCGCCACAGCAAGCTGGTCTCGCGTTGGTTGGTGATCCCGACCGCGGCGATCCGCGTGGCTTCGACGTTGGCGCGGCCGAGGGCCTCGATGATCGCGTCGCCGACCGAGGTCCAGATGTCCTCTGGATCGTGCTCGACCCAGCCGGGCTGGGGAAAGTGCTGGGCAAACTCTCGGTTCGCGCGAGCGAGCACGGCCAGCTCGCGGTCCAGGATCAGCGCGGTGCTGCCGGTGGTGCCTTGGTCGATCGCGAGGATCAGATCTGGGTCTGACATCGCGCAGACTATACCGCGAGAGCTGGGCGCCTATCCTGCAACTTGCGCGCAGAAACGACTCGGTGCGCAAGCGTTGGTGAAGTCGCACGCGGCCGCAGTCGGCAGGTTGTACGCATCCCGCCCCGCGCTACTCCGCTCGCAAGTGTTCGGCCAGGAACCGACGCGTGTGTGCCCAGGCGTCGGCGGCTGCGTCCTTGTCATATTTGGCGTTCGACGGGTTGGCGAACCCATGCAGCGCGTCGTAGCGGTGCAGCTCGATCGACTTACCCGCGTCCTCGAGCGCCTGCGCGAGCTCGTCGACGACCGCGGGCGGGATCGCCTGGTCCTGATTGGCAAACACGCCGAGCAGCGGCGCCTCGATCTTCGCCAGCTCGGCGGGGTCGGTGACCGGGTTGCCGTAATAGATGACCGCGGCGTCCAGGCGGGGGGTCGCAATCGCGTCGCGCAGCGACCACCCGCCGCCGAAGCACCAACCGATCACCGCTTGCTTGTCGGCTTGGATGCGCGCGTCGCTGGCGAGGAATTCATGGGCGGCGCCAAGCATGGCTTGCGCGTTGGCGGGGTCGACCGCCTTCATCAAGCTCATCGCCCCGTCGGGATCCGTCGCAACACCACCACCGTAGAGGTCCACGGCCAGCGCCG
Source organism: Enhygromyxa salina (assembly GCF_002994635.1). GTDB lineage: Bacteria > Myxococcota_A > Polyangia > Nannocystales > Nannocystaceae > Plesiocystis > Plesiocystis salina_B. Next base: position 49,551 of record NZ_PVNL01000002.1, on the reverse strand, counting down.
CGTAGCCGTCTTCGGCCAGGCGGTCGGTCCAGTGCCGGATGTGATCGTTGAGGCCCCACCACTCGTGGATCACGACCACCGCCGGAACCGGTGCGGTCGCGTCCTCGGGCAGCGACAGATAGGCCTGGCCGCCGCCGAGCTCGATCGTCTGGCCGCGCAGCGGCGGCGCCTCGGCTTCGGTCAGCTGGTGCAGGGCCGCGAAGCTGTCCTCGTCGAGGATCCCGGTCGGGCTGGGGTCGGCGCTGGAACCCTCGGTGAGCTCGCCAGGCTGGGTCGCCGGTGGCGGGTCGACGGTGGCTTTGGCGCAGCCGAGCAGGGTGATGAAGAGCGCGAGCGTGGCGGCGATCTGGAGGCGCATCAGCGACCACTCTACCAAACCGACCGCGCAGGCCGCATGCTGGACGCGCCATGGCGACGGCCGACCACTACGACCTCGACGCGACGCTGCTCGACGCTCGCACCCAGTACTTCGAGCGCAACGGGTTTGGCGCCGACGGCGGCTACTCGGCCAAGACGGTCACGGTCGAGGTCGCCGGGATCAAGCTGCGGATCCCGAATACACCCGGACGCGTTCACGCGGTCCGCTACCACGATCTTCATCACATCATGACCGGCTACACGACGCACATGAGCGGCGAGTCGGAGATCGGCGCGTGGGAGCTGGCGTCGAACTGCCGCGATCTCTACGCCGCTTGGGTCCTGAACGGGGCCGCGTTTGCGTTTGGACTGATCAGCTGTCCGAGGCGGGTGCGAGCGGCATTCATTCGGGGGTGTCACACGCGTAATCTGTACGACCGCGACTTCAATGACATACTGCTCAACCGGCGAGTCGGAGAGCTGCGGGCCGAGCTGGGGCTGGAGCGGGACAGCCTCGAGCAACCGTTGGCGGCGACGATCGGGGATCGACTGGCGTTTGTTGGGGCGGCGGTGATCTGCCTTGGGGTGCCGTTGGCCGTGCTCTGTGGGGTGATCTTCGGGGTTCTGGTGCTGCTGAGGTGATCGGACAGCGCACGTTGCGGCGGGTGGCACGTCGCTCTGGTGTCACGCGCACCGGTGCCAGGCGGCGGGGTAAAATTTCGCCGGTTTCATGTCGAGGCGCTCGAATCCGTGTTGTTTGTGGCCATGTCGCGGTGGTATTTGTCGGGCCATGACGCGATCATTCGTTGGCCTGGTCCCCCTGACTCTTGCAGTCGTTTCACTCACCTTCGCCTGCGGCGGTGATGATGCTCCTACCACCGACGGTACGGACACCACGGCCGGTGACGGTGATGGTGATGGCGACCCGTCCGGCGATGGCGATGGAGACCCGAGTGGGGACGGGGACGGGGATCCTGGGGATGGGGACGCGGACACCGACGAGCCGGACTCCGACATGGATGGGGTTGCGGACTCGGCGGACAACTGCCCGGATGTTGCGAACCCGAATCAGCTCGACTTCGACGGGAACGGGAAGGGCAACAGCTGTGATGTGCTGACGATGAACGCGACGGGGACGCTCAACACCACTGCCAACGCGGCAGTGCAAGGCACCAACTTCGAATGCGACATTCCGCTCGTGGTCGATGTGCTCGAGGGGCAGATCCTCGTTCAACTCGATGACGACGCCGCCGTGGCTGGCTTCGAGATCGTCAACCTCAACATTGCAGACATCCTTGACAAGGAGTGCGATCTGACGCTCGCCACTGCCACGGTCTCGCTGACCAACTTCGTGATCGCCAACAGCGGCGGCCCGTTCCCTGTCTCGATGCCGCACACCTCGGCGATGCACGACGGTGGCCAGGTCGCGGGCGACTCTGACATCCCGCCGCCAGTGCTGTCGACGGCCACCTTAAACGCCAAGGTCGGCCAGATGGGGGATCCGATGGAGTCGGAGCTCATGCTGGATGGCGCGCTGCCGATCTTCACCGCGAACATCACCGGCGGCGGTGAAGCGGGCACGCTGTCGTGGGCTGACGGGCAGTTCGTGCTTGCGACGGACCAGTTCATGATCGAGGATCCCGTTTCGCTCACCATCGATTTCGAGCTCACGGGGCTCGTCGGCACCTTGAATCTCGCTCCCTGAGCACCCAACCGGCAGGCAAGCCCGTCACGCGAAGGCGTGACGGGCTTCGTCTTGGAGCGCGCGAGCCATACTCGCCAAGGTCGGGTACGCTGGCCCTTCACCGACCGGGAGGTCGTTGTGACGTGACTGGAGCGACGGCCACAGAGGATCAAGATGCGACACGCGAAATGGATGATGGCGCTGGCGGGCAACCTCGTGATGACGACCGGGTGCACGGTCCCGTTTTGCGACGTGCTTCCCGAGAGCGAGGGGTGTCCCGGGTTTGCCGGGGAGTCGACAGGGAGTGAGACCGCGGACCCAGACGACACGGGCGACGGCGACGGCGATCCGGGCGATGGCGACGGCGACCCCGGCGACGGCGATGGCGACCCCGGCGATGGCGACGGCGATCCATCCTGCACCGAGCTAGGCTGCATGTGCGACGGCACGCCCGAGAGTTGCGAGCCAGGTCTGATCTGCGAGGGTGGCGAGTGCGTCCCGCAGACCTGCGGCGACGGGACACCTGACGACGACGAGTCCTGCGACGATGGCAACGACGTCGACGGCGATGGCTGCGACACCGACTGTACGTTCACGACCGTCGAGGTGTTCGCTGGCAATGGGCGCGCATGCGCCCTCATCGAAGGTGGTCGCGTGCGGTGCTGGGGCTCGGCAATGTTCGGCGGGCTCGGCTACGGAAACCTGGATGACATCGGCGACGATGAGACCCCTGCGAGCGTAGGGGATGTCACGTTGCCCGGACCCGTGCGGTCGCTCGAGGTTGGCGACTTCCACAGTTGCGCGCTGTTCGAAGACGATCTCGTCCGCTGCTGGGGGATCGGCGGCTCCGGCGTGCTCGGTTACGGCTCGACTAGTTGGCTCGGTGACGACGAAACGCTTCGCGCTCTGCCTGCCGTCATGCTTGGAGGCACAGCCACTTACGTCGCTAGTGGCGGCGGACACACCTGCGCGCGATTTGATACCGCAGATGTCCGCTGCTGGGGCTACAACAACCACGGTCAGCTCGGGACCGGAACTACCACGAACATTGGCGACGACGAGCCCGCCAGCGTCGGAGGACTGGTGTACCTCGGACCCAACGGCATCTCGCTCGTCGCCGCCGGCCGATCCCACACCTGTGCAGTCACGGGCGCCGATGATCTGTTCTGCTGGGGCCTGAACAACAACGGTCGACTTGGCTATGGCAACATCGACAATCTCGGTGACGATGAGCCACCCAACAGCAACGGAGCTGTTGACGTATATCCTCCCTCGCTTCCCGGCAACGCCTCGATTGTCCAACTCGCACTGGGTGACGGTCATACTTGTGTGTTGTTCTCGACTGGTGACGTGCTGTGTTGGGGGGGCGGTGCCCGGGGACAACTCGGGCAAGGGAACACTCAAAACTGGGGCGACGGATTGAATGAGGCCCCCGGAGATCTGACGCCGATCAGCCTCGGGGGCGTCGCCACGGCCATCAGCGCAGGGTATGATTTCACATGTGCGCTGCTGGACGGTGGCGACGTCCGCTGCTGGGGTAGGAACACCGACGGTCAACTCGGACTCGGAGTGCCTGCTGACATCGGTGACGACGAGCTCCCGACCGCCGTCGACCCGATTGAACTAGGCGGCGCGGCGATCTCGATCTCGTCAGGTTACGGCCACACCTGCGCAGTGCGCGAGGACTACTCGGTCGTGTGTTGGGGTTCTGGCTACGGCGGCGGGCTCGGCTACGGCAACACCAACAACGTCGGCGACGACGAGACCCCCGCCAGCGTCGGCGCGATCGAGCTGCTTTAACCAAAGCCCGCCTGACCCCCCAAGCCCAACCCCTACTCCGCCGCCGAGGCCTCCTCGAGCGCCTCCACCCGCACCGCGCAGACCTTGTACTCCGCCGTCCCCGTGATCGGGTCCCCAGCATCATTCGTCAAATAGTTGATATTCGACTCCCCAAAGTGCAGCGGCATCCACACGCACCCAAGCCGCATCCGCGGGCTCACGTTCACCCGCGCCAGGATCTCCCCCCGCCGCGAGCTCACCTTCACCATCTGCCCATCGACAAACCCGCGCTTCTTCGCGTCCTTGCGATGCATCTCGATGAAGTTCTCCGGCTGCCGAGCCACCGCCCCAGAGCTGCGCCGGGTCTGGGTGGCCGCGTTGTAGTGATAGAGCGTCCGCCCGGTGCTCAGCAACAACGGATACTCGTTATCCGGCAGCTCTTCGCTCGGCCGATAGAAAGTCGCCTGAAACGGCGCCTTACCCTTGATCGGTCCATCCGCGTGCAGCGTGACCGTACCCGGATGCTCGGGATCTGGACACGGCCACTGCAGCCCGCCGTCCCGATCGATCCGCTCATGGCTGATCCCGCCAAATTGATCGACCAGCCCCGCCATCTCGGCGTAGACCTCGCCCGCGTTGGCGTAATGCGGCATCGGATAGCCGCACGCCCGGGCCACGTCACACAGGATCTCCCAGTCCGCCCGCGCCTGCCCCGGCGCGTCGACGGCCTTGCGGACCCGCTGCACGCGGCGGTCCGAGTTGGTGAACACCCCGTCCTTCTCGGCGAAGCACGCGGCCGGCAAGACCACGTCGGCGAACCGCGTGGTCTCGTTCAGGAAGATGTCCTGCACGACCAGGAACTCGATGTTGTTGAGCCCCTGCTCGATGTTGCTGGCGTTGGGCTCGGACAACAAGATGTCTTCGCCCATCACGTACATGCCCTTGACCATGCCCTTGGCCATGGCCTTCATCATGACGTTGAGGTTCATGCCGTCATCGGGCGACAGCGGCACGCCCCACGCCTGCTCGAACTTGGCCTGCGCCGCCGGGTCGTCCACGCGCTGATAGCCCGGGTAGAAGATCGGGCTGGCGCCCGCGTCGTTGGCCCCCTGCACGTTGTTCTGCCCACGCAGCGGGTTCATGCCCGCCGACCGAATCCCGAGGTGCCCGGTCATCAGCACCAAGTTGGCCAGGCAGTACACGTTGTCGGTGCCGTGGGTGTGCTCGGTGATCCCCAGCGTGTAGTAGATGCCGGCCTTGCGCGTGGTCGCGTAGGCCCGCGCGGTCTCGCGGATCATGTCCGCGGGCACGTGGGTGATCTGCTCGGCCCACTCGGGCGTGGTCGTGAGCGTGGCTTCCCGGACCGAGTCGAAGTCCTCGGTGTGCTTGGCGATGAACTCTGCGTCGTACAGGTTCTCGCTGATGATCACGTGGATCATCGCGTTGAGCAGCGCGACGTCGGTGCCGGGCTGCAGCTGCATGTGATGGTCGGCGATCTCCGACAGCCAGATCTTGCGCGGGTCCGCGACGATCAGCTTGGCCCCACGCCCGACCGCGCGCTTCATCTCCATCGCAATGATGGGGTGCGCCTCAGTCGTGTTGGACCCAATGACGAACAGCAGGTCCGCGTCACGAATCTCGGGGATCGAGTTGGTCATCGCCCCCGCACCGAACATTGTCACCAGACCGGCGACAGTTGGAGCGTGTCATGTCGCCGCGCACTGATGGCAGTTGTTTGTCCCGAACGCGGCCCGGGATAGCTTCTGCATCAGGTAGTTCTCTTCGCCCGTGCAGCGACTCGACGAGACAAAGCCGAGGGCGTCGGCGCCGTGGCGCTGCTTGACGCCGTGCAGACCCTCGGCGACCCGAGCGATCGCCTGCTCCCACGTGGCTGGGTGCAGCTGGCCGTCCGCGCCGCGGATCAGCGGCTCTTTCAGGCGCTCGTCGTGGTTGATGAACTCGTAGCTAAACCGGCCCTTGATGCACAGGTTGCCGTCGTTGACGGTGGTGCCCGGCTCGGGTGAGGTCACCCGCGTGACCCGCTTGGTCTGCTTGGCGCTGGCCGGGGCGCCGATCGTGACCGGCACCTCGGCGACATGCAGATCCAGCTGGCAGCCGACCCCACAAAAATTGCAGGTCGAGCGCACGATCTGCTCGGTCGGCAGCGCCAGCGAGGGCTTCTCCGTCATGGCCCCGGTCGGGCACACGGCGATGCAGCCACCGCACAGCTCGCAGCTGGTGTCGAGCAGGTTGCGCTGATCCGCGGTGCCGATCGTGGTCGCCGACCCGCGGCCCAGCAAGGTGATCGCGCTGACCGCCTCGACCTCGTCGCAGTAGCGCACGCACAGGCCACACACCACGCAGGCGTCGGGGTCGAACTGGATATACGGGTTGGTGTCGTGCTCGCGGCTGACTCGCGGGGCGTTGACCGGCTCGAGCTCCGGCCCCGTCCCATAGGTGGCGATGTGGTCCGCGAGCATGTCGTGCACACCCCGCGAGACCGGCTTGCCCGCTTCGTCGAGCCGGTGGTCGGCCTTGTACAGCGACAGCAACCCGCGGCGGTGGCGAGCGACCCGCTCGGTGTCGGTCCGCACTTTCATGCCGGGGCTGGCCTTGAAGGTGCACGCGGGCTGCAGCCGACGCTGGCCCTCGACCTCGACCAGGCACATCCGGCAGCACCCGGCCGGCTCGACCCGGTCGTCGTGACACAGCACGGGGATCTCGATGTCGAGCGCGCGCGCGGCCTTCAACACGGTCTCGCCCTGCGGGACCTCGACGGATTCGCCGTCGATCTCGAGCACGACGGTAGTCTCGATCAGCTGGTTCATTGGAAGTCCTCCGAAAAATACTTCATCGCGCTCTGCAAGGGCAGGCTCGCGACCATGCCCAAGCCGCAGATCGAACCTTCGTTCATCTCCCACGCGACCTCTTCGACCTGGGCCAGGCCCGAGCGGTTCTTGCCGTCGATCCAGCGATCGACCGCCTGACGCTGAACCCGGGCCCCAATTCGGCACGGCGCACACTGCCCGCAGCTCTCGTCTTCAAAGAAGATCTGCTGCCAGCGCGCCGCCTGGGCCATGTCGATCGTGTCGTTGAGCACGACCACGCCCGCGCTGCCCATCATGCTGCCGAGCTTGGCGAGCGCGCCAAAGTCCAGCGGGACCGCGCGCTCGCTCATTGGCAGGAACCCCGACGACGCGCCACCCGGCGAGAACGCCCGCGGCGTGCCCAGGTAGCCCCCCGCCTCTTCGACCAGCTCGTCGAGCGTGACCCCGAGCGGCAGCTCGTAGACGCCCGGTCGCGCGACGTGACCCGAGATGCAGTACAGCTTCGAGCCCGGCTCGGTCCGGCCGAGCGCGTGAAACCAGGCCCCGCCGCGGCGCACGATCGACGGCACGCAAGCCAGGGTCTCGACGTTGTTCATGAGCGTGGGCTTGCCCCACAGCCCGGCCTCCGTTGGGTATGGCGGCTTGAGCCGCGGCATGCCCCGGCGGCCCTCGATCGCCTCGAGCAGCGCGGTCTCTTCGCCGCAGATGTACGCGCCGTGGCCTTCGACGATGCGGATCTCGAGCCCGCCGATCAGCTCGTCGAGGTGCGGCTTGGCCTGCTCAATCGCCCGGTCGAGCGCGCGCCGACAGTCCTTGAACTCGCCGCGCACGTAGATGAACGCGGTCTTGGCCCCGGCGACGAACGCCGCGATCGCCATGCCCTCGAGCATCAGGTGCGGGCGGCGGAGCATGACCTCCCGATCTTTGAAGGTGGCCGGCTCGGCCTCGTCGGCGTTGACGACCACATAGCGAACCGGCTCTTGCTGGGTCCGCACCGAATTCCACTTGAAGTGGGCGGGGAACCCCGCGCCGCCGCGACCCTGCAGCCCTGCGGTCTTTAGCTCGTCGATCACCCACTGCGGCCCGGCTTCGACGGCGCGAGCGAGCGCGGCGTAGCTGGCGTCATCTTCGGCGGCCAGCTGCATTGCTTGATCGTCGCGCGCCGGGCTGATCGCGCCGCGCGGCCCGGCGACCAGCTCGAGCTTGTCGTCGAGAGCCGCGGGCGCTCGATCGCACTGACCTAGGCAGCTGACCGGCTCGACCTCGACGCCGCTGTCGCGCAACTCTTGCATGCGCCGATCCGCGCCGGCCATCATGCACGTCAAACCCTGGCACACGCGCGTGCGGGCCCCGGGTCGCGCCAGCAATGTGTAGAAGCTGGCGACGCCGAAGATGTCGGCTTCGGGGACCCCCGTCTCGCGCGCGACCTCCCGCGCGGCGCCTGGACGCATGCCGCCGTGCTCCTCGAGCAGCTCGATGATCCGACTCCGCTGGGCTCCCTTCTTCTCCATACGATCGCTCAGTAGCATACCAAACCCGCAAGCCTCCCGCAGGAACTGGAGTGGCGCGATCGGTCCACGGCAGGTTGGAGGGGGGGCGCGAGAATCTCTGCACAGTCAGGATCGCCGAACATTCTGCGGCGCATCCGCGCGGAGGTGTGCCGCTGTCAGTCCGCCGACGACCCACCGCCGCGACCAACCAGACGCCCGAACCCCAGCCGAATATCCTGCTCGATCCCGTAGAGCGCAGGCAGCAGCCCCAGCGTGACCACCGTGCCAAACAGCACACCCCAGGCGATCGTCGAGATCATCGGCACGATGAACGCCGTCGATCCGGTGGACCCATAGATCGTCGGAAACAAGCCCGCGGTCGTGGTCACCGAGGTGATCAAGATCGGCCGCAGCCGCAGGCTCGCGCCCGCGCAGATCTCGGCTGGCGTCAGCGAAGCTCGCTCGCCGCGTGCGTCGTTGAGGCCCGAGACCATCACCAGCGAGTCGTTGACCAGCACCCCCGCGAGGCCAAGCATCCCGACCATCGCGATGATGCTCAGATCAATTCCCTGGATCATCAGGCCGATCACCGAGCAGACCATCCCAAATGGGATCACGATCATGATCAGCACCGGCTGCGTGAGCGAGCCAAACAGGATGACCAGGGCCATGAAGATCAAGCCCAGACACAGGACCAGCGCGATCGCCAGCTCCCCGAGCGCGGCTTGTTGTTGCTCGAGCTCGCCGCCGAACTCGAGCCGCACCTGCGGAAACTGCTGCTCGAGCTTCGAGTCACGCACGAACTGCTGCAGCTCTTGATTGATCGCCTCGACGGTGACCTGGGCCCGGTCGATGTCGCCAAACACAGTAACGGTCTGCTCACCATCGACGTGCACGATGCTGGACTCTCCCGGCCGCTCGCTGACCGACAGCACCCCGCTGAGCGGGATCGAGTCGCCCGCGCCGTTTTGGACCACGAGCCCCTGCAGGGTGTCGAGGCTGGCCCGATCGCGGTCCTGGAACGCCATCTTGAACGGGATCTTCTCGCTCCCAAACTGGATGTCGCCGATGTGGGTCCCGTCGATCGCTACCCGGATCGCCGTGGTGACATCGGACTCGGTCAGACCTCGCGCCGACATCAGGACCGGATCGAGGCGAACCTCGAGCACCGGCTTGCCCGGCTCGTAGCTGGTCTCGACCGAGGTCACGGCCGGGTTCGCGCGCAGCTTGTTGACCAGAATGTCGGTCACCCGCAGGCGCTCGCTCGCCGGGCCGGACACCACGACTTCGATCGGCTGCCCCGAGGTCGGCGAGGCCCCACCCTTGACGACCTCGAGCAATTTGACGTCCTCGACCGTGGCGAACACGGACTCGAGCGACTCGATGATCTGCGTCGAGGTCCGCTCGCGCGCGCCCGCGGGCTGCAGGTAGACCTTGGTCAGCGCCCACGAAGCGTGGGTCCCACCCCCGCCGACGCCATAGTCGTGGTGACCAACCTCGGTGCTGACGCTGAGTAGATCGTCGCCGGTCTCGGCCCGGATCAGCGCCTCGAGCTCTTCGGCCTTGGCGGCCGTGCGCTCGAACGCCGCGCCCTCCGCGAGCTCGACCTTGATCATGAACATGTCGGAGTCCGTGGTCGGAAACAGGTTGAACGGGACCCGGCTGAACGCGAGCGAGCCCAGCACCCCAGCCGCGAGCAGGTACCCGAGCACGGTCAGGTAGCGGCGCCGGACCAGCTTGGCGACCAGCGTGTCGTAGCGAGCCCGCACCCAGTCAAACCACCCGCGGGCCTTGCTGGGCTTGCGACCGTGGGCCAGGTGAGCGGGCAGCATCAGCTGACTCTCGATCAGCGAGCTGGCCAACGTCAGCGCGACGACGATCGGGATCGCCCGCAGCAGCTTGCCCTCGATCCCACCCAGGAACAGCACGGGCGCAAACGCGAGCGCGGTCGTGATGATGCTGGTGATCACCGGAGCCGCGACGGCGTGGGTCCCGTCGATCGCGGCGCGCAGCGGATCGAGCCCGGCTTCGCGATGACGGTAGACGCTCTCACCCGCGACGACCGCGTCGTCGACCAGCATCCCGAGCATCAACAGCAGCGCCATCAACGTCATCAGGTCCAGATCCAGACCCATGAGGTTCATGCCGACGAAGGTCAGCGCGACCGAGATCGGCAGCCCCAGCGCGACCCAGAACGAGAGCCGGATGTCGAAGAACGCGAGCAGCACGAAGAACACCAGGACCACGCCCATCACGGCGTTGTCGACCAGCGTCGAGAGCATGTCCTTGGTGAAGCGCGAGGTGTCGTTGAGCACGTCGAGCCGCACGCCGGGCGGCAGGTCGGGCCGGACCTCATCGCAGTAGTCGCGGATCAGCGCGGCGGTGTCGAGCGTGTCCGCGTTGCCCTGCTTGCGAACCATGAGCACGATCCCCAGCTCGCCACCGGACCGGGCCTGCTTGGTCCACTCCTCGTAGTCCAGGAACACGTCGCCGATGTCCCGGATCCGCACGTCGTTGCCGACGTCGGTCGAGCGAACGATGACGTCGAGCAGGTCGCCCGTGTCGTCGTAGCCCGAGACCGTCAGCACCTGGCGCTCGGTCACGAACGACTCGATCGAGCCACCCGAGGCACGCAGCGCGCCACCGCGCAGCGCCGCCGAGATCTCGTCGTAGCGGATCCCACGACGCTGAACCTCGACCGGATCCAGCAGCACTTTGAGCTCGCGCTCGCGATACCCGACCTTGTCGATGCGGCCGACGCCCTCGAGCCCGCTTAGCCCGTCGGCGAGCCGCTTGGCCTCACGGCGAAGCGTCTCCTCGGGGACCGGCCCGGACAGGTGCAGCTCGATGACCGCGAACTCGTCGGTCGAGATCTCGATCACCTCCGGCTTGCCGGGGACCTGATCCGGGAACTCGAGCGAGGCGCGATCGGCCGCCTCGCGCAGATCTCGAACGGCGGCGTCCTTGTCCTCGATGTCGGGATCGAGGGTGACGCTGACGATCGAGACGCCCTCGGTGCTGGTCGACTGCATCGTGTCGATGCCATCGACGCCGCGCAGCTGGTCCTCGATCGGATCGGTCAGCGACAGCTCGACGTCCTCGGGCCCCGCCCCGGGGTAGGCGGTCGTGATCGTGACCATGCCCATGTCGATCTTGGGCATGGTCTCCGCGTTCATGCTGCGGACCGCGGTCAGGCCAGCCGCGAGCGCGGCCAGCATCAGCAGGTTGACAAGCAGCGAGCGCGACGCGAAGAACTGGATCAGGTTCTTCACTGCGAGACCTGCCCCCCGCCGTTGTCTGCGGGCATCGGTGGCGCGGGCGCGGGCACGGGCGCGGGCGCGAAGGTCTTTGGATCGATCGGCGTCGGGTTGACGGTGGTCCCCGCCAGCACGTAGTCGAGGCCGTCGACGATGACCTGATCGCCGACCCCGAGGCCGTCGTAGATCGGGATCAGCTGGTCGTTGCCCAGCCCGACAACCGGCTCGATCTCGTAGGCTGCGCCGTCGCGGGCGACGAACAGCACCCGTCGGCGATCTCGCTCGGTCATGGCCTGGATCGGGACGACGATGACGTCCGACTCGGGCAGGGTCTGGATGTAGACGCGCGCGGTCATGCCGGGGCGCAGCAGTGGGTCGACCACGCTGATCGCCACCCGCACCTCGAAATTGCCGGTTTGGGGATCCGCCGCGAGCCCGACCTGCTCGACCCGCGCAGCGAAGGTCTTGCCCGGCACCCCGCTGACCTCGACGGTGGCCTGGTCGCCGACCCGGACCTGGTTGACGCGCCGCTCCGACACGTACGCCCGGACCCGCAGCGCGTCAGCGACGACGATCGTCGCTAGCGACGCACCGAGCGACACAGTCTCACCCGCGTCGACGAAGCGCTCGCTGACCGTGCCGGTGACTGGGCTCTCGATCTTGGTGTCGACCACGTCGGTCCGGGCCAGGCTGTAGCCTGAGCGCGAGTTCTCGTAGGTCTCCGTTGCGCGTCGAAGGGCCCGCTGAGCTGCCTCGACGTCGGTCCGCGCCATGGCGCCGCTCCGCTCGAGGTCGCGCGCCTCCTCCAGGTCTACGCGGGCGTCCTCGACTGCGGCCTTGGCCGCGGCGAGATCTGCCCGGGCTTGCTTGAGCTGGGTCTTGCGGTTGGCTGGGTCGAACTCGACGAGCGGCGTGCCGACCTCGACCTGGTCGCCGACGTCGAAGTGCACGCTGAGCACGGTGGCGCTGAGGCTCGCGGACAGGGTGACCTCTTGGACCGACTCGACTGCTCCGTATACGAGGATTGTCTCGCGCCAGTCGCTGGCTGTGACCTCGAGGGTACGGACGTCGACGACGGCGGGGGCGGGCTCGACGGGGTCCGCGGCGGGCTCGGTCGGGCAGGCCGTGAGCAGCAGCGCTGCGCATGAGGAAAAACCAACGGAACGGAGACGAGATGACATGGTAGCGCTACCTGGGGTCGAGACCTTCACGTCTGACCGCTGGAGTCGAGGGCTAACGTGGCACGCTGAAATGACGTTCTCAAGGATACTAGTCAGTACTGGTCAGGTCTGGTTAGGCAGAACAGGCCGCAGCCATGGAGTGGCACAGATAGTGCTTTTCGGTCGAAACGTCCGCAAACTCACGGTCTCACCCACCCATCACGACCCAAAAAGACTCTGAGTCCGGTTTGCCAAAACTGACTCGATGACCCACGATAGTCATGTCGTGACCCTCCCGGTAGACCTGACCCACGAGATCGAGAAGTTCGTGGGCGACATCGACCCTCGCACCAAGAAGGGTCGAAAGCGCCTGACCATCCTGAAGGCCGCGATCCCCCTGTTCGCAGCGTCCGGGTACCACGGGACCAGCATGGACGAGCTCGCGGCCAACGTCGGGGTCGCCAAGGGCACCCTGTACCTCTACTTCCCCAAGAAGATCCACCTTCTGTTCGCGTGCGCTGCCTACGAGGAGCTGCGATGGGTGCCGGAGCTCACGACGATCCTCGAGAGCGACGAACCGGCACCAGTCCGCCTCAAGAAGTGGATCATGTCGTGTTTACTGCTGCCCTTTCGCTCGCCCTTGATGCTTCGCCTGCTCGAAGACGCCGAGATGGCCGCGATGCTGGCCGACTGCCCGCCGGAGCTGCTGTCCCAGAGCAACAACTTCTCGGTCGACCTGCTTCAGCCCCTGCTCGACGAGATCGCAGGTCCCGATCACCGCTGGAGTCCGATCGAGCTGCGCGACCGCGTCAACGTCATCACCGGGCTCGGCCACCTCGCCCCCGTGCTCCGCCATGAAACCTTTCGCCCGGGCACGTCGCCCGAGCGGTTCGCCGCCATTCTCGCTGATCTCGTCGTCGACGGTATCCGTCCCCGACCCGAAGGAGAGCCATCATCATGAACACATCCCGTCGTTTCATTCTCAGCGCCCTGCTGCTGTCGGGGGTCGCCGGTGTCGCTGCCTTGATCCCCGGTTCGGTCACCGCGGCGCCGCCCAGCCCCTCGGACCCAGCGTTTGGCGCCTACCTGCTCACCCAGCTCGACGATCTGCACCGCGGCAAGTCGAGCCACGCGCTGGTGTCGATGCACGTCAAGACCGCCCGCTGGGAGCGATCGATGTCGATGGAGGCATGGTCTGTCGGCGAGGACTACTCGCTGATCCGCATCCTCGAGCCCAAGAAGGAGCGCGGCACCGCCACGCTCAAGTCCAACAAGGACCTCTACACGTTCTTGAGCAAGACCGGCCGAACCATCAAGATCTCGGGCGCGTCAATGGGCGGCTCGTGGATGGGCAGCCACTTCACCAACGACGACCTGGTCAAGGACAGCCGGCTCGACACCGACTTCGACTATGTCGTCAAGGACGGCCCCACGATCAACGGCGAGCCAACCTGGGCGCTGATCCTCACCCCCAAGCCCAAGGCCGTGGTCGTCTGGGGTCAGGTCGACGTCATGGTCCGCAAGTCCGATCTCATGCCCGTCGGTGAGCTGTTCTACGACGAAGACCTGGACCCGGTCCGCAAGATGGAGTTCTTCGACTTTCAGACCGTCGCGGGCCGTCAGGTGCCCATGCGCATGCGCATGAGTCCGCTCGACGCCGACAGGCTCGGCGAGTACACCGAGATGACCTACTCGAAGCTCGAGTTTGACGTTGGCATCGACAAGTCGTTCTTCAGCGTGGCTCAGCTAAAGGCGATCTAACCCATGGATGACCTCAAGCTCGCGTGGCGCAACGTGTGGCGCAATACTCGGCGCAGTGTGGTGACGATGGCCGCCACTGGCCTCGCGCTGTTCGTGATGATCGCCTACACGGGGATCATCACGGGCTACCTCAAGGGGCTCGAGGCCAACATCCTCAACCTCGAGGTCGGTGACATTCAGGTGTTCGCCAACGAATACCGCGAGAAGCCATCGCTCTACACCACAATCGCAGATCCTGCCAAATTGACCGCAGACCTCGAGGGGGCCGGCTATCAGGTCTCGAGCCGGCTGTTGGCCTCGGGCCTCGGCGCCAGCGAGGAGAACTCCTCTGGCGTACAGATGATCGGACTCGACGTGGTCGCCGACGCCGACGTCAGCACGATCTCCCAGCAAACACGGGCCGGAACCTGGCTCGAGCCCGACGACGAGGGCGTCGTGATCGGCTGGCGCCTCGCCGAGACCCTGAGCCTGGACGTCGGCGGCGAATTGGTGGTGCTCTCCCAGGGCGCCGACGGCTCGATGGCGAATGACGTGTACCCGATCCGCGGGGTCCTCAAGGGGATCTCGGACGGGGTCGATCGCGCGGGCGTGTTCATGACCGAGGCCGAGTTTCGCGAGCTGATGGTGCTGCCCGAGGGGGTCCATCAGATGATCGTGCGCAAGCCGCCCGGCACCGAGCTCGAGGCCGCGACGGCCACGGCCCAGGGCTTTGGGCCAGACGGCGTGGAGATCTCCAGCTGGAAGACCATCAAGCCAACCCTGGCGTCGATGCTCGAGTCGTCAGAGGTCTCGATGGGCATCATGGCGGTGATCATCTATATCGCGGTGGGGATCCTGATCCTCAACGCGATGCTGATGGCCGTGTTCGAGCGAATTCGTGAGCTCGGCGTGCTCAAGGCGATCGGCTTCACGCCGCTCAAGGTCCTCAAGCTGATCTTCCTCGAGACCGCGGTGCAGACCGCCGTCGCGATGGCGGCGGGTGTGCTCGTGGCGATCCCGGTGAACTACTACCTGGTCCACACGGGCATCAACATGGGCAACATGTCGGTCATGGGCA
Organism: Enhygromyxa salina; assembly: GCF_002994635.1. Taxonomy (GTDB): domain Bacteria; phylum Myxococcota_A; class Polyangia; order Nannocystales; family Nannocystaceae; genus Plesiocystis; species Plesiocystis salina_B. The sequence goes on along the minus strand of NZ_PVNL01000002.1, from coordinate 34,178 downwards.
TGGCCTGGGACCCAATCTGGCGGTCCTCGATCACGCTCGAGACCTACACCGGGCCCATGATCTCGATGGTCATCATCGTCGCGCTGGCGGTCCTCTATCCCGCGCTGCGTGCGGCGTACATCCAGCCCCTGGATGCGATTCGTGACTAAAGGAGCAACGAGCCATGTCAGGACTGAATCTACCCACGCTCGCTTGGCGCAACATCTGGCGCAACAGGCGTCGCACGCTCATCACCCTGTTCAGCATCGCGTTTGGAGCGATGCTGGCGGTGGTGATGACGGCGATCGGTGACTACACCTACTCCGACATGATCGACCACTCCGCGCGAATGGGTACCGGTCACGTCATCGTCCAACACTCGACCTACCTCGACGCGCCCTCGCTCAAGAAGACCGTGCAGGCCGAGCCCGAGCTGATCGACGAGATTCGTTCGGTCCCGCGGGTTCACGCCGCGGTCCCCCGAATTACCGGTGGGGTCATGCTCGCAACTAGCAGCAACAACGTCGGGGCCGGGGTCCTGGCGATCGACCCGACCGTGGAAGACGAGACCACCTTCGGTCTCGCCGGCTCGATCGTCGAAGGCGAGATGTTCACCAGCCCCGACGACGAGGGCATCATCATCGGCAAGGTCCTGGCCGAGAACCTCAACGTCGAGCTCGGCAAGAAGGTGGTCTACACGGTCACCGACAAGCACGGCGAGATCGCCAGCGGGCTCGCGCGGGTGTCGGGCATCATCGAGACCGGCGCGATGGAGCTCGACGCGGGTATCTGTATTCTGCCGATCAACCCGTTTCGCGAGCTGCTCAGCTACGAGCCCAACGAGGTCACGCAGATCGCCGTGTTCTTGGGGGATCACCGCCACTCCGAGGACGTCGCCCTCGAGCTCGACGCCGCGTTCGGCGAGCGCCTTGGCCCGGTCAGCGCCACGCTGCCATGGTTCAAGGCCCAGCCGGACCTGGCCGGCTTCGTGAGCATGAAGGTCGGTGGCACGATCATCATGGAGCTGATCGTCACCGTCCTGATCGCGGCGGGGATCTTCAATACCCTGTTCGTCTCGGTGATGGAGCGCATGCGGGAGCTCGGAATCCTCGCGGCGATCGGGTTCTCGGCCCGCCAGCTGTTTAGCCTGGTGCTGTGGGAGAGCCTGTGGCTGGGCTTGTGCGGGATCGTGGCGGGCGCGCTGCTCACCGCGTGGCCCTACTACTACCTGGCGACGACGGGCATCGACACCGCACAGATGACCGGCGGCAGCGGGCAGGCGCAGGCCGGGGGCGTGAGCATTTCACCGATCATCTTGGCCGAGATCTACCCGCCGCACCTGCTGTTCATCGGTTTGGCGGTGGTCGCCGCGACCATGCTCGCGGGCTTATATCCGGCCTACAAGGCCGGCCGGGTCTCACCGGTCGAAGCCATTCGTATCGTCTAGCGCGCAGGCCCGATTCAGCGCAATCACGTCATTCGCATTGTTGGGAGCGATCATGTCCACGGAATCCGAAGTCATCGTCAAGCTCGAGCGTGTCGAGAAGATCTACAAGCAAGGCTCGATCGACGTGCCGGCTCTGCGCGGGTTGGATCTCGAGATCCGCCGCGGTGAGTTCATGGCGCTGACCGGGCCCTCGGGCTCGGGCAAGACCACCGCGCTCAACATCATCGGCGGGCTGGACAAGCCGACCCGCGGCAAGGCGTTCCTGCAGGGCGCCGACATGGCAGAAATGACCCGTAGCGAGCGCAGCCGGCTGCGGCGCGACAAGATCGGGTTTGTGTTTCAGGCCTACAACCTGGTCCCGGTGCTGACCGCGTTCGAGAACGCCGAGATGGTGCTGCGCCTGCAGGGCATGGGCGCCGCCGAGCGACGCGAGAAGGTCGTCCAATTGCTCGAGGACGTGGGTCTGAAGGGCATGGAGAACCGGCGCCCGTCCGAGATGTCGGGAGGCCAGCAGCAACGGGTGGCGATCGCTCGGGCGATCGCGTCGGGTCCCCTGGTCACGCTGGCCGATGAGCCCACCGCCAACGTCGACTCTGCGACCGCCGAGCTGTTGTTGCAATTGATGGAGCGGCTCAACACCGAGCGCAACGTCACCTTCATCTTCTCGACGCACGATCCACGCGTGATGGCCCGAGCACATCGGCTGGTCCACATGGTCGATGGCATGGTTGAGACTGACGAAGTCAAGAATTAGCCCAAATGGACAGCTTTGGACTCCTATTGGCGCTACTCGGGGCGCCCGGAGTCGACGCCGAGCCGCCACCGCGACCCGAGTCGACCCAGGACGAGCGATCGGCGTGGGACGCCGCGGGCTGGGGTAGCGCACCAACGCAGCCCGCCGAGCTGGTCGAACCCGCCGCGCAGCCGCATGCAGAGGGTCCCAAACTAGAAAGTGAGGGCCCCGAGCCGAGCGAGGCCGCCCCGCAGTCCGAGCCCAACTCGGCGTGGGACGCCGCGGGCTGGGGCGGTGAACCGCCGGCCGAGGACCCAATCGAGGGCCCAATCGAGCCAGATGCGGGCTCCGATTGGAGCCAATGGAACGACTCGACCGCCGGGAGCTCGAGCGCGGACGCGGTGTCGAGCGAGGAAGACGAGGACAAACTCAAAGCTGGCGACATCCTGGCCGGCAGCGTGCGATTGACCGGATCGTACCTGCACTTTGACGACAACCCCGACGTGTTCCCCAACGGCGACGACGCGATGCTCGTGACCGTCGCCCGCCTGCTGCTCGAGGCCGACGTCGGCGAGCATGTGCACTTTTCGTTCAACGGCTTTGGCGAGCTCTCACGGGTCCCCGGCGGGGCGAGCCTGGGCGGTAGCTTCGCCAGCGCGGGGAGCACTCGCAGCTCGTATCGAACCCGCTATCTGACCTGGCAGTACTGGGACGACGGCGCGGTCGGGGGCCAGCTCGGGGTCGATCGTGCGTCGATGCGGCTGAAATTCGACCCCGTCAACATCGAGGTCGGGCGATTCCCGGTCACCTACACGGTCGCGAGCATGTTCACGACCAACGACTTCTTCGCGCCGTTCTCTGCGACCGCCGTCAACCGCATCTACAAGCCCGGCGTCGACGCGATCCGGGTCTCGACTGGGTTCGGCTCGACCGGCAGCGTCGACGTGGTCGGCGTGCTGGGCTACGACCCCGACAGCGACGAGCCCAGCTGGGGCCGCAGCGCCGTGTTCACCCGCGCGGCTGTCGTCGGCGGCGGCTTCGAGTGGGCTGCCCTCGGCGGCAAGGTGGCGCAGCGATGGATCGCGGGCGGCTCGATCCAGGGCGGCGCGGGACCGATCGATCTTCGCGGCGAGTTCCACATCGGGATCGCCGACGAACACGGCGACGGCCACGACAGCACCGACCGACCGATCTACGGCCGGTTCTCGGCCGGGCCCAGCGTCACGTTTGGTTGGCAGAACGCATCAATTGTGACCGAGTACCACTTCGCCTCCGACGGCGCGGCCAAGCCAGCGAACTACATCGATCGCGCGCTCGCCAGCTACTCGGATGATCTTCCCTATCTCGGCCAGCACTACGTGGGTCTGGCCGCCAGCGCCGAGATCATCCCCATCCTGCGCGCCTCCGTCACCGGGATCGTCAGCGCCACGGACGGGTCGGGGCTCGCGGGCGTCTCCCTGATCTACAACGTCGCCGACGAGTCGGACCTGATCTTGGGTGTGTTCGTGCCCTGGGGTGCTGGGGTGCGCGGCGTGGACCCGATGTCGGGCAGCCTGAGCCTCGGCAGCGAGTTTGGGCTCTCGCCGATCAGCGCCTACCTCGAGGCCCGGGTGTTCTTCTAGCGCTCGCAGCACAATGTGGGATTGTGTTGGGTTAGACTGGCGCCGAGCGCCATGCCTGCCAACGCCGAACACCGAGCGACTGGCGCCTCGAATTGGACGTGCTGACCCATGGCGAGTAACCCGAAATTCAGCTGTACACCTGGTCTGCTCATTTGCTTGATCGGGTGCCAGAGCACGCCCAATTCCGAACCGACGCAGCTTCCGGTCGAGCAGGTCGCCGCCGATCCCGAGCCTGTTCCCGAACAGCCCGACCCCGAGCCTGCGCCCCCGCCCATGACCTGGGACGAGGTCCGCACCGCGCTGCCCGAGACCAACGACTACGCGCAGATTACTCTCGCCGATCCCCCGGCGTGGCTGGGCGAGGTCGACACCGTATGGGTTCGTGTCGGCAAGCAGTGCCGCCCGATCGCCCTGGCTCCCGAGCCCGACGAGCACGCCTCGCTCGAGCAGTGCCACGAGGTCGTTCGCAAGGCCGACGTGACGTGCACGGTCGCGGTCGAGGTTGGGCGCTTGTTTCGCCCCACGGGACCGCAGTTTTGTGACACCGAGCTCCCGTCTGGCGGCGGGAGCGGTTCAGCCACGTTCGGCGTCCCCGATAACTGGGACGAGGCCTGGTCGCTCGTCGCCGCCAACGAGCTCGAGCTGCGCTACGCGAAGACCTGGGCGCTCGCGGTCGAGGCCGACCACCTCATGTGGGTCGAGTATGCGTGCTCCGCCGACTCGGTCGCCGCGCTCGACGAAGCGTTGATCGCCGAAGGCATCAGCGAGCAAGCCCGCCCGGAGCTCCTCAACCAGCGCCACGGCGTCGTCGGTCACGCGCGCCGCTGCCTCGAGCGCGTGGGTATTCGACTGGACGCGTGGTCCAGCGAGGCCGGTAACCGGGGTGATCGTGGGGCGGGTGTTCGGAGCGAGCCCGGCACTCACGACTGTGCGCTCCCGTGTCCGGACACGGCTCAAGATCTTCGGCGCATCAACGCTGTATTGACGACCCAGCGATTCGTTCGAATTGATGACAACCGCTCGCTCGTCGTGCATCGCACTCGGCCCGCGTGCGAGGCGACCGTGGACGGCGGGCTGCCGGCCCTCGCCAAGAACCCCTGTCGCTAGAGCGCCGATCAGTTTGGAGTCGCGTCGTCAGGTGCGTCTGGGGCCGTTCCTGCCTAGGAGCGAGGCCGAAGCTGTATCCGGCATACTGCGAGCGCCGAGCGACAACGGCAGGAGCGGCCCCAGATGTGCCTGGCGTCGTGAATTCAAACTGGTCGGTGCTCTAGGCTCAGCCTCAATTTTCGCTTGACTGTGACCACGTGCGTGCAAGACTCCGCGGCGTACGATGTTCGCGTCCGCTCACGGTCGCCGTCTGGCCAAGCTGCTCGCCGTCTTGTTGGGCGTGCTGCTGTGGGTACCGGGGACGCAGGCCTTGGGTGCCAAGATCGCGCCTCCCAGTGAGTCCACAGTCAGCCGTGCAGAGGCCGACGACAGCCCGGTTGGCGAATTGGAAGCCAACGAAGCCCCGAGCGCGGCGCGTGAGGCCGAGGACGGCGAGGACTCGGAGTCGTCGTTTGTCGGGCCCCAGCTGTACGCGCCACGCCTGCGTCTGACCGCGGCTGGCTCGACGAGGCTCGCGGCGCCCGAGTATGAGCGCGAGCGGCTCTCAGCCGCTCACAACGTGCTCGCGCGCGAGCGCGGCCCGCCAATGATCTGAGCGCTGGCTCCGTGTCAGGTCCGCGTTCGCGGGTCCGACCGCGCGCGTGTGGTTCCAGTCAGGAGCCCAACGACGGGTTGGAATTGACACGAACCCGGTCGGTCACGCGCTGCTCTCGTCGCTCTGGTCAATAGGGGTATTTGTCATGCAATCGACGTCGTCTCGGTCCTTGGACACGAGCTTTGAATCTGTGCATCTCCAGACCCATGCCGTCCGTGTGTCTGATCCTGGGCCCGCGCCCTCGATAGCTCCCGCGCAGCCACCCGCCGACGCGCGCGACCGGCTTCACCACGCGCTCGAGCACGCGGCCCACCTGCTCCCAGATCAGGCGCCGCTCGAGATGTTCGTGCACCACAACACGCTGCACGCGCTCGCGCACCTGCCCTTCCACCACGCGCTGCGCATCGCCCACGGGGTCTACGACGCCCAGGTCTACCGGTCCGAGCAAGAATTCCGCAGCGATCTGGCGTGCGGCCGGATCGACCCAGAGGAGCTCGACCGCGAGCTCGATCGCTACCTCCATCAGCGCGGGCTCGACCCCACCCAGGACATGGGTGGTCTGTGCACTCGGCGGGCGCTCTACGCCGTGGCGCTGCGGGTCGATCTAGCCCCGCCGACCCGGGCCGCGCTGCGCTGGCGGGTACGCGAGGAGCAGTTCGACCGCAGGCTAGCAGCCCGCGCCGACACCAACCGAATGATCGAGGCCGGTCGTGACTATCTGCGCGAGCTGGTGACACGCGCGACCACGGCCGAGCTGACGCAGCGGTTCTTGGGCCCCAACGGCGTGCCGAGCCGGATGGGTGAGCGCTACGCGATCCCGCTCGAAATCGGGGCGCTGCTGCGTCAGCTCGAGACCGACCCCGAGCCGCTCGTCGCCGGCTCCATGTGGCAGACCTGTCGGGTGCTGGCGCGCGAGTGTGAGGTGCACGCCAGCGCTGAAGCTCCCGCGCGGACGTGGACCCACCGCGACGAGCTCCTGAACCGGACCGGGCGCGACATCTGGGAGCAAACCTTGCCCGAGCTGCTGGGCTGGGCGGCGGCCTATCTCGAGGAAGGCCTCGCGTACTGGCCAATGCCTGGGCGCGAGGCGGGCTTCTTTGGCGCGGTTCGTGAGCTGTTGCTCGCACGTGGACACGTGCGCCCGTGGATCCGCCGAGCCGTCGAGCGGCTCGAACAATTGCGCGAGGCGACCGCGACCGATGCGATCCTGACCGCGCTCGCGGCCCTCGGGGTCGCCCCCGAACAATACGACCAGTATCTACTCGAGCTGTTGGCGGTGACCCCGGGCTTCGCCGGGATGTTCAGCCGGCTCGAGCGGCACCCACACGAGCGCGCCACGCTGGCGCCACCGACCTCGCTCACAGAGTTTTGTGCGGTGCGGCTGGTGTTCGAGTGGGCCGCGGTCGAGCTCGCTGCGACCGAGCACGGGTTGGGAGCGATCGACACGCTCGTGCGGACCGCCGCGACGCGCCGGGACGCGCCGCACCCGGACACCCACGCGGCCTATCGCCTGTTCATCCTGGCCCAGGTGCTTGGACTGGCGCCCGCCCAGCTCGACACGCTCACGCCTTCGGCCGCCAACGAGCTGCTCGACGCGCTCGACACGTTTGACGAGCTCGACCGCTGCCGGGTGTTTCTCGAGGCCTACGAGCTGCGCTACCGGACCCAGATCCTCGACGGTATGCGGTCGAACCGGCCGGCCAAGCCGGGGCTGCGTGCTGCCCGACCGTCTGCGCAATTCGTCACCTGCATCGATGATCGCGAAGAGTCGTTTCGTCGCCACATCGAAGAGGTCGATCCGAGCGTGGAGACCTTTGGCGCAGCGGGCTCGTTCGGGCTTGCGATCGCCTATCGCGGCCTGGATGCCGCCGGCCACATCCCGCTCGCGCCCGCTGGCGTGCGCCCCCGCCACGAGATCTTCGAGCATCCGCTGACGCAGGACGCTGCGATCGGCGAGCGGCGTCGGAGTCGACGGCGGCGGTGGGGGGCGTTCCTCCATCAGCTGTTCTTTGGCAGCCGCAGCGCCGTCCGAGGTGCGCTGACCAGCCTCGCTATCGGCCCGCTTGCATGGCTGCCGCTCGGCGTGCGGATCATGGCGCCCCGGGCCAGCGTGCGGGCGCTCGCTTGGGTCGGCGCGCGGGTCCTGCCGAAGCCGCGCACACGCCTGACCAACGACGAAGCTTGCGGGCCCAGTCCGCGGGGCCTCGCCAGCGGCTACGGCTTCGCGGAGCAGGTTGACCGGGTCCATGCGCTGCTCGAGGGCATCGGCCTGCGCGAGTCAGTTGCGCCGCTGGTGTTCCTGCTCGCGCACGGCTCGACCAGCGTGAACAACCCGCACGCGGCGGCCTACGACTGCGGCGCCTGCGGTGGACGACGCGGCGGCGCGACCGGTCGGTTGCTGGTGAGCTTCGCCAACGATCCCGCCGTGCGAGTCGCCATCGCGGCGCGCGGCATCCAGATCCCGAGCGACACGTGGTTTGTCGCGGGCGAGCACGACACGACCGCGGATCGGATCGAGCTGTTCGATCTCGACTTGCTGCCTGCGAGTCACGCTGGCCAGCTCGAGCGGGCCCGCGCGGTCATGGAGGAGGCCCGGACCCGCAACGGGCACGAGCGCTCGCGCAAGTTCGAGCACGCGGCGCTGACGTCCAGCGCCCAGGTCGGGCTGCGTCATGTCGAGGCTCGCGCGTCACACTTCGGCGAGACCCGACCCGAGTACAACCATTGCACCAACGCGATGTGTGTGGTCAGCCGCCGCAGCCTGACCCGCGGCCTGTTCCTGGATCGTCGCGCGTTCTTGGTCTCCTACGACCCAGACAGTGACCGCACGGGCGCGGTCCTGGATCGCCTGCTGGCGATCGCGGCCCCGGTCGGCGCAGGCATCAACCTCGAGTACTACTTCTCGCGGGTCGACCCCGAGCGGTTCGGCTGTGGGACCAAGCTGCCGCACAACGTGTGCGGCTACATCGGCGTGCTCAACGGGACCTCCGGGGATCTCCGCACCGGGCTGAGCACCCAGATGACCGAGATCCACGAACCCATGCGATTGCTGGTGATCGTCGAGGCGACCCCGCAAGCGCTGCTCGCTGCCGCCGCGCGTGAACCGATTGTCGCCGAGCTGATCACCAAGGGTTGGATCCGACTGGTCAGCGTAGACCCCGACACTGGTGAGATGCAGCTGTTCGAAGCTGGCGCGTTCGTAGCTTGCGACACCCACGAGCCCGCGCCGCTGGCAACCGCGACGACCTCGGGGGCGTACTACGCCGGGCGCCGTGAGCCGCTGCCGCCCGCGCGGGTGTTGGCCGCGCTCGGGGGCCAGTCATGAGCTTCGTCGACCTGACCGCGCAGGTCATGATCGCGGTCCCGCTCGCGCCGCTGCTCGCGTTTGTCGTCGTCGCGCTCGCCGAGCTGGGCTTGCCCACGCCCGCGAGCGAGCGGGTTGTCGCCCGCAGCGTGCGGTTGGGGGCCGCCGTCGCCTTGGTGGGGTCGGTGTGGCTGGCGATCGCGCTGGCCCGCTCGCCCGCGACCGAGCTGGTGCTCGACCGCAGCCCATGGTTCGAGGTTGGCCACTATAAATTCGCCGCGCGGCTGACCGTCGACAGCCTCAGCGCGATCATGCTGGTGCTCGCGTCCACCCTGACGCTGATCGGCGTCCGCTTCTCGGTCAGCTATATGCACCGCGACCCCGGCTTTCGCCGATTCTTCGCGCTGATCGCCCTGTTCGAGGCCGGCCTGATGTTGCTGCTCGAGGCTGGCACCATCGATCTGCTATTCATCGGCTGGGAGATCGTCGGGCTCACCTCGACGTTCCTGATTGCGTTCTTTCATGGCCGCGACGCGCCGCTCGCTGCTGGTCTCCGAGCGTTCGTCACCTACCGCAGCTGTGACGTGGGCCTGCTCGCTGGCGCGGTCCTGCTCCATCACTACGCCCACACTTCCGCATTTGATGGCGCCTTTGGTGCCGGGCACTGGCCAGTCGGGACCGCGCACCTCGAGCCACACGCGGCGACCTTGATCGCGCTCTTGTTCATGCTGGCCGCAATGGGCAAGGCCGGGGCGTTCCCGGTTGGAGGGTGGCTGCCCCGCGCAATGGAGGGTCCAACACCATCGAGCGCGCTGTTCTATGGGGGTCTCTCGGTCTCGGCTGGCGCGTATCTGCTGCTGCGGGTGGCGCCGCTGTTCGCCGAGTCGATGGTCGCTCGTGTTGCGCTTGGCCTGGTCGGCGTCGCCACAGCTGTCCATGCGACGATCGTCGGGCGTGTGCAGACCGACGCCAAGACCCAGCTCACCTACGCATCGGCGACCCAGATCGGCCTGGTGTTTGTGTGGATCGCTCTGGATCTACGCTGGCTAGCGATCTTTCACTTGTTCGGGCACATCAGCCTGCGCACCTTTCAATTGCTGCGTGCCCCGGCGATCCTCGCGGACCGGCATCACCGGCTTGGGGCGCTCGGTGGTGCGCACGTCGAGACGGGGCGACACCTCGAGCGGATGTTTCCGGCGCGGCTGCGGCTGCGCCTGTACGCGCTCGCGCGAGCGGGCTTCGACATCGACAGTCTGCTCGATCTGCTGCTGGTCGCGCCGTTGTTGTCGGTCGCGCATCGGGCTGCGCGATTCGAGCGAGCGGTGACGGCGATGTTGGTGCGGCCCCGCACCGGGCGTGGGTCGATCTCGAGCTCGCAGCTCGACGATGAGGACTTGGCATGAATTACCCGTTCTCCCTCATCTTCATCATCGTCGCGTTGCCGCTGCTTGGCGCGGCGCTGGTGAAGCGCTCGAGCGGGCCCGATCATGCCAGGCAGATCGGCGGCGTGATCGCGGGCGCGGTGCTGCTCGCGCTGGCGTATGTCTTGCTCGATGTGGTCGCGCAGGACGGCGGTGGCCGGGTCGAGGACCCCGCGCTCGCGCTCGGATGGTTCGGCGTGCGTCCGCTGTTTGGGTTCGATGCGCTCAGCGCCGTGCTGGCGCTGACCAACGCGATTACGGCATTCGCGGTGATCGTCGGCGCCCCGCGCTCTCGCGACGAGCGCCCCCGGATCACCACATTACTCGCGACGGAGGGGCTGATCCTGACCATGCTCGCAAGCCTGGATTTGGTGATCCTCGCGCTCGCGTTCGCGTGCTTGGTGAGCCCGGCCGGCGCGCACGGACCGAGCCGGCGCGAGGGACCCGACACCACACGCCTGTATCGCGCGGTGTTCATCGCGGGAGCGCTCCCGCTCGCGGCGGCGGTTGGGCTGATCTCGTTCGCCAACCTCGGGTCGCTCGGGCCTGACGTGTTCGACCTTCGCGTGATCTCCATGCTCCCCCATCGGGGCGCGAGCGTGGTGCTGGGCTTGCTGATGCTGACCGTGTTGGTTCGCATGGCCTTGCTGCCGCTGCACTCGTGGCTCCCGGCAATGACCCAGCACGGCCCGCTCGGCCCGACGGTGCTGTTGGTCGCGTCGCAGTCGGGCGCGTACTTGTTCGTGCGGGTGGCGTTTGTGTTCTTTCCCGGCGACGCGGGCGGCTTGACCACCTGGTTGACGCTCGGCGGCGTGGCTTCGGCCCTCTACGGTGGGGTCATCTCGTTGATCCAAGACGATCTGCGCCGCCTGATCGGGTGGCTCAGCGTCAGCCAGGCGGGTCTGATGATCATCGGGCTTTGCTCGCTCGAGTCGGACGGTGTCGCGGGCGCGGTGGTCTACTGGACTAGCTACGGGACCGCGGTGACCGGCCTGGCGCTGACGGTCTGGGCCGTGCAGGCACGGACGGGGACCACGACAATCGCCCAGCTCGGTGGGCTCGTCGAGTCGTGTCCGCGCTTGACCGTCGCGTTCGCGGCGTTCGCCGTGGCCAGTGTCGGGTTCCCTGGCTCGCTCGGCTTTGTCGGCGAAGATCTGCTGATTCACGGTGTCCTCGACAGCCATCCGCTGCTCGGGGTCCTGATGCTCGTGGCCACCGCGCTCAACGGCATCGCGCTGATCCGCGCGCTGTTTCGGGTGTTCTTGGGCCCCGTGAAGATCGCGGCTCCGGCCGACCTGCGCGCCCGCGAGCTGTGGGTCGTCGCGGGCTTGGCCGCTGTCGTGTTTGGGCTTGGCCTGTGGCCGCGCCTCGCTGTCGACGTCGTCGGGCTCGCCCGGCTGTGCATCCACGTTTAGCTGCTCATGACCGCTCCAGCTTCAGCCCCCACCCCCAAGCCGGCTGGCGAGACCCCACGCGGGACCCTCGCCGGTCTGCGAGACAACCTCCGCTTCGACCTGGCCGCTGGCTTCTTGGTGTTCTTGATCGCCCTGCCGCTGTGCCTGGGGATCGCCATGGCCAGCGGCTACCCACCGATCGCGGGCATCTTCACCGCGATCATTGGTGGCACCCTGACAGTCTTCTTGTCGGACTCCGAGCTGACGATCAAGGGTCCCGGCGGCTGGCTTGATCGTGATCGCCGTCGGGGCCATCGCCGAGCTCGGGCAGGGCGATCCCTGGCTCGGCTACAAGCTCGCGCTTGGGGTCGGCGTGGTCGCGGGTGTGCTGCAGATCGTGCTTGGGCTGCTGCGCTCGGGCGTGCTCGGCGAGTTCTTTCCGACCGCCGCCGTCCACGGGATGCTCGCGGCGATCGGCATCATCATTGCTACCAAGCAGATTCACACCGTGTTCGGGGTAGTCCCAGCCGCCCAGGCGCCGCTTTGGTTGATCGCCGAGATCCCGCATTCACTCATGAACCTCAACCCGGAGGTCGCGGTGATCGGGGTCGGCAGCCTGCTGATCTTGTTTGGGCTGCCCATGATCGAGCACGAGAAGCTCCGCAAGGTCCCGGGCCCCGTGGTGGTGCTGGTGTTGGCGATCCCGCTCGGCGTGCTGTTTGATCTCGGCCACCAGCACACCTACCTGTTCAACCATCACCTCTACGCCGTCGGGCCCACCTACTTGGTCGACGTGCCGTCGAGCATGCTCGACGCGATGACCTACCCGGACTTCTCGGCGGTCACGACCGCCGTCGGAGTCAAGTACATCGTCATGTTCACGCTGGTCGGCTCGCTCGAGTCGCTGCTCAGCGCCAAGGCGATCGATCTCTTGGACCCGTGGCAGCGCAAGAGCAACCTCAACCGTGATCTCGTCGCGGTCGGAGCTGGCAACATGCTCGCCTCGCTCGTCGGTGGGCTGCCGATGATCTCGGAGATCGTGCGTAGCTCGGCCAACATCAACAACGGCGCGCGCACACGCTTCTCCAACCTCTATCACGGGCTGTTTCTGCTTGGCTTCGTCGCCCTGGTGCCCGGGCTGATTCACGAGATCCCGCTCGCGGCCCTGGCTGCGATGCTTGTCTACACCGGGTTTCGCCTGGCCTCGCCGCGGGAGTTCATCAACACCTACCGGGTTGGCAAGGACCAGCTGGCGATCTTCACGACCACGGTGGTGGTCACGCTCGCCACGGATCTCTTGCTCGGGATTGGTGCGGGCGTCGGGGCGAAGATCCTGCTGCATGTGCTCAGCGGCGCCCCGCTGCGGTCACTGTTTCGCGCCAAGGTCGAGATCGAGGATGAGGGTCCGGCGATTGTCGTGAGGGTCCACGACGCCGCGATCTTCAGCAATTGGATCGCGCTCGACAGCCGGCTGGCCAAGCTCGACAGCGACCGCGATCTGGTGATTGATCTGTCCGGTACGCGGCTCGTCGATCACACAGTCATGACCAAGCTCGATGAGCTGCGACGCGACGTCGAAGCGCGGGGACACACCTTCGAGGTCACCGGTCTCGAGCGACACCGCGCCCGGTCTGAGCACCCACAGGCTACCCGTGAGGGTGGCTAGAGCGCCGACCCGCAGGGTGAGCGGCGCGGGGGTTGTCTGCGCCGCGAGGATTGCCGACCATTCGGCGGTGCACCCGCGCGACATGAGGGCCGTGATCACCTGCGCGCTGGCCATGCTGATCACCACGCAGACCGGCTGCGCGGGCGCGCGGCAGACCAGCTCGACCCAGGCCGACCCCTGCGCCGACTTCGAGGTCCAGGTCGAGACCTACTGGTCCGCGGCGATCAAGGCCCAGGCGCTCCAGCATGGCGGCGAGATCGAGCTCGAGAAGCGCAGCGGGGTGGTCAACAAGATGGACCGCATCTCCGAGGACTGGGTGATGATGCGAACGTCGGTGTGCAAGGACCACTTTGTGCGCGCGCTGATCAGCAAGGACGAGTACGCGGCCCGCGTGCGCTGCTTCGACGATCGCCTCGAGCGCCAGCGGACCTTGGCGCAGGCGCTGGCTGGCGAGGGCGAGCTCGCCGCCGTCGAGGGCGCGGTCAATCAACTCGTGGCCGCGCCGCCGAGCTGCCAGACCCACACCGCTTCCGACCCCGACCCTGGAGACCAGCCGTGACCAAGCCAAGCACCTCTCCCCTCTCTACCTGGGTCCTGAGCGCTGGCCTGCTCGCGGGCGCTGGCCTCGGCCTGACACCCGGCTGCGCGACCCCTGGGCCCCCTCAAGCTCGCGGCGCGTGCGACGACTTCGATCTCGACGTCGAGAAGATCTGGGGCAACGCCAAGCGCCGCGAGGTCCGAGACGGGCTGCGAACCTTCGCGGGCGAGAGCCAGGTGGTCAACGTCGATCGCATCGTCACCAAGATGGACGCGATCACGACCGACTGGGTGATGATGAACCGCCGCGCCTGCAAGGACACGCTCGAGCGGCAGACGATGCCCGAAGAGATCTACGTGCGGGTCTCGCTGTGCCTCAACACCGCGCTGGTCCAGCAGCGCACGCTGATCACCCAACTCGGCGAGGTCGACCGCACCAGCTACGAGCACATCGACCGGGCGATGCTCGACATCTCCGAGAACATTGCGACCTGTCAAAACCAGGCGGTGTTGGCCTACTACAAGACCCCAGAGGAGACCGCCGACTCCGAGGCCGCGCAGACGGCCGACAGCAAGACCGCCGAGGCCAAGACCCTGCTCGCGTTGGGCAAGAGCGAGGCCGCCAGCGGGCTGCTCAACGACGCCGCGATCGCGGCCAAGCGCTCGGGCGACGAGCGCCGCAGCCTCGACGCCACGATCGCGGCCTGCAACCACGCGGTCCTGCAGGGTGAGTACGACAAGGCGATCGTCTACGGCGCCCCGTCGCTGACCCAGGCCCAGAAGCTGGGCTATGCGATCGGCGAGGCCGACGCCCTGACCTGCCTGGGCACCGCCGAGCTGCGCCGCGGCAACCACGAGGAGGCCCGCACCCACCTCGAGTCGGCCATGCGCCAGCGCGAGTCGTTCTTTGGCAAAGACCACCCGCGGGTCGCCGACGCCGCCAACCGGCTCGGCAACCTCGAGGCCGCCGTCGCCAGCTACAAGACCGCGCACGAGCTGTACATGCGCGCGCTCGACATCTGGACCAAGACCTTTGGCGCCGACGACCCCGTCACCTCGCGCGCCTATCACAACCTCGGGTTCGTTCACATTGGCCTCGACGACGTCGAGGGCGCCGTCGCCTGGTACCAAAAAGCGATCGAGGCCGAGACCCGCTCGCTCGGCAAAGATCACCCCGCGACCGCGCTGTCCGAGGCCAACTACGCCAGCGTGCTGCTGCTGCAAGAAAAGATCGACGACGCCTACGCGCTGCTCAACCACGCGATCGAGGTCCAGCAGCGGATCCTCGGCCCCGGTCACCCCGAGGTCGCCGTCAGCCTCCACGGCATCGGCGAGGTCTGGGCCGCCCGCAAGGGCTACGCGAGCGCGCTCGAGTGGTACGCCAAGGCCCTGACCCTGCGAAAGCTGGCGTTTGGCGAGCACCACCTCGAGACCGCCAAGACACTCGATGCCATGGCGACCGCCCACTACAAGCTCAAGCAATACGACGAGGCCAACACGCTCGCCGAGCAGGCGCTGAAGGTCCGCGAAGACATGCTGGGCCCCGACAACATCGTGACCGCGACCAGCTACTTCAACTGCGGCCTGATCGCCGAGAAGCGCAAGAAGTACAAAGACGCGCTGCGCTACTACGAGAAGTCGCTGCTCGTCGAAGACAAGGTCCGCGGCCCCGGCCACGTGTTGACCAAGCAGACCCGCGCCGCCGTCAACCGGCTCGGTGACCTGGTCAACGGGCGCTAGAGCAGCTCGACGAGCTTGCTAGAGCAGCTCGACGAGCTTGCTAGAGCAGCTCGACGAGCTTGGCGGCGGTCGCCTGCGTGGCTTCAATCTGCGGGTAGTGGCCGGGCCCTGGCATGTACACGAACTCGGCGTTCTCGATCGGCTGAACGACCATCGGCTCGAGCACCTCGCGGGGCAAGAACGGGTCGTCCGTGCCGATCACGTAGGTCTTCTCGCAGGTGATCTCGGCGAGGCGCTTCTCGAACCCGCCGCCGGTCCATGCGTCGAAGCTCTCGGCGACGCAGTTGGGGAACACGGTCGCGGCGGTCGCGAGGATCGTCGCGAGCCCGGCGTCGTCGAGCTGCTTGCAGGCCGTCTGGAGGATCTTGGTCTGCGCCTCTGGATTGCCGCCCGAGCTGCGAAACATCTGCCGCATCTCATCGGGCAGCGGCACACCCGCTGCCGGCACCGAGCACAGCAGGACCATCGTCTGCACCCGATCTCCGAGGGCGGCCGCGACGAGCTGGGCGATCTGACCGCCCATCGAGTGACCGAGCAGCTTGAAGCGCTTGAGCCCGGCAGCGTTGACGAGCTCGATCAGGTCCCGCGCGTACAGATCGAGCGTATAGCCCGTCGGGGGTTGCGCCGAGTCACCGACACCTCGCTGGTCCGGGATGATCACCTGCTTGCCAGCGCCAACGAGCGCGGGGGTGATCGCGTCGAAGATCGCACCGCCGACCATCCACCCATGCACCAACACGACCGGCTCGCCCTCTCCAACGACGCGATAAGAGATGTTGAGGCCGTCAGGGGTCGTATAGCTCGGCATGGTGAACCGCGATGCTACGCGCGCCCGCTCGCGGGGGTCAACGAACAACTCGTCCCGCGCGCACCGGTCGTGTGTGGCGATCTACATGTGGCGAATTATCTGCGGGCGATCCAAAGGACACGCTGACTACCCGCCCGCCCTGTCACGTCGTGCCTCGTCAACAAAACGCTATATTGCACAATATCCCTGCGAGATAGGCTACAGTACCCAAGGTAAGCTACCGTGTGTCGCCATGGAGGCCTGGTCAAATGTTCTCCGCACGACCGCCGAAGGAGCGCGCTCGAATGGCTGAACTGCTCATCCAGCGGCGAACCGGCGAGATCTTGGCGGTCATGTGCGATCTCGCCCGTGGCGAGCTCGACGCTCGCGTCGATCCAGAGCTGTTGACTGACGGCGGCGACGACAGTGACCTCTACGAAGATCTCGACGGTATCTGCGTTGCGCTGAACATGCTCGCGGAAGAGCTGCAGGCGACGGTCGTCAGGCGTGACCAATACGAGCTCGCGCTGCGAGATCTGGCCCACGCGCAG
Source organism: Enhygromyxa salina (assembly GCF_002994635.1). Lineage (GTDB taxonomy): Bacteria > Myxococcota_A > Polyangia > Nannocystales > Nannocystaceae > Plesiocystis > Plesiocystis salina_B. The sequence goes on along the minus strand of NZ_PVNL01000002.1, from coordinate 17,295 downwards.
GCCCAGGTGGTGCACTCGGCCAAGCTCGCCGCGCTCGGCCAGCTCGCGACCGGGGTCGCCCACGAGCTCAACCAACCGCTGCAGATCATCGGCCTATCGGCCGAAGAGGCGCGCGACGCGATCGCCGCTGGGGACATGGCCACGGCGCTCGAGCTGCTCGACGCGATCGAGGAGCAGGTCGTCCGGGGCAGCAGCGTCGCCGCGCACTTGCTCGCCTTCAGCCGCCGGGATGCCCACTACAATGACCATGGCGAGGACGGTGGTGACTCGACGCTGGCCAGCGTCAACGACGTGCTCACCCAGGCGATGAGCGCGCTGGGCGGCCAGGTGCGGTCGGAGGGGATCCAGTTCGAGCTCGACCTGGCACCCGATATCGAGCCGATCTCATGCCAGGTCGACGAGCTGCTTCAGGTTGTCGCCAACTTGGTGATCAACGCGCGCGATGCCCTGCGCGGCCGCAGCGACGCCCGTATTGTCGCGCGCAGCTTCGTCGAGCATGATGTCGTTGGTTTTGAAGTTGCCGATAATGGCCCAGGGATCCCCGCCGCCGACCTGGATCGAATCTTCGATCCCTTCTTCACAACCAAGGCCGTCGGGCGGGGTGCGGGTCTGGGTCTCTCGATCGTTCACGGGATCATCGATCGCCATGGGGGCACCGTCGAAGCGCTAACCAACTCCGGGGCCCACCCCCCCGAAGCGGCCTGTTCAGTCGGGGGGTCAGTCGGGGGGTCAGGCGCGGGCTCGGGCGGGCTCGGAACCCGCATGCGGGTCAGGCTGCCAAGGGCGGTGCACCGATGGAGGTGATCCCGTGAAGGTACTCGTGGTCGACGACGAGCCTCGCATCGCCAAGTCGCTCGCGCGGCTGCTGCAAGTGCACGGCCATGAGACCACGATCGCCCACGATGGGCTCGAGGCCTGGGAGCTGTTCGAGCAGGCACCCCAGGGCTGGAGCGTGCTGATCACCGACATCCGCATGCCCAGGCTCGACGGCGTCAACCTGGCGCGTCGGATCCGCGAGCACGGGTTTACGGTCCACGTGGTCCTGATCAGCGGCCACGGCGAGTCGCCCGACATCGAGGCGCTGTCGCCGGCCGTGTTCCTCGCCAAGCCGTTCAAGCGCGCCGACCTGCTCGCCGCCATGGAAGGCGGCGGGTGAGCACGTCGGCTGCTTCGCTCAGGCCTCCACGAGCTCGTGGATGTCGACCCCGCCGCTGACGGAAACCTCATCCGCGTCTTCGTCCTCGTCCTCGGCCGTGAACACGAAGCGCAGCTCGTTCTTGCCAGGGTCGCAGTCGACCCGGATCTCGCCGCCGCCCTCGAGCCGCCCGAACAGCAGCTCGTCGACGAGCGCGCCCTTGATGTTGTCGTCGATCACCCGCCCCATCGGCCGGGCGCCGAACTTCTTGTCGTAGCCCTTGCGCGCGATCCAGTCGCGGGCGGCGGGCGTCCAGGTCAGGCGGACGCCCCGATCCGCGAGCTGGATCTCGAGCTCGCGCAGCAGCTTGTCGGCGACCTTGTCCACGACCGGCTGCGGCAGCTGGCCAAAGGTCACGATCTTGTCGAGCCGGTTGCGGAACTCGGGGCTGAACGTGCGCTCGAGCGCCTTGTTGGCGGCCGAGTCGACCAGCCCCTCGTCGCCGCCAAAGCCCATCTTGCGCTGGGTCATCTCGAACGCGCCCGCGTTGCTGGTCATGATCAAGATGACGTTGCGAAAGTCGGTCTTCTTGCCGGTCGTGTCGGTCAGGTTGGCGCTGTCCATCACCTGCAACAACACCGAGAAGATGTCCGGGTGGGCCTTCTCGATCTCGTCGAGCAGCACGACCGAGTGGGGGTTCTTGCTGACCGTGTCGGTCAGCTGGCCGCCCTGATCAAAGCCGACGTAGCCAGGAGGCGCGCCGATCAGCCGACTGACGCTGTGCTTCTCCATGTACTCCGACATGTCGAAGCGCAGGAACGGCATGCCCAGCAGGCGGGCGAGCTGGCGAGCGAGCTCGGTCTTGCCGACCCCGGTCGGGCCCGCGAACAAGAAGCAACCGATCGGCTTGTCGGGCCGCGCGAGCCCAGCCCGAGCCCGCTTGATCGCCTTGGTCGCCGCGCTGACGGCCTCGTCTTGTCCGAAGATCACCTGCGAGAGGCCCTCGGCGAGGTTCTTGAGCACCTCGCGATCGTCGGTCGAGACCGACTTTGGCGGGATCCTGGCCATGCGGGCGATCACGGCCTCGACCTGGGGCACGTCGACGATGATCGGCGCGTTTGGATCGCGCGCGTCGTTTGACTCGGCGCTCCGCTCGATCCGGGGACCGGTCTGGATGACCGGGCCGGGATCGCGTCGCTCGAGCGCGGTGGTCTCGCCGACGGCGAGCCGCAGATCATCCCGCAGATCATCCCGCTGATTATCGTGGTCACTGTCGCCCGGCAGCGGGATCGCCCCGCCAACCTCGAGCGCGGGCGCGTCAGCCGAGTCGCCCTCGTCCTCCTCGTCGAGATCGACGTCGAGCTCCTCGCCGTCGCCGTCCCCATCCCCGTCCGCGTCTGGCGTGGCGGGAGCACGCTTGGTGTGGTCGATCTCGCCGAGCCGCGCGGCTGCCCCGGTCTCATCCATCACGTCGATCGCCGAGTCGGGTAGCCGACGATCACGCAGGTGCTTGTGGGCCAGCCGGACCGACTGCTCGATCGCGTCGGGCGTGTACTCGACGTGGTGATGCGACTCGTAGGCCGACTTGAGCCCCTGCAGGATCAGGATCGTCTCGTCCTGGGTTGGCTCGACGATCTCGATCTTCTGGAACCGCCGCGCGAGCGCGGGATCCCGATCGAAGTTCTTGAACTCCTTGTAGGTGGTCGCGCCGATGCACCGCACCCGCCCGGCGTTGAGCGCGGGCTTGAGCATGTTGCTGGCGTCCATCGACCCGCCCGAGGTCGCGCCCGCGCCGATCACCGTGTGGATCTCGTCGATGAACAAGATCGCGCCGGGCTCGGCCTCGATCGCCGAGATCACCGCCTTGAGCCGCTCCTCGAACTGCCCGCGGAATTTGGTGCCAGCGAGCAGCGCGCCCATGTCGAGGGCGTAGACGCGGATCTCCGCGATCGCCTCGGGCACGCGCTGCTCGTGCACGCGCAGCGCGAGGCCCTCGACCACGGCGGTCTTGCCGACGCCGGGCTCGCCAACGAGCACCGGGTTGTTCTTGCGACGGCGACACAGCACCTGGATCAAGCGCGTGAGCTCCTGGTCGCGGCCGACGAGCGGGTCGATGTCGCCACGCTCGGCCCGGGCGGCGAGATCGATCGCGTAGGCCTCGAGCGGATCGTCGGCGACCGCGTCCTCGTCCTCCTCGCCGCGCGGCAGCCCCGTCGGGCGAGCCCGCGGCGCCTGCCGCTGGTTGTTCTTGCCGATCCCGTGGGCGATGTAGAGGGTGACGTCGCGGCGGCGCACGGACTGCTGCTCGAGCAGGTACACGGCCATCGACTCGGGCTCGGCGAACAGCGCCACGAGCAGGTTCGCGCCCGTGACCTCGGCCTTGCCCGCGCCCTGAACATGCAGCACGGCTCGCTGCAGCACCCGGCCCACGCCGACGGTCTGCTGGACCTGGCCCTCGTCCTCTTCGCCGTCGGTCGACAGCTTGGGCACGTGGGCCTCGAGGAACGCCTCGAGCTCCGCGCGCAGCTGCTCGATCTGGGCGTTGCACCCGGTCAGCACGTCGCGGGCGCTGGGATCGTCGAGCAACGCGAGCAGCAGGTGCTCGAGGGTGATGTATTCGTGGCGCCGCCTCCGAGTGTCTTGGATGGCGGAATCAAGGGTATCGCGCAGCTCAGGACTCAGCATCGGGATCGTCCTCTGGTTCCATCGAGGCCATCAGCGGGCTCTCGTTTTGTCGGGCGAGCATGTGGGTCTGTGCGACCTTGGTCTCGGCGATCTCGTGGGTGAAGACACCGGCTACGCCGACGCCGGAGTTGTGCACGTGGAGCATGATCTGTTGCGCCATCGACTCGCCGTGGTGGAACACGGTCTGCAGCAGGCGGACCACGAATTCCATCGGCGTGTAGTCGTCGTTGTGGAGTAGCACGCGGTACATGCGCGGCCGCTTCGATTTTTGTTTGTCGCGGGTCTTGAGCGCGACACCACGTTGAGGTTCGTCTTTACGCTGGTCGGACATGGCGCAGCGGCGGGGGTACGGCTGGCGAGAAATTGCCGGGCGGGAGGCAGGCAGTCTGGGTTCAGTGTGGCCCGGATCTGGGACACTCGAGGGTGGCCCGGATCCCGGCCGCCGCATTGTAGCGGAGTTCGGAGTTTGCGCCGGGCCGCGCAAGGGTAATGCTCGGCCTCGTGGATCTGACTCTGACCGAGCGCAAGAGCATCGAGAGCGTCGAGCGCGCGAGCTGGAACGCGCTAGAACACGCGCCATCGCCGTTTTTGGAGTGGGGTTTCCTTCGCGCCCTGGAGATCTCCGGGTCCGTGGGGCCCGAGGCAGGATGGGATCCGCACTACCTCTTGGTGCACGGGGACCCGCCCTCGGACCGGGCTGAGCTGCGGGCTGCGCAGGAGAACTCCCCTGATCGAGCAGGTGAGCGGGATCAGCGGGGTCCCCAGCTGCTCGGCGCCGTCGCTGCCTATGTCAAAGATCACAGCTACGGCGAGTACATCTTCGATTTTCACTGGGCGCGGGCGTCGACCCAGGCCGGGATCCCCTACTACCCGAAGCTGGTCATCGCCGCCCCGGCGACGCCCGCGACCGGCCGACGGATCTTGCTGCACCCGTCGCTCGACGAAGCCGGCCGACACGCCGTGACCCAGCGCCTGATCGAGGGCGTGCGGGCGCTCGCCGACGACCGCAAGTGCGGGTCGATCCACTGGCTGTTCACGACCGAGGACGAGCGCGAGCAGCTGGTCGCCGCCGGCTTCGCGGCGCGCTCGAGCTTTCAGTTCCACTGGCACAACCGCGGGTACGCGAACTTCGACGAATTTCTGGCGCAGCTGACGTCGCGCAAGCGCAAGCAGATCCGCAAGGAGCGACGCCGGGCCCAGGCGCAGGTCGACGCGATCCGCTTCGTCCCTGGCGCCGAGCTCACGGCGACCTCGCGCGCGGCGTTGGATCGATTCTATCGCCGGACCACCAACCTCTACGGCGGCCGCCAGTACCTGCGGCCCACATTTTTTCAATCGCTGCTCGAGCTCGCGCCCGAGCGGGTCCGGTTCCTCGAGGCGATCTGCGACAGCGAGCCGATCGCGGGCGCGCTGTTCTTCGAGACCGAGCAAGGCCTGTACGGGCGCTACTGGGGCTGCGATCACGAGCTCGAATTTCTCCACTTCGAGGCCGCCTACTACGCCGGGATCGAGCGCTGCATCGAGCTCGGGCTGCCGCTGTTCGAGGCCGGCGCCCAGGGTGAGCACAAGCTGCTGCGTGGGTTTTTGCCCGTGATCTGCCACTCGGCCCACTGGCTGCGCCACCCGGGCCTCGACCACGGCGTGCGGGAGTTCCTGCGGGAAGAGACGCGAGCGATCGCCCACCACGTGCGGGAGCTGCATGGCTACGGCCCCTACCGGGCCGACTCGGCGTGAACCGGGCCCCGGCCTGGGACCAGGGTCGCTGGTCGTCGCGGGAGACTCGTGGCATGTTCCGGCCGATGGAACCGGCCACCACGGCGCTCGATCAACACTTGGCGCGTGGGCTCATACGCAGCGCGGTCACCTGGCTCGAGCTCGAGTCCGAAGATGGCCGGCGTCACGGCTGGCGGGCCCGCGAGGTCGGAGCAATTGCGATCCTGGGCGGCTTCGGTGGTCTGGCGGCGCGGGCCGAGCGTCTCCTCGCCGAGATCGGCCACGTCCACGCGGGCGACGACGATCACTCCGCCAACGACCCCAGCTTGCCCCACGGCGAGGAGCTCGCCGAGATGTTTCCGCCCTACTCGTCGGTCTCGGTGCTCAGCCACGCGCGCAAGTCTGCGCCGCCGCACCTGTCGCTGGCGCTCGATCGCCACTTCGACGAGGCCTGGGTCCGCTGCGAAGATGACTCGCAGCGCGAAGAGGTCGTGGCGATCCGGGCGTTGCTCGGCGACTTCGAGGGCGCGCTGACCATGCTCGGGCGCAAGGACTTCCCGCGTGATCGCCAGCTGGGGCCGATGATGGTCATCGCGATCGAGGCTCTGCGCCTGGGCAACCCCTCGCTCACGCGCACGCTGGTGCTCGAGGAGCTCGGCGGGCACGACGGCCTGGCCTGGTGGGTGCCGGTCGCGGCGGGGCTGCTCGGTCGCCTGCCGTGGGACTCCTACCCGCTGCCCGAGAGCTGAGGCTCGGGCGCAGCGCGCCGCTCGACCACGCCGACGATCGCCCTGTTCCCCGCCCCGGACCCGCTGCGAGCGCTGTTGCGGTCCCAGCTGCGATCGCGCTGGCGCAGCAGCCCGTCGTGGGTCTTGCGAAACCCGAGCTTGCCGAGCTCGTCGGCCAGCCAGTGCTCGTTGGCGAACGCGTCGTCGATCTTCTCGAGCAGCATCGCCTTGCGGCGGCCCTGCTCTTGATGAAGCAGCTCGAGCAGCGCCTCGGCGAGCCCGGCGGCGCAGCGCTCTCGCTCGGCGACGTCGGGGATCTGCTCGGGCTCGATGAAGCACAACAGCAGCTTCTCGGTGCGCGACAGCCAGCCGAGCAGGTAGCCGTTGAACATGAACACGTGGGCGCCGGCGACCCGCTGCGGCTTGGCGCCGGTCTCACGGCGCGGCCACGGCAGGCCAGCCCCGTAGGCGTTGGCGGGGTCACACGCGCTCAAGATCACGATCGGCGTGGCGTCGCCCTGCTCGCGCAGGCGATCCTCGGCGCCCGGCAGGCCAAACTGCGCGCCGCCCATGCCCGCGATGAAGTACCCCCGGCGGATCTTCCCGGCCTGCTCCATCGCCTTGAAGATCGGATAGTGGGCCGTGAACCCGCCGGGCACGCTGGCGCTGCGGACCGCCTCGCGGGTCACGACCCCAAAGCGCTCGAGCAGCTGCACGCTCAGCGCCGTCGCGCGCTCGGTCTCGCTGGGCCGCGGGTCGAGGCTGTTGTCAGCTCGGGCGAGGGCTTCTCGCCCGCTTGCGGACGCCTTCGCGGACTGGCTCACCGTGGGCAGCAAACTGTTCGCAGGGTCGAGCAGCGACCATCGCCCCTCGCTGCCGGCCGGCCCGGCCCGACGGTGCTGCAGGTGCCCGTGCAGCGACGGCCGACGGCGCGCGAAGCTGCGGGCCTTGCCGCTGCCGCCGGCTCCGCGGGCGCGCGAGCGCAGCGGCGCGAAGGTGTCGTTGCTCAGCTCGCCGGCCCAGACCATGTCCCACAGCGTGACCAGCAGCTCGTTGCGAAAGCCCCCGAGCGCGCGCTCGAGATCGGCGAAGAACATGGCCCCGCGCCGGCTCAGCTGCTCGCGGAGCTTGGCCGCGAGCTCGCCCTCGACCGGCTCGGCGCTCGGCGCCAGCGCGGCGAGGTGACCGCTGAGGTACAGCGCGATCCGGCCGTCGTCGTTGCCCAGCGCCTCGAAGCCCCGCCACGACAGCTCCCCGCTCGCGCACAGCTGATCCAGCATGCCCGGGTGGTAGCCGCGGACCCGAGCCGGCAGCACCGCGCGCTCGAGATCACCAAACGGGATCGGCACGCCCTGAATCTGCTCGATCACCGCGACCAGCTCGTCGAGCCCCTCACCCGGGGCGTCGATCCGGTGCCAGCTCGGCAAGAAGCGCGCGTACAGGCGCGGCTCGACGGCCTCGACGGCGGCGCTGAGCTTGGCCAGCGAGGCCCGCTTGAGCCGCCGCAGGACCTCGACGTCACACCACTCGCGCTCGCGCCCGCCAGGCAGGAACTCACCCTCGAGCAGGCGATCTTGGGTTCGCAGCGACTCGAGCACCGTGTGGACCGGCCCCAGCCCGACGCCGAGTCGCCGCGCGACCTCGCCAGCGGAGAACGGCACGTGGGTCCGGGCGTAGCGGGCGACGAGATCCTCGAGCGGCGCGTCTACCAATTCGAGGTACGCCTGCGGCAGCCCGATCGGCGGCACCACACCCAGGGCGTCGCGGTAGCGACCGGCGTCCTCGGCCGCGATCACCCGTCGCTCGCCGCCGATCGTCACCTCGGTCACGCGGCGCTCGCGGATCAACCGATCGACCCAGGCGTCGACTTGCCCGCGCCGCTCGACCTCGCAGCGCTCGCGCAGCTCGTCACGCGAGAGCTCCCCGAGCTCGCGCAGCGCGTCGTGGACATGATCGAGGTCGCGGATCGCCCGGCGCGGATCCAGGCGCTGCAGCAACAGCTCGACCTCGTCGACGGCGTCACGGTCGAGCAGCTCTCGCAGCTGCGCGTCACCCAACAGCTCGCGCAGCTGCGCGTAGTCCAGCGCCAGCGCCTGGGCCCGACGCTCGGCCCGGGGCTGATCGTCGTCGTATAAAAAATTGCCGATCCAGGTGAACACCAGCGCGGCCGCGTAGGGCGAGGCGCTGGTGCTCTGGACCTCGCGGACCCGCACCCGACGATCCGCGACCTGCTGCAGCAGCTCGATCAGCGCGGGCAGATCGAACACGTCGCGCAGGCACTCGCGGTAGGTCTCCAAGATGATCGGGAAGCTGCGATAGCGGCTCGCAACCGCCAGCAGATCGGCCGAGCGCTTGCGCTGCATCCACAGCGGCGTGCGCTTGCCTGGCTGCCTGCGCGGCAACAGCAGCGCCCGCGCGGCGTTCTCACGAAACGCCCCAGCGAACAGGGCCGAGCCCGAGAGGTTGTCGATCACCAGGCGCTCGACCTCGTCTGGTTCGGGGAAGAACATCGCCGCGGGTGGCGGCTCCTCGACCTCTGGCAGCCGAAACGCGAGGCCGTCGTCGGTCCACAACATGTCGACCTCGACGCCGCTGTGCTCGCGCAGCCGCCCCGCCACCGCCGTCGCCCACGGCGCGTGCACGCGGGCACCAAACGGCGAGAGCACGGCCACCCGCCAGTCTCCGATCTCGTCGATCCAGCGCTCGACCACGATGGTCTTGTCACTCGGCAGGACCCCGGTGGCCTCGCGCTGATCGTGCAGGTAGTCGACCAGGTTGCGGGCCGCGAGCGGATCGAGGGCGTGGTCGGCCTGCAGCACCGCCTCGGCTCGCTCGCGCGGGAGCTTGTCGAGCTTGCGGCCCAGCGCCCCGATCGCGCGGCCGAATTCCATGGGCCGCCCGGGCCCGTCGCCGTGCCAAAACGGCATGCGCCCGGGCTCTCCGGGAGCCGGCACCACCATCACGCGATCCCGGGTGATCTCGACGATCTTCCACGAGCTGGCCCCGAGCACGAACACGTCGCCGTCGCGCGACTCGAACACCATCTCTTCGTCGAGCTCACCCACGCGAGTCCCCGGGGCCCCGCCCTCGCCGAGCATGAACACGCCGTACAGCCCGCGATCGGGGATCGTGCCCGCGTTCTGGACAGCCAGCCGCTGCGCGCCCTTGCGGGCCGTGATCTGCTGGTTGACCCGATCCCAGATCACCCGCGGGCGCAGCTCGGCGAACTCGCTCGACGGGTAGCGCCCCGCCAGCATGTCGAGGGTGTTCTCGAACGCGCGGCGGCCCAGCTCGGCGAACGGCGCGGCCCGGCGGATCAGCTCGAACAGCGCGTCGACATCCCACTGCTCGGCGACGCCGACCATCGCCACGATGTGCTGCGCGAGCACGTCCAGCGGGTTGCGCGGGTAGAAGGTCGGCTCGACGTGGCCCGCGTGCATGTGCTGAATCACCGCCGCGCAGGCCAGCAGATCGTGGCGGTACTTGGGAATGATCACCCCGCGCGCGATCCCACCGACCTGGTGCCCGGCCCGACCGATCCGCTGCAAGCCCGACGCGACCGAGGGCGGGGCCTCGATCTGAATGACCAGGTCCACCGCGCCCATGTCGATCCCGAGCTCGAGCGAGCTCGTGGCGATGATCGCCGGCAGCTCGCCCCGCTTGAGCCGATCTTCGACGACCGCGCGGATCTCCTTCGACAGCGAGCCGTGGTGGGCCAGCGACAGCTCCTCGCCCGCTAGCGCGTTGATCGCCTGGCTGAGGCGCTCGGCCAGCGAGCGGTTGTTGACGAAGACCATCGTCGAGCGGTGGGCCCGGATCAGCTCGACCAGGCGCGGGTGGATCGACGGCCAGATCGAGCGCTTGTCGCCGACCACGGTCACCTCAGCCTGCGGACCGTCGAGCTCTCCCCCGCCCTCTCCCCCGCCCTCTGCCCCAAGTCGGGCCATGTCCTCGACGGGGACCTGGACCTCGAGCTCGAGCGCCCGCTTGCGACCCGCGTCGACGATCGTGACCGGCCGCGGGAGCATCTGCTCGGCGTCGGCTGGACTTGGCGTGCAGCCACCCAGCAGCCGCGCGACCTCATCGAGCGGGCGCTGCGTGGCCGACAAGCCGATCCGCTGCAGCGGCGGCGCGCTCGCCCCCCGCTCGTGTTCCAGTCGCTCGAGCGACACGAACAGGTGGGCGCCACGCTTGCTCGCGACCATCGAGTGGATCTCGTCGACGATCACCGTGGACACCCCCCGCAGGGTCTCGCGGGCGCGCGAGCTCAGCAGCAGGTACAGCGACTCGGGCGTGGTGATCAGGATGTCGGGCGGACGCCGCAGCATCTGGGCCCGCTCGCGCTGCGGCGTGTCGCCCGAGCGAATCCCGACCGTCGGCATGTAGTGAGCCGCGCCGTCGCGCTGGGCGACCGCTCGAATCCCCGCCAGCGGCGCTCGCAAGTTTCGCTCGACGTCGACGCCCAGCGCCTTGAGCGGGGAGATATACAGAATGTCGACCGACTTCGACGCAGACGGGGCCTCGGTCCCGGCCAGCTCGCGCTTGAACATCAGCCGATCGAGCGCGACGAGGAACGCCGCGAGCGTCTTGCCCGACCCGGTCGGCGCCAGCAACAGCATCGAGTCCCCGTCGAGGATCGCCGGCCAGCCCTTGCGCTGCGCGAGCGTCGGCCGCTCGAACGCAGCCTCGAACCACCCGCGGACCGCCGGGTGAAATTCTCGAAGCGGATCCCGCCCGCTGGACTTTCTGTCTGGCAACGCCGCTAGTTTGCCAGCTCCGGGCCGCGCTCACAGCCCGCCGAGGGGATCATCCTTGTCGTTCTTGGGGCCGTCGATCTGGTCGCCGTCACCGCGCGACGTGTCCTCTTGCCCGTGCGGATCGACGTTGATCGTCAGCGTGCTCTTGCCCTTGACCAGCTGCGCGTCGTCGCCGGCCTCGACGTCGATCTCCTCGGCCCACTGCACCCGACCGTTGACCCCGTACTCGACCAGCACCCTCGCCCGCGACTCGCCCAGCTCGCGGAAGCTGAGCGTGATCTCGTGGTCCTTGCCCTCGCACTGGATCACGAACACGCCCTGCTCGTCGTCGGCCATCAGGAAGCCGGGATGCGCGAAGGTGTTGCCGTCGCGGGTCAGCGCAACCTTGACGTAGGCCGCGTGGGTCTCGCCCTCGGCCGCCGCTTCGGGTGCCGCCGCCGGTTCGGCCGCCGATGTCGTCGCGGGAACCAGGATCACGGAGGCGAGCAGACAAAGACCAATGACGAGGCGTCGCACACCGCAAACCCTATGATGAACCTCTAGCGGACTGCAACTCGCGGCGGTGTGCTGCCGACTCGCAAATGAGCGCCACGCAATTCAGCTCACATGGTTCGAACTCGGAGTAATCCTTCAGCCCATTTGGGACCAGGCCGAGATCCACAGGATTCCGGCCACCACCGCCGCGATCCCGAGCCACTGCCACCAGTCCAGGCGCTCGCGCAGGTGCACGTGTGCAAGCGCGACTGTCACCAGCGGGAAGCTCGAGGTCAGCACCGCAACGACTGCGAGCTCGGCCGGCGCAATCCCGCGACTGGTGCCAAACGCAAAGCCGAGCATCCCGCCAGCGTCGAGCAACGCGACCAGCACCAGCCGCCCACCCGACTGCGCCCGCAGCTCACGCGCGCCCGCGGCCACCCGCCCACGGGCGAACAGCACGCTCGGGATCAGCAACGTCATGATCGCCACCACCCGCAGGCCGAACACCGCCCACGCCGGACCGAGCGCCTCGCTCGTCGGTCCCAGCACGAAGAACACCCAGCCAAACCCGACCGCCGACAGCAGCGCCCAGCCGACCCCGAGCGCGCGACCAAGCTTCGCCGGGCTCGCTGGTTGGTGCCCTTGTTGGTGCCCTTGTTGGTGCCCTTGTTGGTGCCCTTGTTGATGTTCGCTCGGTGGCTCGACGACCACGCTGCCGCCCACGATCCCGACCACCACCGCGACCACCCCCGGCACCACCGCCAGCGGCGGCGGCGTCCCGGCCAGCCACGCGAACCCAACCGAGAACGCCCCCATCGAGCCCGCGATCGGCGAGACCAGCGACAGCTTGCCGCGCTCGAACGCGCGGTACAGACCCACGAGCCCGAGCGTGTTGACCAGCCCCACGCCGGCCACGCCGATGACGCTCTCCCAGCTGAGCCCGCTCGGGATCCCGTGCCACGCGATCGCCACGGCACCGAGCACCAGCGCCGCGGCGATCTGCACGGAACACACCGCCGCGAACCACCCATGTCGATGGGTGAGGCGCTGCGCGAGGTAGTCGCCGGTCCCAAAGCACAGCGCAGCGCCCAGACCACACGCGATGGCAACGGCGCTCGCGCTCATGCTCCGGCCCCATGTTACCTTCCGGCGATGTCCGCACCCAACCTGCGCGGTCGATCGATCCGCACGCTGGCGTGGCTCGGCGACGCCGAGTTCGAGCGCGAGGTCAGACTGCGGCTGAGCCGGCGCGGGGACTACCCAACCGACCGCCTCGACAAGCTGCGCGCGCGCATCGTCAACGCCGAGGCCCAGGCCGAGCTGCTCGCGGGCCTGCTCGACGCCGGCTCACTGCGCGAGGACGAGCTCAACGTCGTCGGTCGCGCGCGCAACACCAGCGTCCGCGGCAGCGGCCGCGGCGGCCGAGACGTCCGCGCCTACCGAGCCGCGACCGCGCTCGAGGCCCTGATCGCCTGGTGGCTGACCGGCGACGAAGCCGAGCGCTTCACCCAGCTGATCGTCCCCGCGATCGAAGCGCAGATCGAAGCCCTGCTCTGACGCCACCCGCACCTTGCTCCGACGAGCGCGGCCCATCCCCACACGAACGTTCAGAGCCACTGACCCGACGCGAAGCGGCTGCAGTCGGCGAGCTGCCAAACTGCACGTGGGGAAGCTAAGGTCGGCGTCTTGCGAGCGCTCCGCTGCACACCTTCTGGCCACTCGGGGCCGCTGCTCGAGCTCGTCGAGTTGCCCGAGCCGCAGCCGCGTGCGGGCGAGGTGCTCGTCGAGGTGCTCGCCTCGCCGATCTCCCCGATCGATCGACTGAGCCTGCGCGGCCTGTACCCGCTGGATCCCGCGTCTGGGATCCCGGGCGCGCAAGGTGTGGGGCTGGTGGTCGAGCATGGTCCGGGCGTGCGCGAGCCGGAGGTGGGCAGCGTCGTGCTGCTGCCCGTGCGAGTGGGTGCGTGGCGTGAGCGGCTGGTGACGCCCGCGGTCACGCTGGTCCCCCTCTCGGCGCATCGAGATCCCGTCGCGTCGTGCACCCTGCGGATCGAAGCGCTGACCGCCGCGGTGCTGCTCGCAGATCTCGAGCCCGGTGAGTGCTTCTTGCACTCGCCAGGAGCTGGCTCGGTCGGTCGCTACTTGACGGTGCTGGCCCGCGATCGTGGACTGCGAAGCATCGCGTTGGTGGGCACGCGCGAGCCGGTCGCCGAGCTGTGGGGACTCGGTGCCGACAACGTCCTGGTCCGTGAGCCGGGCGTGCAAGCGCGACTCGCCGCGCTCGGGCTCGGGCTCCCGCGTGTCGCGTTCGACGGCAGCGGCGGCGAGACCTCGGGCATGCTGGGCTCGTGCCTGCGCGTCGGCGGTGAGCTGACGATCTACGGGGCCGCGAGCCGCAAGCCGATCCAGCTACCCGTCGACCAGCTCGTGTTCCGCGACATCAAGGCGCGCGGGTTCTGGCTGCACCGCTGGGCCGAGACCGCCGGGTATGCACGGCTGCGAACGGAGCTCGAGGTGCTCGTCGCCATGGATCTCCACGAACAGATCGCCGCCCGCTTCACGCTGGATCAGTGGCCGGCGGCGCTAGATCTGGCCGAGCAACCCGGCGTGCGCGGCCGCGTCGTGTTCATCCCAGCGACTTCCCAGACGACCTCGTAGACGACTTCGTAGACCGGGGTGACCCGTCCCGCGCCTCAGCGACGTCCCGGCTTGGTGCCGTTATAAGACTCGTGTGACATCACCTCGACAGGCTGGGGCGCGCCGTCATCGGTCCTAAACAGGATCCGATAGCGTCGCCCTAACGGTATGCTGACCACGTTTCGGTCGTGCTGCAGCCGCTTACCGTTGAACTGGTGCCATGGCGCACCCTTACCGATCTCTTCCAGGATCACCCTGGCCTTGCGTACAAGCCCTTTGTTGGGCAGATGCGCCAACGGGATCGGGTCTTGCTCGAAGGTCTCTCGCCACGCCTCTTTATCTTCGGCGGGGTCGGGCTCGTCCTTAGAGGATGACGTGTCACCCTTGCCAGCGTTTGAGGCGCCTTCGCTGGCCTTGAGCGCCGCACAGTGGTGACAAAACCGGCCCTTTCCGTTGTGTCCGCACGGAAAGGTCTTCTTTCTAGACATCGCTGCGACCTCTTGACTGGTTGTGTCCGGTTCCTGGCATGCCCAGCATCATTACGCGCAGATTGTCACCTGGCAAACATGCGCCTGTTTCGCATTGTGGGTGACATATGCCAGCAATAATAGCGTGCCCTGAACTACGTTTATAGCAGCTCATGAACAACCTCAAAGTGCGCAAGAACTTGCGATTCAGACCGATTTGCGGCCCGCACCGGGCGCCAACCGCCAAAGGGCGCTTGCGCCAGGGTAGTTTTGTGGGGTCCCGCTCCACGGCCAAAATCGCCTGACTCCTAGGGGGGTCATACGCCGCGCGGCGTACGCATCCGGCTACCAGCCGCAGGTGCGGCCCTGGTTTTGTTGGCTCAGGTACTCCTGCAGCGGCTCGAAGTACTCGAGCATCGGCCCCGCGTCCATCTTGCGGGTGCCCGCGATCGCCTCGAGCGCGTCGGGCCAGGGTTGGCTGGCGCCCATGGCGAGCATGGCCTTCAACTTCTTCCCGGCTTCCTTGCTGGCGTAGATCGAGCAGGTGTGCAGCGGTCCTTCGTGACCCGCGGCGTCACACAGCGCCTTGTGAAATTGGAACTGCAGGATCCTCGCGAGGAAGTAGCGAGCGTAGGGCGTATTGGCGGGGATGTGATACTTCGCGCCAGGGTCGAAGTCGGCCTCGCTGCGCTCGACCGGCGCGGCCACGCCCTGATACTCGTTGCGCAGCTTCCACCACGCGGCGTTGTAGTCCTCGGGCTTGATCTCGCCCGAGAACACGCCCCAGCGCCAGCGATCGATCAGCAGGCCGAACGGCAAGAACGCGATCTTCTCGAGGCCGTCCGCGAGCTGCTTGTTGATCACGGCCTTGGGGTCTTCGCTGATCTCGTCGAGCAGCCCCATGCTCTGCAGGTACGCAGGCGTGACCGAGAGCGCCAGGGTGTCGCCGATGCCCTCGTGGAAGCCGTCGTTGGCCCCGCTCTGAAACAGCATCGGCTTGGTGTAGTAGTTCTGATAGTAGTAGTTGTGCCCGAGCTCATGGTGGATCGTGACGAAGTCCTCCATGTCGATCTTGATGCACATCTTGATGCGCAGATCGTTGTTGTAGTCGACGTCCCACGCGCTCGCGTGGCACTGCACGTCGCGGCCCTCGGGCTGGACGAACAGCGAGCGCTCCCAGAAGGTGTCGGGCAGCGGGTCCATGCCGAGTGAGACAAAGAACCCCTCGGCGGTCTTGACCATCTTGTGCTCGTCGAACTTGGCGTTCTTCAAGCCCTCGGTCACGTCGATGCTGGGCTGGTCCGCGTAGGGGACCATGTCGTCATAGATGTTGGGCCACTCTTGCGCCCACAGGTTGCCGACCAGGTGCGCGGGGATCATGCCGTCGGCCGGGACCTTGTCGACGCCGTACTTCTCCCCGAGCTTGGCCCGAGCGTGGCAATGCAGCTGGGTGTAGAGCGGCTTGACCTGTTGCCACAGCCGCTCCATCTCGGCCTCGAACTGCGCGGGGCTCATGTCGTAGCCCGAGCGCCACAGCTCGCCGACGTCCTTGTAGCCGATGTCGCGCGCGCCCTCGTTGCCGAGCTCGGCGAAGCGCTGATAGAGCGGTCGCATCGGCGGCGCGATGGACCGCCAGCCCTCCCACGCGGCGAGCAGCTCGTCGTAGTCGTCGCTGCTCGAGATGATCTCCATCGCGTCGCCCATGTCCTTGCATGAGTCGGCCTCGGGGTCGGTGCAGTCGCCCCACTTGGCCGACCCATACATGCTGTCGAGCTTGGTCGCCGTCTCGGCCAGCTCCTTGCGCTTGGCCGGATCGTTGGGAGCCGGCAGCGTGGTCGCTACCTTTAAAAGGTGCAGCTGGCGGAGCGTCTCGGGGTCCGCCGCGACGCCATCGAACTTGCGCGCGTCCTTGATCGCCTGGCCGATGTACGCCATCGACTGCTCACTCGCCGCAGCCACGGCTGCCGCGTGCTCATCGGTGATGTCGGTCGCGTTGGTCCACGCGGCCTTGGACTCGGCCGTCCACAGCTCGCGCAGCTTGGCGTCGACCTCGGTCACGAACGCCTTGGCCTGCTCGGCCGTGGGCGCGTCGGCGCCAGCCTCGACGCCAACCTCCTCAGCGGGCTTGCTGTCAGACTTGGTGTCAGCCTTGGCCGCGGCCTTGCTGTCGGTCGGTTTCGGCGAGCAACCGAGCAGCGTCAGCGAAGACGCGAGAGCAGCGAGCACGAGCGGGGACGACGAGGGCCTGCGCATGCGGGGACGCTAACCCACCGATGTCCGGCTTGTCTGTGGGTTGAACGCACATCGCGCGAGTGAGAAAAAGCGAAGCGGTCGACTGGGGGTAAAAAGAGAAAGCGAAGCGTTCCCACAGGCGGACCCGACCTCGAGCCCGAGCGAAGCGAGGGTGGCGACCCGCGCGGAGGCGCAGCCGAGCACGGGTCGCGTCGGGTTCGACTGGGGGTAAAAAGAGAAAGCGAAGCGTTCCCACAGGCGGACCCGACCTCGAGCCCGAGCGAAGCGAGGGTGGCGACCCGCGCGGGGGCGCAGCCGAGCACGGGTCGCGTCGGGTTCGACTGGGGGTAAAAAGAGAAAGCGAAGCGTTCCCACAGGCGGACCCGACCTCGAGCCCGAGCGAAGCGAGGGTGGCGACCCGCGCGGAGGCGCAGCCGAGCACGGGTCGCGTCGGGTTCGACTGG
>NZ_PVNL01000001.1 GCF_002994635.1 Enhygromyxa salina | reverse complement strand
CGACGAAGGCGGTGGTGGCGGCGGTGGCGGTGGCGGCGGTGGCGGCGGCGGTGGCGGTGGCGGCAACGGCTTTGATCGTCTGCTCGAGCGCGGCTGCGAAGAGGTCTCGTCTGGCAACGCGAGCGCCGGCGTCAAGACGCTGCTCAAGGCGTTCGATCGCGAGCCCAACAACATCGACGTGCTGGTGTGTCTGGCCGATGGCTACGCCGCGCAGGGCAACAACGGGCGCGCCAATCAATTCTTCGATCGCGCGCTCTCGCAGTCGCCCTCGAACAAGCTGGCGCTGCGTGGGGCTGCCAAGGCCGCCGCCCAGACGGGCGCGACCGAGCGGGCCACCGACCTCTACGAGCGGCTCTTGAAGGTCGATCCCGGCAACGCCGCCGCCAAGGCTTTCCTCGCCAAGAACAACCCGAGCAAACCGGATCCCGAGCCGGCGCCGCAGCCGGAGCCCACGCCGCCCGCCGACACTGGCGGCTGAGACCGCAGGAGCAACCATGACACGCCCGAGTGAGAACGAAGAGGAGTACATCCTTCGCCAAGAGCTGGAGAAGCGGCGCGATGCCGTTCGCGCCAAGCAGGCCGAGCTCGCCGATCACGAGCGCGACTCGCTCAAGGAGCTGCACTGGATGCGCTGCGCCAAGTGCGGGGCCGAGCTCCAGGAGGTCGAGTTCCGCGGGGTCAAGGTCGACAAGTGCTTCTCGTGCGGGGGCGTGTTCCTAGACGACGGTGAGCTCGAGCAGCTCGCGGGGCGGCCCGGCTGGTTCGACGGCATGATCAAGATCTTTCGGCCCTGAGCCGAGCTTGCCCGGTCGAGCCTGGCGCCCCCGGTCACAGATCCGGGGCTGGGTCGTAGGGGCTCCGCATGCTCATTGCTCGTGATCCACTGGCTCGCCGTGTGCGCCAGGCTGTGGCTGGGGATCGCCGGGCGTTCACGCGCCTGTACCGTGAGCTGCACCCCCTGGTCGCGCGCTTTGTCGCGCGGCGGGTCGACTCCCGGGCCGACGCGGAGGAGCTGGTCGCCGAGGTGTTTCGACGCGTGGTCGAGCACCTCGGCGGGTTTGATCCAAGCCGCGGCAGCGTCCGCGCGTGGGTCCTGCGGATCGCCCGGAACGCTGTGATCGATCACTACCGCACCCGCAAGTGCCCGGTCGCGCTCGAGGTCATCGCCGACGGGCTACGCGAGACGACCGGGCCTCTGGATCACATGATCGCCGACGAGCGGACCCGACAGGTGCGCGAGATCCTGTCCGAGTGCCCCGAGCAGACCCGTCAGCTGCTCGCGATGCGCTACGGAGACGGCCTGCGCCACGCCGAGATCGCCGAGCTGTTGGGGCTGCGCGAGTCGGCGGTGCGCAAGCGAATCTCGCGGGCCGTCAGCGAGCTGCGGCTCCGCTCGCGCGCGCTCGAGGACGAGCAGAACCCGGAGGTCTCCCATGCGCTCTGAACCGTCGATCGAGGCCCGACTTCGCGAGCTTCACGCCCCGCGGATCGAGCCGTCGCCAGCACCTGATCAGCCTGATCAGCCTGATCAGCGCGCGAGCGCCGACGCGCGCGAGGCTGAGGCGCTCGCGGCGTGGAGCCAGCGCTACGCCACCCCAGCGCGCGAGCCCGACCCGGGCGAGCACGGCCTGCTCGGCGTGTTTGGCATGTTGGCGCGGCATCGCCTCGCGGTCGCGCTGGCTGTCATGTTGGTGGCGATCGTCGGCGCGTGCGTGCTGCCGACCTCGTATGAAGTCCCGCTCGGCACCAGCGTGGAGATCCGCATGCTCGGTGGGGAGCTCTCGTCGGCGCAGTCGATCGCCAAGTACGTGCAAGCGCGCAGCAACGCGTCGGAGGTCGACGTGCTCATGCGCGAGATCGCCGTCGACGGCTCCGGCTCGCAGTTCGTCATGATGATCCGCCTGTGGGATCACGAGCTCGCGCTCGGCGAGATCGAGCACGAGCTGCGCGAGCAGTTCCCCGAGCTCGAGCACGCCAAGATCATCGAGACCCCGCTCGAGGGCGAGATCGAGACGATCTGGGCCCGCCGCTTGGCCAATCGTGCGTTCAGCCTGTCGCTGCGCGAGGTCGACGTCGAGCAGGCCCGCGCGCAGCTGCTGCTCGAGCTGCAGGCGCGCGGGTTCGAAGAGGATGAGATCGTGGTCAAGGTCCGCGACCGGGCCTCCGGGGAGCGCGAGGTCGAAGTGCAGATCGAGCGCCGCGGGTTTCAAGGCGACGCAGACGGGGACTCGGCGCTCATGGATCCGCTTGGCCCGGGGTTTCACTGGGTCATGGATCCCAGCAGCCCCGAGCACGTCGTGCTGCCCGCGCCGCCGCACGGCGCGGCGGTTCGCGTGGACGTTCGCGGCGACGAGCCCGAGTAGTCCGGGATCTCTTGGGCGTGTATAGTGACTCTCGATGGAGGTCGCGCGTCAGCGTCATACGTTCCGCGAGTACCTCGACCTCGAGGCGATCAGCCCGATCAAGCACGAGTTTTTCGGCGGGCACGTGTGGGCGATGGCCGGCGGCAGCCCGGATCACGCACGCTTCGCCGTCAACATTTCGACGGCGCTCGCCAACCAGCTACGGGGGCGGCCGTGCGCGGTGTTCAGCTCGGATCTACGCATTCGCGTCCAAGCCACCGGCCTCGCTACCTACCCAGATGTGTCCGTCATCTGCGGCGAGCTCGAGTGCGCTTCGCAAGACCCTGGCGGCAACACGGTGACGAACCCGGTGGTGATCATCGAGGTGCTGAGCCCCTCGACCGAAGACTACGACCGCGGTGAAAAGCTGGCCCACTATAAATTGATCCCGTCGCTGCGGGACATCGTGTTCGTCGCCCACGACGAGCGCAGGCTCGAGCTGTGGCGTCGCGTTGACGCCGATCGCTGGACCCTCGAGGTCGTGCGTGATCGAGGCGCGGCGACGCTGGCGTCGATCGCCTGCACGCTCGACGTGGCGGCGGTGTTCCACGATCCCTTGTCCGGGTGAGCCTCGGTCACCAGCTCAGAAAATTATCGACCAACGCGGCGCCGTGCTCGGTGCCGATCGACTCCGGGTGAAACTGCACGCCCGCGATCGGCAGCTGGCGGTGCGCCACGCTCATGCACAGCCCGTCGCGAGTCCGGCTGGTGACCTCGAGCTCCACCGGCAAGCTGGCCTCATCGAGCATCAGCGAGTGGTAGCGCATGACCATGAGCGGGGAGGGGAGCCCGGCGAACAGGCCCTCGCCGCCATGCATGATCTCGCTTTGCTTGCCGTGCATCACCTGCGGGGCGCGAACGACCTTGGCGCCGAACGCCGCGCCGATCCCCTGATGACCCAGGCACACGCCCAAGATCGGCACGCGGCGCGACCCCAGCGCGTGAATGGCCGCGTGACACACCCCAAAGTAGTGGGGGTCCTCGGGGTTGCCGGGACCCGGCGAGATCACCAGGTGGCTGGGTCGTTCGGCCTCGAGCTCGGCCAGCGTGATCCGATCATTGCGCACCACCTTGGCCGCGCAGCCGGTCAGCTCGCCGAGCAGCTGGTAGATGTTGTAGGCGAACGAGTCGTAGTTATCGATGATCACCAGGCGGTAGCTGCGATCCGGCGTGGGCATCTCAGCTGGCTCCCCGCGCGCGGACTAGGTCGATCGCCAGGACCAGGGCGTGGGCCTTGTCGAGCGTCTCTTGGTACTCGTCGTCGGGATCGGAGTCGGCCACGATCGCGCCGCCGACGTTGAAGGTCAGCAGCTCGCCGGTCTTGATCAGCGTGCGGATCACGATGCTCAGATCCAGCGAGCCGTCGAAGTCGAAGTAGCCGATCGCCCCCGAGAACACCCCGCGCTTGGTCGGCTCGAGCCGGTCGATGATCTTCATGGCCTCGATCTTGGGCGCGCCGGTCATCGAGCCGCCGGGGAAGCAGGCCCGCAGCAGCTCGACCGGCCCGAGCCCGGCGCGCAGCTGGGCGCGGACGGTCGAGACCATCTGCCAGGTGAATTCGTAAGGGTGCACGCCGCACAGCTCGTCGACGCGGACGCTGCCGAACTCGCTGACCTTGCCCAGATCGTTGCGGCACAGATCCACGATCATCAGGTTCTCGGCCCGGTCCTTGGCGGCGCTCAGCAGGTCGTCGCGCAGCGCCTGATCCTCGGCGGGGCTGGGTCCGCGCGGGCGCGTGCCCTTGATCGGTCGGGTCTCGATCGTGCCCGCGCGATCGAGGCTGACGAAGCGCTCGGGCGAGGCCGACAGCAGCTCGGCCTCGGGGAACCGCAGATACGCGCTCATCGGCGCCGGGTTGATCGCGCGCAGGACCTCGTAGAGCTCGCGGACCCGCGTGGGCAGGCGCAGATCGAAGCGCTGGGTCAGGCACACCTCGAACGCGTTGCCGCACAGGATCTGGGCCTTGATGTGCTCGATCGAGGCGAGGTACCCAGCGCGGTCGATCGTCGGGGTAATCCCGCGCTCGTGCAGATGGGCCTCGAGCAGGCGAGGTTGGCGAGCCCGCGCAGCTGCAGCGGCCGCGCGCAGTCGCTCGACCTCGTGCGCGGGAGCGGGAGTGTGGCTCGCAACGAACTCGCGGCCGGCGTCGAGCAGGGACTCGGCCTCGCTGGCCGCCGCTTCGGGCGTTGGCCCGAACCCGGTCGCAAACACCCAGCTGCGGCCGGTCAGCAGATCGCTCGCGTACACCAGCTTGCAGAACAGCAGGTAGGCGTCGGGCAGCGCGAGATCATCGCGGCCGCGATCGGGGATGTCCTCGATCAGGTACAGAAGTTCATAGCCGAGGTAGCCGACCGCGCCACCGACGAACGGGGGCAGCGGATCGTCCCCGCCGGACGGGCGCAGCACGACCCCCGCTCGGTCGCGCTCGAGCAGCCGCGCGAGCTCGTCGAGCGGGGCGCGATCGACCTCGGCCACGGCGTGCGGTGGCCCCGACCAGCAGCGCTCGCGCTTGCTGCGGAACACCCAGAACGGATCGGTGCAAACGTACGCGTAGCGGCCCAGCTCCGACGGCGCGCCCGGGTTCTCGAGCAGCGCCGCGTAGCGCTGATCATCGCAGCGCGCCGCCAGGTCGTGGGCCGAGAACGGCTCGACCTCGGCGAAGCGCAAGCTACGGTGCCGCGTGGTCACGCCTCAGTCGCCATTGGGATCGCCATTGGGATCGCCATTGGGATCATCGATGGGGTCGTCGATTGGCTCCCCGGCAGGGTCGGCGCCGTGGGGCTCCAGCGCGCGGGCGAGGCTGCGGACCAGGGCGTCGAGCTGATCCACGCGCAGCCCGACCAGCTCGCGGCCGAGATCGACCTGCACGCCGCCTTCCCACGCGCGCAGGTACGCGGTCGGGAAGCAGGTCATGGCGTCGAGCGGCGCGTCGCCGAAGGCCTCGAGCCCGCGGGCCGCTCCGTGGACTCGGTGGCTGCGCGCGAGCAGGTGGGTCGGACGCTTGCCCCGCTTGCCGGGATCGGGCACCAGCTCGAACACCGGCTCGCCGCGGCCCGGCAGCCCGACGCTGAGCTCGACGCGGGTCGAGCTCGGCTCGATGCGGGCCCGCAGGTCCAGGAGCGGACCGTCGAGCGGGCCGCGGAGGCTGAGCAAGTGTGCGTTTGGGCCGGTCTGCGCCAGCGTCGGCGGCTCGAGCCCGTGGCGCTGGGCCAGACCCTCGACGACCTCGCGGACCCGCTCGAGCTCGGCGTTGGGATCGCGGCGCTCGTCGGGATCACTCGAGGCTTCGAGCGCGGCCTCGATCGAGGCCATGCTCTCGGACAGCGACGGGGCCAGGTCGCGGTGCGGGGCGCCCGGCAACATGCCCTCGACCACCAGCAGCGCGCCGACACCGAACATCATGACCAGGTGCGGGCTCGAGAACCCCAGGCCCGCGACCAGCATCAGGCCCAGCGCGATGCCCCGGACCCGGTCTTCGGTCGAGACCAGCGACGCGTAGACCGTCACGAACATGAAGAACAGGCCCGTCATCAGGCCGGCCGAGCGCCAGTCGCTGACGTACGACGGGTACGGGACCTGAAACCCGAACAGCGACTGCAGCAGCCCGCCGAGGCCGTCCTCGAGCTCGCCGAAGCCCCGCTCGTAGAGGAAGTAGCAGAACATGCTGCCGAGCAGGCAGATCAGCGCGACCACGACCGTGACCCACAGCTCGAGCCGCGGGCGCAGCAGCAACAGCGTGACGATCGCGGTGACGACGATCGCCGCGCCGATCCACACGATCGCGTCTTGACCGGCGAGCTCTCCACCGAGCCCACCCCACCCGGTAACGCCCACGCGCACGAGCAGCGGCAGGGCCAGCACGAACACGATCGGGCGGCGCGACGAGGGACCGAGCTCGCGCCAGAACACGCCCGCCGCGACCGGCCACGCGGCGAGCAGCAGCGCCGCGCCGATCGGGGCCAAGCTGGCCTGGGCCAGCCACGCCGGACCGACCGGGATCCGTCCGAGGTGGGCCGCGGCGAGCAGCAGCGCGCCGGGCAGCGCCAGGATCACCGGGGCGAAGCGCAGCTTGCCCAGGCGTAGGTCGCGAGCCCAGCCAAGCGGGACCGCGATCGCCAGCACCAGGCACAGCAGCGCCGAGAAGTGATGGAGGATGAACTCGCCGTGATAGGCCAGGCCGAGGCTGGTCGTATGCGGGCGCAGGCCGTACCACAGCGCGACCGGCCAGATCGCGGCGAGCGTCAACGCGACCGGCGGGCGAGCGCGGACCGACCAGATCGAGAACACGCCCGCGCCGACCAACGCCGCCACGACCAGGTAGGTGTACGCGCCCTCGTTGGCCGCGGCGGTGAAGCGATCGAGCCGCGCGAGCCCAAGCACGATGCTCGCAATGATCTGCAGCAGCCCCGCAGTCAGGGCGACGGCGGCGATGTCCCACCAGGAGCGCGCATGGGTGACGGCCTCGGGCGAGGTCGGTTTGGGCGCGGGGGTATGTCCGGTCTTCGTGCTCACCCAGTGGCTCGCAGGCCCACGACGCGGCCGCGGGCCGGCAGTCTAGTCGGTTTTGCTGGTGGTTTCCGGCGGTTTCTTGGACCGAGGACGACAGTGTCTTACATGTAGGACATGAACCGACGAGACTTCCTGCTCGGACTTTGCGCAGCCTCCGCTGGCGCCGTCGCGCTGCGTCCGGCCCGGGTGCTCGCTGGCCCGACCCCGGTCATCGAGCAGGGCTTTCGACTGGTCATCGATCCAGGTCATGGCGGCGAGAACCTCGGCTGTCGCGCGCACCGCGGGGGCACTCACGAGAAGGAAGTCACGCTGACCCTCGCGCAGTCGCTCGCCGGTCGGGTCGTCGAGTTGATGCCCCACGCCGAGGTGCTCCTGACCCGCGAGACCGACGAGACCCTGCACCTCTCGCAGCGGGTCGGGTTCGCCAATGCGTGCAAGGCCGACCTGTTCTTGAGCCTGCACTGCAACGCCTCGCCGCGCGCAGATCAGACCGGGTTCGAGACTTTCCTGCTCGACGTCGACGCGTCCAGCAAGGAGGCCGCGCTCACGGCCCAGCGCGAGAACGACGAGGCGTTCGGACGCCCGAGCGGCGACGACGACGAGATCGCCGTGATGCTGCGCGAGCTCGGAATGACCAACAACCGCAAGCACGCGGCGCTCTACGCCAAGGCGATCCAGACCGAGCAGGCCCGTCGGTTCCCGGGCCGGCCCGATCGCGGGGTCCGGCAGGCCAACTTCGACGTGCTGATGGGCGCCCGCATGCCGGCCGTGCTGCATGAGGTGGGGTTCCTGGATCACGCCGACGAGAGCGCGCTGATGCTCGGCGCGACCGGGCGCGGGCAGCTGGTCGAGGCGCTCGCGCAGGCGACGTTGACCTATTACAACCAGGTCGCCCGAAGGCACTGAGCGGTTGAATATGACCTACCATCGCGCGCGTGGGTCGGCGAGCCGACCCACGCATGAGCGATGACCATGACCGACGGCTACGATCCGGTTCCGTACCCGAGCCTGTGTCACCCGCAGACCCACCCGGACTGGCTGCGGGTGCTCGGCCTGCTGTTTGGTGTCGAGCCGACGCCCGCGCCGGTCGAGCGGGCGCGGATCCTCGAGCTCGGCTGCGCCTGCGGGGGCAACCTATTGCCAATGGCGGAGCACCTGCCCGCGAGTCGCTTCGTGGGGATCGATCGCTCGCGCACGCAGATCGATCGGGCGCAGGCTGACGCGCAGGCGCTCGGCCTCGACAACCTCGAGCTGCACGTCGCCGACATCCTCGAGCTCGACCCGGCGACGCTCGGGCGGTTCGACTACATCATCTGTCACGGCGTGTTCAGCTGGGTCTCGCGCCCGGTTCAGGACCGGATCTTGGCGCTGCTCCCGGCCCTGCTCGAGCCGCGCGGGCTGGCGGTGGTCAGCTACAACGTCTACCCCGGCTGTCACGCGCGCGAGATGGTCCGGCAGCTGATGAAGTACCGGACCCGCGGCGTCGCGTCGCCGACCTTGCAGCTCGCCGCGGCGCGGACCGTGCTCGACTTCGTCACCAACGCCGTGGCCGCGCGCCGCGAGCACGCGGGCGTGACCGAGCCCGAGGCCTACTCGCTGGCGCTGGCGCGCGAGCGCGAGGTCGTGCGCCGGGTCCCCGACGCGTACTTGTTTCACGAGCACCTCGAGCCCGACAACGCGCCGCTGTACTTCCACGAGTTCATCGGGCGGGTCGGGGCCGTCAACGACGGGGCGGGTCTGGGCTACGTCTGCGACGCCTCGCTCGACACCATGGTCGCGCGGGATCTGGCCCCGGCGACGCTGACCGAGCTGGCCAAGCTGGCCGAGGCGACCGATGATCCGCTCGCCGTCGAGCAGTACCTCGACTTCGTGCGCAACCGCGAGCTCCGGGTCAGCGTGCTCAGCCGCGGCGACAGCCGGCGAGCGCGACAGATCCAGCCGGCGGCCCTCCCTGGCTTGCGGTTCGCCATGCACGGCCAGGTCCACTGTGACGATCCTACCCAGCTGCTCGCCAGCGAGGCGCCCGTCTCGTTTCAGATCCTGTCCTCGCCCGACGCGAAGCTGTCGATCGGCGCGTCCGATCCCCTGACCAAGGCCGCGCTGGTCGAGCTGTGCGCTGTGTGGCCAACGAGCGTGGGGTTCGAGCAGCTCGAGCGCAGCGCCCGTGGGCGCCTGGCCACGGCCGGTCACGACAGCACCACGCCCACCCGTGAACAGCTGGTCGCGAGCCTGATCGAGTGCATGGTGCGAAACGCCGTCGTGGCCCGGTGCTGGGAGCCGCCGATCGGCGCGGCCAGCTCGGCGCGGCCGCGGATCTCGGCGTTCAATCGACGGATGGCCGGGCGCGATGGCTGGCTCGCCGCCCTCGAGCACCGGCCCTTCGTGCTCGAGCCAACCTTGGCCCACCTGGTCCCGCTGCTCGATGGAACCCGGGATCACGACGCGCTGCTCGACGCCCTCGCGGGCCTGGTCGAGACTGGGGATCTCACCCCCCGGCAGGACGGCGAGCCGATCCGCGATCCAGCCGCGCTCCGGGCTGCGCTCGCCGAGTTCCTGCGGGCCTCGCTGCGCAGCCTGGCCCAGCTCCCTGCGTTGATGGGCGATCCGGTTTCTGCGAGCGAGTCGTGAGTCCGGCGTGATACGGTCTGCCGGCTACCATGCACGCCCACGATCTCGAACTCGTCCGCGACTCTCCCCACGTGGCGCCTCGACAGGGCGGCGCGACCATCCTCGCGCGGGCCGACGAAGGCTTCACGCTCGACGATGGTGAGCGGCGGTTCTCGGCCCGGCGAGCGGTCAGCTGTCTGGTCGAGCCCGAGCTCGGCGATCGGGTGTGGTTCGCCGACGAGGGCCTGCCCGGCGAGCACGCCTACGTGCTCGCGGTGCTCGAGCGCGTGGCAACGACCCCGGCGCTGCTGCGCGTGCAGGGCGACGCCGAGCTGCGCGTGGACGGCCGGCTGAAGATCGCCGCGCGCGAAGATCTCGATCTCCACAGCGACGCGCGCCTGGGCCTGAACGCCGACGAGCTGCAGGTCCGGGCCCGCGCAGCTCGGCTGATCATCGACGAGTGCGCCGCGGTGCTGCGCTCGCTGTTCACCCACGTGACCAAGTCCACGTTCGTCGCCAAGGTGATCGAGACCCTCGCCGATCGCCTCAGCACCCACACCAAGACCAGCGCTCGCACGGTCGAGGGTCTGGACCAGGTCCAGGCCGGCAACCTCGACTACCGGGCCGAGCACACCGTTCAGATCGCGGCCACCCACGCGATGGTCAAGGGCACCGACCTGGTCAAGGTCGACGGCGGCCAGATCCACCTCGGCTGAGCTCGACCCCAGCCGGACCAACTGCAAGCAGGATCAAGCATGTTCGCGAACACACAGATGATGGGCATCGACACCGGGTTTCCCGATGTCTGCCTGACCCCGACCCCGGCCGGCCCCGTGCCGATCCCCTATCCAAACATCACCGCGGGTCCAATGGGGGTGCCAGCCGCGTACAATGTGTTGTTCATGTGCGCGCCCGCGCACAACATGGGCACGACGATCCCGATGACCAACGGCGACAACGCCGGGGTCGCCACGGGCGTCGCCTCGGGCATGGTGATGGGGCCCTCCCGGCACCTGACCGGCGCGTTCACGTGCTTGGTCGGGGGCATGCCCGCGACCCGGGTGACCAGCGCCTCGCTGCAGAACTCGACGAACTGTCCGGGGGTTCGGGTCGCGCCCAGCCAGGTCAAGGTTCTGATCCTGTCGCCGTGATCATCTGGCGCGTTCGTCTGTGACTGTCGCCTGGCTCTTACCGTGAGCGCTGATTGATATGACTGACCAAACCGAACAACCCGTGCGGCTGCGTTTCTTCTGCGAGTCCGCGTCCGACGTCGAGTGGGAGGTGTCGGGCCTCGAGCTCTCGGAGCGGTTCAACGAGCCCTACCAGCTGCGCCTGGAGCTGCGCACCCAAGACCCGCACGCCGAGGCGATCGCCATGCTCGGCGCCTCGGTCGTCGTCACGGTCGAGCGTGGCTCGCTGCAGCGAGAGCTGTGCGGCATCGTCGAGAGCGTCGAGGACGGGACCAACCAGGCCGACCACGTCGTCGCCACCCTGACCGTGGTCCCGGCGCTGGTCGCCCTCGGCCACCGCAAGACCAGCCGGATCTTCCAGGACATGACGATCCCGGACATCCTCGCGGCGGTCTTGTCCGAGGGCCTCGACCCCTACGAGCGCAGCGTCAACACCGACTTCTTGACCGGTGACTACAGCCCGCAGGAGTACACGGTCCAGTACCGCGAGACCGATCTCGACTTCGTCGACCGGCTCATGGAGGAGTACGGGATCGTCTACTGCTTCAAGCACGCCGACACCGAGATCCTGACCTTGATCGACGATCCCTCGGGCTACGAGGATCTCATCTCGCACGGCAACGACGACGGCGTGCTGCCGGTCGTCTTGCGGGGCGACGGCGCGGGCATGGGCGAGAACATCCACGCGTTCCGCCGCGAGTCCAAGCTGCGCCCGAGCGTCGCCCGGACGGCGGTCTATGACTGGCTCGCGCCCGGTCCCGCCCAGCTGGTCGAGAACGACACCGTCAGCGATCTCGGCTTCGCCAACGGCGCGGAGCTCGGGCCCGAGCGCGAGGACTACGAGCACGAGGAGCCCAGCACCCTCTACGGCTACCGGACCGAGGGCCTCGACACCGCCGCGGTCGAGTCCCAGGTTCGTCTGCGCCGCGTGGTCCACCAGCGCGACGCGACCCGCAGCATCGGCATGTCGACGGCGACCGGGCTCAGCCCGGGCATGAAGTTCGAGCTGCTCGACCACCCGACCCCCAACCTCGACGGCCAGTACCTGGTCATCTCGGTCGAGCACAACGCGGGCAACTACATGCGCACGGACGCCGAGGGCTCCGCGCAAGACTCGTACAACAACCGGTTCGAGTGCGTGCCGATCGACCTCGAGTGGCGGCCCGCTCGCAGGACCCCGCGACCGCGGATCCACTCGATGCAGACCGCGACGGTCGTCGGGCCCGCGGGCGAAGAGATCCACACCGACGAGCACGGCCGCATCAAGGTCCAGTTTCACTGGGATCGCGGCGGCGAGTCCGACGAGAACGCCTCGTGCTTCATCCGCGTGGTCCAGCCCTGGGCCGGCAACGGCTGGGGCTTCGTGTTCTTGCCGCGGATCGGCATGGAGGTCACCGTGACCTTCCTCGACGGCGACCCCGACCGCCCGATGGTCACGGGGTGCGTCTACAACGGCGCCAACGCGACGCCCTATCCGCTGCCCGACGACAAGACCAAGAGCACGATCAAGTCGGCGAGCTCGCCGGGTGGCGGCGGCTTCAACGAGCTGCGGCTCGAGGACGCGGCCGGATCCGAAGAGATCTACATCCACGCCCAGAAGGACTTCAACGAGGTCGTGCTCAACGACCACAACACCACGGTCGGCAACAACCAGACCAACAACGTCGACGTCGATCAGACCCAGACCGTCCACGGCAACCAGAGCGAGACGGTCGACGGCAACCAGGACATGACGGTCGGGGGCAACCGGACCGTGCACGTGGTCGGCGACTTCGAAGAGACGGTCGACGCGACCGAGACCCGCACGGTGACCGGCGACGTGACCGAGACCTTCGCCGCCAGCGAGACCCGCGACATCGCGGCCGACCAGACCGAGACGATCGGCGGCAGCGTCACCCACACGATCACGGGCGGCGTCACCGACAAGATCACCGGCTCGCTCAGCCAGACGATCGTCGGGGGCGTCTCGGTCACGACCCCGGCCACCTACGACGTGACCGCGGCCGCCGGGGTCACGATCACCAGCGGGGCCGCGATGAAGCTGGTCGCGCCGGCGGGCCTGACCATGGTCGCCCCGGGCGGCACCACCACCGTCGACTCGTTCTTCGAGAGCATCGGCGGCAAGGACTCCGACTTGTTCGCGTGGAAGACCTCGGTGCTGAGCGGAAAGCTCGACATGGTCTATCTCGCGATCGGCCTGGTCAACAACAAGGTCGACGTCGTCGGGCTCAAGGTCGACGTCGCCGGCTCGGTGTTCAAGGCCGGACGCCAGACCACGATCGAGTCGCTGGGCGCCGCGATCCAACAGGGCTACGTGAACCTCAAGCTGTTCGGCTTCGTGTCGGTCGTCTAGCGGTCCTCGCCCCAGGCCCAGATCCAGATCCAGATCCAGCGAATACAGTCAGGCATGGCCCGAGAACCAGACGCAGTCCAGTTGAGCGGAAAAGAGAAGATCGTGGGGAGCCTCCTGCTCTTGGCGATCATCATCCCAGCTCTGTTCTTCTCTTTTGGCCCTGAGCTTCGGCGTCAGAACGAGCGCGAGGACCTGCTCGCCAGCGGTCAGGACGCGACCGCGACGATCGTCTCGCTCCGCGACAACGGCAATTCGTTCAATGATAAGCCCGAGGTCGAGGTTCGCCTGATCGTCCACCCCAGCGGCGACGCGAGCGAGGACTTTCAGGTCGACATCACCCAGGTGATGGGGCCGGTCGATCTGGCCAACTACCGCGTGGGCGTCGAGGTCAGCGTCAAGTTCGACCCAGCGGACCGCCAGAAACTCACGATCGTCGCCGTGGTGCCGCCGACCGCTGCTGGTTCGCCTGCCGCGCCCACCGAAGCGGCTCCGGCCGAACAATCGAATTGAAGCGAACCACTCGAATCACAGGGGATCCGTCTTGAAGGTCGTCAAGCCAGGCAAGCTCAGCGTGGTCACGCGTTGCTTCGAGCATCAGCGTCGCCACCACCTCGGGGTCTCGGTGCTCGCGTTCGTGCCGCTCACCGGCCCGTCCAACCTGCTCAGCGAGATCTCGCTGTGGACCTTCATGCCGGCCCGGCTCGAGGTCCCCGTGCTCGACGGCGGCGTGCCCAAGTCCCGCGGCGAGTACCTCGTCGATGGCTTCGCCCACAGTCCAGGCGGAGCGCCGCAGCCAGCGGTGCCGATCCGCGTCCGCGTCGGCGCGCTCGAGAAGACCCTCAACGTCTACGGCGATCGCTACTGGCGGGGCACGACCCCGACGGAGCCCCAGCCGTTCTCGCAGATGCGCCTGGGCTGGGATCGGGCCTACGGCGGGCCTGACTTCCCCACCAACCCTCTGGGCAAGGGCGACGCCGAGGTCGAGATCCAGCAGGTGATGATCCGGCCGCTGCCCAACGTCGAGTACCCGCGGCAGCTGGTCGACAGCCCGCGCAAGCGGCCCGAGCCCGCCTGCATGCTGCCGATCGACATCAGCTGGCCGCAGCGCACCTCGCTGGCTGGCACCTACGACGGCGCCTGGCTCGAGAACCTGTTTCCTGGCCTCGCCGCCGACGTCGACTGGAGCATCTTCAACCTCGCCGCCCGCGATCAGCAGCGCGAGGGGTTCTGGGCGCCGGGCGAGAGCTTCCGGTTCGACAACATGCACCCCCAGCTCCCGGTGCTCGAGGGCCAGCTGCCGCGCTACGTGGCGCGGACCTTCATCAAGCGCAAGGTGTTCGTGCCCCGGCTGGGCGAAGACGGCCAACCCAGCGGCGAGCACGACGAGGCCGAGCGCTTCACCGAGATCCCGCTCGCGCTGCAGACCCTGTGGTTCTTCCCCGACGCCGAGCGGGCCGTGATGATCTTTCAGGGCTCGACGATGATCCGCGAGGAGGACGGCGCCGACGTCCTGGCTCTGGTCGCCGCGGCCGAGAACGAGGGCCAGCCCCGCTCCGTCGAGCACTACCACCAGGCCCTGCGCGATCGCATGGTCGACGCCGAGAACGCTGGCATCGCCTGGCTGCGCGAGCACGAGCTGCTGCCCGAGGGCCTGTCCGACCAGCCTGACGCGCTGCAGAGCGAGGAGGCCGAGCTCGGCAAGCACGAGGCGCTGATGCAGAAGAACATGCACAACAAGGCGGTCGCCGAGGCCGAGCGGGCCCGGGGGATCGTCGCCGCGTGCGGGCTCGACCCCGACGTCCACGGGCCGCTGATGCCCGAGCCTCCCCAGCCGCCGCCGACCCCCGCCGAGCTGCCCGCGCTCGCCATCAAGCTCCAGGCCGAGGCCGAGGCCAAGGCCAAGGAGGAGAAGCAGTGGGTCGAGGATCGCCTGCAGAAGGTCGAGGCGATGGTCGACGAGCTGGGGATCCCCGGGTTCACGGGCGCGGATCTTCGCGCCGAGACCGTCGCGGCGGCCCCGGTCGGGCCCCCCACGTTCACCGCCGCGGCCCAGCTCGCGTCGATCGTCGCGATGGCCGCCGACTTTCGCAGCCGCGGGACCGTGGTCGACGAGCTCGAGGAGATGAGCGTCGACAGGGAGCTCTACGCTCGCTGGGAGGCCGCCGAGCTCAAGATGCGCGAGGGCTACGTGCTAACCGCTCACCTGCAGAGCCCCGCCCCAGGCATGGACGAGGCGCTGCTCCCCGCGGCGCGCGAGCGCGTGATCCGGGCGCTCGCCGCAGGTGAGGACTTCGCCAGCCTCAACCTGACCGGGGCCGATCTCTCGAACATGGACCTGCGCGGGGCCAAGCTCGCGGGGGCCTTCTTCGAGAGCGCGCGCTTCGACGGGACCGACCTCAGCGACGCCGACCTCAGCGGCGCGGTCTTGGCCCACGCCTCGCTCCGCGGCACCAAGCTCGATCGCGCCAACTTGCGGGGCGCCAACCTTGGCGGCAGCAAGCTGCTCGAGGTCTCGGCCCAGGGCGCGGACCTGAGCAAGTCCGTGCTCGCGGGGGCCGACCTCTCGGGCGCGTCGATCTGCGGGGCCAAGCTGGGCGGCGCGGATCTGTCCAAGGCAGCCTTCGAGGGCACCGACGCGAGCGGGATCCAAGCCGAGGACGCGATCCTGCTCGAGGCCGAGATCAGCGGGGCGCGGTTCGCTGGCGCCAAGCTGAAGGGCGGCAGCTTCATCAAGCTGGATCTGAGCGGCGCCGACCTGTCCGGCGCCGATCTGACCTCGTGCACCTTCTTGAGCTGCGTGGCCAGGGGCGCCAACTTCTCGGGCGCCACGCTGACCAACGCGCGCTTCGTCGAGTCCTGCGTGCTCGACGAGGCCAAGTTCATCGAGGCGTTCATGCCTCGCTGCTTCTTGCGTGGGACCTCCATGATCGGCTGTGAGCTGTCCAAGGCCACGCTCGACAGCGCCGATCTGAGCAGCTGTGATCTGACCGGCGCGCGCTTTTATCAGGCGATCGCCCGCGAGACGAAGTTCGAGAAGGCCGACCTCAGCGACGCGGTCATGCTCAGCGCCAACCTCATGCACGCCTCGTTCACCAACGCGATCATTCGTGGGGTCGACCTGCGAGCCTGCAACCTCCACGGCGCCGACATGGCCCGGATCCGCAGCGACGAGCGTGTTCAGCTCGACGAGGCCCTGCTGACCAAGGTCCGGGTCAACCCGCGGCATGAGCCCAACCTCGAGCTGGAGGCCGAAGATGGCAACACCGTCTAACGGCGCCGAGCTGTCGGCGTACATCAAGAGCGGCGAGGTGCTCACCGAGCTCGACCTGTCGGGCAAGGACTTTCGCGGCGCGGACCTCAGCGGCGCGCTGTACGAGTCCGTCGACATGCGCGGCGCCGACTTCAGCGGCGCGGCCATGCGCGAGTCGATCTTCTTGAATTGCCGATTCGACGGCGCGGCGCTCGAGGGCGCCGACCTTCACCAGGCGATCGTCGGCGGCTGCAACCTGTCCGGCGTCAACCTGGCCAAGACCACGCTGACCGCCGCCAAGTTCGACGACTGCGTGGCGCCCGATCTCAACCTGCGCGGGGCCGATCTGCGCGCGGCCGCGTTCGCTCGCTGCAAGCTCGCCTCGCTGGTGCTGTGCGAGGCGACCCTCGACCGCGCCGTGTTCCTGAAGTCGGATCTGGACCAGCTCGACGTCAGCGGGACCAAGCTCCTGGCCGTCACCTTGCTCGAGGCCGACCTGCGCAAGGCCAACGTCACCGGCGCCCACTTCGAGCGGGTGACGCTGATCCAGACCAAGCTCAGCGGCATGAAGCTGGCGCAGATGCGGTTCCCCTACACCCAGTTCACCGACGCCGAGCTCGAGGGCTGCGATCTGAGCGGTTCGGACCTGCGCAACTGCAACTTCAAGGGCGCCAAGCTGGCCGGCGCCAGCTTTGTCCAGGCCGCGATCCCAAACGCGCTGTTCGTCGAGGCCGATCTCACCGGGGTCAACCTGAGCCGGACCCAGCTGTTTCAGAGCATCTTCATGGACGCGATCCTCGAGCAGGCCAACTGCTCGGGCGCGGACATGCAGCAGTGCATCTTGCATCGGGCGCGCTGCCAGGGCGCCGTGTTCTCGGCCGCGGATCTGACCTACGCCGACTTCGCCCAGGCCGACATCCGCGACACGGACTTCACGGGCGCGAAGCTGTTTCGGGCCAACCTCCACATGGTTCAGGACGCGGGGGCCGTGATCCCGGGTCGCAGCGTCACGCTGGGCACCGACCCCGAGCTCGCCCGGGCCCAGAGCTGGCAGCCGAAGTACTGAGCGGGACCAGGCGCGTCAGCGCCCGGATCGCAGCTCGACCTGGCCGATCTGCGCGGGCTTGGCCGGCAGCAGCTCGCCGATGATCGCGGCTTGGTGTCCGGTGCCGCGCAGCTCTTCGAGCATCCGCTCGGCCTCCTCGACGCGCAGCGAGACCAGCAGGCCCCCGCTGGTCTGGGCATCGGCGGCGAGGCGGGTGCGGGCGGACGCGTCGACGTCGTTGCTCGAGTAGCGGCGCAGCAGCGAGCTCTCCACGTGCTCGAGGTTGGCCTTGCTGCCGCCCGGGTAGTGGCCAGCCGCGAGCAGCTCGAGCGCGCCGGGGAGCACGGGCAGCCGATGCAGATCGATCTGCGCGCGCAGCCGGCTGCCCCTCAAGATGTTGCGCAGGTGCCCGAGCAGGCCAAAGCCCGTCACGTCGGTGCAGGCGGTCGCGCCGTGCTTGCAGGCCAGCGCAGCGGCGACGTCGTTGAGCCGGGACATCGACGCGGTGGCCGTCGCGATCTGGCTGGCGCTCGCGGCCTGTTGCTTGATCGCCGTGCCGATCACCCCCGTGCCCAGCGCCTTGCTGAGCACCAGGACCTGGCCCGGCAGCGCGCGGGTGTTGGCCAGCGCCCGGCGCTGACCCGCGTCGATCATCCCGGTGACCGCGAGCCCGAATTTCAGATCGCCGTTGCGGACCGTGTGGCCCCCGACGATCGACACGTTGGCCTCCGCGCACTTGTCCCGGGCGCCCAGCATGATCCGGCGCAGGATCGACAGCGGCAGCTGATCATTGGGGAAGAACACCAAGTTCAGCGCCCACAGCGGTCGCCCGCCCATCGCCCACACGTCCGACATCGCGTTGGCGGCCGCGATCGCGCCGAAGGCCTCGGGCTCGTCGACCAGCGGCGCGATCGTGTCGGTCGTCAGCACCAGCCGCGGCCCCTCGGATCCGTCGTCGGTCGGCAGACGCACGACCGCCGCGTCGTCGGACAGCTCGGGTCCAACGAGTATGCGCTCACTCCCGGCTGCAGGTGGGAGCACCCCGTCCAGGACCTCGACCAGGTCCGTGAGCCGCAGCTTGGCGGCTCAGCCACCCCCGCTTGCGTAGGCGGTGAGGCGGATCGGATCGTGGTTGTCGTCGACCATTTGGCGCAGGGTACCCGTTCGACAGCGCAGGACGAGGGCCATTGTTTTGTTTAGTGGTGCGCTCGCGACACGCGGCCAGGCGGGGCAGGGCGGCGGAATAGCGGGCAGCTCGCGGTGCGTCGAGGCGCCGTGAGTCCTGGCCGCAAGCGAGCGCTGATCTACGTCATGTCTGGGCTGTCGGCGCTCGCGGTGCTGATCGCGGCGCTGGTCTGGGCCCTGGTCGAGGACGTGGGTGTGCTGCGACACACGACCGCGAAGTCGTTCCGCGAGCTGGTCGGGGCGCCGGAGGCTCCGCCTGGGTTGAGCGTCGAGGTCGAGCCCGACGGCCCGCCCGGCGTGGCGCTCGCTCGCCGGGTCGTGATCCCCAACGCAGCGGCGGTCAGCGAGCCGCCCCCGCCCGCGCCGCGGCGCCCGCCGGGCCTCGACGGCGTCTCGTTCGTGCTCCTGCTCGGCGCCGACAACCGGACCGACAAGGTCGTCGGCCGGACCGACGCGATGATCGTGCTCGCGTTTCGCCACCGCGACGGCAACCTGGCCGCGTTCAGCATTCCGCGTGATCTGTGGGTCGCGCTGCCGGACCTGGGGACCTTGCACGAAGAAGGCCGCGATCACGCCCGGGTCAGCTCGGTCGTGCGGGTCGGTGAGGTGCGGCTCGGCAAAGGGCAGGGGATCCCGCTGTTGCGCCGGGTGTTGCTGGACGAGCTCGGGATCCGGATCGACCGCTACGCGAGCATCGACTTCGCCGGGTTCGAGGCGCTCGTCGACGAGCTCGGGGGCGTCGACGTCGACGTCGAGTGTCCGATCATGGATTGCTTCTGGATCAACGGGACCGATCAGCCCTGCGTGATGATGAGCGTCGCCGCGGGGCGCAATCACATGAACGGCGCGACGGCCCTGCAGTTCGTGCGATCGCGCCACGGCACCGGCGATCGAGATCGCACCAAGCGGCAGCAGGCGGTGATCCTGGGGTTCGCGCGGCGCGTGCAAGATCGTGGGCTGCGCGGTCTGTCGGCGCTGTGGCAGCTGGCGTCGCCGTTCGTGACCACGGACCTCGAGGCCGACGACGCGGCGTACTACGCCTCGTTCGCGCTCGAGAATCAGCTCTCGCAGGTGCGCGGGTTCTCGATTCAGCATCCGATGACGCGCAGGCACGTCGCGGCGGAGGACAAGCACGTGCTGGTGTTGGACCGCGACAGGTTCGACGCTGCCCTCGGGCGGATGTTCGAGGCCGAGCTGCCGGCGCTGCGCGAGCGCTCGCGCTGCCCCGCGCCCGACGCGGCGCTGAACTGAGGACGTCCGGGGTGGGTGTTCGAAGCTGCGCCGTCGCTCGTGGCATCATCGTGCGGCCACTACGCCACGACCGTCAGCAGGCGCTGGCGGACGGGCGCCGAACGAGCCGACAGGCTATAGAACCACGACCCGCGAGCGACCACGCCGATGCCCGACCACAGCCACGATCACGATCACGATCACGATCGCCGGATCGATCGAGCGTTCGCGTTCGGGGTGGTCCTGAACTCGGCGTATGTCGTCGCCGAGTTTGGCTATGGGTTCGCGGCGGACTCGGTCGCGCTGCTGGCCGACGCCGCTCACAACCTGGGCGACGTGCTCGGGCTGCTGATCGCGTGGGGGGCGGCTTGGCTCGCGCGTCGGTCACCCTCGGGTCAGCGGACCTACGGGCTGCGCAAGTCCACGGTGCTGGCGGCGCTGGCCAACGCGCTGCTGTTGATCGCCGCGACCGGGGCGCTGACCTGGGAGGCGATCGAGCGGCTCGCCGATCCGCCCGCGCCGACGGCGGTGACGATGATGGTGGTCGCTGGGATTGGCGTGGTGATCAACCTGCTGTCGGCCGTGATCCTGCTGCGCAGCGATCAGGGTCACGGTCATGGTCATGGTCAGGGGCACGGCCACAGTCACGGGCATGGTCATGAGCACGGACACGGCTCCGACCTCAACCTGCGGGGCGCCTTCGTGCACATGGCCGCCGACGCGGCGGTCTCGCTGGGCGTGGTCGTGACCGGCGCGCTGCTGCTGTTCACCGGCTGGCGCTGGTTGGACCCGGTCGTGAGCCTGGTGATCGCGGTGGTGATCTTCGTGGGCACCTGGTCGCTGCTGCGCGAGGCCCTCAATCTCGCGCTCGACGCTGCGCCGCGGCACATCGACCTCGATCGCGTGCGGGCGTACCTCGGCGAGCACCCGCGCGTGGTCGAGGTGCACGATCTCCACGTGTGGGCGCTCGGCACCCGCGACGTCGCGCTCACGGCCCACCTGGTGGTCGATGGGCAGGCGGGGGACCTGGTTCGAGATGCCGAGCGCGAGCTCTCGACCCGGTTTGGGATCGCCCACTCGACCCTGCAGCTCGAGTCGAGCGGCGACCGACCCTGCCCGCAGCGCTGCTGAGGTTGGGCAGGTGTCGGCGCCGGTCTGAACCCGCGACAAGCGTCACTCGTCGCGGGTTCGCAGCTCGGCGCGCAGCTGCATCAACAGCACGCCCAGCCGGTTGCGTCCGCTGCCGTCACCGCCGTCGGCCCAGTAGCTGTCGTTGCGGGTGTGCTCGACCAGCTCGGCGTCCCCGGTGCCGAGCAGCAGCCGCGCTAGTCGGGGGTGCTGCCCGAATTTGGCCCGCAGCGCGTCGAGCATGACGGACTCCTTGACCTGCTCCCAGTCCGCACGCAGCCCCGCGAGCCGGCGCCCGAGCTTGGCCGCCTGGCCTGGACTGGGCGCCAGACGGACGCGCTCACGCAGCTCGGGATCGTGGAACTTCTGGGCTTGAAAGTAGTGCTCGGTCGTCGCCCACAACTGCCCGTCGAGCTCGATCGGGTGACTCGAGAAGTTCGAGAACTCTCCCAGCACATCTTCTTGACGATAAAACTCGAGTCGCTCGAGCATGGGCCATGATGGTGTCCGATAAACACTATGATCGCAACCAGAAAAACACCCAGATCGTCCCGGGGGGCAGCGGGCCCGCTGGTTCCATTTCCGGTTGGACCGTCGCGGCGAGTGCGTGCTGTCCACGGTGGTGGTCTGGCCAAGCTACCGAGCGCGAGCGCGCACGCCGATTGCGGTTGGATCTGCCCCGGTGATCGCCGTAGCATCAGCCATGCGCCGCTCGCTTGCCCTCTTCCTAGCCCCCTTGTTCACGCTCGCCTGTGCGGAGCCGGACAACGACGACCGGTTCGGGAGCGCGACCTTCACGACGACCACGACGACGACCCCGGGCGACGGTGACGGCGACGAGACCACCGGCGACGGCGACGGCGACGGTGATCCATCCCAGAGCTGCGGCGACGGGATCGTCGATCCCGGCGAGCAGTGCGACCTCGGCCCGCAGAACAGCGAGTCTGGCCAGTGCACGCCGCTGTGCACGATCGCCTCGTGTGGCGACGGCTTCCTCTACGAGGGGTTCGAGGAGTGCGACGATCAAAACGCCGACAACACCGACGACTGCGTCGCGGGCTGCAAGCTCGCGACCTGTGGCGATGGCTTCACCCAGACCGGGGTCGAGGCGTGTGACGACGGCAACGACGACGACGCCGACGGCTGCACGGCGACCTGCCTCACCGGCGAGTGCGGCGACGGCATCCTCCAAGAGGGCGAGCAGTGCGACGACGGCAACATGGTGACCGCGGACGACTGCCCGGCTTGCCAGCTGGCGTTCTGCGGCGACGGTTACGTCCAGGCCGGGGTCGAGGTCTGCGACGACGGCAACATGGAGAGCAACGACGCGTGCACCTCACCGTTTTGCACGCCCGCCCAGTGTGGTGATGGCATCGTCTACGACGGCGTCGAGGAGTGCGACGACCAGAACGACAGCGACAACGACGCGTGCACGACCGCGTGCACGATCGCGGTGTGTGGCGACGGCTTCAAGCACGACGGCGTCGAAGAGTGCGACGACGGCGATCAAGACGACGATGACGGCTGCGACACCATGTGCATCGCGTCGGCGGATCCCCAGTGCTTCTTGCCCTACACGGAGTTCACGGGGGCCAACCGCAACAAGAACCAGGTCGGCGGCGGGGCGTTCTGCGATCAACAGGTCGGCAATGGCTGGCAGGGACCGGGCTGGTACCGGTTCACGGGCGACGCTGGCACCCAGATGTCCGAGACCGTGATCCCCAGCAGCAACTGCGCCACCCATGCGACAGGGTGGCTCAACGGAGCCCACCCCGAGCTCAACGACGGCATCGTCGCGCGTCAGGTGTGCTTCAACTGGAGCGGCAACCAGTGCAACTGGAACGCCAACGTTCAGGTCGTCGCGTGCCCCGACTACTACCTGTACAACCTGCCGAACACGCCGGCCTGCCAGCTGCGCTACTGCGGTCAGGACTGAAGCTAATAGCAAGTCCAGGTGTGGCCGCCGCGGCCGTCGAGCGTGAGCTTGGCTCGCGTCCCGATCGCGTCGAGAAACTCTCGATCGTGGCTGACCACCACGAGCCCGCCGGGCCAGGCCGCGAGGGCGGCCTCGAGCGCCGCGAGGCCGACGAGGTCCAGGCTGAAGGTCGGCTCATCGAGGACCAACAGCTCGAGCGCTGGGGTCTGCCGCGACAGGCAGATCAGCGCGGCCCGGACCCGCTCGCCGGGACTGAGCGACGCGAGCGGACGCTCGGCGAGCGCGAGCGGGAACCGGTGGGCGAGCAGCAGCTGGGCGGCCTCGTCGAGCGACGCCGCGCTCGAGCGATCGAGCAGCCGCGTGAGCAGGCTGTCGTTTGAGACCCAGTCGCTCGCGCCCTGGGCGATCGAGCCGATCCGTTCAGACCGGCGCGTCGCCGTGCCGTGGCTCGGTGCCCGCTCGCCGAGCATGACCTGCACCAGCGTGGTCTTGCCGCTTCCGTTTTGCCCGACAACGCCCACGCGCTCGCGACCGAGGCGCGCGCTGACGCGATCGAACAACGGCCGCCCACCGACCGCGACGCCGACGTCTGACAGCGAGATCAGCGGTTCACCATCGGGGTCCGGCAGCGTCGCAACCAGGGCCCGCAGCGGCAGCTGGACCCGCAGCGCGCGTCGGGTCGATCGCGTCCACTCACGGGTCGCGCCGATCCGTTCGTTGCGGATCTTCGCGGCCTTGGCCTGGCTCTCTTGCGCGTAGCTGCGCTTGTCGTTGAGCCGGCACCGCGACGTGCAGCGGCGCAGCTCGTGGAGTCGGCCCACGTTCTTCTTGCGTCGCCGCCGTTGGTTGACCGCGTGGTTGTGGCGCTCGGCGTCAGCGAGGGTCTTCAGATCCTCGACGTAGCGTCGCTGCCGATCAGCCTGCTCTCGCTCGAGTTGACGCTCGAGCTGCTCGAAGCTGCCGGCCAGATACCGACAGCCGGACTCGGCGACGATGAAGAAGTGCTCGAAACAGCGGAGCAAGCGGCGGCTGTGCGACGCGACGATCAAGCCCCCGCGAAAGCTCGGCAACCACCGCTGCAGCCAGGCCTCGCCCGCGGCGTCGAGGTCCTCGGAGGGTTCGTCGAGCAACAACAGCTCGGGCTGCGCGAGCTTGGCCGCGATCAGGAGCAGCTTGCGGACCTCGCCGCGGCTGAGCTCCTGGGCCGCGAGCAGCTGTGTCAGCGGCCGGAGCCCGACCTCGGCGAGCTCCCGGGCCAGCTCACCCTCGAGCTCGGGCTCGACCCGCGCGCGATCCAGCAGGTCTCGCGCGCTGCCGAGGGCCTCGTCCCGGCTTGGATCTTGGCGGACGAAGGCCGGCGCGGTGGTCAGGCTCACCACGCCACGCTCGGGCGTGACGCGCCCGCCGAGCAGCTCGAGCAAGGTCGACTTGCCCACGCCGTTGCGGCCGATCAGCGCGACGCGATCGCCGACCGAGACGCTGAGCCCGAGATCGCGGATCAGCGGTCGGCGGGTCGGCGAGTCAACGTCGACGCCGTGCAGCGCCACCAGGGCTCGATGAGGCCCGGCGGTCATCGCTGCACCGCCTTCGCTGCGCGCCGGATCCCGGCGATCACTTGGGGCGTGCCCTCGATCGTGAACGCCAGACCGCGCTCGGTCGCGTTGGTCGTGATCACCCGACAGCCCGCATAGATCGACGTAATCACGTCGGCAGCCGCGTACGGCACGAACACGCGGGTGCGCTGGTGCCGATGCCGGGCAGCGTCGATCAGCGCGGTCTCGAGCCGGGCGACCGCGTCCACGTCCGTGCTGCTGAGCACGGCAAACTCGTGGCCGCCGCTGCGCGCTTGCAGCTGCTCGGTTGACGGCGCCTGCTCGATCCGATCGAGCTTGTTATATACGTAGTAACGCGGGATCTGGTCGGCCTCGATCCGCGCGAGCACGGCGTGGGTCGTGTCGAGGTGCATGCACCACTCGGGGTCGGATAGATCGACCACGATCGCCAGCAGCGAGGCCTCGCGCAGCTCCGCGAGCGTGGTCTCGAAGCTGGCCAACAGCCGGGCCGGCAGTCGCCGAATGAAGCCGACCGTGTCGCTGATCACCACGTCGCCCCCGTGCCGCGTCAGGCTGCGAGAGGTGGTGTCCAGCGTCTCGAACGGCATGTCCCGGGCCGACAGCCCGGCCGCGGTCAGCCCGTTCATGAGTGAGGTCTTGCCCGCGTTGGTGTACCCGACCAGGGCCACCCGCTCGCACGACTCCCGGCCCTTGCGCTGGGTCTGTTCGGCCCGCTCGAGCTTCGCGTTTTGCTTGCGCAGCTCGGCCAGGCGACCGTCGAGCTGGCGCGCGAGCAGCTCCGACGCCGTCTCGCCCGGGCCGCGAGCCTTCGTGAGCCCGCCGGCCTGCTGATCCATGTCCAGCCCGATCCCGCGGATCCGCGGGCGTAGATACTCGAGCTGGGCAATCTCGACTTGAATCCGCGCCTTCCGGGTCTTCGCGTGAATCAAGAATACATTGAGGATCACCGCTTCACGGTCACTCACCGAGAAGCCTGTCGCGTCCTCGAGGTTGCGGGTCTGCGATGGGCTCAGCTCCGCGTCGATGACCAGTAGATCGGCGCCCGCCGCGGTCGCCCGGGCGGCGATCGCCTCGGCCGTCCCGGTCCCCAAATAGGTACGTGGATCGGGCCGACTGCGCTGATAGGTCTCGTATCCGACAACCCGATCCCCTTGCGCGCGGACCAGCCCCAGGATCTCGGCCAGCTGCGCCTGCTGCTGGGCAGGATCGTCCCAGACCCCGACAGACACCACGTAACAGGCGTTTTGTCCGTCGGCGCGGATGTTGGGGCGTCCGTCCACGCGGGCCCAGTGTTCAATCAGTTGCTCCCGGCGGCCGTCGTCGGCGAGCGGGACTTCAGTGTGTTCTTCAATTGGCTTCGAATGGAATTTCATCGCGGCTTTCCAGTCGCCGTCCTCACTCGCGCCACTGCACCAAATAGGTGTGGGCGCGCGCGCAGACGAGCGGTCCTGCCTCTGCCAGTGCGGCCACGACGAGCGGGCACGCAGGAGCAGAGGCGTCGAGTCAACGTTGTGACGGGCTCGAGACGAGCGGACTATTGGAAGTGCGACTTGTACATGGCCTTGCCGTGTAGACGCGAACCCTAGCCCCAGTCGCGACGGCGCGCAAGGGGATCGTTGCTCATGTGAACCAGTCTGCGAGTGGCGGGCAATGAGCCTCGCCCGC
The DNA here is from genome assembly GCF_002994635.1 of Enhygromyxa salina. GTDB lineage: Bacteria > Myxococcota_A > Polyangia > Nannocystales > Nannocystaceae > Plesiocystis > Plesiocystis salina_B. The sequence continues at coordinate 57,354 of NZ_PVNL01000001.1, read as the reverse complement.
GCCGAAAGTCAGCGCTTGCCCTGCAGCTCCAGGTCCAGTCGGCCTGCTAGTCTCGCGCCCGATGCTGACCGACGCGCTGACCGACGCGCTGAGCTCCATGCTGAGCCGCGCGGCCAAGTTTGCGGCCGCCGCCGCGCTGGGCTGGCTGATCGTCGGCTGGTGGCTGCTGTCGCGCTACGAAGACCGCGGCGAGTGGTATGCCGACTACGCGAGCTACGACGCAATCTTGCTGGGACTGGGCGTGTCCGCGGTCGCGCTGTTCCTCGCGCTCGTTCCGTTGCTCGACCGGTCTCGGCGGCGCCCGCTGGCTGTGCTCTTGCCGGGGATCGTCGTGCTTGGGTGTTGCGTTCAGATCGCGGTGTGTTGGTTCTACCCGGCGCCGAGCCTCGACGGCGTTCGGGTCGCCGCCGCGGCCGGCGACTTCGTCCGCGCCCAGGCCGAGTTTGACGCGCTCGACGCTGACGATCGTGCGTCCGAGGGCGCGGCCGAGCTGCACGAGCTGCTCCTCGCCCAGGGCAAGCGCGACGGCGAGCAGCTCGCCCGCAAACAGGCCGATCAGGCCGACGACCACCGCCTGGCCCAGGCTGGCGACGCCTCGTTGAAGGTTGCGACGACCCTCGTCTTGCACCGCGCGTGGACGGATCCAGACAAGCAGGCGCTCGCCCGTCGCCGCTTGCTCGAGCGCGCGCGGTTCATCGCCGAAGATGCCTGGACCGACCACGACGGACCCGCGCTCGCTCGAATCGCGGAGGACACCCGCGGGCTCGACGACGACTTCAGCCAACAATGTGAGACCCGCGCGGCGCTGGAGATCGGTCGCTCGTGCGCCGCAGACGGACGTTGGGAGTGCGTGCGGGCGATGCTGACCAAGCTCGAAGACGGGCGGGCCCTGGACCCCGCGTTCACGCCCATTGTCGATCAACTGCGCGGCGTGTTGGAGGCGGTCGAGCGGGTCCCGACCCCGTAGCTAATCAGGCCAGCACCAACAGCACATAGGCGACCGCGAGCGCGATCTGGATCAGCGCATAGGGCAGGGCCTTGACCACGAAGCCCGCGAAGCTGAGGTCCAACTTGTAGCGGTGGATGATCGTGACCGCGACCAGCGTCGAGGCCGATCCGATCGGCGTGAGGTTGCCGCCCAGGTTGGCCCCAAACACGACCGACCACCACTTTGGATCGGTGCTGGGGGTGCCCATGTTCCCGAGGATCTTGGCCAACATCGCCGCCAGCGGGATGTTGTCGGTGACCGAGGAGAACGCCGACGCGCTCACCAACACCAGCCCGGTCCCGGCCGTCTCGCCCAGGCCGATCATCCACGCGAGGCCGGTGCCGATCAGCGCGAGGACTTGGGCGTGCTCCATCACGTTGATGACCACGAACAGCGCCGCGAAGAACCCGAGCAGGTCCCAGTCGAGGCCCTTGTAAAATTGATCGACGCTGCTCTTGTAGCGCAGCAGCATGATCACCGCGAAGCCGAGCGCGACGAAACCCATGCCCAGCTCGCTGACCCAGGGCAGCACCGAGGTGGTCGCAATGACCAGCACGAACAACCCCGTCATCGCGGTCCCGAACCAGAAGAACCCGGGCGACTCGATGCCGTCGTTCTCGTCGAAGCTCTCGACCTGCAGCGCGGCCTGCTCGCGGGCGGCGTCGTCGGGCAGCGCCTCGATTTTGAACAAGCGCACGCCCATCGCGACCGTCACCACGGTCGCCACGATCACGTAGGGGCTGGCCTTGTAGAAGAATTCGATGAAGCTGATGCCCGCCGCGGTGCCCACGATGATGTTGGGCACCGAGGAGATCAGCGTGAGCAGGCCGCCGATGTTGGTGAGCAGGCCCTCGACGAGCAAGAACCCGAGCAGGTATTGCTCGCGGCCGAGCTTCTTGAGACTCACGCCGGTCAGCGAGCCGACGATCAGCATGGCGGTGACGTTGTTGAGCACCGCCGAGAACACCACGGTCATCAGGCCGTACAGCCACAGCAGCCGGCGAGGCTCGCCCTTGGAGGCCTTGGTCAGCTTGATAGCGATCCACGTGAACAGGCCGGACTTGCTGGTGACGTCGATGAACAGGCTCGAGCCCAAGATGATAGCGATCACGCCCCAGTCGATCGCTGGAATGTAGATCGGCATGGCGATCTCGTGGCCGCCGACGATCACCGGGCCAAATGGCAAGATGTGCACGGCGGTCCCGAGCAACAGCGACACGACCGCGAACACGCCTGCGATCAGCGACTTCTTGGCGTGGATCTTCTCTTCGAACGCGAGGCACAGGATCATGCCGACCAGCAGGCCGGTGAACACGAGCGTGATCGTGAGCGGGACCTCGTGGGTCTCGCTGGCCGGGGCTGTCGACGCGAGCAGGAGCTGAATCGGGGGCATGGCAGGGTTCACAGCAAGAGCAGCGGGATGTCGCGGAGCTCGACGGCGATCGGGTAGGCCATGCCGTGCATGGCCAGCTGATCGTCATCTTTGGTGTCCATGACCAGCAGGTCGACCTCGTGATCCCGGACCAGCTGACGGTAGGTCGACAGGTGCTGGCCCATGACGATCAGCGGGCGAACGTCGAGGCCCGGGCGGTGCGTGGCGATCACCGCCCGGCAGGCGTCGACATAGTCGGTTGGCTGCGCGAGCAGCTTGGCGCGGATCAGCGTGCGAGCCACGTCGGTCTCGATCTGTGGGATCTTGCTGATCGCCTCCATGAGCCGCGTGAACGCGAGCTCGTCTTCGACGTGGGTGAGCCACAGCTCGCCCTTGGCCTGGGTCATCGCCGCGGCGAAGTTGATCAGCCGCTCGGAGCCGGTGAGGTGGTCGGTCATGGCCATGACCACGTCGGTGTTGCGCAGGGCGTGGGCGGCCGCGTTGAGCAGCTTGGGGTGCGGGGCGAGCAGGATCGGCGCTGGCGTGGCCTGGGTGAGCACGTCGACAAATTCACCGAGCGAGAACTCCAGCGTCCACGCCGAGCTGTGCAGGTTGCGGTAGGTGCAGACCAGGTCTGGCGCCCAGTCTTCGACGAGCCGGTGGAGCTCGCTGATCAGCGCGTAGTCGTCACCGATCACCAGGCGCCACTGCGGGGCCGCGTCGGCGCCCTGGCCGGGGTCGACCACGCCGATCAGGAACCGCTCGAGCTCGGCCTGGAACCGCGCCGAGGCGTCCGCGTCGAGGTCGGTCACGACCATGATCTTGCGAATGGTCGGCGGAGCCCAGGTAAACGTGTCCTTGCTCGCCGACCGAAACGCGCTCTCGAATTGGTCGAGGGTGCTCATGCAGCGCGCTCATCGTAACGCGTCCGCGCGTGCACGACCAAGCCGCGCATGTCCCCGCCCCTCGATCAGGGCGCGTCGGTGCACAGCTTCGTGACCAACCTGGGCGGCGCCATCGAGCCCTGCGCGAGCAGGTTGAACTCTGTCGGCAACCACGCCTCGGACGTCAGCAGCACGCCCGGATGATCCTGCTCGCCCGTGAGCCAGGCTTGGACCAGCGCCTTGGAGACCGGGAGCGCGATGTCGTGGTACGCGTACTCGGGGCTGATCGGCGCGTTGCCGGCCGCGATCGTGGGCTTTTGGTGGGGATCGATCGCCGCCGCGCCTACGTTGGTCCAGAGGTTGGGGGCGGCCGCGTGCAAGAAGGTTGTGACGCACTCTTCCGGCTCGGCGCCGTAGCCTTGGCCGGCTGACCACGCGCCGCAGCTGTGGTACTCAGCGGGATCGACGTCGAGCTCGTAGATCGACACGAGCGCGGGCTCGAGATTCTCGATCTTGGCGGTGACCTCGAAGTAGGCGTCTTTGACGACCGGCGCCTGATCGGCCCAGCCGTTGACCGCGAATTGGCCCAAATAGGTGCTGGAGCACGAACCATCGCCGTTGTGGCCGCAGGCCCAGTGCATCGGGACCGCGCCGAAATCCAGGCCCTGACATGGCGACTCGACCGGCGGGTAGGGCATGTCGACGTCGTAGTTCCAGTCGATGACGCAGCCATTGCTGCCACCGTCGGCATAGGTCGCGTCGAGGAAGGTGTCCTGGGCGATCGGAATCACGACCTCCACGGTGTCCGGGCAGGTCGGCAGCGCGTTGGGGTCACCGTCGCCATCGCCATCGCCGGTCTCGGGCGCGGTGCTGCCCGTGTCGTTTCGGCCCGTGTCAGCGTCGCCCGTGTCGGGGTCATCGTCGCCGTCGCCGTCGCCGTCGCCGTGGGTCAGCGTCGCGTCGCCGGACTCGTCGTCCTCGCACTGGGCTGGCGGCTCACAATCATTGAACGCGGGATTGGGTTGCGCACACGCGGTGCTCACAGCCAGCGCGGCCGAGACGATGGGTAGCAATTCAAGTCGACGCATAGACTTTCATTGCTATCACGCTCGCGCGCGACTCGCTACGCCTATTCCATGTAGGTGTGCGCGACCGCGGTCGCACCGTGATCGAAGGTCGGGCCAAGAGCTTCCAGCGCGTCGTTCTCGATCAGATGCCGGCCGCGGCTGATGCAGGCGCCGAGCACCTCGACGTGGGCGCTGAGGGCTTCGGCCCCCGCGCTTGCGATCGACTCGCCGAGCTCTGGCACCGCCCGCAGCAGATCGTCGAGCCGCTCGAGCAGGCCGTCGGCCCCCAGCGCCGCGTGATCGGTGCGAGCCTGGAGGTAGCTCAAGCCCACGAAGACCTGGGCACCGAGCTTGCGCTCACACGCCCGGATCAGCTTCGGCCCCACGCTGACCGCGAACTGTCCGAGCTCGAGCTCGACGCCAAGCGACGCGAGCGGGAGCTCGCCGGCCCACGCGGCCCCGCGGACCTGCGCGTGGTGGCGGGCGTTCGCGGGCGGTGCCCGGCGCACGAGCGCGGCCAGATCCAAGCGCTGCCCCGAGCTGGTGACTTGCTCGCGCCACAGCTGCGCGAGCTGGACCAGATCGTCGATCAGCAGCAGCCGTCGCTGGGCCGCCTGCCCGCCGAGTCGGCGCAGCTCCTCACCGAGCGCGTCGAGACCGAGCGCCAGGCAGACCGAGGCGCCGCGCGCGAGCGAGTCTTCGACCGGTCGCAGCAGCCGAACCCCGAGCGCGCTGAATTCGATCAAGAAGCCCAGCTGCGCGGTCGCGTCGAGCTCGTCGGACAGCAGCGCGCGCAAGCTCGGGTGCGCGTGGGCGCTGGCCCGCGCCCGCCGTACGTGGGGGACATAGTGCTTATCTACGTAGGGGTGCTGCAACATCGCGTCGATTCGTCCACCGCTGATTCACAGCCACACATATCGCGCAGGTTCGCGCGACGCTAAAAACTGGCCGCGCGTCGATCGTACGGGCTCCGTGTTCAGTGCCGTGACCAACCGGGGTCGCGGGAGCTCCCCGCCCGATCAGCGGCGCTCGAGCGTGAGGATCGTGAACGCGTGGGCGTGGCGGGGGTCGGCCTCGTGGACGTCGCGGCTGAGCTCTCGCCACTGCGCGGGGTCATAGCGCGGGAAGTGGGCGTCACCCTCGAGCTTCGTGTGGACGCGGGTCAGATAGATGCGGTCGGCGACGCCGAGCGCCTCCGCGTAGAGCCGGGTCCCGCCGATCACGAACACCTCGTCCTCGTTGGCCGCCCGCGCGCGCTCGAGCCCCTCGTCCAGCGAGTGGACCAGGATCGCGCCGGGGGTCTCGTAGTCGCGGCGCGAGCTGACCACGATGTTGGTCCGGTGCGGCAGCGGCTTTTGACCCTGTGACTCCCAGGTGCGCCGGCCCATGATCACGTGGTGGCCCTTGGTCGTGCGCTTGAAGTGGCGAAAGTCGTCGGGCAGGTGCCACGGCAGATCGTTGTCGCGGCCGATCACGTCGTTGTCGGAGGCCGCGGCGATCAGGGAGATGCGCATGGCCGGAGCATGCCTGCCAAACGCGGCCCAGGCCCGGCCCTGCGTGTGTCCCGGTTGCGCGCCGCTCAGCGTCGTCGAGCGTGGGTGCGCCCGCGACGGGCGGGTGCTGCGCTGGGCGGCCCCGCGTGTAGACTGGCGGCGATGGTGCCCCCCGCCCAAGTCTCGCCACTGGTCCCCACGTCGCTCGTCGCGCTGCTCGGGGTCTCGCTGACCGCCTGCACGCCCGACCCGGCGCCAACGGACACCGTCGGCGCGAGCGAGAGCCAGACCGCCGAGACCGCCGAGACGGCGGAGTCGGGCGACACCGGTGAGCCCTTGCCCGTGCTCGAGGGCTACGCCGATCTGCACCTGCACATGTTCGCCGAAGAGGCATTCGGTGGCGGCTGGCTGCACGGTCAGGCCACCGGCGCAGCCGAGGTCGCGCTGTCGCTGTGTGACGGCGGCGAGCCGGGTGATCACGCCCGGCTGCGTGACGAGCTGACCACCTTGTTCGTCAACTGCGACGACGCCCAGCTGCAGGAGGCGGCGTCTCAGGTCCCGCTGCTGCAGGCGGTGCTGACCCTCGGTGGGCTGGGGATCTCGGAGTTGCTCGCCAGCATCCCAGGCAGCGCAGGCGACACGGGCATCCACCTCGACCGCACCGACGGCTGGCCCGAGCTCGAGGCTTGGCCGCGCTGGGACGTGATCGCCCACCAGCAGTCGTGGGAGGGCTGGCTACACGAGGCCTACGACTCGGGCCTGCGGATCTCGGTGATGTCGGCGGTGACCCTGGATTGGCTGTGCCGGGCGCTTCCAGCCGGTAACGTGACGCGGCCGCAGTGCGACGAGATGGACGACGTCCGCGTGCAGCTGCAGATGGCCAACGACTTCGCGGCCGCCAACGACTGGGTCGAGATCGCCCTGAGCGCCGCAGATGCCCGGCGGATCGTCAGCGAGGACAAGCTCGCGCTGGTCTTGAGCATCGAGGCGTCGCACATCTTCGGCGAGGGCGACTGGCTCGCGCAGCTCGACGAGGTCTACGAGCTCGGCGTCCGGACCCTGCAGATCGTCCATCAGCTCGACAACCGGTTCGGTGGGGCCGCGCCGCACAACGGCATCTTTCACATCGCGCAGTTCGAGGAGAGCTGCCACATCGACACCGACTGCGGGATCACGACAGCGAGCGTGACCTTGGGCTTCGACGTCGACGCCAGCTGTCGCAACGTCAAGGGCCTGACCGACGAGGGCCACGCGCTGGTCTCGGAGATGATCGACCGCGGCATGTTGATCGACATGGCCCATATGTCCGAGGCGCTGACCCGCGACGTCTACGATCTCTCGGTCGAGCACGACTACTACCCGCTGTACCTGTCGCACGCGCACTTCCGCGAGATCATGCTGCCCGCCAAGTCCAAGGAAGAGAAGACCAGCCCGGCCTGGATCATGAGCATGGTCCGCGAGACCGGCGGCATGGTCGGCCTGCGCACGGCTCACGAGGAGGTCAACACCTACGAGGGCGCGGGGGTCACCAACACCTGCCATGGCTCGTCGCGCTCGTTCGCGCAGGCCTACGAGTTTGGGCGCAAGGGGCTCGGCGTCGCGATTGGGCTGGGCTCCGACTTCAACGGCTTCATTCAGCAGACCCGCCCGCGCTTCGGACCCGACGCGTGCTCGGCCTCGTTCGCCGAGGAAGCCCAGTGCCAAGCTCGCGACGAGCGGATCGCAGGCGCCGCCGAGCTCGGCAGCAGCTTCGACGAGCACGGTCTCGGCGACGTCGGCCTGCTCGGCGACCTACTCGATGATCTCGACCAGCACGGAGTCGACACCCAGGCGCTGCGGGGCTCGGCCAACGACTTCGTGGTGATGTGGGAGCGGGCCAGCGCACCCCGCAGCGGCCCAGCCGAGCAGGGCTTCGAGGTCGACGTGTCAGGCGTCACCGTGCTGCCCTCGCACTTCGAGCGTCGCGGCGAGCTCCCGACCGAGTGCGGGGATCCCTACTGCCCGGGTGCGCTCTTGCCGGGCGAGGCGTGCCGGTTCGACGCCGAGTGCGAGAGCGGCAGCTGCTCGGGGGCGGGCGACTGCGGCTCGCCGCAGGGAGTTTGTGACTAGCAGGCCGGGGAAATCCTCGGCGCTCTAGCGCGCGTACTTGGGGTCGTTGGCCATGCGCCAGTCGAAGTTCGGGGACTCGCGCCACGAGATGTTGCGGCCGGTGATCTCGATCTCGCGCTGGGGCCGGAGGATCCGATACGAGACGTAGCGGATCGTCTGGCCGAGCGCGTTGCGGTGGTGTTCGAAGATCGGCTGGGCCAGGACCTCGAAGTTCCAGAAGCTGCCCCAGTCGTAGCGCCCCGAGATGAACGCGTCGCGCGAGCCCATCTTGATCGAGACATAGCGGGTTGGTTGCAGCACGTTGCGCAGCCACAGGCGGAAGTCGTCGGTCTGCGCGGCCGGGACCTCGAACGCGTTGCGGGGCTGGTTGTAGGTGGCCTCCACGTGGATCCAGCGCCCGGCATGGCGCCCCGCGAAGATCATCTTCTCGATGTACATGCCCCAGGTCGTGTGCACCTGCGTGGTCAGGTTGGCGTCGATGTACCAGACCGGCGCGGCGCTGGTGACCGCGCCGCTGTTGACGTCGGCCGGGACCCTCTGGGTCTGCATGCGGTTGTTGTTGAACGCGCCCTCGGCCGAGACGTCGACGTAGTCCATGACCACGGCCCCCCGCGCCTTGCGGCGGCTGGTCGCGGTCAGAGTTCGGACGTCCGTGAGGCGGCCGCTGTTCTGGCTGAACTTGACCAGCGTGCCGCCCGGGCGGTCCGAGCCCCAGCCCAAAAATTCGTTGTTCCGGTTGTAGCGAGGGTACGGCCCCCCGGAGTCCGACACGATGATCACGGGCTCGCCATTGGGCAGCGCCGCCGGGATCTGGCACATGTTGTGGGGGTTGTTGGGGTCGGTGTCGTACAGATCCGCGGGGATCTCATTGCCGGCGCGCGTGCCCAGCAGGTGCATGCCGCGGCGGTGCGAGTGACCCGTGAGCACGCACTGGATCTGCCGCCCCGCGAGCATGTTCATGAGCGTGGCGCGGTTGGTCTCGAATGTGCCCATCTCGAACCGGCTGTAGTCCTCCGTACCCCACGAGTCGGCGTTGAGCCGAAAGGTCCCGCGCGCGCTCCGGGCCCCGCCGGGGTTCATCGGCTCGCCCTCGATGTAGCTCAAGAACGTGAAGTGCGAGGTCAGGGTGACCCGTCGCTCGGCGCGTCCGTTGACCGCTTGCTGCAACAGGGCCAGCTGCGGGTCGGAGATGGCGTCGTCGGAGCGCGGCAGGTGTCCGCCGGACTGACCACCAAATGGATCGATGAGATCCTCGCTGGTGCCCCAGCCCAGCCCGACCAGCGACTGCTGCGGGAACTTGAACCACCAGTCGTTGAACGGGGTCAGGACCTGGTGAAACCAGTCGAACCAGTCGGCGTCGAACGAGCTCGACGGGCTGCGCAACAAGCCAGCGCTGGGACCAAAGGCCAGCAGCGCCTCGTAGAAGGTCAGGTTGAGGTCGGCCGGGATCCCCTCGTTGGTGCGGCTGGCCATGACCTCGGCGTTGAGCCGGGGCGAGATCCCAAACGCGTCGACGTAGCAGTCGTGGTTGCCCGTGATGCCAAACACCGGCTTGGAGTGGCGCGTCATCGCGTCGAAGATGAACGAGTAGAACGCGAGCAGATCAATGCCGACGGGGTAGGTCGCCTGGGTGTAGGCGCTGCCCTCGAGGTTCATCGCGTCCCAGATCTCGCGCGGCGTGTTGTTGGCCTCGAGCACGACGTCGGGGTCGTAGGCGTTGCGGATGTGATCGATGATGTCGCCGCCGACGATGACCACGTCGGCGTCGCCGCCCGCGACCCGACCGAGCACCGCGTGAAAGCTGCGGTTGTTCTCTGCCAGCAGCCCGCCGATCTCTGGCGACTCGTCCTCGTACTGCCCGGCGCCGTACTCGATCACCCGGGCGTTGCTCTTGCCGAGCAGCTGCCAGCGGGTGTTGATGTGGATGTCCGAGACGTGACCGAAGTTGAGGTACGCGGTCGCGTCGTCGCCGGTCAGCACGAACACCGGGTGGTACGACTGGATCGGCTGCTCGGGGTCGATGCGGTGGATGTCGACGGTGTTGCCGTGCATCGGGAACGCGTAGCGACCGCGGCCCGGGAGGCTGTTGGGGTTCGAGCTGTTGTCGGCCCCAAACCGGCGGGTCGTCATCTCGCGGATCATCTGATCGCTGAGCTCGCTGCCGACCCTGGCCATGCGGGTGAACCGGTCCGACCGACCCTCGCGCCGGGCGTACTCGGTCCACTTGCGCTCGCGGAACGAGTAGTTGATCTCGTTGACCGGACACTCGGTCGGCAGCGCGGACGCCCGAATCTTGACGCGAAACACCTTCTTGACGTTCTTGGCCCGCAGCGCCTCGCCGTAGGAGGGGTGCAGGATCCCGGAGAACTTCGAGTGGGTCGAGATGATGTCTTCGCCGTCGTCGTCGACCTCGCCCGCGGACTCGACGATGATGTTGCCGGCCGCGCCCGCGAACAGCGGGGCGACGCTGACCGGCTTCTCGCTGCGCAGGCCCATGCTGATCTTCAGCTGGTCGTTGACCATCTCGCGGGTCAGGTCCCGCTCGGTCGCGATCAGCAGCTCGAGCCACGGCTCCGCCTCGCGACCCTCTAGATACACCAGCGGGGTCATGAACGCCGGAAACAGCAGCACCCCGCGGGTGTGCGCCTGCCGGGCCGCGACGGTCGCCCTGCTGCGCTGTGGGACCGGGGCCATGGTTCGGTCTGGCGATGGGGGAACGATCCAGATCAGATTAAAAATATTACGCGCCACGAGCGTCTCCCCAGGTCATCGAGCCGTCACCGTAAGTGTCGCCAGCGAGGCGCAGCTGCAAGGAATCGTCGACCTTCAATTGTTCGAGCGACAGCAGCTGAAAGTGAGCGCCGTCGACAGCCACATAGTCCTTGACGCTGGCACCGGTGAGCTGAAGGTGCGTCCAGCGACCCGCGTTGAACAACACGCCGGTCACCGTGCTGTCCCGGATCAGGCCGTGACCTTCGACCTCGACCCGCTCGAACGCGGCGTCGTAGAGCACCACGTTGTCCGCGATCAGGGCCCCGAGCACGCAGTCGGCGATCAGCAGCGAGGGGATGTTCAGGCAGGCCTCGAGCTGTAGGGTCTCGATCCGACAGTCGAGCAGGCGCGGGCCGGGGAGCTCCGAGCAGCCGCGCACGAGCAGGCGCTTGGCCTGGGTCCCCGACATCGAGAACTCCGCGACGCGGCCGCCGTGCAGCTCGGCGGCCCCGAGCTCACAGTCGATCACGCGCAGGCCCTCGACCGCGACGCTGGTGAGCCGCAGCGTGTCGAGCGTGCAGGCGGTGAGGTCGGCCCCGCGCAGCTCACCACCCTCGAGCTCGAGGGTCGCCGCGGTGGTCCGGGTGACGCGGGGCCCGTGCAGCTTGGAGGTGACGAACTTCGAGTCCGACAGATCGCACTCGCGCAGCTCGAGCACGGTGACGTCGAGGTCAGTGAACACGCAGCGCTGCACCTGCGTGCGCAGCATCGTCGTGAACCGCAGCTCGCAGGCGTTGAACCGGCAGTTGTCGAGGGCGCAGACCTCGAAGGTCGAGCCCTCGAAGCTGCAGCTTTCGAACACCACGCCCTCGAAGCGCGCGTGGCTGAAGGTCGTGCGCGCGAACGAGACCCCGCGCAGCAGACAATTGCGGAACACCGGGCGATCCCACTGCGCGGCCGTGAACTGCACGCGCTCGAGCCTCAAGTGATCGTGGATGATCGGCTGCGCCCACTTGACCTCGTTGATCCGGCAGTCCGCGAGGGTCCAGATGATCGGCTGATCCTGGTCGTCGCGCGGGGGCTCGCGGGACAGCCAACCGAGCTGCTCGGGCGTGGGGGCGGGCAGGCTAGCCATCGGTGTACTCGGACAGCTTGGCCTGGGTTGCGTCGTCGAGCTCGCCGGTGACCTCGAGCTCGTGATCGGTCTGGAACGCGCTGAGGGCCTCGCGGGTCGGGCCATCGAGGACGCCGTCGATCCCGTTGACCCCGTAGCCCAGCAGGTGCAGTCGGGCCTGGGCCCCGGTCAGCTCCGAGCTTGGATCCATCTTGCGAAGGTCGAACCGGTAGACCTGCTCGAGCGGGCCGTCGTCGTCTTCGGGCGGCTCGGGATCCTCGTCCATGGGCTCCGCGTCGTCGTCGGCGGGCTCGGGCTCGAGGTCGGGGTTCTCTGGCGCCTCGATCGAGAAGCGGACCTCGGCCCAGCTTGCGAGCGGATGCGTGGACTCGTCGAGCCAGCCGTCACCGTCGGTCGTCCCGTGCCGCTCGACCCCGCCGCACTCGAACGTGTACGCGGCGTCGGCCCGCGGCTCGCCGTCGACCAGGAACCGCACCGTCAGCTTCGACGGCACGCTCTTGCGCCGCAGCTTGTGTTGCTGACCCGTGGGGATCGACTCGGTCCGCACCTCGATCGGCGGGACGAACACGACGTCGCCCGGCAGCAATACATGTGGCGTCTTTCGAAGCTCGCGAAGATCGGCGTTCTCCGGCGCGTCCCAGACGGTCTCCCAGATGTGTCCTGCCGCGTAGGCGATACTCTCGATCGAGTCACCTTGCTTGGCCGTGTGCTGACTTCCCGTGCTCAACGTAGTGCCCTCATGGTGCGCGAACTCGATGATGCTCGCACCGCCGTCGGGGCCGGTCAATCGGCGCTCGAGCTCCGGCCCCCCGTCGGGTCGCGCCCACACCCACGGGGCTGCGCTGCGCTGCAAACCGGTCGCGCGCGAGCGACCCGAGCCGTGCTAGATTTCGGCGATGCGGGTCAGGCTGCGCGGGTATGAGCTGAGGCGTCGGTCATCACGCGACGAGCAATCGGTCGCTCTGTCTGCGCGGGCCCTGAGTCGATTGCTGCGCGCGGCGGTGGCCGAGGTCCCCACCCACCAGCTGCGAGCCCTGCTCTCGCGCTCGAACCTTCGTGCGGCGTCGCTGCGCGACGCGATCCTCGAGGTCGAGCTGCGCAGGCAGATCGACCGGGGCGAGCTCGTGGTGGTCAGCCGTCCCGAGATCCAGGTTGGCGCCCGTCCCCAGCTCGACGCCGAGGCGCCCGTGTACGAGCCGGCCGCCCCCGAAGAAATCGTCGAGAACAACGACTGGATCGAGATCCTGGTCGAGGACGAGGACGAGCAGCCCGTGAGCGGAGTCGCGTACGAGCTCGAGCTGCCCGACGGCTCACTCCGCCGCGGCCGCACCAATCAGTTTGGGATCGCTCGCTGGGAGCGGATCCCCTCCGGCAGCTGCAAGCTCTCGCTCGTCGAATTGGACACAGTTTCTTGGACCTATCCGGCCTGACTGATCCGCGGAGGGTGCGGCTCTGGCCGCGAGATTTTGCGCTCGCCGCCGTTTCGGTATAACCGGGGGCATGTCGAACGTCGTGCGCCATGGTCGGCGAAGCTTCTCTATCGGTCTGAGCGCCGCGCTGGCGGCCGCGCTGCTGCCCCGTCGGGCCCAGGCCGGCGCCGCCAAGATCATGGTCCTCGGCGGCAGCACGATCCACGGCGCGCTCGGCAAGTACATCGAGACCGCCCTGGCCGAGGCCGGGTTCACCACCCAGCGTCACGCAAAGAGCTCGTCGGGCCTCGCGCGCCCCGACTTCTATGACTGGCCGGCGGCCGCCAAGGGCTACTGTCAGCGCTTCTCGCCCGACGCCGTCGTCGTCATGTTCGGTGGCAACGACGGCCAAGGCCTGTTCATGGGCGAGGGCGCCAAGCCGCAGTGGACCCGCTGGGAGGACGAGGGGTGGAAGCCGGAGTACCGGTCCCGCGTCGAGGCCTTCGCCGACGCCGTCGCGCCAAACGGTGAGCAGATCTTCTGGATGGGCATGCCCGAGATGAAGTCCAACAAGCTCGACGGCCGAATGAAGCGAATGAACGGCATCTACGAGGCAGCCATGGCCGCGCGGGCGAACGGGCACTACCTGTCCACGCGCGGGCTGATGCCGGGCGTGCAGGGGTACTCGGAGTTCGCGAAGATCGGCGGCAAGGAAGTTCGGGTCCGGACCGAAGACGGCGTCCACTACACCTTGCATGGCGCGCAGATCGTCGCTGACGCGATCGTCCCCGCGGTCGCCAAGGCGCTCTAGACGTCGCCAAGGCGCGCTCTAGACGTCGCCAAGGCGCTCTAGACGTCGCCAAGGCGCTCTAGACAGCGATCGGCGCGACGATCCGCGGGTGCGGATCATAGCCGCGCAGCTCGAAGTCTTCGTAGCGATACTCGAACACCGACTCGGGGACGCGCGCCAACGTCATGGACGGCAGCGGCCGAGGCTCGCGCGACAGCTGCTCGCGCGCCTGCTCGAGGTGGTTGAGGTAGAGGTGGGCGTCGCCGAAGCTGTGGACGAAGTCGCCGTACGCCAAGCCGACCACCTCGGCGATCATCATGGTCAGCAGCGCATAGGATGCGATGTTGAACGGCACCCCCAAGAACACGTCAGCGCTGCGTTGATACAGCTGGCAGCTGAGCTTGCCCTGGGCCACGTAGAACTGAAACAGACAGTGACACGGCGAGAGCGCCATCTGCGGCAGATCTGCGACGTTCCACGCGCTCACGACCAGTCGCCGGGAGTCGGGGTTGTGGCGCAGCTGCTCGATCAGCGCGGTGATCTGATCGATGGTCTGGCCGTCCGGCCCGGGCCAGCTGCGCCATTGCTTGCCGTAGATCGGGCCGAGCTCGCCCTGTTCATCGGCCCACTCGTCCCAGATCGAGACCTTGTGCTCGTTGAGATAGCCGACGTTGGTGTCGCCGCGTAGGAACCACAGCAGCTCGTGGATGATCGAGCGCAGGTGGACCTTCTTGGTCGTGACCAGCGGAAAGCCCTCGGCGAGATCGAAGCGCAGCTGGTGTCCGAAGATGCTCTTGGTTCCGACCCCTGTGCGGTCGGTCTTCTCGACGCCGTGGTCGAGGATCCGCTGGATCAGATCGAGGTACGCGCGCACGGTGGGAGCGTAGCCTGCCCCACCGTGCTCGCCTACCCCGCGCTAGAACTCGACCTCGAGCGGTGAGAAGCCCGCCAACTCGGAGTAGCCGACCTGAACCGAGACCGCGCCGCCGGCTGGAGGGGCGTCCTCGTTGGGATCGCAAGGTGAGGTCTTTGGCGCCTTGAGCACCGCGCCGCAGTTGTCGCCCTCGCACTCTTGCTGCCTGACGACCGGCCCACTCAGGCCGCCGCCAGTGCCGAAGCCATCGTTGAAGTCAGCGGGGAGCGAGTAGCCGTTCGTGAAGTCGAACGGATCATTGCCCGAGTTGATCAAGCGGAACGTGATGTCGTAGGTGGCGCCGGGATCGGTGACCCACTCGCCCGTGTTGTCGTCGAACCACCGGCTGTCGCACGATTGATTACCGGGCTCGTAGATCGTGTACGACACATAGTAGACCTCGGCGTCGGCTTGGTTGGTGCCATCGGCGAGACCGGTGACGCGAATCATGGGCGCGCGGATCGGTCGTGCCGCCTTTCCGAAGTTTCGGACTTCTACGCTGTCGGTCCCGTCGGGGTAATAGATCGTGCGCGTGCGCTCGATCTGGTTGAGCGGCAGTCGCATGAAGTGAGCGTGGGCGCCAGGCGCTGTCGTGGGCGCGTTGGCGGGGATGTCGAAGCCCGCGCTCTGATCCGCGACGTGGTCATCCGTCAGCATGTAGATGCTGCTGTGGAAGTCGTTCTCCTCGTCGCCGCTGTCGATCGCGTTGTCGTTGGGGTTGCCGCTCGCGAGCGCGATCAGGAACTGATCGCGGTCCTCCAGCGGCAAGATCGTGCCTGGATCGTTGATCTCGTCGATGCGGTTGTTGGCGACGACGGCCGGCGAGAAGCTGAATACGTCACCCTTGTTGTTGGCGGCGATCGAGCATGAGAACGTGCCCGTCCCCGCGCAGGCCGGGAACCGGAACGCCTCGGTGGCGACCGAGAATCCGTCGAGGTTTTGTGGCCACACGCCGCCGCTGTCGCCGGTATGTGGGAATGTGGTGACGTCGCTGGTCTCGGTCGCCAGGTCCCAGCGGAACAGACGACCGCCGTTGTCGACCCAATAGGCCTCTTGCATCTCGCCCCAATAGCGCGACAGGCAGTGCGAGCCGACGGCGATGTCGGAGGCCTGGGTGAGATCGTCGAGGACGTCGTAGCTGCTGGCGACAGGCGGCGCGACGTAGGCTCGCTGGGTCACGGTCTCACCCGTCATGGCGTCGACCACCCAGACGGTGCGACCCCGCTCGACGTCACCGACGCCGTTGCGATAGCCGCTGCCGAAGACCATGTAGGCGGTCGGCTCGAGCGACATCTCGTGGTTGGGCGCGGCGTAGGTCAGGGCTGGACGTGACCAGGTCTGACCGAGCGTGGCCGCGTAGTCGGCCGCGTTGGCGGCGGTCGAGGTGGTCCACACGACCTCGATCGGGTCGTCATCTTGGAGGCGGCCCATGTGCGAGACGTCGAGCGTCATGATCTCGGTGCCACCAGGCCCGAGCCCAAACACCGCCAGGTGACGCCACTTGCCGGCGTCTTTGTCGAAGGCCCAGCCAGTGTTGACCGTGGAGGCGATCCCGAACAGGTGCTCCTTGGCGTTCTTGCCCTGGCCAAAGCTCTCGGGTCCCTTGATGGAGAGCTTGCGCGAGTTGGTCAGCAGCGCGGCCGGGACGAACCCGAACAGCTCATTGCCACTATCGTAGTGAAAGCCGTGAAGCATGCCGAAGTCATCGCCGATCAGGACAGCCTCGGCGTAGTCGTAGTGGTCGCCAAAACCCCCGCCAGACGCGATCTGCCACGCACCCGAGGAGAATGACTTGAGCGAGTCGGGGACCTCGTCACCCTGCGCGTTGCGGCGACCCGCGCAGTGCGGATCACGAATGCCCACGCTGGGGAGGAACGACGGGTTTTGCTTGGGGACCCGACGAATCAGGATAGGCGCCGAATTGGGCGTCCCGGCCAGCTTCCAATTGTCGGGCATGTTGCGGCCTTGCAGCCACTCGGCCATTGCGACGATCTCGGCGGTCTTCTGCGGGCCGTTGGCCGATAGGGCGGGGGTGATGCGCCCGAGCCCGTCGAGCGCCTCGACGAGCGCGACAAACTCCGGCGTTGGGACGCCACCACCGTCCGTGACCCTGATGACGTTGTTGCTGAGATCGTGCGTGTAGATCCGGCGCGCGGTCCAGTCGGTGAGCGCGAGACACTCGCCCGCGTCCCAGACCCGACTGAGCGGGCAGGGGCCAAAGGTCTCGACTTCATCGGTGTCGAGCGGCACATCGGCGACGTTCTGGCAGTACGCGGTGAGCTGTCCCGGGTTGTTGGGATCTTCGTCGGTGCAGCCGGTGCGCGCGACGTGACCCGTCCAGCCGGGCGCCTCCGTCCACGAGCTGATCGAGGTCTGCACCGCCGCCTGCGAGGACTCCGGATTGTTGGGGTCCGACAGCTGAAAGTCGTTGGCGACGGTGGGGGTGCCGCTGGGAACGTCGAGCTGAATCTCCCGAGTGATGATCTTGGTCAGGGCCTCCGAGAGCTCCGTGTGATCAGATGATAGCCACGCGCAACCATTGACCGGATCAGTCGGGTCGTTGCACGTGTCCCAATCGTTGTGATCGTTGCCACCCGCGCAGGGGTTGGTCGTGTCATTGGCCCCGGCCGCGGCGCAGGCCATGTTGTGGGTCTGCTCGAGCGTCGTCGGATTGTCGTAGACCCCCTCGGTGTACGCGACCATGTAGGTCTTGACCCCAAGCAGCCTTCGGACGCTGCGCAGGCGCTGGTACAGCTTGGTGCCGCCCTGCGAGGCCCAGGGGTCGGGCTGACCGTCGGTGACGATGATCATGGACATTGGCCGGCACAGCTGATCGGTCTCGGCGAGCCGCATGAACGCGAGATACGAGGCGATCGTGGGCTGCGCGAATGGCCGGTTGCTCTTGGTCATCGCTGGCTTGGCGCCGGTGATGTTGCCGTTGATGTCCGACGTGACCATATACTCGGGCACGCCCATGGCGACTGCCATTGGGGTGCCCGAGGCCGCGTCGGCGCCACCCGCAAAGGTCTTGTCGACGATTCCGTTGAACATCAAGTCGGCGTCGGCCTGCGTGCGCGGGCCCTGCTCGGTCATGGGGATGTTGATGTCGTCCTTGACGGCCTTGGAGTAGAACGGCGCATAGAGCGTGGCGCCGACAAACTGATTGCGTCGGGTCACGCCCGTGCGGTGAATTTGATTGGTCTTGGTCGAGCAGACCGCGTTGTCGTCACACTCCTGGTGAGACATGTTGTCTTCGCTGAGACCATCGTAGAACGAATAGCCGGGGTGACCGTCGACGTAGGGCCAGTAGTAGAAATCACGCCCACAGATCGCGGCTTGCTTGGCGGCGTCGGTGCTGCCGTAGTCGCCCGCCGAGCGATTCACCAGGTGTTGATAGTATGGATCGGCGCAGTCGACGTTGAAGCGGCGCCCGAGAAACCGCGGGAACCAGTGGACCTTGCGCTCGCGGTTGGCGTGGCTCTCGAACGCGGCGAGGCTGGACTCTGTCTGGTACAAGGGTTGATCCAACAGCGGGTCATTGCTGTTGTTTGGCATGGAGAAGCCGCCGAGATCGTCGTGACGCAAATAGGGGAATGGGCGGTTGTCGCCGCACAATACCCAGAACCCCTGGCCGCCAAAGGCGTTGGTCGCCGGCTTCCACTGGGTGGAGTACGGCTGATTGACGTTCTTCACCCAGGTGAAGCGATACGTCTCGCCCGCGACCACGGACCCCACGGTCGCCTGGGCGGTGCAGGGATCGGGGACCGGCTCGCCGCCATCGTCGTTTGGCGGATTGGCGGTGCCAAAGGTCATGAGCGCGAACTCGGCGCGACCGGAGTTGGTCGTGGCGATCTCGCTGATGACGTCGCGGGCGGCGTGGACCCGACTCTGCAGCACGCCCTTGCTCGCGTCCTCGCAGTTGGACCACCAGCACTTGGTGTTGGGGAACGGGGCCATGGGGAAGTAGGTCTCGTCCATGGCCATCGAGCCCGAGTTGTCGAGCACGAACAGGATCCGCGGCGAGATCGCGCCATAGCTGGCGCCGTGGACGATGTAGAAGGGATCGAGGCGCGCGTTGGCCTGCTGTGCGTGCCCGGCGAGCCCGAACAGCAAGAGCGTGGCCGAAGCGAGCTTCAGGCCCCATCGCAACAAATGGCCGCGGGTGGACAGCTTGTCGTGTTGCTTGCGCATCTCAGTTCTCCTCGTAGCCCAGAAAGTTCTCGACGCAGACGTCAGCCATGACGTTGTCGTTGTTGTGCCCACCACCGTAGCCGACGTCGGGCGAGCTCATGGACCAGGCCTGCTGCTGACTGCCGGGGGCCAGGACGATCTCTTGCTCAATCGCGATTGTGGTGTTGCGGACCGTGGCGACGCCAGTGAGGATGATGCGACCGTCGGTGTCGGTGGTCCAGGTGCCGCCGCCGGTGTCGATTGCGTCGGCGGAGTTGTTGCGAACCCACAGGCTGACGCGCGCCTCCGAGTCTGCGCCCTCGAGCAAGTCACGCAGCGGCACCTGCACCCAGTTGGTGGTGACGCCCTCCGCGTCGGGCAAGAACGCGATCGCGCCCTGACGCATGCAGGGACGACCTGCGCAGTCGGACTTGCCAGTGACCCAACGGTTCTTCTGACCGGTGCCGGGAACTTGACTGTTGCCGTTGCCGCCCGGAATGCAGTCTTCGAAGATCGAGCTGCAGACGCTCTGATCGCCCGGGTTGTTGTAGCCGGTCAGGGCCTGGTTGAGGACCACCTGCGCGCTGCCAGCCGTGGTGATCGCCTGGCGAAACTGGGCGGCGCCAAGCTCGATGGTTGCTTGCGCGGCCATCAGCGCACGCTCGCGGGCGACGACGGCGTTGGCCTGTGAGACCTCGCGGTTGGACGAGCGCACGACGAGCACCGCAACGGTCATCAACGATACGGTCAGCAGCATGACGCTGACCATGGTGGCGCCCAATTGGCGACCCCGTCGTTGCAGCGCGGTGCGAGCCAACGGAGGGGGGTGGAAGGGGGATAGTTCGGGCGATCCTGCTACGGGTGGCATGTTGAACCGGCGCGAACCTACTATGAAAGGATTTCGTAGCCAGCCGAGATCACCTACAAACAAATGCGTATCCCGGTGGATCGATTGGGTCACGGTGGGACAGTCGCGGTTGGTGGTCATCTGTTCGGCTTTCGCGGGATGGACGTCAAAGTGGCGCATTTGGGCAGCCAGAGCAGTGTTGTCCATCTCGAGGGCGGAGACTGCGAGCGGTGCGCGCGCTCCATTTACGCAAGTCCTGTGCCAGCAAAAGTCTTGAAAAACTGGTATGATGGGACACGTTTCGGGCGCACGCATGACCCCGGTGACTTGCGGCCCACGGGCCGGTATCCGCACGAAAATCACTCCAGGCGCCCGGTTGTCGGGATTGCGAGGGGCTCGCGCTGCGGTCGCGCCGCTGTAATTTGCGTGATATTCGCTGAGCTGATCAATGTTGATAGTTGCCCTGGCATTGGCCACTGGTTCCCACCGGGCAACTTGCTGTCGCCGAGAGCTTTTGGTTTGGCCGCGCGAGCGGATGTGGTCAAAGTCCGTCGTGATCCGCGACCGGAAACCGCCACGCGTCGGCGTCATGGACCGGATCCTCGCGCTCGCGCTCGCCGGCGGAGGCGGTCAGCAGCGCGAAGCGTTCGCCGCTGTCGAGGTACCCGGCTGCGCGCGCGAGCTTGGCGACCCCGGGTCCGAGTGAGTCGAGCAGGAGTACGGCTTCGGCCGCGCGAGCGTGCGCGCGCCGTTCGATGCTTCTCAGCAGCAGCGCGAGCGTCTGGGGGTCGTCGTCGCGCGCGGCGAGCTCCATGACCACGCCCACGCGCACGCCACTCGGACGCGTGGCCACACGATAGACGGCGACGCCGATGATCACCCCGGCTTGGCACAGGCCCAGCATCGTGTAGCCAGCGTCATCGGTCGCTGATCGGTAGCGCGCGCACAAGCTCTCGCTGTCCCACGCACGCGTGACCGTTCCGGCGCGCGAGCGCATCAGCAGCTGCGCCACGGCTTCGCTGTCCTCGGGCAGGCTCAGCGTGACGATCGAGCTGCCCCGCGGGGGACGGGGCCGCCAGCCCGGCACGCGCAGCGGCAGCCCGGCCACGAGGTCGAGCGGCGCGGCGATCCGAACGGCCAGCGCCGGGAGCCCGAGCTGCTTGGACACCAGCGACAGCGGTCGCAGCGGCTTGACGCGCACGACGTAGCGGGCGAGCTCGCGCATGCCGACGCGTCGGTACCTGTCGAGCGACCGAACATGAGACTCGCCGAGATCGAGGGCCAGATACACCCGCGTGATCCCGGCCTGGTCGAGACCACGCAGCATCGCCCGGCCGAGTCGCGCGTCGAGCTCTTCTTCATCGTGCCCAGGATCGACAAACAGCTCGGTCCAGTACCCAGCGTCGATGATCGTTGCGCCGACCTGCAGGCGCCGGAGCTCCACGCAGCTGATCGCAACCACGCGCTCGGCGGTCACGCCGACCCACATGCGGATCCGAGCGGGGTCGAGGTCGAGCAGGACCCGGCGCGTGCCGAGGTACGGACCGGCGAGCCCCTCGCGGGCGCCAAGCAGCTCCGCGAGGCTGGGAAGGTCGCGCTCGCTGGCTTCTCGGAGCTCCGCTGTCACGGCCGTGAGGGCTCCTGTGCGACTGGCCGTCTCAGCGCGCACGACCCGGCGCCTGGCCAGCGCCGTACGAGCCGCGGGTTTGCCCGTAGACTGAGCGAGAGCGCGTCTTTGTCCGCGCGCAGCACTGGTTCGCCCATGCCCGCGATGATACCCCAGTCTATCTGCGCAGCCATGACCACCGCCAAGACGCAGGCCCACCGAGGCCCATGAGCGAGACCCCGGACTCGGTCGGTCGCAGCCTCTCGTGGACCTTGCTCGGGGAGCTGAGCTTCGCCGCCGCGCAGTGGCTGGCGTTGATCGTCGTGGCCAAGCTCGGCTCGCCCGAGGCGCTGGGTCGGTACTCGCTGGGTCTGGCCGTGGCCACGCCAGTCATCATCCTGGCCAACCTGCACCTGCGACCGATCTACGTGGTCGACACCCGGGCGCGCTGGGGCTTCGCGGACTATCTGGGCCTGCGGGCGATCCTGTTGCCGCTGTCGCTGGCCGTGACCGCGGGGGTGTGTCTGATCCGCGGCTGGCCGTGGGAGGTGGCTGCGGTCGTGGTGCTGCTCGGTGTGATCCGGGTGGCGGGGAGCGTCTCGGACATTCTGTATGCCCGCGCGCAGCGGGCCCAGAAGATGGACACGATCGGGATCTCGCGGGCGGTGCAGGGCGGCCTGTGGATCGGGCTGCTCGCGCTCGGGCTCGCGGTGGGCGACGAGATCTTTGCGCTGGCACTCGTCGCCGTCGGGCTGACGCTGCACACGCTGCTCTACGATCGGCGCAAGGCCGCGCAGGTCGAGGTCCCCGACGATCCAACGCCTGGCGATCGATCGCTGCGGCCCCGCTTTGATCCGGTCCGGCTGCGCGGGCTGATCTGGGAGGCGCTGCCGATGGGCCTCGCGGCGGGGCTGCTGGGCCTGACCGGCAATGTCCCGACCTACGTGCTCGAGGACACCCACGGGCTCGAGGCTGCCGGGTTCTTCGCGGCGGTGCTGTCGGTCATTCAAGCCAGCGGAGTGGTCAACGTGGCGCTGGGTAACGCGGCGATCCCCAAGCTCGCGCGCCTGTCGATCGACGACGCCCGCGGGTTTTGGCTGCTGCTGGTCAAGCTGCTCGGCTTGGTGGTGGTGCTCAACGGGCTCGGGGTCGCGATTGTCGCGGTGATCGGCGACGCGTACCTGCGCTACGCGTACACCCCCGAGTACGCGGTGTACCTGCCGGAGCTGGTGATCGCGTCGATCACCGCGGTGGTGTTGGGGCTGGCGAACATGCTGTCGCAGACCCTGACCGCGCTCTCGCGCTTTCGCCTGCAGCTGTGGCTGAACCTGGCGGCGCTGGGCTGCTCAGTTGGGGTTGGGCTGTGGCTGATCCCCACGCGAGGGATCACGGGGGCGATCGAGACGCTGCTGGTGTTGGCCGGGTTTCGGTTGCTGCTGTACCTGGTTGCGAACCTCGCGGTTGGTCCTCGCGCGCGGCCCCGTGGCGCGCAGGCCTGACGCTCACAGCACGTCGATGTCGCCCCAGCTCAGCTGCCAGCGCTCGGGCTGCAGCAGCGCCTGGTCACCGTCGCCGAACACCCGCGCGCCAAAGTAGAGCTCCTGCGGAAATAGCCGCTCGGGCAGCGGAAGATAGGCCTGACGGAGCAGGGCCTGGCGATAGCGCGAACCAGGCCCAGCCATGGCGCTGGCGAACGCGCACCCTCGGTCTCGCGCGTGCTGCTCGACGCCGTGCAGGAGGCTGGCGAGCGCGCCCGGGATCTCGAGATCGACGAGCAGGTCCATGACGAAGGCGCACAGACCCTGCTCGCGCTCGGCGAACGCGAGCACGGCGTAGCCGGCGACCTCGCCATCGGGGCCGTCGACGCGCAGCCGCAGGTAGTCCGACTCGGGCCGGGCGTCGTAGCGCCAGGCCAAAAACTCGTGATCGCGGATCACCCACGCGCCATGCTGAGCCTGGCAGCGGGTCCACAGCCCGTCGGCCCAGGCCTCGAACTGCTCGAACTCCCCGACCGTGAGCGCCTCGATCCCACGCAGCCGCGCCGCGAGGGCGTCGACCAGCGAGGGCGCGCGCGAGACCTGGCGTGAGGCGACCGAGAGCAGCGGACCCAAGCCTGGACGCCCGAGCTTGTCCGCGACGAACTCACCCACGTCGAGGGCCTTGACCAGCACGGGCGTGGGCATGACGACCCGCCAGTCCAGGCGCTTCTCGAACCCGTGGATCGAATTGGCGTTGGGGAACCCGTAGACGCAGGTGAAGCCATTGTCGATCAGGCGCGCGTAGCTGGCCTCGGCGCTGGCCGTGAAGATGCCCTGCCGGCCGTAGTCGGGGTCGGTCATGGTGTCGAGGCTGAGCGCGGCGAGCTGTCGCTCGCCGTTGCACACCAGCCTGCGCGGGGAGATCGCGTATTGGCCGACGAGCTGCTCGCCATCCCAGACCAGCTCGATGACCTTGGGCCCGACCGGATTGGCGGCGAATTTCCAGCGCCAGTGGTCGAGGCTCTCGCTGGCGCCCATCGGCTTGGCGAACACGCGCTCGAACAGCGCGACGATGCGCCCCTCGTCGCCGTCGACGTAGTCGGCGATCGTCCACCGCGGAGATCCTGGTTCGGAGTCGCTCACGGCCACGATGTTAGTCCTGGTCGGTCGTCCGCGCGACCGCCGGTCACGGCTCGCGGTCGCGCGACGGCTCCCCGTGCGCTCGTTATACTCGGACCGTGGCCGCGATCCTGCGCAGCGTGCTGAGCCTGCTGGTGCTGCTCATCGCGCTGTGGCCGGCGCGAGCGGGGGCCAGCCCGGGGTTCAGCGAGACCTGCGAGCAGGCCCTGTCCAAGGACCAAGTCGACGAGCTGCTCGATCGGATGCGGCCGATCGCGGCGGCCGGGCCGTGCTCGCTGGGCCGCGTCGACACCTCGCTGTTCCGCACCGAGATCGAGTGGATCAGCGAGGCCGGGCCTCACACGGCGCTGCTGGGTCCGCGCGGGTGCGTGCGCGAGCCGACCCACGAAGGGGCGGACCTGGCCTACTACGCGCCGCCCGAGCTGGGCGAGCGCTGCCCGGCCGCGGTCGAGCTGCTGCGGGCGTTCGTCGGTGACGTCCGCGAACAGCTGGCGCCAGTGATGCCCGACCAGGTCGCGGAGATCAGCGACGTGACCGACGGCGAGGCGGACGAGAGCCTCGCGGGGGTCGACGTCGCGGATCCGCTGGTGGTCGCGAGCGTCGCGTGGCTGGCTGCGCTGGGGTTGGGCCTGGTCGCGGCGGGGCAGCGCTGGCGCGAGCTCGCGGGCGACGAGGCGGCGCGGAGCCACGCGCGCCGCTGGGGGATCGCCATGGTTGCGGTGTTCGTGCTGGCGTTGGTTGCTCGGTTCTGGGTCGTGGCGAGCGTCGGCAACTGGTACGGATCTTTCTTGCCGCCCGCGGGCGTCGGCGAGCTGCGCTTTGGTGCCAGCGCGGCGGTCCTGCAGGCGAGCGTCCGGGCCCTGAGCCCGTGGACCGTGAACGTCGCGTTCGCGCTGGCGCGGGTCGTCGGGGCGCTGGCGGTGCCGCTGGTCGTGTTGTTGGTCCGGCGCCTGGGTGGCTCGCTGAGCGCGGGGGTCGTCGCGGGCGTTCTGCTCGCGCTCGCGCCGATCGCCGTGCGGCTGTCGGCGTCGAGCTCCGAGCATGTGCTGGCCGGGACGCTGGCGCTCGCGGCCTGGGTGGTGTGGCTGCGCGCTGCGGCCGATCCTCGCGTGGTCCCGCGGATCCTGAGCCTGGTGTTGGTGGTGCTCGCGGTGCTGACTCGGGTCGACTGCTGGCCGCAGCTCTCGCTGATCGTGGTGTGGTCGGTGGTGAGCCCGGTGTTTGGGCAAGATCGCGTGACCTGGCTGGCGCCCGCGCGACGCTTCGCCGACGCGCTCTACTTTGGGGTGTGTTGGGCTGCGCTCGGGGCCTACGCCTGGGTCCGCCTGGTGGTGCCGAGCAACCACCCAGGCCCCGAGCTCGACGGGATCCGTGACGCCGCCAAGCTGTTGGTCTCGCAATTTTGGGTCGCGACGATCACGCCGCCGCACTGGATCTCGCCGCTGTGTCTTGGCCTGGCGGTGGTCGGGATCGGGCTGGCCGCGTGGGCCAGGCGCTGGCGCCTGCTGCTCGGCGCGGTCCTCAGCCTCGCGCTGATCTTCATCCCGATCGGCCGCAACCTGACCCACGACGGGCTGACCGGGGCCCGCTACTTCGTGCTGGCGCTCCCGATCTTGGTGCTGCTGGCGGCCCAGGTCGGCGAGGCGGCCAGCGACTACCTGCAAGGTCCGCGGGCCGGACAACGGCGGGCCTGGCTGGGCGCTGGTGCGCTGGCGCTGGTGGTGGTGGAGAGCGTGGCCGCGCGGCCGGGTTGGCGCCACGTGTACACGTTTCAGGCCGAGTACGTGTTCTTGGCCAAGCAGCTGCAGGGGCGCGATCTCGACGGGTGCACGCTGTGGTTCGTGCGCCCGCGTCAGGCCACCGACGAGCCGGATCTCGACTGCTGCCTGGCCCCGGATCGCTCACCGCTGCGCTTGCTCGCGCCGGACCTGCGGTTTCGCTCGATGCCCAACGACGCCGAGCCCGACGACGCGCACGGCTGCCACCTCTACTACGAGGGCTCACTGTGCGAGATCGATCCCAGCTTGGCGCCGCGTGCCCCCGAGACCGTCGCGCGGATCCTGGATCAGTGCGATCGCCTGCGTCGGCGCGCGGGCGTGCTGGTGCTCGGCCGCGAGCAGATCACCTCCGACAGCCTCGGTCAGCGCTGGCAGGGGCCGCCGGTCATCGAGCTGATCGGCCGGTTCGAGTGACGGCGCGTCAGCCTTCGTAGGCGCCGATGTCGAGCTCGCCGTCGTCGACCCGCGGCGCGCCGCTTCGGTGCTTGATGTAGGCCCAGGTGGGGGCGGGCACCTGATCGGCGAGCGGGCCCGCGACGTCGCGCAGCTCGCTCGCGGGCGCCGGACCAAAGTCCTGGCCCGCGAAGTCGACGAACCCGGGCTCGGCCCCAACCACGTTGCCACCCAGATCCGTCACGCTCCCGGTCAGGTTGTCGTGGGTATCCGTCCAACCCTCGACCAGCCAGTTGTTGCGCAGCTCGAGCTGGCCCGTGCCGCTGGTCATCGCCAACGTCGCGCCGCCAGCGGTCACGTACACCACATTGTTGCGGGCGTCACAGGTCTCGTCATTGCTCGACAGCCGCATCCACGTGGTGTTGCCGTTGCGGGTCGAGATCACCGTGTTGTTGTAGAGGTGCAAGGTGCCCTTGCGGTAGTAGGCCTGATCGCCGAGGTCGCCGCCGTAGTGGAGGATCTGGCTGTTGCCGGCCCCATCGGGCTCGACCAGCACGTTGCCGTAGACGTAGGTGCGGGCGTACTCCGGCAGCGCGACGAGCTCGTCGTGGTCGCTCTCGACCAGATCGAGCTGGCGATTGCCGGCTTCGATCCAGTTATAGCGAATCACCGTACCCGCCGAGCGATCCTTGAGGTTGTTGCCGCCGCAGTCCGGGCACGGGGGCCCGTAGTGATTGAACTCGAACGTGATGCGGACCGACTCCGTATAGGAGTTGTGCTCGTAGATGCTGCCGGGCACCCCGTTGTCGTGGACGTAGTTGCACTGCACGTGGACATCGGACGACTGCGATCCAGTGAAGATCCCGTTGCCGGACCAGCTGACCTCGTTGTTGCGGAAGAACAGGTGGTCGCCCCACTCGACATACAGCGCCGCCGCGTTGCCCGAGTAGGCTTGGGTGGCGCCGCCGGAATTGCTGAAGCTGTTCGACGAGCTCGCGTCGCGCAGGTCGAGGTTCTCGATGAAGATCCACGAGGCCGCGTCACCGCCGGGGGCATCGGCGCCGCCGATCTTGATCAGGCCGCGCGGCTGATTCCAGAAGCTGAGCTCGGACCGGGTCTTGGCGCCGTCACCCGAGATGACCGGGAGCTGGCCGTTCTCGGGCACGCCGGTCACCACGATCGGCGCCGCCTCGGTCCCGGCGGTGTTGATCACCCACTTGTCGCGGTACGGCTGCTCGCGCCAGTGAATCCGGATCAGCGAGCCCGGACCCAAGGTGTCCCAGGGCACCGCCGAGGGATCTTCGTAGGCGTGGCCGGGGCCGACGTCGTAGACCGCGGCGAATTCGGCGGGGTCCCAGTCCGTGGGGGTGCAGGGATCTCCGGTTGGGTCGCCGTCGCCGTCGCCGGTTGGGTCGCCATCGCCGTCGCCGGTCGGATCGCCGTCGCCATCACCGGTCGGGTCGCCGTCGCCATCCCCGGGATCTCCATCGCCGTCGCCGGTTGGGTCGCCGTCGCCGGTTGGATCGCCGTCGCCATCCCCGCTCTGACTGGTCTCTCCGCTGTCGGCTGGCCCACCGTCGTCTCCGCACGCGGCGACGAGCGGGATCAGGAGCAGCAGGGCCAGCGGTGATCGAGGTGAGCGCATGGCCGCGAGGTTACAGGGAGCCGAGCAACGCGGGATCCAAGCTGGCTCACGCAGGCGACTTTTCACGGGCGCGCCGGAGCGCTACAGATCGGTCGTGCAGCGGATCGTGTCCGGAGCGCTTCGGGGGCGGCGACTGTTGCCGCTGCCCAATTCGATCACCGGTGTGCGCCCGAGCTCGAGTCGCGTGCGCAGTGCGATCTTCGATCGACTGCAGCGCGAGGTCGTCGGCGCGCGGGTCCTGGATCTCTTCGCCGGAACCGGGGCGCTCGCGATCGAGGCGCTCAGTCGTGGGGCAGCGCACGCGATCTTGGTCGAGCAGCAGCCACAGCTGTCGCGGTTCCTCACTCGCCAGCTCGACACGCTGGGCATCAGCGGCCGCGCACGCGTCATCCAAGCCGACGCGCGGGAGCTGCTCGGTGACCGCGGCGGCCGGGCAGGGGGGCGCGCAGCTGGTCTGGGCCCAGGCCGCTTCGATCTGGTACTCGTCGACCCACCCTACGAGCAGCTCGATCTCTACGCGGCGGTCCTCGACGCGCTGGTGACCCACGAGCACCTCGCTGACGACGCGGTGATCGTGATCGAGTACCAAAAGCACCGGGGACGGTCGCCCCAGATCCCGTTCCCCGCCAGCTTGCACAGCGAGGCCGTGCGCGACCACGGCCAGACCGCGCTCGAGTTTCTCCGCCACGTTCCCTCGCAGACGAGCCTTCCATGACCAGCCAACCGTTTCACCCCCTCAACAGCAACGCGGTCGCTCGCTCGATCAAACCCTCGGCGACGCTGGCGATCTCGGCTCGCGCGGGTCAGCTCCGCGCCGCCGGCCGCAAGATCTACAACTTCAGCGCGGGCCAGCCCGACTTCGCGCCGCCCGCAGCGATCGCGGCCGCGGTGACCAAGCGCCTGGTGAACGCGCCCGTTGGCTACGCGCCGGTCCCCGGCCTGCCGCAGCTGCGCGAGGCCGCGGCCGCCGAGCTCGCGGCCTACCACGGCATCGCGATCTCGGCCGATCAGCTGATCGTTTCATGCGGGGCCAAGCACAGCCTGGCCAACCTGTTCATGGCCACGCTCGATCCCGGCGACGAGGTGGTGTTCTGCGCCCCGTACTGGGTCTCGTACCCGGAGATGGTCCAGCTCGGGGGCGGCACCGCCAAGATCGTCTCGTGTCCGCGCGCTCAGAACTTCAAGCTGACCCCCGCGCAATTGCGCGAGGCCGTCGGGCCCAAGACCAAGTACTTGCTGCTCAACAGCCCGTCCAACCCCACGGGGGTGGCGTACTCGGCCGCCGAGCTGCGGGCGCTCGCGCAGGTCCTGGCCGAGCACGCGCCGCAGACGTGGATCCTGACCGACGACATCTACCGCAAGCTGACCTACGGCGAGCCGCACGCCTCGGTGGTCCGCGCGGTCCGGGGGATCCCGGGGATCGAAGATCAGATCGTGATCGTGGATGGCGTGTCCAAGAGTCACGCGATGACCGGCTGGCGGATCGGGTTCTTGGTCGTGCCCGAGCCGATCGCCGACGCGGTCGTCGCGATCCAGGGCCAGATGACGTCGGGTGCGAGCACGCCCGCGCAGTGGGCCGCGATCGCAGCGGTGACCGACCCGGCCGCGAACGCGGAGGTCGAGGTCATGTGTGAGCGGTTCGCCGAGCGTCGCCTCGCGATGATCGCAGGGTTGCGCGCGGCCGGGGCCGAGCTCGTCGAGCCGGACGGCGCCTTCTACGTGTTCCCCGACTTCTCGGCCCAGTGCGGCGAGGGGGCTCGGTTCGCCGATGATCTCGAGCTCGCCACGTTCCTGCTCGAAGACAAGGGCCTGGCCACGGTGCCGGGCTCGGCCTTCGGCGCGCCAGGCCACCTGCGCCTGAGCTTCGCGTGCTCGCGCGAGGACATCGAAGCCGGGCTCGAGCTGCTCGGCCAGGCCTTGGCCCAGGCCTGAGTCGATCGCCGCGCGGGGCGGTCGCGCGGCGGCGGGCTTGCGTGCGCCACGTCGATCCTGGACGCTGCCCCGAGATGATCATCGAGGTCGAGAAGGGCAACGAGACCACGCTTCAGCAGATCCGCGATCTCGCGGCCCGCTGCGGCAACAAGGTCGAGGTCGAGGACGCGCCGCTGTTCGTGACCGCCTGCGTGGTCGGGGATACGCGGACCTTCGAGACCCGCGCGGGCTACCTGCGCGGGCTGCCTGGCGTGCGCCAGGCGTGGGCGGTTGCGAGCGACTACAAGAACATCGCTCGGGTCGTGCGCAGCGAGGACGGGCGCGCGCACATTCGCGAGCGGCGACCGGTCGAGGTCCCCGGGCTCGACGGCTTGGTCCGGCGGATCGGCGCGGGCAAGCACGTGTTCATGGTCGGGCCCGACTCGGCGCAGGAGCTCGAGCAGGTGCTGGCGATCGCCAAGCTGGCCAAGTCGATCGGCGAGCGGTTTGGCGTGCTCGATCGCATTATCTTGCGCGGGGGCGCGTTCAAGCCCCGCACGCGGCCCACCGACTGGCGCGGGCTCGGCATGAAGGGCCTGGCGATGCTCGACGCGGCCCGCGAGGAGACCGGGCTGCCCTACGTCACCGAGGTCATGGATCACAACCTCGTGCCCGAGATCGCCGCGCACGCCGACATGCTGCAGATCGGGACCCGCAACGCCCAGAACTTCGATCTTCACGAGGCGGTCGGGCGCTCGCACAAGCCGGTGATCCTCAAGCGCGGGTTCGGCAACGAGGCCAAGGAGTGGTTCTTCGCCGCCGAGTACATCGCCAACCAGGGCAACCTCGACATCGTGCTGTGCGAGCGCGGCATGAAGACGCTGTATGTCAAGGGTGGGTACTGCCGCTTTCACCCGGATCTGAACGTGATCACCCACGTGCGCAAGCAGACGATCTTGCCGGTGATCTTCGATCCCAGCCACCCGGCGGGCGATCACCAGATCGTCGGGCAGAACATGATCGCCTCGCTCGGGTACCTGGTCGACGGGACCATGACGGAGACCCTGCACACCGAGAGCTTTCGCCAGCAGCAATTGTGCGACGCCGCGCAGGCCCTCGACATGGACAAGTACGCGAGCCTGGTCGAGGCCGTGCTGCGCTTCGAAGAGCACATCCAACCGGCGTTGCGGGCTGTGTCTGGCGAGTGACGATTTTCGCTCGAAGCTCGCGCGATTTTTCCCGCTGAAGCGGCGCGGAACTGAACCGGATCCGGCGCTCCGCCGGAGATTTACTGATCTATAGGACGGGTTCCTCGGCGTGATTTGTAATACGAAAACGGCAGCGATATAAGGGTGATCATGCAGCTCAAGAACCGCCGTCTGTTGCCGCTGAGCTTGTCTGGGCTGCTGCTCGTCAGTGGCTGTGCGTACTTCAAGAACTCCCAGAGCAAGCTCGAGGAGGCACAGATCGCCCTCAACGCGGGTGACGAGGCCACGGCCGAGGCGCTGTACCGCGACACCATGCGCTCGAAGGGCAAGGACTCCGTCGAGGCGCGGGCGCTGCTGGTCAACTTGCTGATCAACCGGGGCGGCCGGCTGATGAGCGACGGCAAGCCCGACGATGCGATGGGACACCTGCGCGAGGCTCTGTCGCTCGACGCGACCCGCGACGAGAGCCGCATCGCCTACGCCCGCGCGCTCATGAAGGTCGAGCGCTACACCGAGGCGATCGACACCCTGATGGAGGGCAAGGGCTGCCGCGGCTGCAAGACCATGATCGCGGTCATCTACCTCGAGCGCGGCCAAGCTGGCGTGCGCGACGGTGAGTACGCCGACGCGCTCGCGGACTTCGAGCTCGCGCTCGGCATGAACCGCGATCCAATCACGGTGCTGAACAAGGTCGACGTCTACACCCTCGGTCACTACGGGACCGGGGCCGAGGCGGTCGGCTACCTCGATCACGCCCAGCGCCTGATGCCGCCCGATCAGGTCGGTGCCCAGCAGGTGTGGTGGGACAAGCGAACCGCGATCATCTACAACGCCGCGCTCGCTCACGAGGACTCGGCGATCTCCGCGGCGCTCGCCCTGCCTGATCCACGCAAGAAGGTCGACGCGGCCCAGCGGATCATCGACAAGTTCGAGCTGAGCATGTACGCGGCCTCGCTGCAGATCTACGCTCGCGACTACGACCAGGGCACCGAGCGCGGGCTCGCGACCTACGCCGAGGCCGAGGGGGCGATCCCCGACGCCGAGCTCGCCAAGCTGCGCGAGACCCTGATGAGCTTGTTCATGCAGCGGGCGGCGATCCACCTGGCCGCCGACGAGGACGCCGCGGCGCGCAAGATCCTGGCCCAGGCCCTGGAGCTCGATCCGGGCAACCGGACCTTGAGCTTTCAGAACATCATTGCGACCGCCGCCCGCAGCACGGGTGAGGCTCGCAAGCTGCTCGCCAAGTGGGAGGCCGACGAGGCTTACCCGCGACTGCGTGCGCTGCTCGAGCTCGTCTATGTCCGCAACATGATGGGGATCGGTCAGTTCACCGCCGCGCGAGCCGGACTCGAGCGAGCCGAGCGCTACGCCCCCGATCTGCTCGACAACCACCTCGCGCGCGCCGAGCTCGAGGCCCAGACTCGGTTCGAGGGGCT
This sequence comes from Enhygromyxa salina, assembly GCF_002994635.1. Classification (GTDB taxonomy): domain Bacteria; phylum Myxococcota_A; class Polyangia; order Nannocystales; family Nannocystaceae; genus Plesiocystis; species Plesiocystis salina_B. Next base: position 24,870 of record NZ_PVNL01000001.1, on the reverse strand, counting down.
CAAGACGGTCTGGTACGAGCGCTACCGCGAGCTCGAGACCTTCAGCTACCCCGCCGGTCGCATCAACTACTACGGTCGGGCGCTCGCCCAGGTGCGCTTCGTGCAGGCCGCCTACGACGACGCCGCGGCCCGTGACTACCTGCGGATCCCCGCGTTCGAGACCCGGCTGACGCAGCTCGAGAAGACGATCACGGAGTTCTACCCGTACGACGCCGTGCTCGCGCCCGCCGACAAGCCCGACATGGCCGGGCTGCTGCTCGATCGCAAGGAGAGCGGCGAGTTCGAGGTCAAGATCGCCGGGCCCAAGACCGAGCACGTGATCAAGGTCGCCGGCGAGTCACAGAGCGAGCTCGAGCTCGGCACGCCCGGGCTCGCGGTCGTCAACGCGCCGACGGGGCCCAAGGCGGTGTTCGCCGAGCCTGGCGTGAAGATCATCGTCGGCATCTAGAGCACCGACTAGTTCGAATTCACGACGCCAGGCACATCTGGGGCCGCCCTCCTGGTTCCTGTTCCAGACTTGGAATCACAATGACCAAAGCCTTCCCGCCGCGCGTGCACGTGCTCCTGGCCCGCAACGCCGAGGTCGGTGTCGTGCTGCGGCGCGGGCCATCCAAGAGCGTGTGCGCGCTGCTGTGGAACCGCCGCAAGGACACCTTCGAGCTGGGCCAGTGGCTGCGTGGGCGCATCTATGAGCGACGCGCTGACCTGTCGCCGGATGGCCGCCACCTGATCTACTTTGCGATGAACGGGCGGTGGGGCTCCGACACCGGCGGGTCGTGGACGGCGATCTCTCGGGCGCCGTACCTGCGCGCGCTGGTGCTGCTGGGCAAGGGCGATTGCTGGCACGGCGGCGGCCTGTTCACGGGAAAGGGCAAGTACTGGCTCAACGATGGATATGGGCACAAGCCAATGCGCGGATCATCGGAGGTCACGCGCGATCCATCATTTGTACCTTCGGCGTGCTTTGGCGGCGAGTGCCCTGGCGTGTACTACGTCCGACTGCTGCGCGACGGGTGGACCCTCGTCGAGGAGACCGGCGTCAAACACGACAGGTGCACCGTGTTCGAGAAGCCGTTGCCGCGCGGATGGGTGCTCCGCAAGCGCGCGCACGAGCAGATCGGCGCGCCGGTTGGCCACGGATGTTACTGGGACGAACACGAGCTCGAGCACGCGGCGTCGGGCCGGTTGCTGGCGTGGCCCGACTGGGAGTGGGCCGATCGGGACGCGAGCTCGCTGGTGTTCGCGCGCGGTGGCTCACTGTATCGCGTGCGCTTGCCGGACCGCGCCGGGCTCGGTGAGCCGACGTTGCTCCGCGACTTCTCTGCGATGCGCTTCGAGAACGTCCAAGCGCCCTACGGCTGAGTCACGGCTGATTAATGCAAGTCGGGGTAACCCGGGGTCCTACCGGCTGTGAGCCGGAGCCGCAGAGTCGTTCAAGCGGCTGCCAGCTGGTCAGCCAAGCCGAGATCGGCCGACGTATCGCGGAGGCATCGCGGGCGCCAGCCGCGTGATAGGGTCCGCCAATGCTCGCTCGACGTGCGATTGTGCTGGTTCTGCTTGGCTGTGGCTGTTCCGCTGAGCCAACCCCATCTGGTGGGTCGGACGAGTCGGGCGAGAGCGCCGACACGTCTGCCGGTGACGCCAGCTCGACGGACGGCGCGAGTGAGCCATCCGACTCGTCCGACACGGATGGGAGCAGCGACGGCGCCACGACCGACCACCCGAGTGACACCGGCGAGACCGACGGCGAGGAGACCGGCGAGACCGGCGAGACCGGCGACACCGGAATGGAGCTGCCCGAGGGCAGCCCTGGCTGCACCGCGCTCACCAGCCTCGAAGAGGGGGAGCAGCAGTTCATGCTCGACGGGCTCGAGCGCCGCTACATCGTGCGACTGCCAGAGGGCTACTCGACGGACCGTCCTTGGCCGCTGGTGTTGGCGCTGCACGGCAACGGTGGCAATCCCGACAATTGGGACACCTTGGGTGGCGACACCGACATCCGCACGGCGTTTCGCACCGACGCGATCATCATCATCCCCGAGGCCATCAACAACGCGTGGCGTGACTACGACAGCCCCGCAGACAGCTGGCCGGCCGGCATCGAGCTCGAGCTGAATTACTTCGACACGATCGTCGAGACCGCAACAAACCAGCTGTGCATCGACGAAGACAACATCTTCTCGATGGGCTTCAGCGGCGGCGGCTCCTTCTCCGGCGTGCTCGGTTGCCGACGCGAGTACATCCGGGCGATCGCCGTCGGCGGCGCCGTCATCTACTTCGAGCCAGAGCAGTGTGTCTCGACTCCAGCCGCGTGGGTCACGATCGGCGAGCTCGAGTTCAACGCGGGGCGGGAGGCGTTCCGCGACTTCTTCCGCACCCTCGCGGGCTGTGAGCCCACGTCGATGGGCAGCGCGCCCGAGGGCTGCGTGGCCTACGACAATTGCGGCATGGATACCCCTGTCACGTTCTGCTCTCACCCCGGCGGCCACGTGTGGCCGTCGCTCGGCACCGACGCGACCAAGGCCTTCTTCGAGAGCTTCTACGCGGCGGAGTGAGGCTGCACGCGCCAGGCGGTGTGCTCGACCGGTCAACCGGTCAATCGGTCATCGGTTGTGGGATCGCGGCGAGCTGGTCGAGCGGCGCGTCCATGCTCGGCCAGCGCTGAGATGGCTCGCGCGCGAGACCGCGACAAACACCACCGGCATGCAGGCCGGGCTCGCGGTCGTCAACGCGCCGACGGGGCCCAAGGCGGTGTTCGCCGAGCCTGGCGTGAAAATTATCGTCGGCATTCAGCGCCGCGGACGCGAGGTTCGTCCGGGTTGTGCACGCACGGCGACCCGATGGTAAGGTCGCCACTCCTCGGAGTCTCACAGGTCAGCCAACGAGTGACGGACCTCGTAGGTGGTGCCGTCGCGCGTGTAGCGAATCGTCGAGATCTCCGTATCTCGGTCGACTAACAGCCGAGCGCCGACGAGATCCTCATATTCTGGGCTGAGCTTGCCGTAGAGCCCCCCGACAATCTCGTACTCACCAGACTCGACGAGATCGAAGTCAGGGCCACAGGGGCCACAACTGGCGACCTGACCCGAGCCCACCCATATGAGCGCAAATACAAGCCAGGTTGTCACACGGTCAGCCATCTACTTCACCCTCTGTAGCTCGAAGCCTTCGTTGTTGAGGTGCAGCTCACGCGGACCTTCGAAATAGCTGAAGCTCAGGTTTGACCATCGCTCGAGCTCCTCAGTCGCGTCACCAGGCCCTTCGATCACCTCGATCACTGGGTCGATGAGATCGAGATGCTCGCCCGCCAGGCACGCTGGCGCGCTGTGAGCGGGCTCGGTGTATGTTGCTGTTGCTGTAAATCCGGTGAACAGCAACGCGATGCGTCGTGTCACGCAAGGACGACCCTTTGTTGATATTGTCGACTTCATTCTCCATATCCTTTCCAACTCGATTGAGCGGTGACGGCTGTCATGGGACAGTTGTAGCTGTGGTCCCAGTTGTTCCCAAGCGCCGCCTGCCCCGCGGCCAGTCCCAGGCGCGAGCGATAGCGGCGGGCCCACACCAAGTCGAGCCCGATCGAGCAGCCATGGACCCTGAGATCCACGACGCGCTCGTGGAATTCCCCGGAAAACAGATACCCAGCCTGTTCCCGCGGGCAGACTCCATTTGAGCAACGATCGAAGGGATGCGGCTCGCCGGGCGCCTGGCTGGGCGGCTCGAGCATCGAGACATCTGGTGCACCGCGCAGCCCCGATCCGGGCAGGTCCGGGCGATCCCCACACCCGCTGAGCAGCACGCCACACGCGGCGATGGCCACGCTGATCAACCGCTGAAGAGCACCCATCCTCGAGGCAATCTGCCACGCTCGGAACCCCGACGAAGTGCCATCCGCATGAGTCGAGCCCGCAACTTTTCTCGTCGTTTCGTACGAGGCTGAGCCCATTGTGCGTTCTCGTTTGGCGCGGCCGCCGAGTGGGTGCAGGGCTCCCTCACAGCTTGCTCGGCCCGACTCACCTCGTGTCGCTGCAGCCGCTGCAACTTCGCGCCGACCGAGCGCTTGGCTTGGCTCCGTTGCGCTTGCGAGTCCGTCGCCGGCCCGACGGCTCGAAAATACCTGACGGAGCTCGGCTCGGATCCCATCGTCCTCGCCGCTGATGTCGTCTCACGCATCGGCGTGAGCTGGCCAGGACACGGCCGAGAACCCGAACCCGATCCATCTGCCGCCGCCCCGGCGGGCCGGCAGCGCGAGCCAAGTCGCCACCCCACCGTAGAGCCGGGCGGTGTTGTTGCTCACGCGGGCGTGAGAGCCAGCTGCCGCCTCGCTCGCGCTCGTTCGCCGAGCGCAGCGGCGCGGTGCTGCCCACGCACGCCGAATTCGTCCTACCATCGGGGCGAGAGCCGACGATGAGCCAGCGTTGCCCCTACTGCCATGAGCGCGACATCGAGACGGTTGCGACGATCCCCTACGTCCGCGGCATGGTCGTCGCCCACACCCTCGGCGTTCGCAAATTCATGGGCTGCCGTCGCTGCGTCCGGCGGGCGATCTACAAGGAAGTGGGGGTCTCCTCCTTGATCGGGTGGTTCAGCGTGACCGCGGTCGTGCTCAACCCGATGATGATCACCTACGGCGCGGTCCGGGGGCTGTTCGTGCGGTCCGACGAGGCGGGGGTCAAGCGGGCCCTCGAGCAGGCCGGGATCCCCGATGACGGCGCCGAGGCGGATCCCCTGCGCGTGGCGTACGGCCTGGCCGCGGCCATGATCGCCGCCGACGGCAAGGTCGAAGACGAGGAGGTCGCGGTCACGATCGAGGTCGGCCGCCAGCTGTTCGTGGACTTCGTGGCCGACGACTTTTTCAAGGTCCTGGCCAACCACAAGGATCTGCCGGGCGTCTCGGAGCTCGCGTTCTTGCTCGGCGGGATCCTCGAGGACAAGGAGAAGGGGCTGGTGTTCGGCTATCTCGCCGAGATCGCGGCCTCCGATGGGCACGTGGCGGACGAAGAGAAGTTGATGCTCGAGGAGGTCCGCACCAACCTCGGGATCGCCGAGTCGGCGACGCTCTCGTTCGCGCGCGGGCAGCTGCCGCCCGCGGTCTGACGATCAACGCTCGCCGATCCGCCGACGCAGGACCCACTCGCCGCCGAACGCCGCGATCGCGACCAACAGGGCGATCCAGCTGTCCCACAGCGGGACATCCTCGCGGCCAGTCGCGCTGCGCTCGAGCGTGTCGAGGTCGGCGAGCTTCAGCGCGCTCGGGAGCTCGTCGCCGTTGATCGCTTCGATGAACTCGCCGCCGCTGCGCTGGGCGAGGTCGCGCAGCAGCGAGGTCCCGGGGTCCGCGTCGACGAGCGCGAGCTCGCGACCGCCTGCTCCGATCAAGAACACGCGTCGCGCCGCCTGGCCCAGCTCAGCTCCCTCGTCGTCGTCGGGCTGCTCGCGGTCGTCGGCTCGCCACGCCGTGGCTTCGTAGGCGCCAGCCGGGAGGTCCTCGATCCGGGTCGTGGCGCGGCCGAGCCCATCGGTGGACAGCTGACCCTCGGCGGCGGCAGCTTCGTGCGCGCGGGCGGGGTCGAGCGGGCGGACCTGGTAGTCGACCACGACCGCGGGCTCGGGCGCGTAGCTGGCCGAGAGCGTGCGGACCGAGAGCTCGACCGGATCACCGAGGGCGTGCTCGGTCTGACCGATCTCGAGGACCAGCCGCTCGGCCGAGGCGTCGCGCAGCAGCCAGCGCACCGCCCCCAGCCACAGCAGATCATAGGGGCGGGCGCCGTCGATCAACGGCAGATCCGGGGCGAAGCCAAGCCGCCAGGTCGAGCCAGTGGTCAGGGTGACGACGCGACCCTTGCCGGGCTCGGAGACCGCGAGCAGCGGCATCAATCGGGTGTCGGCGGCGTGGCGCTCGGGGTGGACCAGCAGCGCGGTCGCGTCGACCTCGGCCCCGTCGCGTGCATGGTTTGCAGGGTTGAAGCTGTCGAGGGCCGGCAGCCCATGCCAGTCCCCGCGCCCCGATGACCCCAGCCACGCGGTGATCGGGTGGCGTCGGCCGGCCTCGGTCAGCTTGGGCGCGAACGGCTTGCGATCGAGCTCGAGCGCGGTCCGCATGTCGATCGGCATGAGCTTGGTGAACTCGGGCACCGCGAAGTCGCCCGAGCCGAGCCCGAGGTCGCCGCCGATCACCACCAGCGAGCCACCCTCGCGCACGTACGTGGCCACGTTGCCGAGGTAGTCGCCGTGGGTCGCGGCGTCGAAGTTGTGCATGACCAGGAGATCGAAGCTGCCGAGCTCCTCGCGGAACAGCTGCTCGGTCGGGAACGCGATCAGGCTCAGCGGCGCGGTCTCGTCGTCGCGCAGCGTGTCCTCCATGTCCCGCAAGATGTAGTAGCTGAGCAGCTCGACGTTGGGGTCGCGCTTGAGCAGGGTCCGCAGCGCGCGGACGTCCCAGTCGGGGCGGCCGGCCACGTGCAACACCCTGACCTTGTCGCGCAGGACCTTGATCACGAACGCGCGCCGGTTGTTGGCGACGCTGGCCTCGTTCGCGAGCGGGGTCACGGCGAACTCGTAGACGAACTGCCCAGTGCGATCGGGCGCGACCTCGAACCGGAGCTCGCGCTGCTCCCCGTCGGCGTCGAGCCGCAGCTGCTTGGTCGCCACGGGCTCGCCATCTCGCAGCAGCGAGACCTCGGCCCGCTCACCCTCGCAGCCGTGGGCCACGAGCACGGCCGAGAACTCGGTGAGGTTCTCGACGAACGCGAATTCACCCACGTGCAGGGCCGAGATCGAGACGTCGCGGATCGTTGGCCCGCCCGCGGCGACGCTGGTGACCGGCACACCCAGCGTGTCGACGACCGCGGCGAGGTGTTGGGTGCCCGCGCGATCGTGGGTGACCAGGCCGTCCGAGATCACCACGACACCCGCCAGCGGCGCGCCCTCGCCCGCGTCGGCCTCGGCCAGCTCCACGAGCGCGTGGGTCAGCTCCGAGGCCCCGCCCGTGGGCTCGAGCTCCAGCGCGTCGGCGCTGGCGCGGGTCAGCGCCGTCACGTCGCTGGCGAAGCCTCGCACCTCGACGTCGACGCCGGCTTCACGCCAGTCCTCGCGGGCCTGGGCCGCGGCCGACCACAGCGCGCGCACCCGATCAAACCGGGCGGTCGTGGCTTCGCCGGGCTTGGCGTCCGCGGGACCGTCGGCCAGGGCCATGCTCGCCGAGTGATCGATGAGCACGACCACGCGCCGACTGGCGCCAGCATAGGTCTGGATCCGCACGCCGAGCTCGAGGACCACGGCGAGCAGCGCGAGCACGGCCAGCACGCGGAGGCCGACGACCGCGGCCAGGCCTGCGCGGGCGCGCGGGTTGGGCTTGCCCGAGCTGCGCGCCAGCCCCCGCCGGACCACGCCGACCAGCTCGACCAGCGCCAGACCGACGCACGCGATCACCAACAGCCACGCCAGCAGCCCCGGCTCGTGCCCGATCGTCAGGCTCCACTCGCGCTGCATCAGAGCTCAGCGGCCCCTTCGGCTCTGCATCAGGGTCTCGACGTGGGCACGATCGGACTTGTAGTCGGTGCAGGTCGCGTAGAGCAGGATGTTGACCGCGAACCGGATCGCCCACTCGCGCTGAATGCTGCCGCCCGGGGTGCAGTTCCAGCGGTAGTACCCGTCGTCACCCCGCGCGAGCGCGCCGCCGAGGTCGTTGGGCATGACCAGGATCTTGATCCGACCCTCGTCCTGGACGCCGAGCACGTGATCCTGGGCGCGGGTGCGACCGGCCGGAAAGTCGATGATGTAGAAGCTGCGATACAGCACGTGGTCGGCGCCCACGCGCGAGAGCTTGGTGCCGGGCAGCATCGCGCCGACCAGCGCGTCGACGTCACGGCCGAACCCAAAGTCCGCGCCGCCGTCGGCGTCGTCGAACACGATCATGCCGCCCAGATCGACGAACCGGCGCAGCTGACCCTCGGCCTGCTCGTTGCCGACCAGGCCCGGGAGCCCGCCGCGGCCGGCGATGTACACGAACGGGGTCTGGAACAGCTCGGCGGGATCGAGGCTGACGATCGAGGGATCGCGCATTGGCGCGAGTCGAGTGCGCAGGCGCAGCTCCTGGCCGAGCTGCCGCAGCGCGCCGGGCCGGGGGTTCCAGTCGCCGCCGTACTCGAGCTGGGGGAGGTCGAGCTCGAGCTGCGGGCCGCTGCGCGGCGCGAACAGGTCGAAGCCGAGATCGTCGTACTCCTCGAGCAGATCCGGCGGTGGCTCGGGCCGGCTGGGCGGCGCGGCCCGGGCGTCGCGTGCGAGCAGCATCGCGCCGAGTCCACCCGCGGCGTGGAGGAAGCGCCTGCGCGGCCAGGGCGTGGTGCGGCTTCGCATGCGGGCGCGACTATAGCGTTCCCACCCTCGCTAGGCACGGGCTGGGTTCGGATCGGGGACCGGCGTCGCGAGGTGCTCGACCATGTCGAGGCACGCGAGGCTGAGTCGCTCGAGCTCCGCGGCCTCGAGGGTGTCGAGGCGCTCGGCGATCCAGCGATCCGTGTGGACCAACAAGCCGAGCACCGCGGTCGCCAAGAACGACAGCGGGATGTCGCTGCGGACCGCGCCGACGGGCTGGCCAGCCGCGAGGGTCTCGGTGCACCAGGCCTCGGCGCGCTCGATCAGCGGGCCGAGGATCTCGGAGCTGCTGCCCTCGCCGTAGATCAGGCGAGTCAGGTCCGCGAGCTCGGGCATCGCGAGCATCTCGAGCATGGCTCGACCCGTGAGGGCCCGGATCTCGCGCCAGAACCCCGGTGCGTCGTCGAACGGTCCGAGCTCGCCAGCGGCGTCGGCGAGCTGCGCGAGCACCCGCTCGATGACGGTGCGACACAGGTCCGCCTTGTCGGCGAAGTAGTAGTACATGGCCCCCTTCGAGAGGCCCGCCGCCTTGATGATCGCGTTGTACGAGGCGCCGGAGAAGCCGCGCGCCGCGAACTCGGTCCGCGCCGCCGCCAAGATCGCCTGCTGGCGGTCTGGATCGAGCTTTTCAAACCGTTGAAGGGGCATCTGTGGGGGTTCTGGGTCGCGCTGGACCGCGGACCGACCGTGAGTTGGACCAGCGGTCTGAAACCGTACCCGCGGCCCCGAGACCGGTCAAGCGCGACGCGTCAGCGATTGCGACCGGTCAGCGAGAGCGTGGTGGCCAGCCCGCGAGATGAGAACTCATGTTAGACGAGCGCATGGCCTCGCTGCCCGTTCGAATTCGCCGTTCCCGTGCTCGAGCTCGCCGAGCGGGGTCAGGCCCGTCAGGCTCGAGCCTCGGTGTCTCGCGGCGTCGCGCGCTGCAGGGCCTGGGCGCGTGGGTCGGGGTTGCGACGGTCGGCGCGTGCACGGACTCGGGCGCTGACGGTGGCGGCGAGTCGGACGCTGGGAGTGGGAGTGGGAGTGGGACTGGGAGTGGAAGTGGCACGGGTGACGGCGATGGCGATCTCGACACCGAGACCGGAGACTCGAGCACCGAGACGGACACCGAGACCGGAACCGACACCGACGAGGGCGGCTACGAGCTGTGCGAGTCGAGCGATCTCAGCCCCGCCGATCTCTTGTCTGGCATCGATCACATCGTGGTCGTGATGATGGAGAACCGCAGCTTCGACCACTACTTTGGCGGCTTGTCGCTGGTCGAGGGCCTGCCGGTCGACGGGCTGACCGGGGCCGAGACCAACCCCACGATCCAGGGCGCTCCGATCAGCGTGGCCAACACCCGGCTGTGGGTCCACGACGAGGATCCGCCGCACTCGTGGAATGCCTCGCACGCGCAGTTCAACGCGGGCGCCAACGACGGGTTCGTCACCGAGTTCGAGAGCAAGGGCGCCGCGACCTTCGCCGAGGTCATGAACTACTACCTGCGGCCGCAGCTCGGGGTCTATCACGCGCTGGTCGACGAGTACGCCCTGTGTGATCGCTGGTTTTGCTCGGTCATGTCGTCGACCTGGCCCAATCGCTTTTACCTGCACTGCGCCGACTCGGCCGGGACCCAGTCCAACGATCCGATCGAGGGGGTCGCGAGCATCTTCGATCAGCTCGCCGACGCGGGTGTGTCGCATCGCTACTACTACGCGAACTTGCCGTTCGTGATCACCTACGGGACCCCCGGCGACGCCGAGCACGTGGTCCACCTCGGTGAGTTCTTCACCGACGCCGAGAACGGCGAGCTGCCGAGCTTCTGCATCATTGATCCGGTGCTGACGGCGGGGCCCGTGATCGGCAACGATGATCACCCGCCGGCCGACGTCCGCGACGGCCAGGCGTTCGTCGCCCAGATCTACGACGCGCTGGCGGCCAGCCCCAACTGGGGACGGACGCTGCTGGTCGTCACCTATGACGAGCACGGCGGCTTCTATGACCACGTCCCGCCGCCGCTGACCGTCGATCCGCACCCGGGGTTCGAGCAGCTCGGGTTTCGGGTCCCGAGTTTGGTCGTGGGCGGGCAGGTTCGGGCCGGCTGCGTCAACGGGACCGTGTTCGATCATGCTTCGATCGCGGCCACGGTCGCGGTCCGCTGGGGGCTGGCGCCGCTCAACGAGCGGGTGGCCGCGACCGCGGATCTGTCGAGCTGCATCGACCCGGACTTGATCGACAACCCGCGGCCGCCGATCGCCCTGCCGATCGTCGTGGCGCCCGCGGATCCGACCGTGTTCGTGCCCGGGGCCAACTTCGGCGGGCAGCTCGAGCTCGCGGCGATGGTCGCCAAGGGCCAGCCCGGGGGCGATCGCGGCTGGATCCGGGCGTCGCGAGACAGCGTGGCGATGCTGCGCGCGCGCATGGCCACCCGCGGGCTGATCCGTCCGGCGTGAACGGACGCGGACCCACGCGAGCAGCCACGCGATCGCGAGCAACAGCCCGCTCGGTGGTTGGGATGTCGTCGCGCAGCCTGCCTCGGGGCGCTCGGGTGGCGGCGGTTCGACGCACGCGGGGCCGGGATCGGGGCAAGCCAGCACCGCCACCCGGGCGGGCGCGTGGCCGACATACTCGCGCCCGAGCGCGTCGACGATCCGGGCGCGGATCAGGATCTCCGAGTTCGCGGCCGCGGCTGGCGCGACCACGCTGAGGTCCAGGGGCCCGTCGGCGTCCGCGGTCAGCGTGGCGAGCGGCTGCCAGCTCAGCGAGGGCGCGAACAGGGCCCACTCGATCGTGATCTCGGCCGGGCCGTACGCGTCCACGCAGGCCTCGAGCACGATCGCCTCGCCGGGCGCTGCGGCCTGCTCTTGCCCGAGCAGCGCCACAGCCGGCAGGTCCTGCGCGGGGTCGCTGGGGTCGTCGAGGATCTTCACGAACCCGGGCCGCTCGCGCCACAGGTTCAAGCTGGGCTCGAAGGTGTAGCCCGCGATCGTCCACACGCCGCGCTCGACCGCGCTGGTGTCCCAGTCGACCCCGGTCGCCGCCTGCTCGAAGCTGATCGGGCGGCGATCGTCATCGGCCGTGATGCGGGTGAAGCAGCCGGCCCAGACCGTGGTCTCGTCGAGGATCTCCCGGTAGGTGACCGTGTCTGGCTCGAGCAGGCCGAGCTCGACGCTGCGCTGAACGTCGTCGCGGGTGATCCAGACCGGGAGCAGCTCGGTCAGCGGGTGCTGGCGACACAGCGCGACGAACTGGTGCGTGCGGCTGTCGGGCAGCTCGTCGGGCCCGATCGTCGTGTCTTGCGCTGGGATCCCATACTCGAAGTGGGCGATCGGATCGACGCTGCGATCGATCACGCGCCCGCACGTCGTCGGCCACAACACGGGCGTGCGGACATGGGCCTCGTTGGCGGCGTGGACCGACCCCACCCCAGCGCCGGTCACCAGCGCGGCGGCGACCAAGGCTCCCGCCAGCTTGTGGTGCAGCGCCTCGCGCCTGCGTGGGATCGCGCCGTGCACGACCTCAGCCTGCAACGCTGACCGGACCCGAGCAAGCCGTGGTTGTCGGGGTTTTAACCGTGTGAGAAGATCGAGCGTGTGGGCCCGTCGCATCCGCTTGGGAGGTGTCGAGTACGAGTTCGGCGACCGTCGGACCTCGGCGCCTCGCGGGGCTCGCAAGCTGACGCCGCTCGAGCTTCGGCGGCTGCTCGCGCTGCACCGTGGCGACCCAGCGTTTCGCGGGCTCGAGCGCGAGCTTGCGAGTCACCGCCCCGAGCACGTTCGACACCGTGACGTTCGCAGGGGCGCGGGCGCTGACTCGTTCACGGGCGTGGTCTGCCACGAGCTGCCCACGGTGGTCCCCCGGGTCACGCCGGGTGTGATCGAGCGCTACGAGCCGCCGCAGGTCATGCCCTCCCAGCTGCAGCCCATGTTCGACGAGCAGCCCCACTGGGTCGAGATCCTGCTGGTCGGCGAGGATGACAGCGGCATCGTGGGGATCATGTGCGAGGTGACCCTCGCGACCGGCAAGGTCGTCAGGCGGCGCACGGATCGGCATGGGATCGTCCGCATCGAGGGCATCACCAGCGCCGCCAATTGCACGGTCACGTTCCCGAACTTCGACGAGGGCGCGTGGGCGCCAGGTTGACTCGCTCGGGCGTCACGCTGGTCCTGGGTCTGCTCGGGGTGGGCTGCCAGCCCGCGCCGGGTGCCGAGGCCGACGGCGGGTCGAGCGAGTCCGCTGGCGACACCGACGCGCCGCCCAATCAGGCCCCCGCCGCGCCGCGCCTGGCCAGCCCCACCCACGAGTCGCTCGACGTCGCGGTGGTGTCGGAGCTGTGTTGGGACCCCGCCAATGATCCCGACGGCGACGAACTCGGCTATCGCGTGTGGGTTGACGACGTCGAGCTCGCCAACGGCGAGACCGGCGAGTACGGGTTCGCGGGCACCTGCACGGGCCCGCTCAACCTGCTGAGCGAGCGCAGCTACACCTGGCGCGTGCGTGCGTTCGAGCGCGACGATCCCAGCGTCGAGTCACCCGACAGCGAGACGTGGAGCTTCACGACCGGCTGGGACGGCGACACCAAGCTGCTGTTCTTCGACGACTTCTCCGACGATCGGGGCTGGACCGTCAGCGGCGACGCGAGCACGGGCGCGTGGGTTCGGGGCACGCCGCAGCAGGTCTACGACGTCGACAGCGAGCTGGCTCAGCCCGGCGCCTGCCAGGCGGGCGACTGCTATTTCACGGGCGACAACCCGGGCGGCACGCACGGCCAGGCCGACGTCGACGGTGGCGCGGTGGTGCTGACCTCACCGCCGTTCGATCCCAGCTCCGCGACCAGCATCAGCGTCTCACTCGCGCGCTTCTTCTATCGCTCGGATCTGGTGCCGACCGGGGTGAGCCTCGAGCTCGCGCTGCTGGTCCCCGATCCCGACGCCTTAGGCGGCGTCACCGTCCACGTGCTCGAGAAGCTCGACGGCGGGGCGGGGGCCAAGCCCGAGAATCTGTGGACATCGGTCGCGTTCGCGGCCTGCGGGATCGAGCTGGTCCCCGACACGCGGCTGCGGATCACGGCTACTGATCTGGTGGTCCCCGAGGCCGTGGTCGTCGAGGCCGCGATTGACGAGGTCCTGGTCGAGGGCTACCCCAACACCGACGTGTGCGCGCAGGGCCTGGGCTCGCTGTGTGATCCCAACAACCCCGAGCCGGCCTGCGGGGCCGAGCTGCTGTGCTGTCCCGAGGGGCCGGTCTACGACGGGGTCTATCGCTGCGACTACCCAGCGCCCGAGCTCGGCGACACGCCCCCGCTGCAGCCGGGCGGTCCGCTCACCGGTCCGCTCGGCTGCGACGCGCCGGATCTGACCGTGCTCGACTGGGATCTGTCGGTCTACACCCAGCTGATCTGGGTCGCGCCCGACTCGTGCTCGCTCTACGAAGGCTGCGTCGATGGTGTTGGCTGGCGCAAGGTGCTGCGCTTCGACACCAAGACCGCCAACGTCGGCGCGCGCGACCTGGTCCTGGGGATCCCCGCCAACCACCCGGATCTCTACACCTTCTCGCCCTGCCACGCGCACCACCACTTCGACAACTACGCCGCGTACTACCTGCTCGACGGTGACGATGTGATCGCCGCCGGTCACAAGCAGGCGTTTTGCCTGGTCGACTGGGACAGCTGGGCGTGGGATTTCTTGGGCGAGGAAGACCGGGTCTACACCTGCTTCAATCAGGGCCTGACGCTGGGCTGGTCCGACACCTACGGGGCCCACCTCGACTGCCAGTGGATCGACGTGACCGACGTGCCGGTCGGCGAGTACACGCTGCGCATGGAGGTCAACATGCCGCCGGACGAGAAGGCCCACTCGACCCTGGTCGAGCGCCGCTACGACAACAACGTGCTCGAGATCCCGGTCGTCGTGGACTAGGTCTCCTAGAGCACCGACCGGTTTGACTTCACGACGCCAGGCACATCTGGGGCCGCTCCTGCCGTTGTCGACTCGGCGCTCGCAGTAAGCCGGATACAGCTTCGGCCTGATATGGATTGACCGGCCCCAGACGCACCTGACGACGCGACTCCAAACTGATCGGCTGCTCGCGGCATCAGCCCGGCGACCTGGGCTTTCGTGCTGGGCTCTCGATCACGGTGTCACCCAGCGCGGCGGTCATGAGCTCGCGCGTCGCGTCCACAAAGCGACGCACTCGAGGCGGCTGAAATTTCGTGTAGGGGTAAGTCAAATACAGGGGCAGCGGCGGTGCCTCCCAGTCCGGAGCGAGGCGGATCAGGCTGCCCTTGGCGAGCTCATCCCTGACGATCCACGTGGACATCACACACACGCCCAGACCGTGCAGGGCCGCGCTGCGCAGCGCGTACAAGTTATCGGTGCCAAACTTCGGGCGCACCGTGAGCCGACAAACTTCGGCGGTGGCGTGGTGGCTGAGCGTGACATCATTTTTATAGAACGTCTTGAAGGCTAGCCAGGGCAGGCGGGCGAGCTCCTGCGCGTTGCTCGGCCGCTTGGCCCCGTTCAGCACCGACGGCGCGCCTACGACAATTCGTGGAATTTCGGCCAGGCGAATGGCGACAGTCAGCGGGTCGCGGACTTCACCTACCAAGATCGCGCAGTCGACCCCCTCGGTGATGAAGTCTGGCGCGGTGTCTCGCAGCTCCCACTCGATGGTCACCCTGGGGTGCCGGCGCATGAATTCCGCGACCACGTCGACGAGCATGTGCTGACCAAACGCGTGGGGCACGACGACGCGCAGCAGGCCCTCTGGCTCGGCGTCGTCGCCCTTGAGCTCGGCGTCGAACGCCTCCCAGCTAGCCAGCAGCTCCTTGGCCCGACGGTAGCAGCGCTCACCGTCGTTGCTCGGCTTCATCTTGTGGGTCGAGCGGTTCAGCAGCTGTCGCCCCAAGGCTCGCTCGAGCTGCTGTAGCCGACGACTGACCGTGGGTTGGGTTGTGCCGAGCTGAGCCGCGGCGGCGGACAGACTGCCCGCCTCGATGATCTGCACGTAGGTCTGGAGCAGGTCGAGCCGATCCGTCGTGCCCCAGGTGGCGACCGGACGGGAGCCGCGGCGCATCTCGGATTGGGGAGACTTGGTCATACGCCCGAAGTATGACTGATATGTTTCTCGGCCGTCTACAAGCCAACCCGGTGACACGCTACGGTGAAATGCATGGCGAGCCTCATTCAAGCTTCGCATGACGAGGTGATGGCCGACTCCGCGGAATTTCGGGCGCTTCGGTTCGGCCCGGCTCTGATTGGACTGCTGGCGAGCATCGCCGGCCTGGCGGTCGCCTCGCTCTACTACAGCCAGCCGATGCTGGCGGTGATGGCGGAGGCGATCGGAGCTTCGGACACGGAGATCGGCCTGGTCCCGATGCTCACCCAGCTCGGCTACGCGTTTGGGATCTTGTTTCTCGCGCCGCTCGGTGACCGCTTCGACCGTCGGCGCATCATCATCATCAAAGCGGCCGTGCTCGCCGGAGCTCTGTTGGTCAGCGCGGTCGCCTCGAACCTCGAGATCCTGTTGGCGGCGAGCCTCGTCATCGGCCTGAGCGCGACCTTGGCTCAAGATGTCGTGTCGGCCTCGGCCACACTCGCGCCCGAGACGAGTCGCGGCAAGGTGGTCGGCACGGTGATGACAGGGGTGCTGATGGGCATCTTGCTGTCGCGGGTGATCAGTGGGCTGGTGGCGGAGAGCTTCGGGTGGCGCACCATGTTTTTGGGCGCCGCCGCCAGCATCGTCGTGGTGTGGGTGTTGGCCATGCGCGGCCTGCCCCGCGTCAAGCCGACCACGGCGTTGGCCTATTCGGCGCTGCTTGGATCGCTGCTGGTCCTGTGGCGGCGGCACTCCGCGCTGCGCCGGGCGGCGATAGCCCAGGGTCTGTTGTCGGTCGGCTTCAGCGCGTTCTGGTCGACGCTGGCGCTGATGCTGCACGACGAGCCGTTTCATCTGGGCAGCGCAGCGGCAGGGGCCTTTGGTCTGGCGGGGGCGGCCGGGGCACTCGCTGCGCCCGTGGCTGGCCGGCTCGCGGATCGAAAGGGTCCAGTGCTGGTGACGCGGCTGGGCGCGGGGCTGGCCGCGCTGTCGTTTGGGATCATCGCGCTAGCGCCCTTGCTCACACCGCACGGACAGCTGTGGCTGATCGGGGTGAGCGTGCTCGGCTTTGATCTCGGCGTGCAGGTGACGTTGATCGCCCACCAAACCATAATTTACGGGCTCGAGCCGGCCGCGCGCAGCCGGCTCAACGCCGTGCTGTTCACGGGCATGTTCATTGGCATGTCGATCGGCGCGGGTTTGAGCGGCGTGCTGCTGGAGACCTGGGGCTGGACCGCCGTCACGTGGCTGGCGTTGGTGACGTCCGTTGGCGCGCTCGGCCTGCGAATCTCGAAGGCCAGGGATTGACCGTGTTCCCAACGCCATCGCTAGCTTGCCAAGCGTCGCAGGTCAGGGAATGGGCACGGTCGAGGGCCCGCCGCTGCCCTCGCATAGCCACCGAAAGTTATCGAGGAACACGAAGCTGTCGAGGTTGACGTCGTCGAGGTCGAAGATCGCAAACACCAGCTCGATCTGATCACCAGGCACGACCTCGGCGGTCGTCGTCAGCCACGGCGTGCCGGCCCCGTAGCGCATGCAGGTGCCCGCAAACTCGGGCAGCTGTCCATCTTGGTCCTCGTAGTCGAAGAACGCGGCGTTGAGCGACAGCGCGTGCCCACTGTCGTCAAACGAGATGTTGCCGGTCCAGTTCGGCGCCTCGAGCCACGCGATGAACATGTCATTGTAGTTTTGCCCCGCGAACACGGGCCACTCGGTCGTGAAGTAGGCCACGTCAAACGCCAGCGCGTGCGCGTCGTCGGGCACGGTCGTGGTCAGGCGGATCTCCTGATAGTCGTACTTGAACCCGCTCTGCTGAAACTGGGCCTGGATCGTGTTCGAGCAGTCGCCCGTGCCGATCAACCCGGGGTCGACCAGGCAATCGCCGTTGACGTTTGTCTTCTTGATCGGCGCCGGAAATTGGGTGGTGTCCATCCCGTCGCCGGGCGAGAACCACTTGTTGCAATGGAAGATCTGGTTGCCTGGGTCAGTCGGCTCGTCGTCGAGCTCGGCCACGTGGCCAGTCGAGAGCACGAAGTAGGATGACCCCTCGCGCGGATCGTAGGTGTCGGTCGCGCCAAAGCTCGAGCGGATCCCCATGCCGTCCTGGTGGGCGTCGATCGAGGGGCTGATCTGCAATTCGCCGACGCAGCCGAGGCCGATCGCGTTGAACGGGTCGCTGGTGTCGGCGTCGCAGGGCGTGTGCGGGAGCGTGCACTCGCCGTCGCCGTCGCCGTCGCCGTCGCCCTCGCCGCTGCCCACGTCGAACAGCGTCGGATCGCCGTCCCCGTCGCCGGGATCGCCGTCGCCGTCACCGGGATCGCCGTCGCCATCGCCGCCGCTCGTGTCGCTGGCGCTGGCGCTGGCGTTGGTGAGCGTGGCCGTGGCAAACGGCGAGGTCCCGCCAGTGGCCTCGCCGCCACACGCAACCGCGCTCACGAGCAGGCCGAGCACCAGGGGCGACAGTGTGAGGCTGGAGAGTCGTGCGCGGCCAGTCATGCGATGCGGCCGAGCATATCCGAAACCCCGGGCCCGGTCAGCCCTGCAGCCGATCCCAGTCGCCGGCCGCGAAGAACAGGTACATCTCGAAGGCGCTGTAGCCTGCTGCGTTCACGATCGTGCACGCACCGAACGAGTACTCGTCGATGACGTCCGCGTTGGAGCGGATGCCGTGGGCCTCCACGAAGAACGCGGGGATGTCCGGCAACGACGAGTAGAACCCGTCAGCGCGGGTGTTGAGCGGCAGGACCGGCTGGGTCCATGACTTGTTGAACGGATCGCGGCTGACCTCATTGACGACGTCGTTGATCCGCTCGACGTCATAGTCGTCGAGGTAGCGACCGGGGACGCCATCGTCGCTGACAAACGCGTTGGCGCCGACATCCGCCAACACCAGCTCGCGGGCCGCCTGGGCGTCGAGGACGTTCGTCCTCGGCAGCAGCGGGTGCGCGGTGGTGGTGAAGTAGATGTCGGCGACGGGGTCGTTGGTCCAAAAGTCGGACCAGATGCCACGGTCGTCCAGCTGCGGCGCCGGATACAGCACGCTGTGGTAGTTGTAGGCGGTATGGATCGAGGGGCTGTGGTCGCCCCCGCCGAGCTGGACCTTGTTGTTCGCGCCCGAGTCATCCCCCGCCGTCAGGTGGTTGCCCACATAGTTGACCTCCGGGCTGGCGCCGTTGACGTTCGTCAGTCGTCCGCCCCAGTTGAACGCGACATTGTTGATGACGTCGTACCTGCCGCCATCGCCGATGTTGGGCGTCCGGTGACTCTGATGCACGAACAAGTTCTCCAGCGTGCTGATCCGGTCGGCCGGATAGACCTCTGCGAGCCCAAAGATGATCGCCGTCGCGTTCTCCGAGAAGATGCTGCGCTGGACGGTGCCGTCTTGCAGCGGACCCCACGGCGAGATCATCGAGATCGCTTGGTCGTCACAAAAGCTAAATGATGCATGGTCGAAGATGAACCGGTCAGTCCCACCGCTAATGATGCAGTTGTGGTCGTAGACGTCGGGCTCCCCCGTGTAGCTCCCATTGCGGAACCGGGTGTGGCGAATGATGAGATTGTCGGTTGGGAGCGTGGGCAGGTCGTACCCGCCCGCGAACAGCAGCGTATTACCTGCGATCGTGATCCCGCCCTCGGGGGCGGTCTCGCCTGCGATCGTGAGATCGCTGTGCACGTCGATCAGCTCGATTCGAGACTCGAGGTCAATCCGGCCCGAGACGTCGAACACGATCGTGCGGGGGCCCGTCGCGGTGATCGCCGCGCGAAAGCTGCCGGGCCCGCTGTCGGCGAGGTTGGTCACGTGAAGGACCGCGCCGCCCCGACCCCCGCTGGCGATCGATCCTGCGCCAGAGGCCGTGGGGAACGCCTCGAGTGAGCTCAGGACGATCGGCTCGCAGTCGCCGTCGCCGTCACCTGGGTCGCCGTCGCCCGGGTCGCCGTCGCCGTCGCCCGAGTCGCCATCGCCATCGCCATCGCCCGAGTCGCCATCGCCATCGCCCGAGTCGCCATCACCGTCGCCAGCGCCCGTGCCGTCATCCGTCTGCGCGCTCGAGGTCTCGGCGCTGCCCCCGGAGTCTGTGCAGGCAATCCCGATCCCGAGCGAGCTGAGCAACGCGAACGCGCGAGCAGATGTGATGGGCATGGCGGGAGCCTACCGCCCGCGCGGATCTGAACCTAGAAGTCCGTGGTGCAATGCACGACGGCCTCCCGGTACCTCGAGCCCGAGATTCGTTCGGGGTTGCAGCAGTACGGAACTACAGCTCCATCAGGAGCTGCTGGCCGCGCTCGCGCAGCTCGAGGCTGTCTTGCACCCACGTCACGAACAGCCGCGCGACCTCGGTGTCGAACTCGAACGCCTGGGCGAGTGACAGCAGCGCGTCGATCTCACCCTCGACCAGCACATTGTCGGCCATCGCGGCGCACACGGCCTGGTAGTACAAGAAGATCCGGGCCTCGCGATGCTTGACGCCCTTGGCGACCTCGACGATGTCGTTGGGCTTGTCGAACTCGTGGCGGACGCGATCGCGCTCCTCGGGGAGGAGCATCATTTGGCCCATCAGCTCTTCGACGAAGTGCCGTTCGCTGTCGGCGACGTCGTCGTCTTTCGACGCCATGATCGCGACGCAGCGGGCGACTGCCACTTGTTCTTCAGGCGTGATCAGCTCGGCGATGGGGAAATCGAACATGGCTTGGCGCGCAGCGTAACCCAGGAGCGGGCGCGCTGGGAAGCGTCCTGTCCGCCGGACCAAATTTGCGCGATCTCCGGGTGTCAGACCGCGCGCGCCCGCGCTAGAAAACCCAGCCCAGGCCTGCGCCAGCGTCGTAGATGCCTGATCCGCCCCCGCCTCCGCCGGCGCTGGGGACCACCGAGTAGCTCACGGTCGCGTCGATCAGCAAGAACAGGTGGGCGGTCAGGGTCACGGCGATCCCGGGGCCGATCCCAAACACGGCCCCTGGATCCCAGCGCGCCGCCGTGAGCTCGACCGGCTCGGGCTGGTCGGCCTCCTGGCCCAGCCGCGCCTCGTTGTGCTGCATGACCAGGCCGGCCGAGAGCCGCAGCCACCCCCACAGGCCCCCGCGCGCGCCGCCGATCCGCAGCTCGGGCGCCACGCGGATCTGGCTGCGATCGACCCGCGAACAAAACGGCGCACAGCCGCCGGACTGCGCGAACAGGAAGCCGACGTCAATCAGGTGGTCGAACTGCATGCCCAGCGCGATCCGAAACTCGTCGCCGATCCCCCACAGGTAGCCACCGCCGACCCCCCAGCGGCCGTGCTGACGCAGGTACTCGCCCGAGCTTATCGCGTAGCCGCCCAGGCCGAACAAGTACGGCCCGCGAAAGTCCTGGCGCTGGCGCGGTGACGGGGCCGACGGCGGCGCTGGTTCGGGCTCGAGCTCGGGGCCCGGCTCGTCGGGCGCTGGTTCGGGCGCGGGCGCTCGCGGGGGCTCGGGCAGGCGCGACCACTCGCAGGCCAAGAACGCGGCGTCGAACGAGGGTTCGCAGTGGCGTGGGTAGTAAAACCGCAGCTCGACCCGACGGTTGCGGGACTTGGCCTGCTCGTCGGACCCGGGGTCGGTGGCGTCCCACTCGCCGCGAGCCTCGACGCGCACGCGGGCCTCGAGATCGGGCGCCGCGACGAGGATGCGCGCGCGGACGCTCTCGGCCCGGCGCAGCGAGAGCGCGCGGTTGTAGTCCTCCGTGTTGTCCTCGTCGGCGTGACCGACGATGAGCAGATGCAGGGCCGGATCGGCGCTGAGGGACTGCGCGGCCGCGTTGATCTCGCGGTGGGCCCCGGCGTCGCGGAGTTGGTCGTCGTCGACCGCAAACTGGACCGGGTCGGCCAGCGGCACGCTCACGCACGCGCTGGCGAAGAGCGTGAACAACACGCCGAGACCGAGCGCGTGAGTACCAGGGAGAGTCATCGGCAGCTGTGGGTCCGCGATCCTACATCAGACGAGGACTCGGCGGACGAGGGGAGCGCTCCACAGTCAGCGCATGGTCGATCTTCTGACCGACGGACTGCGCGACGGCGCGGGGCGGGCGACATGACCAAGCTGGCTTGAACTGGCTCACGGACGCCCCGAGACCCGCGCCACCGGTTCGCGCTCACTCGCGCGAGACCTGTTCACGGATGCCGGCGACGACGAAGCGAGTCAGACGGTCGAGATAGCGGCTGTCGGCCTGGCCCCCGGTCACGATCATCCGCCAGTAGATCACGCCGCCGAGGATGTCATTGACCAGCTCGGGATCGACACGCTCGTCGAGCTCGCCTCGGGCGATCCCTCGCTCGACGATCGTCGCGGCTCGACGGCGGCGCTCGGTCTGAAGGCGCCCACGGATCGCCTGGGCCAGCTCGGGATTGCGGGGCATCTCTGCGTGCAGGTCCGGCAAAATTCGGCTGACGATCGGGTGGCGAAGCAGCCGTCGCAGGCCGCCAAGTAGCTTGCGGACGTCGCCTTCGAGCGTGCCGGTGTCTGGAATCGTCGCCAGCTCGATCCCGAGCTGCTCCGAACACTCGCTGACCATCGCAAGCTTCGAGGACCACCGCCGATACAGGGCCGCCTTGCCCACGCCGGCGGTCTTGGCGACGCGCTCGAGGCTGATGGCCGCGTAGCCGCGCGCGGCCCATTCCTCGAACAGCGCCCGAGTCAGCGCGGCGGTCACGGTCGGCTGCATCACCGCCGCGCCGCTCGGCGCCCGTGTCGATGTATCTGTCGACTCATCGTTCGCCGGAGCGTCGGAACGCTTGCGTTTCGTCCGGTCTTGGCTCATATCTTGGTCGGAACGATACCGTTCCATCCAGTCAGGATCAACACCATGAACTCGACCCCACTTCCAGACCCGATCTCGAGCTTCTCCGACCTCCTGCGGCGTGCCCTAGGCGACGCCCTGCGGACCGACGCCACGACCTTCCTCGAGATGCTCGCGGACCACGTCGTGATGGAGTTCCCGTACAGCCCGACCGGCAGCGTCGAGCGGCTCGAGGGCCGCCCGGCGCTGGCCCGCCACCTCGAGCAGGTCGCGGGTCTGCTCGAGTTCGACGAGATGCACGATCTGGTCGTGCACCCGAGCCGCGAGGCGGGCGTATTCGTGCTCGAGTTCGGCTGCACGGGCCGGGGCGTGCAAACCGGCGAGCCCTACAATCAGCGCTACATATCGGTGATCCGGGTCCGCGAGGGGCAGATCGTCCACTACCGCGACTACTGGAACCCGCTGATCGTGCTCTCGGCTGTGGGTGGGGTCGAGGCCCTGCGCGCCGCGAGTGGGGGCGCAGCCCAATGACCGGCCGCGTTCTCTTGACCGGGGGATCTGGCAAGACCGCCCGGCGCATCGCGGCCCAGCTGCGCTCCCGCGGCATCGAGCCCCGAACGACGTCACGCTCGCCAGCTGGGCCTGAGGTCGTGCGCTTCGACTGGTCCGATCACGCGACCCACGCGGCCGCGTTGGACGGCGTCGCGGCGATCTACGTGCTCGCGCCCACCGATGCGATTGAGCAGCTGCCGATCATGGCCCCCTTGCTCGAGCGCGCGCTCGAGCAAGGGGTCCAGCGTTTTGTGCTGCTCAGCGCGTCGTCAGTGGAGGAGGGCGGACCCATGATGGGCGAGGTCCATACGTGGTTGCGACGCCACGCGCCCGAGTGGGTCGTGCTCAGGCCGACTTGGTTCATGCAGAATTTCTCCGAGGCGCAGCACCTCGCAACCATCCGCGACGAGGGCCTGCTCTACACGGCCGCGAACGAGGGGCGGATTGGCTTCATCGACGCCGAGGACATCGCCGCGGTCGCCGTTCGGGCGCTGACCGACGTCGAGGTCACAAACGAAGATCTGATCCTGACCGGGCCGCGGACGCTGTCGTACGACGAGGTCGCCGCGATCCTCTCGCGCGTGGCCGGCCGCCCCGTCCGCCACCACACGCTCACGCAGGCCCAGTTGAGCGATCGGATGGTCGCCATGGGCATGCTCCCCGCGTACGCGGACGCGCTCGCGGCGATGGACACGGCGATCGCCGCCGGGGCCGAAGACCGGGTGTCCGAGGCCGTGCTGCGTGTGCTGGGGCGCGCGCCAGGGCGCTTCGAGGATTTCGCCGCGCGCGAAGCCAGCGTCTGGCGTTCATAGTCCGTACCGGCCCGCGCCTCGTCGTGCTTCACGAGGCGCAGGCCCGCCACCGCGGGCGGGCAAAGTCCTGCTAGCCTGGTCGAGCATGCGCGTGGCGATCACAGGGGCGACAGGACTGATCGGCGGAGCCCTGAGCGCGGCCCTGCGCGAGCGGGGTGACGAGGTCGTGGGCGTGTCGCGCTCGCCGGGGCCGTCCATGATCGGCTGGGATCCCCGCCGCGGTTTCGATGCTGCCGACGCGCTGTCGGGCTTCGACGCGGTGGTCAACCTCGCCGGCGAGAGCATCGCCGGGCGCTGGACGGCCACAAAGAAGCGCAAGATCTTGGAGAGCCGGACAAACGCGACCGGCTCGGTGGTCAAGGCGATCGCGTCGGCGAGCGAGCGGCCGCGGGTGTTGATCAACGCCTCGGCGGTGGGGATCTACGGCGACCGGGGCGCCGAGCCGCTCGACGAACACAGCCAGCCAGGCAGCGCGGATGAATTCCTAGTTGGCGTCACCCAGGCCTGGGAAGCCGCCGCGCGGGAGGTGGAGCAGCTCCCGGGGCCTCCCGTTCGACTGTGTCTGGCGCGGTTCGGCGTGGTGTTGGACGCGAACGGCGGCGCGCTCGGGACGATGCTCGGTCCGTTTCGGCTCGGGCTCGGAGGCGAGATCGGCCGCGGTGATCAGTGGATGGCCTGGGTGCACGTGCGGGACGTCGCCGCGGCGTTGATGTACTTGCTCGATCACGACGACTGCATCGGCGCGTACAACTTGGCCGCGCCAAACCCCGTGGACAACGCGGCGTTCACTGCGGCGCTCGGTCGGGTGCTCGGGCGACCAACCTTCATGCGCGTGCCCAAGCTCGGGGTCCGGGTGTTGTTCGGGGAGATGGGCCAGGCGCTGCTGCTCGACAGCCAGCGAGCGGTGCCCAAGCGCCTGCTCGCCGCCGGGTTCGAATTTGAATTCTCAGCGATCGATTCCGCGCTGCGGGAGCTTCTGAGCTGAGCGCGGGCTGTGATCGCGACCGCCCGGTCGGCGACTCGGCACGATGAGCGTGTGGCCCGCTATAGATTTTTGCGCGGTCCCGAAACTGGCACTGAGTTCGTCTCCAACGCGATCTGGCGCCACGGCTCGGCCCGGCCCTGATCACACTGAGTGATCTTGGCTATGATCGCGCGATGCGCTCCCGCGAGCATCTCATGGTTGTTTCGGTTCTGTCCCTCTCGCTCACCGTTGCGTGTGGCGACGACTTGGTCTCGGATGGCTCGTCTGGTGAGACCGGAGCTGACACTCAGGCGCAGACTGAGACGGGGGACACC